>WYBP01000025.1 GCA_011525845.1 Gemmatimonadaceae bacterium | reverse complement strand
TGACGGTCACGCTGACGAGCACGACGCCGACGGTGGCGGTGCCGGTGGTGGCGGGCACGGCGGCCTCGCCACGCACGGTGACGATCGACCCGGGCCAGTCGCGTGCCAACTACGGTATTCGCCCGCTGGTGGCGGGGACCACCACGATCACCGCAACCTCACCGAGTGCGGCGACGCCCGTCCGGACGAATTACCCGGCGGTCCTGACGGTGTCGTCGCCGAACACCACCCTGTCGCTCACCGACCGCGTCGGTGCAGGCCTGGTCGTGCAGGGCACGGTCTTCCTGCAGGTCGCGGCGCCGAGCGGCGGCACGACCATCACGCTCACCTCGTCCGACGCGAGCCGCCTCCTCCTCGCCCCCAACGCGACCACGGCGGGCGCGGCACAGATCTCGATCGCCGTCCCGCAGGGTACCTCCGCCGCCTCCTTCTGGGCGATGGGGATGGAGGACGTGACGGGGAACCCGACCGTCCTTGCGCAGACGCCGGGCTATACCGACGGGTCGGCCACGATCGCGGTGGTGCCGATCGGTGTCCAGTGGTCCGGCACGACGTCCACCACCACGCTCTCCGCGGACGGCGGCGGCGCGGCGTACATCGGCGTGATCTCGGGCCTCGCGGGGAACCGTACCGTCTCGCCGGAGCAGGTGATCCGTTTCGGCGGCGTCGCCCGGACGATCACGATGACCGCGAGCGATCCCAGCGTCGCGCTCCCGGTCGTCGCCGGCACCGCCGCGCAGGGGATCACCGCGACGATCACGCCGGGCCAGTCCCGCGCCACCGTGGGCGTGCGCCCCCTCGCGGCCGGTACCACGACCTTCGCGCCCTCGGGCACGGGGCTCATCGCCGCTGACGCTCCCGGGAATCCGCCGACGATCACGGTGACGGTGCCCACGCAGTCGCTCTCCGTGAGCAGCTTCAACCAGGGAGCGGGGCTCGCGCAGACGGCGACGCAGTTCCTGCAGACGGCGGTGCCGGCCGGCGGTCGCACCGTCACGCTCACCTCGAGCGACCCCGGCCGCCTCCTGCTCGCACCGGACGCGACCAGTGCGGGTGCCGCGCAGGTCACGTTCAATCTCACCACCGGCAGTTCGGTCTTCACATACTCCGTGATGGGCGTCGAGGGCACGACGGGGAGCGCAGGTGTCACCGCCAGCATCAGCGGCTACCGCGACACGACCTTCACCTTCACCGTGGTGCAGCCGGCGGTGGCGCTCGACGGCCCGTCGCCGACGCGCACCGTCGCGCAGGGTGACGTCGCCTTCCAGGCGCAGGTCGGTGTCCCGAACGGAAGCGGTGTGCTGCAGCAGCGCGTCCGCTTCGGCGCCCCCACGGCGCTCACCGTGACGCTGACCTCGAGCGCTCCCGCGGTCGGCACCCTGGTGGTGAACGGGGCCGCGGCCGCCACGCAGACCGTGTCGATCGCGGTCGGCCAGAGCGTCTCGAGCAGTGCGGTGGCCGAGCGACCGAACTTCCGGCCGCTCACGAACGGCAACACCACGATCACCGCGACCATCCCCGGCTTCACCCAGCAGGGCGACGCGATCCGCACGGTGACCGTCTCGCCCTAGCGCGGCGCGCTAACGTTCGGGGGTGCTCCCCGCGCTCGACCTCTCCTCCCCGGCACTCGCGCTCGGCTCCGCCGCCCTCCTCGGCTTCCTGGTGGGCATCGTGCCGATCGGACTCGCCGAGGTGCTCGCCGTCGCGATCGGGGCGGTGCAGCCCCGCGGACTCGCGGCCGGCATGCTCGTCCTCTTCACGCTCACCCACGTGGCGGCGAAGGTGCTCTGGTACTGGGTGGGCGCGTACGCGGACCGCATCCGGCACGAGCGCACCCAGGCGTTCATCGCGCGTGCGCGCTCGCTCCTCGCGCACCATCCGGCGTTCGGCCTTGGCCTCCTCGGCGCCTCCGCGGTGCTCAGCGTGCCACCGTTCCACCTGACGGCGATCGCGGCGGGGATCACGCGGCTGCCCTTCGGGCGGTTCGTGGCGGTCTGCCTGGCCGGCCGGTTCCTCCGCTTCGGCGCACTGGCCGGCTTGCCGATGCTCGCACGCTGGCTCTCCCCGTGACCGCCCCCCACATTCTCCCGATGTCGATCCCCAAGCGCGCCGTCGCCAGCTGGATCCTCTACGACCTCGCCAACACCATCTTCTCGATGGGCGTGGTCTCGCTCTACTTCTCGCTCTGGGTGCGCGGGGAGGTGGGCGCCGAGCGGGCCGACACCGTCTATGGCGTCATCACCGCCATCTCGATGGGGATCATCTTCATCGTCTCCCCGCTGCTCGGCGCGATGACCGACCGCGCGCGGCGTCGCATGCCCTTCCTCGTCGTCTCCACCGTGATCTGCGTCGGGCTCACCTTCACGATCGCGCGCACGAGCTTCTGGCCGACCGTCCTCGCCTTCGTGTTCGCGAACGCGGCGTACCAGGCAGGGCTGCAGTTCTACGACGCGATGCTCCCCGAGGTGACCACCGAGGAGAACCGGGGGCGCATCTCCGGCATCGGCGTGGGGATCGGCTACCTCGGGTCGTACATCGCGGTCGGCCTGGGACTCTACTTCGGCACCGAGGACAAGCCCTTCCTCTTCGGCGCCATCGCGGTGGCCTTCCTCCTCTTCGCCATCCCCTGCTTCCTCTTCGTGCCGGAGCGGGGGAACCCGAACCCGCGCCCGGTCTTCGGGTGGAACGTGATCAAGGAGTCCACCGCGGAGACGCTGCGCACGCTGCGCGGCGGCAAGGCCTATCCCGGGCTCCTCCGCTTCCTCGTGGGCCGCGTGTTCTACACGGACGCGATCAACACCGTGATCAGCGTGATGGCGCTCTACACGGTGAACGTCGCGATGGCCTCGGGGCTCGACCAGGCGGCCGGCGAGCAGAAGGCCCAGCTGATCATGCTCTCGGCGATCAGCTTCGCGGTGGTGGGTGGGTTCGTCTGGGGATGGCTCGTGGACCGGATCGGACCGAAGCGCACGCTCAACATCGTGCTCTGGCTCTGGGTCGCCACCTTCCTCGGCGCGGGGATGATCGGGCTCCTCGGACTCCCGGTCAGCGTGCTCTTCGTGGTCGCGTCGATGGCGGGGGTCGGACTCGGCGGCATCTGGAGTGCCGACCGTCCCTACATGCTGCGCCTCGCCCCGCCGGACCGGATCGGGGAGTTCTACGGGCTGTACGGGATGGTGGGTCGCTTCTCGGCCATCACCGGTCCGCTCATCTGGGCCGGCGTCGCCTGGCTCTGCATCGGCCAGCTTGGCATGAGCCCGGCGAAAGGGCAGGGGGTCGGGGTGATCGTGCTGCTCGGGCTCATCCTCATCTCCCGCTGGATCCTGGGGCCCGTGACCGACGCGCCGCGCGACTGGGAGGCCCTGCGCCGCGAGGCGTGACCGTCCCGGGGCGCGCACATGCGTCCCGGGTTGCTGTGAAGGCCTGGAGGTGCCGACACTAATAGATGATGCGCGTCCGCCTTCCCTTCGCGCCGGGACTGCTGCTGCCCCCGACGATCGTGATCGTGCTCCTCGCCGTGGTCTTCACGGGGACCAGGGTCTCGAACGGGGTGCGCGCGTACGTCGGCGGGGAGAGTCTCTGGTCCAAGGCGCAGAAGGAGGGCGTGGCGGCGCTCTACCGCTACTCGACCACGCGCGACGAGGCGGACTACGAGGCCTACCGGCTGGCCCAGCGCATCCCCGACGCGGACCGTCGCGCGCGCGAGGAACTCCAGGGCCCGTCGCCCGACCCCGAGGTCGCGCGGCTGGCCTTCATCGAGGGGGGCAACCACCCGGCGGACGCGGTCGAGCTCGTCTGGATCTTCCGCTGGTTCGCCTGGGCACCCTACTTCCGCGACGCCATCCGGATCTGGGGGGAGGCCGACGACGCCCGCGACGAACTCGACGTGCAGGCGCAGGCGCTCCAGGTGCTGATCCGCTCGGGCACGAGCACGCTCGAGGAACGCCGGGCCATGCTCACGCGGATCGCCGAGGTCGACAGCCGACTCACGCGGCTCGAGTCGGACTTCTCGGCGACGATCGCCGCCGGCGCGCGCTGGGTGAACCGCGCCGGGGTCCTCGTCGTCTCGGCCACCGGGCTCCTGCTGATCGTGCTCGGCATGCTCCTCATGGGGCGCCTGGGGCGCGAGCAGCGACGCGCGATCGAGAGCGAGCGCGCGCGCGCCGCGGACCGGGTGCACGCCGAGGCGGCGCTGCGGGAGCGCGAGGAGCAGTTGCGGGAGTCCCAGAAGCTCGAGGCGGTGGGCCAGCTCGCCGGCGGCGTGGCGCACGACTTCAACAACCTCCTCACCGTCATCCAGGGGAACCTGGAACTCGTGCGCTCGGCCCCGGAGCAGGACCCCGAGCTCGCCGAGGCACTCGATGACGCGCTCCGCGCGGCGGACCGCGCCGCCGGCCTCACCGCGCAGCTGCTCACCTTCAGCCGCCGGCAGGTCTCGCAGCGCCGCATCCTCCAGCTCAACGAGATCGTCTCCGAGACGCGGAGCATGCTCCAGCGCGTGATCGGCGAGGGAGTCCGCCTCGCGACGGACCTCGACGCGACCCTCCCGCCCGTGGAGGGGGATCCCGGGCAGCTCTCCCAGGTGATCCTGAACCTCGTGCTCAACGCGCGCGATGCGATGCCGAAGGGCGGGGAGATCCTCGTGCGGACGCACGCGAGGCCCGGGTGGAGCGTGCTGGAGGTCGTCGACACTGGCGAGGGGATGGACGAGGCCACGCGCGCGCGGATCTTCGAACCCTTCTTCACCACGAAGAAGGTCGGCAAGGGCACCGGGCTCGGGCTCGCCACGGTGTACGGGATCGTCACCGCGCTGGGCGGGTCGATCGACGTGCGCAGCGCGCCGGGGCAGGGCTCCACGTTCAGCATCAGGCTCCCGGCCCGCGAATGGCCCGATCCCGGCGACGACCCGATCCACGAGGACGACAGCGCCGATGCGGACGAGGCGATCCTCGTCGTGGAGGACGAGCCCTCCGTCCGCGCGCTCGCCACGCGGATCCTCGAGGGGCGGGGCTTCCGCGTGCACACCGCGACCAATGGCGAGGAGGCGCTCGCCGTGCTCGCCGATCCGGGACGGCCGGTGCAGCTGGTGCTCTCGGACGTCGTGATGCCGGAGATGGGCGGACGGGCGCTCTCGGTGGCGATGCGCACCCGCGGCCTCCGGATCCCCGTGCTCTTCATGTCGGGATACACGGCGGACGCCGACCCGCTCATCTGCCCCAGCGGGCGCCCGGCGCAGCTGCTCGGCAAGCCGTTCACGCCGGCTGAGCTCGCCCGGCGCGTCCGCGCGGTGATCGACGGCGCCTGAGGCGCCCTGCGGCGCTTGACGCGGCGCCCTGTGGGCGGGACATTCGCCGCGATGCCGCTCCGCTCCTTCCCCTGGTGGCCCGTCGCACTCGCCGCCGCGGTGGTCGGCGCGCTGCTCTACTGGCGCCGCTGGACGCGGAAGGCGGGACTCCGCGCACTCCTCAGGTTCCGCGCGCGGGTCGACCGCTTCAAGCTCACCACCAAGCGCTACATCGCGGACGCGCTCCTCGCCGACCCGGAGGTCGCGGCGGCCGTCCGCGCGCACGCCGATGCGCATGGGATGCCCAGGGCGCAGGTCTGGGCGCGCGTCCGCGGCTACATCGACGAGATCGTGCCGGCGTTCAACCTCCTGATGTACTACGAGTTCGGGTACACGCTCTCGCGCTGGGCGCTCAACCTCTTCTACAAGACGTCGGTCACCGTGCGCGAGCCGGGCGCGTTCGAGCGCCTCCCGCGCGAGAGCATCGTGATCTACCTGATGAACCACCGCTCCAACGCGGACTACGTGCTCGCCAGCTACGGGCTCGCGGGGCAGGTCGCGATCTCCTACGCCGTGGGGGAGTGGGCGCGCGTCTTCCCGCTCGAGTACCTCTTCAAGTCGTTCGGGTCGTACTTCATCCGCCGGCGCTACCGGGAGCCGCTCTACCACACGGTGCTCGAGCGCTACGTGCAGCTGATCACCCGCAACGGCGTCACGCAGGGGATCTTCCCCGAGGGCGGGCTCACGCGCGACGGACGCCTCCGGCCCTCCAAGATCGGGCTCCTCGACTACATGCTGGGCACGGCGCGCGAGCCGGGGTTCGCCGAGCGGATGTACGTCGTGCCGGTCGCGCTCAACTACGACCGGGTGCTGGAGGACCGCTCCCTGCTCCGCGAGGCGCGGGCGACGTCGGCGGGGGAGCCGGGCGTGTCGCGCTTCACGCAGTTCCGCGAGGTGCTGGCCTTCGCGCTGCGGGGATTCGGACGCCTCTCCACGGGGCGCTGGAAGCGCTACGGCCGCGCGGCGGTCGTGATCGGCGTCCCCGTCCCGGTCGCCCCCTGGCTGCGCAGCGTCGCGGCGGAGGGGCGGCCCCTCTTCGAGCGTCCCCGGGCCGAGCGCCTCGCGCGCGTCCAGGAGTTCTGCGACGGCATGATGGACCGCATCGGGGAGATCATCCCCGTCACCGCCGTGCCGCTCGTCTGCGCGGCGCTCCAGACCTTCGACGCGGAGTTCGTGCCGGAGGACCGGTTGCTGGCACGCATCGAGGAGCTGCGCGATGCCCTCGTCGCCGAGGGGGCGGTGGTGGTGGAGCCGGAGCGCGAGGCCTCGGAGAGCTTCGAGCGCGCCTACCGGATGCTGCGCATGCGGCGCGTGCTGATGCGCGAGGGGAACGGCTACCTGATCCTCCCGCGCGGGCGCGAGCTGATCTCGTATTATGCGAACGGCGTCGCGCACCTCTGCGGCGCGTTCGAGGCCCGCGTCCGTGAGCGTGATGCCCTGCCGGCCGATACCTTGATCGGAGCATGAACACGATGCCCTCCTCTCGCCTCACGCCACGCGTCGGCGCCCTCCTGGCGGCGTTGCTCATCGGCGCTGCGGCGTCGCTCGACGCCCAGCCGCACCGCATGCCCCCCGCCGACTGGGTGGGCTCCCCCAAGCAGTACGACGCCGTCCTGGTCTCGCGCGACCTGATGATGCCCACCCGCGACGGGAAGCGGATGGCCACCGACATCTTCCGCCCCGCGCGCGACGGCCAGCCGGTGAACGAGCGCTTCCCGGTGCTCCTCAACCGCACGCCCTACGACAAGACGCAGCTCCACTCGCAGGCACAGTGGTTCGCCGAGCGTGGATACGTGGTGGCCGTGCAGGATGCGCGCGGGCGCTACAAGTCGGAGGGCGTGTTCATGAAGGTGCAGCCCCTCGATGCCACCGACAGCTTCGACGCGGTGCAGTGGCTCGCGGCGCAGCCCTGGTCCAACGGGGCCGTCGCGATGTGGGGCACCTCCTTCTCGGCGCACATGGGCGCGGGAGCCGCGCAGCTCGCGCCGGCCGGCCTCAAGTCCGTCGTGCTCAACATGGGCGGGATGAGCAACGCCTGGGACCACGGTGTGCGCTTCCGCGGCACCTACGAGATGGGGCGCCAGCTCACCTGGGCCTGGTCGCAGATGCTCGCCGACGCGCGCACCCCCGCGGTGAAGGCGCTCCTCGAGCGCGAGAAGGTCGAGGAGTGGTACGGCGTGCAGCCCTTCCGGCGCGGCCTCAACCCGCTCTCCGTGGTGCCCGAGTACGAGGCGTGGTACATGGACTTCTTCGAGCGCGCGGACTACGACGCGTTCTGGAAGGACCCCATGCTCGCCTGGAACGAGCACTACCCCGAGACGGCCGACATCCCGATGCTCCAGGTCGGCGGGTGGTACGACATCTTCCTCGCCGGCACCTTCGAGAACTACGCGGGGCTCAGCCGCCTCAAGAAGTCCCCGCAGCGGATCCTCGTCGGGCCCTGGACGCACGGCGGGAACCATCTGCCGTATGCCGGCGACGTCTCCTACGGCCGCGAGGCGGCGATCGTCGACTTCGCCACCGACTTCCACCTGCGCTGGTTCGACCACGTCCTCAAGCGGAAGTCGAACGGGGTGGAGAAGGAGCGCCCGGTGCGCCTCTTCGTGATGGGCACCGGCGATGGGCGGAAGGATGCCGATGGGCGGCTCTTCCACGGCGGCTACTGGATGGACGCCGACGCCTGGCCGATCCCCGGCGCGCGCGACGTGCCGTTCTACTTCCATGCCGACGGCTCGCTCTCCCGCACGATGCCGACGGAGTCGAGCTCCGCGACGACCTATACGTTCGATCCCCGGCATCCCGTTCCCACGATCGGCGGCGGCGCCTCCGCGCGCCTCAAGGATGGCGCCTACGACCAGCGCGAGGACCCGCGCTTCCCGCCCTCCGCGCCACCCTTCCTCCCCCTCCGCACGCGGAGCGACGTGCTCGTCTTCCAGACGGAGCCGCTCGCGGAGGACATGACCGTGATCGGCCCGATCAAGGTCGTGCTCCACGCCTCATCGAGCACGGTGGACACCGACTTCACGGCGAAGCTCGTGGACGTCTACCCCTCGAGCGAGGACTGGCCCGGCGGGTTCGACCTGAACATCACCGACGCGATCGTGCGCGGCCGCTACCGCGCGACGCGCGACCACGCGGAGCTGCTCGAGCCGGGGCGCGTGTATGAGTTCACCATCGAGCCCTTCCCCACGGCCAACGTCTTCAAGAAGGGCCACCGCATCCGCGTGGACATCTCGAGCAGCAACTTCCCCCGCTTCGACGTGAACCCGAACACCGGGGAACCGTTGGGGAAGAACCGCCGGATGGTCACCGCCGACATCTCGGTGCAGCACAGCGCCACCCACCCCTCGCACATCGTGCTCCCGCTCGCCCCGGCGCGGCGGTGAGGCGAACCGAGAGGAATGCGGGCACCGCCGGCGCGCGGACCCGCCCCGCCAAGTCCCCGGAGCCCGTCACGTGCTGACCGTCCTCGCGTTCGGCATGGTCATCGCCTTCATGGCGCTGATCATGATGAAGCGCCTCTCGCCGCTCGTCGCGCTGATCCTCGTGCCGATCGCCTTCGGGCTCCTCGCCGGCTTCTCCACCGAGCTGGGCGAGATGATGCTCGCGGGCATCCGGAACCTCGCGCCCACCGGCGTGATGCTGATGTTCGCGATCCTCTACTTCGCGATCATGATCGACGCGGGGCTCTTCGAGCCCTTCGTGAAGCGGATCCTCGACCTCGTGCACGGCGACCCGCTCAAGATCATCGTCGGCTCGGCCGTGCTGGCGCTCGTCGTCTCGCTCGACGGCGACGGCTCCACCACGTACATGATCACGACGGCGGCGATGCTTCCGCTCTACCGCCGGATGGGGATGCGCCTCCTCAACCTCGCGTGCGTGGTGATGCTGGCCGGCGGGGTGATGAACATCCTCCCCTGGGGCGGCCCCACGGCACGGGCGGTGAGCGCGCTCAACCTCGAGATGAACGACGTCTTCGTGCCCATGATCCCCGCGATGGCCTGCGGGGCGGTCTGGGTGCTCTTCGTCGCGTACCGGCTCGGGCTGCGCGAGCGCGCGCGACTCGCCGTGGAGGGCGTGCCCGCGCCCGATGACGAGCTGCCTCCCGTCCTCGAGGAGGAGCTGGCGAACCCCGACTTCCACGAGGACACCGAGCACCGCCGCCCGGACCGGCTCATCGTGAACGCGATCCTCACCGCGGTGCTCCTCGTCGGGCTCGTGACCGCGGCGATGCCGCTCCCGGCGCTCTTCATGCTCGGCTTCGCGATCGCGATGATGCTGAACTACCCGAGCATCGACGAGCAGAAGTCGCTCCTCTCGCGGCACGCCGGCAACGTGCTCGCCGTGGTCGGGCTGATCTTCGCGGCCGGTGTCTTCACCGGCATCCTCTCGGGCACGAAGATGGTGGACGCGATGGCGAACAGCGTCGTGGGCGCCGTCCCCGAGGCGCTCGGGCCGTACCTGGCCGTGGTGACGGCGGTGCTGAGCGTGCCCTTCACCTTCTTCATCTCCAACGACGCGTTCTACTTCGGCATCCTGCCGATCCTGGCCGAGGCGGGGAAGGCGTTCGGGATCACCGCCGCGGAGATGGCGCGCGCCTCGCTGATGGGCCAGCCCGTGCACCTGCTGAGCCCGCTCGTGCCGAGCACCTACCTCCTCGTCGGGCTCGTGGGCGTCGACTTCGACGACCACCAGCGCTACACGATGAAGTGGGCACTGATGAGCGTGGTCGTGCTGATCACGGTCGGTCTCCTCACCGCGATCATCCCGCTGGTGGGCACCGCCGCGCCGTGAACCTGTACGACGACGAGGCGCGGGCGGACTCGTATGCCGCCGTCGGGTTCGAGGGGACGTACCACCTCGCGAGCCGAGACCTCCCGGCGCTCCTCGCCGCGCATGTGGAGGGGAACTCCGCGCTCGACCTCGGCTGCGGGGCAGGGCGGTCGACGCGGCTCCTCACGCGACTCGGGTTCACGTGCGTCGGCGTGGACATCTCCGCCGCCATGCTCGAGCGCGCGCGGCGGGCCGATCCCGAGGGGGACTACCGCTTGGTGCCGGACGGCGACCTCTCATCACTGGGCGAGCGCCGGTTCGACCTGGTGCTCGCCATGTTCCCGCTGGACAACGTGGCGACGGTCGAACGGAAGGAATCATTCCTCGCCGCCGCGCGCGGCCGACTGGCACCACGCGGTCGGCTCGTGTGCGTTGTCTCGTCGCCCGAGCTCTACCTGCATGACTGGCTCTCCTTCACCACGCTCCAGTTCCCCGGGAACAGCACGGCGCGCGACGGGGAGACGGTCCGGATCGTGATGCTCGACGGCCCGGACCGCCGGCCGATCGAGGACACGCTCTGCACGGACGAGACCTATCGTGCGCTCTTCGCGCAGGCAGGACTCACGCTGCTGGAGACGGCGCGTCCCCTCGGGCTCCCGACCGATCCGTACCGCTGGGTCAGCGAGGAGCGGGTGGCGCCGTGGACGATCTACGTCCTCGGGCCGGGGTGATCGCTGGCGGGTCTCTGCTGCGTCTTCTGCGCGGGGACCAGCTCCGGCGTCGGCCCGGCCTGTGTCCAGACCAGTCGGGAGGTGTCGAAGCCCTGCGCCGCGGCCGTCGACACGAACCGCGTGTAGACCGTGGGGTCGAGCTTCGGCGAGCGCGAGAGCATCCAGAGGTACTTCCGTGATGGGTCGCCCACGAGTGCGGCTCCGTAGTCGTCGGTGAGGTCGAGGATCCAGTAGTCCCCCCAGACCATCGGGAGGAACGACAGGAAGGCGGGAGCGAATCGGACCTTGAGGCGCGACGCGGGGCCATCGGCGTCCGCGAGACGCGCCCTTCCCTCCGCGCGCATCGGACTGCCATCGGTGTGGCGGCAGCTGTTCACGACGCGGATCTGGCCGTTCCCGAGCAGCGTGTACTCCGCGGTGGTCTCACCCGCGCAGTCCTGCTGGAAGCGGTTCGGTAGGCGCGCGACCTCATGCCAGAGGCCGGCGTAGCGTTCGAGGTCCACGGCGGCCACGGGCCGCACCGGGACGGGTACCGTGTCCCGGGCGGCCGTGGCGCCGAACAACAGCGTGACGAGTGCGGCGGTCAGCAGCAGCACGTCAGTAGGTGATGCGGAAGCCGGCCGCGAAGGGCCAGACCCAGGCGTTCGTCGTGCCCAGCTCCGCTTCCTTCGTGAACGCGATGTCGCCCTGCGGGCTGGCGACCAGGCTGAAGCGGTCGTTCACGCGATAGATCAGCTTCGCGCCGACGTTGATCGCCGGGTAGGTGTAGGTGTCGCCACCGTCGATCCCGAAGCTCATCGCCCCGATGCCGGCGTTCAGCACGACCGTCAGCGGGCTCTCGGCGCGCTTGCCCAGCTCGTAGCCGAGCTTCGCGATGTAGTGGTTCACGGTGATGTCCGGACCGCCCGACGTCTTGTTGGCGTGGGTGCCGAAGTCGAAGTCGCCGATGAGCCAGAGGCGCTCGCTGACCTTGGTGCTCAGGCCCACGCCGAAGCTGCCGCCGGCCTTGGCGACGTCGGCGATGTCGAAGGTCGGGACGTTGGCGCCGCCGCGGAGCTCGATCGCTCCCTGGGCATTCGCGGTGCCGGTGACGAAGAGCGCGGCGACGGCCGCCGCGATCACCCGGGAGATCATTGGAACGCGCATTACTCCTCCATTGGTGGTGTGCTGACTCGAGCGGCGCTGAGCGGTCGCCCAGTCGCCGTTACATGGACTATCACCGTTTGTCCGCCGTTTGTCAAGAGTTCGTCCAGAGGATATCTTGACATTACTTAGACACTGAGCTATCATAAAGGAGGTCAATACACACTCCCTTCTCCCCCGAGGCCAACCCCATGAGGATCGCCATCGTCGGAAGCGGCGTCGCAGGGCTGGTCGCGGCGCACCACCTGCACCCCCGGCACGACATCACCGTCTTCGAGGCCGGCGACCGCATCGGCGGACATGTGCATACCTGGGAGCTCGAGGTCGCAGGCCGCTGCGTCTCCGTCGACTCCGGGTTCATCGTCTACAACGAGCGCAACTACCCGACCTTCACCCGGCTCCTCGACGTGCTGGGTGTGGAGACGCGCGCGAGCGAGATGAGCTTCAGCGTGCGGCACGACGCGACGGGCCTCGAGTACAACGGGTCCACGCTCCGCCAGCTCTTCGTCCAGCCGCGCAACCTCGTGCACCCCCGCTTCCTCCGGATGGTGGCCGAAATCCTGCGCTTCAACCGCGACGCGGTCGGGCAGCTGCAGGCGGCCCCCGACGGCATCTCCCTCGGGGGGCTCCTGGAGCTCGGCGGGTACTCCGCGGCGTTCCGCGACTGGTACCTCCTCCCGATGGGTTCCGCGATCTGGTCGGTGAGCGCGCGCACGGTGCTCGACATGCCGGCGGCGTTCTTCATCCGGTTCTTCGAGAACCACGGGATGCTCACCGTCGACGACCGGCCGCTCTGGCGCACGATCACGGGAGGGTCGATGCGCTACGTGGACGCGCTCGTGGCGCCCTTCCGCGACCGCATCCGCCTGCGGACGCCCGTCCGACGCATCGAGCGCACCGACGGGGGCGTCCTCGTCGACGGTGCGCCCTTCGATCGCGTGGTGCTCGCCTGCCACAGCGACCAGGCGCTCGCCCTCCTCGCCGATGCCAGTGCCGCGGAGCGCGAGGTGCTCGGGGCGCTCCCCTACCAGCGGAACGACATCGTCCTGCACACGGACACGAGCCTGCTCCCGCGCGCGCGCTCCGCGTGGGCGGCATGGAACTACCGCGTCGGCGACGATCCCGAGGCACCGGCGAGCGTCACCTACGACATGAACATCCTGCAGGGGCTCGACACGCCCGAGACGATCTGCGTCACGCTCAACGCCTCCGACGCCATCGACCCGGCGCGCATCCTCGGCCGGGTGGTCTACGACCATCCGGTCGCGACCGCGGCGGGAATGCGGGCGCGGGCGCGGCGCATCGAGATCAGCGGCCAGCGCGCCACCCACTTCTGCGGGGCGTACTGGGGGAACGGCTTCCACGAGGATGGCGTCGTCAGCGCCCTCGCGGTGGCGCAGGAGGTCGACCGCGCCGCGTGCGCCCCCCGGCCACGCGCCGCGCCGGTGACCGTATGACGCAGAGCGCCGTGTACGAGGGCACCATCCGGCACCGCCGCCGCGAGCCGAGGGAGCACGCGTTCCGGTACCGGATCTTCATGCTCTACCTGGACCTGGCCGAGCTTCCCGAGCTCTTCGACGGTCGCTGGCTCTGGTCCGCCCGCCGACCGGCACTCGCCTGGTTCCGGCGAGCGGACTACCTGGGTGACCCCGCGGTGCCGCTCGACGAGGCCGTCCGCGAGCTGGTCCGCGAGCGCACCGGCATACGGCCCACCGGGCCCATCCGGCTCCTCACCCACCTGCGCTACTTCGGGTATGTGCAGAACCCGGTGAGTTTCTACTACTGCTACTCCGCCGACGGCAGCGCCGTGGAGACCATCCTCGCCGAGGTCACGAACACCCCATGGGGGGAGCGGACGTCCTACGTGATGCCAGTCCCCCCGGGGGACGCCGCATGGGCGTCGGCGGAGTTCGAGAAGCGGCTCCATGTCTCGCCCTTCATGCCGATGGGCCAGACGTACGACTGGCACTTCACGCCGCCCGGTGACCGGCTCCGCGTCCACATGGAGAACCGGACCGCCGGCGAGAAAGTCTTTGACGCCACGCTCGACCTCGAGCGGCGTCCCTTCGCGCCGCGGATCCTGGCCGCGGTGCTCGCGCGATTCCCGCTGATGACCGTGCAGGTCGTGCTCGGCATCTACTGGCAGGCGCTGCGCCTCTGGGTCAAGAACGTGCCCGTCCATGACCATCCCGTGCACCGGAGGACCGATGGATCCGCTCTCATCCCTCGCTAGGCGCGCCCTGGAATCGAACCTCGCCCGGTTGCGCGCCGGCCGGCTCGTCCTGGCTGACGGGGGACGCACGCGCAGCTTCGGCGACCCGGCCGCGCCGGCCATCTCCGTCGACGTGCGCGACCCACGGGCCTACCGCGCCATCGCGTTCGGCGGGGCCGTGGGAGCCGGCGAGTCGTACGCGGAAGGGTGGTGGACCACCGACGACCTCACGGGCGTCGTTCGCCTCCTGGTCCGCAACCGCGACGCCCTCGACGGGCTCGAGCGTGGGCTCGCGCGTGCGGTGCAGCCCCTCCGCCGCGCCTGGCACGCGCTCAACCGCAACACCCGCCGCGGCAGCCGGCGCAACATCGGCGCACACTACGACCTCGGGAACACCTTCTTCGCCACCTTCCTCGACGAGACGATGACCTACTCGTCCGGGCTCTTCGAGCGTCCGGGGGCCACGATGGCCGAGGCGTCGACCGCCAAGTATGATCGCATGTGCGCGCTCGTCGACCTCGGGTCGGAGGATCACCTGCTCGAGATCGGCACCGGGTGGGGAGGGTTCGCCATCCACGCCGCCACCCGGTACGGGTGCCGCGTCACCACCACCACGATCTCCGAGGCGCAGCACGCGTACGCCACGGCGCGCGTCGCCGCGCTCGGCCTCGCCGACCGCGTCACGGTGCTCCGGCAGGACTACCGCGACCTCCGCGGCACCTACGACAAGCTGGTGTCGATCGAGATGATCGAGGCCGTCGGGCACGAGCACCTCGACACCTTCTTCGCGCTGGTCGCCGCGCGCCTCGCGCCGCATGGCCGCGCCGCGATCCAGGCCATCACGATCGACCACGCCCGCTACGACCTCGCGCGGAAGGAGGTCGACTTCATCAAGCGCCACATCTTCCCGGGGAGCTGCATCCCCTCGGTGCCGGTGCTGGCGCGCGCGAGCGCGCGCACCGACCTGCGGGTGGCGCAGGTGGACGAGCTCGGCCTCCACTACGCCGAGACGCTGCGCCGCTGGCGCACGGCGATGCTCGGGGCGCGCGACCGACTGGCCGCGCTCGGCCTCGACGCGCGCTTCCAGCGGCTCTGGGAGTTCTACTTCAGCTATTGCGAGGGTGGGTTCCGCGAGCGCGCCATCGGGACGGTGCAGATCGCCTACGAGAAGCCCGCGGCGTCCGCCGTCCGGCATCGCCGGGCCGGTGGGATCCCCGCCATCGAACATCGATCACGGAGCGTCGCATGAGCATCGGACTCGGAGTGGAGCTCGCGGAGCGCGGTCTCGTCGCGACGCCGCTGCTGCGCGGCGCGATCCGCCGCCTCTGCGCGCAGCGGCTGGCCGAAGTCCAGGGGCAGGGGGGACTCGAGGTGTTCCTCGACGGCCTGCGCGGGGCCCCGGTGGCGCTCGTGCCGGAGGAGGCGAACGCCCAGCACTACGAGGTGCCGGCGGAGTTCTTCCGGCTCGTCCTCGGGCCGCACCGCAAGTACTCGTCCGCGGTCTGGCCCGAGGGCGCACGCACACTGGGAGAGGCCGAGGAGGCGATGCTGGCGCTCACCTGCGAGCGTGCGGCGCTCGCGGATGGGCAGGAGATCCTCGAGCTCGGGTGCGGCTGGGGCTCGCTCTCCCTCTTCATGGCGCGCCGCTATCCGGCCGCGCGCATCGTCGCGGTCTCGAACTCGCGCTCGCAGCGCGCCTTCATCGAGTCCGTCGCCCCGCCCAACCTGCGGGTGATCACCGCGGACATGAACGCCTTCGACCCCGGACGGTGCTTCGACCGGATCGTGAGCGTCGAGATGTTCGAGCACATGCGCGCCTGGTCCACGCTGCTCGAGCGCGTGCACGGGTGGCTGCGGGACGACGGGCGGCTCTTCGTCCACGTCTTCTGCCACCGGCGCGAGGCGTACACCTACGAGACCGAGGGGGCGGACAACTGGATGGGGCGCCACTTCTTCAGCGGGGGGATCATGCCCTCGTTCGGCCTACTCCCCGCCGTGGCGGAGGGGTTCGCGCTGGAGCATCAGTGGTGGCTCGACGGCACGCACTACCAGCGCACCGCCGCGGCGTGGCGCCTGAACCTCGAGCGGCGCCGGGGCGAGGTGCTCGACGTCCTGCGCGCGCACTACGGCGGCGACGCGAACCGGTGGTACCACCGCTGGCGGATGTTCTTCCTCGCCTGCGAGGAGCTCTTCGGCTACGCGGGTGGGACGGAGTGGGGCGTGGCGCACTATCGCCTCGCGCGCGGCGCGCCGGACACGAGGGCGGCGTCGTGACCCACGTCCTGCGCCGCACCAAGGTCGTGTCCGGCTCACTCCACGAGGTGTTCGCCTTCCACACCGACCCGATGAACCTCGAGGCCCTCACGCCCCCCTGGCTCGCGTTCAAGGTGCTCGACAGCACCGACCCGGTCGTCCGCCTCGGAACGCGCATCAGGTACCGACTGCGGCTCCACGGTATCCCGATGGGGTGGGAGTCGCGGATCTCCGAGTTCGAGGAGGGCCGCTGCTTCGCGGACGAGATGCTCTCGGGTCCCTACAAGCGGTGGTATCATCGGCACACCTTCCGTGCCGTCGAGGGGGGTGTGCAGATCGAGGACGTCGTCGAGTACGCGCTCCCCTTCGGTCCCCTCGGGCGGCTCGCGCACGCGCTCCTGGTGCGCCGGCAGCTCCGGCAGATCTTCGACTACCGCGCGGCGGCGATCGACCGCCTCTTCCCCGCGCTCCCACCCCGACTCACGGTGATGCGATGACGGTGATGCCTTTCCTCAAGCTGTACGGTGCCGGACTCGTCGTCCTCCTTGGGATGGACCTCCTCTGGCTCGGGGTCGTCGCGAAGGGGTTCTACCAGCGCCAGCTGGGGCACCTCATGCGCCCCGACGTGCAATGGGGCGCGGCGGTCGCGTTCTACCTCATCTATGTGGCGGTGGTCGTGCTGATCGTGGTGATGCCGGCCATCGAGAAGCGCTCGCTCTCCCGCGCGATCATCTTCGGTGCGCTCTTCGGGCTCGCCGCGTACGCGGCCTACGACCTCACGAGCCTCGCACTCATCCGCGACTTCCCCGCGACGGTCGCCTTCGTGGACCTGCTCTGGGGGACGACGCTCACGGCGGTCCTGAGCGGCGCGGTCTACTACGTGGGCGCCTCAGCCGAGTGAGAGCTGGGCGTCGGCGTCCTCGCCGCCGAAGCGCTCGAGGTAGCGCGAGAGGTCGAGCTTCCGCAGGGTGTTCGCCGAGGACATGAAGCGGATCTTGCCGAACACCGGCCGCTCCGGGCCCCAGGCGCGGTCGTAGCGGCCGAGGACCCAGAAGATCCCCGAGTAGGAGTTGGGGTCCCGGCCGTCGAGCGCGTACCGGTTGTTCAGTTCGACCATCACCGCGAGTGCCTCGCGGGGGGAGCGGGTCCACTCGAGGATCTTCTTCCCCCAGAGCATCCGCAGGTAGTTGTGCAGGTGGCCGGTGCTGCGGAGCTCGCGCTGTGCGGCGTTCCAGACCGGGTCGTGCGTGGCGGCCGCGGCGAACTCGTCGAGCGTGTAGAGGAACTCGCGCGGGTCGTCCGCGTGCTCGTCGAGCGTCCGGCGCGCCCATTCCGGGAGTGAGTCGAACTCCGCGTACGCGGCGTCGTGCGCGCAGGCGTTGTAACCGAGCTCGCGCCAGGTGATGAGCTGGTCGAGGAACGCGCCCGCCGAGCCGCCACCCCATCCTGCACGGCTCCCCCGCGCGGAGGTCTCGATCATCGCGGGCGTCCATTCGCCGCGCGCGATCACCTCGGCCACCACCTG
Source organism: Gemmatimonadaceae bacterium (assembly GCA_011525845.1). Classification (GTDB taxonomy): domain Bacteria; phylum Gemmatimonadota; class Gemmatimonadetes; order Gemmatimonadales; family Gemmatimonadaceae; genus Pseudogemmatithrix. Next base: position 6,996 of record WYBP01000025.1, on the reverse strand, counting down.
GTGGGTCCCGATGTGGCCGAAGTGGAGGTAGGGGGAGAGTCCCGAGGCGCCGGCCGCGTCCGGGTCGTTGCGGTCGCGCTCGTAGGCGTCGAAGCCGCGGTCGAGGAAGGCGGTGAGCGTGCGCAGGGCGGCGCGCTGGCCGCCGAAAGTGGGGACGGCGGCCACGGAGTGGTCGATCGGGAGCGCGGCGACGAGTGCCGCGGGGTCGTCGAGTCCGGTCGCGGCGGGCCACCGCTCCACGACGTCGTCGGGGAGTGCGGCGAGGGCGGGGAGGCGCGCGCCGCGGAGCGCGTCCTCCGCCGGCATCGGCGCACCCTCCTTCGCGAGCCGGGGGTGGACGAAGCGGCGGAAGGCGTAGGCGGTGGGGTAGGCGTGGTCGGTCGCGCGGAGCGGGATCAGGCCGTTCCCGTCCACCGCCTCGAGCAGGACGTCCACCTGGGCGGCGGCGGCGCGCAGCATGCGCGGCAGGAAGAAGGCCGGGAAGTCGTCGGTGACCACCACGCAGGCGCGCCGGGCGAGTGCTTTCAGCATTCCGCGTCCCGCCCCCGGCGTGGGTTCGAGGTAGGGGTGGTAGGTGACCGGACGCCGCGCGAACGCCCTTGTGTTGTCGGCCATCCCCTGGATCACGAAGGTGTGCAGCCGGTCACTCGCCCAGGGATAGGCCGCGCGCAGGGGTTCGAGCACGACGAGCGGACGCCGCAGCGCGCGCGCATGGGCGACCGCCCGGTCGAGCGCGAAGTTCATCGTCGCGCGGCGCGCGCTCGTCATCCAGTAGAGCACGTACTCGCGTTCCGGGGCGATGGCGCCCGCGTTCACCGCGCGGACGCGCGCCGCCGGTACCGGCGTCATCGCAGCCCGTTGAGCGTCGTGCGGAAGGTGTCCACGTCGGGGACGATGTCGACCTGCCGCACCGCGCCGGCCACGGCCTCCGCCTGCTGGCCGCCCACGAGGATGGGTACCGCCGTGCCAAGGCGCTTGCGGAGGAGCGAGAGCTCGTCCGCGAGTGCGGGGTTCGCGGTGGTGATCGAGAGTGCGACGGCGCGCGCACCCACGTCGAGCGCCACGCGCGCGATGTCCGGGCCGGGGAGGTCGCTCCCGAGGTAGGTCACGCGCCAGCCGTCGAGTGCGGCCGCGGTCGCGGCGAAGAGCGCGCCGATCTCGTGGCGCTGGCCGGTGAGGGTCGCCACCACGAGGCGCGGGGCGCCGTCCGGCGGCGGGAGCATGCCCAGCATGTCGTGCATGAGGCGGCGCATCACCTCGGAGGCCGCGTGCTCGTGCGCCGGCGTGAGCTCGCCGCGGTGCCAGAGCTCGCCGAGCTCGTGCATGAAGGGGGTCGCGATATCGGTGGTGAACCGCTCGGGGGTCCGGGTGAAGAGCGCGCGCGAGAGGATGACGCGGAGGGTGCCCTGGTCCGCGCGCCGCACGGCGGCGATCGCGTCGGCGAGCAGCTGCGCCGCGTCCTCATTGTCGGTCGCGGCGGGTGCGACGAGCTGTTGCTGCGCGGCATCCTCGCTCACGAGGCGCGCGATCTCCTCCGTGGGGAGGGAGGCCACGTCGCCGATGCGGCGTCCGCCCGCCATCGCGTCCTTGATCAGGCGCAGGCGTTCGATGTCGGCGTCCGAATAGAGGCGGTGTCCCCCGTCGCTGCGGCTGGGCGTGACGGCCTGGTAGCGCTTCTCCCACGCGCGGAGCAGGTCGGCGGAGACGCCCGAGCGCCTGACGACCACTTGTATAGGATGCAGATCGATGGCTGGCGATGTATTCGTCATGGCTGAACTGTAGCTGTTTGTATAATGAATGTCAAGGAATAATCTGGACAGGGGCTTGACATATCCAGTGCATCTCTAGACATTACTTGGACGCCACGCTGTTCACCACTTCCCAAGGGGATCAGAACCATGAAGCTCACCACACTCTTCGCCACTGCCGCTGTCGCCGGTACGCTCTTCGCCACCACGTCCGCGGCCCAGATGGCCAAGCCCGCCGGCCCTTCCGCTTCGACCGGCGACATCGTCGACGTCGCGATCGGCGCCGGCTCGTTCAAGACGCTCGTCGCCGCCGTCAAGGCGGCCGGACTGGTCGAGACCCTGAAGTCCGAGGGCCCTTTCACTGTCTTCGCGCCCACCGATGAGGCGTTCGCCAAGCTTCCGGCCGGGACGCTCGAGATGCTGCTGAAGCCCGAGAACAAGGACAAGCTCGCGGCGATCCTGACCTACCACGTCGTGCCGGGCAAGGTGCTCGCCAAGGATGTGGTCGGCCTGACCAGCGCCAAGACGGCGCAGGGCTCGTCCGTCACGGTGAAGGTCAGCAACGGCACCGTGATGATCGACAACGCGAAGGTCGTGAAGACCGACATCGCGGCGTCGAACGGCGTGATCCACGTGATCGACACGGTGATCATGCCCAAGATGTGATCCGGGCGCCCGGTGCTCGCACCGGGCGTATCATCAACGGCAGGGGCCGCGTCGGATCTCCGGCGCGGCCCTTGTCGTCACCCCCCCCAAGTCCGCCGCCATGACTGACACCAGACCCCTGATCCTCGTGACCGGCGCCACCGGCTACATCGGCGGTCGCCTCGTGCCCCGCCTGCTCGAGGCGGGGTGGCGCGTGCGCTGCCTCGCGCGCGATCCCGCGCGGCTCGAGGGGCGACCCTGGCACGGCGCCGTCGAGATCATGGCCGGCGACGTGCTCGACGCCGCATCGCTCGCACCCGCGATGCGCGGGGTGCATGCCGCGTACTACCTCGTGCACAGCATGGGGGGCGGCGCCGGATTCCACGAGCGCGACCTCATGGGCGCGCGCCAGTTCGCCGAGGCGGCGCGCGACGGCGGCGTCGCGCGCATCATCTACCTCGGCGGACTCGCCGCCGAACAGCGCGACCTCTCGCACCACCTCCGCTCGCGCCTGCAGACGGGGGACGCGCTCCGCAGTGCCGGCGTCCCGGTCACCGAGTTCCGCGCGGGCGTGATCGTCGGGTCGGGAAGCGTCTCGTTCGAACTGATCCGCTACCTCACGGAGCGCCTCCCGGCGATGATCTGCCCGCGCTGGGTCTTCACCCGCACGCAGCCGATCGGGGTGCGCGAGGTCCTCGCCTACCTCACCGCCGCCCTCTCGCAGCCCGACTCCACCGGGCGCACGATCGAGATCGGCGGCGCCGACGTCCTCACCTACGGCGAGATGATGCAGGGGTACGCCGCCGCACGCGGACTGACGCGATGGATCATCCCCGTCCCCGTCCTGACCCCCCGCCTCTCCTCGTACTGGGTGAACATCGTCACGCCGATCCCCGCCGCGATCGCCCGGCCGCTCATCGACGGCCTGCGCAACGAGAGCGTCGTGCGCGACCCCGTCGCCGCCGAGCTCTTCCCGCAGATCCAGCCGGTCCCCTACCGCGAGGCGGTCGCGCGCGCCCTCGCGCGCCTCAGGGCGAGCGAGATCGAGACCACCTGGAGCGATGCGCTGAGCACGAGCGCGGGCGCGCGGCCCCCCGTGGTGCTCGCGACCCACGAAGGGATGATCATCGAACGCCGCGAGCGCGTGGTGGAGGCCGAGGCGGGCGCGGTGTTCGCCGTCTTCACGGGACTCGGCGGGCGGCGCGGCTGGCTCTTCATGAACTGGGCCTGGGTGATCCGCGGCTTCCTCGACCGCGCGATCGGCGGCGTGGGACTGCGCCGCGGCCGGCGCGACCCGGACGCGCTGCGGGCGGGGGATGCGCTCGACTTCTGGCGCGTCGAGGCGGTGGAGCCCGGCGTGCTGCTGCGCCTGCGGGCCGAGATGAAGGTCCCGGGCGAGGCCTGGCTGCAGTTCAAGGTCGTCCCGGAGGGGGACGGCACCGTGCGCCTCTCACAGACGGCGTTCTTCGCGCCGAAGGGACTCGTCGGCTGGCTCTACTGGTATGCGCTCTATCCCGTGCACGCGCTCATCTTCAGCGGGCTCGTCGACCGCATTGCACGGCGGTCGCGCGAGGGCCCAGCCGGCGCGTAGATTCCCTTCCCATGACTCCGCTGACTCCGCGCACACGCCTCGGGCTCTCCCTCGCCTCCGTCCTGGCCCTCGCGATCCTCGCGACCGGTGCCGCGTCCCCGGGCGACGGCGCCCGCCGGCACACGCGGCTGACCAAGAGCGTTCCCGCGAAGGACACGGTCCTCGCGGCCTCCCCGCCCTCGATCGACCTCTGGTTCAGCGAGCCGGTGGAGCTCGGGGCGAGCCGGATCCGCCTCACGGCCGGGGAGCGCGCCGTCGCCCTCGGGCCCGTGACGCGCGACGACGATGTGAAGGACGCCCCCCTCTCGGCCAAGGTTCCCGCGCCGCTGGCGCCGGGCGAGTACACGGTCTCCTGGTCCACCGCGTCCAAGGACGGCCATGTGGTGAAGGGCACCTTCGCCTTCACCGTGCGCCCCTGAGCCGCACCCCGGCCGCGGTTGACTCCGGTCGCCGCGGCCGCTACCCTTCAAGGCTCTGTTCCGTGCCGCCCGCCGGGCGATCCACGTAGTGGCAGAAGGTCGAACACAGGAAGGGAACCAGAACGATGCCGACGATCAACCAGCTCGTCCGTCAGAGCCGGCGCGCCGTGGTCAAGAAGGACAAGGCGCCTGCGCTGAAGGAGAACCCGTTCAAGCGTGGCGTGTGCACCCGCGTGTACACCACCACCCCCAAGAAGCCGAACTCGGCGCTGCGGAAGGTCGCGCGTATCCGGCTCGTCAACGGGTTCGAAGTCACCGCCTACATCCCCGGTGAAGGGCACAACCTCCAGGAGCACTCGATCGTGCTCATCCGCGGTGGTCGTGTGAAGGACCTTCCCGGCGTCCGTTACCACATCGTACGCGGCAAGCTCGACGCCTCCGGCGTCGCGGGACGCAACAAGAGCCGCTCCAAGTACGGGACCAAGAAGCCGAAGGCTGGTGCCGCGGCTGGAGGGAAGAAGTAAATGAGCCGCCGCAAGAGTGCCGTGAAGCGCACCATCCTCCCGGATGCGCGCTACGACAGCCAGACCGTCAGCAAGTTCATCAACGTCCTGATGTACCAGGGCAAGAAGTCCACCGCCGAGCGCATCTTCTACGGCGCGATGGACATCGTCGAGGCCAAGACCTCGCAGCCCGGCGTCAACATCTTCAAGCAGGCGCTCACCAACCTCAAGCCGGTGGTCGAGGTGAAGAGCCGCCGCGTCGGCGGTGCCACCTACCAGGTGCCCGTCGAGGTGCGTCCCGAGCGCCGCACGGCGCTGGCGATGCGCTGGCTGATCTCGTTCTCGCGCGAGCGCAACGAGAAGTCGATGGCCGAGAAGCTGGCGGCCGAGACGATCGCCGCGTCCAAGGGCGAGGGGAACGCCGTGAAGAAGAAGGACGACACCCACCGCATGGCCGAGGCCAACAAGGCGTTCGCGCACTACCGCTGGTAGGCGAACGGCAGGTGTGAGGTGGGAGAGCGGGGGGCGACCAAGGGTCGCCCCCCGCTTCGCTTTCCGGTGGTGACGCCGAGGCGGTTTACGGGCGCCGTCGGCGACGTTCCGGTGACGCTGCCGGCCGATAGACAGGGAGGATTGCCGCACGCCGGCGATCCGCCGGAGGAGTGGGTCGGTCCAGACACTTCACTCACCGGAGGCACCATGCGCGCGCGCAAGGGGATGCTGGGGATGCTGCTGGTCGCGGCGGCGATCGCCGCGTGTACGGAGGACGGCCCGACGGTCGCGGGCCTGGGCGGGGAGGCGGCGGGGGAGGCGATGCCCGGCCTGTCGCTCGCAGGGAATGGGACGATCTCGGGACGGGTGGTGACCACGGTCAGGACGTTCGATGGGAAGGAGCTGCTCGGGACGGTCCGGCTGGTGGACACCGCGACGTTCGAGGGTGCGCTGCGGCGCGGGCAGGTCCACGCGAGCGCGAAGTCGCGGCAAGAGCGATTCGACCTGACGGTCGCCGTGACGGGGCTGGGGTCCGAGGGGGCGCTTCGGGGCCGGCGGCACGAGTGGACCGCCCGGTCGGCGGCGCCGGAGGGCGCTGGCTATGTCGGGACCCGGACCGCCACCTTCGTGCGGGAGGGAGAGGCACCGGTCTCGGAGATGACGTATCGTAGGGGCTCCGAGGTCGTGGCGCGGGTGGCGACGATCTGGGTACCGGTGCCTGGCGGGTGGCTGCTCCGGAGTCGGACGGTGACGGCGTTCCGCGACGGCCGGCCGGTGAGTTCGGTCGAGACGGTCGCGGTGGACCAGCGCGTCAGCGTAGAGCGAGGTGCACTGGGGGCGAGGAGCGTCGCGACCGCGGATGTGGCGTCGGTCTGGGCGGCGGTGCGAGCGACCGACACCGACAAGGCAAGTGAAGAGGGGGACTGCCAGAAGGAGTTCGATGCGATGAATGATGCGCTCGACCGATTCACCATCGCCTCGGTCGCGATGCTCGGATGCCTGGCGGGACCGTGGGCTTGCTTCGCGGCGACGTTGACGGTGGTGACCGCGGCGCGCGGAGTGGATGTCGCAGAGGCCCGACTCAACCGTTGTCTCGGAGGGGAGCAATGAAGCCGCGGACCGCTCAGCTCACGCAGTTCTTCATCATCTTGGTCATCGCTGGAGTTCCGTTCGCGAGCGGGCCAGGCACCGCGCCTTTCGAGCAGAAGGCCGTGATGGCCGCCGCAGCGGCCCTCGCGCTCGTGCTCGTGGCGATGCGCTGGAACGAGCGCGGCCCCGACGGGCGCCGGGAGCCGGCCCTGCGCTGGCACCACGCGCTCTTCTTCGCCGCCGCGGGCGGCGCGATGTGGCTGGCCTTCGCGGCCGAGACGATGATGGCGCGGGCGGGGGCGGTGCTCGCGGTCGGGATGTCGCTGCTGGCCGCGGTCGACTTCCTCCGCGTGCGCCGCGCGCGCTGAGGGCCTCCGGGCCCGGCCGAGCGACACGCGGACCGTAGTGCGGAGGCGGGGGGGGGCCCCGGGGGGGCCCCCCCCCCCGGCCACCCGGGGGCCGGGAGGGCGCCACCCCGCGCGGGGGGTGCCAAACCGCGGCCAGCACCC
>WYBP01000024.1 GCA_011525845.1 Gemmatimonadaceae bacterium | reverse complement strand
CCTCCCGGGGGGGGGTGTGTGGTTTTGTGTTTTTGTCCCCCACGGGGGGGGGGGGGGGCCCTCGGCCCCCCCCCCCCCCGCTTCCTCTCACATCCACGGCTCCGCATCGCCAACTACTACGGGTTGGCTTCCGGGAGCACGTAGGTGAGGGGGTCCACGGGCTTGCCGTTCACGTGGATCTCGTAGTGCAGGTGCGGCGCGGTGGCGAGGCCCGTGCCGCCGACGGCGGCGATCACCTGGCCGCGGGTGACGCGCTGGCCGGTCTTCACGGCGAGGCGCGAGCAGTGCGCGAAGCGCGTGCGGATCCCGTTGCCGTGGTCGATCTCGACCGTGAGCCCGTACCCCTTGTCGTTCCCCGCCATCACCACCACCCCCGTCGCGGGCGCGACGATCGGCGTCCCCGTGGGCGCGGTCACGTCGATCCCCTCGTGGGGCCGGTTCTCGTGCAGGATCGGGTGGAAGCGGCTCTTCGTGAACTGGCTCGAGAGCCACCCGGCCGTCGGCATCAGGCTCGGCGTGTTGGCGAAGCGCTCGAAGTTCTGCTGCAGCGTGTCGGAGACGTCGCGGAAGCTGCGCGAGAGGTCGGTCGCGCGGGCGATGAGCCCCTCGACGTCCGGGCGCGCGCTCCAGCCCAGTCGGCCGAGGAAGGGCCGGCGACGCGTCGGCGTCGCGCCCTCGTCGATGCCGAGGGGCCCGGTGATCGAGGCGGTGACGAGGGGGCTGGCCTGCGGCTCGCTGTCGCGCACCGGGCTCGCCTCGATCGGCAGCCCGGCCAGCATCCGCATCCGCTCGTCACGCTGGCCGATGACCTTGAGGGTATCCTCGAGCTCCTTGAACCGGGCCTCGACCACCGCGATCTCCTGCTGCAGCGCCTCGTTCTGCGCCGCCACGAGCCGGGAGCCGGGGGTGCCCCATGGCGTGAAGAGCACCGTGATCGCCCCGATCACCAGCAGCAGCGAGATCCCGCCGCCCCAGGCGAGGGCACGGAAGGTCCAGCCCGGGATCTCGAACTCCCGGGCTGGCTGGTTCTTCGGTGGGATCAGCAGCAGGGTCCAGCGGCGACGATGCATCTACGCAAGATAGGAAGTGAGCGGCCGTCGTGTCCCGAACAGAATCCGAATCGAATCACCCGGCCGGCGGAGGCTCCGGCCGTGGGAAGAGACCTTCTCCCTTCCTGACGCGCCACCCCCCGCAATCGATTCCGTCGGCCGTCACGAATGGAGTATCGGCCGCGGCCCCAGGTGCGCCCAGGGCGGCCCAGAGGGCCTCCGCCTTCCCCGGCATGAAGGGGGCCAGGTACGCCGCCTGACGGGCGAGCTGGCGCGCCAGGGAGGCCAGCGCCCGCTCGAGCTCGGGCCGGTTGGCGGGGTCCTTGGCGAGCACCCAGGGTTTGGTGTCCTGGATGAACTGGTTCGCGCGCCCGACCGTGCGCTGGATGGCCTCCAGCGCCTCGTGCACGAGGAAGCCGCGGGAGCCGTCGAGCGCCCGCCGGGCCTCTCGGTAGTCCGCGAGGTCGGCGTCATCGACCGCGCCACGGGCCCCCGCGGGCACGACGCCCTCGCAGTACTTCTCGATCATGGCCGTCGTGCGGCTGGCGAGGTTCCCGATGCCGTTGGCGAGCTCCGCCGTGTAGACCGCCTCGAAGCGCTCCCAGGAGAAGGAGCCGTCCCCGTCGAAGGGGATCTCCCGGAGGAGGTAGTACCGGAACGCGTCCGCGCCGAAGCGCGCGATCGCGTCGTCCAGCTCGAGCTTCACGCCGGCGGACTTGGAGAAGCGCTCGCCGCCGAGCGAGATGAAGCCGTGCCCCCAGACCCGTTCGGGGAGCGGGAGGCCCGCGGCCATCAGCATGGCGGGCCAGATCACCGTGTGGAAGCGGGTGATGTCCTTCCCGACGACGTGCACGCTCGCGGGCCAGCTGGCGCCCGAGCCCGGGAAGAACTGCGCCGTCCAGTAGTTCGGGAGCGCGTCGAACCAGACATAGGTGGTCTGCGACTCGCCGCTCGAGAGCGGGCGCGGGAAGGGGACGCCCCAGGCGAAGCGTGACCGGCTCGCCGAGATGTCCTCGAGGCCCTGGTCGAGCAGGGCGAGGATCTCGTTGCGCCGCGTGGCGGGCTCGAGGAACTCCGGGTGGGCCGCGAGGTGCGCCTTGAGCGCCGGCGCATAGCGCGAGAGCCGGAAGAACCAGTTCCGCTCGGTGACCTCCTCCAGCGTGCGCGTCGGGTGGAGCGTGCACTTCCCCTCGACCACGTCGGCCGGCTGCTTGAAGCTTTCGCACCCCACGCAGTAGAGCCCGGTGTACGAGCGCTCGTAGAAGTCGTCCGGGCTCGTCTCGAAGATGCGCAGGAGGAGCTTCTGCACCGCCTCGTGGTGCGTCGGGTGCGACGTCCGGATGAACTGGTCGTGGGAGATCGCGAGGCGCTCCCAGGTGTCCGCGAATCGCGCGGCGATGCGGTCCACGAACGCCTGCGGTGCGAGCCCGGCCTCCTCCGCCGTGCGCGCGACCTTCTGGCCATGCTCGTCCATGCCGATGAGGAACCAGACGTCGTCCCCCATCTGCCGGCGGAAGCGGCAGATGGCGTCGGCGCCGATCTTCTCGAGCGCGTGGCCGAGGTGGGGATCGCCGTTGGCGTAGTCGATCGCCGTGGTCAGGTAGAAACGGGGCATGCCGGGTCCGGTCCGGGTTCGCTAGGACGCCGGGGGCGCGCCGGAAGGCGGACCACCCTGTGGAGGTGTCCCGCCCTCGGGTCCACCACGGCCGCGCCGACCGCCGCGGCGTCCGCGCCGCCGCCGACCGCGCGGACGCCCGCCGCCCTCCGACGGCTGGCCGGCGTCGGCACGGCGCTCCTCCGCGGTGCTCGCCTCGTCCGTGCCGCCCGGCTCCTCGCCCGACTCGTCGCCGGACTCATCGTCGGGATCCTCGCGGACCGCGTCGCGCGCCGGTCCGCGGGCTGGTCCGCCCGCTGGTCCGCGCGAGGGACCGCGCGCGGGCTTCGGTTCCCGCAGCGTGACGAGCTCCCTCCCGCCGCCCGGCTGCTCCTCGATCGCCGGCGCGCTCTCGCCGAGCTCCTTCCGGAACTGCGTGAGCGGGATCGTCCTCGCCTCGCCCGCGGCGGTGCGCAGCGTCACGGTGTCGCGGAAGATGTCGTTGCTCACGATCTTCTCCTCCCCGAGCGCCGTCGTGACGATCTTCCCCTCCTTGGGGAAGCGCTTGCGCGACTGCACGTAGAACTCGTGTTCGTACCGCAGGCAGCACATGAGCCGCCCGCAGGTGCCGGAGATCTGCGCCGGGTTCAGCGTCGAGAGGCGCTGGTCCTTGGCGCTGCTCGACTTCACGGGGCGGAGTTCGGGGAGCCAGGAGCTGGAGCAGAACTGGCGGCCGCAGCGGCCGACGCCGTCCAGGCGCCGCGCCTCGTCGCGCACCCCGATGTGCCACATGTGGACGCGCGTGGAGAAGCGCCGCTCGAGCTGCCGCACGAGCTGGCGGAAGTCCACCCGCTCCTCGGCGGTGAAGTAGCAGGTGAGCCGTCGCCGGTCCCACTGCCACTCGGTGTCGGAGACCTTCATGTCGAGCTTGAGCTCGCGGACGATCTCGAGGGCGGCCTTCCGCACCGCCTCCTCGTCCACGCGGAGCCGGACGGCGGTGTCGATCTCGTGCTTCGTCGCGCGGCGCACCGCGAGCGGGAGCTCGGCGGGGGAGGCCTTGCCGTGCGAGGTGCCGGCGTGGCGCTTCTCGGCGAGCTCCCCGATGGAGTGGACGCGCGCGAAGTCCTCGCCCCGCTCCACCTGCACGATGAGCGCGGTACGCACGGGGGGAGGGGACTCGCCGTTCCAGCGATAGAAGGCGCGACGGTTGCCCTTGAACTCCACCTCGATCAGGTGCGTCGCGACGGCGGCGGTCGTCACTCCTCGAAGGCACCCATCTTGAGGTACTTCTCGCGCCGTCGGCGCACGAGCTTGTCGGGCTTGAGGCGGCGGAGCTCGTCGAGGTGCACGATGAGGGCGTCGTGCAGGGTCCTCGCCATCTCCTCGTGGTTCGCGTGCGCGCCGCCCAGCGGCTCCGGCAGGATCGCGTCGATGATCTTGAGCTCGAGGAGGTCGGGCGCGGTGATCTTGAGCGCCTCGGAGGCCTTCTCGCGCATCTCGAGGCTCTTGCCGTCCTTCCAGAGGATGGCCGCGCACCCCTCCACCGTGATCACCGAGTAGACCGAGTTCTCCAGCATCAGCACGCGGTCCGCCACGCCGAGGGCGAGCGCGCCTCCGGAGCCCCCCTCGCCGATCACGGTCGCGACGATGGGCACCGTGAGCTGGCTCATCTCGAGGAGGTTCCGCGCGATCGCCTCCGACTGGCCGCGCTCCTCGGCGCCGAGCCCAGCCCACGCGCCCGGCGTGTCGATGAAGGTGAGGATCGGCACGTGGAACTTCTCGGCGAGCTTCATCAGGCGGAGCGCCTTGCGGTACCCCTCGGGGTGGGGCATCCCGAAGTTGCGGTGCAGGTTCTCCTTGGTGTCCCGGCCCCGCTGGTGGCCGATCACCATCACGGTGTCGTCGTCGAGCCGCGCCCAGCCGCCGACGATCGAGGGGTCGTCCCGGAACGCCCGGTCGCCGTGCAGCTCGATGAAGTCGGTGAAGGCCAGCCGCAGGTAGTCGAGCGTGAAGGGGCGGCGCGCCGAGCGCGCCACCTGCACGCGCTGGATCGGCGTCAGGTTGCGATACACGTCCCGGCGCAGCTCGTGGAGCTTCTCCTGGAGCGGCGCGATCTCGGGGACGACGTCGAGCTTCCGTTCCTCCGCCACGCGGCGGAGCTCATCGATCTGCTTCTCGAGTTCGGCGATCGGCTTCTCGAACTCCAGGGCGGATGTTCCCACGGTCAACCTCCGCGCACGAGACGCACGCGCTCCGGGCCGAGCAGCGCGCGCAGTTCCACGAGGGCCGGGCCGGCGGTGGACAGCTTCAGCGAAGCCGATCGCAACCGCGCCGGACTCCCGTCCCGACCCCTCCAACGTAGCTCCAAGGGCGCCGAGCCGGGATGGGCATCGGCCACGGCACGGACGTCCTTCATGACGTCCGCGGTCACGCCGGACTCGGGGTCGAGCTCCAGGCTGACCGCGAACTGGCCCGTTGCCCGGAGCTCGGCGAGCCGGGTGAGCGACTCGACGATGAAGGTCGGGTTGTCGGCGTCCTGGTCGCGCCGGGAGTACCCGCCCTTGATCAGCATCGGGACATCGGTCTTCACCCGGTCCGCGATCGCGGCCCAGGCCTCGGGGAAGACCAGGATCTCGGCGGAGCCCGCGAAGTCCTCCACCGTGAGCCGGGCGAACTCGTTCCCCGAGCGCTTGCTCACCTGGCGCTTCACCGCGGTGATCACGCCCGCGATCGCGATCTGCTCCGGGCTCCAGGTGCCCAGCTGCGCGACCGTGTGCGTGGCGAGGAGCTCACACTCCGCTCGGAAGGGTTCGAGCGGGTGGCCCGAGATGTAGAAGCCGAGGATCGCCTTCTCCTGCGTGAGGCGCTCGGACTCCGAGAACTCGGGGATCGACGGGAGGGACGGGGTGAGCGGGCCGTCGGCGGGATCGGCGGCGTCGCCCATGACGTCGCCGAAGAGCGAGCCCTGGCCCGTGGCGAGCTCCGCCTGCGCGAGCGAGGCGGCCTGCATCGCGCCGTCGAGCGCGGCCACGAACTGCGCGCGGTGCCCCTGGAGCCCGTCGAGCGCGCCCGCGTGGATCAGCGCCTCGAAGACGCGCTTGTTGCAGACGCGCAGGTCCACGCGCTCGCAGAGGTCGTAGATCGACGTGTACGGCTTCTCGGCGCGGCCGGCGATGATCGACTCGGTCGCCGTGCGCCCCACGTTGCGGATGGCGCCGAGCCCGAAGCGGATCCGCGTGTCCCCCACCACGGTGAACTTCCACCCCGACTCGTTCACGTCGGGCGGGAGGATCTCCATGTTCAGGTCGCGCGCCTCGTTGATGTACTTCACCACCGAGTCGGTGTCCCCGATGCAGGCCGAGAGGAGCGCGGCCATGAACTCGGGGGTGTAGTGCGTCTTGAGGTACGCCGTCTGATAGGAGAGGACGGAGTAGGCGACCGAGTGCGACTTGTTGAAGCCGTAGCGGCCGAAGGTCTCGATCTGGGCCGAGATGTCGGCGATGACGTGCTTGTCGAAGCCCTTGGCGACGGCGAGCTCGACGAACTTGCCGAGCTCCTTCCGGATGAGCTCGGCGTCCTTCTTCCCCACCGCCTTGCGCAGCACGTCGGCTTCGGCGAGCGAGATCCCCGCGAGCCGCTGCGCGATGCGCATCACCTGTTCCTGGTAGGTGATGACGCCGTAGGTGGGGGCGAGGATCTCCTCGAGCTCCGGGAGCTGGAAGGAGACCGGCTCCTCCCCCTTCTTCCGGCGGCAGTAGACCTTGTGCATCCCCGCGTCGAGCGGGCCGGGGCGCATGAGCGCGTTGGAGGCGACGAGGTCGTCGAAGCGGTCAGCGCGCATCGAGCGCACCATGTCGGTGGCGAGCGGCGACTCGAACTGGAAGACGCCGGCGGTGCGGCCAGCGCGGAGCTGCCGGTAGGTGGCGACGTCGTCGAGCGGGAGCGCGTCCACGTCCACGTCCTCGCCCCGGCGCTCCTTGATGGCGTGTACCGTGTCGTTGATGATCGTGAGCGTGGTGAGGCCGAGGAAGTCCATCTTGAGCATCCCGGCCTTCTCGAGCGCGTTCATGTCGTACTGCGTGACGACGACGCGCTCGTCGTCCCCGGCGCCGGAGCCCTTGGAGTCCGCGGTGCAGACGGGGATGTAGTCGTCGAGCGGGCCGGGGGCGATGACGATGCCGGCCGCATGCACCCCGGCGTGGCGCGAGAGCCCTTCGAGCGAGATCGCGAAGTCGAACAGCTGCTGGTGGCGCTCGTCCTGGTGGTAGAGCTTCGCGACCTCGGGGACCTTCTCGATCGCCTCCTTTACCGTGAGCGAGAAGTTCGGCTGGTTGGGGATCAGCTTGGCGATCGCGTCGGTCTCGGCCGGGGTGAAGCCGAGCACGCGCCCCACGTCCTTGATGCAGGCGCGGGATTTGAGGGTGCCGAAGGTGATGATCTGGCCGACCGACTCCTTGCCGTACTTCTCGCGGACGTAGTCGATCACCTCGCCGCGCCGTTCCTCGCAGAAGTCGACGTCGATGTCGGGCATCGAGACGCGTTCCGGGTTGAGGAAGCGCTCGAAGAGGAGGTCGAACTTGAGGGGGCAGACGTTCGTGATGCCGAGCGCGTAGGCGACGAGCGAGCCCGCCGCCGAGCCGCGCCCCGGTCCCACGGGGATCCCCTTGTCGCGCGCGGCCTGGATGAAGTCGGCCGTGATCAGGAAGTACCCGGCGTACCCCGTGCGCGTGATGACGTCGAGCTCGTAGCGGAGCCGTTCCTCCACCTCGGGGGGAAGCGGGTCGCCGTAGCGCCTCCGCGCGCCCGCCTCGGAGAGCTGGACGAGGTAGTCGTTCTCCGTCTTGATGCCCTTGGGGAGCGGGAAGGAGGGGACGTGGTACTTCTTCCCGAACTTGACCGCCACCGAGTCCGCGACGGCGAGGGTGTTCTCGAGGACGTCGGCTCGCCCCTTGAAGTGCGCCGCGATCTCGGGCGCGCTCTTGAAGTAGAGGCCGCCGTCGTAGCGCATGCGGTCGGCGTCGAGGCGGTCCTTCTTGAGTCCGATGCAGAGGAGGACGTCGTGCGCGTCGTGGTCCTCGCTACGCAGGAAGTGCGCGTCGTTGGTCGCGACGACGGGGAGGGAGAGCTCCTTGGCGAGCTTGAAGACCTTCTCGTTCAGGGCCCGCTGCTCGCCGGCCTCGTGCGCCTGCACCTCGAGGTAGTACCGGTCCTTGAAGACGTCCGCGTACCACTCGGCGGCCGCCCTGGCCTGGTCGTGCCGCCCCTCGAGCAGGTGCTGCGCCACCTCGCCCGCCATGCAGGCGCTGGAGACGATGATCCCCTCGTTGTACTTGGCGAGGAGCTCGCGGTCCACGCGCGGCTTCCCGTAGAAGCCTTCGGTGTATGCGAGGGAGGTGAGCTTGACGAGGTTCTTGTAGCCCGTGAGGTCGCGGGCGAGGAGGACGAGGTGGAAGTAGCTCTTCTCGCCGGGGGTGGCGCGGCCGCGCTGGCGACGGTCGCCTGGGGCGACATATGCCTCCATCCCGATGATCGGCTTCACGCCCGCCTTGGCGGCCTTCTCCTGGAACTCCCAGGCGGCGTGGAGGTTGCCGTGGTCCGTGATCGCGAGGGCAGGCTGCTCGAACTCCTGGGCGCGGCGGATCAGGTCATCGATCCGGTTCGCGCCGTCCAGCAGCGAGTACTCGGAGTGGCAGTGGAGATGGACGAAGGACATGGACCTGTAAGGATAGCTTCCGGGTCCCATCGATGCATCTTCAGACGATGGGAAACAGGGGCGTTCCGCGCTTGACAAACCGACCGACGCGCCGCGGGCGCGTCCTGACGCCGGGAGGGCGGCTGAAGCTGCGCTGGGGCGGGATCGGGATCGTGCTCCTCTGGATCGTGGGCGGCGCCACGGTGCTCGTGGTGGCGACGCCGCTCGGCCGCTACCTCGCGCGCGGCGCGTGGGAGGAGCTCAAGATCCTGCGCGCGCGCGAGCCGATCACGCGCCTCGTGCGCGACTCGAGCGTCGCGCCGGCCACCCGCGCCAAGCTCGCCCTCGTGCTCGAGGCGCGGGCCTTCGCCGAGGACTCGCTGGGACTGCCCGCGAAGGAGGCGTTCACCCAGTTCACGCAGCTCGACCGCGACACGCTCCTCCTCGTGCTCTCCGGCGCGCGGAAGGACTGGCTCTCGGCGAAGACCTGGTGGTTCCCCGTCGTGGGGCGGGTGCCGTACAAGGGGTACTTCGAGACCGACGACGCCCTGCGTGCGGAGCGCGACCTCGCGAAGGACGGCTACGACACGTACCTGAGGCCCGCGGCGGCGTTCAGCACGCTGGGGTGGTTCAACGACCCCCTCCTCTCGAGCACGCTGCGCGCGGACTCGGTGGACCTCGTGAACACCGTGATCCACGAGCTGACGCACAACCGCTACTTCGCCAAGGGCGAGGCGGTGTTCAACGAGTCGTTCGCCAACTTCGTGGGAGCGCGGGGGGCGGAGCGCTTCTTCCTCTCACGGGGCGACTCCGCCCGGGCCGCGCGCGCCGTCGCGCGCTGGGCCGACGACCGGATGCTCGGCACCTACTGGGCGCGGCTCTTCACCGAACTCGACTCCACGTTCCGCGCGCATCCCGGGGACTCACTGCGCGACAGGCGCTTGGCGCTCAGGGACTCGGTCTATGTGGCGTCGCGCCGGTCGCTCGTCGATTCCCTGGCGCCCCTCTTCCGGACCATCGACACGGCGTACGCCACGCGCGTCCGGCTCGACAACGCCGCACTGCTGGCGCGCCGGATCTACCTGACGGACCTCGATGAGTTCGAGCGCGTGTTCGCCGAGGAGGGGCGGGACCTGGAGCGGAGCATCGTTCGGATCATCCGCGAGCACCGCGACGGCTCGCGCCAAGGCGGGCGCTAGGTCGCGCCGCCGCCGGGCGTGAAGCGCGCGCGGAGCAGCGCGCGCACGTCCACCGTGGCGGTGACCGTCTCGCCCGGCGTGATCGGTGCCTCGGACGGGGTCTCCAGCACCACTTTCTGGAAGGCGCGCGCCACACCGCGGTCGATGAAGCGGCTCAGCTGCGAGAGGGAGTAGCTCGCGCCGCGGCGCGTGTCGTAGACGTTGAAGGGGAAGGTGACCGCGAGGTGGTCGCGCGCCCGGGTCATCGCCACGTACATCAGCCGGCGCTCCTCCTCGATCTGGTCGTCGTCGCCGAGCGAGCGCGCCATCGGGAACCACCCGTCCACCGCCCAGATGAGGAAGACCGCGTCCCACTCGCGCCCCTTGGCACTGTGCGCGGTGGAGAGCACCAGCACGTCGTCCTCGGAGTCGGAGCCGAAGCCCAGGTCGGAGGAGGAGGCGGGCGGGTCGAGGGAGATCGCGGCCAGGAACTCGGCGCGGGCGCCGAAGCCGTCGGCGATCGCCTGGAGGCGGTCCAGGTCCGCGAGGCGGGGCTCCACGCGGTCGTAGCGCGTGCGGAGGATGTCGTCGTAGAGGGCGCGGATCCGCACGATGGCGCGGGAGACACTCCCGTCCCCGCTCGCGGGCTCCGCGCGGAGCGCGTCGAGCAGCCGCACCAGCGCGCCATGCGCCTCGCGGGCGCGCGGGGGCGCGGTGAAGTCCGCGAACGCCTCCGGCGCCCAGGTGCGCGCGAGCATCGCGTCGATCGCGTTGCGCGCCGTGGTCTCGCCGATCCCCGGCATCAGGAGGAGGAGCCGGTACCAGCTCACCTCGTCGCGCGGGTTCTCGCTCACCCGGAGAAAGGCGAGCACGTCCTTCACGTGCGCGGCCTCGAGGAACTTGAGCCCGCCCCATTTCTCGAACGGGATCCCGCGCGCGGTGAGCTCCACCTCGAGGTCGGCGCTCATGTAGCCGGCGCGGAAGAGCACCGCCATCTCGCGGAGCGGCGTCCCCTCCTCGTGCAGCTCGAGGATCCGGTCCACCACGAAGCGCGTCTGCTGCGGCTCGTCCTGCGCCGTCACGAGCCAGGGCTTCTCGCCCCCCGTGCGCCGCGTGTAGAGCTCCTTCGTGAAGCGCTCCTCGGCGCGCGAGATCAGGAGGTTCGTCGCGTCGAGGATCGGCTGCGTGGAGCGGTAGTTCTCCTCGAGCGTGACCACCGCGGCGCCGTGGTACTCGCGCGGGA
This sequence comes from Gemmatimonadaceae bacterium, assembly GCA_011525845.1. Classification (GTDB taxonomy): domain Bacteria; phylum Gemmatimonadota; class Gemmatimonadetes; order Gemmatimonadales; family Gemmatimonadaceae; genus Pseudogemmatithrix. The sequence continues at coordinate 11,211 of WYBP01000024.1, read as the reverse complement.
AGTCGAGGATGTTCCGGATGGTCGCGCCGCGGAAGGCGTAGATGCTCTGCGCGTCGTCGCCGACCACCGTGAGGTTCCGGTGCACGCGGCACATCCCCTTGAGGATCCGCGCCTGGAGCACGTTGGTGTCCTGGTACTCGTCCACGAGGATCTGGTCGTAGAGCGCGCCGATCCGGTCGCCGATCGCACGCGCCGCGTCCGTCTCGACCAACATCGCCCAGTAGAGCAGGAGGTCGTCGTAGTCGACGAGGTTGCGGGCCTGCTTCCGCGCGGTGTAGTCGGCGAAGACCTTCGCGATGTCGTCCTCGAACTCGATGAACTGCGCATACTCGTCGCGGAGGATCGCGCCGACGGGGATCTCGGTGTTCACGTGGCGCGAGTAGACGTGGTGCAGCGTCCCCTTCTTGGGGAATCGCTTCGTCTTGTCGGCGACCCCGGCGCTGGAGCGCGAGAGCTGCATCAGGTCCTCGGCGTCCCCCTGGTCGAGGATCGTGAAGTCGCCGGGGAGGCCGGCCTCCGGGCCGAAGCGGCGGAGGAGGCGGTGTGCGGTGCCGTGGAAGGTGCCCCCCTGCACGCTCCGGCTCGTGCTCCCCACCAGCCGCTCGGCGCGCGCGAGCATCTCCTGCGCGGCACGGCGGGTGAAGGTGAGGAGGAGGATCCGCGACGGCGGCACGCCCTGCTCGATCAGGTGCGCCACGCGGTACACGAGCGTGCGCGTCTTTCCCGTGCCCGCGCCGGCGACGATCAGGAGCGGTCCCTCGCCGTGCGTCGCGGCGGCGCGCTGCTTCTCGTTCAGCTCCGCGGCGAAGTCCACCTCGCGGCGCTGCGTCACCTCGCGCTGGCGCGGCGGGTACGGGCGCGGGTCGGTGGACATGGACTGAATATATCCCGAAGCAGGGGCCAATCCAGCATTCGACTGGTGTAGCTTGACCGTCTGGCGCCCGCGCGGGGCGCCGTGGGTCGGTCCCCGGTGTGGAGGCGCGTGATGCGGGCGATGGAGCGGCTGGCCCTCTCGATGTTCGTTGCGGCGGCGCTCGCCGGTGCCTCCGGGCTCGGCGCGCAGACCGTCCGCGGGTCGCTCGTCGACCGCGGTGCGCAGCCGGTCTCCGGGGTGGTCGTCATGCTCCTCGACTCCGCGGATCGCGTGGTGGCGCAGACGCTGAGCAGCGAGTCGGGTGCCTACGTGTTGCGCGCACCCGAGCCGGGGCGCTACCGGGTGCGTGTCCTGCGATTGGGATTCCGGCCGGAACTCTCGGACGAGCTGGTGCTCGGCGCCGGCCAGGTGCTCGACGAGTCGATGGAGCTCGACGGTGCCACCGTCTCGCTCGCGGCGGTACGGGTGTCCGACGAGAGCGCCTGCGGACGCCGCACCGCCGGGAGCGCCACGGAGCTGCTCACCGTCTGGGACCAGGCCATGACGTCGATCGTCTCGACCTCCCTCGCGTCCGAGGCGCGTGGACTGGTGGCGACGGCGCTGGTCGTCTCGCGCACGATGGATCCGCGTGGCCGCCGGGTGCGCGCGCAGGAGGTGACGTCGAGCACCGGTCGCATCAGCCGCCCGTGGCGATCGCTCTCCGCGGCCGAGCTCCGCGCGCGCGGCTATGCGGAGCTCGAGGCCGACGGCTCCACGACGTACCACGCGCCCGGCCTCGACGTGCTCTCCTCGCCCCTCTTCCTCGAGGACCACTGCCTCCGCATCCAGGCCTCGCGCGAGGCCGGCGAGGTCGGCGTGGCCTTCGCGCCCGCCCCGGCGCGATGGCGGAGCGCAGGGATCCGGGGCGTGCTCTGGATGGACCGCGCGACGGCGGAGCTGCGGCGGCTGGAGTTCAGCTACGTGAACGTGCCGGGTGCGCCCCCCGTCGCGGTGGACATCGCGGGCGGAGAGATGCGGTTCGTGCGCCTCCCGGGCGGGACCTCGGTGATCACGCAGTGGGAGATCCGGATGCCGCAGCTGGTGAAGTCATCGCCGCGCGCGCCGCGTGCGCACGTGGAGGAGATCCGGAGTGTCGGCGGTGCGCTCGTCGTGCTGCGGAGCGGCGCGGACACGCTCTTCCGGCGGCCGTCGCTCGAGGTCAGGGGCGCAGTCGTGGACTCTGCTTCGGGCCGCCCGGTGCGGGGCGCGGCGGTCGAGCTCGCGGGGACGGGGCAGCGGGTCCTCTCCGACAGCGCTGGCCGGTTCGTGCTCCCCGACGTGCTGCCCGGCGAGTACACCGTCGAGGTCCGCACGCCCGCCCTCGATTCCGTCGGAGCGGCCAGTTCGTCGGTGCACGCGTTCATCGAGGGCGCGCCGGACCTGCTCCTTCGTGTGCCCACGGTGAACGACCTCGCCCGCGCGACCTGCGGCCAACTGCTGCTCGGTGCGGCGGGGCGGGGGAAGGGGGCGGTGCTCGGCGTGCTGCGGGAGGTGACGGGACGGCGGGACCTCTCGGGCGCGCGCGTCGTCGCGCGGTGGTCCGAGCTCTCGATCCGCACCGGCTCCTCATCCCTCGTCACGCGGAGCGAGCGACGGCTGGAGTCCGAGGTCGACGCCGTGGGCCGGTTCAAGCTCTGCGGCGTGCCCGTCGAGTCCGAGCTCACGATCAGCGCCGTCCTCGGCGCCGAGCACTCCGATGCGATGGTGGTGCGCCTCGAACCGGACGAGCGGTTCCGCTCTACGGTGCTGCGCCTGGCGGAGCCGCCGGAGCACGAGCCGGTCCGGACGCCGAACCGGGAGTAGGCGACGCCGCGTCCGGGAACGCACGCCGGGCGCCGCAGGTAGAATTCGTCGCTGGTACGGACGCCCCCACTCACCCGGCCCCGATGGCACCGTGCGCACGCTGACACTCGCAGTCGCCGCGCTCTCGCTGGCCGCGGGCGAGGGCGCCGCGCAGGGGGACGCGACGAGCTTCACGCCGGGTGTCGCCTACGACAGCCTGCGGCAACGACCACTCGCAGGTGCCCTCGTGAGCGTGCCCGGCCGGCCGGTCTCGGCGGTCACGGACGATTCCGGGCGATTCCAGCTCCCGCCTCTAGCGCCCGGCAGGCACTCGCTGCGGCTCGAACACGAGTCGCTCGACGCGATCGGCTACGCGTTCTGGGATGTCGTGGTGGAGGTCCGCGATCCCGCAACGACGCTTCGGGTCGCTGCGCCAGGGTTCGCGGACATCTGGAAGCGCGAGTGCGGAGCGGCCTCGATGCCGGGCGAGGCGGGCCTGCTATTCGGGACGGTGCGCGATGCCAGACGCGCCAGTGCGATCCGGGGCGCCACAGTCCGGCTCGTCTGGTCCGAGGTGGGATACGAGCGCGCGTCCGGCGCCACCCAGGAGTGGCGCAGTGGAACCACCCTCACGGACGAGCGCGGTCGGTTCGCCGCGTGCGGGGTGCCGCGCGAGGAGCGACTCACGCTCCGTATCGTCGCCGGAGACGCGCTCTCGGATGCGATCCAGATCGACGTGCCCTCGTTCGGCATCGTCCATCAGGGGGTCGCGCTCCGTGCGGCAGCGGACTCCGCGATCCACGGAACCGTCGTCGGCTTTGCGCGTGATGCCTCGGGCTCGCCGCTCGCGGACGCGGTGGTCGAGTTGCTCGGCGGCGTGGAGGCGCTGGCGAACGCGGAGGGGAGGTTCCTGGTCCCGGCGTTGCCGATCGGGACGCGAGCGGTACGTGTCCGTGCGATCGGGTATCAGCCCGTGGAGACGGTCGTGGACGTCACACCGGGCGACACGGCGCGCCTCGACGTGGTGCTCGGCCGGGTGACGCTGCTCGAACGCGTCGAGGTCCGGGCGACGACGGTCCAGATGCGTTTCCTCGCCGAGTTGGAGGAGCGGAAGGCGCTGGGGATCGCGAAGTTCATTGACTCGACGACCCTGAGCCGGTTGGTGAACGTGAAGAGCGCGGTGCTAAGCCGCACGACCGCCAAGATCGACCCGCTCAATCGGCTCTACTTTGAGTACATGGGCTCACGCTGCTACCCGACTCTCTGGCTCGACAAGTCCTGGATACGCCCGGACGACGTCGATATGGAACTGCACCTCGTCAGCCTCTCTAACGTCGCATCAATCGAGGTCTACACCCGCGGCACGATGATCCCCTCCGAGTTCTGGCCACCGGTCGCCAGCAGACCTCCCTGCGGCGTCATCGTCGTCTGGACGAAGCGGATGTTCCCCTAGCTTTCAGCGAACGAATGAAGGTCTTGATCGCTGAGGCTTAAGTGAGGAAGCTGGACGTGCGGACCATCCACCCTCCAGCCAGAAGCCTCGGTGTGAACCCAGAACAACGCGCGTTTGACCGCCTCGGGGCGAGCCGAGCTCATCCGCCAAGTGGTCGTGGACGGCGAGTCCCCGCGTCCGGTAGCGGCCGCGCCTCACATCAGCACCAGCACCTCGTACAAGTGGCTCCGGCGCGTTGCCGCCGCCGAGTGGGCGGGATTGCTGGATCGTTTGTCACGGCCGCGTTCCTCGCCGTTTCGACGAAACCTGCGCTCATCGAGCGCAGTCGTCGCTTGCGGGCGTGGCGCTTGACCGGGCAGGAGATCGCGGAACCGCTCGGTTACGTGGCCTCGACGGTCGGGCGCGTCCTCACCCGTGCTGGCCACGGACGGCTCAAAGTCCCAGGGTCGGCCACCGGCGGCCCGCGGTACGAACGCGCGCCGCCCGGCGAGTTGGTCCACTTCGACACGACGGGTCTGGATTGCTTCACGGCGATCTGGCACCGCATCCACGGGAACTGTTCGCGTGCGGAACGCTGGCGCGGGCTGGGCAAGGACTACTTCCACGTCGCCAGCGACGACGCGACGAGGATGGGATAGGGGGAGACACACCCGGCGGAGGACGCCGTGACGTGCGCCCGTTTCTTTCGACGCGCTCGTCGCTGGTTTTGGCGCCAGGGCATCTCGATACCTGGCGCGATGACGGACATCGCCAAGACCTATACCACCGGGGCGGAGCGATTCACCCAGTCCGAGCTCCACCGCTGGGCCTACAAGCGACCCTGCCGGCCCTCGGCACAGCGGAACGCGGCCGTGCCGAATCTCCCGGATCCGTTCAACCTAGAGCGGCCACATCGGTCACCCGGGGGCATCCCGCCGGCGCTCTACTTCCACTTGCCCCATGAACAACGTCCTTAACATCGACATCTAGACGCCATCCTGGAGCGCAACACAGGCGTGTGCGCGAGCCACGAGAGACCGTGCACAGGGGCGCGCAGCCCCGTTCCAGCCGACCCGTGACCTGCGGTGCGCCGCGAGGTCGCGCGCCAAGCGGGAGAGTCGCCTCTACATCGTCGGTCGACCACAGGATGCGGTCTTGCGAAGACATCCGCGAAAGTAGACATCAGTAACGGAAAACTTGTACCGAGACGCCACCGGACCGAAGGTTGAGCGTCGTGACGACGAACCCGTCGCCGATCTCTGCGATGCGTCCGCCGTTGGGCGCGCCCATTCTAGGGGAAGTCCTCGTCGCGGGTACCGCGAGGAAGACCGAATCCGGCGCCGTGAGGTCCTCCGTGAATGGCCTCACCCAAACTTCTCCGGAACTGCCACAGAGTAGTCCACTGATGAAGGGCGCTTGCCGCGGAAAGAACCTCCTATCGTATCGGAGTCGAAGCGCCGCTAAGTCGCCTGCGCTTTCCGTGCTCGCAGCGATGGATCGAAGCGACTCGTCGAGCGCGTGCCGGTCGAGTTCCCTCGGACGGACTTCAAGCGGTAAACGGGAATGTCCTTCGGGCTCGACACTCAGAAGACGTATCGCCGATGAGTCTGAGCTGGCAATCGCGGTGAGACGCCCAGCCGAACAGACGAATGCGGTATGACTTAGCGGATGCGAGATTACCGTGCCAAGGCGATCAGCTGTTCCGAGCGACACGAGGTCCGTGGACGAGACAGAGAGGTTGATATGTCGCCATGCAGGCGCCGCTCCGAGCGAAAGGAGCGCGACGTCCTCGACTTTCTCGATAAGCCCGGGTCGGTCATGCGGCTCGGTGCGGCGATCCAAGAGCACCAAGAGTTCGCCCGAGCTAAGCCGACCAGCGATCCGGAGTCGGCTCGCCGACACGCCGATCGACCGGGAGCCGCGCTGCGACCAATCGTCGACTCGCATCCAAGACACCCGTCGCTGGGAGGGATCATACGTCCAGAGCGTGTCGGCCATCAACGCGGACCACGATACGTCGCGAAGTTCGGCAGGACCACCACCAACAGACGACCGAACCGCAATCAAAGAACCGCCGGACGAATACTCCCGAACTTCGGCCGGACGGCGGGTGACGACGACTACGCGGCCGTCTCTCGCGCGGTGAGCTCCGACGATGCGTCCCTTGGCGTCGTGATCTGAAATCGTAGTTACCGGAACGCCTCCGCCCCGAGTTCGCAACGTGCTCTGTGATAGCAACTCGCGGCCTAGCAGTAGCAAGCTTGAAGCTGCCGCGGTCAGTAGCACGGATGTGAGAAAAGCGCGCGAAGATTGCGGCGGAGACTCTAGACTCATCTGAACCTCCCAGCTGGCCCGAAGGCGCTCACGCACAGGTACCAGGTTCGGTCAATTCGTTCTTGCCAGGACGCGAGATTATCGTACGCCATCGGACCGAAGCAGTGCTCGTACGATCGAATCCGCGATCGGTAGCGGGAGATTCCCCGTGAATCGGAGTCCGTTCACGAGCACGGTCGGCGTTCCAGCGATTCGAAGCTGCGACGCAGCGCGAAGATCCTCACCAACCTTGTCGCCATCGACCGAGCTTCGCATGCAGCTGACGAATCGAGCCGTATCCGTTACACCAGCATGAAGGGCGAAGTCCTCCCAGGGGCGAACGCCGATGCTCCGTTGATCCTTAAAGAGCGCTCTCCTCATCTCGTGAAACCGTCGCTGTGCTGCGGCGCACTCACTCGCGACGGCGGCCGTCCGGGCGTGCAGGTGAGAGACGCCTGGTGCGTGCCGAAAAACGAAACGCAGCTGCTGGGGATAGCGATCAAGCAGCGAGTCGGCGGTCTCGTCGAACATCCGGCAGTAGGGGCACTGGAAGTCCGAGAACACCAGCACAGTCACAGGTGCATCCGATGGCCCAAGGGCATGACCGCGGGAAGACAGGTCTCGCCAATCGTCGACTTGAGTCGCAACCGGCCTCGGCGAACGCGGCGGATCGCTACGTACACGGCTGAAAACCGATTCCGCCCCAAGCGCGAGCGCGAGGAGCAAAACCACGAGTGTAAGAACGTCGAACACGCGTTCACGTTTACTCATGAGATGTCATTGGTGAGCGCCGACGACTGCATCCGGTTGCGACAGTCACGCGCGAATCGGTTCCCTCAGGTTGGTCACCAACTACTGGTCGTAGTAGTGACAGTTGGAGGATGTACAGTAAGACCATGAAGCGGCCGAGAAGTAGCACTCACCTTCCCAGCTGCAAAGCGCCGGATCGCCGTCACACATCTGGTTGACGCAAGAATTGGTCGCGGCGGCTTCGCACTGATCGAGGGTCCAGTCGTCGAAGCACGCCAGGAGAGGAGGCACGTCGGCGGACGCTCGCGGGGCGCTGCTGAGAACCAACACAGCAAATGCCGCAAATATCCTGACGATCATTCGCTTACGATTCGCTGTCATCCGATCCTTCCTTGTGTTGGGTGGTTGCTTGACGCGTATGTGCTCGCTTTGGGACCGCTGCGCGTCTTGAACAGCGACCTAGGTCTTCTCTTCTATCGCCGCACATCGTGTGACGCGGCGCAACCCGACGCAACCCTGTCATCTATGACAGGGGGGCTGGCAGTCGCAAACAGTATTGACAGTGTTGAGGGGTTGTGCGGTTGCCGCGTTCGCGAGGGCCTGCTTCTGCGCTGCGTCGGATCGACCTCGGCGCGCAGCGGGGCGAGCTATCGGTGGCCTCGAGCCGATTGAGAGAGGCTAATCAGTCGAAGCGCGCGGCGGACCGATTTCGCCGAGTGAAGGGGTTCGCGACACCAATGGGGGCTGGTACCCGCTCCGATTCGACGCTTCAACGGGCGACGAGAGCGCCTGAGCCTCGTGCGTATGGCGCTCTCGCGAGGCAGGGAAGACTCTACCGGAACCGCCAGAACACCATCCCGTCCGGCCGCCGCACCTGCAGTAGCCGCCGCTCCTCCGGCGTCCGCCCGTGCGAGAGCAGGTCGAAGAGGTCCGAGAGGAGTGCCGGGTTCCCGAAGAGCGTGTGCCCGAGGAGGTCGCCGCGCACGCGCGTCGCGTCGATCGTCGTCATCCCGTCCAGCACGGTGAGCGAGTCGCCGCCGAGCCCGAGGCGCCAGACGTTATTCAGCACGCGTGACGCGCGGAGCGCGTCGTCCTCGCTGGAGGCGTAGAGCGTGACACCCGCCGAGTGCTCGCGGAGCGTGGGGAGGATCTCACGGGCGAACACGCGGGCGTCCACGTCGGGGGCCGCGAACGCTACCTGCGCGAGCCGGGGGAGGGAGTCGGCGCGGTCGATCAGCGAGACCGCCTTGCTCAGCACCTCGGAGCCCATCGAGTGCGCGAGCACATGGATCCGGTCGGGCCGCGCCTCGGGGATGATCTCGCGCAGCAGCTTGAGCAGGAAGAACCCGGTGTTGCGTGCCGTCTGCTGGTCGCGCACGTAGCCGGTCAGCTCACCCGCCGAGGGCCAGCTGAAGTAGACGACGCTGCCGTCGAACCCCATGTCGGCGACGACCTGCGCGGCACGTACGGCGCCATCCTCGAACGAGCTGTTGTACCCGTGGACGAAGACCAGCACGTCGCGCGAGCGCGTGCGCGCGAGGTCGTCGGCGAGGTTCTGCACGAAGCGCGCGGAGTCGGCCTGGCGGAGCGAGGTCATCACCGCCTCGCGCGAGGGGTCCGTCTGCGCGCCCGAGCCGGCGCGGGGGAGGTCGCCCTGCTTCCGCACGCGGTAGGAGGGGACGCTCACCTGTGCGAACCCGAAGCTCAGCTCGTTCGCGTCGCGCGTGCCGTAGCGGAACCCCGGGCGCTCGGCGTCGATGCCGCGCCGGGTGGTCGCGATGAGCATCGGGACGTACGCCGTGGTGGAGTCGAGCTCGTTCCAGTTTCGCACGGACTCCGCGCGCGGGAGCGGCGCGAGGGACTCCGGAAGCATCCCGTCGATCGGGCCGACGGTCGTGCCGCCGCGCGCACCGCCGCAGGCGGTTGCGACGACCGCCGCCGCGAGAATCGTCGCAAGGACGGGGACGCGGGACGCGCGGAGCGACCGCGACAGCGAGACACCAGATCGCACCTGCATCAGACGACCTCCACCAGCGCCGACTCCAGCGCCGCCAGGGTGGTCGGCACCGCTCGTCGGTCGAACACGTCCCCGAAAGATCGCACGATCGACGCGCGCACGTCGTCCCCGAGCGCGGGGGAGGGTGCGAGGCAGGTCCCGTCGGCCTGGTCGAGGAGTTCCCGCTCCACCGAGGTCATCGTGACGTCGGCGATCCCGCAGGGGACCATCAGGTCGAAGTACGAGAGATCGGTGGTCACGTTGAGCGCGAAGCCGTGCCAGGTGACCCACTGCCGCGCGTGGACGCCGATGCTCGCGAGCTTCCGGTCGCGCGTCCAGATCCCCGTCTTCCCCGGGTTCCGCCCGGCAATGATCCCGAACGGCGCGACGCCGCGGATCATCACCTCCTCCACCTGCCGCAGGTACCAGTGCAGGTCCTGCTTGTGCTCGGTGAGGTCGACGATCGGGTAGCCGACCAGCTGGCCGGGGCCGTGGAAGGTGACATCTCCCCCACGCTCCACCTCGAAGAGCTCAACGCCGCGCGCCGCGAGCGCCTCGCTGCTTGCGAGGAGGTTCCCGGCCTTGGTGGAGCGGCCGAGCGTGATCACCGGCGGGTGCTCGACGATCACCAGCACGTCCTGCGGCACGCGCTTGGCGATCCGCGCCGCCGCCAGCGCCCGCTGGAACGCCAAGGCCTCCGCATACGCGCGGAGGCCGAGGTCGAGCACGAGGAACTCCCCGGCCGCGGAGGCGGGCGCGGTGCTCACGCGTGCAGCATCTTCCCCATCGAGTCGAGCACCGCCTCGGCGATCGCCTCGCTGAGCGTGGGATGGGCGTGGATGGCGAGGTCGATCTCCTCCACCGTGTACTCGTTCTCGCGGGCCACGGCTATCTCGTGGATCAGCTCGGTGGCGTGCGCGCCGCAGATGTGCGCGCCGAGGATCTCGCCGAACTTCTCGTCGCGGATGACCTTCACGAAGCCCTCGGTCTCGCCGGAGGTGCGGGCGCGGCCGTTCGCAGAGAAGGGGAACTTCCCGATCTTGTACTTGAGCCCCTTCTCCTTGCACTGCGCCTCGGTGAGGCCGATGCTGGCGACCTCGGGGTGGCAGTAGGTGGCGTTGGGGATGTTGCCGTAGTTCACCGGGTGGTGCTTGTGCCCGGCGATGATCTCCGCGACCACGTGCCCCTCGCGCGAGCCCTTGTGCGCGAGCATCGGCTGGCCGGCCACGTCGCCGATGGCGTAGATGCCCTTGGCGGTGGTCTCGAGCCGCTCGTTCACCTTGATGAAGCCGCGCTCGGTGGTCTGGACGCCGGCTTCCTTGAGCCCGACGATCTCGATGTTGGGCGCACGCCCCGCGGCGACGAGGACGAGGTCGAAGGTGTGGTCCTTCTTCTCCCCGCCCGCCTCGACCGGCAGGGTGACGCCGCTCTTGGTCACCTTCGCGGTGCCGAGCTTGGCGCCGGTGACGACGGCGATGCCGCGCTTCTTGAACGCCTTGGTGAGCTCGGCCGAGCAGTCCTCGTCCTCGATCGGGAGGATGCGGGGCATCACCTCGAGCAGGGTGACCTTGGAGCCGAAGGCGTTGAAGACGTCGGCGAACTCGCACCCCACGGCGCCGGCGCCGATGACGGCGATGTTCTCGGGCGTCTTCTCGAGGGTGAGTGCTTCATCCGACGAGATGATCGTGCTCTTGTTGATCTCGAGCCCGATCTGCGGGAGCCCCTTCACGCGCGAGCCGGTGGCGATCACCACCGCCTTGGTCGCGGTGTGGGTCTCGGTCTTGCCGTCCGCGCCGGTGACCTTGACGGTCTTCCCCGCGCCGAGGGCGCCGGTGCCCTTCAGCCAGGTGATCTTGTTCTTCTTGAAGAGGAACTCGACGCCCTTGGAGTTCTGCGCGGAGACGGCGCGCGAGCGCTTCATCGCCACGCCGTAGTCAAGCGTGACCTTCTCGGCCTTCACGCCGAACTCGGCCCCCTTGGCCACCTTCTGCGCGATGCTCGCGGCCTCGAGGAGCGCCTTGGCGG
>WYBP01000006.1 GCA_011525845.1 Gemmatimonadaceae bacterium | reverse complement strand
ACCCCTGGGGGGTGGTGCTGGCGGGCCGCAGCCTGGGGACCCCGGGGAGCGGGACGCGGGAGGGGTTCACGAGCCAGCCGCGGGACCTGACGGTCGGGTGGGACGACTTCGGGGCGCGGCAGTACCTCGCGGCGTATGGGCGCTGGGGTGGGGTGGATCCGCGGGCGGGGGTGATGCCGGAGTGGAGTGCGTACGCGTACGTGTTGAACAACCCAGCGCAGACTGTCGATCCGGACGGCCAGCTTCCACAAGCCGTGATAGGAGCTGCGATTGGATTCGGCGTCGAGCTTGCAAGCCAGCTGGTTCAGGGCAAGGGTATCGATGGCAAAGACCTCTTGGTGGCCACCGCTGCCGGGGCAGCGACCGCAGGCTTCTCGGCTCTGAGGGTGGGTGGCTCGCTCGCGCGAGCGAGCATCAATGCAGCGGGCAACGTCGCAGAGGAAGCTCTGAAGGCAAAGATCGGCCGCACCGGGGAGTACGGTCTTGCAGACGTTGTCAGCGATGGAACGGTTGGTCTGTTCTTCGGAGGAGTTGCGGAACTAGGTTCTGCGACTGCAAAACGTAGCGACACTGGAAGAGAACTCGTCCGGCAAGCCCGCCGCGCTGAACGAATCGCTGAGGACGGCAGACCACGGCCTTCGCAGACTCGTCGAGCTCAGCAAGCTCGCCAAGAGGCTGAACGCTACGGCGAAGGCGCAGTCGCCGGTGCTACGACCGCCTCTGCACACGCCGTTGTCAGTTGGGACAGGCAGTCGCGAACGACAGCATCTCGTCGGCCGGTGGCCGGTGTCCAGCCCGACCAGACTCGTGTCACGCCCGATGGACGCTGAGCAGTACTGGTGATTCACGTCCTGAGGATCAAGACGATGCCGACATTCCGCAGCATCAAAGGCTGGTGGACTCGCAACCCCGACTCTCACCTGTCCATCGAAGTCCTCGCGATCGGCGTCGCGTCACAGTTGATGCTCAGCGTTGGCGTGATGCTCGTACCGTCCGATTCGTCGGACTACCGCACGCTCCAACGCGGGCTCCTTGCCGTGTCACTCGGTGGTCTGCTGCTCGTTGGGCTGGTAAAGCCGCCGTACTGGCTGCGCGAACTCAGGCGCGCGCGGACGGTCATTCGGGATCGTGCTGCACTCGACGGACCGATGCTGCTCGCTGTTCTCGCGATCCTCTACCTCTGCCTCGTCCTGGTCTCGGCCGGCGTGACTCTCGACTTGTCTGTCGCAAGACCGTACGAGGTCGTCGGTGGAGTCATTGGCGTGAACCTCGTGCACATCGCGCGCGGCCTTTGGGCCAAGGCGCGAACAGGCCGCCGGAGGTGAACGCACTCGGCAGGGGCACCGGCTGCTAGCGCCGCCGCCCCACCCGCCGCCGATGCCGCGCCGCCTTCGCCCGGTTCCCGCAGGTCGCCATGTCGCACCACCGCCGCGTCCGCGACCGCGACACATCATAGAAATGCCGCGGACACCGCCGGTCCGCGCACTTGTGGATGCGCAGCAGCTCGCCGTGCACGAGCGAGTCGACCGCCGACTCGACCACCGGGATCACGAGCCCGCCGAACACGTCTCCCACCGGCACGAAGCTCCGCGCATAACCGCCATCCGGCAGCGCCTCCACACGCCGCGTGCCGACGGAACGGCCGAGGACGCGGTTGATCTCGACCAACGCGGCCTCGCGCGCACGTTCGCCCTGGTCGGTGCGCCCGCGCTCCGCGAGCGAGCGCAGCGCGGCGCGGACCCGGCGCGCCTCCACGAGTGCGGCCGCGGCGCCTGAGGGCTGCTCCACCGCGCGGCGCTGCAGCGCCGCGGCGCGCTCGGCGTCCAGGATGCGCGCCTCCGCCAGCCATGCGACGAAGCGCTCGAAGGAGGCGATGGTGTCCGTGCGCGTGCCCAGCCGCGCGTCGTCGGTGTTGATGAAGTCGAGCCAGAGACGGCCGCCGATGAAGGCGAAAGCGGGCGGGTCACCGGCGAGAGTGGACGCTTGCGTGGACGCTGGCGCGGACATGCCGCGAAGATAGCGCGCGCGCCGTAGATTCGGCGGATGGATCGAGCGGAGCGCGGCGCACCGGTGCGCGTGGCGGTGGGGTCGAAGAACCCGGTGAAGCTCGCGGCGGCGCGCGCGGTGTTCACCTCCGCGGTCCCCGGCGCCGAGCTCACCGCGATCGCCGTGGAGAGCGGCGTGCCGGACCAGCCCTTCGGTGACCACGAGACGATCGCGGGCGCCCGAACGCGCGCCCGTGCGGCGCGCGAGGCGTTGGACGCGGAGTACGGTGTGGGGCTCGAGGGCGGGGTGGTGGAGGACGCCGGCGGGATGCGCACCTGCGCCTGGTGCGTGGTGGTGCACCGCGACGGTCGCGAAGGCATCGGAGGCTCGCTCGCGATGCCGCTCCCGCCTGCGGTCGCCGCGATGATCCGCAGCGGCACGGAACTCGGCCACGCGATGGACGCGCTCGTCGCCGAGCGTGGCACGAAGCACGGCAAGGGCGCCGTGGGGATCCTCACCGAGGGACGGATCGACCGGCAGGGCGCATACGAAGTGCTGGTGACCTACGCGCTCGCTCCCTTCCTCACGCCCGAACTCTTCGCGCGCGACGCGCGGGGCTAGTCGCGCGGCCGCAGCACGAGCACGGGGTGTCCCGCGGTGCGGATGAGCTTGTCCGCCACCGACCCGAGGAAGAGCCGGGAGATCCCGCGCCCCTGCGTCGCGATCGCGAGGCAATCCGGATCGGCCTCCTTGATGTGCTCGAGGAGGCGTCGCGTGGGCGAGGGCGCGATCTCCACCACGGAGCTTGCCCGCAGGCCGCTCGCCTTCATCGTCGCGACGATCGCATCGAGGCTCCGCTTCGCCTCCGCCACCTCGAGGTCGATCCCGAACGGGTCCGGGCGCTCGGCGGCGAGGGCCGAGACCACGTCGCCCGGGACGAGCGGCGAGACGATCCGGACGAAGGAGATCTCGGCGCCGAACTGCACCGCGAGGTCGCGGGCCACGGGGATGATCGCGTCGGAGTGCTCGCTGCCGTCGAGCGTCACGAGCAGCTTGCGCGGGGTGAAGGGCTCCCCGAGGTGCGCGTCGTTCTCAGGGAGCGCGAGCACCGGGCGGAAGGAGTGCCGGATCACCGCGTCGGCCACGGAGCCGAGCCAGCCGGGAGTGAAGCCGCCGGCGCCATGCGTGGTCATCACCACGAGGTCGGCGTCCACCTTCTCCGCCACCTCGGTGATGTAGCCCGAGGGGCTCCCGTCGGCGACGTGCGGGGTCACCGGGACGCCCCAATCCTTCGCGAGCGTCGCCGCGCGCTTCGCCAGGTACTCCTCGGCCCGCTTGCGCAGTGCCTCGTCGGCGGCGATGAGGTCCGGCGAGAGGATGGCGCCCTCGGCCGTGGCCCCGATCACGCCGATCGGGACGTGCGCGCGGACGAGGTGCACCGCGCCACCGGCGCGACGGGCCAGGTCACAGCCGATCGCCAGCGCGCGCTCGGCGAGCGGCGAGCCGTCCAGCGGGATGACGATGGTGCGCAGCATCGGGGCCTCCGGGCGTGCGGGGAGTCGGTGGGCGCGACGACGCGCCCCCTCTCATAGTACCATTCACGCACCGCGAGGTCCGTAAGCCTTCCCCCCAATCGCCCGTCAGGTGAATCCCGTGCCCGTGGCACCGAACGCCCTCCCCGTGGTCGTGCAGGAGCGTGTGCGCTGGAGCGACTGCGACCCGCTCGGCATCATCTACTACGGCACCTACATCCGGTTCTTCGAGGTGGCGGAGAACGAGATGTTCCGCGCGGCGGGGCTGCCGTACCACGTGCTGCGCGTGGAGCGGCAGGTGCAGCTGCCGCGCAAGGCGTTCCAGGTGGAGTTCCACTCGCCGGCGGAGATGGACGAGCTGATGGACATCCGCGTGGGCGTGACGCGCTTCGGGGAGACCTCGCTCACGATGCGATTCGAGGCGTTCCGCGCGAGCGACCAGCGGCACCGCGCGTCGGCGACGCTCACGGTGGTCTCGGTGGAGAAGGGGAGCATCGCGAAGCGGCCGCTCCCGCAGTTCGTGAAGGACGCGCTCAGTCCGTTTCTGGTCGAGTCCTGACGCTGGCGGGCGTCGAGCTCCGGCTGCGCGGTTCCATCGCCTTGCTCACGCGGCGCCTGAGGCGCTGCAGGCCGTCATAGGCGGCGTACTTGAAGGCGTCGCTCAGCGTCGGGTAGTTGAAGACGCACTGGATGAAGTAGTCGAGCGACCCGCCATGATGGATCACCGCCGCGGGGATGTGGATGAGCTCGCACGCCCCCTCGCCCATCACCGCGGCACCCACGAGCTGCTCGTTGTCGGTGCGGAAGATGAGCTTCACGAACCCCTCGGTGTCGCCGATGATCTGGCCGCGGGGATTGTCCTGGAACGAGGCGCGCCCGGTCTCCACGGAGATCCCCTGGCGCCGCGCCTCCTCGACGCCGAGTCCCACGGTCGCGACCTCGGGCACGGTCCAGACGCCGTACGGGAGCACGTTCGACACCTGGGTCTTGTACTTCAGGTCGAAGGCGTGGCACATCGCCACGCGCGCCTGCTCCATCGCCGTGCTCGCCAGCGCCGGGAAGCCGATCACGTCCCCCGCGGCGAAGACCTTCCGGTTGGCCGTGCGGTACTGGGCGTCCACGTCGATGAACCCGCGGGCGTTCGTCGCGACGCCGGCCGCGGCGAGTCCGAGGTCGGCGGTCTGTCCCTCGCGGCCGGCACAGTAGAGCACGCAGTCCGCGGAGAGCTCGCGCCCGCTCGAGAGGGTGAGGCTCGCGATCTCCTCCTTGACCGTGATCGCCTTCACCGAGGTGTCGACGAGCACCTGCATGTCGAGGCGGCGGGTCATCTCCTGGCGGAGCGCGTCGGAGAGGTCCGCGTCGAGGTGCGAGAGGAGCCGCTCCCGGTTGTTCACGATGGTGACGCGCACGCCGAGCGCGGCGAAGATGCTCGCGTACTCGCAGCCGATCACGCCGCCGCCGATCACGACGAGCCGCTTGGGGATGGCCGAGAGCGAGAGCACGTCGTCGCTGTCCACCACGATGCGCCCGTCGAAGGGGATCTCGTCCGGGCGCGAGGGGCGCGACCCGGTCGCGACGAGGAAGACGCCGGCAGTGATCCGCCGGTCCTCCTCCTTGAACCGGGTGACGAGGAGCTCGTCCGGCGAGGTGAAGCGCGCGTCGCCGCGCAGGCGCGTGACCTCGTGCCGCTCGAGGTTCTGCTCGATCAGCTGCCACGAGGACTCGACCACCGCGCGCTCGCGGTGCATGAAGTCCCCGATGGTGATGTCGCGCTTGACCTTGTACTCCACGCCGTAGAGCCCGCGCTGCCGGAGGCCGCTGAAGTAGAGGGCGGTCTCGCGCAGGGTCTTGGAGGGGACGGTGCCGGTGTTCACGGCCGCGCCGCCGAGCTTCGGGGCGCGCTCCACGAGACAGACCTTCTTGCCGAAATACGCGGCCTGGGCGGCCCCCTTCTCTCCGGCCGGGCCACCGCCGATGACGCACAGGTCGAAGTGGTCTGTCATGTGGCGCGAAAATACCGCCTGCAGGGGCGGGCCGCGAGCCTTATCTTTCGTCCATGAGCCCCGAGTCCACGTACTTCCGCAAAGGGTTCGGTCTCAAGTCCGAGGTCGAGCAGACCCTCACGTCCGACTACGACGGCCAGCTGGTCGACCTCCTCCTCGCGCAGGAGCACACCCTGGTCGCGGGGCCGGTGACGATACGCCTGGCCAAGGAGTTCGGTTTCTGCTACGGCGTGGAGCGGGCGGTGGAGTACGCCTACCAGACGCGCGCCAAGTTCCCCGACCGCCGCATCTGCCTCGCCGGCGAGATCATCCATAATCCTCACGTGAACGCGAAGCTCAAGGAGATGGGGATCATCTTCCTGTCGCCGAGCGAGAAGGGATTCGACTACAGTGCCGTGACGCCGGAGGACGTGGTGATCCTTCCCGCCTTCGGAGTGACGATCCACGACTTCACGACGTTGCGGGAGAAGGGGTGCGTGATGGTCGACACCACCTGCGGCTCCGTGCTGAACGTCTGGAAGCGGGTGGACGCGTACGCCAAGGACGGGTACATGGCGCTGATCCACGGCAAGTACTACCACGAGGAGACGCGCGCCACGGCGTCGCAGGTGGAGAAGTATCCCGGCGGCACCTACCTGGTGGTGCGCGACATGGGGGAGGCGGAGGACGTGATCGCCTACATCGAGGGGCGGGGCGACCGGGAGGCCTTCCTGGCGAAGTACGCCCACGCGGCGAGCCCGCACTTCGACCCCGACATCCACCTCGACCGGATCGGCGTGGCCAACCAGACCACGATGCTCGCGCGCGAGTCGCTCGCGATCGGCGAGGCGGTGGGCCGGGCGATGGAGCGGGTGCACGGCGCCGAGCACCGGGCCACGCACTTCCGGACCTTCGACACGATCTGCTCCGCGACGCAGGACCGGCAGGATGCCGTGAACGCGCTCCTCACCGAGCCGCTGGACGTGATGCTCGTGGTGGGGGGGTACAACTCGAGCAACACCATCTCGCTCGCAGCGCTCTGCGCGGAGAAGGTGCGCACCTTCCATATCGAGGACGCGAGCTGTCTCGACCCCGAGCGCGGGACGGTGCGCCACCGCGACGCCGCCACGCACGAGGAGGTGGAGACCGCGGACTGGATGCCGCAGTCCGGAGCGGTGCGGGTGGGACTCACGGCAGGGGCCAGCACGCCGAACAACAAGATCGGCGAGACGGTGGCGCGGGTGCTCGCCACGCGCGGCGTGGACCCGGCGACGGTCGTCTGAGCGCCACCGCCGCGGCTCCGTCCACTGCGCCGGGGTTCGTCGCGCTCGAAGGCGGCGGATCGCGGCTCGAGGTCGTGCCGCAACAGGGCGGCCGGGTGCGCTCGCTTCGGATCGGCGGGCGCGAATGGCTCCTGCCGACCCACGCAGACACGGCGCCACGGTCGGGCGCGCTGCCGATCGAGGGCGCGGGGTGGGATGAGTGCGCGCCCGCGGCGGCTGGCGGCAGCGTCCCCGACTGGGTGAAGGGTGTGGGTGGGCGGCCGATCCCCCCGGGTGGCGAGGCGCGTACGCAGGCGCCGGACGTCGCGGTGCGCACCACGGACGATGGCCATGTGGTGGAGTGCACGTGGCGCGGGGAGCGGCTGCCGTGGGAGCTGCATCGCACGCTGCTCATCCGCGCGGACGGCGCGGTCGAGGCGCGGTACGAGGCGCTGACGACCGGGTCGCATCGGCTCCCATTCCTCTGGAGCGCGCACCTGATGCTCCCGCTCACGGCCAGGACCCGCGTCCGGCTCCCGGACGCCGCCCGGCTGCGCGTGGCCGCGCTCAGCGGTGCGGTCGCCGCGGACGCCGCAGGCTCCGAGGCTGCGAAGTGGCCGCGGCTCACCCTCGACGGCAAGGTGCGCGACCTCGCGTCCCCCTGGTCCGTGCCGCGGCGCACGCTGCTGCAGGGCTGGGTGGACCTCTCGCATGGCCGGACTTCCATCGAGGTCGCCGAAGGGGATGCGCACCTGGCGATCGCGACCGACGGCGCGGGCGTGCCGTACTGCGGGATCGCCATCGATCGCGGCGGGACGCGGCGCGAGAAGGCACCGCGGCGCTTCTCGCGCGGATCCGCACCGGCGCTCGTGATCGCACCCGCCCTCGGTGCCCCCGACCGGCTCGCCGACGCGCTCGGCGAGTGGCAGTCCGTCACCTGGCTCGTGCCCGGCGAGCCGCGACGCTGGACCCTCACGTTGCGCGCCGCCGGCTGACCCGCCCCTCCCCACCCCCCTCTCGCTCCTCCCATGGACTGGCTCCTCGATCCGCAGGTCCTCGTCGGCCTCCTCACGCTGACGGCGCTCGAGCTCGTGCTCGGCATCGACAACATCATCTTCATCGCCATCCTCGCCGCGCGGCTGCCACACGAGCAGCAGGCCAGGGCAAGGCGCCTGGGGCTGATGGGCGCGCTCGTCACGCGAATCCTCTTCCTGCTCTCGATCGCCTGGATCATGCGCCTCGAGCGGCCGCTCTTTGAACTGATGGGGAACGGGTTCTCCGGGCGCGACCTGATCCTGATCGCCGGCGGGCTCTTCCTGATCGGGAAGGCCACGTTCGAGATCCACTCCAAGCTCGAGGGCGGGCAGCACGTGTGGGGGGCCGGCGCCGCGCAGGTGACGCTCTTCGCCGTGGTCGCACAGATCATGGTGGTCGACGTCGTCTTCTCGATCGACTCCGTGATCACGGCCGTCGGGATGGTGAAGCAGGTCTGGGTGATGATCGTGGCGAACGTGATCGCGCTCGGCGTGATGCTCTCGGCCGCGGACGCCATCGCAGGCTTCGTGGACCGGCATCCGACCATCAAGATCCTCGCGCTCGCCTTCCTCGTGATGATCGGCGGCAACCTCTTCATCGAGGGGTTCGGCTACCACATCCCGAAGGGGTACACCTACTTCGCGATGGCCTTCTCGATCGGCGTCGAGCTGCTCAACCTGCGCCTGCGCCGCGTGAAGGCGCCCGTCCACCTCCACTCGCCATCGGAGTCGTGACGAACGGCACCGCGCTCCGGGCGCTCCTCGGCGGCCTCGTGGACTACGCGGGGCTCTTCCCGCCCGCGGCGCTGCCGATGCCGGACGCCGTGGCACGCTACGCGCGGTACGCGAGCGGTCCGCACCGCACGATGCTGGGGCGCTTCGTGCTCCCGGTCGCGCGCCTGGACGAGTTCGCGGTGGCGGCGGACCATGTGCTCCCGCGGGGCGCCGACGGGGTGTCGCCCGCTGGGCCGTGGCGCCTCTCCGCACTTGCCGGACCGACGGACGGCGAGACGCTGGTCGCTTTCAACGCGTGGGAGGAGGGGCGCGCCCTCGTCGACACCGTGGAGGCGAAGGCGGAGAGCGCGGCGGCGGTGTCGTCCATCGCCGCGGCACTCGGCGCTCGCTTCACCGTGTATGTCGAAGTGCCGGTCCGGGACGATCCCGCGCCCCTCCTGCGCGCCGTCCGCGACGCGGGGCTCCGCGCCAAGATCCGGACGGGTGGCGTGACGGCCGACGCGTTCCCCGCGCCCGCCGAGGTGCTCCGGTTCCTGGTGGCCTGCGCCGAACTGGACGTCCCGTTCAAGGCGACGGCCGGGCTCCACCATCCGCTGCGCGGGGAGTATCCCCTCACGTACGCGAAGGAGAGCGCCACGGGGACGATGTACGGGTTCCTCAACGTCTTCCTCGCGTCGATGCTGCTGCGGAAGGGGATCCCGACTGCGGAGGTCGCGCCGCTCCTGGAGGAACGGGATGCGCGGGCGATCACCGCCACCGACGACGGCATCACCTGGCGCGGACGCCGCGTCACCCTGCACGAGGTCGCCTCGGCGCGCGCGACCTTTGCCGGCTCGTTCGGCTCCTGCTCGTTCGAGGAGCCGGTGCAGGACCTCACGTCGCTCCAGCTGATCTGACATGACACTCGACCAGACGCACGATCCCGCACTCCGCTCCTGGGTCGCGGCCGCCCACGAACCGGGGGCGGACTTCACGCCGCAGAACCTCCCGCTCGGCCTGATCTCCGCCGGCGATGGTCCGCGCCCGGCGGTGGCGATCGGGGACCGGGCGGTGGATCTCCGGCGCGCGCGCGATGGCGGGCTCCTCGCCACGCTGCCGCGCGAGGTCGCCGCGGCGCTCGACGCGCCCGTGCTGAACGACCTGCTGGCGCTGGGCCGCCCGGCGCTCCGTGCGGTCCGTGCGGGCGTGAGCGCCCTCGTGCGCGCCGACACGCTCGAGGGCCAGCGCGCGGCGAAGGACGCGGCGCTCGCCCCTCGCCTCGCCGAGGTCGAGGTGCTGCTCCCGATGGAGATCGGCGACTACACCGATTTCTACGCGAGCATCGACCACGCGACGAACGTCGGATCGATGTTCCGGCCGGACAACCCTCTCCTCCCGAACTACCGGCACGTGCCGATCGGGTACCATGGTCGCGCGTCGTCGATCGTGCCGAGCGGCGTGGCCGTGCGGCGGCCGCAGGGCCAGACCGCCGCGACACCGCAGGGGCCGCCGACCTTCGGGGCGAGTGCACGCATCGACTACGAGCTGGAGGTCGGCGCGGTGATCGGCGCGGGGAATGCGCTCGGCACCGCGGTCCCGATCGCGCGGGCCGAGGAGCACCTCGCCGGGCTCGTGCTGGTGAACGACTGGTCCGCGCGCGACATCCAGGCCTGGGAGTACCAGCCGCTGGGTCCCTTCCTGGCGAAGAACTTCGCGACGACGGTCTCGCCCTGGATCGTCACGCTGGACGCGTTGGAGCCGTTCCGCACCGCGGCGCGCCCGCGTGCCGGCGACGAGCCGGCGCCGCTTCCGTACCTCTCCGACCAGACCGATGTCGCGCGTGGCGGATTCGACCTGACCCTCGAGGTCTGGCTCCGCACCGCGCGCATGCGCGAGGCGGGGACGCCGGCGGAGCGGCTCAGCCAGGGGACGTTCACGCGGATGTACTGGACGCTGGCGCAGATGCTCACGCATCATGCGAGCAATGGCTGCAACCTCCGGCCGGGGGACCTGATCGCGAGCGGAACCGTCTCGGGGCCGGAGCGGGGCGCGCGCGGTTGCCTGCTGGAACTCGCGTGGAGGGGCACGGAGCCCGTGGTCCTCTCCAATGGCGAGGAACGCGCGTTCATCGCGGATGGGGACGAGGTGATCCTGAGGGGCTGGGGCGAGCGCGCGGGGGCGGCGCGCGTGGGGTTCGGCGAGTGTCGTGCGGTGCTACTTCCGACAGGAGCGTGACGATGCGTGGTCCTCGCAGGGCGACTTCTTCGACGCACGCAGCCGCGCTCCGTGCGGCGCTCCTGGTCGCGCTCGCCGCGCCGGCACCCCTCGCCGCGCAGGGCGGCACGGACATCTGGGTCGCGAGCTTCACGGAGACGGGTACGCACATCGCGATCGGGCGCCCGGTGAACGTCACGCGGCGCGCCGGCTACGACAACCAGCCCTCGTTCACCGCCGACGGGCGCGCGCTCCACTTCACCAGCATCCGCGAGGACGCCCAGGCGGACATCTGGCGCGTGCCGGTGACCGGCGGCGCGCCCGTGCGCGTGACCGACACGCCGGAGAGCGAGTACTCCGCCACGCGCACGCCGGACGGCCTCGCGATCTCCGTGATCCGCGTCGAGCGCGACTCCACGCAACGCCTCTGGCGCTTCCCGCTCGACGGCGGCGCGCCCTCGCTGGTCCTTCGTGCGCTGCGGCCCGTGGGATACCACGTCTGGGTGGGGGACCACACGCTGGGCACCTTCGTGCTCGGCGCCCCCAACGCCCTCGTGCTCGTCGATGCGCGCACCGAGCGCGCCGACACGCTCGCCCGCCGGATCGGCCGGGCGCTCGTGAGGATCCCGGGACGCGACGCGTTCAGCTTCGTGCAGGAGGGGGACACCGCCTGGATCAGCGAGGTGGACGTGCGCACGCGCACGGTGCAGCGCATCGCGCCCCCGCCCCCGCAGGCGGACTACCACCTCTGGACGCCGGCGGGACAGCTCATCGCGGCGTCGGGCTCCCGCATCTGGCTGCGCGTCGGCGCTCGGTGGGACCTGCTGGCGGACTTCGCGGAGCTGGGCGTGCGCGGCATCACGCGCCTCGCCCTCAGTGCGCAGGGCGACCGCCTGGCCTTCGTGGCCGAGGACCCCGGCTCGCCGTGAGGATGTCGTGATGACCCCCGGGCAGCGCGGGTTCGCCGACCACTTCTCCGCGCACGCGGCGTCGTACGCGGAGTTCAGGCCGCGGTATCCGGCGGCGCTCTTCCATTGGCTCGCCGTCATCTCGCCCGGCACGCGGCTCGCGTGGGACGCGGGGACCGGGAACGGCCAGGTGGCGCTCGGTCTCGTCTCGCGATTCGCGAAGGTGGTCGCGACCGACGCGAGTCCGGAGCAGATCGCCGAGGCGGTGCCGCACCCGCGGATCTCCTACGCCGTCGCCCAGTACGAGAGCGGACTCGACGAGCTGAGCGCGGACCTCGTGACCGTGGGGCAGGCGCTCCACTGGTTCGACGTGGATGCGTTCTGCCGCGAGGCATTCCGCGTGCTGCGGCCGGGGGGGATCCTCGCCGTGTTCGGCTACAAGTACAGCAAGGTCACGCCCGAGGTGGACGAGGTCGTGCGTCACCACATGGAGATGACGCTCGGCCAGTACTGGCCGCCCGAGCACCGCACGGTGAACGACGAGTACCGGGGGATCGCGCTCCCGATCGACGAGCTCGTGCCTCCGCCGCTGGAGCTGCGCGAGGACTGGTCGCTCGCGCAGTACGTCGGGTTCCTTCGCACCTGGTCGGGCACGCGGCGCTTCATCGCGGCACGCGGGGAGGAGCCGATCCTCGCCTTCGAGCAGCGGCTCGCCGAGGCGTGGGGGAGTACGCCGCGGCGCGCGGTCCGGTGGGAGCTCTTCGTCCGGGCGGGCGAGGTGCGCTGAGCCGCGCACGGAGGTGCGCGCCGCCGTGTGCGGCTGCGCCTTGCGTCGGTGGTGCGCACCCTGTCAGTGTTCAACGACACCCCTGACCCACGGACGCTGATGCCCAAGAAAGCCCCTGCCGGGGCCACGAAGCCCTCGGCGCACCCCGTACGCGACGCCGCCGACGCGCTCTACCGCGCCGCGAACGAGAGTTGCCATCAGCACCAGCGGCTCGCGCGCGTGCTCGGGCACGGGCTCGACGACTTCGAGCTCGAGGGTGTGGCCGAGGTGGTGGAGCTCAGCGACCGCATCGTCGCGCAGGCGACCAAGCGGTACGAGACGGTCGCCGCCGCCGGCCGGGGCGACGAGTCGGAGGAGTGGTGGCACGCGGCCAACGCGCTCTACATGGGGTGCCGCGAGTACGTGCGGCGGCACGAGCAGAGCGACGCGGTCGCCGCGCGGCTCAAGAAGCACGACGCCGCCCAGCTCAACGAGATCCGGATGGAGTTCGAGCTGGAGATGTCCGCCCGGATGGCGCTGAAGCAGGTGATCAACGCCTACGGCAAGCTGCGCCCGGACGCCGCCTGAGCCGCTAGCTCACGCCCTCGGTCGCCTCCGCCCAGGCGGCCATCGCATCCTCGAGCGCCCGCCGCGCCTTGGCCAGCTGCTGGTCCAGCTGGCCGGCCTTCCGCGCCGCCTGCGCCGAGCCGTCGTAGAGGTCCGGGTCCGCCAACTCCCGCTCGAGCTCGCCGATGCGCGCCTCGCAGCGCGCGACGAGCTGCTCGGCGTTCTCCGCCGCCCGCTTCCTCGCGCGCCGCGCCGCGTGGTCCTCGTCCTGCGCGCTCGCGTTCTGCTTCGCGCGCTCCCGCTCGCGCTGCCGCCTGGCCTCGGTCTCGTCCGCGGCGCTGCGCGCGGTGCGTGACTCCCGCTCCGCCTTCGCGCGCTCCCACTCCACGAAGGGGCCGTCGAAGTCGGTGATGTGCGTGCCGTCGAACGCCCAGACGCGCGTCGCGAGCTCCCGCAGGAACGCGCGGTCGTGGCTCACGAGGATCACCGTCCCCTCGTACTCCTCCAGTGCGTCCTCGATGGCCTCGATGCTCTCGACGTCGAGGTGGTTCGTCGGCTCGTCGAGCACGAGGAGGTTCGCGTGCGCGAGCGTGATGATCGCGAGCGCCATGCGCGCCCGTTCGCCCCCCGAGAGCGTGGAGATGCCGCGCATCACCTCCTGGCCGGAGAAGCCGAAGCAGCCGAGGTGGTTCTGGATCGCGCCCCGGTTCCAGAGCGGGCGGAGGTCGGCGATGGCGTCGTAGAGCGACTTGCCGAGCGGGAGGTCCGCGAGGTCCTGCCGGAACCAGGCCGGCGAGACGGAGCCCCCGACCTTCGCCTCGCCGCCGGCGGGTGCGCGCTGGCCGAGGAGGGTCGCGAGCAGGGTGGACTTCCCCGCGCCGTTCGGGCCGACCAGCGCGATCACGTCGCCCCGCTGCGCCACGCCGGTGAACTCCGAGACCAGCACGCGGTCGGCGACCTTCACCGTGAGCTTGTCCGCGGTGATCACGCGGTCGCCGCCCCGCTCGGCCGCGTCGAGCCGGAGCACCATCGCGCCCGCGGCGCCGGGAGGGGGCGCCAGGCGCGGGAGCCGTTCGAGGCGCTTGCGGCGGCCCTTGGCCTGTGCGGTGTTCACGCCCGCGATGTTGCGGCGGATGTACTCCTCCTCCTTGGCGATGAACTTCCGCTGCCGCTCCACCTCGCGGTCGCGCGAGAGGCGCCGCTCGGTGCGCTGTGAGACGAAGCTGGAGTAGTTGCCGCGGTAGGTCTCGCCCGTGCCCCCTTCCAAGTGGAGGATGTGGTCGGCGACCTCGTCGAGGAAGGCGCGGTCGTGGCTGATCACGAGGATCGTCTCGTCGCACTCCTTGAGCCACTGCTGCAGCCAGAGCGTGGTGTCGAGGTCGAGGTGGTTCGTGGGCTCGTCGAGGAGGAGGAGCTCGGCGGGTGCGATGAGCTGCGCGGCGAGGCCCACGCGGCCGCGCTCGCCGCCACTCAGCGAGCCGATCGCCCGCGTCTTGGACTCCTCGGCGTCGAACCCGAGGCCCTGCAGCACCGCGTCCACGCGCGCGTGGAAGGTGTAGCCGCCCAGGTCCGCGAAGCGCTCCTGGTCGCGGCCGAAGCGCTCGAGCACCGCATCGGGCGTCCGCTCCCCGAGCTCGGCGAGCTGTGCGGCCTGCTCCGCGAGCGACTGCTCGAGCGCGATCACGTCGCGGAACGCCGTCGCCGCCGCGTCCCAGACGGTCTCCACGCCCTCGAACGCGCGGTGCTGCTCGAGGAGCGCGTGCCGGAGCCCGGGCTGGCGCGACACCGTGCCCGACGTCGGCTGCATGGCGCCGGTGACGACCTTGAAGAGCGAGCTCTTGCCGGAGCCGTTGCGGCCGACGATCCCCCAGCGGTCGCCGGCCCCGACGGTGAAGGTGACGTCCTTGAGGAGCGTGGTGGCGCCGAACGAGATGCCGACGGCCGAACAGGAGAGCAGGGTCACGGGCTGCGGGTCTCGCGAGGGCTCAGGGCGTGTCGGTGGGCGTGGGGACCGTGAGGTCGCCCGTGTCGAGGGCGCGCTGCGCGAGCGCGCGCATCCGTTCGTCCTGGTTGCGGTCGAGCGCGCGGATCGCGCGCCGTGTGCGGCGCATCGACATCGGGATGAAGATGCGGGCCGCGTCGAGGTCCGCGGTCGCCCCCTCCTCCCCGTGCTTCTCGAGCGCGCTGGTCACGCGCGAGAGCACCGCCGTGCTCAGGTAGATGTCGATCGCGGCGTTCGCCATCCGCTCGTGGAGCATCTGCCGGTCGATGATCGCCTTGCCGTGCTCGATCAGCGCCTTCTCCACCGCCAGCGCGAGCGAATGGATGTTCTCGGCCACCATCTCCGCCTCGTCCTCGAGCAGCGGGTGGACCTTCGTGAAGTCCGGCTTCACCAGCGTGCGCTTCACGCGCCCGGTGAGATAGCTCGAGATGGCGCCCAGCGAGTGGAGCGGGTCCTGGAACGCCTTGCCGACGGCCTTCATCTCCTCGCCGGGCTGCTGCAGGCCCATGAGCGCGATGAGCGCGCGCAGGATCTCGTTCGTGCCCTCGAAGATCAGGTTGATGCGCGAGTCGCGGACGAAGCGTTCGTACGGGAATTCCTTGGAGTAGCCGATGCCGCCGGCGATCTGGAGTGCCTCGTTGGCCGAGCGGAAGGCGAGCTCCGACGCGTAGATCTTGCAGGCGGCGGTCTCGAGCGAGAAGTCGATGGCGCCGCGGTCCACCATCCCGGCGCAGAGCATCCAGCCGGCGTCGGCCGCGTAACAGTCGACGGCGGCGAGCGCGATCTTCTTCTGGATCATCTCGAACGCCCCGATCGGCTTGCCGAACTGCTCGCGCTCCTTGGCGTAGTCGATCGCGTGCTTCATCATCGCGCGGGTGCCGCGGGCGGAGCCGGCGGAGAGGCCGAGGCGGCCGGAGTTCAGGATCTCGAGCGCGATCTTGAAGCCGCCGCCGACCTCGCCGAGCAGGTTGGCGGCCGGCACCTTCACGTTCTCGAAGGTCACGGTGCGCGTGTCGCTGGCCTTGATCCCCATCTTCTCCTCGATCTTGCCGAGGGAGATGCCGGCGGACTTGGCGTCCACGATGAAGGCGGTCACGCGCTGCTTGGTCTTGCCGCCGATCTCGACCGGGACCTTGGCGAAGACCGTGAAGACGCCCGCGTAGCCGGCGTTGGAGATCCAGATCTTCGTGCCGTTGAGCAGGTAGTGCGACCCGTCGGCGCTCGGGACCGCGTTGGCGAGCATCGCCTGCGCGTCGGAGCCGGAGCCCGGCTCGGTGAGGCAGAAGGCGCCCACCAGCTCCCCCGAGGCGCAGCGCGGGAGCCACTCCTGCTTCTGCTCCTCGGTGCCGAACAGGATGATCCCCTTGATCCCGATGCTCTGGTGCGCGCCGAAGTAGACGGCGAGCGCCGCGTCGTGCGCGCCGATCTCGCCGAACACGCGGTTGAAGACCATCGCCGAGGCGCCGAAGCCGCCGTAGGCCTCGGGGATGTTGAGCCCCATCAGGCCGAGCTCGGCCATCCCCTGGCGCACGGCGTCCGGGAACTTGCCGTCGTGGTCGAGCTGCGCCGGGTCCAGCGTGTCCGCGGCCCACGAGCGGAAGGCGTCGAGGATCGCGGCCAGCGACTCCTTCTCCTCCGTGGTGGGCTCCGGGAAGGGGAAGACGAGATCCTCGCGGATCTCACCCAGGAAGACGCCGCGCGTGAACGACGGATTGGTGTCCGGGTCGGCGAGGTGCGGGGTGTCGGGAGAGGCGGCCATGGTCGGTCGGTGACAGGGTTGCATGGAAGCTAGCGACCGCTTGCGGCGACGGGGTCGTTCCCCAAGGTTGCGGGATGCCCGTGAACTCCCGTCTCTGCGTCCTGATCGCTGCTGTCGCGCTGCTCGTCCCCTCGCTCCACGCACAGGGGCTGCGGCGCCCGGCGGCGCGCAACGCCACGACCCAGTCCTCCTCGGTGGTCGTCGATTCTGCGTCGCCACGGGCCTCGGTGCAGGGGTATCTCAACGCCGCGCGGGTGGACGACACCGTGCGCGCCGCGAACTGGCTCGACCAGACCGACCCGGCCGCCGCCGCCCGCGCCGGCGAACTCGCCCGGCGGCTGAGCGAGGTGCTCGACACGCACCTCTGGGTGGACCTCGAGCGCGTCTCGCCGAGTGCGGCGGGTGACACCACCGACGGCCTGCCGTTCGACCAGGAGCTCCTGGGGAGCGTGCCCGACGCCGAGGGGCGTCCCACGCCGATCAGGCTGCGCCTCGACGAGAGCACGACCCCCGCGCGCTGGGTCTTTTCGGAAGGGACGGTCGCGCGCATCGACTCGCTGTACGAGGCGCTCCCGGACTACTGGGCGCGCGAGATGCTCCCCGAGGCCCTCCTGCATCGGGGACCCTTCGACGTGCGCTGGTGGCAGTGGCTCGCCCTCCTGGTGCTCATCCCGCTCGCGGGGTTCGCCGGATTCCTGATCGCGATCCCCACGCAGACCATCCTGCGGCGGCTCGTGGCGAACACCAGCACGGACATGGACGACAAGATCATCGCGGCGGCGCGCGGACCGATCGCGATGCTGCTCGGTGTCGCCGTCTCCTGGTTCCTGCTGGACTGGATCGCGCTGCCGGAGCCGGCGCAGGTCTTCGTCGTCGACCTGCAGCGGGCGATCGCGGTGGTGGCGTTCTTCTGGATCGCCCTCCGCGGGATCACCGTGCTGCAGGAGGCGCTGCCGGAGAGCGACTGGGGCACGCACCACCCCGCGATGAAGTCGCTCATCCCGCTCACGGCGCGGATCTCGCGGCTCCTCGTCTTCGTCCTCGGCGTCCTCACGGTCATCGCGGCGTTCGGCTACCCGGTCGCGACCATCCTGGCGGGTCTCGGGATCGGCGGCATCGCGGTCGCGCTCGGCGCGCAGAAGTCGCTCGAGCACTTCTTCGGCTCCGTCTCGATCGGCGTGGACCAGCCGTTCAGTGTGGGCGACTGGGTCGTGGTCGATGGCCTCGAGGGCGAGGTCGAGGCCATCGGCCTGCGGTCGACCCGCATCCGGACGCCGGAGCGCACGATCGTGAGCTTCCCGAACGGCGCGCTCTCGGAGATGAAGACCGAGAACCTGACCAAGCGCGACCGTATCCGCTTCCGCGCGGTGATCGGCGTCGAGTACGGCACGAGCGCGGCCACCATGCAGCAGATTCGCAACGAGATCGAGTCGATGCTGCGCGACCACGGCATGGTCTGGCCGGACCGCATCGTGGTCCGATTCCAGCAGTTCGGACCGTCCTCGCTCGACATCGAGATCTTCTGCTGGGTCCTGACGTCCGTGGCGGACGAGTTCCGGCGCGTGCGGGAGGAGCTCCTCCTCTCGATCATGAAGATCGTCGAGGGGGCCGGCGTGAGCTTCGCCTTCCCGACGCAGACGCTCTGGCTCAAGCAGTCGGAAGGGATCGGCAAGCCGGGCTGACGCGGGCCGGGCGAGCCGCCCGCCCGTCGCGTGACCTCAGGCGCCGGCGTTGTAGACGGTGCCCCCCGAGGCCTGGTACCCGTCGAGCACGGCGCAAGCCTCGTCGCGGAGCAGCCCCTCGACGATCTCGATGCCGCGCGAGCGCAGGTACGCGTACGAATCCGCGAAGACGGGTCCCTCGTCGAAGCCGATCCGCTCGGCGTCCTCGCGCAGCGCGGCGTAGGTGAGCCGCGTGACCCCGCTCCAGAGGGTGGCCCCGAGGCACATCGCGCAGGGAGCACAGCTGGAGAAGAGCTCGTGCTCCGCGTGGCCCTCGGCGCGCAGCGAGTAGGCGCCGATGCGCTTCTCCGCCATCTGGAACGCCACCATCTCCGCGTGCACGGTGCTGTTGTTGAGTCGGGTCACCCCGTTGACTCCGACCGCGACCAGCCGCCCGCCCCCCCGCTCGAAGATCGCCGCACCGAACGGCCCACCCGTCCCGCGCTCGACATTCCCGCGCGCGAGCGCGATGGCAAGCCGCATCCGCGATTCCGTCGTGGGATAGGGCGCGGCGTAGTCCACCTGCTCCACCACCCAGGTGGGGAGCGTGACCTGCACCTCGTGCATCGGCGGGCGGTCCCAGCGCATGGGGCTCAGTCGAGGAAGGGGGAGAGGAGGTCCCGGCGGCCGGTGAGTGCGAGCTGTGCGGCGCCACGGCCCAGGAGCGCGCCGACCACGTTCCCGGTCCCGCTGTAGGCACCCATCACGCACACGCCGTCGCCGAGGGACCGGAAGACCGGGAGCCCGGTCTCCGTGTATGCGACGACCGCCGCCCACCGGTGCGTCACGTCCGCGTGCACGCCGAGCCGCAGGCGCAGCGTCGAGGTGAGGTAGTCCTGCACGGCGCTGCTCGTCGTGGTCTCGGTGGTCCACTCGGCGTCGCCCCCGGCGTCGCGGCCGCCGCCGAGCAGCACGGAGCCGTCGGGGAGTTGCTGCCAGTAGTCCCAACCGTACCGGGTGGAGACCGGCCGGGTGAAGGTGACCTCCGGCGCGGGCGCCGTGGCGAGCATCTGCAGCCGTGCCGTGCGCACGCCGCTCGCGAGTTCCGGGACCAGCCGCTCGAGGCGTCCATCCACGCACACGATCACGTGGCGGGCGCGGATGGACCCGCGGTCGGTCCGGACGAGTCCCGGTTCGAGGGAGTGGGCGGTGGCGCCGTGAAGGCGCGCCCCCCGTGCGAGCGCCCGCGCGGCGAGCGTCCGGCAGCGGCGCATCGGCTGGAAGGCCGCATCGGACGGGATCAGGATGCCGACGCCCTCCGGTCCCTCGTAGCGCTCCGCCGCGAACCCGTCGGCGACCATCTGCGCGCGCTGGGCCTCGCAGTCCGCGCGCTCCTCGTCGGTGGCCGCGATCCGCAGGGAGCCCGTGACGCGAACGGCCTGCGGGACCTCCGCGATCATCCGGTCGATCTCCGCCATCGTGCGCCGCGTGATCTCCACGGCCCGTTCGCGCCCGAGGATCCGGACGGCGTCATGATGGAAGTCGGACGTCCCGGAGAGGAGGAGGCCTCCGTTCCGTCCCGCCGCGCCCGCCGCCACGCCCACGGCGTCGATCCCGATCACCGACCGCGCGCCGAGCGCGAGCGCCTCCGTGATGCACGCGAGTCCGGTGCCGCCGAGGCCGACGACACAGACCTCCGCCTCGGCATCCCCGGCGAGGGGAGCGAGGGGGAGGTCGTCGTGGTCGTCCCAGCGCGGACGGTCGGATGTCGCGGCGGTCACCGCGTGGCGGCGGGCGTCATCTCCGGAGTATGGCGGCGGGCGGTCACGGGCACCACGTCGAGCGCGCGGTCGAGGTCCGCCCAGAGGTCGGCGAAGTCCTCGAGTCCGACGCTCAACCGGAGGAGACCGCCGCTGATCCCCGTGGACGCACGTGCCGCCGGGTCGACCACGCGGTGGGTCAGCACGGCGGGCGGCTGGATCAGCGTGTCCGTCGACCCGAGGCTGACCGCGGGGGTGACGAGGCGGAGCGCCGCGATGAAGCGTTGCATCACGTCGAGGTCATCGCTCGCCAGCTCGAAGCTCATGACGCTTCCCGGCCCGGCCATCTGCCGGCCGATCAGTCCGCGCGGGTCCTGTCCCGGGAGTCCCGGATAGAGGATGTCCCGGATCCGCGGGTCCTCGGCGAGGCGCTGCGCGAGGAGCTCCGCCGTCGCCTGCGCGCGCTCGACGCGGAGGGGGAGGGTGGGGAGGCCGCGCTGCAGGAGGTAGGCGCCGAGCGGGTGCAGGAGCCCGCCCGTGGCCGCGCGCACGTGCTTGATGTCCCGGACCATCGCATGCGACCCCGCGACGACACCGGCGAGGACGTCGCCGTGGCCGCCGATGAACTTGCTGGCCGAGTGCATCACGAGGGACGCGCCATGGGCGAGCGGGCGGAGGAGCACGGGCGTCGCGAAGGTCGCGTCCACGAGGACGGGAACGCCCCCGGCCTGCGCGACCACGTGTGCGACGTCGACGAGGGCGAGCGTCGGGTTCCCCGGGGTCTCGATCACCACGAGCGCCGTGTCGGGTCGGAGCGCGGTGGCGACCTCGTCCTGGGTGGTCCAGGTCACGTCGAGGCCGAGCAGCCCCGAGGTGAGGAGATGGTCCGCGGTTCCGTAGATGGGGCGCACCGCGACGACGTGGTTGCCGCGTGACCGCGCGGCCAGCAGGACGGCCGTGAACGCGGCCATCCCCGAGCCGAACGCGGCGGCATCCTCCGCGCCCTCGAGCTCGGCGAGTGCCTGCTCGAAGCGGTCGGTCGTGGGATTGAAGAGGCGCTGGTAGATGAACGCGCCGTCCTCGGGCGCGTCCCCGGAGGCGAGGGCGTCGAACGACCGGGCCGCGAGGTCGAGGTCGGGCGTCGGATAGGTCGTGCTGAGGTCGATGGGCGGCGCGTGCACTCCGCGCTCGACGAAGTCCCGGCGTCCGGCGTGCACGGCCCGCGTCGTGAAGGTCCCGTCGGTTCGGTCTTTCATGGGTTGCTCCATGTTCGGGAATGCACTAGTAATTTAGCGAAATCACCGAATAGGAGCCAGAATTGCCGCAGTATATTCGGCGGGATTCCGTCCCGGAGGTCGTGGACCGAATCGATCGCGACATCCTCGCCCATCTGCAGCACGATGCGCGGATCTCGAACAAGGCGCTCGCGGCCAAGGTCGGCCTCGCGCCCTCCAGCTGTCTCGCCCGGGTCCGCCGGCTCGAGCGTTCCGGCGCGCTCCTCGGATATCACGCCGAGGTCGATCCGCGCGTCCATGGGGTGACGCTCGAGGCGCTGGTCGCCGTGCGGCTCGAACGCCACGCTCGTGCCGC
The DNA here is from genome assembly GCA_011525845.1 of Gemmatimonadaceae bacterium. Taxonomy (GTDB): domain Bacteria; phylum Gemmatimonadota; class Gemmatimonadetes; order Gemmatimonadales; family Gemmatimonadaceae; genus Pseudogemmatithrix. The sequence goes on along the minus strand of WYBP01000006.1, from coordinate 63,784 downwards.
GATCTCGGGGTTCGAGTCACATGCGATGACGCTCCCCGAGGTCCGCGGCCTGTACCACCTCACCGGCGCGAACGACTACCTTGTGCACGTCGCCGTCCGCGACTCGGACCACCTGCGGGAGTTCATCCTGACGGCCTTCTCGACACGCCCGGAAGTCGCGCACCTCGAGACCTCGCTCATCTTCTCGCACCGGCGCAATCCCGCGTTCGGCACGGTGCCGCTCCGCGCACGTCGCGCGGATCCCCCCAACGGCTGACCATGGCCCAGACGATCCTGGCGATCGGCGCGCTGTACTTCCTGGCGCACCTGCTCGCGACGACGTTCGACAAGACACGGCTCCCGGACGTGCTCGTCCTCATGGTCATCGGGATCGTGGGCGGACCGGTGCTGGGCTGGATCACCCCCGCCTCGTTCGGCTCGGCGGGCGTCGTGCTCACCACGGTCGCGCTCGCCGTGATCCTCTTCGAGAGCGGGACGACGCTCGACCTGCGGGAGATCGGGCGCTCGGCCCGCAGCGCGCTCGTCGTGACGCTCAGCACGGTGTTCCTCACGATGGTGCTGGTCGCCGTCGGGGCGCGGCTCGCGCTCGGCCTGACCTGGCTGAGCTCCTTCCTCATCGGGACCATCGTCTGCGGCACCTCGTCCGCCGTGGTGATCCCGATGGTCAAGAGCCTCAAGCTGCGCGAGGGGGCGAGCACCCTGCTCATCCTGGAGTCGGCGATCACCGACGTCGCGTCGATCGTCTTCACCTTCGCGCTGCTCCAGGCCGCCCGCCAGGGCGAGGTGCGCGTCGGGCTCATGATCGGACAGACCATCTCCTCCATGGTCTTCGCCGCCGCGATCGGCGTGGCCGGTGGGGTCGGGTGGCTCCTCGTCTGGGAGCGCGTGCGCCAGCTCCCGTCCACGATCTTCACCACGCTCGCCGGCGCCTTCGTGCTCTACGGCGCCGCCGAGCTGCTCGGCTTCGCCGGCGCCATCGCCGTGATGGCATTCGGCATCACGCTCACCAACCACCAGCACTTCGGGCTCTCGCGCTTCCTCTCGGGGCGTCCGCTCACGGGCGTCACGCCGACGGAGTCGGACTTCTACAGCGAGATCGTCTTCCTGCTCAAGACGTTCTTCTTCGTGTACCTCGGGATCTCGATGCGCGTGGACGATCCCGCGCTCCTGGCGATCGCGGTCGCCCTCACGCTCGTCGCGTACCTCGGCCGGTTCCTGGTCGCGGCGCGGCTCGCGCCTCCCTCGGCGACCCGGAACGAGGCGACCGTCATCGCCATCATGATCCCCAAGGGACTGGCGGCCGCGGTGCTCGCCGGCCTGCCGCTCGAGGCGGGCCTCATCGAGGGGGAGCTGATCCAGGGCATCGTCTACGGGATCGTGCTCGTGAGCATCGTCCTCACGGCGCTCCTCGTCGCCGTCCGACAGTTCGAGCCCTTCACCTCGCTCTTCGACCGGCTGCTGCGCCGGTTCCCCGCGGCGGTGCCCGACCCCGCGCCCGGCGGCACCCCGATCGCGGGGATCCGCCGGGTCAGCTGAGCACGCGCCCGAGGATCGCGACCGCGCGCCGCATCTCGTCCATGGTGCCGATCGAGATGCGCGTGTGCTGCGTGAGCGGGGGGAAGACGCGCCCCACCAGCACGCCCTCTGCCGCGCAGCTGTCCTTGAACGCGGTCGCGTCCCTCCGGATGTTGACCAGCACGAAGTTCGTCTGCGAGGGGACCACCGCGTAGCCCGCGTCGGTGAACCAGCGGGCGGTGAACTCCAGCGCCGCCCGGTTCCCCTCCCGCTCGCGCTGCACCAGCGCGGTGTCGCCGAGGGCCGCGAGCCCGGCCACTTGTGTGAGGCTGCCCACGCCGTTCTCGAGCCGGAGGCGCTCCATGCGCGCGAGCGTCGCGGGGGCGCCCATCGCGTAGCCGAGGCGCATGCCGGCGAGTCCATAGATCTTCGAGAAGGTGCGCGAGACCACCACCCGCGAATGCCGCGCGATGAGCGGCACGGACGTCGCGTACGCGGGGTCCGTCACGAACTCGTGGTACGCCTCGTCCACGAGCACCACGACCTCGGGGTCGGCGCGCAGGGCGGCCTCGATGAACGCCGTGACGGCCTTGGCGCCGTGCACGTGCCCCGTGGGGTTGTTCGGGTTGCAGAGGAAGACGAGGCCGGCCCCGCGCACCTGGGCGAGCATCCCGTCCAAGTCGAGCGCCAGCGACTTGTCCACCGGGACCTCGCGCACCGGGAGCCCGAGCACGCCGGCGTAGCGGGCCGGCGTCTCGAAGGTCGGACGCGCCGCCACCAGGTGGCGTGTCGGGGTGCAGAACGCCTGCACGGCGAGGCGGAGGACCTCCCCCGACCCGGAGCCGACCATCACCTGGTCGGGTTGGAGTCCCTGCGCCTGTGCGATGGCGTCGCGCACCGCCTGCTCACCCCTGGCGGGATAGAGCGATGCGCGCCGGAAGGCTTGCTGGACCGCCCGCATCGCCGCCGGCGCGGGCCCGTTCGGGTTCTCGTTGGAGTCGAGCTTGATCGGCGACGCACCCTGCCAGCGCGCAGCGGCGAGGGCGTCGTCGAGGTGGGTGCCCGCCTCATGCCCGCGGGCGCTCAGCCACGTGGGGAGCGCGAGCGCGCCGGCACCGCCGACGCCGAGTGAACGGACGAAGCTGCGACGAGAGACGGTCATGCGACGGCTCCTGGGTCGGGGGACGACGCCGTGAACGTACGGCGGCCGGGCGCCTAGCGGAACAGGGCGGGGAGGTCGTTCCAGAGGACGTACGCGCCCGCGCCGGCCATCGCGAGGGCGACGATGGCGCCGAGTGCGGTGAGTGACCGTGGGTGCCGGTAGGCGCCGACCACGCGCGCGCGGTGGGCCGCGACCAGCATCGTGCCGAGCGCCAGCGGCAGGATCAACCCGTTCAGGGCACCGACGAGGATGAGCGTCCGCACCGGACGGCCGATCACCACGAACACCAGCGTGGAGAGCGCGATAAACGCGATCACCACGCGCGTCCAGTGCGCGTCGAGCGCCCGGTGCAGCCCGCGGAGGAAGGAGACGGAGGTGTACGCCGCACCGACCACCGAGGTGATCGCCGCGCTCCACATCACGACGCCGAAGATCTTGTAGCCCACCTCGCCGGTGGCGTGCCGGAAGACCGACGCCGGCGGGTTCGCGGGGTCGAGCGTGAGCCCACGGCTCACCACGCCGAGCGCGGCGACGAAGAGCACGATGCGCATGAGCGAGGCGATGCCCATCGCCCAGAGCGCGGAGTGGGTGACCTTCCCGACCGACTCGGGCCCCTGCACGCCCGCGTCCACCAGCCGGTGCGCACCGGCGAAGGTGATGTAGCCGCCCACGGTGCCGCCCACGATGGTCACGATCGCGAAGAGGTCCACCTGCGTGGGGACGAAAGTGCGCTCGACCGCCTCGCGCAGTGGCGCACCGGAGACCGCCGCGACGTACCAGGTGAGCGCGACGAGGACGAGGCCGAGCGCGAGGGCGAAGCGGTCCATCGCGCGTCCGGCCTCCTTGAACAGGAAGATCGTGATGGCCACCGCCGCGCTGATGATCGCCCCCATCCAGACCGGGGTGCCGAAGACGACCTGCAGCCCGAGGCCCGCGCCGGCGACGTTCCCGATGTTGAAGGCGAGCCCACCGAGTGCCACGAGGAAGGCGAGCAGGGTGCCGAGCCCAGGTGCGACGTCGTCGGCGATCGCGGGTGCGCGGCGTCCGCTCACCGCGATCACGCGCCAGATGTTCAGCTGCGCCGTGACGTCGATGATGATGCTGACCAGGATCGCGAAGCCGAAGCTCGCCCCGAGGCGCTCGGTGAAGACGGCGGTCTGCGTGAGGAAGCCCGGCCCGATGGCCGAGGTGGCCATCAGGAACGCGGCGCCGATCAGGACGCCGCTGAGTCGACCGCGCATCCGATGCCCCAGGTGAGGAGTGACGCCCCGAGCGAGGCGAGGTAGGGGGCGGGGAGTCCCGCGATCACGCCCCCGATGTACACCACGAGTCCGACCACCAGGGTCGCCGCCGCCGTGCGCGCGGAACCCCAGGGGGTGAAGAGCGCGAAGAGCACCGTGACGAGGATCCCGGACGATCCGAAGGCCGAGGCCTGCTCCACGAGCGCGAAGACGCCCTCCGAGTTGAGGGCGAGCAGGTAGGCGATCACGCCGAACGCGATCACGCCACCGCGGGCGACGCGCACCTTGGTCCGCTCCTCGGTGATCCCGGCGATGGGCACGATCAGGTTGTGCGAGAGGATCCCCGCGGCCATGAGCAGGGTCGAGTCCACCGTCGAGAGGATCGCCGCGACGAGCCCGCCGGCGAAGATGGCGAAGAGCACGGTCGGGAGGACCTCCTGCGCGATGGTCGGCAGGAGCTGCTCCGGGTTGGCGAGCGTCCCCACGAGGGACCCGCCGATGAGCGCGATGAGCACCGGGATGCTCCCGATCGCGAGGTAGAGCCCGCCCGCCGCGAGGGAGGAGCGCTGCGCCACCTGCGGCGAGCGCGCGGCGATGACGCGCCCCACCACCTCCGTGGCGGCGAGGGAGCCGCAGACCGGGATCGCCCACGCCTCCAGCGTCTCCAGCCAGTGGCCGGCCGCGGCCGGCGAGAGGTTCACCCGGTCGGTCGTCGCGAGCAGGTGCAGCGCATCGGCCGGCCCGCCGACGCTGATGACCACCGCGACGAGCATCGCGACGAGCCCGAACGCGAGGATCCCGCCCTGGATGAGGTCGGTGATCGAATCCGCGAGGAGCCCTCCGAACGCCGTGTAGGCGATCGTGAAGAGTGCGGCGAGCCCGATCGCCACCTCGAAGTGGATGGTGCTCGCCGAGGCGATCACCTGCCCGAACGCGCGCACCTGTGCCGCGCCCCAGAGGATCGAGCTCGGGATGAGCAGGACCGCCGCGAGCCGCTCCACGCGCGTGCCGAAGCGCTGCTGGTACAGGTCCGCGAGCGTGGTGAGTCCGCGGTTCCAGAGCGGGCGCGCGAGGATCGCGCCCATCAGGATCAGGCAGAGCCCGTAGCCGAACGGCTCCGCCGACGCGAGCGAGAGCCCCTCGCCGTACACCGAGGAGGAGGACCCGATCACCGTCTCCGCGCCGAACCAGGTCGCGAAGATCGAGAAGGTGGTGAGCAGGTAGCCGAGTCGCCGGCCGCCGATCAGGTAGTCCGACTCGGAGACGATCCGGCGCGAGACCCAGACCCCGATCCCCAGCTGCAGCGCGAGGAATGCGAGGAGCGCCGCGAGGGGCGTGGTCAACGCTGGAAGGGTGCGGCCGCGTGGACGATCCGGCCGCCGACGACCGTGAGCAGCGCCTTCGTGTCCTTGATGCGGTCGGGCGCAAGGGCGAACAGGTCCTGGTCGAGCACCACCACGTCCGCGAGCATCCCGACCATCAGCTTGCCCTTGAGCGCCTCCTCACCTGCCGCCCACGCGTTGTTCGCGGTGTAGGCGCGCAGCGAGGTCAGCAGGTCGAGTCGCTCCTCGGGGAACCAGCCCCCCTCCGGCCTGCCGTCCATCGTCCTGCGCGTGACGGCGGCATAGAGGATGTGCATCGGATTCGCCGTGTACCAGGAGGCGTTGGTCCCCGGCCAGTCGGAGCCGAAGGTCAGCATCACCCCCGCGTCATGCAGCGTGCGGAAGGCGTAGGCCCAGCGCGAACGCTCGCCGATCCGCTCCTCCATCCATCGCATGTCGTCGATCGCGTGATAGGGCTGCACCTCGGCGATGATGCCGAGGCGCGCGTACCGCTGGGCCGTCTCCGCGCCCCGCAGCACCTGCGAGTGGATGATGCGGAAGCGCCGCTCGCGCGCGGGATTCTCGCGCATGACCTTCTCGTACAGAGTCAGCAGGGTGTCGATCGCCTCGTCGCCGATGGCGTGCACCTGCGGCCAGAGGCCCGCGCGGTCCGCGCCGTCGAGGTTTCGCAGCATGTTGCCCGCGGGCTCCATACCCGAGCCCGGTCCGCTCGTGGCGGCGGTGTTGGTCGAGTCGCGCCACTCGCCGCGCCTGCCCGAATGGAGCTGCGGTTCATAGAAGCGTGCGGTCGAGTTGCCCTGGATCCCGTCCACGAATCCCTTGAGCCCGCCGATGCGGAGCCACTCGTCCCCGAAGCCGTGCGGGATGCCCACGGCGCTGAGCTCGTCCCACTTGTCGAGCGTGGGGCGCGCGTAGACGCGGACGGTGAGCTCGCCGCGCTCCTTGAGCGCGTGGTAGACCGGGAGCTGCTCCCGGGGCGTGATGTCGTGGATCCCGGTGACGCCCATCTCGTTCAGGTGTGCGATGGCGGTGCGCGCCTCGCGCAGCCGTTGCTCGAACGACTTGGCCGGGATCGCGGCGCGCACGCGCGCGAGGGCCGCTCCGCTCACGCGGCCGGTCGCCCGGCCCGCGGTGCACTCGAGCCCGTCCACCGGCGACGCACAGTCGAGACTCGCCGCGGCGAGGGCCGCACCGTTCGCGAGGTACGCGGTGCGGTCCCAGCGCTGGAGCAGTGCCGGGGTCGCGGGAGTCACCGAGTCGATGATCGAACGGTCGGGGGAGAAGCGCGCACGCGGCGGTGCGTTCGGCGCGGCCCCTGCGCTCCCCGCGTTCCAGTCCTCGTAGGCGCCCCAGTCGCCGCCGGTGATCCACGCACCCGCGGGGAGCCGGTCGCGCGCCCCCTTCACTCTCGCTGCGAAGGCACCCGCGTCGGAGACGTCCAGGAGGTTCACGCCGAGCAGGAGCGCGCCCGCCTGGCCGAAGTGGGTGTGGTTGTCGATGAAGCCGGGTGTCGCGAACCGTCCGCCGAGCGCGATCACCCGTGTGGCGGCTCCGCGGTGCCGCGCGGCCTCCGCGGCACTCCCCACGGCGATGAGCCGGCCGTTCCGGATCGCGACCGCCTCGGCGTACGGGCGCGCCGTGTCGCCGGTCCAGATGCGGCCGCCGGTGAGGATCAGGTCCGCGTCCTGCGCGGCGAGGGAGGGACCGATGAGGGCGAGGCCGCCGAGCAGCGCGGCCACGGCGAGTGGGAGGCGCGACGGGATGGTCATGCCGCAGAATCTGCGACCGCTGGGCTCAGCGGAACAGGCTCGCGAGCGAATCCGCGTCGATGGGGTCCGGATCCGCCTGCAGTCCCGCTGCCCGGGCGGCGAGGCCGAGCACCTCCGCCGGCGTGCGCCCCGCCTTGCGCAGCTCCCGGATGCCCGTGTCGCCGGCGGACTTGCTCAGCTTCCGTCCGTCGGGGTGCAGGACGAGCGGGTGATGCAGGAAGCGCGGCATCGCGGTGCGGCCGAGCAGGCGTGCGAGCCGGAGCTGGCGCCCGGTGGAGGCGAGGAGGTCCTCGCCGCGGATCACGACGTCGATGCCCTGCTCGAGGTCGTCCACCGTCACGGCGAACTGGTAGGTCCAATGCCCGTTGCGATCGCGCGCGAGGAGGTCGCCGCACTGCGCGTCCGGGTCCTGCACCTGTTCCCCAAGGCGGAGGTCGTGGAAGCGTTCGGTGCGCCCCGCCTCGGACCGGATGCGACGGGCGGCCGTGGAGCGAGGATCGCGTGCGGCGTCGCGGCAGGTGCCCGGGTAGCGGAGCTCGGCGCCCTCCGTCTCGTCCACGGAGCCCTGCCGCGCGATGTCGGCGCGCGAGCAGGTGCAGGGATAGACGAGGCCCTGCGATTCGAGCTGCGCGAGGCGTGCCTCGTAGCGCGCGGACTGGTCGCTCTGTCGGTGCGCGTGCGGCCCGCGACGGAACTCCTCCGTGGCCCCCACGTCCGGCACGAGGCCGAGCCAGTCGAGGTCGTCCAGCAGCGCGCGTTCGTACTCCGGGCGACAGCGACCGCGGTCGTGGTCCTCGATGCGGAGCAGGACGCGGCCGCCGAACGCGCGCGCCGCGCCCCACACCCAGACTGCGTTCACGGCGTGCCCGAGGTGGAGGAAGCCGGTCGGGGCGGGTGCGAAGCGCGTGGTGAATCCGCCGTCGAGGCGGAGTGCGCTCACTGCGTGGCGGGGAGGGGCACGCGCACGCTGATCGCGCCGCGGAGTTCGCCGGGACGGTAGCCGACCGCCTCGTCCGCCGGATACCGCGAGGCGATCAGGGTGCGCACGCGCGGCGCGATCTCCGACTCCGCCCCGTGGCACGCCGTGCAGCGGTCGAGCAGCACCATCGGCCGCAGGTAGCGAAGCTCCCACGTGCCGTCGGCACCGGTGCGCGCGACCTCGGTGAACTCGGCGGGGAGCCGCCCCGCGTCCAGCTCGGCGGCGAGATACGCGAGGAGCCGTGTCTCGAGCGAGTCGGGCGCATTCACCGGGTTCCGGACGCGGGTGCCGATGCGGCGGATCGCGACGCCGTCCACCGAGTGGCGCGCGGTCCGCACCTGCGCCGAGTCCACGCACACCGTGAGCGCCGCTTCCGGGCCGCCGCGGTCGAGCTGCGAGAGCAGCAACCCCATCAGGTCGGGTCCTAGCGCCGCGGCCGCATCCCGCGCGCGCGCGACCGTCAGCGAGTCGGCGGTCGGAGGCGTCTCGTCACGCTCCTGAGGCGCCGCGCAGGCCGCGGCGAGTGCGAGGATGAGGGCGACGATCGGCCGGGTTCGCTGGCGCATCTGCTCTCCAAGTGTGGGCGTGCACGGAATCTCGCGCGCATGCCCGTGGCCCGCGAGCGAGGCGGCGCGATCACCCGGCGAGTGCGAGCAGCGCGTCCAGGTCGAGCCGCCGTGAGTACATCGCCACCCCGCCGGCGGGGTCACGCGGCCACTCGGCGCCGGGCCGGTCCCAGTAGAGTTCGACGCCGTTCCCGTCCGGGTCGGCGAGGTAGATCGCCTCGCTGACGCCGTGGTCGCTCGCCCCCTGCAATGGGATGCTCGCGTCGAGCACTCGCCGCACCGCGATGGCGAGGTCGCGGCGGGTCGGATAGAGGATCGCCACGTGATAGAGGCCGGTCGTGCCGGGCGGGGGCGCGCTGCCGCCCGCGCTCTCCCAGGTGTTGAGGCCGATGTGGTGGTGGTAGCCGCCGGCGGAGAGGAAAGCCGCCTGCGCGCCCATGCGCTGCTGGAGCTCGAAGCCGAGCACCCCCTGCCAGAACGCGAGGGCGCGGTCGAGGTCCGAGACCTTGAGGTGCGTGTGCCCGATCGATGTGCGCGCCGGAATGACGTAGTCAGCCATGCATTAAGCTTGAGGCATCCCCATTGACCGGACAATGCCACCCGCGCACTCGAAGCCCGCCTCCGCGCCGAACCTGGTCACGCTCGTGGAGGTCTCGCCCCGCGACGGCCTGCAGAACGAGAAGGCGCTGCTCCCAACGGCGGTGAAGGTCGCGCTCGTGGACAAGCTGAGCGCGGCCGGCTTCACGCACATCGAGGTCACGTCGTTCGTCTCGCCGAAGGCCGTGCCGCAGATGGCGGACGCCGCCGAGGTGATGGCCGGCATCACGCGGCGGCCGGGCGTGCACTACTCGGTGCTCACGCCGAACGAACGCGGCTATGCTGGAGCGCTCGCTGCGAAGGCCGACGGCATCGTCGTCTTCGGCGCCGCGAGCGAGACCTTCTCGCAGCGGAACATCAACTGCTCCATCGCCGAATCCCTCGAGCGGTTCCGCCCGGTCGTCGCGGCGGCGCGGGCCGCGGGCATCTCCGTGCGGGGGACGGTCTCGTGCGCCCTCGGCTGTCCCTATGAGGGCGCGGTGCCACCTGAGGCCGTGGTGCGCGTGGTGCGGGAGTTCGCCGCCATGGGCGTCGAGGAGTTCAGCATCGCGGACACGATCGGGGTGGGGACGCCGGAGGGGACCAGGGCGCTCTTCCGCGCCGCGCTCGCGGAGGTGCCGGCGACACGCGTGAACGGCCACTTCCACGACACCTACGGCCGCGCGATCGCGAACATCGGGGCCTGCCTCGATCTCGGCGTCCGGAGCTTCGACGCGAGCGTGGCCGGGATCGGCGGCTGCCCCTTCGCTCCCGGCGCGACGGGGAACGTCGCGACGGAATCCGTGCTCGCGCTGCTAGGGGAGCGCGGATTCGAGACGGGGATCGACGCGGAGGCGGTGCGCGGGATCGGCACCTGGCTGCGCGCGCGGCTCGCCGAGGCCGCTCAGTAGCCGATCCCGACGCGCCGGCGCAGGTGCGCTCGCGCCGTCATCTCCTCCAGCATGAAGTCCGCGACGTCCTCCACCGAGATCTGCTTCGCCTTCTCCGGGAGGCGCTCCGGGAGCGTGCGATAGGTGCCGGTGCGCTCGCCGTCCACGAGGTCCGGCGCGGCGACCATCGTCCAGTCGAGGTCGCTGTCGCGCATGGCGTGCCACGCCTCCATGTGGCGGATGCTCACCGGCTTGAACATCGCGAGGAAGTTCGGTTGGTCGTGACGGAGGCCTCCCTTCGCGGAGTCGAGGATCCCGCTCCCGGCCACGCCGAGCACGCGGCGCACGCCCTGCGCCTGCATCGCCGCGACGATGTTGCGCATCCCCTGCGACTGTGCCTCGCCCGGGTCCTCGAGGCCTGCGCCGCCGAGTGCGGAGAGGACGGCGTCGGTGCCGGTGATGACGCGTGCGACCGCAGCGGGGTCGAGCACGTCACCGGCGACGACCTCGAGGCCGGGGCGGGGTGCGAGTTTCGCCGGTGTGCGCGCGAGGGCGCGGACGGTGTGGCCCTCGGCCAGGGCGTACTCGATCAGGCGGCGGCCGACGCGGCCGGTGGAGCCGAAGATGGAGAGGCGCATCAGAGGCAGAGGTGAGAGGGGGGATGTGAGATGTAAGGTGGTGCATCGCTCCGGTGTTCGGGCGGTGCCACCGCGGCGCGGCGCCCTCTCGCCGGTCTCAGGGCGCGGGCCAGCCCGTGCGCCGGCGCAGCCATCCGCGGACCCCGCCGGGAAGTGTAGACCAGCCGCGCGCGGCGCCCCGACCCAGCCATCTCACGGGCAGCGGCGCCTGGGGGACGTCGGCGCGCAGGTCGAGCACCTGCCTCATCCAGGCGCGGTCGCGCGCGCGCCACGCCTGGGTCGCCTCGATCAGCCAGCGCAGCCAGATCTCTCGGCGGACGCGGCGTGCGACGGCGAGTCGCCGTTCCTGGACCAATGTCTCGTACATCCGACGGCGCGACTCGAACATCGGCGCGAGGGATCCCAGCGTGGCGGTGCTCAACTGCGCGGGATGCCATCGATAGCGCACCGTCTCGGCGTGCGAGCACACGAATCGCGTGCGCCGCGACAGCCGGATCCAGAGGTCGAAATCCTGTGCGCGTCGCAGGTGCTCATCGTACCCGCCGACCTCCTCGAGCAGGCTGCGCCGCACCATGGCCGCCATCTGGGGGATGGGTGCATAGCGGAGCGCCTGCCAGAACACGTCGGTCGGCACCCCCGGGGGGAAGTGAGGGGTGAATCGGCCGTCCCGCGTGCCGACGAACCGTGCGGCACTCGCCGCGACCCCGGCCTCGGGGAAGCGCTCGAGCAGGGTCACGACCGTCTCGCAGTGGCCGGGCTCCCACCAGTCGTCGGCGTCGAGGAACGCGACCACATCGCCGGTGCTCGCGCGGATCCCGAGGTTCCGCGCGCGGGCGGGTCCTCCGTTCCGGGACGCCCGGATCAGGGTCACGGGGTACCGGGCCGCCACCTCGGTGCTGCCGTCGGTCGACGCGTCATCGACGACGATGACCTCGCCGACCGCGCGTGTCTGCGCGAGCGCGGATTCGATGGCCTGCGCGAGGAACTCCGCCCCGTTGTAGCACGGGATCACGGCGCTGATCGAGGTCACTCATCCTCTGCGGTGGGAACCGCCGCCCGAGTCCCGGGCGGCTGCCGCGGTGCTGCGCGTCCGGCTCGCAATATGGACCCGTTCCGCGGCTCCCGCTCCCCACCAGGGTGCGCGCCGCGCTCACCGGTAGTTGTGTCCCTTCACCGCATCCTCCCCCGCCCCCGCCTTGAGCGGCGCGAACGACTTCGCCCGGATGTTGTACACCCCGCTCTCCACCTGCAGCACCCCGCGCACCAGCAGGAGCGGCGTGCGTGAGATCAGTAGCGCCTGCCGCTCGAAGCGCTGCGGGGTCACGACCACGTTGATCGTCCCCGTCTCGTCCTCGAGCGTGAGGAAGACGAAGCCCTTCGCGGTGCCGGGGCGCTGGCGGCAGATCACGAGCCCCGCGTGTGCCACCGGCTCGCCGTCGCGCAGCGCGTGCAGCTCGCGCGCGGTGCGCACGCCGTTCGGCGCGAGGAGCGCGCGCAGGTGCCGCATCGGGTGGCCGTTGAGCGAGAGCCCGGTGAGCCGGTAGTCGGCCTCCGTGAGTTCCGGCGGCGCGAAGGCGGGGAGGTGGGGTGGCACACGCGACTCCGGGAAGAGGGCGAGCGGGCCGGCCCCTTCGCGCTCCGCCTCGAGCACGCGCCAGAGCGCGACGCGCCGCCGTCGCGCCGGCGGTTCCTCCTCCACGAACGCGTCGAACGCCCCCGCCTCGGCGAGTGCGCGCAGCGCGCGGCGGTCGAGTGTGGTGCGGTGCACGAAGTCGGAGATGGTGGTGAAGGGCGGGGTGGCCGCCTCGATCTTCGTGCGCGCGTTCCCGCCGAGCCCGAGCACGGAGCGGATGCCGAGCCGCACCATCGGCGCGGTGTGGCGGCCGGCGCCGGGTTCGAGCGTGTGGTCCCAGCGGCTCCGCGTCACGTCCACCGGGAGCACCTTCACGCCGTGCCGCTTGGCGTCCTCGATCAGCGTGCCCGGCGCGTAGAACCCCATCGGCTGCGCGTTGAGCATCGCGCAGAGGAACTCCGGGGCGTAGTAGTGCCGCAGGTATGCGCTCGCATACACGATGAGCGCGAAGCTCGCGGCGTGGCTCTCGGGGAAGCCGTAGTCGGCGAAGGCGTTGATCTGGTTGTAGATCCGGCGCGCGATGTCGGGATCGATCCCGTTCGCCTCCATCCCGCGGATCATCTTCTCGCAGATGTCGGCCATCCGCTCGCGGCTCCGCTTGTGCCCCATCGCCTTGCGCAGGAGGTCCGACTCGCCCGGCGTGAACCCCGCCGCCGCGATCGCCACCTGCATCCCCTGCTCCTGGAAGAGGGGCACGCCGAGCGTGCGCTTGAGGATCGGTTCGAGCGAGGGGTGCGGATAGGTGACCTCCTCCGTGCCGGCGCGCCGGCGCAGGTAGGGGTGCACCATGTCCCCCTGGATCGGTCCCGGCCGGATGAGCGCGACCTCGACGACGAGGTCGTAGAAGCAGCGCGGCTTGAGACGCGGCAGCGTGTTCATCTGCGCGCGGCTCTCCACCTGGAAGACGCCGACGGTGTCGGCGCGGCAGAGGTCGTCGTAGACGGCCTGGTCGGCGCAGTCGAGCTGGCCGAGGTCGATCGTGAGGCCGCGCGTGGTGCGGAGGTAGGCGAGGCAGTCCTGCAGCACGGTGAGCATCCCGAGGCCCAAGAGGTCGATCTTCACGAGGCCGACGGGGTCCAAGTCGTCCTTCTCCCACTGGATGACGGTGCGGTCCTCCATGCTCGCGGGTTCGATCGGGACGACGGTGCGGAGCGGCTCCTCGGTGAGGACGAAGCCGCCGACGTGGATGCCGCGGTGGCGTGGCGCGGCGTCCAAGCCCTCGACGATGTCGGCGAGGCGCTGGACTCTCGGGTCGTCGGGGTCGAGACCGGCGCGGGTGAGCAGGGACTCCTCGTTCTCGTCGGGCCGGGCGCGGGATCCCCCTTCGCGAAGCTCTCGGACCGCTTCGCGGTCCTGCGGCCGCTTCGCTGCGGGGGATCCCGCACCCGGCCCTCCCGCCGGCTCCTTCCTTTCCTTCCTCTCCTCGCCTGCTCGCGCGGGCGCGTCGCTCCGCAGTGCCCGCACCTTCCGGTGCTCGGCGCGCGCCTCCTTGATCAGCGTGCTCGCGTGCGTGCCGACGATCAGGTCGCTCGAGACGGCGTCGAGCAGCGTCGCGGGTGCGACGTCCGACACCGCGCGCGCGCCGGCCTTCTGCGCCTTCGCCTCCACCTGCTGCGGGGCGTCGCGCAGCGCGCGCTTGGAGTAGTTCGCGGGGCCCATCGCATCCGCGCGCTCGGGGGCGAACGGATCCGCGGCGTCCGGCGACCCGACCCGCAGCGCCGCCGCCGTGCTCTTCGCGCTGAACCGGTCGCTGAACGCCGCCAGCACCCCCGCCTGCTCCGGCGAGAAGCCGAGCACGCGCGCCGCGTCGCGCACGGCGCTCCGCCCACGCCAGGTGATGTGCTCGCACACCATCGCCGCGTGCTCGCGGCCGTAGCGCGCGTACACGTACTGCAGCACCCGCTCCCGCTCGCGGTGCGCGAAGTCGATGTCGATGTCCGGCGCCTCGGCGCGCTCCTCGCTCAGGAAGCGCTCGAAGAGCAGCTCGAGCTTGATCGGGTCCACCGCCGTGATGCCGAGGCAGTAGCAGACCGCGCTGTTGGCCGCCGAGCCGCGCCCCTGGCAGAGGATCCCCTCGCGACGCGCGAAGCGCACGATGTCCCAGACGATCAGGAAGTACCCCGAGAGCCCCAGCTTCGCGATGAGCGTGAGCTCGTGCGCGATCTGCCGGTCGTGCTTCGCGGTGCGGCGCCACCCCCAGCGCTCCTGTGCGCCGGCCTCGACGAGCCGCTCGAGGTACTCGTCCTCGCCGACCCCGCCGGGGAGCGGGAAGCGCGGGAGCGCGGGCTTGAGCGCCTCGAGCCGGAAGGCGCAGCGCTCGGCGACCGCGAGCGTCGCGGCGAGCCCCTCCTCGTGCCCCGCCCAGCGCGCGGCGAGCTGCGCCGCGCCCTTCAGGTACCACTCGCCGTTCGGGCGCAGCCTCGTCCCCATCTGGTCGAGCGTCGCGCCATGGCGGAGTGCGCAGAGCACGTCGTGCGCGATCCGGCCGCGGGGGAGGGCGTAGTGCACGTCGTTCGTGACCACCCAGGGGAGGTCGAGCGAGCGGGCGAGCGGGATCAGCTCCGCGACGAGCGCGCGCTCCTCGGGGAGCGCGTGGTCCCAGCACTCGATGGCGAGGCGGCGGTCGAAGATCCCGGCGAGCGTGCTCGCCGCGTCGCGCGCCAGCCGCGCGGCCTCGGCGCGGGTGAGCGTGGCGCCTGCGCCGCCCGCCGCGTGCGGCCCGCCGAGCGCGAGGAGCTGTGGCACCCACCCCCGCGGGCATCCGGTGAGCGCGAAGAGCCCGCGCGCATTCTCCGCGAGCTGCTCGAGCGTCACCCGCGGCTCGCCGCGCGGATGGTCGAGCCGCGCGCGCGTGATCAGCGTGCAGAGACTCCCCCACCCCTCGCGCGACTCGGCGAGGCAGACGAGGTGCGTGCGGAGGCGCGAGGTGCCGTCCGCCGCCGTGACGCGCGCGGGGAGTGCGTGCGCGGCGGTGGCGCTCATCCCGGCGGGGAGCGGCACGTCCACCGTGAGTTCCGCGCCGAGCAGGCCGGGAAGGCCGGCCGTGCGCGCGGCGGTCGCGAAGCGCACCGCGCCCCCGACATCGTCGTGGTCCGTGAGCGCGAGCGCGGTGAGGCCGAGCGCGACGGCGCGCTCGATGAGGCGCTCGGGGTCGGAGGCGCCGTCGAGGAGCGAGAAGGTCGAGTGGCAGTGGAGCTCGGCGTAGGCGGTCATCGGTGGCGCCGCTCAGTCATACCACCCCTGCAACCGCCACCCGCCCCCGTCGCGGTAGAGCAGGAGGTCCTGTCCCAGTTCGTCGCTCTCGCAGCGCCAGTACTCGCGCGCGAAGGGCTCCGCCTGCCACCAGTCGCCGGAGAGCCGCTCCGGGCCGTGCGCGCGCGCGAGCGTGACGCGGCGGCCGCGCCAGAACATGAGGAGCGGCGTGCCGCGCTTGTCGGTGGTGATCGTGATCGGTTCCGGCGACTCGAGCAGTCGTGCGGCGGGGGAGGTCGCGGCGGGCATCGCGGCAGGCGTGGCGCCATGCGCGGCCTCCCGCACGGCCGCGGCCCGCGTCGCGACGTCCGCCGTCTGCACGCGGAACTCCGCGTGCTCCACCTCCTCCCACGCGCCGGCCCGCTCGGGCGCGTGGGAGTCGCGCCGCACCGGCCGCACCACGCCGCCCGCACCGAGGGCGGTGCGGAGGCGCGCGAGCGCCGCCTCGGCCGCCGCGGGGTCGCGCCAGGCCGGCGCGAGGAGGTCGCCCTGCGAGGCGGACGATGGTGCGGTCGCCGAGATCCGCACCTCCACCGCGCGCACCGGCGCGTCGAGGGGCCACGCGTCGAGGAGCGCGCGGCAGCGCTCGAAGAGCGGCGCCGTGCGCGCCATCGGCCGGGCGGGGCGGGCCTCGCGCGTCACCGTGCGCGGCGGCACGCCGGCGCTCGCCTCGTCCATCGTGAGCGTGATCGCCACGGCCGCCGCCGCGAGCCCCTCGGCGGCGAGCGTGCGCACCAGCCGGTCGAGCGAGGCGCGCACGAGGAAGAGCACCGGCTCCATCGTGGTGGTGCTCGTCGCGAGGTCGTGCGTGATGGCGCGCGGGTCGTCGGTGCGCGCGAGCGTGGGGCGGCGCGCGTCGTCGCCGCGGGCGAGGCGCCAGGCCGTGAGGCCGTCGCTCCCCCAGCGGCGCTCGACCTCCAGCGGGTCGAGTGCCGCGAAGGCGCCCGCCGTGCGGAGGCCCAGGGCGGCGAGCGTCTCGCGCAGCTCGGCGTCCATCGGCAGGAGGGCGATGGGGACGCGCGCGAGGTATTCGGAGTCGCCGCGCGGCGCGATGTGGAGTGGCCCCGCGGCGGCGCGCGCGCTCCAGGTGGCCGCGTACGCCGTGACGCAGGAGTCCGCGACGGCCACGCGGGACCGCGGATGCCAGACCCGGGCGAGCGCGAGCAGGGTCTCGGCGAGCGCGCGTTCCCCGCCGATCGCGTCGAACCCGCCCGCGCCGACCCACCAGGTGCCCGGCGTGCCGCGCTCGGGCGCGACCTGCGGACTCGCCGCGAGGAAGGCCGCGCTCGCGCGCGCGGTCTCGCGGCCGATGACCGCCGCGTCCCAGGGGAGCGTCGTGAGCGCGGCGCACTTGGACCGGGCCTGCGCGAGCGTCATCCCCGTGCGCACGCCGACGTGCGCGGCGGCGGCGGTCGCGGCGCGGAGGAGCGTGCCTTCGGTCAGCGCGATCGGGACCGTGTCCCAGTGGCCAGGCGGCACCGCCGCATCCCCGCGCGCCTGTGCTGTTGGGTGCGTTGGTGCATCACCGCGCCCCCGTGCCGCTGGATGCGCCGCCGGGCGGTCAGTGCCGCCTGGGATAGCTGGGCTGCGCGGCGCGGCGCCCGCGGACGGTGCCGATGCGCGGTCGCGATCCCGTGCCAGCCACACCGCGCCGATCGGGAATCGCGGGATGCGTACACAGGCGATGCGCGATGTCGGGGGAGGGGTCATGGCCGATCTCCAGCTGCACGTGTTGATAGGGGCCGCCCTTCTCGAGCGTCGCGATGATGGTGCGGGGCGCACTCCGCGCCGTGCCGTGCGCGGGGTGCGGTGACGTGTGCGGCGGCGTGTGCGGCGGCGTGTGCGGCGGCGTGTGCGGCGCCGCGAGCCGCAGCCGCAGCGCGCCGCCGATGTCCGAGGCGCGGGTGCCTTCGCCGAGGAGGAGGAGGGCCGCGTCGGACTCGCGGGCGAGTTGCGCGAGCCGCACCGCGACGGCGCGCGGGAGCACCGGCGCGCCGTCGAGCACCACCAGCGCGAAGGCGCCCGAGCGGAGGAGGAGGTCCGCGCACCAGGGCGCGCGCGCGGGATCGGGGGGGCGCACGACCCAGAGCGATTCCAGGTCCACCGAGGCGACGGTGCTCGTGGCCGAGCGCGGGTCGAGGGTGCGGGTCGCGTCGATCCAGGCCACGCCGCCGCCGCTCCGCATGGTGGCCGCGACGAGGGAGTGCGCGATGGTCGTCTTGCCGAGTCCCGGCGGGGCGAGGAGTTCGGTGATGCGCCCGTGCGGGATGCCGCCCCCCGGCAGGGCGCGGTCGAGCGCGGCGAGGCCGGTGGGGAGCCCGGGCGTGGCGCTCGGGGTGCCGGCGACGACGGCGGCGAGCTGCTGGCGGAGCAGGGCTAGGGACATCGGATACCGAATAAAGACCGAAGAAAGCGGGCTGTAATTACCGAATAAAAGCCGAAAATAGCAAGGGCAGTTCGACTTTGCCGGAGGCCTTCGCGTCGTCCGATCACGGCGCGAGATTGCAGCTATGTCACGAGTGTTCTTGATGTTGGGTGCGGCCTCGGCGGCCCTCGGAGTGGCGGCCGGAGCGTTCGGCGCGCACGCGCTGCGAGCGCGGGTGGAGCCGCGGATGCTCGAGGTGTTCGAGACGGGGGCGCGCTACCAGATGTACCACGCGCTCGCGTTGGTCGCGGTGGCGCTGCTGCTGGCGCGGACGCCTGGCGTGAGGCTCGTGACGGCGAGCGGATGGCTCTTTGTCGCCGGGACCGTGCTCTTCTCCGGGTCGCTCTATGCGATGGCGCTCACCGGCGTGAGTGCGCTCGGCGCGATCACGCCGGTGGGTGGGGGGTGTTTCATCGCGGGGTGGGTCTGCCTCGCGGCCAGCGCGCGACGGACCTGAGCAGCGTGCCGACGAGGAACCGCCACCACGGGACGATGCCCCGCAGGTGACGGACGGATCGGGCCCACGGGGATTCGGCCACGAAGGTCCCCATCGCCCGCCCCCAGCGCTGTTCGGTGTCGAGGCGCCCAGGCGTGCGATGGCCGCTCCACCGCGGGCGCAGCGCGGTGACCCAGAGCAGGCGGCTGAGCCGCACCGACGGTGAGGGCGGACCCTCGCCGGGCACGAGCGTCGTGATGAAGTGGCGTTCGAGCGCGCGCCGGACGAACTCCGGCGAGGGAGCGGCGAGGCGCGGGAGGACGGAGGCGGGAAGCTCGATCCCGCCCAGCGCGGACGACAGTCGCAGCGTCCAGTAGCACGCGGTCGCCCCCCGCGACGCGCGCGCGAGCGCGACGAACGCCTCCCAGTCGACCGCCCCCGATCCGACGAGCACGGCCACCGACCGGATGGTGCGCCACGCCCCGAAGCTCATCGCGTGCGACCAGGCGAAGTGCACGCAGGTGTGCAGGAGGAGATGCTCGGCCGAGGGCAGCAGGGCGCCGGCGAACGGCGCCGGGGCCTCACACGCCTGCGCCCACACCTCGGATTCCGGGAGTGCGAACGGATGCTCCGGCGGGAGGGTCGAGACGTGCAGCTCGAGCCGGATCCCCGGCATCCTCGGGTCGAGGAAGGGGGGAAGGTGGTGGTGGTCCGCGAGGAGCACGTCGACCGTCGGGTCGGTCGACGCCGTCCAGCCCGCGGAGAGGAGGGCCGCGCGCGCGCGCGGCACGTCGTCCGGCCGCACGAGCAGGTCGAGGTCGTTCATCGGGCGGGAGCGGAACGTCGCGTCGCTCAGCGCCCCCACCGCCGCGCCCTTCAGGAGGAGCACGCGCACGTGATGCGCGCCGAGCGCGCGCACGGACTCCTGCAGCCGCCCCGAGAGGTGCTGCATCCGGAAGTCGCTCATGGTGGTGCTTCGCGCGAGGTACTCCGCGACCGCTGGCGGGACGGGTGCCGGCGCATCGTGCGCGAGCGCGCGCCAGAGGCTGGCGGTGGCCAGTTCGTGCTCGGCGAGCCAGAGCAGGCGCGGCCAGTCGACGGGTCCGGCCGTCAGCCGCTCGACCGTCGCGGCTCCCGGTGCCGTGCCCGCCGTCCGGAACACGGTCGCGGCTTCGACCGAGAGGTCGCGGCCGGTGGTCATCGCGTCAGTACTGGGAGAGGGTGCCCGCACTCCGCGCGTGCCGGAGTGCGAGTCCGAACACCGCGCTGCCCACGAGCACGCCGGTCGCGGCGAAGACCGAGAGGATGAGCACGTCGCCAAGCCCTGCGCTCCAGCTCCCGCCGGCGAGCAGCACCACGCGCGTCGCACGCAGCGCGTAGGTGAGCGGCACGATCGCCGAGAGCGACTGGAGCCATGCCGGGATGACCGTGGTGGAGTAGTAGACGCCACCCAGGAGTCCCGACCCCGCGATCACGGCCGTGAGCAGGGGCCCCGAGGTCCGGAAGACGAGGACGAGCGCGGCCGCCACGAGGCCGATCGACCCGTACGCCACGATCAGCAGCACGAGGATCACGAGCACGTACGGCAGCGCGCTCCAATGCACCTGCACGCCGATCACCGCGGCACCGATGAGCAGGAGCGTCGCGCGCAGGATGCTCTGGAGGAGCGGATACCCCGAGAGCCCCATCAGGATGACCGGGAGCGGCGTGCGCGTCACGAGCAGCGCCTCGAAGGTGCCGTTCCCGATGCTCCCGGCGATGGCCGAAGGCACGGCGCCGACCGCGGTCGCGAGCACATAGGTGGCGCCGATACCGACGATGAGGAACCCGAAGTACTGGCCCCCTTCGAGCTGGATGGAGTCCTGCACGATCGGCTGGATGGCGCCGGAGATGAAGTAGATCGGCACCACCGTCGCCAGGAGTGCGACGAACGAGAAGACGGTCGCGATCCGGTAGCTCGCGGCCGAGAGCATCGCGACCCTGACCAGCGCGAGGATGCTACGCATGTGGCGCTCCCGCGTTCGTCGGGCGCAGCACCCGCTCGATCAGGTCGGCGAGCGAGGGGGCGACGCGCTCGAAGCGCGCGAGCGCGTGCCCGTCGGCGGTCAGCGCCGCGAGGAGGCGCGCCGCGCCCTCGACCTCACCCGCGATGCCGCACTCGAACTCGTCCCACCCCGCCTCGGCCGTGGGGCCGCGCGGCACCAGGGGCGAGCCGAGTCCGGCGGCCCGCGCCGCCACGCGCGGCACCTCGTCCCGTCGCACCCAGAGGCGGTAGCGGTCGTTCCCCGCGCGGTGGCGCAGTGTCGTGGTCGCGTCCACGGCCAGGAGACGCCCTCGTTCCAGCACGCCGACGCGGTCACAGAGGTCCCATACCTCCTCGGCGTCATGCGTCGCCAGCAGGACCGTGCACCCCTGCTCCCCGACGATCGTCTCGCGCAGGAAGCGGCGGAAGTCGCGCGCCGAGATCGGGTCGAGGCTGCGCGTGGGCTCGTCGAGCAGGAGCACCCGGGGCGAGGCGATCAGCGCACGTGCGATCAGCAGGCGCTGGCGCATCCCCGACGAGAACGCCCCGACCATCTTCACGCCCGTGTCGACGAGTCCGGTGATCGCCAGCACCCGCTCCACCTCGCGGTGCGCGGCGGCGCCGTGCATCCCCTGCAGCGCGGCGTAGAGCCGGAGGTTCTCGCGTGCCGAGAGCCGCCAGTAGAGGCTGCGCTCGTTCGCCAGCACCGGTGCCAGCAACCGACGGACCTCGGGCGCCTGCGTCTCCACGTCGAGCCCCCCGATCGTCGCGGTGCCCTCGTCCGCGACGATGAGCGTCGCCAGCATCTTGAACAGCGTGGTCTTGCCGGCGCCGTTCTGCCCGAGCAGGCCGAAGATCTCCCCCTCGGCGACATCGAAGGAGACATCGTGCACGACCTCGCTGCGCCGGGCACCGAGCGGCGCGCGCGCGATCTCCCACCAGGTGCGCTGGACGGGAAAGGCCTTGGTGAGCCCGCTCGCGCGCACGATCATCCGGTCCCCCCGTGCCACGAGAGGATGCGCTCGGCCGTCGGGCGCAGGAGGTCGAGGGCCCGTGGCACGCGCAGCGAGAAGACGGGCACGGACCGCAGCACCTGCGCGGCGCGTTCCAGCATCGGCTGCGCCGCCTGGGGTCCCAGCATCCGCCCGATCTTGACGTGCGCGATCACCGAGATCGCGCTGAGCGCGGGGGAGAGTGGCCGTCGCTCGACGTGTGGGCCCACCTCGTCCGACGCCGCCGCCGGATCGAGGAGGTAGAGCGCGCGGAGCCGCAGTGGCTCCGCGCCCCTCGCGGCGGCGGCGAAGGAGAGCAGTCGCTTGCCATCGCGCTCGGTCGCGGCTCCCGGCGCCACGCCAAGGACGTGCAGCGCGTCCTCCCGTACGCGCGCACTGGGGATGCCCGGCCGGACGACCACGGGATCCGTGGGATCCACGGGGAGGGTGTCGTCGGAGACGAAGCCGGCGCCGAGCGAGTGCAGTGCCAGCGCGAGCGTCGACTTGCCGAATCCCTTCGGTGCCAGGAACGCGATGGTCCCTTCGGCGGTGGTGACCGCGCTGGCGTGCAGCGGGAGCAACCCGTCGAGGAAGAGTGCCGTGCCGAGCACCCGGTTGAGGAGGTGCGCGCGCACGAACTCGGGCCAGGCGTCCGCGCGATGGTACCAGACCACCCGGCGCCGGTCCTCGGAGAGGTCGAACACGCCGGTGTCGTCGACGGAGATCCGGTGTCCCGCATCGTGCCGCGAGAGACGTGCGTGGCACTCGCCGTAGATCAGGTCTGCGCCGAGCTCGACGCCCGGCCTCGTGCCCGGGGCGCCCGTGTCGGTCCGGAAGCTCCAGTGCGCGGGCGCCGGCGTCGTCTCCACGAGTTCGGGGAGCGTCATCGTGCTCTCGAGCAGGGCACCGTACACGGGATAGCAGGGCATCAGGGCGCGGACCCCGCGACGTCCGCCTGCGCGCGGAGCCAGAGCTCCGCCTGCAGCGTGAAGAAGAGCCGCGCCCCCGTCTCGTCGTCGTCGTGGCGCAGCACGTGGTCCCACGCGCGGCGCATCAGTCGGAGGTCGATCATCCCCATCGAGGCCAGGTGTGAGTCGTCGAGGAGGCCCTCGACCAGCACACGGCCCGGGCCGCGCAACTGTCGGAGGAAATATGCCGACGTGATGCCGGTCCGGTGCGTTCGCGGGGCCAGCACCTGGGGCGGGAGCAGCCCGTCCATCGCCGCGCGGAGCGCGACCTTCGACTCCGCACGGTCGGCGCGTTCCGACCAGGGTCGCCGCAGGGCCCACGTGACGACGCGCGCATCCAGCAGCGGGGAGCGCAGCGCGACGCCCTCCTCCTGCGCGAAGCCGTGCAGCTGGCTGAGGATCCGCGAGAAGTACGGGAAGCGGAGGTACGCGTGCGTCTCGTGCAGCACGCGGCTGGCCCGCGGCAGCGGCGGCCGCGCGGAGGCCTCGCGTTCCATCACGCCGTGCGCGTCGAGGAAGGACCGGCGGAACCAGAACGGCGCCTCGCGATGGAGGTGGTCCCGCGGTGGGTGGCGCCGCCGGACGGCCGCGATCCCCCGCTGCACCGCGGGCGGCAGCGCCGGACGGACGGCCCACCGATAGAAGTTCCGCAGGCCGCGACCGCCACGCCCGCGCCACTGGCGCGCGAGCTCGATCCAGCGGCCCCAGGCGAAGAGGTCCGCGAGATAGACGTCCGACACCTGGAAGAGCTGGTCACCGCCCGCCCCGTCGAGCATCACCCGCGCATCCACCGCCCGCGCCCCGCGGTAGAGCGCCCGGTTCCAGTGCTCGAACGCGTGGGCGAACGGACCGTCGCGTCGCGCTGCCGACGCGGCGGCGCCGTCGAAGAGCGTGATCGCGTCGACGTCGAGCCAGTGCGTGGTCGCCTGCCAATGCCCGAGCACCGCGCGGATCGTGTCGTCCTCCCGGCCCGGGTCGCCCTCGGGATAGCTGATGCTCACGGCGCGGATGGCGCCGGGGTTCCCCGGCGCACGGCGCCCCGCCTCCATGGCGCTGGCGAACACCGCGGTGGAATCCCACCCGCCGCTCAGCGAGACCGCGGTGGGGGCCGTGGGGTCGAGTCGCTCCTGCACGGCGGTGAGCAACAACGCCCGGAGCTCCTCCGCGGCCTCGCCCAGGGGTCGCCGACGCCGCTCCACATGTGCCTCGGGCTCCCAGTGCGCACGCGTCTCGGGCTCGTGGCCCGGTGTCCAGGTCAGGAGGTGGCCGGCCGGAAGTTCACGGATCGCGCGGTACGCGGTGCTGGGCGCGTGCGACCAGAGGCCGGCCGCGACGCTCGCCAGCGTGGCGAGGTCGAGCGCGCGCGAGACGGCGGGGTCCGCGAGCAGGGCCCCCGGCAGCGTCGCCAGGAGGAGGACGCCGCCGACGTGTGCGTAGTAGAGCGAGCGGCTTCCGGCGAAGTCGCGCGCCGCCAGGATGCGACCGGAGGCGGCGTCGTGCTGGATGAACGCGAACTCCCCCTCGAGCAGGGAGACCCCGCCCTCGCCGTGGGACGCGAGGAGGGCGAGGAGCAACGCGGCATCGCCCGCGCCGGCAGCTGCCGGCGCGCCGCGCGAGTCGAGCGCGCGGCGCAGCGCGGCCCGGTGGACGAGCGTCGCGTCCGCGACCAGCGTCCGCGTGCCGAGCGCAGCGGCGGCCGATGTGTCGGCTCCGGAATCCGTCGTCTCCCACGGGTGTCGGACCGCGCCGATCACCACCGAGGTGGGAGCGGCGTCGCGCGGCGGCGCCAGCACGTGCCGCTCCGTGCCCCGCGCATGCATCGCGTCGAGCATCCGGGCGATGCGTGCCGCTCCGCCAGGTGCCGCCTGCGCCCCACAGTGCGCGGCGATCGCGCTCATCGACGGAGTAGCACGCGCAGGTCCTCCACCTCCGTGAACTGCGCCACGTGCTCGGGAAGGTCCCCGAGGACCTCGTCGCCCCACCGAACCCAGGCATGTGCCTCGAACTTCCCTTGATGGCGCCGTACGCCGACACGGATGCTGCCCCCGTGGATCCCGTCGCGGACCAGGAGATCGCGGAGCGCGATCGCGCGGACCAGGCAGTAGGGCCGGAAGATCCCGAATCGCGCGGCCCGGTCGACGGCGACGGCGATCGCGCGTGCACGTCCGGCAGATCCGCCCTGCTCGCCCGGCGTCGTTCGCTCGCGGACAGCGAGCGCGCCGATGGGCTCCCGCCGCAACCGCCACTGCGCGCGCAGGAGCGCGAGTTGGGCGCGGATCAGGTCGCGCCATCCGCTGACACCCAGCGACGCGAGCTTCCTGAGCGGAGCCATCGGTCAGGGCTTGGGCGACACCGGGAGCACGAGGTCGGCCTCGAGGAGCGATTCCAGGAGCTGCTCGGCGTCCGCGCGCATCGTCTCGACCGCCACCTCCGGATACGCGTCCGCGAGGCGCAGCACCAGCTCGTCGAGCGAGGTCGTCGCCGGCGGCAGGAGGGTCCAGATGCGCACCCCGACCTCATTCAGGCCGAAGTACTGCTCGGACGTCGGCGAGAAGAGGACCGCGCCGTCGTCGAGGCGCTGGAACAGCACGGCGGGATTCGCGGAAGGGAGCATGGGTCTGGCGTGCAAGGGAGAGAGGCGGAAGATGCGACAATTGCACGGCCCGCGTCGGTATCGAGTACGCGACGCGGGCCGTTCATCCCAGTACATTGTTGGCCGACGCGGGGAGTCGTCCCCCCGCCGAGCGGTTCCTGCGGACCGCTCCGTGCTCAGCGATTCAGTCTGCCGTGCGGATCAGGACGCGGACGCCTGGCCCGTCGGGCAGTCGATCGAGATCGTGCCGTAGCCCCAGCGGCTCAGGTCCGTCTGGCACCCCGGGCTCGCGTTTCCGAGGATCGAACCGCCATCGGACGCACTGGCGAGCCCCCACTTGGTGAGCTCACGGAATGATCCGAATCGTTCCAGCTTCGGGCGGTGGTAGGTCATCGTCGGCTGGGGAGGGCGTTGGGAGGGTGCGCGTGGCACCAGAAGGGATGCCATCGGGGAATACAGCCGCAATGTCCGGGCCAGAACTCACCAGACCACCGAAACATCTAACCGGTTACGTTGGAAGTGCTTACGGTCCAGCGGAGCGGGTTGACGACCGGCTGAACGCGCCCGCGGCAGCACAGTTGTGGCCGCAGCGCAACGCTGGTGCGCATCTTCAGTGGCCCAGTCCAATAGGTGCCCAGTCCATGCCGAGCGCGCAGTCGTTCACCACGGCCTGTTCCGTGCACGGGACTGACACCGTCGTGGCGCCCGTTCGTGCGACTCCGCCGCATTTCCCGCACATCCCACTTCTTAATAGATGACCGCCCCACTTCGAGTGCGCCCCCCGGGACGCCGGTTGCGCGTACGACTGCTCCTCGCGGCGATCGCCGTGGTATTGCTCGCCGAGCTGATCGCTCGTGCCACCGGATCGCTGCAACGTCAGGTCGGGCTCGACACGCGCCCACGCGCCGAGGTGCTCGCCGAGCAGTCCCGGCTCATCACCGAGCGCCTTGCGGATCCGGGAGGGGTGATCGTCACGGATTCCGACCTCGGCTGGCGCAACAACCCCGGATACGCCGACTCCGCGCACGCGATCAACGGCGCGGGAGCGCGGAGCCGCCGGGAGTACACGGCACGCCCGGCGCCCGGCGTCCTTCGCGTCGCTGCCTACGGCGACGCGTACGTGTACGCCGCCGAGGTCACCACCGAGGAGGCCTGGTCCACGCGCATCGAGCAGGACGATGCGACGATCGAGGTGCTGAACTTCGGCGTCGGCGGCTTCGGCACCGACCAGGCGTTCCTCCGGTACCTGAACGACGGCGCGTCCTTCGCGCCCGCCGTCGTCGTGATCGGGTTCGCGCCCGTCGACCTCCGGCGCGCGGTGACGCGCTACACGCGCTTCTTCTCCACCGACGAACCGCCGCTCACCAAGCCGAGGTTCCGCCTCGACTCCGCCGGGACGCTCAGCCTGCTGCCGAACCCCGTGCGCGGTGAGCAGGAGTGGGGGCGGATCGTGGACGATCCCACGGCGGTCCTCGCCCTCGGCGCTGATGACGCGTGGTACGACCCGCTCCGATACGAGCTTCCCGTGCTCCATCACACGGCCGCCGTTCGGCTCGTGGTCGCGGCCACGCTCAAGGTCTGGCGGAAGTTTCTGTGGACCGATCGCCTCGTCGACGGCGGGACGTTCCGGCCCGGCGCCGAGGCATTCCGCGTTCAACGCGCGATCCTTGCCGCCTTTTCGGACTCGGCGCGCGCGCGCGGTGCGACGGCGCTGGTCGTGATGTTGCCGGACCCCCATTCGGTGGAGAGCGCCAGGGACGGACGGCCGACGGTCTACGCTCCGTTGGCCGATTCACTGACACGGGACGGGCAGGTCGAGGTGCTCGACCTCGCGCCGGCGTTCGTGGCGCACCTGGCGACGGCCGGGGGGGACGGTCTCTTCGCGCCCGGGGGTCACTTCGGCCCGATCGGGAATCGCATCATCGCGGAGCGCCTGCGCGTGCGGCTGGATGCGCTCCGGAAGTCGGAGCAGCCCGACATCGGGCCGTCCCGGTGAGGGGCCGGCTCCACTGTGGCGTTTGGGCGACATCGAGCCGGGGAAGTCGCACGATCCACCGGATGCGCGGCGCGCGTGGCTCCGGCACCGAGGTGTCACGCTCCGGATTCCCCCGGTATGTTACCTGCTTCTCCCTCGTGCATCCCATCGCAGACCGTGGTCGCCCACTGCGACCCGGCACCTCGCCCCGATCCCGATCCGTGATCCCAAATCCCCTTCGCACCCTCCTGACGCTCGCGGCCCTCGTGGCGCTTGGTTCGAGCGTCCACGTCGAGGCCCAGAGCCTCACCTTCGGCGAGCTGGTCGGGTCCGCGTTGGACCCGGCGTCGCGCCCGATCGTCGGCGCCGACGTGCGCGCGGTGGACCAGCGGAGCGGTGCGGTGCGCTGGCTCCGCGCGACACGGGATGGCCGTTTCCGCTTCACCGTGCTGCCGGCCGGTCGCTATGACGTCACCGTCGAGGCGCTGGGATACCGGCCCGTTGTCTTCGTCGGCGTGATGGTCTCCGCGAGTCACTCGGCGAGCGTGGCGGCGGTGTTGCACGAGGCGACGTTGCCGGTGACGCAGGTCGATACCGTGAACGTCGTCGCATCGGCGACGTCGGCGGGGGCGTGGCTGCACGACCGCGGATTCGTGGAACTCGGGGGCGCGCGACGGGTGGCGAGCGAGGCCTTCGTGGCATCGACCACGGCGGACGCGATGGGGGTCGAAGGGTTGCCCTGGCGCCTCACGGAAACGCTCGTGGACGGGGCGCGCTCCGTCAGCCACGGAGGGCCCGGCGGGAGCGGCGCGGACGCCGCGGCGCTCGCCCTTCCAACCCGCAGCGCGTCGGCGCTTGGCGTGGGCGGACTGGGTTTCGATGTCGAGATGGGGGGCACGGGTGTCGGCCTGGTCTCGACGACGCGGCGGGCCGGCCGTGTTCCGGGCAGCGAGATCGTCGTCGACGGGGGCACGGCGAGCATCGGCGCGTCGCTCGTCGGTGGAGGTCCGATCGAGGGTGACACGACCCGCGCGATCGTCGGCGTGGACTTCCAGCGGTCGGAGGTCTCGCGTCCGAGCGCGTTCGGCCTCAACACGGCGTTCGCGTCGTCCGTCCTCGGGAGCGCGCAGTCGGTCTACGGCACCGACCTCAACGCGTACACGATCCCGCAGTTCCGCGTCGACCAGCGCATCGGCGCGTTCGGCCGGCTCGACTGGCAGCCGGCGGACCGCTTCGCGATCTCGATGCGCGCGTCGGGTTCCCGGTTCACCTCGAGCGGGCTCGCGGAGCCCGTGGGTCCCCTGGCGGAGCTCGGGGACGACTACGAGGCCGTCGCCGCGCAGGTGTCGGTGAGCGTCCTCTCGCGCATCACCCGGCGGATCACCCAGGAATTCCGGGTGTCGGCCGACATCAGTGACGTGAGCTCGGCGCTTCCGGCGCTGGCACCGACGCAGTTCGTCGGCTCGGGTCTCGCCGTCGGCGGGGGCTGGGCCCAGCCGTTCGATGACGCGCGCACGACGCCGCGGGTCTCCGCGATGCTGCACTTCGACCTCGGCGCGCATCGCATCAAGTCGGGGTTCTCGCTCGCGTCGCACCGGTATGACGCGAAGTCCGGCGCCGGCGGTCCCGGGGAGTTCCGGTTCGGTGACGACACCGATTTCGCGGCGGGACTGGGGGCGTGGCGTCGAGTGGAGGACGCGGTGCCGGTCGGCCAGTTCCGGATGTCGGAGACGTCGTTCTTCATCCAGGACCGGTGGCGCATCGCCGACGGACTCACCGCGACCTTCGGTACCCGCGTGGACGGCATGCGCCTGCCGGCGGGGAAGATCGAGGGGAACGCGGCGTGGCTGGCGGCGACCGGCATCGACAACCAGGCGGTCGACGGGGCGCGGTCGGAGGTGTCGCCGCGCGTGGGGGTGCGATGGGAGCTCGGGAGCCGTCGCGACTGGGTCATCGAGGGCGGGGCCGGGGTGTTCCAGGAGCTTCCCGACCGCCGGGACATCGCGGAGGCGCTGACGTACGACCGAGGCGCTCGGGTCCGCGAGGGCGTCGGGGCGCTGGGCGCGTGGCCCTCCGCGCCCGACACCAGCGCCGCCCCGTTCGTGGGGCGGACCGTGACGCTGCTCGGGCCCGACTTCGAGGGGCCGCGCACGCAGCGCCTTGCGCTCGGGGTGAGCCGCCGGATCGGCGAGTGGACGCTCTCCATCGGCGGCACGTACCGCCACACCAGCTACCTGTCGCGCCGTCGCGACCTCAACCTCGCGGTGGTGTCCACCGGGCGTGACCAGTACGGACGGCCGCTCTACGGCACGCTGTCGCAGCAGGGCACGCTGCTCGCCGCCGTGCCGCAGTCCAACCGGCGCTTCACCGAGTTCGACGCCGTCTATCAGCTGGAGGCGACCGGCTACTCCGACTTCCGAGCCGCCTCGCTGGGGCTGGAGCGCGTGCGCGCGGAAGGGTTGTCCCTCGGGCTGGGGTACACCTACAGCCAGACCACCGACAACGTGAACGGCTTCGCGCCATCGCGGATCACGCCCTTCGTGGACGGGCTGGCGGGCTACGACTGGACGGATGCGCGCAGCGACCTCGATGTGCCGCATCGCGCCGTGCTGGCCGGCGAGTGGAGTGCCGGCGCGACGCGGGCGTTCCGGATCGGCGCGCTCTACCGCCTCAGCTCGGGCCGTGCCTTCACGCCGGGCGTACGTGCCGGCGTGGACGCGAACGCCGACGGCGACGCGGCCAATGACCCGGCGTTCGTGGATCCCTCCCTCGCCGGGATGGACGCCCTCCTCGCCGAGAACGAGTGCCTGCGGGCCTTCACCGGCACATTCGCCGCGCGCAACAGCTGCCGGGGCGAACTCTCGCATCGCGTGGACGTCCGGGTGGCCTTCCGCCTGGCGAACCTCCAGTCAGGGCGGTGGGAGCTCCTGCTGGACGTGCTCGACCTGGTCTCCGCGGAGACCGGTCGCGTGGACAACGCGCTGCTGCTGGTCGACCGGACCCGCAGCGTGGCCTTCAACGCCGGGACCGGGGTGACCACGGTGCCGTATGTGACGAACCCGGCGTTCGGCAAGGTGCTGGCCGACCGTTCCCCGGGTCCGCTCTGGCGCGTCGGGCTGAGGGTCTCGCCGTGACGCTCCCGCTCCGTCATCACGTGGGTCGCGTGTCCACGATCGGGGGCGCCGCGCTCGCCGTCCTGGCGGTGCTCGCCGCCGCGGGTTGCGACAACATCGGCGCCGACCGCTCCATCGGCGTGCAGGCGACGGGGATCGTGCGCGGCTTCGTCTACTTCGATGCCAACGGGTCGCGCTCGTTCGACGCGGCCGACGTCCCCTTCCTCGGCGCGCGCATCCGGATCCTCTCGCCGGTCTCACGGGACACGATCTACCGCGCCACCACGCTCCCGAACGGGACCTTCCGGCTCACCGGCGTCCCGGTGGGCACCTACGCGGTCGTGCTCGACAGCGCGAGCGCGGGCGACACCGCCCGGGTGGTCTCCGTGGACTTCACCACGTTCGCGGTCGTGCCCGGCGACTCGGTCGTGGTGACCGGGGCCATCAGCTACCCCGAGTACTTCGCGCGGGACGTGCGCACGCTCCCGCTCGGGACGCGCGTCTTCGTGAGCGGCGTCGCGCTGCACGCGCGCGGCACGTTCAGCGACACGATCCTGCACGTCGCCGACTCGACGGGGGCGATCCGTGCCGGACGCCTGCGCGCGACCGATGCGGCGGCGGGGGACAGCATCCGCCTGCGCGGCACGGTCGCGACGCGACTCGGCCAACGGTCCGTCGAGGACGCGGCCGTGTTCATCGTGGGCTCGGCGTTCATCCCGACCGCCCGCACCATCACCACCGCGTCGGCGGCGACCGCCGCCGCGGGCACGCTCGACGCCGCGCTGGTCCGCGTCGCGAACGCGACGGTGAGCGACACCTCCACCGTCGCCGGGAACCTCACCATGACCGTCAGCGACGGGAGCGGCGCGCTGACGGTCGTGCTGGACCGGGCGTCCGATGCCTCGTTCCGGTCGCCCTTCCCTCCCGGGCTCTACGTCGCGCCGAACCGCTTCGACATCGTGGGCGTGCTGGTGCCCACCGGCACGGGCGGATGGCGGCTGCGGCCGCGGTCGTTCCTCGACCTGACGCGTCGATGACCCGTGGGCGCTGACACGACGAACGCCCGCGTCACGCATCTCTTCACGGTCGACGTCGAGGAGTACTTCCAGGTGGTCGCGCTCGCTCCCTACGCGCCGATCGCGACCTGGGAGGGGCGCGAGTCCCGCGTGGAAGCATCGGTCGATGCGCTGCTGGACCTCATGCAGCGCCACCGGGTCGGCGGCACCTTCTTCACGGTGGGGTGGGTGGCCGAGCGCCATCCGGCCCTGCTGCGCCGGATCGCCGGGGCGGGGCACGAACTCGCATCGCACACCTACGACCATGTGCGCATCACGCACCAGTCGCCCGCGGCGTTCCGCGAGTCGGTGCGCAGGACCAAACGGATCATCGAGGACATCACGGGAGCGCCGGTGGACGGGTTCCGCGCGCCGAGCTTCTCGATCGTGCGGGGCACCGAGTGGGCGCTCGACATCCTGCTGGAGGAGGGCCATCGCTACGACTCCTCCCTCTTTCCCGTCACGCGCGGCGGGTACGGATATGCGGACGGCGCGCGTGACGCCCACTGGATCGACCGCCCGGCGGGCCGGATCGCGGAGTTCCCGCCCGTCACGCTGCGCGTACTCGGCCGGAACCTCCCTGCCGCGGGCGGGGCGTACTTCCGGCTGCTGCCCTACCAGCTCGTCCAGCGTGCCCTCCGTTCCGCGGAGTCGCGCGGGGCGCAGGGTACGTTCTACATCCATCCGTGGGAGTGGGACCCGGGGCAGCCGCGGTTCGACGTGCCCATCGGCACCCGCGTGCGGCACTATGGCGGGCAGGCGCGGGTCCTCGGACGGCTCGAGCGGCTCTTCAAGGAGTTCTCCCTGGGGTCGATCCGCGACGCCGCCACGATGCTCCCGACCTAGTCATCATCCTCAAGGGCTTCAGATGCATTCCACGCCGTCCCCCGAACATGTGATCGACGAGATCAACCAGCAGATGATGCGCTCGTCGGCTGCCGTCGAGCAGTACTCCGGTCCGGAGTACCTGCTGGCCCATGAGCGGGCGGCGTTCGACGAGCTCGCCGCGGAGGTGCGGGGCCAGCCGATCCTCGACCTGGGGGTCGGTGGCGGGCGCACGGTGAAGGCGCTCCGCGCACTGAGCGAGGACTACCTCGGCATCGACTACAGTCCCGAGATGGTCGCGGCCTGCCGCGCGCGATTCCCCGGCGTGCGGTTTGAGCTGGCCGACGCGCGCAACCTGGTGACCGTGCCGGATGCGTCCATCGCCCTCGCGGTCTTCAGTTGCAACGGCATCAGCATGGTGGGCCACGCGGACCGGCTCGCGATCCTGCGCGAGGTGCATCGCGTGCTCCGGCCCGGGGGCGCGTTCGTCTTCACCACCTACAACCGCGACAGCCCCGACGCGACCTCGGGATTCGAGTTCCCGGAGTTCCGCCCCTCGGCCAACCCCGCGCGGCTCCTCGTGCGCGCGTATCGCTGGGTCAGGGAGACCGCGGTGCGCGTGCGCAACCGGCGGCGCTTCGTGCCGCACGAGGTGCGGACGGCGGAGTACGCGGTGATCAACGACCGGTGCCACGACTTCGGCGTGATGCTCTACTACATCACGCTCGCCGACCAGCGCCGGCAGCTGGAGGCCGCGGGCTTCGCGCCCGACGCACCCGCGTTCGAGCACACCGGGCGCCGCATCACCGACGGCTCGCGGCTCGACTCGATGCTCCTCATCGCCCGCAAGCCGCGATGACCGCGCCGGACCGTCCGACGCGGATCGCGGTCGAGGCGCTCGACGATGGGAATCGGGCGGCCGTGATCGCGTTCACCAACCGGCACCAGGACCGCCCGCAGACGGCAGAGTACGAGCGCTGGCGCTACCAGGACTGTCCGACGATGCAGGCCACCGTCGCGATGGCCGGCAGGGAGTGCATCGCGACGATGTTCGCGCTCCGGCGCTCGTACCGCACCCCGGCGGGAGAGCGCGTGATGCTCGAGCCGTTCGAGTGGCACGCCAGCGAGGACTGGCGCGCGCAGGCGCCGGGACTCCGGCTCGTGAAGCACTACATGCGCGGCGACCTCCCCCTGATCGCGGTGGCGGGCACTGACATGGCGGCCGGCCTCCTGGTCCGGCTGAAGTGGACGCAACTGGGGATGGTCGAGCGTTTCGCGCTCCCGCTGAGCGGGCGCTACCTCGCCGGGCGCGGGCGATCCGCGCTCGTCTCCGGGGTCTTCGACGTGGCCGGCCGTGCGTTCTTCACGCCGCGCCGCGTGAGGCGGCCGGCACTCTCCGTGGAGCCCGCCGGGGCAGCGGGGCCGGGGGTCGCCGCGCTCGTCGCGGCGCAGCGCCGGTTCGCCCTGATGCGGGTCCCCGATGCGCCCACCGCCCGCTGGCTCCTGCGCGCCCCCGCCTCCCTCGGCGCCTACCTCACCTTCCACGCGCGCCTGGAGGGCGCGCTCGTCGGCTGGGTGTCGGCCCGCGTCTTCCCGCACGGGTCACTCCTCTTCGGTGAGCTCCTCGAGGTGTTCCTCGCGGACCATGCACGCGCACACTACCGGGAGCTCGTCGCCCGGGTGAGCGCGACGCTCGCGGGGTTCGGCGCGGATGTGCTCACGGCGGCGACCACCTGCCCGGACACCATCGCCGCCCTGCGCGCGTCGCGCTTCCGTCCGGACGACCGCCGGCCGGCGTTCGCGTGGTGGGGGGACGGGCCGGTCCCCGAGGGCCCGGTGCTCATCGACGGCGCGATCTCCGACCACGCCTTCTTCCCCCAGCAGACCGCCGAGCGCTCGACCTGGCTCGAGGGCGGCTGACTCAGCGCGGGCGGTCCGCCGTCCGCGCCACCAGCACCCGCACGTTCCCCGCCTCGTCCGTGAGCGACTCCACCTCCGCATAGTCGCCGGAGCGCTGGAGTCGCTGGCCGACGGACGGCCCCTGGCCGAGCCCGACCTCGAACGCGAGCCATCCGCCCGGTCGCAGCAGCCGCGGCGCCTCGCGGATCAACCGTTGCAGGATCCGGATGCCGAGCGGCCCGCCGTCGAATGCGAGCTTCGGTTCATGCTGGGCGATCTCGGTCGGCATCTCGGCGGTGCGGCCCGTGGAGATGTAGGGCGGGTTGCAGGTGAGCAGGTCCACGTGGCCGAGGTACTCGGGCGTCTCGAACGGGGCGAGGAGGTCGCCGGTGCGGAGCGTCACGCGCGACGCGACCCCGAGGTGCGCCATGTTGCGCTCCGCGAGCGCGACCGCGTCCTCCGCGAGGTCGGAGGCGAGCACCTGCGCCCGCGGCTCGGACACCGCGACGGCCGCCGCGACATTGCCGGATCCCGTGCACACGTCCACCACGAGCACCTGCCCCTGCGCCTCCGCCAGGCGCCGGGCGAGACGCACCGCCGCATGGCCGACGATCTCCGTCTCCCGGCGCGGGATCAGCGCGCCCGGGCCGGCGAGCATCTCCAGTCCCATGAAGTGCTGGCGTTCCGTGAGGTGCGCGAGCGGATCGCCGGCCAGCCGGCGCTCGATGAGCTGCCGGAACCGCTCGGTCTCCGCGGTGCCGAGCGGGTGCAGCGGCGTCCCGGGTGCGAGGGTGGCCGAGACCGCGTGACCGCCGGCGAGCGACCAGAGGGCGCGCAGCGCCGAGATGGTGGTCTCCTCGGGCTTGTCCGGCAGCGTGCGCAGCCCGGCCTCGAGGCGCTCCAGCGCCTCGCGGGCGACGCGGACGCCCTCGGCGCCGAGCCGCTGCTCCTCCTCGCTCGAGAGCAGGCGCGGCGGGGCCGCGCTCACCCGGCGATCTCGGTGACCGGCTCCACCAGGAGGGGTCGCGCGTGCAGGTAGTGCGTGGTCCGGCGCTTGGCGTCGATGTCGCCGAGGACGAAGCGGGCCTGTTCCTCGGGGATGCCCAGGCCTGCGGCGACCTCGGCGGCCGAGAGGCCGTGGTTGTGCGCCCAGAGCGCGAGGTCCATCCGGTCGTACGGGAGCGAGAAGTAGAACTCGTCCTGTCCCTGCGCGAGGCTGTAGGTGTCGGTCGTCGGCACGGCGTTGCACACCTCGTCCGGGAGGCCGAGGTGCCGGGCGAGCGCGTAGACCTGCGTCTTGTAGAGGTGGGCGATCGGCTTGATGTCCGCCGCGCCGTCCCCGTTCTTCACGAAGAAGCCCTGGTCGTACTCCAGCCGGTTCGGGGTGCCGATCACGGCGTAGTTCAGGCGGTCGGCGTGGTAGTACTCGACCGTCTTGCGGATGCGCTGCTTGTGGTTGGTGGCGGCCACGATCTGCAGGTACTCGCGGATCGGGAGCCGGGCCTCCTCCATCGTGCCGTCCGGCGACTGGACGATGAGGCGGAAGAAGTTGATGCCTCCCTTGGCGCCGCCGGCGATGGCGATCTTGCACTTCCAGTCGTCGCCGTACGCGGGGAAGACGCGGCGGATCGCCTCGTCGCGCTGGCGGTAGCACCCGAGGGCCTCGAGCGTCGGGGCGATGTCCTGCAGCTCGTACGTGACGCCGAGGTGCCGGGCCACGAGCGCGCCGCGGTCGGCGCTCTTGTGGCTGGAGTCGCGCTCGGGGAGCAGGATGCCGAACACCTTCTTCGTGCCGAGCGCGCGGACCGCGAGCGCGGCGCAGACGGACGAGTCCACGCCCCCGGACATCGCGATGATCACGCCGCGCCGATGCAGGGTGTTGGCCACCGCATCCACCATCCAGGCGCAGATCCGCTCCACCTCGGCGGCGAGGTCGAGCTCGAGCACGTGCGGGCCGAGTGGGCGCGTCGCCATCGTCACGCCGCGCGCTTGCGCGTCAGGTAGCCCTGCAGGTGGTCGAGGCTGTCGAGGTTCTCGGGGACCATCTCGTCGTCCTCGACGGTCACCCCCCAGGTCTCCTCGAGGAAGAGCACGAGTTCCAGGAACCCCGTGGAGTCGATGATGTGCTTGGCCATGAAGGAGTCGGAATCGGTGAAGGTCTTCCCGCCCGACCCCATCATGAAGTTCTCTTCGATGAACTGGCGCAGCGGCGCCTTGTAGTCCTGCATGCGTCGGATCCCTGTGAGAGAGTGTGCGGTCGTCCTAGGCGAGGCCGGTCTTCTTGATCTTCCCCGTCCCCGTCTTGGGCAATGCGTCGACGAACTCGACGTACTTCGGGGCCATGAAGCTCTCGAGGTGCGCGAGACAATGACGAATCACCTCGCGCTCGGTAAGCTGCGTGCCGGGCGTCAGCGTGACGAAGGCCTTGATCGCCTGGCCGAGCACCTCGTCCGGCACGCCGATCACCGCGACCTCGTACA
The DNA here is from genome assembly GCA_011525845.1 of Gemmatimonadaceae bacterium. Lineage (GTDB taxonomy): Bacteria > Gemmatimonadota > Gemmatimonadetes > Gemmatimonadales > Gemmatimonadaceae > Pseudogemmatithrix. Next base: position 27,436 of record WYBP01000006.1, on the reverse strand, counting down.
CGCCCGCGAGGCCGTGGATGGCGTTCTCCACCTCGCGCGGGCTCACCTTCTCGCCCCGGCTCTTGATGATGTCGTCACGCCGGGAGACGAAGTAGAGCCATCCCTCCTCGTCCGTGCGGAAGAGGTCGCCCGAGTAGAGGAGCATCTCCCCCGCGATCGGGCCGGGGCGCAGGCGCTTGGCGGTCTCCTCCGGCTTCTCCCAGTATCCGCGCATCACGTTGCTCCCGCGGATCACGAGCTCACCGGTGGACCCGTTCGGCAGGCGATTGCCGTCGTCGTCGACGAGCCAGACCTCCTCGTTCGGCATCCCGCGCCCGACGCTCGTCGGGCGCTTGTCGAGCTGGTCCGGGGGGAGGTACGAGACCCGCTTGCACTCGGTGAGCCCGTACATCGAGAAGAGCGTGGCCTGCGGGAAGATCGCGCGCAGCTGCCGGATGTGCTGCTCCGAGAGCGCGGCCGCGGTGTTGGTCATCATCCGCAGCGCCCCGAGGTCGAAGCGGTCGAGGTTCCTCAGCACCATCAGCATGGAGAACATCGTCGGCACGCCGGGGAAGACGGTGACGCGCTCCGCGGCCATCACCTCGAGCCCCTTCACCGGGAAGGTGAAGTTCCGCTCGAGCACGACGCGCGCGCCCACGCGGAACGCCATCAGCACCTGGTAGAGCCCGTAGTCGAACGAGAGCGGGAGGGCGCAGAAGATCACGTCGTCGTCCCGCAGCCCGAGGTAGGTGCTCACCGACCGGCACGCGCTCACCATGTTGAGGTGCGTGAGCATCACGCCCTTGGGGAATCCGGTGGAACCCGACGTGTAGATGATCGCGGCGAGGTCCTGGTCGATCGTCGGCGGCACCTCGGGTTCGGCGTCCCCCTCGGCGGGCCAGGGGATCATGGTCGCGGCGCCCGCGGGCGCCGCCGCTCCCTCGCCGAGCACCACGACGGTGTGCACGCTGGGGCTCGTGCCGACGGCGGGCACCCAGACGGAGGCGAGCGGGGCCTCGGTCAGGAGCGCGGAGGCTCGCGCGTCGTTCAGCATGTAGGCGAGCTTGTCGTCCTTGGTGGTCGGGTTGATCGGCATGAACACCGCCCCGACGCGGAGGACGGCGATCACGCCGGCCACGAACTCCACGCCATTCTCGAGGAAGATCGCGACGCGGTCGCCCCGCCGGACGCCGCGCGCCTGCAGCGCGGCGGCCAGCACGCGGGCGCGGCGCGCGAGGTCGGCGTACGGGACGCGCTCCTCCCCGCACACCAGCGCGGTGCGCGCCGGGTGCTCGCGGGCCCAGCGGTCGAAGTCGTGGTGCAGCAGCACGGAGCTCAGGTTCAGGGGATGGCTCACGGCGCCGAGAAGGTCGCGGGGCGCACGAATCGGTCGTGGAGCAGCATCGTCGAGAGGATCCCGACGAAGGCCATGTTGTCGCCGAAGCCGATGGTGCGGCCGGCGCGGCTCTTGGCGAAGAGCTTTCCCACCGCGGCGGCGTCGAACAGCCCCGCCGCCTCCACCCGCGCCGGGGAGAGCAGCTCCTCCACGAAGTCCACGGGCGTGCCCTGGTCGAAGAAGCTCGCCGAGTCGGGGGCGCGGTAGGGCTGCTTGGTCCGCGTCCGGATGCTCGGCGGCAGTTCGTCCGCGAAGGCGCGCTTCAGGATGTACTTCTCGGTGAGGCCCTTCATCTTCACGGTCGGTGGCAGGCGGTTGGCGAATTCGATGACGCGGTGGTCCAGGAAGGGGAACCGACCCTCGATGGAGTTCGCCATCGCCACGCGATCCCCCTGGGAGGAGAGCAGGTACCCGCTCATCAGCGTGTGGGCCTCGACGTACTGGTCGCGCCCCATCGGGATCCAGCGGTCGATGTCGGGCGGAAGCACGGCGCGAAGGGCGTCACGCGAATTCCATGCCGACAGCCCCTCGCGGATCTCCGGCCGGAAGAACTGCCAGATGCGGCTCGTGGTGGTCATCCGCGGCAGATGCGCGAACCAGGGCGCATCGACCTCGTCGAGCCCCTGGCTGAAGAACGCCTGCGTGAACGCGCGCCCGGAGGTCGGGGAGTTCCGGAGGTAGGGGTAGAGCCGGCCGAGGATGTCGGCGCGGAACTTCGAGTCCGGCACGCGCGCCATGAAGCGCCGGATCTTCGCTTCCTTGAACAGGTCGTAGCCGCCGAAGACCTCGTCCGCCCCCTCGCCCGTGAGCACCACGGTGTAGCCGCTGGCGCGCACATGGCCGGAGAGGAGCATCAGCGGCGTCGGCGCGGTCCGCACGATCGGCGTCTCCGCGTGCCAGATGGTCCGCGGGAACGCCGCCGCGATGTCCGCGCGACGCGCGCGGATGGAGGTGTGCTGCGTGCCGAGGTGGTCGACCATCGCCTGCTGGTGCTCGCTCTCGTCGAACTCCGCGTCCTCGAACGTCAGCGAGAAGGTGCGCAGCGGCGTCTCGGTGTAGCGCTTGATGATCGCGGTGATGATCGACGAGTCGAGCCCGCCGCTGAGGTACGCGCCCACCGGCACGTCGGCCCGCAGCTGCAGCCGAACCGCGTCGATCAGCAGTGCGTGCAGCTCCTCGGCGTAGCTCGCCTCGCTGCGGCCGACGTCCACCTCCTCCGGGAACTGCCAGTCCCAGTACGGCGTCACCTGCGGCCCGGGGGCGGCCGCGTCGAGGTCCAGCGTGAGCAGGTGCCCGGGCGGCAGCTGGCGGACGCCGGCGAACGCCGTGCGCGGAGGGAGCGCGCTCCAGAAGGTGAAGATCTCGCCGAGGGCGCCCGGGTCGATCGCGCGCGGGACCTCGGGGAGCGTGAAGAGCGCCTTGACCTCGGAGGCGATCGCGATGCGCCCGTTCACGGTGGTGTAGAACACCGGGCGGATCCCCACGCGGTCGCGCGCCACGACGAGCCGGCGCCGGCGCGTGTCGTGCAGCGCGAAGGCGAACTGGCCGTTGAGGTGGCGGACGAAGTCGTCGCCGTGCTCCTCGTACAGGTGGACGATGACCTCGGTGTCCGACTGCGTGTAGAAGCGGTGACCCTGGCGCTCGAGGTCGCGCCGCAGCTCCACGTAGTTGAAGATCTCGCCGTTGAACACGATCCAGACGGTCTGGTCCTCGTTGTGGATCGGCTGCCAGCCCCCCTCGAGGTCGATGATCGAGAGCCGCGCGTGGGCGAGCCCCACGCGGCCGTCGACGCGGACGCTCAGGCCGTCGGGGCCGCGGTGCTCCAGCGCCCGGATCATGGCCTGCAGTTCCTGCTCGCCGGGGGGTACCGCGGGACCGAACGCGACGAGTGACGCGAATCCGCACATCGTCCAAAGATACTCGGTGGGTGCACCCGGACCAGCGGCGCGCCGTCCGCGAATGTGCGACGCCGCGGCGTCCCTCCGCACGGGCACGCTTCGTGCTTCTATACTTCGGTTCGCCCGCCTCCGGCACGCCGCCAGCGCCGGGCGACCGCTCCACACCCAGGCCCACCGTACCGCATGCCGCGACCGACCGCATGACCGGACCCACCCCGCCCCCGGCGAGCACGCCCGCGAATGCGCCCGTGGACGCCCCCGGCGGCGGAAGCTCCAAGGGGTACCTCGCGAGCACCGTGAAGCACGGGCTCGTGTACTTCCTCGGCAACGTGCTGGGGCGGATCGCCGGCTTCATCATGCTGCCGGTCTACACGCGGCTGCTCACCGCGGCGGACTACGGCATCCTCGAGATCCTCGCCCTGAGCACCGACGTCCTCGGGATGCTCGCGGGACTCGGGATCCAGCAGGCGGTGATCCGTTTCTACTACCAGTACACCTCCGACGAGGATCGCGGCGCCGTCGTGAGCACGGCCGCGATCATCATGTGGACGATGTACGGCGTGATCGCCATCGTCGGCCTCACCTTCTCGACGCGCATCGCCGAGGTCCTGCTCGGCCCGGGGGACCTCGCCCACTTCGTGCAGCTGGCCGTGGTCGCCTTCGCCGTTGGGGCCATCGGTGACGTGCCCGGGGTGTACTTCCAGGCCAAGCAGGACTCCCGCACGAGCGTCACGGCGAGCTTCGCCCGACTCGTGCTCGCGCTCTCGCTCAACATCCTCTTCGTCGTGGTCCTGCGGATGGGTGTGGCGGGGATCTTCCTGAGCACCATCATCTCGTCGGTGGTGGTGGGTGGCTTCATGGCCGTCTGGGTCATGCGCCGCACCGGGATCCGCTTCGTCCCGCGCATCGCGCGCGAGCTCGTCGGCTTCGGGTCGCCGCTGATCTTCAGCCAGATCGGGAGCTTCGCGCTCCACTTCTCCGACCGGTACTTCCTGCGCCACTTCCAGACGCTGGCGGTGGTCGGGCTCTACTCGCTCAGCTACAAGTTCGCGATGCTGCTGGCGATGTTCGTCACGGGTCCGTTCCACACCATCTGGAACCCGAAGGCGCTCGAGATCGACGTGCGCGAGGGGCCGCGCGCCCCCGAGATCCTCCGGTCGATCCTCAAGCAGTACAATCTGGTGCTCGTCACCACCGCGCTCGGCATCGCGCTCTTCGCCACCGACGTCATCCACATCGTGCTCGGCCAGGACTTCCACGCGGCCGACCGCGCCGTCCCCCTCCTGACGCTCGGCATCGTGTTCTTCTGCTACCGCCCGATCTCGCAGACGGGGGCGATGATCGCCAAGCGCCCGGGGTACATCGGGTCGATCACGAGCTTCGCCGCCGTCCTCGCGCTCGTGATGAACCTCCTCTTCATCCCGCGCTGGGGCGCGATGGGCGCGGCCGCGTCGACGGCCATCTCCTTCGGCATCGAGTTCCTGATGATGCTCGCGATGTCGGAGCGGGTGTACCGGATCGGCATCACGGTGCGCGAGCTCTTTGCTCCGCTCCTCGTGGCCGCGGCGGTCTGGGCCGCCACCGTCCTGGTGGTGCCCGCCGACGCGAGCCCGGTCACCGGACTCGCCGTGCGCATCGCCGCGGTGGGGGTCTACGCCCTGGTGCTCAGCGCCACGGGCATCCTCACGCCGGCGGCGTGGCGGATGCTCCTGCGCTCGGCGCGCGACCCGCGGGCGATGCTCAAGGCGCTGCGGAGCGCCTGAACCGCGGCTCAATCGGTCAGCGCGGACTCCGTGAGGCGCACGAGGTACCTGCCGTAGGCGGAGCCGCGGAAGGCAGCGGCGAGCGTGAGGAGCGCCTCGGACGTGATCCACCCCTGCCGAAAGGCGACCTCCTCCGGGCAGGCGATCTTGAGGCCCTGCCGCTTCTCCAGCGTCTGCACGAAGCTCGCGGCGTCGAGCAGGGAGTCGGGTGTGCCGGTGTCGAGCCACGCCGTCCCGCGTCCGAGCTGGAGGACCCGCAGTCGCTCACGTCGCAGGTACTCGCGGTTCACGTCGGTGATCTCGTACTCGCCGCGCGCCGACGGCTGCAGTGCCCTCGCGATGTCGAGCACCTCGTTGTCGTAGAAGTAGGCGCCTGGCACCGCGAGGTTCGAGCGCGGCGCCGCCGGCTTCTCCTCGAGGCTGAGGATCCGGCCGCCCGCGGCGAGCTCCACCACTCCGTAGCGCTCGGGGTCCACCACGTGATAGCCGAAGATCGTTGCACCCTCCCGCGTCTCCGCGGCGTCCCGCAGGATGTCCACGAGCCCGGTGCCGTAGAAGATGTTGTCCCCCAGGATCAGCGAGACGTGCGACCGGCCGACGAACTCGCGGCCGATCACGAACGCCTGGGCCAACCCGTTCGGCTCCGGCTGGCCGGCGTACCGGATCGACATCCCCCACTGCGACCCGTCGCCGAGCAGCGCCTCGAACCGGTGGAGGTCGGCGGGCGTGGAGATGAGCAGGATCTCCCGGATGCCCGCGAGCATGAGCACCGAGAGCGGATAGTAGACGAGCGGCTTGTCGTAGACCGGGAGGAGCTGCTTGTTCACCACGCGCGTGATCGGGTGCAGGCGGGTGCCGGTCCCCCCGGCGAGGATGATCCCCTTCATCGTGCCCCCTGTACCCCGAGGCGCTCGCCCCGGTAACGGGTATCCGCGATCCGTGCGCTCCACTCGCGGTTGGCGAGGTACCATTCCACCGTCTTCCGAAGTCCCGACTCGAAGCTCTCCTGCGGTGCCCAGCCGAGCGAGCGTTGGATGTGCACGGGGTCGATCGCGTAGCGCAGGTCGTGCCCGGGCCGGTCCGCCACGAACCGAACCAACCGCTCGTGGGCGCCGCCCGGGTCCGGCTGCAACTCATCGAGCAGCGCGCAGATCGCTCGCACCACATCGATGTTGCGGCGTTCCCCGTGCCCGCCGATGCAGTAGGTATCCCCCGGCGTCCCCCGTTCCAGCACCAGGCGCAGGGCGCACACGTGGTCCTCCACGTACAGCCAGTCCCGCACGTTCTCGCCGCGGCCGTACACCGGCAGCGGCTCCCCCGCGAGCGCCTTGGCGATCACCAGCGGGATGAGTTTCTCGGGGAACTGGTACGGGCCGAAGTTGTTGCTGCAGTTGGTGACGATCACGGGGAGCCCGTACGTCCGGTGCCACGCGCGTGCGAGATGGTCGGCGGCGGCCTTGCTCGCGGCATAGGGCGAGGACGGATCGTACGGGGTGGACTCGTCGAACCGGGCGGTGCCGGCCGCCGAGCCGAACACCTCGTCGGTCGAGACGTGCACGAACCGGAACCGGTCGGCCTCCGCTCGCGGGAGCCCCCCCCAGTGATGCAGCGCCTCCTGCAGCAGTGTTGTCGTACCCACGACGTTCGTGTCGATGAACGCCTTCGGCGCGTCAATCGAGCGGTCCACGTGCGACTCGGCCGCCAGATGGACCACGCCCTCGGGGCGGTGCGCGGCGAACAGCGCCCGGAGGGTGGGGCCGTCGTTGACGTCCGCGTGCACGAAGACGTGGCGCGGGTCGTGCATCACGGCGTCCAGCGAGGAGAGGTCGGCGGCGTAGGTGAGCGCGTCGACGTTGACCACGCGGTCGTCGGAGCTCGCGAGCAGGTGCCGGACGAGGGCGGAACCGATGAACCCCGCGCCCCCGGTTACAAGGATCGTCGTCATGCGCCGCGCCCGCCCCGATGGTTGGAACCACCAATATACTGGCCGGTCGCGTTACATTCTGGCCACCCGAACGCGCGGAGTCTCCCGTCGTGACAGCCCCTGACCGTGGCGAGCGCCTCTCGATTCCCCTCTCGGCGCCCCACCAGACGGGGGGCGAGCTCGAGGCCATCAGCCGGGTGCTGGCGAGCAACTGGCTGGCCTCCGTCGGCCCGGAGGTCACCGCCTTCGAGGTCGAGGCCGCGGACGCCCTCGGGGTGAACGCCGCACTCGCGACTTCGTCAGGCACAGCCGCGCTCCACCTCGCGCTCCGGGTGCTCGGCGTCGGAGCTGGAGACGAGGTGCTCGTGAGCACGCTCACTTTCTGCGCGTCGGTCAACCCGATCCTCTACTGCGGCGCCAGACCCGTCTTCGTGGACTCGGAGGAGCGGTCGTGGAACCTCGACCCGGCCCTGCTCGCGGACGAGCTCGACCGGCGCGGACGCACCGGAAGGCTACCCGCCGCCGTGGTCGTGGTCCACCTGTATGGGCAGCTCGCGGAACTGGTGCCCATCCTCGCAGCCTGCGAGCGGTGGGGCGTGCCCGTGATCGAGGACGCGGCGGAGTCGCTCGGCGCGCACCTGAGCGTCGACGGCGCGCGCACGCGCGCGGCCGGCACCATCGGTACGCTCGGCATCTTCTCGTTCGACGGCAGCAAGATGATCACCACCTCGGTGGGCGGGATGCTCGTCTCCGACCGGGAGGACCTCGTGACGCACGCGCGCAAGCTCGCGCGCCAGGCGCGCGAACCTGTCGACCACTACGAGCACACCGAGATCGGCTACAACTACCGGATGAGCAGCGTGCACGCCGCACTTGGCCGCGCCCAGTTGCCCGCGCTGTCCTCGCGCGTCGCGGCGCGCCGCGCCGTGTTCGCCGCGTACCGGGAGCGGCTGGAGGGCGTGCCGGGGATCACGCTCCAGCCGGAGGCGCCGTGGGGAGGGCACGTCCGGTGGCTGACCTGCATCCTGGTCGATCCCGCACGGGCGGGCATCGATCGCACGGCGCTCCAGCAGGCGCTGCGCGCGGGGGGTGCCGAGAGCCGGCCCGTCTGGAAGCCGATGCACCAGCAGCCCGTCTACCGGGCGCTCGGCTTCCCCTGCATCGGCGGGGACGTCGCAGATGCCCTCTTCGCACAGGGCCTCTGCCTCCCGTCGTCCTCCTCGCTCCCGGTGGAGGACGTCGACCGCGTCTGCACGCTGATCCGCGGCGCGGTCGTCACCCGCTGACCGGGGCGGGACCCAGCCACCGCCGTTCCCATGCGCGGTAGACCGCGAGCGCCCAGACCAGTGGCGCCTCGTCGTCGCCGCCGGTGAGGAACGCCGCCCAGGTCTCCCGCACCGCCGTGGCGTCGAGCACGCTGCCCTCCACGCCGTCGTCGCGCAGCAGGTCGTCCGCCCAGGGGCGCAGGGGGCCGCGGAGCCAGCTGTCGATCGGCGACGAGAACCCCATCTTCGGGCGCTCGAACTTCTCCGGCGGCAGCCGACGCGCGAGCAGCTCCCGCAGGATCCACTTGCTCGTGCGGCCGCGCACCTTCAGGCGCAGCGGGAGCCGCCAGGCGAGCGCGGCGATCCGGTGGTCCAGCAGCGGCGCGCGCGCCTCGAGGGAGGCCGCCATGCTCGCGCGGTCCAGCTTGGACAGCAGGTCGTCGGCCAGGTAGACCGACTGGTCGAAGAGCATCATCCGCTCGGCGAGCGGCCGCGTGCGGTCCTCGAGCGCGGCGAGGGCGGCGAGCGGAGCACCGCCGCCCGACGGCACCAGGTCGCTGACGTCGGCGCGCGTCGTGATCAGCTGGTCGTACATCGCGGCGATCGTCGGGGCGGCCATCAGCCGGCGGAGGCGCCGGCCGCGCGAACGCCCGCTCTGCTGCGGACCCCCGCCCCCCAGCCGCTGCACCAGCGCGTGCAGGGCGCCGCCGCCGGCGTTCGCGAACATCCGGCGACGCAGGCCGAAGGGGAGGAGGTGCGCACCGCGGATGAGCGGCCCACCCCGCGTGTACCGGTTGTAGCCGCCGAAGAGCTCGTCCCCGCCGTCTCCGGTGAGGGCGACGGTCACGTCCCGTCGCGTGAGCGCGCTGATCAGGTACGTCGGCACGCACGAGGGGTCGGCGTGGGGCTCGTCGAAGATGTCCGGGAGTCGTGGCACGACGCCGAGGAGGTCGCCCTGCGCGAGCGGGAAGGTGGTGTGCGTCGTGCCGAAGTGCCCGGCCACCGCGGACGCGTGGGCGGACTCGTCGAAACCCGAGTCGGGGAAGGAGACGGCATAGGTGCGCACCGCGCCGGCACTCCGCTCCGCCATCAGCCCGACCACGAGGGACGAGTCGACGCCGCCGGAGAGCAGCGCGCCGACCGGCACGTCGGAGAGGAGCCGCTGCGACACCGCGTCCCCCAGCAGGGATTCGAGTGCGTCGACCGCGTCCGCATCACTCCCGCGCCACGGATCGGAGCGCGCCGCCGCCGCCGTGCGCGCCACGCTCCAGAACGGGACCCCGTCGAGGTCAGTGTCGCCTGGCGAGGTGAGGGTCAGGAGGTGCCCCGCGGGGAGCTTGCGCACCTCACGGAACACGGACCGGGGCGCCGGCACATAGAGGTAGCGCAGGTAGTTCGCGACACCGACCGGGTCGACGGTGAGCGAACAGCCCGGCAGCTGGCGGAACGCCCGCAGCTCCGACGCGAAGGCGAGCACACCCGGTGCCCGGTACACATAGAGCGGTTTCTTGCCGAACCGATCCCGCGCGAGCGCCAGCGTCCGCCGCTCGGCGTCCCAGACCGCGATCGCGAACATCCCCGCGATGCGGTCGACGGTCGCGGCCACCCCCCAGCGATCGAAGCCGGCGAGCAGGGTCTCCGTGTCCGAGTGGCCGCGGAACGGGGTGCCGGAGGCGAGTTCGCGGCGCAGCTCGAGATGATTGTACAGCTCGCCGTTGAAGACGACCGTGTAGCGGCCCGACGCCGATCGCATCGGCTGGTGTCCGGCGGCGGAGAGGTCCAGGATGGAGAGGCGCCGGAACCCGAACGCCACGCGTCCCGACTCGTCCGCCCAGGTCCCCTCATCGTCCGGCCCCCGGTGCACGATCGTCGACGCCATCCGGGCGGCGAGCTGGTGCATCTCCTTCGGATCGCTCGGGCGATCGTGGTAGGTGCCGACTAGACCGCACATGGACGGGTGGGGAGAAGGAGCCGTGAGAGCGAGGGGCGAAGTCTAGCGCGCCGCTCTCCGCGCGTGCCTATTTGTGGGCCGCATTGCGGCTCCGCGTGCTCCGACCAGCGCTGCCCGCTCTCGAGGGCGTCCCTGCGCGCTGCGCCGTGCGGGCGCCGCGTGGCGTCGATGCCACGGTTGGCACCAACGCACAGTTTGAGCTGGCGGGCCATGAAGGCGTAAGTCGTTGCAAGTAAACGGTTTGACAATCTCGTTACCAGTCTGATGATCGCGGAACACGACCTGCGGGTGTTACCGGCATGACCACGTTCGACCTCAGTTCGTCTGCAACCCGAATCTCCTTGCGGCACTCGCTGTCGCAGGCCGAATCGTCCACGCATCCTCACGAGCGGGAGGGTGCGCGCCGGTTGGTGAACGTCCTGGTGGCGGCCATCGGCCTCGTGGTGGCCGCACCCGTGATGCTGCTGATCGCCATCGCGGTGAAGCTGTCGTCCCGCGGCCCGGTGTTCTACACGCAGACGCGTATCGGCCTCGACCTGCGCACCTCGAACGGCGGCAATCATCGCCGTCGCGTCGACCTCGGTGGCCGGCCCTTCAAGCTCTACAAGTTCCGCACCATGCGCGTGGCCGACGACCGGGACCCGGCGCAGGTGTGGGCCTCGCAGGACGATCCGCGCGTCACGCCCATCGGGAAGTTCCTCCGGGTCACCCGGCTCGACGAGCTTCCGCAGCTCTGGAACGTCCTCCTCGGGCAGATGAATGTCGTGGGGCCCCGGCCGGAGCAGCCGCAGATCTTCCAGACGCTCCGCGAAGAGGTCACGAGCTACTCGCTGCGGCAGCGCGTCCGCCCTGGCATCACCGGTCGCGCGCAGATCGAGTTGCACTACGACACCTGCGTCGATGACGTCCGGAAGAAGGTCGCGGCCGACCTCAAGTACATCGAGAGCCAGTCCGTCGCCGAAGACCTCCGGATCATGCTCCTCACCGCACCGGCCGTGCTCCTGCGCAAGGGCGGTTGGTAGGCCACCCAGCGGTCGCGGTCGGTCCGAGCAGCACATCGCAGATCCGCACGGCACTGGCCGAGAGGCCACGGCCCAGCGTTGCGTTGTCGCAACACCGTACGTCGTTCCCGCGATACGACTTGCGAGTGAAGCTCATCCGTCCACGACCGCGCGCACTCGCGCCAGCGCTCCCCGGCGACAATTAGTATTCGCCGCATGCGCATCCTGAAGATCTGGGACGGGGAGTACCCGTGGGATGTGCGCGCCGAGAAAGTGTCGCGCGCGCTCACGTCCGGTGGCCACGAGGTCCATATGGTGGCCCGGAACCGGGACCATCGTGTCCTCCGCGAGCGTCTCGAGGAGTGCACGGTGCATCGGCTGGCGCCCTGGAGCCTGCTCGGGGGGAACCTCGACGCGGCGTCGCAGTTCCCGGCCTTCTTCAACCCACGCTGGCTCGCCCTCGTGATGCGGGTGGCAAGGGCAGAGCGCTGCGAGGCGATCCTCGTCCGCGACCTGCCCCTCGCACCCACGGCGATCGCCGCCGGTCGGCTGCTCGGCCTGCCGGTGGTGCTGGACATGGCCGAGAACTATCCGGCGATGATCCGCGACCTCTGGGACACGGGGTCCACCCGGTTCGGGGACGCGCTGGTGCGGAATCCCAGGGCCGTGGAGGCCGTTGAGCGGTGGACGCTCAAGCGCGTGGCGCACACACTCGTGGTGGTGGAGGAGTCCCGTGACCGCCTGGTCGAGCGACTCGGAACCCCCGCGGCCCGGATCACGGTCGTGGGGAACACGCCCTCGATCAGCCGGCTCGAGGGCCAGCCCCTCCGCCACGCGGCCAAGCCGTCCGACGGAGCCAAGTCGCTGGAGATCGTGTATCTGGGGCTCCTGGAGCACGCCCGGGGCGTCGGCACCGTGATCGAGGCCGTGGCGCGCTGCCGGGCCCTCGGCGTCGGGGTTCGGCTCACGGTGATCGGCGACGGCCGCGCGCGTGGGGACTTCGAGGAGCAGCTGCGGCGGCTCGGGGTCGGTCCGGACGCGGTGCGGCTCCTGGGGTTCCTCCCCTACGCCGAGGCCCTCGGGATCGTCGCGCAGGCGGAGGTGGGGATCATCCCGCACCTGGCGAACGAGAGCTGGAACACGACCATCCCGAACAAGCTCTTCGATTACATGGCGGCCGGGTTGTGCGTCATCACCTCGGACGCACGCCCCGCCCGGCGGGTCGTGGAGGAGGAGGGCGCCGGTCACGCGTTCACGAGCGGAAGCGTCGACTCGCTCGTCGAGGTGATGCGCCGGCTCTGGGACGCGCAGGACGCCGCCGAGTACGGGCGGCGCGGACAGGCGGCGATCCGGAGCCGCTACCACTGGGAGATCGATGAACGACGATTGCTCGATGTCTTCGCGGCGCTCGACGGTCGCTGATCGGCGAGGCACCGCGTGGGCGGAGCGTCGGCGGAGGGTCGCCTGATGCGTGTGCTCATCCTGTGCGAGGGTGACGCGGAGACCTGGGACTCCTGGTCGGGGATCTCGCACAGCGTGGTGGCGCAGCTCCGGGCCGCCGGTCACGAGGTCACCTGCGGCGACGTGGAGCTCTACGGCGCGGCCCGCTACATCACGGGCGCGCGCACCTTCGCGCGCGACCGGCGGCGGTGGGCCGTGCGGTTCCGCCTTGGCGCGACCGGTTTCGAGGCGCGCTCCGCCCGCGCGCAGCGGATCGTCGACCGGCACGCGGACGCGGTGGACGTGGTGATGCAGTTCGGCGCGACCTTCCGCGTCTGCCTCCCTCCCGGCCTCCCGCTGGTGCTCTACTGCGACTCCAACTTCGAGTACTCGCGCGACGGCGCCGCGTCGGGACACTCCGAGGCGGCGGCACTCGGCGAGGCCGAGGCCGCGGGAGTGCGCGAGCGCGAGGCGGCGATCTATGCCTCGGCGGCGCGGATCTTCACGCTGAGCGAGCGGCTGCGCGGGGTCTTCATCGAGCGCTTCGGGGTCCCACCCGATCGCGTGGAGACGGTGTACGCGGGGCCCAACATCGAGATGGGAACGCCGGCCGAGCCGGCGTCGGCGCGGCCGCCCTCCGAGCCGGTGGTGCTCTTCGTGGGTCGCGCCTTCGAGCGCAAGGGCGGTCCGGAGCTGCTCGCCGCGTTCGAGAGCGTGCGCGCGCGGATGCCCGAGGCGCGGCTCATCGTGGTCGGTCCGGACGCGCTCCCGGAACAGGGGCCGCCGGATGGCGTGGAGGTGCTCGGCTTCGTCGACAAGTCCACGGCGGAAGGACGCGAGGCGCTGCGGACGGCCTACGCCCGCGCCCGCGTCTTCTGCCTGCCCACGCAGTTCGAGGCGTTCGGCATCGTGTATCTGGAGGCGATGTCGAACGCCGTGCCCTGCATCGGTCCCGACCGGTGGGCCGTGCCGGAGATCATCGAGCACGGTGTCACGGGGCTGCTCGTGCCGCCGGGTGATCCCGCGGCGCTCGCCGAGGCGATGCTCGAACTGCTGCGGGACCCGGAGCGTGCCCGTGCCATGGGAGAGGCCGGGAGGGCGCGACTGGAGGAGCGGTTCACGTGGCCGGCCGTGGTCGCGCGGATGACCGGCGCTATGTCGCGCGTGCTCGAGCGCGCGGGCGCGCGCTGAGCACGCGGTCGTAGATCGCGGTCGTCTCGCCGAGCGTGCGCTCGAGCGCGAACTCGGACGCGAGTCGTTCCTTCCCCTTCCGCCCCATCGCTGCCGCGGCCGCCGGGTCGCTGAGCATCCGGTCGATCGCCCCCGCGAGGAGCTCGGGTTGGCCCGGATCGACCAGGAGGCCCGTCTCCCCGTCGAGCACGATCTCCGCCGGGCCGCCGATGGTCGTGGTGATGAGGGGCTTCCCGAGGAGCATCGCCTCCAGCAGCACGATCCCGAAGGGCTCGGGGGAGGTGGAGGTGTGGACCACGACGTCCATCAGGCGCATGTAGTCGATCGCGTTCGGCTGGAAGCCCGCGAAGATCACCCGCTTCTCGATGCCGAGCTCCCGGCAGAGCCCCTCGAGGTGCTCCCGGTACGGCATGTCGGAGGGCGAGGATCCGCCGGCGAGCACGCAGCGCAGCTCCGGATAGCGGTCGCGGAGGAGGTGCGTGGCCCGCACGATCGTCTCCTGCCCCTTCCACTTCTTCACGTTCCCCACCACGCCCACGATGGGTGCGCCCGCCGGGATCCCCCACTGCGCGCGGAGCGCCTCCGGCGTCTCGGCGTGGACGTATCGCTCCGGGTTGAAGAGCGAGTGGACGACGACGGCCCTGGGGAGGTCCACCCCGAGGCGCCGCATGTCGTCGTGGATGGCCCGTGAGAGGCAGATGACCGCGTCGAGCCGCGCGCCGAGGTAGCGGGCACGCAGGGAGTAGGAATCCACCATCCCCATCTCGTGGGTGATGCAGGGGATCCCCGCGAGGCGCGCCGCCACCATCCAGGAGTGGTTGGTGGTGATCGAGTTGTTGAGGTTCACCATGTCGATGCGCTCGCGGCGCAGCACGCGCGCCTGCGCCAGCGCGGGGAGCAGGAACCCGCGGAAGGTGTTCACCACCCGCTTCAGCGGCCCCAGCGCGATGTTGAGCCACCGCGCGCGGAACACGAGGGGGCGCGGCGGGGGGATCACCAGCACCCGGACCCCCGCCTTGCGCAGCCGCTCGGCGACGATGTTCTCGTCGCAGAAGACCACGATCGGCTCGTAGCGGGAGCGGTCGAGTCCCAGCACGAGGTCGACCATGATATAGTAAGAGCCACCGACGGTCCCGTCGGTGTTCCCTTCAACGAACAGGATGCGTGACGTCATCTACGGGTTCCGGGTGGACCGACGGCCGTGCGCGTGCACGGTCGCAGACGCAAAGCTAGTGCCGCGTCCGATCCCGATGCGAACCACGGCGTCCGCGAGACCCGAGAGGAGGAGGTCGGCATGCGCATCTGGCGTCGGGTGGTGCTCACCGTCATGGGAACGCTCCTGGGTGCCTTGGGGGCGGGGGCGTGCGGCGGGGGCGATGGCACGGGTGACGAGGTCGTGATGGTGCCGCGGGTCGCCAACGTCCCGGCAGAGGCGTGGGCGCGCCTCGCCACGCGCCGCGTGTTCTTCGGGCACCAATCCGTCGGGTTCAACATCATGGCGGGTGTCGACTCCGTGCTGAAGGAGCACCCGGAGATCAAGCTGCGCGTGGTGGAGACCTCGGACCCGGCGCAGATGCGCGAGCCGGGGATCTACCACTCGCGCGTGGGGCAGAATGGCGCCCCGCTCAGCAAGATCGCGGGGTTCGAGGAGCTCGCCGGCGCCGGCGTCGCGGACTCTGGGGTCGCGCTCCTCAAGTTCTGCTACATCGACGTCACGGGCGACACGGATCCCCTCGCGCTCTTCGCGAACTACCAGCAGGCGATGGACTCGCTGCGCGCGGCGCATCCGGGACTGACGATCCTGCACGTCACGCTCCCGTTGCAGACGGACTGGGGCGAGTTCTTCCACTACTGGCGCGTCTTCCGCAACCAGCTCACCACGCACCGGGAGCTGAACACGATCCGACAGGCATACAACCAGCGGATGCGTGAGGTGTACGGCGGCCGGGAGCCGCTCTTCGACGTCGCGCACTGGCAGTCCGTCGGCCCGGACGGGAAGGTGGCCACCGTGCGCTACCACGGCCAGCGCGTCCCGATCCTCTCGCGCGCCTGGACCGAGGACGGCGCGCACCTCAATGCGGAGGGGAGCCGCCGCGTCGCCGAGGCCCTGCTGGTGACGCTCGCGCGGATGTGAGCCGGCGCCCCGGTCAGCGCACGCTCCGGAGGTAGACGAGCAGGTGGTCGATCTCCTCGGGCGTCAGCGGGGCGGGCAGCTCCATCGACGTGCCCGGCACGGCGGCGTCAGGATCCGCGAGGAAGCGCCGCAGCGACTCCTCGGACCAGCGACCGCCCACACCGCGCATGGCCTGCGAGTAGTTGAAGTCCGGCACCGCGGCGACGCGCCGTCCGAGGATGCCGTAGAGGTTCGGGCCGTTGCCGTTCGCCCCGTTGCGCTCGAAGGTGTGGCATCCCTGGCACCGGCCCGCCACGAGCTGGCCTCGCGCGAGCGGGTCGAGGTTCGCGTTGTCCATCGCGGCATCCACCGGCTGGAAGTAGTCGAGGAATCCGTCCTCCGCGAGGAGCACGATCTCCCCCTTCGCGGTCTCGATCAGGTCGCGCATGCGGTGGATGGTCTGGATCGGCTCCGCATAGACCACGCGGTCGCCCTCAAGGCGAAGGCGGAAGAGCGACCGGGCCGCGAGACTCGAGACGATCAGGTCGCCCCGCCAGCGGGCGAAGGCCGTGCCCCTCACCACCACCAGCTGCGAGGGTCCGATGGACGGCACCCAGGCGAAGGTGGCCTTGTCGTAACCCTCGTGGCGCCCCGTCTCCGTGCCGAGGGGCCAGTCGAGCGTGCCGTAGGCCGTGCCGTACGAGACGTAGGGGAATCCGTAGTCGCCGCCCTGCCGCAGAAGGTTCAGCTCATCCCCCCCGCGCGCGGCGTGCTCGGTCATCCAGATCCGGCCGTCCTCACCGACGGCGAGACCCTGCGGATTGCGGTGCCCTCGGGAGAACACGCGCGTGCGCCCGGTGCGCAGGTCGATCGCGACGGTCTTCCCGTAGTCCGTGTCCGCGCTCCGGATCCCTTCCGGGTCGCTCGTGGTCAGGGCGTCGCTGATGAAGACGCCGACCGTGAGCAGGATCTCGCGGTCCGAGAGGGGCACCATCCGGCCGCCGGCGCCGATGGTCGGCATCCGCCGGCCGCTGCCGGGCGGGGCGAGGTCCAGGCAGGGGCGGGTGTCGAAGAGGGTGCGCCAGGTGCCCGTGCCGCCGGCGAGCAGCGCGTCGACGCGCATCTCCACCACCGAGACGCGGAGGCCGTAGCAGCCCTTCGCCGAGTCCCAGTGGTTGTGGCTGCTGAGGATCCGCACGCCCGAGGCCGTGGGCTGCACGAGGAGCCCCTTCACGGCGAAGTGATCCTTCTCGATCGTGGTCGCGTTCGCCGGGTCGGCGTCGAACTCCTCCGCATGGACGGGCACGCGCAGCTTGAGGGCGTGACCGGTGCGCGTCGAGTCGAAGTACCAGAGCCGCCCGCTGCGGCTCGAGAAGAGCACCCCGTTCAGGAGCGGTGCGATCGCACCGTACCGTCCGTCCTCGGCCACGGGCACGCGCTGGAACGCGACCGCGTACAGGTTGGTCTGCTTGATCCCGGACATCTCGAGCAGTCCGATCCGCCGGAGGATGGGGACGCGCTTCTCGACGATGAAGAGCCCGAGTCGCGCCGCCGCCACGAGCGAGAGGAGCCAGAGGATGCCGAGGACCACGCGCCGCCAGGTGATCCAGCGGAACGGCCAGTGTTGCACGAAGGACTTCGTCGGAGTCATCGGGGGGAAGGGTGTGACGGACATCACCGACCGCGGCGCCCGGAGCCCGGCGTGGTGCGAGCGCCTGGCGGGTGGAGGTCCGCCAAGGAGAAGGACCATCGGGGCGCCGCGTTCGTCACGGCGGCTCTATGGAACGGCACTTGCTTGCGTCATCGACAAGCCGGAAGGAATCCCGTGACCACGCGCATCCGGCGCCTGGCACCGACCCCAGACCCAGGCCGATGCTCATCCACGTCCTCCTCGCGGTCGACGCACAACAGGTGATCGGGTGTGCCGTCTCGATGCGCTCCATCATGGAGTACGCGTCCCCCGACTGCCAGCTGCGCTTCCACGTGATGGCCGACGGCATCGGGGCCGCGGACCGGGAGGCGCTCCGCGCGACGGTCGTGGGCGCCGGGCGTGAGGCCTCGATCCAGCTCCACGACGTGGACGTCTCGCGCTTCACGCACCTGATGCGCTCGAAGCTGGTGTCGCACACGACCTACGCGCGGCTGCTGCTCGACGAGGTGCTGCCTCCTGAGGTGGAGCGCTGCATCTACGTGGACTGCGACATGGTCGTGCGCCGCGACATCCGCGAGGCGTGGACCTTCCCGATGCACGGCACCACGGTGGCCGCGGTCGCGAACGGCAACGCCTCCGACACGCGGCACAACCAGCGCCGCCTGGGGCTGGCCGAGCCGCGCTACCTGAACGCCGGGTTCGTGGTGATCGACGTGCGGCGCTGGCGCGAGCGCGGGGTGGCGGCGCGCGCCACGGCGTTCGCGGAGTCCGCCGGCGACCGGCTCGTGCTGCACGACCAGGACGCCCTCAACGTCGCCCTCGAGGGGGACTGGACGGAGCTGCCGCGCGAGTGGAACGCCGGGCTCTCGATCAGCGAGTGGCTCACCGCCGACTCCCGCGCCGTCTTCCACTACTGGGGAGCGCCGAAGCCCTGGCACGCGGACTATGACGGCCGCTTCGGCGACATCTTCCACCGGTACCTGGAGATGACCGCGTACGCCGGCTACCGCGCATGGAACCCCTTCGGCATCGGGGCCCTGCTCGCGCGGCTGCAACGCCGGTTGCCCTATCCGCCGGCGGTCCTCCGGGCGGTCCGCGGCTACCTGCGCGCCGCGGTGGCGGCGTAGCCGCGCGGCGTGAGCCGATTCCCGATGCACATCCACATCCTCCTCGCCGTCGACGCGCGCCAGGTGCTCGGGTGCGCCGTCTCGATGCGCTCGGTCCTGGAGCACGTGCGCCCGGGTGCGGAGGTGCACTTCCACCTCATGACGGATGGTGTGCCGGACCGGGACCGCGCGGCACTCCGCGAGACGGTGGCGGGGAGCGGCCGGCCGGCGACCCTCGCACTCTACGACGTGGACGTCTCGCGCTTCGAGCACCTGATGCGGTCGAAGCTCATCTCCCACACGGCGTACGCGCGGCTCCTCCTGGACGAGGTGCTGCCACCCGATGTGGAACGCTGCATCTACCTCGACTGCGACATGGTCGTGGTCCGCGACATCGCCGAGGCGTGGACCTTCGACCTCCGGGGGATGACCCTGGCGGCGGTGGAGGATGGGAAGGAGGTCGATGCGCGCGCGCACCAGGAGCGCCTGGGGCTCGCCGCGCCGCGCTACTTCAACTCCGGGTTCGCCGTGATCGACGTGACCCGGTGGCGTGCGCGCGGCGTGAGCGCCAGCGCCATCACGCACGCCGAGCGCGTGGGCGACCGGCTCGTGCTGCACGACCAGGACGCGATGAACTGCGCGCTCGAGGGCGACTGGGTGCCCCTGCCGAACGAGTGGAACGCGCATGTCCCGTTCACGGAGTGGCTCCGCGAGGACTCGGAGGCCGTGTTCCACTACACCAGCGCTCCCAAGCCCTGGAGCGCCGACTATGACCGACGGTTCGGCGCGCTCTTCTATCGCTACCTCGACCTCACCGCCTACGCGGGTCACCGGCCCTGGAACCCGCTCGGACTCGGGGCCATCGTGGCGCGGGCCCGGCGGCGGATTCCGTACCTGCCGACCGTGGTCCGGGTCCTCTTCGGCGGTCGCTGAGGTGCGCGCGTCCCACTCGGGACTCTAGGGCCGTCGTCCCGGCTGGACCGGGGGTGACGACGCCTCAGGTTGACCGCTGGCCCGCGATCACCCTCGAGGGAGGTCGGCGTCGCGCGGTTCCATCCACAACCACCCCTGTCCGTCGCTCCGTCCCTCCCACGTAGCCGCGAGCAGGTCCGCGCCGCTCAGGAAGTGCGTCTCGGGGAGTTCCTGGGTCGTCCGGTCGACGGCCGGGATGTAGCGAACCATGTGGGTGGCCGCGAAGCGATCCGAGAGGACCTTCCGGACATCGGGGACCACCTCCGGATGCAGCTCCACGAGGATGCAGGCATGTCGGAGGGCACTGACGCGCGACGGATCGAGTACCTCGAGTTCCCCGCCTTCGATGTCCATCAGGACGAAGGGGCGCGCGGCGCCGGCGAGCGCCGCCTGGAGGGCCGGCGCATCGCAACGACCGAGCGCCTCGATCCGGTCCGCGACACCGTTGGCCGTCGCGAGCGCATGCAGGTCGTCGCGCGCCGCAGTCTCCGCCTCGAACGCGACGACCGTCGCGGTGGGAACGAGTCGCAGGAGCCCGACCGCGAAGTACCCCTCGGCGGCGCCGGCGTCCACAATGCGGTCCGGCGAGCGCGCTCCGATGACCGCGAGCACGTCGTGCCACTCACGCTCGTAGGTCCCGAGCAGTTTGGGGGCGAGTTGGCTGCAGTGGCTCCGGTCGATGTACGTCATCCCGGAGAACGGACCGCCCACCACCTGCCCGTTCGCGACGTCCCGCACGCGACGAGTGACGCGGAGCACGCGCGCTCGGAAGCGATCGGCACGCCACTCCCGCATCCATCCTGGCACGACATGCCGCAGTACTGACCTGACGGTGGGATTCACGCGACGTCCACCGAGAAGGCGAGTCCGAGGCGCGGGGTGCGAAGGTTCCGGGTGGGGCCAGGCATCCGAGGCGATCTCCAGGGTCGTGCGTCTGCCGCGGCGGCGCCGCGAGCGTCCGTCGAAGCTAATCGCTCCCGGCCGAGAACCAGCGCCTCCCTCCCGAGCGGCACGGTTCCTGCCCCGCACCATCCTCCGGGCCACCCTTGACCCCCGCGGGATGCTCCGCGACTCTTTCCCTCCTCCCTCAGTCCAGAGCGTCATGGCCCGTGCGTCGACACCCCCGGGGCGAACCCTGAGCCGCCAGAAGAAGGTCGTCTACGCGCTCCTGGCGCTCCTGCTCTCGCTGGTGCTGGTCGAGGGCGGACTCCGCGTCCTCTTCGCCTTCAAGGTCGGCCCGCGGGTGCTCCTCTACGGCACCAGCGTCTTCCGCAACCAGGCGACGGTGCAGGCCGCGCCCGGCGGACTCGAGCTCGCCGGGGAGTTCAACGCCCATCGCAAAGGCGACCACCAGGCGGTGGGGAACACCGACCAGGCCGTGGGCACGGCGTCCGGCGGCTACGAGAAGTACTTCCCGAACGAGAAGAAGTTCGACTTCGACGAACAGGGCCAGCGCTTCGACGTCTCGATCAACGAACACGGCTTCCGCGGGAAGGGATTCTCGGTGGAGAAGCGCCCCGGCGTGGTGCGCGTGGTGACGCTCGGCGCGTCGTCGACGTTCGGGTACTACGACCGCGACGATGAGACCTACCCGCACTACCTCGAGGCCGACCTCAACCGCAGCGGCGGCGGCCGGACCTTCGAGGTGCTGAACCTCGGGATCCCGCACCTCACCTCGGGCCAGATCCTCGAGCTCTTCCGGGCCGACGCACTCCCGCTGAACCCCGACGTCGTGACCTTCTACGAGGGGATCAACGACAGCTCCCTGATGCCCGACGCCGCCTGGCAGGCGAAGACGGAGGCCGTCGCCGTGGAGTCGCCCTTCCGCCGCTTCCGCCGCAAGGTCGCGGACCTGGCCTTCCTGCGCACCGCCTACTCCGCCGCCCGCGACCGGCTGCTCGTGCTGACGCTCATCGATAGCGTGCTGCTCTCCAACGTCGTCACCTACGACCACGCGGACGTCGAGCGCCACATCAGCGGCAAGAGCGCGGCCTTCCTGGCGAACATCGCCGCCATCCGCGACGAATGCCGGCGGCGCGGCATCGCGTTCGTCGTGATGACCCAGCAGGCGCGCTCGATGACCGTCGCCGACGTCGACGGCGTCACCTACGACGACGAGGTCCGTGCCATCCGCGAGAAGCTCGCGTCCACGGACCGCATCGACCACCAGGAGAAGACCCTCCTCACGCACAAGGTCCTGATGGACGACCTGCGCGAGTGGGCCCGCACCGAGCAGGTCCCGCTGCTGGACGTGATCCCGCTGCTCGACCACGACCGCGGGGTGCTGCTCTCCTGGGTGCACCTGAACCCGCGCGGGAACCGCCAGATCGCGGCCGCGCTCTCGACGGAGATCCTCAGCGTGCTCGGCGCCCGCCGCTGACCCCGGGGCGCGCCACACCCGCGCGCCCGGCGAGGATGGGGCCGATCGCCGCCGCCAGCCGGTCGGCGAACACCTCGGAGCCCAGGTCCGAGAGGTGGACGGTGTCGACGAAGAGCGAGTCGGGCCACGCGCCCGCGCCCGCCATGTCGATCGCCGGCACGTCGATGGCGGCGGCCACCGCGAGCGTCGCGGCGTTGTAGCGCGCCAGGTCGCGCATCATCCGCGCGCGCTCCGGCAACTGCCCGATCCCCACCGACCCGATCCGCACCTGTCCGGACTGCATCACGCGGAAGTGCACCTCCCCCGTGTCGAAGGGCATCGTCAGGAAGACCGGCCGCAACCCCTGCGCCCGCGCCACCGCCGCGATCGACGTCAGGTTCCGCTGGAAGAGCCGCACGCCCTCGGAGAGCGTCGCCTCGTTCTCGGCTAGGATCACCGTCGTGGTGTCCTGGCGCACGAGATGGCTCGAGACGAGGCGCCGGAGGCGCGACCAGACCACGTCCTCGTCCCGCCGCACCCCCGTGTAGCTCTTGAGCCGGTACTTCGCCGTGTAGTGCCCATCGAGGGGCGTACCGGCGGCGATGGCGTGATAGGCGGCCGTCAGGTCGTTGATGTTGTGCATCACGAGCAGGACGTCCGCATCCAGTTCCGGGACGTCGAACGCGGTCCGGATGAGGGTGTGCGGCGTGGCGTAGGCGGACATCCCGCCATTGAGAACACGCACGCGCCCGGCACCCTCCGCCGCGAGGCGCTGCTCGAGCAGCCAGGGCCAGTGCCGCCCGCTCTTGTTCCAGAGGTCCTCGGTGGTCGATCCGCCGAGCGTCACGATGCGCAGTTCTCCCGCGGGCTTGGGACCGATCGGCTCCGTGGTGCGGAATCCGCGGTCGTCGAACCGCGAGAGGCCGGGGTTCTCGCGATCGGGGATCTGGTAGTTGATCCTGGGCCCGAAGGCGAGGAAGGGGCTGTAGAGCATCGGCTCCACCCGGAAGTCGGGGAAGGCGGAGAAGAAGCCGACCCGGAAGGCCACGCGCTGGTACCCGCGCAACGCGACCTCCGCGAACCCGACGGCCACGAGGAGTGCCAGGAGCATCAGGAGCAGGCGCTTCGCGATCTCGGTCGCGTTCAGCATCGGTCGGGGGGCGTTGGAGGGGGATCGTCCACGATCCGGAGCAGAACCTCGTGCCGTGTGGTGACGCCGGCAAGGCGGGGAGCGTCCTCGCTGCTGAGGTTCGGGACTCGGCTCGGACGACGAGCAGCGACGCACGCGCGCCACACCGCGGCGGCGGAACGCGCGAGTTGGCAATCGCCGGTGCCTGTACGCTATTGTTCCATAGGCAGTTAGCACCTCCGGTGGAACCGGTGGCTCCGCGCCTGCTTCTTGCTTGATGGGCAGGGATCGGGCCGAAACTTGACACGATTGAACCGCGCGAACCACGAGGCGACGTGACGGAAGGTGCGCACACCTGGATCCTGGGGATCTCCGCGTTCTACCACGACAGCGCCGCCGCCCTGCTGAAGGACGGCGAGATCGTCGCGGCGGGGTCCGAGGAGCGCTTCACGAGGAAGAAGGGGGATTCCGCATTCCCGTCCAACGCGGTGGAGTTCTGCCTCCGGCGCGCGGGCATCGGCATGGACCAGCTCTCCTTCGTGGGCTTCTACGACAAGCCCCTGCTCAAGTTCGAGCGCATCCTCGAGACCTACCTCGGCGTCGCGCCGCGCGGGGTCGGTTCGTTCCTGAAGGCGGGCCCGCTCTGGATCAAGGAGAAGCTCTACCAGGACAACACGCTCCGCGATGAGCTGGGCGGGTACGAGGGGGACCTCTTCTACGCGGAGCACCACGAGTCGCACGCGGCGAGCGCATTCTTCCCGTCCCCGTTCGAGGAGGCGGCGATCCTCACGATGGATGGCGTCGGCGAGTGGGCGACCACGAGCATCGGCCTCGGGAAGGGGAGCGACCTCCAGATCGTGAAGGAGCTCCACTGGCCCGACTCGCTCGGCCTCCTCTACTCCGCGTTCACGTACTACACCGGCTTCAAGGTCAACTCGGGCGAGTACAAGGTGATGGGGCTCGCGCCGTACGGACAGCCGAAGTACGTCGACCTGATCTACAAGCACCTGATCGACCTGAAGGAAGACGGGTCGTTCACGCTGAACCAGAAGTACTTCAACTACCTCAGCGGGCTCACCATGACGAGCCCGGCGTTCGACGAGGTGTTCGGCGGGCCGCCGCGGGTCGCCGAGACGCACCTGACGCAGCGCGAGATGGACCTCGCGCGCTCGGTGCAGGAGGTGTGCGAGGAGGTGATGCTGCGGATGGCCCGCACCGCACACCGGGAGACGGGCTCCGAGAACCTCTGCATGGCGGGGGGCGTGGCGCTCAACTGCGTCGGGAACGGCAAGCTCCTGCGCAACGGGCCCTTCAAGAACATCTGGATCCAGCCCGCCGCCGGGGATGCCGGCGGGGCGCTGGGCGTGGCGCAGCTCATCTGGCACCGCCACTGCGAGAAGCCGCGGACGGTGGTCCCCGGCCGCGATGCGATGCAGGGCGCGTACCTTGGCCCCGAGTACACGGACGCCGAGATCCAGAAGGCGATGGATGCGGTCGGCGCGAAGTACGTGAAGCTCTCGCGGCCGGAGCTCACCACCCAGGTGGCGCGCCACCTCGCCGAGGGGAAGATCATCGGGTGGCTCAACGGGCGGATGGAGTTCGGCCCGCGGTCGCTCGGGTGCCGCTCGATCCTCGGCGATCCGCGCAGTCCGAAGATGCAGGCGGACATGAACATCAAGATCAAGTTCCGCGAGGGGTTCCGGCCATTCGCGCCGAGCGTGCTGCGCGAGCGCGTGGCGGACTACTTCGAGCTCGACACCGATTCGCCGTACATGCTCCTGGTGGCGCCCGTGAAGAAGGAGCGCCAGGTGCCGATGACGGACGAGCAGCGCCGCCTCTGGGGGCTCGACCTGCTCAACGTGCCGAAGTCCGACATCCCCGCGGTGACGCACATCGACTACTCGGCCCGGGTGCAGACCGTGACGCGGGAGACGAACCCCGACTACCACGCACTGCTCGCGGAGTTCGAGCGGCAGACCGGGTGCGCCGTGCTGGTGAACACGTCGTTCAATGTCCGGGGGGAGCCGATCGTGATGACACCCCTGGATGCGTACCGCTGCTTCATGCGGACCCACATCGACTATCTCGTGCTCGGTCACTACCTGCTCGCGAAGGGTGACCAGCCGGAGTGGAAGGAGGAGGGCGATTGGCGGAACGAGTTCCAGCTGGACTGAGCCCGGCCGAGGGCCGGAAGTTCGCCTTCACGGTCGGCGGCGCCTTCCTGGTGTTCGCCGCCATCGCCTGGTGGCGCGGGCACCCGACGACCACCACGGTGCTGGGGACGCTGGGGGGCACGCTCGGCGTGCTCGGCATCGTCGTCCCCGGGAAGCTGGGCCCGCTCTTCAGCGCCTGGATGGGGCTGGCCCACCTCATCTCGAAGGTCACGACCCCGATCTTCATGGGGATCGTGTTCTTCCTGGTGATCACGCCGATCAGCCTGCTCATGCGGCTGTTCGGGAAGGTGCCGTTGCGCGCGCCGCGCGGCGCCGCGTCCTACTGGAAGTCGCGCGAACCCGAGGAACGGCGCAGCAACCTGGCGCGCCAGTTCTGACCTGCGAACCTGAGCACACGAGTCGAGACGATGAGCAAGCGGCGTGGATTGGTCGGCGAGTTCTGGGAGTTCCTGAACGCGCGCAAGAAGTGGTGGCTGGCCCCGATCATCATCGTGATGGTCGCCCTCGGCGCGCTCATGGTCTTCGCGCAGGGTTCCGCCCTGGCCCCGTTCATCTACACGATCTTCTGATCGCGCGTTGGGCGGCGGGGAGCGTGGCGCCATGACCCGGCGGATCCGGGTCCTGCAGGTGACGCACGACCTCGGGGTCGGCGGGTTGCCGCGCGTCGTCGAGACGCTCTGCCGGTCGATCGACCCGGAGCGGTTCGACGTCTCCGCCCTCTGCCTGAACTTCGGCGGCGAGCTGGCCGAGATGCTCACGGCCGACGGCTTCACGGTCAGCGTGCTCGAGCAGGCGGCCCGCAAGCCCGACTACCTCTCCTCCTGGCGGGTCGCGAAGTTCCTGCGCGCCGGTCACTTCGACGTGGTCCACTCGCACAACACGCAGCCCTTCCTGGACGCCGCCATCGGCACGCTGCTCTCGGATGCGGGGGTCCTGGTCCACACGGACCATGCGCGCGACTTCCCGGACAAGCTCCGCTACATGGTGCTCGAGCACCTGCTCTCCTGGCGGGCGTTCAAGGTGGTCGGCGTCTCGGAGCACACCACCGAGAACCTGAACCGGTACGAGTGGATCCCCCGCCGGAAGCTGGCCACCATCCCCAACGGGATCGACGGTCGGCTCTTCGATCGCGCGATCGACCGCCCGGCGGTGCGCGCCTCCCTCGGCGTGCCGGAGGGCGCGGTGGTCGCGCTCTTCGCCTCGCGTCTCGAGGCGCAGAAGGATGTCCCCACGCTGCTCGACGCGTTCGTGCTGCTGCGGGATCGCGTCCCCGCGCTCCACCTCGTCGTCGCGGGGCAGGGGAGCCTGCGCGAGTCGCTGGAGGCGCGCGCCACGGCGCTCGGGATCGGGGACCGCGTGCACTTCGCCGGCGTGCGGCTCGACATCCCCGACGTGCTGCGCGCCGCGGACCTCTTCGTCCTCTCCTCCACGTGGGAGGGACTGCCGATGGTGATCCTCGAGGCGCTGGCGGCGCGCTGTCCGATCGTGTCGACCGCCGTCGGCGGCGTGCCGTCGGCGATCGAGGATGGCGTCTCCGGCCTCCTCGTCCCGCCGCGCGACCCGGTGCGGCTGGCCGCCGGCATCGAGCGGGCCGCGCGCGATCCCGAGTTGCGGCGGCGGCTCGCCGAGCGCGGTCGCGCGGTGTTCGAGGAACGCTTCAGCGCCGCCGCGATGGCCCGGCGGTACGAGGCGCTCTACGAGGAAGGATGCCGCCGGCGGGGGATCGCCTGATCAGTGCCGATGCGGAGTGAGGCCGGCATCCCGCGCGGCGACCTCGTACTCGGGGTTCCGGCGCGCGAGCGACTCGCGCAGCACCGCGCGCGCCGCGGCCGCGAGGGTGCGCGCGGAGTACACCGGGTCGCGCCAGTCGAGGTCGAAGAACGCGAGCGGCGGACGCCAGGCGGCGAGCAGCTCGCGCCAGCCGATCAGTCCCGCACGCCAGTACCGCACCGCCGCGTGGGCCTCCGCGCGCAGCACGACGTGGCGGAAGTCGCGCCCCAGGGGCGCGGCGGGACGGTGCCGCACGCCGATGCCGGCGGGATAGTTGTGGCAGGCGAGGTCCACCCCGGCATAGGGGCCGGCATCCCCCCCCCCGGAGGGCCGCCGGTTAGCCACGAACAGTTT
>WYBP01000023.1 GCA_011525845.1 Gemmatimonadaceae bacterium | reverse complement strand
GTGGTCGAGGCGCTCGACGCGCTGCTCTTGCTCCGCGGTCGTCCGACGACGATCGTCTGTGACAACGGCCCCGAGTTCGTGAGCCTGCTGCTGGATCAGTGGGCGAGCCTGCATCAAGTCCGCCTCGATTTCATTCGGCCCGGACGGCCCGTCGAGAACTGCTACATCGAAAGCTTCAACGGCAAGCTGCGGGACGAATGCCTGAACCAGCATCACTTCCATACGCTGGCTGAAGCGCGCACCCGCATCGAAGCCTGGCGCGTGGAGTACAACACCGCACGACCGCATCTCGGCCTGCGCAACCGCACCCCGGCCGAGGTCGCGGCGCTCTACACCCCCGAGGAGGGGCCCTCCTCAGCAGAATCCTCCGACCGCGCCGTGGCCTAAATCGGGGGTAAGGTCAGAACGTGTACGGCTTCGCCGGAGGGGATCCGATCAATTTTTCTGATCCGTCTGGGCTGTGTCCGAAGGAGAAGACCGGTCGTTCCTGCCTGTCACCACTCGATGGCGCGAGGCGAGTGCGTGAGCGGAGCGAGTTTGGAAGGAACCTATACCGAGAGAAGGAATACCACTTGGGGACGGACCGACTCGCCGACTGGGGCGACCCGGTCTACTCGGTTGACGAGGGTAAGGTGGTCCATGTCGGACAGAGTACCACGTGGGGAACATGGGTACTTGTCGCACACCACGATGAGAGCGGAGCCGCCGTGAGCTTCAGCGCGTACATGCACCTAGCGTTCACGGACAGCAAGCTGCGCGTCGGCGGAATCATCGGTGCTCGCACTCGCATCGGCTTCGTCGGAACGTCTGGGTACAACGGTTGTGCGAGCGCCTCACAGCGCGACTGCACACCCGTTCACTTGCACCTCGAGCTGTGGAAGGAGTCCGCAGCCGGTGCCAAGCGAGGAGCGGCAGGAATCCCCGCGCGGTGGGATCCCGAAAAGCATGTGCCGTGACTAACCGCGTTGATTCTCGGAGGTTCTTGTGTCCTCGCGGTTGCAGCGGTTGTTCGGATGCGTCATGCTCGTTTGCTCACTGGGGTCGTGCCAGTCTTCGAGTAGCGGAGACGACTCCAGTGACCCGAGTGGTAGCGCCGATCCTGAGATCAGGTCGGTGACGCCTGAGAACATTAGTGTGCAGTGGTTCGACGATTTCGATGCCAAAGAGCGGGCCGACGGCTATGCGGAACTTCGGCCGTATCTGGCGCTGCACCCGTCTGTGAAGCCGTTCGGTTTGACGGCAATGCGTGTGCGAGCGGACCGCGGTGACTGGACTGTCTTCGTGGGTCGCGCGGAGCAAGCGCCATACGTCGATGAGTGGGTCGCGTTCGCCATCCGTCACCGCGGCGCGGATTCTCTGGCTGAAACGATCAGGCCGTTCGCCTTGGGCGTCACCCGCTTCGAAGGTCTGAGCTTTGTCGACTCGCCGCGCGTGCGCGAGCAGACGAACGAGGAGTTGAGACTGTGCGTCTACGCCGACGAGACGGATGAACGCGGGCAGCTGGTCACGCTTGAGATTCGAGATGGTGAGATCAGCAGGCGTGAGAAGGCGCCCCAAGTGTGTCCGAAGTCCTAGCGGTGCCGTAGGCGGAGCGGTTCTCCCCGAGTTGAGTTCAGTCTTCGGCTGACAGTCGGGTGAGCTCAGCCGGGGCTGAGCGGGGGCATCGAGCCGCGTACTCCGCCGGGGTCATGCGGCCCAGGCTGCTATGGGGGTGCTCCGTCTCGTACTCGATCGGAAAGCGCTCGACCTTCACCTGCGCGTCGGCCAAGCAGGTGAAGTGATGCTCGTGCAGGCACTCATCGCGCAGGAGACTGTTGAAGCTCTCGATGAAGGCGTTGTCGTTCGGCTTGCCGGGGCGGATGATTTCGAGCTGGACGCCGCGGCGTTCCGCCCACACGTCGAGCGCGCGACTCGTGAAGTCGGTGCCGTGATCCACGCTGATCGTCTGCGGCAACCCGCGGGTTTCGGCGAGCTGCTCGAGCGTCGCGACGACAGGCGCGCCGGTCAGGCTCCGGCCCACGACCAGCGCGGGCGGTTTTGCGCGTGCCTTTGTCGAGCCCCGTGAGCACGCGGAAGGCGCGGCCATCGGCCAGGCGGTCGTGCACGAAGTCCAGGCCCCACCGCTGATTCGGACCCGTCGGCACCGCGTGCGGTCGCCGCACCACGGCAACGCGCTTCCGGCCACGGCGACGGGTGAGGAGCAAGCGCCCCTCGCGACAGAGCCGCCGGACCCGCTTCGGATTCACGCGAAAGCCCAGGCAGCGCAGCTTGTCGGTGAGCCGCGGCACGCCCCAGCGGCGCTTCCGCCCGGCGAGCTCCACGAGCGCGCGCGCCGGCGCCGGATCCGCCACGCGGCGCCGGACGTAGCGAATGAGCGCGCGGTGCAACCCCAGGAAGCGGTACGCTTTGCGCTCGCTGACCGCGACGGCGGTCCGCACGTAGGTGACGACCGTCCGTCGTTGTTCGGGCGTCACCACGCTTTTCCCAGCACGTCCATCAGCACCTGGAGATTGAGCGCCTGGTCGGCCACCACGCGCCTCAAGGCGCGATTCTCCTCCTCGAGCTGCCGCAGGCGCTTCGCGTCCGGCACCTGCAGCCCCCCGTACTTCTTCCGCGAGCGGTAGAACGTCTCCTTGGAGAGGCCCTCCCGCCGGCAGATCTCCGTCACCGGGGTCCCCGCCTCCGCCTGTTGGAGCAGGCCGATGATCTGTTCCTTCGTCCACTTCGACTTCCGCATCCAGTCCTCTTGCGGCGAGCGCCGCGCGGCGAAGACTGTCAACTATACGCTGGACTCATTCCCGGGGAGAGCTGCGGACGCCTTCTCGCGCCGGATCGTCGGCTGGCGGGCGACGACCACGCTCCGCACCGACCTCGCCCTCGACGCCTTGGAGCAGGCGCTGTACGACCGCTCGCTCGACGGGCCGCTGGCGCAGCCGCTGGTGCATCACAGCGATCGAGGCGTGGAACCCGAATTCAACCGGTCGTCGCAACACCGGTGTGTGAAGCTGCCTTCAGAAATGTATCCAAGGCCTCCGCTGGCGTGCGCCACCCGAGTGCTTTGCGCGGCCGCGTGTTGAGGGTGAAGGCGACGGCGTTCAGCTCGTCGAGGGTGAGCGCGCTCAAGTCGGTGCCCTTCGGACAGTACTGTCGCACCAGACCATTCGTGTTCTCGTTGGTCGCCCGCTGCCACGGACTGTGCGGGTCGCAGATGTAGATCTGCAAGCCCGTGTCCACTCGCAACTGCGCGTGCTGCGACATTTCGGCGCCCTGGTCCCAGGTGAGGGAATGCCGGAGCTGTTGGGGCAGCGTGTGCATCGCGCGCGCAATCGCGTCGCGCACCGCGTCAGCGCCACGCCCGGCGAGGGCGGGGCCGTGCTTCTCGCGAGCGCCCACGCGATGGCCGGGCATCGGCGGGAGATGCAAGAGCATGGTGAAGCGCGTCGTCCGCTCCACGAGCGTCCCAATCGCCGAACTCTGCAACCCGAGAATCAGGTCACCCTCCCAATGTCCGGGCACCGCCCGGTCCGCGATCTCCGCCGGCCGCTCGCTGATCAAGACGTCGGACGTCACAAAGCTCTTCCCGCGACCGTGGCTCCGCGCGCGCGGCACCCGCAGCGTGCGTCCGGTCCGCAGGCACGCGGTCAGCTCGCGACGGAGTGCACCGCGCCCCTGCACGTACAACGCCTGATAGATCGCCTCGTGGCTGATGCGCATCGTGGGATCGTCTGGGAAGTCGTGCGGGAGGCGCTGTGCAATCTGCTCTGGGCTCCACGCCCGCGCCCAGCGGCGGCGCTGCCGTGGCCCGTGCCGCCGTCCCGTCCAGCGCACGCTCGGCCCCGCGATGGGAACCCCGGTCGCCGTGACGACCGCACCGGCGAGGCGCTCCGCGACGTATTCCCGGAGCGCGTCATGCACCGCCAGGCGCGCCACCTTCGGTCGCCGCGCCGCTCGCTCGGCGTGCCATTGCGCCGTCGTCGCGCGATACTCGGACCCGTGGCACCGGGTCGCCGCATTGCGCCGGAGTTCGCGTGAGATGGTCGACGGCGCCCGGTGCAGACGTCGCGCGATCTCACGCACGCCGCGCTCCTGCGCGTGCAGGATGGCCAGCTCTTCCCGCTCGGCGAGCGACAAGTATCGCGCCGAGCGCATCGGCGCGGACGCGGACAGCTGCGAAGGGGGCATGCCGCCGCACTCCCGAAACCATCGTGTGCCAACTGGCGGCGAGATGCCGGCCGCCCGCGCCGCCGCCTCGCTCGACGCGCCGCCAGCGATCGCGATCCAGAACGGCCGCCGCGCGGCCCGAGGCAGTACGGGCGGACGCCCGGGTGATCGCAACGTACCATGCCCGATCCGATCGGCCGACCGCGTGCGCTTCGTCGTCATTGCATCCCCGGTGGAAGGGGTGTTGCAACGACCGATTGAATTCACCGAATACCTCGCGATCCGCTACACGGACCGGCTGCTGGCCGCCGGCATCGACTCAAGCGTCGGCAGTCGCGGCGACGCCTACGACAACGCGCTGGCCGAGTCGATCAACTCGCTGTACAAGGCCGAAGTGATCCATCACGAGGGCCCCTGGAAGGGGCTGGAGGACGTCGAGTACGCCGCGCTCGAGTGGGTCGCGTGGTACAAAAGCCAGCGACTGATGGAACCAATCGGCTACGTCACGCCGGCGGAGTACGAGGAACGCTACCACCGTGCCCAAGCCGGGTCCTCGGCCGGGGTACTCACCTATCCGAGCCTCCGGAGAACCCGGGGCGATTCAAGGAGCCCGTGCTACGAGAGCTTCCGAGTCGTGTATGGCAAGACGCAGTCGGGCTCATCCATCGTGCGCATGAGATTGTCCCGTAGCACGAGCATGCGCTTGACCGTCTCAGGCCGGCACGAGTCACAGTGCGTCGCGTCCTCGTGCACCGGGACCCCGCACTCCAGGCAGGTCGGTACTCTCTGCGTGCTCACGCCGCCACCGCCTTCCGCTCCATCTCCACCCACCGCACGAACTTGTGCCCGTCCCCCTCCCGGAACGTCCGCACCTTCCGCAACGTCGTGTGCCCGTTCGCGGATCCATCGGAGTTGGTGTTCCCCTCCACTGTCACGCACACGTGCACGTCCCGCTCGTGCGCCCGCTCCTCGTCCTCCACGCCGACGACGATCCCCGTGTGGATGAACCGCCGCCGCAGTCGGCTGTAGAGCAGGAAGAGGTCGCCGACGTAGGGCTCGTCACGGAGCGCGCCCTGCGCGCGCGCGGCACGCGCGAGCTCCTCGCAGCTCCCCGTGGCCGGGAGCGGCCAGCTTGAGCGCCCCGCGAGCTGGTCGTAGTGGGCGGAGTGCCCGACATGGTGCACGAACGCCGCGCACCAGGGCTGGCCCGGCGGCAGATGCACGCTGCGGAGGAAGTGCTCGACCATCTGCCCACGGTTGTCTCCGCCCTGCTCACCGACGCCGACGAAGGCGTTGGCGGCGGCGACCAGGAGGGCCGGGCTGAGTGGGACGATGTGGGACCGGTACGATCGCATGGCTGCCTCGGGTCAGGGATTGCCGGCTTGGCGCGCGGGGGCCTGGCCGCGCACGAGGCGCGCGCGGTCGCCGGCGGCGAGCGCGATGGCGTAGGCTGTGGGCTCCGTGGAGAGCGCTGACAAAGGCACCACGGTCAGGCGGGCTTCGACCGGCCGGACCTTGGACCCTGGGGGGCCGATCGCGAACACCTCGACATCCGTGGTGTCACCGCGCACGCTCACCGAGAACTCGGACTCGCCAGCGGACACGACACCTGCCGGCGTGTGCACGTCGATCTGGTGGCGACGCACGGTCGGGTCGGACCTGGTGACCGGCGCGACCTGGAACCGCACGGCCCCGGTGTCGAGCAGGAACTGCCGCTTGCCGTCCGTCCGGCGCTCCGCGACGCGCAGGGCGGAGCCGAGCGCCGGGCGCACCTGGAGGCCGGTGCCGCCGATGGGGATCCAGGCGGTGTCGGACGGCACCCGGACGGTCCGTCCCCAGGGATCCGCCGCGGGGGTGCCCATCACTCGCGCCCGCGTCTCGTCATCCATGGCCCAGGTGCTCATGGGCACATACTTGACGAGCGCGAGGGAGACGAAGGGGATGAGCGGGAGCAGTACGAGCAGCTTGATGTGCGGCCGGACCTTCTTCGAGTGCAGATGCCGGCGCCAGCCCTTCTGGACGGGTGGCGGCGCGATCCCGGCACGCTCGGCGAACTCGTTCCAGGCATTCTCCAGCTCGCCGACCGGTCGCGGATGCCGCTCGAGATGGCTGGGCACGCTCCACGTGAGGAGCATCGGCGCGGCGAAGTCGCGGAAGGCGGGGTCCTCTTCGAGGCGGCGCGTGACTTCCGCGACGCGTTCCGGGCTCAGGTGCCCGTTGAGCGCGTCGACGATCAGTTCGAGATCGGCCGCCCGGTCCTCGGCCGTGGACGTCGTCTGTTCAGTCATGGTTGGCTCCTCCGGTGGCTGAGGGGAGTCGGGGGGGCCGTGCGGTGGGCAGCGGGATGTGGGCGCGGGCGAACGCCGCCCGGATGTCCGCGTAGGCGCGGAGCATCTGCGTGTTGATCGTGCCGATCCGGAGGCCGAGCTGCTCGGCGACGTCCGCGTACCGGAGTCCCTGTTCCTTCGCCAGGAGGAAGACCTCGCGCCGGGCCGCCGGCATCGCCGCAATGGCCGCATCGAGGACATCTGCCGCGGTGTCCGCGCCCCAAGCGGGTGACGCTTCCGAGACGACCTTCCGTTCGAGCTCCTCCTCCGCATCCTCGAGCGAAACGAAACCGCGCATCGCCGCGCGCGCGTCGGCGGCCGTGTGGCGCACGGCGCCGAAGAAGTACTTGTCCGAACGTTGTTCGGGGGTCAGCAGCGGCCAGCGGCGCCAGATCTCGAGGAACGTCTGGCTCACCGCATCGCGCGCACTTTCGCGATCGAGGAGTTGTTCCGCATAGCTGATGAGCGGTCCGTGGAGCCGGCGGAACTTCTCATTGAACTCCCGCAGGGACTCACCCTCCGTCGGCAAGGCCGGTGGAGGCACCACGCCGACGAGCGCGGTGCCGGCAGCGGGTGCAGACCTGTCGCGCGCCTGTCGCATGCGGGTGGGGGTTGAGGTCGGATCGGGAGCGGTGGACCGAGGCCGGGGAGCAGGCGCCTCTACTAGTACATCTCCCCAGGGGGCCGAATCCAATTACAGCCAGTTTGGCACAGCTACGTCGCCATTCAGGCTGTAATTGGATTCGGCCCCCTGGACGGATATAGAGACAGGAGGGTCGAGTCCGACGAAAGGCGTGAGTCGCCGCCATCCGACCCCAAGCCGCGAGCGGCGAATCTGGAGCAGGGGGCCGCCAGTCGCGAGGGAAGGGCAGTCAACCGCAATGGTCGACCAGCCAACCACAATTGTTGGGCAGCCAACCGGAAGTCGCGACCTGCCACCTGCATCGAGCGGGCTGTCACCTCCGAGTCGCGACCGGCCACCTCGGAGTCGCAGCCCGCCACCTCCGACTCGCGGCCTGTCACCTCCGACTCGCGGCCTGTCACCTCCGACTCGCGGCCTGTCACCTCCGACTCGCGGCCCGCCAACCCCGAGTAGCGGCCAGCGATCTCCGACTCGCCGCCCGCAAGCTTCGACTCGCGGCCCGCCACCTTCGATTCGCGGCCCGCCACCTCCGACTCGCGGCCCGCCACCTTCGACTCGCGGCCTGCCACCTCCGACTCGCGGCCTGCCACCTCCGACTCGCGGCCTGTCACCTCCGACTCGCGGCCCGCCACCTCCGACTCGCGGCCTGTCATCTCCGATTCGCGACCGACCACCTCCGAATAGCAGCCAACCACCGCCGAGTAGCGACCCGCCACACGCCTTGAGCGAGCGGTCATCTCCGATAAGCAGCCTGCGAGGCACAGACAGCAGCCGACCACACCGAACGAGTTCGGCCGCCCGTGCAGGACGCCCACGGGCAGGATCCCCCGGGGCCGATGGCGTCCACCCACATCCATTAGAAGGGAGGAGACGATGAACGTGAGGCAGAAGCAGGTGATGGACTCGCTGTTGCGGGTGCGCGCATTCGTCGACGCGTATCCGGCGTCGGGACGACTGACCTACGCCGCCGCGCGCGAGATGCTGGACGACGCGGTGCAGAAGCTGCGCGCGTACGCCGGGGCCCAGATCACCGGCCGCGAGCTGAGCCGCGCGGAGCTCCGGCGGCAGGCGGACCAGATCGCGGCGCTGTACGACCATCACATGCGCCCGATCGTGACCATCGCGCGCTCGCAGATCGAGCCCGAGTCGGATGTCGGACTGCCGGCGGCGCTGCGGCTGCCGAAGGCCCCGCTCGGTCCGACGAAGGTGCTCGCGGCCTGCGACGGCATGATCGAGGCGGCGCGGCAGTTCGAGGCGGTGTTCGTCGCGAACGGCCTGCCGGCGGACTTCCTCGCCCAGTTCGCCAGTGCGCGGAACGAGCTCGAGCGCCTGGCGAGCGGCCGCGCGATGCAGGTCTCGACGCACGTGGCGGCGCGGGCGGGGCTGCAGGTGCAGCTCCGCCGTGGCCGCCGCGCGGTGGAGCGCCTCGACGCGATCGTGCGCGCGGCGTTCCGCGGCAACGAGGTGGCGCTCACCACGTGGCGCGCGGCCAAGCGGGTGCACCAGGCGCCGGGCGGCGCCGGTTCGCAGGCGACGGGGGATGCCCGTGGCAGCGCCGATGCCCCGGCGCCGACCCCGAACACCGCAGGGACGCCGGGAGTCGCGGTGGTGTCCGCGGCCCTCCGCGCGGCCTGAGCGCGCGGACATCACTCGATCACAAACCCTTCCCTAGGAGGCGAAGCGATGAAGCGAGGAGGCGGAGTCCACACGACGCCCGCGGCGAGCGCCACGGGCTGGTGCAACACGGTCGACGGCCAGGTGCTCTCGCGGCACCGGCTCAAGTCGGAGGCCGTCGCGGCCGGCCGTGAGATCGCGCGCGGCCAGCGCGTGGAGCACACGATCCACCGCAAGGACGGCCGGATCTCGGAGAAGAACTCGTACGGGAACGACCCCTGCCCGCCGAAGGACGGCCGGTAGGAACGCTCCCACTCACCACATCCAGGAGGTCAGATGCAGGATTCGACGGGCGGGACGGCTGTGCGTGTGCGCAAGCCGAAGGGGGCGCGGGCGCTGCTGGGTGCGGCGATCGCGATCGTGGGGGCGCTGGCGTCGGTGCATCCCGCGAACACGCTGCTGGTGGCACTCAGCGAGGTGGTGCCGCAGCTCGCGGCGGGGCTGCCGCCGGTGATCACGGCGTGCGGGGCGCTGCTCGCGGCGCTGAGTGATCCGCCGAAGATGGCGCGACGGAAGTAGGGCAGGGCGCGGGAGGTGAGGGACGGGGGCCAGCGGCGGACGCGCCGCTGGCTCCTTTTGCGTGGTGCCGAAAGAACCGCCGGAACGACGAGGTCGGTGGTGCGAACGAGTGCGTGCCTGCTCGCGAAACGGGAGCCGAAGCGGGAAGTACCGAGTCGCGGGACGCGCTGCCAGAGTTCGCAGATCGAATCGCTTGGCGATCTAGGGGTTGCGGGGTCACGGGCGGCAGTGAGTATTGGCGGGCGGCGGCGCTTGGAGGTTCAGGGGCTGCGTAGGCAGCCGCCGTCCAATACTCGTTAGCCAGCACGCGTTCACATAGTAAGTGCAACACCACTCTCGCTTCCCGAAGTGGGTGAGGTGACCTGGAGCAGGCTAGGCTTCAATCCTCCGCCAAGAGAAAGGAAGCCATGACCTACGTCCAGATCACCCTTGAGGAAAGGTACGCGATTTCCGCGCTCCGGAAGCTGGGACATACCTGCGCCGCGATCGCCCGGGAGCTCGGGCGCCACCGTAGCACCATCGCACGGGAGGTCCGACGGAGTGCCTGGCGCGAGGATGGGCGCTCCTACCGACCCGGCAAGGCCCAGAGCTACACGAACGAGCGCCGCCGCGTCTCGCGCCGGAACACCCAGTTCACCGCGGCCGAGTGGGCCTTCGTGGAGTGGCTGCTCCGCGAGGACTGGAGTCCGGAGCAGGTCGTTGGGTGGTGCGCCCGCTTCGACCTGCTCGCGATCAGCCACGAGACGAGCTATCGCCGGATCTGGAAGGACCGGGCATGCGGCGGTACGCTCTGGACCCACCTGCGCATCGTGACCAAGCCCTATCGGAAGCGCTATGGCGCGTACGACGGCCGCGGGCGGCTCGCCGGCAAGCGCCACATCAGCGAACGGCCCGCCGGCGCGACCAACCGCTCCCGCTTCGGCCACTGGGAGGGGGACACGGTGCTCGGGAACACCCAGCACGGCGCGTGCGTCGTCACGATGGTCGAGCGGAAGTCGAGCTACACCGCGATCGGCCTCCTGCGGAAGCGCGCGGCGCCCGAGGTGAACGCGCGCCTGCGCCGCCTCATCAACGCCCAGCCCCGGCGCGTCCGGACCCTGACACTCGACAACGGCACCGAGTTCCACAGCTACAACGCACTCAAGGCGGAAGTCGCCACCCGCTGCTACTTCGCCACCCTGCACCACTCGTGGGAACGGGGTGCGAACGAGAACACCAACGGGCTCATCCGGCAGTACCTGCCCAAGGGCGTGAGTATGGAGCATCTCACGCAAGCTGACTGCGATCGCATCGCCAACAAGCTGAACCGTCGCCCCCGGAAGCGTCTCGGCTTCCGCACCCCGGAGGAGGTCTATGCCGCGTGACCCTCAGTGTTGCACTTCAAAGTTGACTTCACCCGCGCTAACGAACCAGATATCGCACGACCGACACCGCGCCATCGGCGTCACGTTCGATACCCCACGCCGCCGCTGCGTTGGCCCGAAAGATCTGCAGTGCACGCGGACCCGCCACCACGGTCACGGATTGACCGTCTCGACGGATCACATCCCAACGCGCCTGCGAGGTCGGGGCAGGCTCCTCGCGCCGTACCCAGATCGTGCCGTCGTCGCCGATCGCGACTGCCGAGACCGCGGCCATCGTCGTTGGTAAGTTGATCGCGCGCTTGATCGCATCGCGATCCGGTCGTATCGATGTCCCGCCAGCCGGCGCGGATCGTGCGATGCGCTCAACCCAGTCCGAGACGACTCCCTCCAGCACTGCCGGCGGCACGGGCGCCGCCGTGTAGGGAAACTCTCGAGAGAACGCGGTGTCTCCGGCGACGTTGATTCGCGTCACCCTGTACGTCGCGGCGCCGGGGCGCGTCGCCGTCCTGCGGTCGACCACCACCACACCACTGCCATCAGGTATCATGCCCCAGAGAGGGCCATCGCTGAAGGGCTGCGCCGCCTGAGCCGTCCCGCGACCGGTCGAGATGACCATATACGAGCTTCGATGTACGGCGGGATCAGCAAGCGTGTCGAGGATTACTCCGACATCGGAGTACCTCAGGATCGGCGCGGAAAGACGACCACTCGCCCCAACGGTCAGCGCATTGTCGTTGTATCGCTTCACCGCGATCGACCCGTCGATCAGCAAGCGCGCAGACCCGATCGTCCCGACAGGGATGGAGCGTATGAACACACCATCCATTCGAGACAACGTCAGACGAGCAAGAGTCGGATCCCACACCCACAGCGTGTCCGCTCGAAAGCCCAGTGCCATCGGCCATCGAAACTCGCCAGGGCCTTCGCCGTCGCGTCCGATCGAACGCAGCTTCCTTCCCTGCCTATCGAAGACTTGTACGCTCCGGTCGTCGGGAAGCAGGACGAAGATGTCGCCATTGCGATTTGTCGCAATGTCGGACACCGAAGTGAATGCGGCTTCGCCGCCCGGATCTGCCGGGATGCGCAGATCGAACTGCAGTCGACGCGGTTCCGGAGTGGCTTGCGCTGACACACGCCCGGTGAGCGCAAGCACACCGCTGGTGGCCACGACTGCCAGCGCCTTCGACCATACCCTCATTCGTTCTCCCTGCACCAAGTCAGAACAGAGTCTCGCCAGCGACTTGTCGCCCGAAGTAGCTTCCGTATCAAATCAGAATCGAGCTACTTCTGGCTCGCACGTCCGCGATCGCGTCCTCGGAGTAGTGTCTCGCGACCACAAACCCTCGACAGTCCTTCACTTGCCGAAACAGCAAGCCGTCCCAGACTCCACTCATACTGAGAGTAGCCGCACTCGATACATCCTCAGCCAGCGATCGCTGAGCAAGGAGAGCGCGGTCCACGACGCTCGGCGACATCGAACCGTCCGGTGAAAATCGCAATTCATGCCGGGTGATGACACATTCTCCGAACACGACACAGTATCCGGAGCAAGTCGGCGAACAGTTCCAGTAGCCAGGTCCGAAGATGCACGCGCAGCAGCCGTTCTCTTCCTGCATCGGCCATGAGCATGAAGACTGTGCCGCAACCGGGTTCGTCGCAGGCGCAAGCACCATACTAAGCAGCAGTGCCGATGTCGCAACCCCTAGGTTCCATCGCATCTTCGACTCTCCTCACTTGATGGTTGATTGACCCAACGGAAACGGTACTCAACGACCTCAAGTCCAGCCGCGCGGCGCAATGCAAAGACACGTCCGTTGCTTGGGATGGACGCGGCGATTCCGAGGGGAACCTCCATCTCCACCGACCGCAGCACCCGGCCGTCGTCATCGAACGCGACGAGCCGACGTCGATCACTTGTGAGATCAGCGATGGTCTGAATCGCTCCGCAATAGAGTTGAATCATCGGAAGTGCTACCCACACGACCTTCGCGCCTCCGATCGTGTCGACGGAAGTCTCGGGCGGCTGCCACTCGCGCTGTACAACACCGTGCGAATCCAGTAAGACGGAGAGGTGCGGTGACTGAACCTGAGTTACTACGACGCGACCATCGAAGTCCCCAATCAGCACCGGTCGCGCAAGACTCGAGTCGGCCAGCTCGAACATACTCCTCACGACTGGCGGTGAACGCACCCTCCGCTCGCGTCCGGTCGAGTCAATCGCGATGAGCACTAGCTCCCCGGCACGTTCTCGCCCTAGCACTATCCACTGATTCGCTATTCGCAATCCGGACACAGCGATCACACCATCTGCCTTCCACAGCCGTCGCCGAAGCGGCCCGTCACGGCTGTGCAGGTGCAGTTCAGTGGCGTGCAGGACCTCGAAGTCGCCGAGCGAGGTCTCTTCGACGTGGACAATCGGATCGTCAAGCCGCACCACTCCAATCCGTTGCAGGTCGGCTAGCGAGACGACGGCGATGAGTGGATCATCGGACCAGACAATGAGTGCCGACGATCCAAGCCGAACGCCACCGACCGCGAACGCAGCAGGTAGCGCTGTGCTCGCAACCTCATCTAACCGCATCACCGGAGACCTACTCGTCTGCGAATCACGAATTGACTCAGGTCCACAGCCCACGCTCGCGAGTCCTAGAGCAAAAGGCGCGAGCCAGCTTCGCACCGTGCCACCTAGAACCCGCACAGATGACGGTTTACGGCAGACTAACCGCACCGCACTCGCGGTCCCGAGGAGCTGACTCCCTGTATGCTCATGCCACACTGTTGCGCACGGCGCAAAAACTGTCAAGATACGAAAGGGCGGTGAGCCCCGATTCTAGGTCCGGCGGCGCCCACGTTTTTACAGCCCTGGACGACGAGGCCAAACTCCCCGGACTGGGGACGGAGGTCCGATGCGGAAGAGTCGGTTCACGTCCGAACAGATCCTGCAGGCCCTGCATCAGGCGGAGGCGGGGACGCCGGTGGTCGAGATCTGCCGGAAGATGCCGGTGACGGAGACGACGTTCTACCGGTGGAAGAAGCAGTACACCGGCCTGGACGTGAGCGAGTTGAAGGAGCTGCGGCAGCTGCGGGACTAGAATCGCCGGTTGAAGGGTGTGGTGGCCGATCTCACGCTCGAGAAGACGATCCTGCGGGTCGCCCTGGGAGAATAATGGTGAGCCCAGCGCAGCGTCGCGCGGTCGTCGCCTGGGCGCTGGAGACCTACCGCGTCAGCGAGAAGCGGGCCTGCCGCGCCGTGGGCGTGCACCGGTCGCTCGTCCGGTACCGCTCCGTCCGGCCCGACGACCAGCCGCTCCGGCAGCGGCTCCGGAAGCTGGCGGCAGTCGGCCCCAGTTTCGGGGTGAAGCGGCTGCACGTGCTGCTCCGCCGAGAAGCGGTGCCGCCGAATCACAAGCGGGTGCAGCGGCTCTACCAGCTGGAGGGCCTGCAGCTCCGGCCGCAGAAGCGGCGGCGGCGCACGACGGAGATTCGGCAGCCGCGGACGCCGGCGACGACGCCCACCGAGCGTTGGGCGATGGATTCCATGCACGATACGCTCGCGACGCGGCAGACTATCCGCGTCTTCACTCTGGTGGACGTCTACACGCGCGAGTGCCTCGCGCTCGAGGTGGCGCCGCGGTTCACGGGGAGCGATGTCGCGTGGATCATCAGTGAGGCGCAAGCCCGCGTCGGGGCCCTGCCAGCACGCATCCAGTGCGATAACGGCACCGAGTTCACGTCGGCCGCCTTGGATCACTGGGCGTACTGGAATCAAGTGACGCTCGACTTCAACCGTCCCCGGAAGCCGGTCGACAACACGGTCTGCGAGGCGTTCAACGGGAGACTGGGACGTGAGTGCCTCACGCGTCATTGGTTTGCCTCGGTCGCTGAAGCCCAGGCGATCCTTGACACGTGGCGCGCGGACTACAGCAATGCACGGTCCCACAGCAGCTTGGGGATCTCACGCCGAGCGCCTTCCGGCGCGCCGGCGCCTACCTGCCTCGATACGCCAACGCGCAAGACTGACGCGCCGGCTTGGATTTGGTTTGGGGTACACCGCCGGGAATCTCCCGCGAAGTACAGCTCAGACGTGCGAGAGGGCCCGGCCCTGTCCCAGCCTGCATTCTGGGGCGCTGCCCTCCGGATCTCGCGATTCGGGGCCAGACGCGGTTCGGGCGGGGCTCACAGCCGGGAAGGGCGGAGTCCGGCATCCTGCTCGAAGAGCGGGGCTTCGCTGCACGCCAAACCATTGACGAACAACGCGCTAGGAGCGAAGCTGCTTCTCCCCTGAATGGTTCCGTCAGTGGCTGTGGTCCGGCCCTGCATCAGAGACGTCGTCGACGAGATGAGGTATCAGGATGAGTCCATTAGGGCCCCGGCGCGGTCCGAAGAAGATTCTCGACTCCGCGATTGTCGGAGAACAGGGTGTCACGCTCGTCAAACAGCGTGTGCTCGACATGAAGTACTCGTGGGCGACCACGACCGCCGCGTTCGACGTTGGCATCGACGGCATCATCGAGATTCGAGACCCCGCAACTGGCGAGGCCCTGAACCACATCGTACAAGTGCAAGTGAAGGCCACAGACGACAGGTGGCCGCACGAAACTGCCACGGCGTTCGAGTACCTCTGCGAGGAACGCGACTTAAACCACTGGCGGCGCGGGAACGCGCCGGTGGTCTTGGTTGTCACTCGCCCCAGCACGGCTGAGGCGTACTGGGTCGACATCAAGAACTACT
This sequence comes from Gemmatimonadaceae bacterium, assembly GCA_011525845.1. Lineage (GTDB taxonomy): Bacteria > Gemmatimonadota > Gemmatimonadetes > Gemmatimonadales > Gemmatimonadaceae > Pseudogemmatithrix. Next base: position 158,544 of record WYBP01000023.1, on the reverse strand, counting down.
TCAAGACTCCGCAGACACAGAGGGAGCGACGAGTTCGCTTCAACAAGTCGAGAGACAAGTTCGACGCTTCGAGCGCGACCGCAGTCCGCAGAGCCTCCGTCGCGCCGGATTCGGGACTCTACGTCTCTCCGCTCCAACGAGCGGAAACACTCTACAGCAATCTGCTCCCGGTAACGCGATCACCCCGAGCGCTATTCTACGGCAGCACATCACTGGGTTCAGCAGCCGCGATTCGGCAGGCGCTCGGCGAGAATGCGAAGGTGCTGTCGGAGTTTGCCTTTCGAGGGAAATGGATACTCAGCGTGCACGACCTGACCGCCCCGGAATGGCGAAGCGTGATAGACCGAGGTACCGTCGAATCGTTCCGGACAACGGAATGGAGTGGGTCCGACGATTCGGATCGGATTGTCACGTACACCAACTTGCTCCAGCGCTGCGTCTCAGAACGGCTCTATCAGCTCGGGATGCGATGGAACAAGTCGCTCGCCTTGTACCACTTTCGTGCGACGCCCGACCTATCGGAACGCCGAGTCACCTACCAGAGCCTGAAACGCACAGTGGATCGCGGTGTGTTCAAGCGGTACGAAACGAAAGCTGGGAAGCCATACTATCGACATCTGGCACTCGTGCCGCAGCTCCTGCGGCTTGGAGGCGAATGGAAACTCGCGCTCACGCCCACCTATTACTTCACGTTGGATGGAACTCGGACGCATCCATTTTACGAGTCGAAGCTGAAGGGCATCAAGGCGCTTGAGAACAACAACGCGGTGCTGGGACAGGTCGCCTTCTTCGCCAGCATTTGTAGTGATCCTCAGGGTGACCTCTTCACCAGTGCGGCGCTGTATCCGCACCTCGGATTCGGGCCGCTCGAGCGCTTTCGGCTCGAGGTGGGCATTGACGAACGCACGTGGCTACCGAAAGAGCGCGAGGTCACCGCTGACGACGCCAGTGCAGGAGAGGACGTAGCCGAGGCGACCGCGAGCGAATTGCTGCTCCTGCTCGGTGAGACTGATGATGCATCCGGTGCGTCAGCATGAAGCTCAGCTTTCTTGACGAGCCGGACTTGGAGTTCGGAACCGGCAAGCACATCGACTGTCGGTTCGGAATCATCAACTACGGCCCTCTCGACGTCACCGATGAGTTAGCCCCGCGCCGCATCGAAGTCGGGATTGTCGCGACACAAGCGGACCTCGATCGCACGGCGACATGGCTGGAACGCTGTCGCGCGCCGATCGCTGCCAAGACGTCACCGCATCCCAACTTGGCTCCGGCGTTCCCGGGATTCCGACCCGAGGCAGGCTTCCGCTCCACACTGGTTCTCTCTGACCCGCTCGTTCGGGTTCTTCCGGCGAGCGACTTTGCCGAGCTGAAGAGGCGCGGCGATTCGGAGGCCTTGGTCAGAGAAGCAGTGGACCGCTTCGTGATCGCCCTACGTGACCTCAATGACCATACGCCCGCAAAGGTGTTGTTGTGTCCCGTGCCGGCCCAGGTGGCCGAGCTCATCGACCCTGCCTCACGCCCTGACGGGAAGGTGCCTCCGAACTTTCGCGATCTGCTCAAAGCCCGTACACTGGGACTGAAGCCGATTCAGTTGCTGCTACCGAGTACAGCGGACCCGAGTCAGGCCCGCAAGCTGAAGATTCGTAACGAGACTCGCAGCATTCAGGACGATGCGACTCGTGCGTGGAACTTGCACGCCGCACTCTATTATAAGGCGCACGGGCGCCCGTGGCGTCTGCCGCGAGTTTCAACGGCGTACCAGACTTGCTACGTTGGAATCAGTTTTTTCCGCTCGCTCGACCGCAGCACCGTTCTAGTGAGTATGGCGCAGGTTTTCGATGAGCGCGGCGAGGGTGTGGTGGTGCGCGGCGGGAAGGTAGAAGTGTCGAAGAACGATCGGACTCCGCATCTCACCGAAGAGGCTGCAGCGACGCTGGTGCGAGATGCGCTGCGACGATATCGGGACATGCACCGTCACGCGCCCGCGCGAGTCGTCGTGCACAAGAGCTCGGCGTTCTCCGGGGTCGAGTTGAGTGGCTTTCGGGGTGGCGCGAAGGAAGAGAAGGTCGAGATGCTCGATTTTGTCAGTCTTTCCGATGAAACGAACGTGCGACTGTTCCGCAAGGGAAGCTACCCACCGCTTCGCGGAACGATGCTCGACCTCGACGGACGTGACTTCGCGTTGTACACACGCGGGAGCGTCGACTTCTTCGAGACCTATCCCGGTGGGTACGTGCCGCGTCCGCTCCTCTTTCGCTGCGATCAGGTTGAAGAGTCGCCGCGCACGCTAGCGCGTGAGATCCTCGCGCTCACCAAGATGGACTGGAACCGAACCCGATTTGACGGGCGCACGCCGCTGACGATCAAGGCGGCGAGAAGCGTGGGAAACGTGCTCCGCTATGTGCCGGAGGAGCAGCGTGAAATCGCGGACAGCTACGCTCACTACATGTAGTCGCGCTTCGCTCCGATGCCGACGCCGTGAAGCGGGCGAGCTCGCGAGTCGCTTCGGGCGTGGCGTGGAGGTAACACTGCAACCGTGTCTGCTCGTCGCGAAGGCCGCCGAGGGCCATCACTTCTCGGATTGGCTTGTCAGGCCGCGACGTCGCGAGTCCGCGCCGGAACTGGTGCCACTCACCTTGGGTCGCGTGCGGGATTAAGGTGAGTTTCTCGGCGGCGATCAGCGCCTTCTTGGGACCAGTTCGGCCCGTCAGCTCGAGAGGGCTCCCTCTCTTTTGGAGCAGGTAGCCGTTGGCGTGAGGGTGCTGCTATCGCTGCGCGCACAGGGCGTGAGGGTCTTCCCGCCAGTCCGTCCAGCTGAAGGGTGACACCTGGTGTCAGCTTGCCCTCAGGCAGACCGTTTGAAGCTGGACTCTGGCGGTGCGGGTGACCTCGGCGGGAAGGTGAACGGCGGGACCCGGCCGGGGCTGTCGTGCGGCCGCCACGTGTTGTAGATCGTGAGCCAGCGCTCTGTCTCGGCGCGCACATCGTCGAGCGAGCCGAAAACGTACGCAGGGAGCACTTCCTTCCGATAGCTCCCGTTGAAGCGCTCGATGTAGGCGTTCTGCGTCGGCTTGCCGGGCTGGATGTGGAGCAAGCGCACACCGTGACGCGCCGTCCAGGCGCGCAGGTTCTCGGAGATTAGTTCGGGACCGTTGTCGACCCGGAGGCCGCTCGGCGCGCGGTGGATCGCCACCAGTTGGTCGAGTAGGGGGTCGACCCGTGTGGCCGGCATCGAGAGCCCGACCTCGATGGCGAGGCCCTCACGGTTCCCTTCGTCCATGACGTTGGCCGTGCGGAAGCGCGTGCCGCTATAGCGCATGTCGGCCATGACGTCGAGCGCCCAGATCCCGTTGAGCACCGCCGGCGTGTCCAGCAGCGGCCGTTCGCCCGGCGGCACGCGCCGCTTGCTGCGCCGCTTCAGGTTGAGGCGCAGCGTCTTGTACACGCGGTACACGCGCTTCCAGTTCCACGGATGGCCGGCGAGCCGCGGGGCGTCAAAGCACATCCAGAAGCCGCACTGAGGCGTCTCGGTGACGAGCGCGGTCAGCGCCGCGATCACGTCGGTGTCGCGGTCGAGTCGGTCTGGCGGCGGTCGATAGTACGCCGCCCGCGAGAGGGCCGCGACCTGGCACGCGTGGCGCACGGAGAGCCCGTGGTCCGCCACCAGGATCGCGATCACCTGGCTCTTCGCGGGCGGCGCCACAGCTTGCGACTGAGGACGTCCTTGATGGCGGTACTCTCGAGCGCGAGCTCCGCGTACATCCGCTAGAGCTTCGCGTTCTGGGCCTCCAGCACCCGCAGGCGCTTCAGCTCGGCGACCGTGGCGCCTTCGTAACTCGACTTCCACGTGAAGAAGGTCGCCCGGCTGATCCCGTGATTCCCGATCACCTCGGCGATCGGCTCCCCAACCTCGACTTCCTGCAGGGCTGCAACAATATGGGACTCGGTGAACTTCGAAAGGAGCATGACTCTTCCATGAGCACCGTCACAGTCCAACTTCGAGCGTCTACCTCAGGGTAAGCTGACAGCCGGCCCTCGACACCTCGAGCACTCGGCACAGCGTGCTCACGAGCCACATGCGGGCAAGCGCGCGGATAAACGCGTACTTGAGCGCGCATCCCTGGCGAAGAAGGCCGTCGCTGTTCTCAGGATCTCGCGCTCCTCCTTCAGACGCGCGTTCTCGCTCCGAGGGGCGCGGTTCTCCTCCGTCAAGTTCTGCTGTCGCTCGTCCGGCTGGGCGTAGCCCGCCACGCGCGCGTCCCGCCGCGAGTTGCGGAGCGTCTCCGCATGCACTCCCGTCTCCTGGGCCAGCGCGCGGATCGACGTCGTGCCTTCCTGCAGGCGGCGCAGCGCCTCCTCGCGGAACTCCAGGCTGTAGGCCTTTGGCTGCTTTCTACTCATGGACAACTCCTGTCAGGATGTTTCCTCCGAACCGTTGCGCTGTCCACTGAAGCGGGTGAACATCACTCCGCCGTCCGTCCGTGGTTCGCTTCATCGGCTGAAGCTGATCGCCACTTGCGCGAAGGCGCCACCGTCGAGCGTTCCGGAGAGTCCCGCTTCTCCTGCGACGTAGCGGCCGACGAACCGGTAGGAGCCTCCGAACGGTCGTTGGAATGTGAGATCAAGCGAGTCCCCGCGGCGCGTTCCGGTGACGCGCATCAGCTCCCCGGGCCGGGGGCCGAGAAGGTCGGCGAGCTCGGCGTTCCCCGAGATCTGCTCGCCGCGTCGCGTGAACCCCATGAAGAGCACCTGCCCCGAGCTGGCGATGTCGGCGCCCCACGCCTCGAACGGATCGGCGCGGGTGGCGGGTTCGCACGACAGGAGCACGCCGAGGAGCCCCGCGACGAGAGTCCTGGCCGCTCCGCGTCCACGCACGCGACTTACCGGTCCGTCGCCTTCGGTGGATCGAAGATCAGGTCCGCCGCCAGCCATACGGTCCGCGTGAACGGATACGTCACCAGCGGCGAGAGGATCATCGCCGCCACCGCGACATGCTCGATCGAGTCCCATGGCACATCGGGCCACACTGCCAGCAGCCAGACGCCGAGCCCGCCGGCGAAGAGGAGCTCGGCGATGATCAGGTTCACGAGGTAGGCGCCGACGAAGTGGTCGGGGTTCCCGCGGTCCAGCTTGAGCGCGCAGCGCCCGCATCGCGGCTGCAGGCGCAGCCAGTGCCGGAAGAGCCCGCGCGCCCCGCACTCAGGGCAGCGGAGCGTGAGCGCCCACGCGAGGCGCGTGCCGGGGGCGGGGAGCGAGATGGGCGAGGTCACCGTCGGAAGCTACATTCGACCAGGCGCGACACCCAGCACTCCCAAAGCCCCCTCCAGATGTCCGGACGCCACCATCTCTTCGTCCCCGGTCCCACGAACGTGCCCGACCGGGTGCTCCGCGCGATGCACCGCGCGCAGGAGGATCATCGCTCCTCCGCCTTCCCGGAGCTCACCCACGGGCTGCTGCGCGACCTCAAGCCCGTGTTCGGCGCCAACGATGGGCGTCCCTTCATCTTCGCCGCCACGGGAACCGGGATGTGGGAGGCCGCGCTCACGAACACGCTCGCCCCGGGCGACCGGGTGCTCGCCGCGCGCTTCGGCCAGTTCTCGCACCTCTTCATCGACACCGCCGAGCGGCTCGGCTTCCGTGTGGACGTGATCGACGTGGAGTGGGGTGAGGCCGTGGATCCCGGCCTGATCGGTGCTGCGCTCGCGGCCGACAAGGCGCACGCCATCAAGGCCGTGCTCTTGGTGCACAACGAGACGGCAACGGGGGTGACGAACGACCTCGCCGGCATCCGCGAGGCGATGGACGAGGCACGGCACCCCGCGCTCCTGCTGGTGGACGGCGTCAGTTCGATCGGCTCGCTCGACTTCCAGTTCGACGTGTGGGGCGTGGATGTCGCGATCTGCGGCTCGCAGAAGGGCTTCATGATGCCCGCCGGGCTCGGGATGCTCTGCGTCTCCCCCGAGGCGCTCGGGAGGATCGAGACCAACCGATTCCCGCGCGCCTACTTCGACCTCAGGCCGCAGATCCTGCACAACGACCAGGGCTACTTCCCCTACACCCCCGCGCTCGCGCACCTCTTCGGCCTGCGCGAAGCACTCGACATGCTGCACGAGGAGGGAATGGCGCAGGTCGCGGCGCGGCACGCGCGGCTCGCGGAAGGGGTGCGGCGCGCGGTGCACGCCTGGGGGCTCCAGCTCATCGCGCGCGACCCGGAATCGCGCTCCAACACGGTGACGGGGATCGTCGTGCCCGACGGGAAGGACGCACGGCACGTGATCGACCACGCCTTCCGCCGCTGGGACCTGGCCCTCGGCTCCGGGCTCGGCCGCCTCAACGGGCGCGTCTTCCGCATCGGGCACCTGGGGGACGTGAACGCGCTGATGCTCCTGGGCGCGCTCGCCGGCACCGAGCTGGCGCTGCACGACGCGGGGATCCCCGTGCCGTATGGCGCCGGAGTCGCCGCGGCGCAGCGCTGGTACCACGAGTCGGCGTGAGCACGCGACCCTCGGTGCTGGTCACGCGCCGCCTCCCGGCGGCCGTGGAGACAGCCCTCCGTGAGTCGTTCGAGGTGACGCAGGAGCCGTCGGACCGACCGCTCACGGAACGGGAACTCGCCGCCGCGATGCGGGACCACGACGCGCTGCTCTGCACCGTGACGGACCGCGTGATGGCGCCCTGCTTCGAGGGCCCGGGGGTGCGCGCGCGGATCGTGGCCAACTTCGGCGTCGGCGTGAACCACATCGCGCTCGACGCGGCTGCTCGTGCCGGCGTGGTGGTGACCAACACGCCGGACGTGCTCACGGACGACACCGCGGACCTCGCGATCCTTCTGATGCTCGCCGTGCACCGCCGCGCGGGGGAAGGGGAGCGCGCGTTGCGCGCCGGCACCTGGACCGGGTGGCGGCCGACGCACCTGCTGGGCCGCCGCCTCACGGGGCGGACGCTCGGCATCGTGGGGTTCGGGCGGATCGGACGGGCGGTGGCGGAACGCGCGCAGCGCGCGTTCGCGATGCCCGTGGTCGCGTGGACGCGCACCTCGCCTCCTGAGAGCGAACGGGATGGCGTGCGTTTCGTCGCGTCGCTCGACGCGCTCCTGCCGGAGGTCGACGTGCTCTCGCTCCACTGCCCGGCGACCCCCGAGACGCGCCACCTGATCGGCGCGCGAGAGCTCGCGCGCATGCGCCCCGGCGCGGTGCTCATCAACACCGCCCGCGGCGACGTGGTGGACGAGCAGGCGCTCGTGGACGCGCTGCGCGCAGGACGCATCGCGGGCGCGGGACTCGACGTCTACGAGGAGGAGCCCGTGGTGCATCCCGGGCTCGTGGACCGCGACGACGTGGTGCTCCTCCCGCACCTGGGCAGCGCGACGCGCGAGACGCGCGAGGCGATGGGGATGCGCGCGGTCGAGAACCTGCGCGCGTTCTTCCGTGGCGACGCGCCGCCGGATCGCTTGCTCGGCGCGGCGACGCGTCCCTAGCTTACCGACTCCACCACACCAGCGCCCATGACCAACTACAAGCACGCACGCGTCCCCGCGAAGGGTGAGCGCATCGAGGCCTCCGCCGGCGTCTTCCGCGTCCCGGACCAGCCGATCATCCCCTTCATCGAGGGGGACGGCACCGGCCCCGACATCTGGAAGGCCAGCGTCCGCGTCTTCGACGCGGCGGTCGAGCGCGCCTACGGCGGCAAGCGGAGGATCCACTGGATGGAGATCCTCGCCGGCGAGAAGGCGCACACCACCACGGGTGAATGGATGCCGGCCGAGTCGCTCGAGGCCGTGCGCGAGTTCAAGGTGGCGATCAAGGGCCCGCTCACCACGCCGGTGGGGGGCGGGATCCGCTCGCTGAACGTCGCGCTCCGCCAGGAGCTCGACCTCTACGCCTGCATCCGACCCGTGCGCTACTTCGAGGGGGTCGGCGCGCCGGTGAAGGAGCCGGCAAAGGTCGACATGGTGATCTTCCGCGAGAACATCGAGGACGTCTACTCGGGGATCGAGTTCAAGGCGGGCTCACCCGAGGCGGAGAAGCTCCGCCTCTTCATCGAGAAGGAGTTCAAGAAGTCGATCCGCCCCGAGTCCGCGATCGGCATCAAGCCGATGTCCGCGTTCGGCTCCAAGCGGCTGATCGAGATGGCCATCAAGTACGCGATCCGCCACCACCGCCCCTCGGTGACGATGATGCACAAGGGGAACATCATGAAGTTCACCGAGGGGGCCTTCCGCGACTGGGGGTACGAACTCGCGCGCGAGAAGTTCCGCGAGTACGTCGTGGCCGAGGCGGACCTCGCGAAGGCGGGGGTCTCCGCCCGCGCCGACTCCGTGATCCTCAAGGACCGCATCGCGGATTCGATGTTCCAGCAGATCCTGCTCCGCCCCGAGGAGTACTCGGTGGTCGCGACGCCGAACCTCAACGGCGACTACATCTCCGACGCGCTCGCGGCGGAGGTGGGGGGCCTCGGCATCGCGCCCGGCGGGAACGTGGGGGACGAGGCCGCGGTCTTCGAGGCGACGCACGGCACCGCGCCCAAGTACGCGGGGCTCGACAAGATCAACCCCGGGAGCGTGATCCTCTCCGGCGTGATGATGTTCGAGCACCTCGGCTGGCCCGAGGCCGGGAAGCTGATCGTCGCCGGGCTCGAGAAGGCGATCAAGGCCAAGACCGTGACCTACGACCTCGCCCGGCAGATGCAGGGCGCCACGGAGGTCGGCACCTCCGGCTTCGGGGACGCGATCATCAAGGGCATGGGCACCTGATGTCGATCAAGTTCGACGTCCGCGCGGGCGACCCGTCGCGCGCCGCGACACCGCTCCTCGTGGTGGCGCTCCCCGCCGATCCGAGCTGGCCGAAGGCGCTGGCCGCACTCGACAAGCGGTACGAAGGCGCGCTCTCGCGCGCGGTGAGGCGGAAGGATTTCCGCGGTGCGAAGGACGAGTCGCTCCTCCTCTTCGCCCCCTCGGGCGGGCCGGAGCGGGTGCTCCTCGTGGGCACGGGCGCCGGTGACAGCGTGAAGGGCGTGACGCGTGCCGCCACGCTCGCCGGCCGCAAGGCGAACGGTCTTGGCGTCGGCCGCGCGACCTTCTGGGCGGAGGAGCTCACCGAGGAGTGGCTCGAGGGGGCGATCGTCGGGCTCTCGCTCGGCGCCTGGGAGTTCCGGGAGCTGCACTCGCCGCTCCCCAAGGAGTCGCGGAAGAAGCCGCTCGCGGCCGTCACGCTCTTCGTGCCGAGCGTGCGCGCCGCGCGCGCCGCCCTCGTCGCCGGGACCGCGGTGGCCGAGGGGCAGCGGCTCGCCCGCCGGCTGGCGATGCTCCCCGGGAACATCTGCACCCCCGAGTACCTCGCGCGCACCGCCCGCGAGATCGGCAAGCGGCACAAGATGCCGGTGAAGGTGCTCGGCCGCCGCGAGATGCAGCGCCTCAAGATGGGGTCGTTCCTCGCGGTGGCGCAGGCCACCACGCAGGACCCCAAGCTCATCGTCCTCGAGTACAAGGGCGGCAAGCGTGGCGAGGCGCCCGTGGCGCTCGTGGGGAAGGGGCTCTGCTTCGACTCCGGCGGGATCTCGATCAAGCCCGCGGCCAGCATGGAGCTCATGAAGTTCGACATGTCCGGCGCGGCCGGCGTGCTGGGCGCCATGGAGGCGATCGGCCGGCTCAAGCCGCGCGTGAACGTGGTCGCGCTCGTCGGCTCCACCACCAACATGCTCGGCGGCGAGGCGATGAAGCCCGGCGACGTGGTCCGGGCCAGCAATGGCAAGTCGATCGAGATCCAGAACACCGACGCCGAGGGGCGGCTGGTGCTGGCGGACGTGCTCTGCTACGCCCGGCGCTACAAGCCGCAGGCTGTGGTCGATGCGGCGACGCTGACCGGTGCCGTGGTCACCGCGCTCGGGAACACGACGGTGGGCGTGATGGGGAACGACCAGGACGTGGTGAACGAGGTGCTCGCCGCGGGGCGCCGCGGCGGCGAGGTCGGATGGCAACTCCCGCTCTTCGAGGAGTACAAGGAGTTGATCAAGTCCGACGTGGCGGACATCCGCAACATCGGCGGTCGCGGGGCGGGATCGATCACCGCCGCGCTCTTCCTGGCCGAGTTCGCGGAGGGGATGCCGTGGGTGCACCTGGACGTCGCGGGGACCGCGTACTCCGAGACGGACCTCGTGGTGATGCCCAAGGGGCCGACCGGCACGCCGGTGCGGACCTTCGTGGAATTCGTGCGCGAGCGCGCGCACTGACCGTGCGGTTCCTCCGCGCGGCGGCGCTGCTGTTCGCGTCGTCGGTGCTCGTCGCCGCGCCGCTCCGGGGCCAGGTGCCGGTGGACACCATGCGGCCGCGGGTGCCGCTCCCGCCCCCGCCGCTGGCGGACAGCGGCCGGGCGGACTCGCTCCTCGCCGGCCCGGCCCGTGCGGACACCGTGCCCAAGGACACCGTCAAGTCGCCGATCGCGGTGGCGCCGCGTCCCGCGATGCCGGAGGTGCGGGGGCGGCGCACCGTCTGGGACCGCGACGCGCTCTTCGCGAGCGGGGCGCTGACGGTCGCCGAGCTCGTGTCGCAGGTGCCGGGCGTCACGACCTACTTCGCGGGCTTCATCGCCGCGCCCACGGCGTCGAGCTGGTACGGCGAGCCGGGGCGCGTGCGCGTCTTCCTCGATGGCGTGGAACTCGACGCGCTCGACGCGCGCGAGGGGGGCGTGCGGGACCTGGGGGTGATCCAGCTCTGGTCGCTGGAGGAGGTGGCGGTGGAACGGGGCGCGGGAGAGCTCCGCGTGCACCTGCGCTCCTGGCGCGTGCAGCTCACCACGCCGCAGACCCGCACCGACATCCTCACGGGGTCGGAGAACACCAACCTGTACCGCGGGTTCTTCGGCAAGCGGATGCAGAGTGGGGGTGTGCTGCAGCTCGCGGCCCAGCAGTACTCGACGACCAGCGTGCGCACGGCCGGGGACGGGGACGGGCTCGGCGCCTTCGGCCGCGCCGGGGTCGCGCGCGGCCGGCTCACGGTGGACGCGGTCGCCACGCGCTACAGCCGCACGCGCACCGCGACGAAGCGCAACGTGATCTCGGGGACGCTCGACCCGGCGGCGATCGGTGCGTTCAAGGGGATCGACCAGGTGGCCTACGTGCGGGTGGCGTGGGCCGACCCTGATACCGCGGCGTTCTGGGCGCAGTTGATCGCGTCCACGTCGCAGCACGCGGAGAAGAACGACTCGACGCTCGCCGCCGGCGACACGGTGGTGACGCAGGAGCAGTACGTGGCCACCGTGGGCGTGCAGCGGTGGGGGGCGCGCATCTCGGGGAGCGCGCGGCTGCGCAGTCGCGGCGGCGTGCAGCGGGTGGCCCCCGCGCTCCGCGCCTCGTGGGAGAACCGGTGGCTCGCGCTGAGCGGCGTCGCGGAGCAGGGGGGGCCGGATTCCACCTCGCGCGTGGACGCCGTCGCGCTCCTGACGCCCTTCCCCTGGTTGCACCTCGGGGCGGCCCACTCGGTGCACGCGCCCGAGGATACCGCCGTCGGGGGCCCGACGCGGACCACGTCACGCGCGGAGGTGGGCGTGCGCGTCTGGGACCGGTGGATCACCGCGGGGGCCGTCCGACGCTCGTCGTCGCGGCTGCTCGGGATGCCCGTGTTCGACGCCGATTACGGCCCGGTCGACGTGCCCGCGGCGAACGGCCTGGAGGCGGGGCTCTCGGGCCGGATCCGCGGTCCGTTCTCGTTCAGCTGGCGCGGGATCCGCTGGGATGCGGACGGCCCGTACCGTCCGACAATCGAGTCCCGGACCGAGCTGAGTGTCGTTACCGGACTAGAGAAGTGGTTGGTGCGCAAGCAGTTCACGCTCCGAGCTTCAGCGATACATGAATGGCGCGGAGCGCTCGAGGCACCGGATGGTGCCGGCGGACTCGACCGGGCCGAAGGGGCGAGCACCGTGGTGACGATGCTCGAGATCCGGATCGGCGCGGCGCACGTGTTCTGGTACAACCGGAACCCGGTGGGGAAGGTGTACGAGACGGTCCCGGGCTACCTGATGCCCCGCCTGGTGCAGCTCTACGGAATCCGCTGGGAGTTCTGGAACTGAGCCTCCCCAGGCGCGATCCGGCGCCCCTCGCACCTTGTTCAAGTGCAGGAGCCAGCGTAACTTATCAGGCTCTCATGATTCGCAGCATGACTGGATTCGGGGCGGCCGAAGGGCCCGTCGGCGGTTCGCGCGTGAGCGTCGAGCTGCGCTCCGTCAATCATCGGTTCTTCAACCCCAGCATCAAGCTCTCCACCGCGCTCTCGCAGTGGGAGGGGGAGGTGCGCGAGGCGCTCCGGCAACGGATCGCGCGGGGGCACGTGACGGCGATGGCGCGGGTGGAGCGGAACGAGGAGTCGGGGCTCTCGGTGGACGAGGAGCGTTTCGCCCGGTTCGCCGCCGACCTGCTCCGGTTGCGCGACGCGCACGGCCTCTCGGGAGACGTGGACGTCGCGACGGTACTGCGGATGCCGGACGTGATGCGGGTGCAGCAGGACGAGGACGCGCTCGCCGCCGCGACGGCGGACGAGCTGCTGGCGGTGGTCGGGACGGCGATCGACGCGTTGCAGGCGATGCGGGAGGCGGAGGGTTCGCGTCTCGCGGAGGTGATCGCCGAGCGGTTGACGCTGGTGGAGCAGGCGGTGGCGCGGATCGCGGCACGTGCGCCCGAGCGGATGGAGGCGCAGCTGATCCGGCTGAAGGGGAGCGTGGAGCGGCTGGCCGGGGGCGTCTCCGTCGATCCGCAGCGGCTGGCGCAGGAGATCGCGATCCTCGCGGACAAGCTCGACGTGGGGGAGGAGCTGGACCGCTTCTCGTCCCATATCGCGGCCTTCCGCGACACGTTGAAGGCGAACGATGCGGAGCCCGTGGGGAAGCGCCTCGGGTTCCTGCTGCAGGAGCTGCTCCGCGAGGCGAACACCACGGGGAGCAAGGCGAACGACGCCGCGATGCTGCAGGACGTGGTGGCGATCAAGGAGGAGCTCGAGCGGATCCGCGAACAGGTGGAGAACCTCGAGTGAGCGGCAGGGCGTTCCCGGTGGTGCTCTCCGCGCCTTCGGGGGCGGGCAAGACCACGATCGCCCAGGAGTTGCTGGAGCGGCGGCAGGACGTGGGCTACTCGGTGTCGTGCACCACGCGCGCGCCGCGGCCCGGTGAGGTGGATGGCGTGAACTACCACTTCCTGGACCGGGCGGAGTTCGACGCGCGGGTGGCGCGCGGGGAGTTCGCCGAGTGGGCGGAGGTGCATGGCAACCGGTACGGCACGCTGCGGTCCACCATCGCGCAGGTGCTGGGGGCGGGGAAGCATGTGCTGCTGGCGATCGACGTGCAGGGGGCGCAGCAGGTGGTGGCGGCGTTCCCCGAGGCGGTCACGATCTTCGTGGTGCCGCCGTCGATCGAGGTGCTGGTGGAGCGGTTGAAGGCCCGGCGCTCGGAGAGCGCGGAGGCCCTCGCGCTCCGGTTGCAGAACGCGCGGAAGGAACTGCGCGAGGCGGAGCGGTACCAGCACGTGGTGGAGAACGACGACCTCGCGAGCGCCGTGGCGCGCGTGGAGGCGATCATCGACGAGGAGGCGCTGCGCCGGGACCGTCTGCCGGCGCTGGGCGCGGAAGTGGAAGGGCTGGTCTCGACCCTCCTGCGGGAGTTCGACCGCCAGCATTGAGTCGCAGGCCATTCATCACCGTTCACCGTTGGAGTGCATCATGCAGGTCTTCACACCGTCCGAAGTCACCCGGCACGCCACGAACAAGTACCTCTCGGTGCTCGTCGCGGCGAAGTACGCCCGGGTGCTGAACGAGTTCCCGCGCGATCGCTCGCGCGTCGGGGAGAAGAAGCTCACCACGCGCGCGCTCGAGGACCTCTCGGCGGGCGACATCGAGTATCGCGTGGTCCCGCGCCGCCGCCCCAAGGGCGAGTAAGGCGCGCACGCGGAGCGGCCGGCGATGCGGCCCTTCGACGGCCGGCGCATCCTCCTCGGGGTGACCGGGGGGATCGCCAGCTACAAGTCCGCCTGGCTCGCGCGATTGCTCACGCAGGCCGGCGCCCGCGTGGACGTGGTGCTCACCCGCTCGGCGCGGGAGTTCATCGGGAGCATCACGTTCGAGGCCCTCACGGGGCGGCCGGTGCACACCGTGCTTATCGGCGACGGGCACGCGCTCGACCACCTGCGGCTGGTGCGCGAGGCGGACCTCATGATCGTCGCGCCGGCCACCGCGGACTTCCTGGCCCGTGCGGCGCACGGCCACGCGGATGAGCTGCTCTCGGCCTGCCTCCTCGCCTGCGAGGCGCCGGTGCTCATGGTGCCCGCGATGAACGACCGGATGTGGGCGAACCCCGCGGTGCAGGCGAACGTCGCCACGCTGCGGAAGCGCGGGCACACGATGCTCGAGCCCGCGACCGGGCCACTCGCCTCGCCCGACGAAGGGTCGGGTCCGGGGCGGATGCAGGAGCCCGAGGTGATCGTCGCGCATGCGGGCCGGCTGCTGGAGCCGAAGGGCGCCCTGGCGGGGCGCCGGGTGCTCGTGACCGCGGGGCCCACGCGTGAACCGATCGACCCCGTGCGCTACCTCTCCAACCACTCCACCGGCAAGATGGGGGTCGCGCTCGCCGCGGCGGCCTGGCGGCGGGGGGCGGAGGTCGCGGTGGTGCACGGTCCGCTGAGCGTGGCGCTGCCGGAGGGGATCTGCGCCACCGCCGTCGAGACCACGCAGGAGATGGCGGATGCCGTGCGCACCGAGCTGGCGAGTGCGGACGTCCTGGTGATGGCCGCGGCCCCGGCGGACTTCCGGCCCGCGAAGGTCGCGGGCGCGAAGATCAAGAAGCGGGGGAAGCCGGAGCCGCTCGCGCTCGACGAGACCGCGGACATCCTCTTGGGCACGCGTGACGCGCGCCGCGCCGGGACGGTGGTGGTCGGGTTCGCGCTCGAGACGGACGACCTGGTGGCGCATGCCAGGACCAAGCTCGAGGCCAAGGGGCTGCAGCTGATCGTGGCGAACAGCGCGCGCGAGGCCGGTGCCGGGTTCGGCGCCGACACCAACCGCGTGACGCTGATCGCGGCGGACGGCGGCGTGGAGGAGCTCCCGCTGCAGCCGAAGACGGTGGTGGCGGACGCGATCCTCGACCGGGTCGAGCGCTTGCTCGGCGCATCCGCGGGGGCGGCGTGAGCGACGCGCACGAGCGCCTGCGGCAGTACCTCGCGCAGCGGCGCGAGATGGGGGAGTCCGAGTTCGTGCTCGACTCGCTCAGCGTGGAGGACGCGATGCGGGTGCTCGCGGCTGGGGCGGCCCCGCCGCGCGCGGCCAGCGCGAAAGGCGCGCCGGGTGCGCAGGGCACCCCGGGCACACCGCCCGCAGCGCCCACCTCCTCGCGCACCGACGGGATGACGGACGACTGGCGCGCCGCGCTCACGGCGCTCGATGCCAAGCCCACCGGCGCCGCGCCGCCCGCGGCCGCCTCCGGAGCCCGCTCGCCCGCGGCGCCGGAGGAGTCACCGGAGGCGGCCGCGTCCCCCGCGCCGCCCCCCGAGCTCGCGAAGGCCCGCACGCTCGCCGACGTCGCGGCCGTCATCGCGAAGTGCACCGCCTGCTCGCTCTCCGCCACGGCGCTCAACCACGTGCCCGGCGAGGGGAACCCGGAGGCGAAGTTCGTCGTGGTGGGGGAGGCGCCCGGCGCCACCGAGGACGAGCTCGGGAAGCCCTTCGTCGGCAAGTCGGGGGAGCTGCTCAACAAGATCCTCGAGGCGATCGGCTTCAAGCGCGAGGACGTGTTCATCTGCAACGTGCTCAAGCATCGCCCGCCGGGGAACCGGAACCCGAGCAAGCCCGAGATCGCGGCGTGCAGCCCCTTCCTGCTCCGCCAGCTCGACCTCCTCGCCCCGCGAGTGATACTCGCGCTCGGCACGTTCGCGGCGCAGACTTTGTTGGAGACCGACGCACCCATCGGGAAGCTGCGCGGTCAGGAGCATCGCTACCACGGCATCCCGCTGGTGGCGACCTATCACCCCGCGGCGCTGCTGCGGAACCCGAATTGGAAACGTCCAGCCTGGGAAGATGTCCAGCTCGCCCGTCGAATTTTCGATCGCCCCTAGGACGGCATCCGTGGATGCCTTCAAGGACCGCCGGCCCCCCTGGTCGGAGGACGCGGAGCGCGCCGTCCTGGCCGCCATGATGCTCTCGGTGGACGCGATCGTCACGGTCGCGGAGCTCCTCACCGAGGACATGTTCTATCGCGAGGGGCACCGGCGGCTCTTCCGCGCGATGATGTCGGTGCACAACACCGGCGCGGTGGTGGACCCGCTCACCCTCTCCAACGAGCTGGAGCAGCGCGGCGACCTCGCCGGCGCCGGGGGCAAGGAGTACATCGGCGGGCTGATCGACGAGGTGCCCACCGCGGCCAACGTCGAGCACCACTGCGCGATCGTCTACGAGAAGTCGCTCCGCCGCCGGCTGATCGAGACGGCCACGACGCTGGTCCGCGAGGGGCACGAGAGCCCGGCAGGTGCGGCCGAGCTCCTCGACCTGGCCGAGCACAAGATCCTCGAGCTGAACGACAGCCGCGGCTCGGAGGGCTTCGTCAAGATCAAGTCGCTCCTCTGGTCCGCGATGGAGCGGATCGAGCAGCTGCGGACCTCGGGCGGGAACCTCACCGGCGTGCCCTCGGGGTTCACCGACCTCGACAAGATGACGCTCGGCTTCCAGCGCTCCGACCTCGTGATCGTCGCCGCGCGCCCGTCGATGGGGAAGACCGCGTTCGTGCTGAACGTCGCGCAATACGCCGCCATCGAGGGCAATGTTCCGACGGCGATCTTCTCGCTCGAGATGAGTACTGAGTCCCTCCTGTTGCGCATGCTCGCCTCGGAGGGATACGTGGATGCCCAGCGGCTCAGGAGTGGTGCACTCACGGCGCAGGACGCGTCGAACCTCGCGAAGGCGGCGGCCCTGCTCGGCCAGGCGCCGATCTGGATCGACGACACGCCGGGGCTCTCGGTGCTGGAGCTGCGCTCGCGCGCGCGCCGGCTCAAGAGCCAGGCGGACATCAAGCTGCTGATCGTGGACTACCTGCAGCTCGTGAGCGGACCCGCGAACTCCGAGAGCCGACAGCAGGAGGTCTCGATGATCTCGCGCTCGCTCAAGGCGCTGGCCAAGGAGCTCGCGATCCCCGTGATCGCCCTCTCGCAGCTCTCGCGCGCCTCCGAGCAGCGGGGCGGCGAGAACCGGAAGCCGCAGCTCTCCGACCTCCGCGACTCGGGCGCGATCGAGCAGGACGCGGACGTGGTGCTCTTCATCTACCGCCCCGAGATGAACGAGCGGCCGTACGACGAGGCGGGGAACCCGCGCATGGTCCCGGGCACGGCGGACGTGCCCCTCGACGGCTACGCGGAAGTGATCATCGGCAAGCAGCGCAACGGCCCCACGGGGTACGTGAAGATGCACTTCCGCAAGCAGCACACGCGCTTCGAGAACTGGACCAGCCGCCAGCCCGGTTGAGCGCGTGGCGGTGAAGACCCGCTCCATCTACCGCTGCACCGACTGCGGCGCCGAGGCGCTCCGGTGGGCCGGGAAGTGCGACACCTGCGGCGAGTGGAACACCCTCGTCGAGGAGGTCGCCGCCCCCAAGGCGAGCGCGAGCAAGGGGCTCGGCGCGGCGCGCCGCAAGGCGGGGGCGAGCGCGTTCGGCGAGGGGGGCGCGGTGGCCGAGACGCCGCGACTCCGCGACGTGGCGGGCGCGGAGTCGCACCGCCTGCGCACCGGCATCGCGGAGTTCGACTTCGTGCTCGGTGGCGGCGTCGTGCCCGGCTCGATGGTGCTCGTCGGAGGCGAGCCCGGGATCGGCAAGTCCACCATCCTCCTGCAGGTCGTCGCGCGGCTCGAAGGGGCGGGGCACCCCACGCTCTACGTGAGCGGCGAGGAGTCCCCGCTCCAGGTGAAGCTGCGCGCGGATCGCCTCGCCCCCGACGCCGGCGCCGTGCAGCTCCTCGGCGAGACGAACCTCGAGACGATCATCGCCACCGCCACGAGCGTGAAGCCCGCGGTGCTCGTCGTCGACTCCATCCAGACCGTCTTCACCGGGGACCTCGAGGGGGCGCCGGGGAACGTCGGCCAGGTGCGCGAGTGCGCCGCGCGGCTGATGCGCTTCGCGAAGGAGACGGGCACGGCGGTCTTCGTGGTGGGGCACGTCACCAAGGGGGGCGGGATCGCCGGGCCCAAGACGCTCGAGCACATCGTGGACACGGTGCTCTACTTCGAGGGGGAGGGCACGGCCGACCACCGCGTGCTCCGGGCCACCAAGAACCGCTTCGGCTCCGTCGACGAGATCGGCGTCTTCCGGATGACGGTGCAGGGACTCGAGGCGGTGGAGAACCCGAGCGCGCTCTTCCTCGGCGAGCGCTCCGACGCGCGCGCGAGCGGGAGCGCGGTCACCTGCCTGCTCGAGGGCACACGGCCGATGCTCCTCGAGGTGCAGGGGCTCGCGGCCAAGGCCGGCTTCGGCACACCGCAACGGGTGAGCACCGGCTACGACGGACGCCGCCTCGCGCTCCTCCTCGCCGTGCTCGACAAGCGCGCCGGGCTCTCCTTCGCCCAGCTGGACGTCTTCCTGAACGTCGTGGGGGGCGTGCGCGTGCAGGAACCCGCCGGCGACCTCGCGGTGGCTGCCGCGCTCGCCAGCAGCGTCTACGACAAGCCCCTCCCCGCGGACGCGGTCTTCATCGGCGAGGTCGGGCTCGGAGGGGAGATCCGCGGGGTCTCGCAGGCCGAGCGGCGGCTGCTCGAGGCCGAGAAGATGGGGATGCGCGTGGCCTACATCGCCGAGCGGAGCGTGCCGAAGCGCGCGCCCAAGCAGCTCAAGGTGCGCGGCCTCCCCGACCTCGGCGCGCTCTTCCGCGAGCTCTTCCGATGAGGGACGTCGGCGTCGTGATCGTCGCGGGCGGTGCGGGGAGCCGCGTGGGGGGCACGGAGCTCAAGCAGCTGCGCTGGGTGGCGGGGAAGCCGATGCTGCTCCACTCGCTGCAGACCTTCCAGTCGCTCGCGGAGGTCGCGATGGTGGTCTGCGTGCTGCCGCGGCAGTACGCCGGGGACCCGCCCCCCTGGCTCTTCCAGTGCGACATGGACCGGATGCTCATCTCCGTCGGCGGCACGACGCGCGCGGAGTCGGTGGGGAACGGCCTCGAGGACCTGCCGCCGGAGTGCCGCACCGTGCTGGTGCACGACGCCGCGCGCCCCCTGGTCACCACGGGGATGATCGAGCGGGTGATCGCGGAGGCGCGTCGCGGGCATGGCGCGGTGGCAGCGCTCCCGGTGGTGGACACGCTCAAGCGGGTGGACGCCGAAGGGCGCATCACCGCGAGCGTCCCGCGCGACGGCCTCTGGCGCGCGCAGACGCCGCAGGGGTTCCCGCGCGAGATGATCGAGCGCGCCCACCGCGAGGCCAGGGCCGCCGGCACGCATGCCGCCGCCACCGATGACGCCTCGCTCTGCGAGGCGCTGGGCCTTCCGGTGCACGTGGTCGCCGGGAGCGAGCGGGCGCTCAAGGTGACGGACGAGGCGGACTTCGCACGCGCGGACGCGCTCGCGCCCCTCCCCGAGTAGCCGATGGCCGAGGCGCGCGGCATCCCCTTCTGGTCCCCCGAGGAGGTCGAAGCCTCCCTCGGCGCGACGATCGCGCACCTGCAGGCGGGGGGGGTGCTCGCCTATCCGACCGAGACGGTCTACGGCTTCGGCACGATGATCGACCGCGACGCGGTCGAACGCCTCGTGCAGATGAAGCACCGGCCCGCGGCCAAGCCCTTCCTGCTGCTGATCAGCGACACGCCGATGATCGCGCGGCTGGGACTCGAGCTCACCCCCACCGCCTCGATGCTGGCCGCGCGGCACTGGCCGGGACCGCTGACGCTCGTGCTGCCGGGGGGCGAGCGGCGCATCCCCGAGCGCCTGCGAGGTCCGGAGGGTGGGATCGCGGTGCGCTGGACGCCGCACGCGGGGCTGCAGCGCCTGATCAGCGCCCTCGGGGACCCGATCACGAGCACGTCGGCGAACCTCCCCGGCGTCCCCGCCGCGGTCTCCTCGGCCGAGATCCTCGAGCAGTGGAGCAGCGAGATCGAGAGCGGGGAACTGCGCCTGCTCGACGGCGGGCGCCTGCCGCCCTCCGAGCCCTCCACGGTCGTGGATTGCACCGGACCCCGTCCGCGCGTCATACGTCCGGGCGCGGTGCCGGCGGATACATTGCGGCGGAGCGTCCCCACCCTGATCGGAGACCGCTAGCGCGATGCGCCTCCTGTTCGTCTGCACCGGGAACACCTGTCGGAGCGCGATGGCCGAGCCGATCGCCCGCCGCCTCGCCGCGGCGCGCGCGCTCGAGGACGTGACGGTGTCCAGCGCGGGGACGAGCGCGTGGGACGGGGCACCGGCGTCCGACGGGGCGTTGCTCGTGGCGATGGAGCAGGGGCTCGACCTCAACGGGCACCGCGCGCGCGTGCTCTCGAAGGAGATCGTCGCCGAGTCGGACCTGATCCTCGTCATGAGCGGCCACCACCGCGACCGCGCGCTCGCGCTCGGCGGCGAGGGGCGGACCCACCTGCTGACGGACTACGCCTCGCGCTCGACGCTGGGGAACCCCGTGCTCGACCCGTTCGGCGGGGACCTGGACACGTATCGCTCGACCTTCGCCGAGATGGAGCGCGAGATCACGCGGGTGTTCGACCGGATCGTCACGGAACGCGGGGCGAAGGGCGCATGAAGGAGCTCCCCGGCCGGCTCGTCCTCCTCGGGCATCCCGTCGCGCACTCGCTCTCCCCGGTGTTCCAGGGCGCGGCGCTCGAGGCCGCCGGCATCCCGCTGCAGTACGAACTGCTCGACGTGGCGCCGGCGGACCTCGCGTCGATGGTGGGGCTGCTGGCGGATGCGCGCGCCGCGGGGAACGTGACGCTGCCGCACAAGGAGAGCATCTTCGCCTGGTGCGCGCGCAGGTCCCCGGTCGCGGAGCGCGTGGGTGCCGTGAACACCTTCTGGACGGAGGAGGGTGCGCTCGTGGGCGACAACACCGACGTCGGCGGGTTCACGTTCGCCGTGGCGCACCTGCTCGGCCGGGATCCCGAGGGGCTCCGTGTGGGGATCCTCGGCGCGGGGGGTGCGGCGGCGGCGGCCTGCGCGGCGGTGGAGCAGTGGCCCGACAGCCAGGTGGTGGTGCACGCCCGCTCGGCGGCGCGGGCGGAACAGCTCGCCGCGCGATTCGCGGGGGTCGCGACCGCGGTGGCGAGCGAGATGCACACCGTGGACGGCGTGGACCTGCTGGTGAACGCGACGCCCCTCGGGCTCGACGGCGCGCTGATGCCGATCGCCCCGGGGATGATCCCGGCGCAGACGGCGGTGCTCGACCTGACGTACCGCAGGGGACGCACGCCGTTCGTGAAGGCGTGCCGCGCACGTGGCCTGCGCGCGGATGATGGGTTGCCGATGCTGGTGGAACAGGGCGCACTCGCCTTCGAGCGCTGGTTCGGCGTGGAGCCGGACCGCGCGGCGATGTGGCGCTCGATCAGGGCCCCCGAGACGCCCTGATGCCGCCGCGCGCTCCGGCGGGGGCGGCGGCGACGGCCGGAGCGCCTGGCGCGCTGGGTGCGCGGGCCCGCTGGCGACGGGCGCTCTCCGCCCTCGCGCAACTCGCGCTGCCGCGGGTCTGTGCGGCGTGCGAGGCGGCGCTCGACGACGCGGACGACGGCGTGGTGTGTGGCCGCTGCTGGGCGCGCCTGCCGCTCCTCGCGGCGCCGTGGTGCGAACGCTGCGGTCATCCGCGCGCCCTGCGCGGTGGGTGCGCGGGATGCGCGCTGCTTCCCCCCTTCATCCGCGCCGCGCGCTCCCTCTGCTGGCTCCCCGACGCGACGGGCAGCGCGATCCTCGCCGCGCTCAAGTACGACGGATGGACGCGGACGGCGGACGCGATCGGGGAGCGCATGGCGCGACTGCCCTGGCCGCGTGACGTGGTGCGCGAGCGGGCGGCGCTCGTGCCGGTGCCGCTGGCGGCGGTGAAGCGGAGGGCCAGGGGGTTCAACCAGGCGGAGCTCCTCGCAGCCGCCGTGGGCGCGCGGTGGGGCATGCCCGTGTGGCACGACGTCGTCGTGCGCACGCGCGCCACCGCGACGCAGACGCGATTGACTCCGGGGGAGCGACGGGCGAACGTTCACGGCGCATTTCTTGCGAGTTCCGGGAGCGAGTCGCGCGTGCGCGGGCAGCACCTGATCCTCGTGGACGATGTGCTCACCACCGGTGCGACCCTCAACGCCTGCGCGCGAGCGCTCTTCGCCGCCGGGGCACGCACCATGAGCTACCTGACCTTCGGGCGGGCGCGCACCAGCGCGGACCGCTGAACGCATCAACGGGAGAACATTCGATGGCCATTCGCGTCGGTATCAACGGGTTCGGCCGCATCGGCCGCCAGGTCGTCCGCGCCGCCAAGGAGCGGAAGGCGGGGATCGACTTCGTGGCGATCAACGACCTGACGGACACCCGGACGCTCGCACACCTCTTCAAGTACGACTCCGTGCACGGGACGTTCGACGGCACGGTCTCGCACGACGCGGAGGCGGTGGTGATCGCGGGGGACCGGATCAAGGTGCTCAAGGAGAAGGACCCCGCGCTCCTGCCGTGGAAGGACCTGGGCGTGGACGTGGTGCTCGAGAGCACCGGCCGCTTCACCAAGGCCGACGACGCGCGGAAGCACCTCGCGGGGGGCGCGAAGAAGGTGCTCATCTCCGCGCCCGCGACGGGCGAGGACATCACCATCGTGCGCGGCGTGAACCACGAGAAGTACGATCCCAAGAAGCACCACATCATCTCCAACGCGTCCTGCACCACGAACTGCCTGGCCCCGATGGTGAAGGTGATCCGCGAGGCGTTCGGCTTCCGCCATGGCGCGATGGTCACGATCCACAGCTACACGAACGACCAGAGCATCCTCGACCTCCCGCACAAGGACCTGCGCCGCGCCCGCGCGGCCGCGGTGTCGATGATCCCGACCACCACCGGCGCGGCCAAGGCGACCTCCCTCGTGATCCCCGAGGTGAAGGGGAAGATCGATGGCATCGCCATCCGCGTGCCGACGCCCGACGTCTCCCTCACGGAGCTGACGGTCGAGGTGGACAAGGCGACGACCATCGCCGAGGTGAACGCGGCGTTCAAGGCCGCGTCCGAGGGAGCGCTCAAGGGCATCCTCGCCTACACGGAGGAGGAACTCGTCTCGTGCGACTACATCGGCAACCCGTACTCGACGATCCTCGACTCCAAGAGCACCAACGTGATCGACGGGACGATGGTGAAGGTCTCGGGCTGGTACGACAACGAGTGGGGCTACTCCTCGCGCTGCGTCGACCTGCTGGAGCTCATCGGCAAGAGTCTCTGAGCGGATCCCCGGGCGCACGATGAGCATCCGGACGATCAAGGACCTCGCGCCCGCCGAGGTGCGGGGGAAGCGCGCGCTCGTGCGCGTGGACTTCAACGTGCCGCTCGACGAGCGGGGTGGCGTCGCGGACGACACCCGCATCCGGGCGGCGCTGCCGACCATCCGTGCGCTCCAGAAGGCCGGTGCGCGCGTGGTGCTCTGCTCGCACCTCGGGCGTCCCAAGGGGAAGCCCGACCCGAAGTACACGCTCGCGCCGGTGGCGGCGGCACTCGGCGCGCTCCTGGGAGGCGGGAGCGCGGTGCGCTTCGTGCCGCACGTGACGGGCGCCGAGGCCGAGGCCGCGACGCGCGCACTCAAGGACGGCGAGGTCTGCCTGCTCGAGAACACGCGCTTCGAGGCGGGTGAGGAGAAGAACGACGAGGCGCTCGCGAAGGCGTTCGCCCGGCTGGGCGACCTCTATGTGAACGACGCGTTCGGCGCGGCGCACCGCGCGCACGCGTCCACGGAGGGGGTCGCGCGGCGCCTGCGCCCCGCCGTGGCGGGCCTGCTCATGCAGCGCGAGCTCGAGTACCTCGGCGGCGCCCTCGAGAAGCCGCAGCGCCCCTTCATCGCGATCCTCGGCGGTTCCAAGATCTCGGGGAAGATCGACGTCATCGAGGCCCTGCTGCCGAAGGTCGACGGCATCCTCATCGGCGGCGCGATGGCCTGCACCTTCTACAAGGCGATGGGGTTCGAGACCGGCACCTCGCTGGTGGAACCGGACCGCGTCGAGATGGCGAAGGAGCTGATGGACCGCGCCGCGTTCCGGCTCACGATCCCGCACGACGCGACCGTCGCGCCGGGGATCGCGGAGGGGAAGAAGGCGCACACCGTGAAGCGTGATGCGATCCCCGCCGGCGAAGCGATGCTCGACATCGGGCCCGACAGCGCGCTCTCGTATGCCCGCGCGATCGCGTCCGCCAAGACGATCATCTGGAACGGGCCGATGGGGGTGTTCGAGACGCCCCCGTTCGACGAGGGGACGCTCGCCGTCGCGAAAGCCATGGCGGCGGCCACCAAGCGCGGCGCAACGACCATCATCGGCGGCGGGGACTCGGCGGCGGCGGTCGAGGCCGCGGGGCTCGCGGACGAGATGAGCCACGTGTCCACGGGCGGCGGCGCATCGCTCGAGTTCCTCGAGGGGAAGCCGCTCCCCGGCGTCACGGCGCTGGACACCACCAGCACCAAGGGGGACGCGTGAAGAAGTCGCTCGTGTTCGCGGCGAACTGGAAGATGAACCAGGCGCCCGCCGATGCCACCGCGTTCATGCGGACCTTCGTGGGGCAGTACACGCGGCAGCAGGACCGGCGCGTGCTGTTCTTCCCGAGCGCCGTCTCGCTGCACGTGGTGGTGGGGGCCATCAAGGAGCGCGGCGACCTCGAGGCGGGGGTGCAGAACATCCACTGGGAGGACAAGGGCGCGTTCACCGGCGAGACCTCCGGGACGCTCGCGCGCTCGGCCGGGGCGCGGCACGCGCTCATCGGCCACTCGGAGCGGCGGCACGTGTTCGGCGAGACGGACGAGGAGACGGGGAAGAAGGTCGTCGCGGCGATCCGCGCGGGGCTCACGCCGACGATCTGCGTCGGGGAGACGCTCGCGCAGCGCGAGGCGGCGGAGACCCTTGCGGTGGTGCGGCGCCAGCTGCGGGCGGCGGTCAGCGGTGTCGAGGCAGCCTCCGTCGCGAGCGCGATCGTCGCCTACGAGCCGGTCTGGGCGATCGGCACCGGGAAGAACGCCACGCCGGCCGACGCGAGTGCGGTGCATGTCGCGCTGCGCGCCGAACTGCGGGAGATCGCAGGCGAGCGCGGGGGCGCCGTGCCCATCCTCTACGGGGGGAGCGTGAACCGCTCGAACGTGGACGCACTGCTCGCCGCTGCGGAGGTGGGTGGAGTGCTGGTCGGGGGCGCGAGTCTCGACGCGGAGCAGTGGCTGGCCATCGTACGGACTTGACCACGACGCCTAAGTCCAGTAATCTCCAAGGCTTATCCGGACCCACCAGAACGCCAGAGCCATGTACACGTTCCTCCTGATCCTCCTCATCATCGACGCGCTCGTCCTCGCCACCGCCGTGCTCCTGCAGGCGGGCAAGGGTGGCGGGCTCGCCGCGAGCTTCGGCGGCGCCTCGTCGTCCTCGGACGCCTTCCTCGGGACGCGCCAGGCCGGCAACATCCTCACCAAGGCGAGCTGGTGGTGCGGCGGGATCTTCATCTTCCTGGCCTTCGTGCTGCAGCTGATGTCCAATCGCTCGAACGCGCCCACGTCGATCCTGGACCAGGCGCTCACGCCCGCGACGCAGACCGCGCCGGCGCCGGCTGTGGGTGGCGCTCCCTCGACGGACATCCAGTCCGCCGTCCCCCTGACGCCGGCCCCCGCGACGGGGACGCCCTCGACCACACCGCCTCAGCCGTGAGCACGTACTCCCTCCACGCAGCACCGGGGTTCCTCCTCCTTGAGGACGGAACCCTTTTTCTCGGCCGCCTGCACGCGCCCCTCGAGAATCCCGCGGTCGCCGAGGTGGTGTTCACCACCGGGATGAGCGGCTACCAGGAGACCTTCACGGACCCCTCGTTCCGTGGACAGATCGTGGTCATGACCGCCCCGATGATCGGGAACTACGGCGTGAACGCCGAGGACCCCGAGTCCGCGGCTCCACAGGTGGCCGGCGTGGTGGTGCGCGAGCTCTCCGTGCCCTACTCGAACTGGCGGGCCGACGAGGCGCTGCAGCCCTGGCTTCAGCGCGCGCAAGTGCCTGTCATTTCAGAGATTGACACGCGCCGTCTCACTCGTCACTTGAGGACGGTCGGCGTTCTCCGCGGCCTGATCGGCGCCGGGACCGAGCCGACCGAGGCACATCGCGCGCTGCTCGCGGCCTGCCCGTCGATGGCCGGCCTCGACCTGGCCTCGCGGGTGTCGACGAAGGAGCGGTACGTCTGGGGTTCGCCCGACGCGCCCGTGCACATCGTCGCTTACGACTACGGGATCAAGCGCAACATCCTGCGGATGTTCGAGGAACGGGGGTGCCGCATCACCGTGGTCCCCTCGAAGACGCCCGCCAGGGAGGCGCTCGCGCTCGAGCCTGACGGCGTGTTCCTCTCGAACGGCCCCGGAGACCCCGAGGCGGTCACGTACGCGCCGGCCATCATCCGCGAGGTGGTGGAGGCGGGGAAGCCCGTGTTCGGCATCTGCCTGGGCCACCAGCTCCTCGGGATCACCTTCGGCGGCCGCACCACCAAGCTCCCCTACGGCCATCGCGGCGGGAACCATCCCGTGAAGGACCTCGCGAGCGGGGACGTGCTGATCACGAGCCAGAACCATGGCTTCGCGGTCGAAGGGGGCGAGGAGGGGATCCCCGGCGCGCCGGACCTCGAGGTGACGCACCTCAACCTGAACGATGGCACCGTGGAGGGGCTGCGCCACCGGACGCGCCCCGTGTTCGGTGTCCAGTACCACCCGGAAGCGGCGCCGGGACCCCATGATGCCGTCCCCCATTTCGACGAGTTCCTGGCCGCGGTGGGCGGGCTCGCAACCGCTTGACACACAACAGCTAACGTCCTAGACTGGACGCACTTACGAGCCCGGACCGCTCCAACTCATCCCCGGTATGTCCATGACCAAAGCTGACCTCGTGGAGCGCGTCACGGAGTCCATCTCCCGCACCTCGGGGCCGATGATCTCCAAGAAGGACTGCGCCCGGGTGGTGGATGCTTTCCTCGACGCGATCAAGGAAGCGCTGAAGGAGCAGAAGAACATCGAGGTGCGTGGGTTCGGTACCTTCAAGATCCGGAACCGGAAGACGCGCATGGCGCGGAATCCGCGCACCGGTGAGCCGGTCGAGGTCTCCGCGCGTCCCGTGCCCGTGTTCAAGCCGTCCAAGGAGTTGCGGACGCTGGTGGCCGACCTGGAGATGAACGCGGAAGCCTGACCGGGCGCGCGGGGCATCCCGCTGTGCGCCCATCACTTAGATTCGAGCACATGGCAGTGACCGTGCTCCTCTTCGCCTCCTGGGCCGACGCGTTCGGCCCCCGCGTGGAGCTCGACCTCCCGGCGGGGTCGCGCGTGCAGGACGTGCTGGACTCACTGGCCGCCCGTGCCGCGGGTCGCACCCTGCCCGCGCCCATGGTCGCCGTGAACCAGCGGTACGCTCGCCCCGAGACACCGGTGGCCGCGAGCGACGAGGTCGCGATCATCCCGCCGGTGGCAGGAGGCTGACGCCCATGCGCAGCGCCATCGTCGACCATGTCCTGGACCCGACGGCCCTTCTCGCCGAGGTCGCCTCGGCGGACTCGGGGGCGAGCACGCTGTTCGTGGGCACGGTGCGCCGCGTGAACGATGGTCGCGAGGTGCTCGGCATCGACTACAGCGCCTACACGCCCATGGCGGAGAGCGAACTCGCGGCCGTCGTCGCCGAGGCCGCCGAGCGGTTCGGCACCGCGCACGTGGTCGTCGAGCACCGCCTCGGCACCCTGGCCCTCGGCGAGGCGAGCATCGTGATCGCCGTCTCCCATGCGCGGCGCGCCTCCGCGATGGGCGCCCAGAAGTACGTGATCGAGCAGGTGAAGGCGCGTGTCCCGATCTGGAAGCGGGAACACTATGCCGACGGCACTCGCGAGTGGGTGGACCCGACGCGCGCGACGCCCGCGGGCACGCCGGTCGCGGGACTCCCATGAACGCGCCCCTCAAGGACCAGCACGGCCGATCGATCGAGTATCTCCGGATCTCGATCACCGACCGGTGCAACTTCCGCTGCGTGTACTGCATGCCCGAGGCGGGGCTCGACTGGCTGCCGAAGGCGGAGATCCTCTCCTACGAGGAACTGGAGTCCGTGGTGCGGCAGCTGGCGCCGCTCGGTCTCCGGCGCCTGCGGATCACCGGCGGCGAGCCGACCATCCGGCCGGACCTCAGCACGCTCATCCGGATGCTCCGTGCGGTGCCGGGGATCGAGGACATCGCCCTCTCGACCAACGGGGTGAAGCTCCCGGCGATGGCGCGCGAGCTCGCCGCCGCCGGCCTCGACCGCGTGAACATGTCGACCGATTCGCTGCGGCCGGACCGCATCGCGGCCATCGCGCGGCGGAACCTCGGGTTCGATCCGGTGGCGGCAGCGCAGGCGGCGCTCGAGGCGGGGCTGGAGCCGGTCAAGCTCAACGTGGTGGTGATGCGCGGCATCAACGACGACGAGATCCTCGACTTCGCGCGCCTCACGCTCGAGCAGCCGCTGCACGTGCGCTTCATCGAGTTGATGCCGGTGGGGGAGATGGCGCACCTCACCAACGACCACATCGTGCCGAGCGACGAGGTGCTCGCGCGCATCGGCGAGCTCGGCGCGCTGCACCCGGCGAAGGGCCCCAAGCGCGGGAATGGGCCGGCCACCTACCACCGGATCGCGGGCGCGAAGGGCACCGTGGGCGTCATCACGCCGATGACGCACACCTACTGCGGCTCCTGCAACCGGGTGCGGCTCACGGCGGACGGGCGACTGCGCACCTGCCTCTACGGCGACCACGAGGTGAACCTCCGCGACCCGCTGCGGCGCGGGGAGCCATTGGCGCCGCTCTTCGTGCAGGCGCTGGCGGAGAAGCCGCTGGAGCACCAGCTCCTCAAGCTGCAGGTGGGCGGGTTGCGGGCGCTCTCGCAGGTGGGGGGGTGAACGGCAGATGGGAGGTGTGAGATGAGAGGTGTGAGATGGGAGGTGTGAGGGTGCGCCCGCCGGCGCTCCTCCTCGTGCTCTCCCTCCTGGCCGCGTGCGCCGGGACGGCGCCGTCGCCACGTCCGGCGCCGACGGCGGATGAGTGCTGCTTCGCGGAGGGGCTGCGGATCGCGGAGCGCCATCGAGTGGCGGCGATCGAGGAGCGGCGCTTCACGGCGAACGAGCTCTGGGGGCAGCTGGCCCTCCCGCTCGCGTCGCCACGCCTGCGGTCGGAGGTGATCGGGCAGTCGGTGCAGGGGCGCCCGCTCGTCGCCATCACGCTCGGCTCCGGTCCGGTGACCGTGCTCGCCTGGAGCCAGATGCACGGGGACGAATCGGCCGCCTCGATGGCGCTGGTGGACTTCCTGACCTGGGTCGCGAGCGAGGACACGAGCGCCGTGCGGGACCGGCTGCTCCGCTCGGTGACCGTGACGCTGGTGCCGATGCTCAACCCGGATGGCGCGGAGCTCTTCCAGCGGCACAACGCGGTGGGCGTGGACATCAACCGGGATGCGCGGCGGCTCGCGACGCCGGAAGCGCGGGCGCTCAAGGCGCTGCACGACCGGCTCAAGCCGCAGTTCGGCTTCAACCTGCACGACCAGAACGCCCGCACCACGGTGGGGGCCGGCGGCCGGCAGGCGGGGATCGCGCTCCTCGCGCCCGCGATCTCGGAGGCGAAGGAGTACGACGCGGTGCGCGCCCGCGCGCGGCTCGTCGCGGCCCGCATGGCCGTGCGCCTGCAGACGCAGATCCCCGGGCAGGTGGCGGTCTATGACGACGGGTTCAACCCGCGCGCGTTCGGCGACCTGATCCAGACCTGGGGCACGAGCACCGTGCTCATCGAGAGCGGCGCGCTCGCCGGGGACCCGCAGAAGCAGCGGCTGCGCGCGCTGAACGTGGCGGCGCTCGTGGACGCGTTCGTGAGCATCGGCGAGGGCGCGTACGAGCGTGCCGACCCGGCCTGGTACGACCGGCTCGAACAGAACCGGGGGATCGCGCTCGACCTGATCGTCCGGGGCGCGCAGGTGGTCGGGGTGGGGCCGGAGCCGTATGCCGTGGACCTGGGCATCACCTACGGGGACGCCGTGGCGAAGACCCAGCCGCGGCTCTCGGAGGTCGGCGACCTCTCCGGCGCGACCGCCCTCGACACGCTGGATGCCTCCGGGCTCTTCATCCACCCGGCGCCGGCGATGCTCACCGACCAGGACGGGCGGCGCTGGCTGCGGATCGGGAGCCCGGCGGAGTACACGCTCCGGCGCGGGCCCTCGCCGGCGAGCGCGGCGGTCACCGTAGATTCGCTCCGCGCGCGCCGCTAACTTCCGGGGGCAGGACCCGCCACTCCTCCACCCGAATCCATCGAACAATGGTCAACAAGATCACGGTCGTCGGCGCCGGAAATGTCGGCGCGACCGCCGCGCAGCGCATCGCCGAGAAGGAACTCGCCCGCACCGTGGTCATGGTGGACGTGGCCGAGGGGATCCCGCAGGGGAAGGGGCTCGACCAGTGGCAGTCGGCGCCGATCGAGGGGTTCGACTCGCGCGTGATCGGCTCCAACGGCTACGACGAGTCCGCGGACTCCGACATCGTCGTCATCACGGCGGGGATCGCCCGCAAGCCGGGGATGTCCCGCGACGACCTCCTGAACACGAACGCCGGGATCGTGAAGTCGGTTGGCGAGAGCATCAAGAAGACCTCGCCCAAGGCGATCGTCATCGTGGTCTCGAACCCGCTCGACGTGATGTGCTGGGTGGCCAAGGAGGCGACCGGCTTCCCGAAGGAGCGCGTGATCGGGATGGCGGGGGTGCTCGACACCGGGCGCTACCGCGCCTTCCTCGCCACGGCGCTCGACGTGAGCGTGCGCGACATCCAGGCGATGGTCCTCGGCGGCCACGGCGACACGATGGTGCCGCTCATCTCCTACACCACCGTGAGCGGCATCCCCATCACGCAGCTGATGGACAAGGCGAGGCTCGACGCGATCGTGGACCGCACGCGGAACGGCGGGGCGGAGATCGTGAAGCACCTCAAGACCGGCTCGGCGTACTACGCGCCGTCCTCCGGGGCGGTGCAGATGGTCGAGGCGATCGTCCGTGACCAGAAGCGCATCCTCCCCTGCTCGGCCTGGCTCGAGGGCGAGTACGGGATGAAGGGCCTCTTCCTCGGCGTCCCCGTGAAGCTCGGGCGCAAGGGGATCGAGCAGGTGCTCGAGGTGGAGCTGACGAAGGACGAGCGGGCGGCGCTGGAGAAGAGCGCGCAGGCCGTGCGCGAGCCGATGTCCGTGGTGAAGCTCTAGGACACGATGAGCGCGCTCCGGAGGTTCTGGGCGTCGACCATCGGCAAGAAGGTCGTGATGGCGGTGACCGGGTTGCTCCTGGTCCTCTTCCTGATCGGCCACATGCTCGGCAACCTGCAGATGTTCGTGGGCGCCGACGCGATGAACCGGTACGCCGCACTGATCAAGAGCACGGGAGAGCTGCTCTGGGTGGCGCGCGCCGGCCTGCTCGCCGCGGCGGTCCTGCACATCGTCTCCGCCGTGCAGCTCACGATGATCAACCGGGCCGCACGTCCGGCGGACTACGCCAAGCGGGAGCCCGCCGTCTCCACGATCGCCTCGCGCACGATGCGCGTCGGGGGCGTGGTGCTGGCCGCGTTCATCGTGTTCCACATCGGGCACTTCACCGTGGGCACCTTCCACCCGGCGTTCAGCCACACCGGCGTGTACGGGAACGTGATCCTCGGCTTCCGGTCGCCCTGGGTGGTGCTCTTCTACGTCATCGCGATGGCCGTCCTCGGACTGCACCTCTTCCACGGCGCGTGGAGCGGGGTGCGCACGCTCGGGCTCGCCAAGCCGTCGCCCGATCCGCTCCACCGCAAGGTGGCGCTCTGGATCGCCATCGCGGTCTGGGCTGGCTTCACGGCCATCCCGGTCGCGGTGTTCCTCGAGATCCTGCGCTAGGTGATGGAGACCCCCCTGTGACGCTCAAGCTCGACGCCAAGATCCCGTCCGGCCCGCTGTCCGAGAAGTGGGACAAGCACCGGTTCGAGATGAAGCTGGTGAACCCGGCGAACAAGCGGAAATACACGGTCCTCGTGGTGGGCTCCGGGCTCGCGGGCGCGTCGGCCGCGGCCACGCTCAGCGAGCTCGGGTACAACGTGCGCTGTTTCTGCTTCCAGGACTCGCCGAGGCGCGCGCACTCGATCGCCGCGCAGGGCGGGATCAACGCCGCCAAGAACTACCGGAACGACGGCGACTCGGTGCAGCGGCTGTTCTACGACACGGTGAAGGGCGGGGACTTCCGCGCGCGCGAGGCCAACGTCTACCGGCTCGCGCAGGTCTCGGTGGACATCATCGACCAGTGCGTGGCCCAGGGCGTGCCCTTCGCGCGTGAGTACGGCGGCCTGCTGGCCAACCGCTCGTTCGGTGGCGCGCAGGTCTCGCGCACCTTCTACGCCCGCGGCCAGACGGGGCAGCAGCTGCTCCTCGGCGCCTACCAGGCGCTGGAGAAGGAGATCGCCCGGGGCGGCGTGACGATGTTCGAACGGCACGAGATGCTGGAGCTCGTGCTCGTGGACGGGAAGGCGCGGGGCATCATCGTGCGCGACCTGGTCTCGGGCGAGATCGAGACGCATGTCGGTGACGCCGTGGTGCTCGCGACGGGCGGCTACGGGACCGTCTTCTACCTCTCGACCAACGCCAAGGGGTGCAACGTCACCGCGGCGTACCGCGCGCACCGGAAGGGGGCGGCGTTCGCCAACCCCTGCTTCACCCAGATCCATCCCACCTGCATCCCGGTGGCGGGGGAGCACCAGAGCAAGCTCACGCTGATGTCCGAGTCGCTCCGCAACGACGGGCGCGTCTGGGTGCCGAAGCGCCGGAAGGACTGCGGCAAGGCCCCGTCCGACATCCCGGAGGCCGACCGCGACTACTACCTCGAGCGCAAGTACCCGAGCTTCGGCAACCTCTCGCCGCGCGACATCGCGTCGCGCGCCGCGAAGGAGGCGTGCGACGACGGGCGTGGCGTGGGGCCGGGCGGGCGCGGCGTCTACCTCGACTTCGCCGACGCGATCAAGCGGGTCGGCCGCAAGGCGATCGAGGAGCGGTACGGCAACCTCTTCGAGATGTACCAGCGCATCACGGACGAGGACCCGTACGAGCGCCCGATGCGCATCTACCCGGCCGTCCACTACACGATGGGCGGGCTCTGGGTGGACTACAACCTGATGAGCACCATCCCCGGCCTGCACGTGCTCGGCGAGGCGAACTTCTCCGACCATGGCGCCAACCGGCTGGGTGCGAGCGCGCTCATGCAGGGGCTCGCGGACGGGTACTTCGTGATCCCGTACACCATCGGCGACTACCTCGCGTCGAACAAGCTCGAGCCCGTGGCGGAGGACCATCCCGCGTTCGTCGAGGCGCGGGCCGCCGTCGAGGCGCGGCTCTCGCGCCTGCTCTCGGTGAACGGGAGCCGCACGGTGGACTCCTTCCACCGCGAGCTCGGCCGGATCCTGTGGGACCACTGCGGGATGGCGCGCGACGCGGCGGGGCTCAAGCAGGCGCTGGAGGAGATCCCGAAGCTGCGGGCCGAGTTCTGGCGCGACGTGAAGGTGCCGGGCACGGGCGCCGAGCTGAACCAGTCGCTGGAGAAGGCGGGACGCGTGGCCGACTTCCTGGAGTTCGCCGAGCTGATGTGCCTCGATGCGCTGCACCGCGAGGAGAGCTGCGGTGGCCACTTCCGCACGGAGCACCAGACGCCGGACGGCGAGGCCAAGCGCAACGACGAGGAATTCGCCTACGTGGCCGCCTGGGAGTATGCGGGGGAGGGGAAGCCGCCCATCCTCAACAAGGAGCCCCTGGTGTTCGAGCACGTCCACCTGAGCACGCGGAGCTACAAGTGAGCGCGTCCACGGCCGGTGCGGCGATGCACCTCACGCTCCACGTGTGGCGCCAGAAGGGGCCGAAGGATGCGGGCCGGATGGTGCAGTACCCGGCGCGCGACATCAGCCCCGACATGAGTTTCCTCGAGATGCTCGACACCGTGAACGAGCGGCTGGTCGAGTCCGGGGATGAGCCGATCGCGTTCGACCACGACTGCCGCGAGGGGATCTGCGGGTCGTGCGGCCTGATGATCAACGGCTCGGCACATGGGCCGATGAAGCTGACCACCGCCTGCCAGCTCCACATGCGGAGCTTCAAGGACGGGGACTCCATCTGGATCGAGCCCTGGCGCGCGAAGGCGTTCCCGGTGATCAAGGACCTCGTGGTCGATCGTGGCGCGTTCGACCGGATCATCCAGGCGGGTGGGTTCATCTCCGCGCCGACCGGCACGCCGCAGGACGCCAACGGGCTCCCGATCGCGAAGGCGGACGCGGACCTCGCGATGGACAACGCCGCCTGCATCGGGTGCGGGGCCTGCGTGGCCGCCTGCCCGAACGCCTCGGCGTCGCTCTTCACCGCCGCCAAGATCTCGCACCTGGGTGCGCTGCCGCAGGGGCAGCCGGAACGGAAGCGGCGGGCCAAGGCGATGGTGGAACGGATGGACCTCGAGGGGTTCGGCGGCTGCACGCTCTTCGGCGAGTGCCAGGAGGCCTGCCCGAAGGGGATCTCGCTCGACGCGATCATGCAGATGAATCGCGATTATGTGCTCGCGAGTGCGACCGCGGTCGAGGAGAAGGTGCACGCGGACTCCGCCTGACGGTCCCCGGGAAGTGACGGAACGGGAACTCGCGGCGTTCGTCGCCCGGTTCGAGGCGCGACAGGTGGCGAAGGCGGAGTGGACGCACCAGGCGCACCTCCTGGTGGGTCTCTGGTACCTCTCGCGGCACCCGCACGACGAGGCGCTGGCGATCGTGCGCCGGCGGATCCGCGAGCACAACGATGCCGTGGGGACCCCGAATAGCGACACCGAGGGGTACCACGAGACGATCACGCGGCTCTACCTGCTCGGGATCGAGGCGTTCGTGCGGGCGCGCGAGGGTGTGCCCTTCGAGGCGCTCATCGACGCCCTCCTCGCGTCCCCGATGGCTGAACGGGAGTGGCCGCTCAGGTCCTACAGCCGCGAGCGGCTCTTCTCGGTCGAGGCGCGACGGGGGTGGGTGGGGCCCGACCTGGGCTGACGCTCAGCGATACCGCGCCATCAGCTTGTCGAGCGCCGCCTGGCCGGGGCAGAGCGCCTCGAAGGGCACGTCCACGAGCGGCGTGGGCACCGTGCGGGCCAGCTCGTGCATGTCCCGCGCGCCCTCGCTCACGAAGAGCAGCCCTGTCGCGATCTCGCCCCGCGCCTGGCAGGCGCGGACATGTGCGTACGCACTCTCGCGGTCGGTGGGATCGTAGTCGGGTGCCGTGGGGCGGAGGCGCACCGAGGACCCGTCGTGCATCTGCACCACCGTCACGGCACCCTTGGTCTCGGGCATCGTGATCTCGCGCCGCAGCGGCACATAGTCCGCCTCGACCGCCTCCACCTCGTGCTGGCGCGTGTAGGCGTAGCTCTTGGTCGATCCCTCGTGGTCGTTGAAGGTCACGCAGGGGGAGATGACGTCCACGAGCGCGAACCCCTTGTGCGCGATCCCCGCCTTGATGATCGGGACGAGCTGCCGCTTGTCGCCCGAGAAGGAGCGGGCGACGTAGGTGGCGCCGAGGGAGAGCGCGAGGAGGATCGGGTCGATCGGCGCCTGCTCGTTCGCCTCACCCTTCTTGGACGTGGAGCCGATGTCCGCCGAGGCGGAGAACTGGCCCTTGGTCAGCCCGTACACGCCGTTGTTCTCCAGCATGTAGAGCATGTTCACGTTGCGCCGGATGGCGTGGCAGAGCTGCCCGACGCCGATCGAGAGCGAGTCGCCATCCCCGGAGACGCCGATGTAGGTGAGTCCGCCGTTGGCGGCGGCCGCCCCGGAGGTGACCGATGGCATCCGGCCGTGCACGGAGTTGAAGCCGTGCGATTGCTTCATGAAGTACGCGGTGGTCTTCGACGAACACCCGATCCCGCTCATCTTGCCGACGCGGTGCGGCTCGAGCTCCATCTCCCACGCGGCCTGGACGATGCTGGCGGTGATGGAGTCGTGGCCGCAGCCGGCGCAGAGCGTGGACATCACGCCCTCGTAGTCGCGCAGCGTGAGCCCGATCCCGTTCTGGCGCGAGCTGGGGTGCTTGACCGGGGGCTTGGCGATCGACGTCATGCCGGCACCCCCGCGACGCGGGCGCTCACGGCGTCGACCACCACCTTCGCGGTGAGGGGCATGCCGCCGTAGTCCAGGACGGGGATGAGCTCGTCGCGCGGCACGCCGAGCTCGATCATCAGCAGGGAGCGCAACTGTGCGTCCCGGTTCTGCTCGATCACGAAGGTGTGCTCATGCTCACCGAGGAACTCCGCGACCTCGGCGCCGAACGGGAAGCCCCGGATGCGCATCACGTCCGCGGCGATCCCGGCCTCCTGCAGCCGGTCCGCTGCCTCGCGGACGGCGGCGTCGCAGCCGCCGAGGGTCACCAGTCCGACCTCGGCGCCCTTGCGGCGGAGGATCGCCGGCTTCGGCATCGCCGCCGCGGCGTGCTCGAACTTCCGCTTGAGCCGGTCCACGACCTCCTGATAGGCGTCCGAGTCCTCCGTGTACGCCGCATGCTTGTCATGTCCGGAGCCACGGACGAAGTACGCCCCCTTGCCCCCGACGCCGGGGAGGGTCCGTGCGGCCACGCCGTCGCCATCCACGTCGAGGAAGCGCGAGAAGCGCGGCAGCTTCTCGAGCGCGGCCGCGTCGAGCACCTTGCCCCGGTCGGGCCGATACGCGTCGTCCCACTCGAGGCGCGGGATCATCCAGTCGTTCATCCCGATGTCGAGGTCCGACGCGACGAAGACCGGCGTCTGGAAGCGCTCGGCGAGGTCGAACGCCTCGACGGACATCGAGAAGCACTCGTGCGGGTCCGCGGGGAAGAGCACCAGGTGCTTCGTGTCGCCGTGGGAGGCGTAGGCGAGCGAGAGGAGGTCCGCCTGCTGCGTGCGGGTCGGCATCCCCGTGGAGGGGCCGCAGCGCTGGATGTCGTAGAAGACGGCCGGGATGTCGGTGTAGTACGCGAGGCCGATGAACTCCTGCATGAGCGAGATCCCGGGCCCCGAAGTGTTGGTGAACGCCCGGGCCCCGGCCCAGGCCGCCCCGATCACGATCCCCGCGGCGGCCAGCTCGTCCTCGGCCTGAAGGATGATGTAGTTGTTCTTCCCCGTCGCCTTGTCCACACGGTACTTCTCGCAGAACGCCTTGAACGCCTCCATCATCGCCGTGGCGGGCGTGATCGGATACCAGGCGCCCACCGTGGCGCCGGCATACACCGCACCGAGCGCGCACGCCGTGTTCCCGTCCATCAGGATGGAGCCGCCGGTGGCGTCCATCGGCGCGAGGTGGAAGGGGAGCGGGCAGGTGAAGTTGGCCTTGGCGTAGTCGTAGCCGAGCCGGATCGCGGTGTGGTTCGCGTCGAGGAGCGACTTCTTCTTCCCGAACTTCTCGTTCAGCATCCCCTCGATCACCTGCATGTCGATCTCGAGGAGGGCGGCGAGGGCGCCCGCGTAGGCGATGTTTCGGAGCAGCGTGCGCTCGCGGTCCTTGGTGAACGCCTCGACGCACATCCGCCCGAAGGGCACGCCGAGGATCGTGATCCCTTCGCGCACGAGGGTCGGGTCGAGCGGCCACGAGGAGTCGTAGAGCAGGTAGCCGCCCGGGCGGACGGTCGCCACGTCCTTGGCGTAGGTCGCGGGGTTCAGCGCGACCACCAGGTCCACCTCGGAGGGGCGCGCCGTGTAGCCGTCCTTGCTCACCCGGATCTCGTACCAGGTGGGGAGCCCCTGGATGTTCGACGGGAAGATGTTCTTCCCCGTGACCGGGATCCCCATCCGGAAGATCGCCTGCATGAGGAGGCCGTTCGCACTGGCCGACCCGGTGCCGTTGACGGTGCCCATCTTGAACGCGAAGTCGTTGATCCCGCTCATGGCTGCATCATCCCCGCGTAGGGCAGCTTGAGGTCGAAGGTGCGCATGTCCCAGGCCGCGGTGGGGCAGCGTTCGGCGCAGAGGCCGCAGTGCAGGCAGACGTCCTCGTCCTTCACCATCACGCGCTTGGTCTGCGGCAGCGCGTCCGACACGTACACCGCCTGGTCCAGGTTCTCGGCGGGCGCCGAGAGCCGCGTGCGCAGGTCCGCCTCGCTGGTGCCGTTGGTGGTGATGGTGAGGCAGCGCGTGGGGCAGACGTCCACGCAGGCGTCGCACTCGATGCAGAGCGAGGTCGTGAAGTGGGTCTGGATGTCGCAGTTGAGGCAGCGCTGCACCTCGCGTGCGGCCTGCTCGGGCGTGAAGCCGAGCTCCACCTCGACGGTGATGTCCGCGAAGCGCTTGGTGAGGTCCTCGTGCTGCATCTTCGCGCGCTTCGCCGGTTCGTAATCGTTGCTGTAGGCCCAGCTGTGCATCCCCATCTTGGCGCTCACCAGCGTCATCCCCTGGGGCGGGCGCTCCGTGACGGGCTTCCCCTGGCAGTGCTGGTGGATCGAGATCGCCGCCTGGTGCCCGTGCGCGACCGCCCAGATGATGTTCTCGGGTCCCCACGCCGCGTCGCCGCCGAAGAAGACACCCTCCCGCGTGCTCTGGAAGGTCGTCTTGTCCACGACCGGCATGTCCCACTTGGGGTCGAACTCGATCCCCACGTCCCGCTCGATCCAGGGGAAGGCGTTGTCCTGCCCGATCGCGAGGATCACCGCGTCGCAGGGGAGGATGCGGGTCTCCTTGACGGTGCTCTTCTGCCGTCCGGAGGCGTCCTCGGTCCACTCGAGGACCTCGAACTCCATCCCCACCAGCGTGCCGTTCTCGACCACGAAGCGCTTCGGGGAGTGGTTCTCGACGATCTCGACCAGCTCCTCCTCGGCGTCCTCGAGCTCCCAGGGGGAGGCCTTGAAGTGCTTGCGCCCACGGCGCGCGATGACGGTCACGTCGGTGGCGCCCACGCGCTTGGCGGTGCGGCAGCAGTCCATCGCCGTGTTGCCGACGCCGATGATCAGCACGCGCGGCTCGATCCGCTCCACGTGGCCGAAGTGGACGTTGGCGAGCCACTCGATGCCGATGTGGATCTTGCCCGGGTCGTCGTGGCGGCCCGGGAGGTCCAGTTCCTTCCCCTTGGGCGCGCCGCTGCCGACGAAGACGGCGTCGTACCCCTTCGCGAGCAGCGCCTTCATCGAGTCGATGGGCGTGCCGTACTTCATCGTCGCGCCCATGTCGATGATGTAACCGCACTCCTCGTCGAGCACGCTCGCCGGGAGCCGGAATGCCGGGATGTTCACGCGCATCAGGCCGCCCGGCTTGGCGTTCTGCTCGAAGATCGTGACGTCGTAGCCCAGCGGGAGGAGGTCGTTCGCGACGGTGAGCGAGGCCGGACCGGCGCCGACGCAGGCGATCCGCTTCCCGTTCTTCTGCTTCGGTGCCTTGGGGAGTCGCGCCGTGATGTCGCCGCGCAGGTCGGCCGCCACGCGCTTGAGGCGGCAGATCGCGACCGGCTTCTCCTCCACGCGCACGCGGCGGCAGGCGGGCTCGCAGGGGCGGTCACAGGTGCGCCCGAGGATCCCGGGGAAGACGTTCGACTCGCGGTTCAGCATGTACGAGTCGTCGTACCGCCCCTGCGCGATCAGCCGCAGGTAGCCGGGGACGTTGGTGTGTGCCGGACAGGCCCACTGACAGTCCACCACCTTGTGGTAGTACCGCGGATCGTTGACGTCCGTGGCGCCCATGGTGCGTCGACCCCCTGATTGGTTGTTGCAAGCTTCGCTCGCGGGGCGCGGGGCGGCAAGGTTGCGCACCTGATGGACGCGCGTTCCCGCGAGCGATAGACTCCCGTTCATGACCCGTCGATCCGTCCGGAGTTCCCTGACGCGCGCGGCTTGTTGCGTCCTCACGGTGGTCGCAACGGCGGTCGCGCTCGCGGGAGTTGGCGGCGCGCAGGCGCCGACGCCGCGCGGCACGCTCTACATCGTCGGCGGCGGACCGCAGCCACCGGCGCTCGTGCAGGAGTTCGTCGATCTCGCGGGCGGGAAGGGGAAGGCGCGGATCCTCGTCTTCGCCATGGCCAGCGCCTCCGGCGCCACGAGCGGGGAGGAGAAGGCCGCCGACCTGCGGGCGCTCGGCGCCACCGCACGGAACGTCTGGATCACGCGGGAGCAGGCGGACGCGGATTCGATCGTGCGACTGCTCGACGATGCCACGGGCGTCTGGTTCGGCGGAGGGGACCAGGGTCGGCTCGCGGGCGTGCTGCGCGGGACCCGCACCGAGCGGGCGATCAAGGCGCGTTACGCGGCGGGCGCGGTCATCGGCGGCACCTCGGCCGGCGCCGCGGTGATGTCGGCGGTGATGATCACGGGGGACGAACGGCACCCCGGGGGCACGCGTCCCGATTCGACGCTCGCCTGGGGGACCATCGCGCGGGACAACGTCGTGACCGCGGACGGCTTCGCGCTCATCGACGATGTGATCATCGACCAGCACTTCCTGCGCCGGCGGCGGCACAATCGGCTCATCAGTCTCGTGCTGGAGCGGGAGCCGCACCTGGGCGTCGGGATCGATGAGTCGACGGCCCTCGTCGTGCGTCCCGACGGGACCTGGGTGGTGCGCGGTGCGAGCGTCGTGGTGGTCTATGACGCGCGTCGCGCAGGGGTCACGCCCGCCGGCGCCGGGGTCCTCGGCGCGACGGGCGTGAGCATGCACGTGCTGCCGTCCGGGGCCACGTTCGATCCCCGGAGCGGAGTGGCACGCGTTCCCTAGCCTGTGGGGGTCAGCGCTTCTTCGCGTTGACCTCGCAGCAGCCGGCGGGGCAGCTGACCCAGATCGTCTCGTCGTCCGCGCGCCACCTCCACCGCACGACGTTCGGGACGTGGAAGCCGGCCGGGTGCTTGCGGAACAGCACACAGAAGTACTTCGGCGGTCCCGTTTCACTGCTGACGCGCGCGATCCAACTCTCCCCTCCATCGCTTCCCGTGCACTCGGTGGCGTCGAACGACGTGAACGGCGGTTCGGGCCGGCATCGCCCCGTGCCGTCGCGGCACAACGCCAGCGACGCGTGTCGGGCCCGAGGCGGTGGGCCCGGGTCCCCGTAGAAGTTGAAGGACGCGGCGTACGGGCCCGCCGAGGGGCGCATGTTCACCTGCGCCACCTGCATCCACGTGCCGTCCTCGTAGGTCGGCTCGTGGAGTGAGTCGAGGCCCGCGGTGGGGATCACGGTGCCGACGTCGGGGAGCGGTGGTCCCAGCCCCGCGGTGGTGTACGTGGCCAGCTGTTGCTCATCGTACCACCCCTTCACGCGGACATTGCGACGCGGCCGCGGGCTCTTCCAGTTCGGATCGTCGTAGTCCTCGGAAGAGTCGAACGTATCGCTGCTGCCGAGTCGCGGGCCGACCTCGCACCAGTGTCCGCCGCAGCGGATGCCGACGTAGTGGACGCCCGATCGGCTGAAGTCCCACCGGGCGACGGGTGGCACGTCCGTGGCGTCCATGTGGTCGGGCCAAGGCAGGATCTTGACCTTGAGATGCCGGGCGACGGCCAGTTCCGACGGTGCGACCGAGCCGAGGCAATCCTCCGGCTTCGATCGCGCGACCATCCAGCCGCGTACCATCCGTCGGGGCGGCTGGCGATACAGCACCACGCAGCTGAATACGGACTCGAGACGGAGCGGCTGATAGGCCTCAGCTTCGGGCTTGTAGACGAGCCCGACGACGGTCGGACGCGAGAAGGCCGTGTCATTCGACGACTCGATCGAGTCGAGCGCGAAGATCGCGGCGAGTGGCCCGAACTCGAACGAGCCGCCCTGGCGAACCAGGAGGCGCTGACAATCGTGGAACTCCGGGACGCCCGTCCTGAATCGGATGGCGACCACGCCGACGCCGAGGGCGGCGGCCGCGGGGGACTGCGCGGACCCGACCGGTGGCGAGACGCGGACCGGGCCGGTGCTCGGGCCATCCGTCGTCGCCACCGCGAGCGGCGCGTAGTCGTGCGGGCACTCGGGGTTGGGTCCGACGTCCGCGAACTTGCCGTCCAGCTGGTACACCGAGCGCGCCGTGAGACGGTCGCACGCGCCGAGCGCGATCAGCGGTGGGATCAGCCAGAGTGCCAATGCGGAGCGGTGAGACATGGACTCCTCCTTGAGGAGCGTTGGGGGACCGGCTACCTGCTGAGGACCCGCATGCGCCGTACGAGCGGCTGCACCGCGTCGTCGCCATCCTGCCAGAGCTCGACCACCGCCGCGGCCCAGCGGCGCGCGGTGGCGTCGTCGCCGACGGCGCCGGCGAGCTCGGCGCGCAGCGCCATGAGGCGGACGAGGGCCGCAGCGTTCGTGGGGTCGAAGTCGGGGGGTGAGGTGCGCACGAAGGCGAGGGCCTCGTCGAGCCACATGATCGCCGAGGCGGGCCCCTCGTAGCGCGCGAGGAGCGCGGCCTCGGGCAGCAGCGCATCATAGGACACCGAGCGAGGGGGGAACTGCTGCCGCAGTGCGCGCAGAGCCGTGAGGCCGCGCCGCACGGCCAGCGTGTCCTTCGCGAGGTCGGCGGCGAGGGCGGGCACGAGGTAGTCGTCCTCCACATAGGCGGCGACTCGGGCGGGCAGTCCGCCGTCCGGCCAGGCCAGGCGCACGCTCCGCGCGAACGCGACGGACCGCGCCCTCGCCAAGTCCTCCCGCGGCACCAGCCGCGTGATCAACGAGTCGACCCGCTCCGCCATCGCCGTCAGCGTGTCGCGCGGCCCGCCGAAGGCGGACCAGAGCTCCAACTCAGCCGCCGCCGCCGCCGCGGGTGCTGGTAGGACAGTCGCCATCCGGGACGCACGGGTCGACGCGAGGCGGCGCACGTCCGCGACCCTCCCGATGAGCGCCGCCAGGCTCGCGCGCACGCGATCCCCCCGGGAACCGTGCGGCGCGGTGAGCGGCACGAGCCGCAGCGCCGTGTCGGCCGCCAGTCTGGAGGCCCGCAGGCTCGTGCGATCGTCCGGGATGGCGAACCGCACCCGCACCCAGACCTCCGTGCCGGCGAGGTTGGCCCGTTCCTCCGGCGTACGCGCCAGCGCGACGGCCTTGTCGAGCGTGTCGAGCGCGGTGGGGTCCCCGAGCAGCTGCAGGGCGAGCGCCTGCGCCTCGTGCGCGTCGATGCTCGTCGGATCGGTCGAGAGCCAGGCGATGGTGAGGTCACGGAACAGCTCGCGCTGGCGGCGGACCACCGCGCCGGCGCGATCGCTCTGCGCGGCGGCGATCGCGTGATCCGCTCGGAAGACCAACTCGGCAGGATACGGGATGAAGACGAGCGTGTCATCGTGCAGCGACGCGCTCGCGAGGAACTGCCCCGCTGCCTCGGTGCTCGTGCCGACGCGCATCGAGTTCACGCTCACGTAGAGCAACGTGCGCAGTCGCTCGAAGGAGGCGGCGCGCAGCCCCTTGTGGATGGAGGGCATCAGCTGGAACGCGCGGAGATACTGCTGGAGCGCGGAGTGGTAGCTGCCGCGGAAACGCCACCCCGAGGGCGAGCGTGGGTCGCGCACGACGTGGTCGTCTCGGTCGTGGCAGACCGCCGCGCTGTACCACGCGACGAACGAGTAGATGTCCCGCGTCGTCTGCGCGTCCCACCACCGACAGGCGCGGGCGATGTCGCCGTCGAGATACTCGAGGAGTGCGCGCGCCTCGGCGGCGCGGAACGCGCCGAGCGCAGAGGAGTCGCGGACCGCGGCGTGCGCGGCGAGGCGCCAGGAGCTCGCGTCGTCGTTCAGCCAGAACCTCGTGAGCGCGACCCAGAGCGCTGCCTCGGCGAACCGCGGGTCGCTCCGCCACGCGAGGTCGAAGGCCGCCGCCGCGGAGTCGAGCGCCCACGCGTTCACGGCCGTGCGTCCGCGCACGAAGTGCTGCACGGCCGGCAGGGAGCGCGTGTCCGACCGGCGGGGGGACCACCCGCTCACGGGTGGTGCCCGGACCAGCAGGCGGTCGACGACAGACTCGATGATCGAGTCCCGAGCGTCGGCGTCGAATGGCAGCCGCTCGGTGCGCTCGGCGAGGACCCCCACGGCCGGGTCGACGTCCGCCAGCGCGACTTGGAGCATCGTACCGCTCTCCGTGACCGTGATCGATCCTCTGAGGAAACGGCCCGCCCCCAGCTCGCGCGACACGCGCCGGGCGATCGGCGTCGTGACCGCCCGGCCGCCCAGCGCCTCTCGCACCGCGAACACGTCGACGAGCCGGAGACCGTCCCACCGCGCGATCGCGCGACGCACCTGCTCGTCGGCGCCGTGGGTGGCAGCGGAGTCGCCCTCCAGACCGAAGAGGAGCAGGGCACTCGTGTCCGCTGCCACGGCCGGCGGGCCTCGCACGACGTCGATGATCGCGTAGGACGCGAGGGCCGTCAGCAGCGCGGCGCCGCCGACCGCCAGCAGGAGCGTCCGCCGGCGGGTGCCGTCGGCCCG
Source organism: Gemmatimonadaceae bacterium (assembly GCA_011525845.1). GTDB lineage: Bacteria > Gemmatimonadota > Gemmatimonadetes > Gemmatimonadales > Gemmatimonadaceae > Pseudogemmatithrix. The sequence continues at coordinate 113,989 of WYBP01000023.1, read as the reverse complement.
GGGAACGAGCGTGCTGCCGCTGGGCGTGACTGCACCGGACGCGCCGTGCAGGACGTCCTCCAGCGCCGCCGCCATCGCGCCGGCGTCCTCGAATCGCTCCGCCGGCAGCTTCTCCAGCGCCCGGCAGAGGATCGCCTCGAGTGCCGCTGGCACGCTCGGCCGCACGGTGCGGACGCTCGGCACGGGATCCATCGCGTGCCGTGCCGCGAGGCCCACCCGGGAACTCGCATCGAACGGCGGTCTGCCGGTCAGCATCTCGTAGAGCACGCATCCGAGCGAGTACTGGTCGGCTCGGCCGTCGACCGAACGGTCGCCCGCCTCCTGCTCGGGCGCCATGTATGCTGCGGTCCCCACCTGCACGCCGTGCGTGGTGTCCCAGCCCGTCTTCTGCAGGAAGAGCGGCCCGTGGATCGCACGCGCGATGCCGAAGTCGGCGACGCGCGCACTCCCCGACGACAGCAGGATGTTCGCCGGCTTGACGTCACGGTGGATCACGCCGCGGGCATGCGCGTGCTGCAGGGCCTCGGCGACATCGCGAGCGATCCTGACCGCATCGATCACCGGGAGCTGCTTCTCCCTCGCGATCCGCTGCTGGAGGGACTCCCCGTCCACGAACGGCATCACGAAGTAGATGCGGGAGTCTCCCGCCTCGCCGGAGTCGAAGAGGGGGACGATGTGAGGGTGGTCGAGGTTCGCCTCGAGCTCGATCTCGCGCCGCATCCGTTCGCGCGTGGCCAGCGCCCCGGTGCCCACCTCCATCACCTTGATCGCCACCGGCCGATGGTGCCGCAGGTCCTGCGCGAGGTACACGACCCCCCAACCGCCGCGGCCGAGTTCTCGGTCCAGGCGGTATCGGTCCGCAAGCGCTGTCGCCAGCCGACGCTCCTCGGCAGACTCCAAGGTCCCCCCGCGGCACGGGAGACCCCAAGAGTGACCCCCCGGGCTCAGCCCGGCAAGTCCACCCGTTCCGAGACGAGCACCGCCGACGCCAGGTGCGAGGTCACGTTCGCCAGCGTCTTGAACATGTCGGGGATGACGTCCACGGCGATCAGGAGCCCCACGCCCTCCGCGGGCAATCCGAGGTCCACCAGCACGGGCGCCAGCAGGAAGAGGCTCGCCGACGGGATCCCCGGCACGCTGAAGCTGATCAGCGTGGAGGTGACCACGAGCATCGCGAGCTGGGCCTCGGTGATCGGGATGCCGTACAGCTTCCCGAGGAAGACCACACCCACGATCCACGCCATCGGCACGTTCACCCGGAAGACCGAGACGGCGAGCGGGAGCACGAAGCCCGTGGCGGTCTGGCCGAGCTTCAGCGAGTCCCGCGCCTCGGCGATCAGGAGGGGCAGCGCCGCGAGCGACGAGCGGGCGCCGAACGCCAGCGCCTGCGCCGGGGCCGCGGCTGCGGCGAAGCGCCGCAGCGGGAGCCGCCCGAACGCGACGACCAGCGGATAGAGCAGCGCCGTGAAGATGACCAGCGTCACGGCGAGCGTGGCGATGTAGTGCGCGAGGGCGCCCACGGAGGAGACGCCGAGCCGCGCGCCCAGCGCGAGGGCGAGCCCGAACACGCCGAGCGGGGCCAGCGCGACGACCCATCCCACCAGCACGAGCATCGCGTCCGCGACGCCACGCAACACCTCGATCACCGCGTCCCGCCGTTCGGCGGCCACCGCCTTGAGCGCGAAGCCGAGCACCAGCGCGAAGACGACCACGGGGAGGAGTGCGCCGTCCACCGCGGCACGGATGGGGTTCGCCGGGATGATCTCGAGCAGGCGCTCCGTGAGGGACGGCATGGCGGCCGTCGAGGACGTGGGGGATGCCATCGCGCGGGCGGCCTCGGCGACGTCCGGCGGGAGCGCGAAGCCCGCGAACGAGATCTGCGCCGTGACCATCGCCAGCACCCCGCCGGCGACGAGGAGTGCGACGAATATGCCGACCGCCTTCGTCCCGGCGCGCCGGAGCTCAGCGCTCGCGCCGCTCGTGGCGACGGAAGTGATCGTGAGCGTCGCGACGAGCGGGATGACCGTCATCCGGATCGCGTTGATCCAGAGGGTGCCCACCACATCGGCGAACCCGACGATGCCCGCCGTTCCCGTGTGGCCGGACTCGGCCAGCCCCGTGCCGATGGCCAACCCGACGCCGAGCGCCAGGAGGACCTGGATCGCGGGACTTCTCACGGGGAGCAGGTCAGGCCGGGCTCCGGTGCATCGTCACCGCGGAGCGAGGGAGTCCAGCCGCGCCTTGAGTCGGGTGTTCTGCGGGAACGCCTCCACCACGGGGGCGAGCGCGGCACGGGCGCTGTCCGGTGCCCCCATCGCGAGGAAGATGTCCGCCGTGAGCGAGGCCTTGCGCGTGGCCAGGCGCGCGACGGATGGGTCCACGCCGACCGCGCGCACGGCCTGCAGCGCGGCGGCGGGGTCCCGGGCGTCGAGCAGGAGCGACTCGACGCGCAGGAGCTGGATCGTCGTGTCCGCCGGGTTGCGCACCGCGAGCTCGCCGATCAGGCGCGCCGCACCGTCACCGTTGCCCGCGCCCCGGTCGGCCATCGCCTGCTGGTAGAGCCCCGCGACCAGGAGCCGCTCGACATCCGCCGGCTCGCCGCGCCGGAGTCCGGGACCGCCGGCGTAGTTGTAGACCAGCTCGCCCCCATGCTCGGCCGCCTCGTACAGGTAGAACGCCCCGACCAGGCCGACCACGCCCGAGCCCACGCGCACGAGCTTGGCGTAGCGCGCCGTGCCCCCGCCGCGCGCGAACGCGAGGGCGAGGAGTTCGAGCGCGGCCACGCCGAGGAAGATGTTCCTGGTCATCTCGCCGAGCTCCTCGTGCTCGATCACCGCGGCACGCACGCCGGGGATGCGCTCCACGGGTCCGTGGGCGTCGTCACCCGACCGCACGGAGACCGCCGCGGCGATCGTCCCGAGGACGAGGAGGGTCGTGGCCGCGGGGCCGGTGAACTTCAGCTTGCCGCTGAGGGCGATCCAGCGGAACGCCACGCCCACGAGCAGGAGCGCGATGGCGAAGTGGACCACCTGCGGATGGAAGGGCGCGAGAGAGGGCATGGCTGTCAATTCTGCGGAAGGTGTACGACGCGCCGCTAGGACCCCGGCGCGTCCAGGGTGGAGCGCACGAGGGAGAGCAGGTCGGCCGAGCTCCAGGGCTTGGCGAGGAAGGGCACGCCCTCGGGCGACGGGCCCACGTCCGGGTGCTCGGTGTGTCCGCTGGTGAGGATGAACGGCGCCTTCACGCCCGACGCCCGGGCCTCGGCCACGAGCCGGTACCCGCTCAGGCCCGGCATGACCACGTCCGAGATGATCAGGTCGAAGGCGCCCGCGCGCTCCCGCAGCAGCTCGAGCGCCGCCGCGCCGTTCTCCACCGCGGTCACGGTGTATCCGGCGCGCGCGAGCACGCGCGTGGTGGTCTCCCGCACGATCCGCTCGTCCTCGACCACGAGCAGGGAGCCTCCCCGCGACGGGGCGAGCGCCACCGGCGCGGGCGCGGCGTCGAGTGGCGGTGCGTCGGGTGCGAGCCGGAAGAAGAGCCGGACCGTGGTCCCGCGTCCGAGCACCGATTCGATCTCCACCCCACCCCCCTGCCGGCGCGTGAGGCTGTAGACCATGGCCAGGCCCAGCCCCGTGCCGCGGTCCGGGCCCTTGGTGGTGAAGAAGGGCTCGAACACGCGCGCCCGTGTCGCCGCATCCATCCCCGTGCCGGAGTCCGTCACCTCTAGGCAGGCGTAGCTCCCCGCCTCGGCGAGTCCGAGGCGCGCCGCGGTCACCAGGTCGAGCGATTGCCGGGACACCGAGATCGAGAGCGTCCCGCCGTCCGGCATCGCGTCGCGCGCGTTGGTCGCCAGGTTCACGAGCGACTGCTCCACCGCGGTCCGGTCCACGATGGCGGTCGCGCTCTGGCGGTGGACGACATGCAGCGCAATCGACTCGGGGAGCAGCCGGCCGAGCATCACATTGAGGCCGAGCACGAGTTCGTCGAGCCGGACCGGCTTGAGGTCGATCTCCCCCTTCTGCCCGAACATCAGCAGCTTGCGGATCATCGTCGCGCCGCGGGTCGCGGCCGTGCGGATCTGCGCCACGTCCTCGCGGGCCGTCGCGCCCGGGGGCAGGGCATCGTCGATCAGGTCCGAGTGGCCGAGGATGGCCGTGAGGAGGTTGTTGAAGTCGTGTGCGACGCCGCCGGCGAGCTGCCCGAGCGCCTCCATCTTCTGCGACTGCCGCAGCTGCTCCTCCAGCGCGCGCATCTCGAGCTGCGCCAGGCGGCGCCGGCGCGCGGCACCCCATCCGACGAGCGCGAGCGCGAGGGTGAGCGCCGCCACGGGGAGCAGGAAGAGCGGCTGCAGCATGAGTGGCCGCGGCACCGTGAACGCGAGCGTGCTCGTCCGGCCAGGATTCCCGAAGATGCCGAGTGCCTGCACCGTGATCGTGTGCGCGCCGCCGCGCGCGATGCGGGCCTCGCGGACCATGCCCCATGGGGACCACGGTCCGTCGTCGAGCCGATGGCGCGTCTGGATCCGGTCCGCGCGCTGCTGCCCCCACGCGGCGTGCGCGGTCCAATTCAGGACGGTCTCATCCCGGACACGCACGGGTTCACCGATGACGACGACCGCGGGCGCATCGCGCTCCGCGAGGCTCAGCACGTGCAGGCCGGCGCCCAACGTGCCGATGAGGACGGATGTGGATTCGGGGAGGATGGGCCAGAGCTGCAGGGCACTGAGGCCCTCGCCCGTGCCGAATCGCTGCCATGCGCCGTCACGGAACGCGGAGAGCCCGCGCGCGGTGGACAGCCACATGGTGCCTTCCGTGCCGCGCCGGATCTCCCACACGCGGTTGTCGACCAGGCCGTCCGCGGTCGTCAGGGCATGCACGGAGCCGTCCGGCTCGATCACGCCGACGCCGTGCGACTGGTTGCTGAACCAGAGTGCCCCGGTCTCGCTGGTGGCCATCGTGAACGTGCGCGGATACTCCGTGGTCTGCGGGACCGTCAGGTGGGTCGCGGTCCCGTCGCGGACACGCGTGACGCCAGCGTCCGTGCCGAACCACCGCGTGCCGTCCGGGCCCTCCGCGAACGAGAAGACGCGCATCCCGCTGTCGGGTGGGAGCCATGCCTCACGAGCGAAGCGGTCCCCCTCGCGCCGGTAGGGCCCGCGCGAGGCGATCCCCCCGCTCCCCCCGATGCCGAGGAACCAGAGCGTCCCGTCGCGTCCGGACTCGATGCGGTGGATGTGGGTCGGCAGTCCGTCGCGCGCGGCGAAGTGGCGCCAACTCCGGCCGTCCCAGCGCAGCGCGCCCTCGAAGCTCGCACCGCTCCCGAGCCAGACGGCGCCGGTCGAGTCCACCGCGACTGCGGTCACGCTCCCCACGCGCACGCCCGCCGCCGACTCGATCAGGCGATCGGGCGCGCCGTCGCGGTGGACCAGCACGCCGTCGCCCGTGCCGAGCCAGACGGCACCGTCCGGTGCACGCGCCATGGCGTTGATCCGGTTCCGCATGTGTGGGAACGGATCGGCGCGCGACGTCCATCGCGTGGAGGAGGTGCGATAGAGGTAGAGTCCGGAGCGTGTGGCGACCCACCAATCGCCGTTGGCCCGGCGGTGCAGGGCCGTCACGTCGCGCAACTCCTCCGGGACCGGGTCCACGTCACGCCAGATGCCGTCGAGGCGGTGCCGGACGTTGCCGGTCTCGTAGACCGCGAGCGCCTCCCCGTCAGGTCCGAGCCCGATCGCGAGCGCGGCGTTGGTCCCTTCGGAACTCACCACGCTCGCCATGCCGGTGGCCGGGATGTCGATCAGCCCCGTGCCCTCGGCGCCGAGGAGGAACACCATCGCGCGGCCCGCGGAATCCGCGGCGACGCTCCGCACGTGTGCGGCGGACGGCTGTCGATAGACGAGCTGCCATTCGCCGTTCCGCCAGCGGTGGACGCCCTGCGTGGAATGCAGGTAGGCGACACCGTCGCCGGCGGACCAGAGATGGGCCGTGCCGAGGGCGAGGCGCGCAGGAGGGTCGAGTGTCGCGCGCGAACCGGCCGCGTAGAGCGACAGCTCCGGCTGGCCCGCTGCGGTCGCCGTCACGAGCAGCAGGGAGTCCCCCTGCAGGGTCGCAGCGGTGAGGACCAATGGCTCATCGACGCCCCCCCCGAGCGGGACGGCACGGACGCCTGACGTGTCGCCGACGAAGAGCCTGCCGTCGACGACGGCGTAGATCCCTCTGCCCGGGCGCCGCAGCAGCCGTGGCGTCCGGGTCTGCATCGCTCGAGCCGGGCCGAGCGCATGCCAGAGGTACCCATCGTACCAGGCCAGGCCGCGATCCGTCGCCGCCCACGGCACGCCGTCCGACGCTTCGGTGACGGCCCAGACGAGCCGGCTCGGAAGGCCGCTGCGCTCGGCGAACTCGGCCCATCGCCATCGGTCCGCGAATGACGCGACCGGCGCGGCGCCACGCGCGGCGCCACGCGCGGGTTGCGCGGCCACGTGACGCGCGCCGACGCTGAACGCGCCGAGCGCCGCCGAGCTCGCAAGGAGAGCGACGAGCGCCAGCCGGGCCGCCGCCCGGAAGCGTCGCACCCGCTAGGGTCGCCCGCTGTCGAGGATCCGCGCCACCTCGGTGCGCACGTCCCTCAGGTGGATGCGCGTGCTCGGATCGGCTGCTCGCCCCAGCGCCTGTTGCGCGAGCTGGTCGAGGTCCTGCAGTGCGGCGCGCATCGCACCTCGTACGTCCGACGCCCAGGGGGCAGGCGCCGGGTTGTTCGCGCGCGTCAACGCCGCCTCGGTCGGGTTCAACCGCGCGTCGACCGCCGCGAGATAGGCCCGCTGCAGGTTGCGGCGGTAGGCGTTCACGCGCACGCTCGACTGGGTGAGCTCGCCCCAGACGCCCGAGCGCAGGTCCGCCATGAGGTCCGAGAGCGTGTAGACGTCGGCCGGTCGCGCGGCGAGCGCCTCGAACTCCACGAGCCGGTTCAGGCGGGCCTGGCTCAGCAGGGAGTTGATCACCGCACCCTGCCGGGTGCGGAAGCGCTCGACCACGCCCTCGTTCTCGATGCGGCGGAGCAGGGAGGGGTCGAGGAACATCGTGGGCACCTGGAACGCCGTGCGGCCCAGGTACTGCATCGCCTCGCGCTGTCGCGCCTTCTCCACCGGCGTGAAGCGCTCTCCCGTGCCGTACTTCTCCTGCGTGTACGCGCCGCCGATGATCGAGGCCACGTGTCCCATGTACCGGCCCCACTGGCCCACGGCCTGCTCGTAGAGCGTGCCCACCTCGTCGTAGCTCTCCGCGGGCTTCTCGGCCGCGGAGCGGATCATGCCGACGACGCGCTCGAGGTTCCGCATCCCGAGCGTGGTGGAGCGCACCGCGTCCGCGTCACCCACCGCCTCCGTCTGGTTCTCGTGGTCGCCGGTGGCGTCGGGGGTCGTGAAGCGCAGCCAGGGGAAGCGGTCCTGCTCGCGCGCCCAGGCGTCGAGCGTCGACTTCTCGTCGTCCGGCGTCCGCGCGCCCGGGATCGGCGCGTAGCCCCAGCGCACCGCGAACTTGTCGTACGGCCCCACCTGCGGGATCAGCAGGTGCGGCGGGATGCTGTCCTCGGGCTGCGCGACGTAGTTGAAGCGCGAATAGTCCATGAGCGTGGCGACATGCCCGTTCATGCGCTCGAGGAACGAACGGCTGCGGATCGAGTCCACCGGGTACATGGCGGACGCCTTCATGTTGTGCGGGAAGCCGATGGAGTGGCCGATCTCGTGCGTCACCACGTACTCCACGAGGCGCCCCATGAGCGAGTCGGGAAGGGGCAGCTTCTGCGCCCGCGCGTCGAGCGGGGAGACCTGGATGAAGTACCAGTTCTTCTGCAGCTCCATGATGTTGTGGTACATGTTCACTTCACCCTTCAGGATCTGCCCGGACCGCGGATCGACGATCTGGCCGCCGGTGGCGTTCGCCACGGTGCTCGGCCGCCAGTAGATGACCGAGTGGCGCGCGTCGAAGAGCGAGAAGTCCGGGTCCTCCTCCGGCGTCGGGGCGATGCGGCCGAAGATCGCGTTGCTGAACCCCGCCTCGCGGAACGCGTCCTGCCACTTGTTCACGCCCACCACGATCCACGGCTTGAGCCAGTCGGGGGTCGCCGGGTCGATCCAGTAGATGATCGGCTCGACCGGGTCGGAGACCGCGGCGCTCGGATCCTTCTTCACCAGCTTGAACCGGTGGATGAAGCGCACCTGCTCGGCCTTCTGCACCGGCCGCGACATGTCGTAGGAGCGGCTCGAGTTGAAGCCCACGCGGTCGTCGTGCCAGCGCGGCATCATCGGCACGTCGGGGAGCGTCATCATGCTGAACTGCACGCGCACCGTCTGCGAGCGGAGCGGGGGCTGTCCGCCGCCTCCGCCACCGCCCCCCGGACCGCCGGGCGCTGCCGCGGGACGCGCGGCCCCCGTCTGCGTCACCTCGACATTCAGGTTCGTCGGGAAGGCCCAGGTCTTCTCGACCCAACTCTTGGTGCGCACGATCCCCTCGACCGGAGAGAGCTCGGGGATGTTGGAGAGGAAGAGGTCGCTCACGTCGACCACGGCCGCGCTGTCCGGCCCGTAGGCCGCCGCCGTGAACGCCGCGAGGACGGGCCCCTTCCGGAAGCCGGAGACCTGGCGCCAGATGGCGGCCGTCGAGTCGGCCGTGAGGTCGTGTTCCTTGGCACGCAGGACGACGCGGTCACCCGCACGCTCCCACTGCACGATCGCGCGCATGCCGCCACCGAAGAACCCGCCCGGATCCTGGAGCGTGGATTCCACCGGGCGGCTGATGAGGAGCATCTCCTTGTTCAGCGCGCTCGCCGGGATCTCGAAGTAGAGGCGCTCGCCGATGCGGTGGATCTTGAAGAGTCCCGTCTGCGTCACCGCGCGGTCCGTGATCACCTGCCGATACGGACGGGGACCCTGTGCCGCGCCCTGGTTGCCGCCCTGGTTCCCACCCTGGGCACCGCCCTGGGCTGCCGGAGTCGCGGCCGCGCCTCCGCCGGGACCTGCAGGCGTCGGGGCGGCCGGCGGGGTGGTGCGGGCCGGGGCAGGTGCCGGGGTCGCGGCGGGCGACGGGGAGCAGCCGGCGAGCGCGAACGCGAGACCGCCGGCAAGGGCGAGGAGCGGGCGTTGTGTCATCGATGAGGAAGGCTGTGGGTCCAAGGTCTCTGACTAACCTACTCAAACGTGCGACGCCACTCCGGCGTTCAGGGAGCCGCGAGCACGTGAGTCGCCGAGAGCCTCGTGCCGCTGACGGTCGCGACGATGCGCACGGAGCCCCGCTTCCCGGTGGGCGGTGTCCAGGTCACGAGTGCGCGGCCCGTGCTGTCGGTCCAGACGCGGGCGCCGCTCAGCGTGCCCGCGGTGGCCGCGAGCGCGAGCGGGGCGTTCATCACCGCATTGCCGTTCTCGTCCCGGACCCGGGCGACGAGGCGCACCCGGCCGTTCGGGGCGCCGGACTGCGCGGTCACTTCGATCGCTGCGGCGGGGCCTACCCGACCGCTCGCCGTGACGGTCGTGCGCGCCGGCGCGCCCTCGACGCGCAGCTCGACGCGCTGCTCCCCCGGCTTCGTGCCGAGCGTCCAGTGCATCGTCACGCGTCCATCGGCACCCGTGGTGAGCGTGGTGTCCCGGAGCGAGCCCGCCGCGAGCTTCGCCGTCACCCGCGCACCAGCCACCGGGTTCCCGGCCGTGTCGCGCACCTGCGCGACGAGGGGTTTGAGCGCCGCGCCCGCGACGGCGCGCTGCCCATCGCCGCTCAACACCACGAGGGCGGCGGCCGGCCCGGGTACCGCGACGGCGCGGAGCGTCGTGGCCGGGATGAATCGCGCGTTCCCCACTTGGACCAGGAGGCGCTGCGAGCCGGCACGCCGCCCGAGCGTCCAGTGCGCGCCCGCGCTCCCCGCGGAGTCGGTGCGCTCGACGCCCGCCACCGTGCCGCCGTCCGGAGTGCTCCACGCGACGCGCACCCCGGCGAGCGCCACGCCCAGGGTGTCGGTGACGCGCACCAGCGCGTCGGGGGTGACGCCACCGAGCACGACGCCGCGGAGTTCGGCGTTGAGGACATCCACACGCGTGTTGCCGGGCGCGGGATCTCCCTCGGCGGTGAGCGTGAAGGCGGAGTCGATGTCGGGGAGCCGGCCGCGCGCGCGCTGCACGCCGGCGCGAGTGCCGAGTGTCCAGTGGGCACGGAGCCGGCCGCGCGCGTCGGTCACGGGCGAGGTCGCCACGAGCGTTCCCTCTCCGTGTTCCGTGGTGAACACGACCGGGACCCCGGGCACCGGTTGTCCGGTGCGCGTGACGGCCTGCACGACGACCGGCTCGGCGAGCGCGCGTCCCGCGAGGGCGCGCTGGTGGTCCCCGCTGAGCGTGACGAGGGCGCTGGGGGTCAGCACGACCTCGACTCTCACGTCCGAGCGGAGGGTGTCGTGCAGGGCGCTGACGACGGCACGTCCGGTGCCGACCGCGCGCACCAGCCCGAGGCTGTCGACGCGCGCGACGAGCGTGTCCGTCGACCGCCACTGTGCCGACGCGCCCGCGACCGGCTGGCCGCGCGCGTCGAGGACGCGCGCCGAGAGCATCGCCGTGTCGCCATCGGCGAGCCGGCGGGCGCTGTCGCCTGCCACCGCCACGCGTGCCGGCACCGGTCGCACCAGGAGCGCGGCGCGCGCCGTCACCTCGCCGACGCGCACCTCGACCACCGTGCGGCCGGGTGACCGCGCCACGACCGTGCCGCCCGAGTCGACCGAGGCGACGCTGCTGTCACTCGACTGCCAGCGGAGCGTCGCGCCGACCAGCGCGCCGCCGTTCTTGTCGGTGACGGTCGCCGTGAGCATCGCGGTGTCGCCGATCGCGCGCAGCGTGTCGCCGCGCGGGGTGAGCACGATGCGGCGGGCCGCGCGGTCGGCGTAGTTCGGATCGAAGAGCCCGAGCCAGGGGGAGAGCCCCAGGTTCTGCGCGTTCACCATCAGGGCCATCAGCGCCGCGAGCGTGGTGATGATGCCGGTGATCCAGCTGCGCGTGCCGCTCAGGATGCCGCTGGTGGCGGCGGCCTTGCGTTTCATCAGGATCCGGGGTCGAGGGCGGGTGCGTCGACTCTCCCTCAGTGACGATCCCGCGCGCCCTCAACTTCGGGCGTGGTCACGAAGTGACGGCCGCGGACCTCAGTTCCCGAATCGCTGGAGGACGGTCATCCTGATGGCCCGGCAATCGTTCTCGGCGGGCTTGAACCGCACCTTCGCAAGCCCGTCGCGGATCGCCGCCGCGAGGTCGCGGTCGCTCGACTCGAGGATCTCGATCGAGGCGGCCGGCACGCTGCCGTCCGCGTCCACGTCGTACTTCACCACGGCACGCCGCTCGCTCGCCGCCGGGGTCCGAGCGCTGCGCGGGGCGTTCACCTCCAGCGTGCCCGGGATGAGGCGCACCGGTTGCTGTGAGAAGGCGAACCTGGTCACCCCGGCCCCGTCGGGTACCTCCTGCTCGCCGAACAGGACGACCAGCGCGATCGAGTCCGCCGTGATACCGGTCGGGAAGGGCGGCAGCTCCGAGGCCCCCGGCATCGGGTCGGTCGCGATGGTACGGAGGGAGCGGTCGAAGAGGCGATCGCCCGATGCCGACGAAGGTTCGGCGGCACGTAGCTTCCCGTCGCGGAAGACGGTGACGACCATGCGCGCGCGGTGGGCCTCACCCGGCGACCAGTCGTCGGCCCACCGGGGCGCGGGAGGGAGCGTCCGGTTGCGCACGCGGCGCCAAGAGGAGTACTCGGAGCGCTTGGTGCTCGGCACCTGCCAGCGCTCCGCGAACGCACGCGCCGCGGCGTGGAGGTAGGCGGAATCGAGTTGCGACGGTACCAGCGCGGTCACGTGGAGCGGGTAGCCCGCGCCGACGCACTGGGCGGTGAGCGGCCGTGCCCCCAGCGCGAGCAGGAGAAGGCACGATGCGGCCGCCGCCCGGGGGAGCCAGTACCGGATCATCGGCGGCGCGGTCCGCTCAGATCTTGGGCAGCGTGACGCCCACCTGTCCCTGGTACTTCCCCTTCTTGTCCTTGTAGCTCACCAGCGGCTCCTCGTCCCCCTCGAAGAAGAGGACCTGGGCGATCCCTTCATTGGAGTAGATCTTCGCGGGCAGGGGCGTGGTGTTGGAGATCTCGAGCGTCACGTACCCCTCCCACTCCGGCTCGAAGGGCGTGACGTTCGTGATGATCCCGCAGCGGGCGTAGGTGGACTTGCCGACCGTGATCGTCATGACCTTGCGCGGGATGCGGAAGTACTCCACCGAGCGCGCGAGCGCGAACGAGTTCGGCGGCACGATGCAGACCGGCCCCTCGAACTCGACGAACGACTTCGGGTCGAAGTGCTTCGGGTCCACGATCGAGCTGAGCACGTTCGTGAAGATCTTGTACTCGGGCGCGACGCGCATGTCGTAGCCGTACGCCGAGACGCCGTAGGAGACGACCCCCTCGCGCTTCTGCGAGCTCTCGAACGGCTCGATCATCCCGTGCTTGGTGGCCATCTCGGTGATCCAGCGGTCGTTCTTGATCGACACGATACGAGGGGTGAGGTGTGAGGGGTGAGGTGTGAGGGAGCGGCACCTCGGGAGGCAATGTATCGCCCCGTGCCGACGCACACGAGCCACGGCCGACGCTGCGCGCCGTTCCTCCCACCTCACACCTCCCACCTCCCATCCGCCGTTCGCGTTCCCGTTGCCTCACTTCCGCCCCCCGGCTACTTTCCAGCGACAGAACCTTGCTCGTGAAATATTTCACGAACTCCAGCCCGCCCTCGCCCTTCTATGGAACGGACGTACCTCCCGGTCCTCCTCCTCCTCGGATTCGTCGCGGTCAACGCCGTCGCGATCCTCGGGCTGTCGCACTACCTCACGCGCGCGCGGCCGACGCCCGTCAAGCAGGAGCCCTATGAGTCCGGCATGCCGGTCCTGGGCGATGCGCGCGAGCGGTTCTCCGTCAAGTTCTACATGGTCGCCATGCTGTTCATCGTCTTCGACATCGAGACGGTGTTCATGATCCCGTGGGGCGCCTACTACCGGCAGCTCTCGTGCGGGGTCAGCCTCGTCGACGGGGCCTGTCCCGCCGGCCAGCTGTCATTCTTCGGACTGGGCGAGATGCTGGTGTTCATGCTCATCCTCCTCGTCGGCTACGTCTACGTGTGGAAGAAGGGAGCATTGCAATGGGATTGATCGCCAAGCCCGACCCGGCCTCCGCGGTCTCGTACAACCCGCAGACGCAGGAAGGGTGGGTCACCACGCGCCTCGACTTCCTCGTGAACTGGGGACGCGCGAACTCGCTCTGGCCGATGCCCTTCGGCACCGCCTGCTGCGCCATCGAGTTCATGGCGTCGGCCGCGTCGCACTTCGACCTCGCGCGCTTCGGCATGGAGCGGATGAGCTTCTCGCCGCGCCAGTCCGACGTGCTGATCTGCGCCGGCCGCGTGCCCTTCAAGCTCGCGCCCGTCATCCGGCGCATCTATCAACAGATGCACCAGCCCAAGTGGGTCATCTCGATGGGCGCCTGCGCCTCGTCGGGCGGGATGTTCGACTCGTACGCGGTGGTGCAGGGGATCGACACGATCATCCCCGTGGACGTCTACGTGCCCGGGTGCCCGCCGCGCCCCGAGGGTCTCATCTACGGCATCATGATGCTGCAGAAGAAGATCATGGAGGAGCGGATGTCGAACACCGCGCTCCGTGACGAGATGATGCCCGACCCCACGTCGCAGCTCTACATCCCGCCGAGCCGGATCGACGAGCTCTCCGAGCCGTTCGGGAACTCCGTCCACCAGACCCGGTCGGCGCCGTGAGCGCACCCCAGGATCACAGGGCGCCGTCGCAGGACCACGGCGCGCCGACCTTCACGGTCGTGCACCCGGGCCAGCCCGGCGATTCGCCGGTGACGCCCAGGGGCGTGCCGCACAAGGGCGGGCCGATGAACCCCTCGGTCGACGCGCTGCGCGCGAAATTCGGCGCCGCGATCGGCCGCGCGAGCGTCGGCTGGGGCGAGACGACCGTGTTCATCGACCGCGCCAAGCTGCTCGAGGTCTGCGCCTGGCTGCAGTCGGACGCCTCGCAGTCGTACGAGTACCTCTCGGACGTGACCGCGGTCGAGTACCGCGACCACGTGCGGCCGATCGAGGTGGTCTGGCATCTCCGCTCCCTCAAGTACCGCCGCTTCCTCCGGCTCAAGGTGGAGCTCCCGAAGGACGGGAAGACGGCGCTCGAGGTGCCGAGCGTGTGGAGCGTCTGGAAGGGCGCGGATTGGCTCGAGCGCGAGTGCTACGACATGTTCGGCATCAAGTTCGACGGGCACCCCGACCTGCGCCGCATCCTGATGTGGGAGCAGTACAAGGAAGGGTTCCCCCTCCGGAAGGACTTCCCCATGCGCGGCCGGTTCAGCCGCTCCGAGCAGCTCAAGCAGGCGCTCGCGGCGAACCCCGAGGCCCGCTACTCGATGGAGGAACTCTCCATCGCCGACGCGTTCGAAGACCTCCCCACCGACATGCGCAAGCGTCTCGGTGGCGGTGAGAAGACGGGAGAATAGGGATGGCCGCGACGCGTACCCTGGAAGTCGCCCTCTCCACGACCGGCCTCGGTCCCGACGGCAAGCCGCAGCGGATCCCGCTCGGCGCCGAGGGCCTGATGGCGCCGCCGCGGGGGATCGAGCCCGAGCTCGAGGGCGAGCACATGCTCATCAACATCGGGCCCCAGCACCCGGCGACGCACGGCGTGCTGCGCCTGGTGCTCGAGCTCGACGGCGAGACGGTCGTCCGCTGCATCCCGCACGTCGGCTACCTGCACTGCGGATTCGAGAAGATCGGGGAGTACCGCCAGTACAACCAGATCATCCCGTGGACCGACCGCGAGGACTACCTGAACTCGATGGGGAACAACGTCGCGTTCGTGCTCGGCGCGGAACGGCTGTTCGGGATCGAGATCACCGAGCGCTGCAAGGTGCTCCGCGTGATCGCGATGGAGCTCTCGCGCATCATCTCGCACCTCGTCTGGCTCGGCACCACCTGCATCGACATCGGCGCGTTCACGCCCTTCCTCTGGAGCTTCCAGGAGCGCGAGAACGTCTACAAGCTCCTCGAGGGATGGACGGGCGCGCGGCTCACGACGAGCGGCACGCGCGTCGGCGGGATGATCGCCGACGTCCCCGCCGGGTGGACCGACGGTCTCCGCGGCTTCCTCGACCGCTTCCCGAAGACGCTCGACCAGGTCGACCGGATGCTCACCAAGAACGCGATCTGGGTCGGTCGCACGGTGGGCCTCGGCGTGATGTCGCCCGAGGAGGCGCTCAACTATGGATTGAGCGGCCCGATGCTCCGCGCCTCCGGCGTCTCGTACGACGTCCGCAAGGACTTCCCGTACCTCGACTACGAGACGTACGACTTCGAGGTGCCGGTCGGGACCAACGGCGACGTGTACGACCGCTTCCTCGTGCGGCAGGAGGAGCTGCGGCAGTCGGTGCGGATCCTCGAGCAGGCGCTCAAGCGCCTCCCCGAGGGACCGGTGAACGTCGACGACCCGCGCGTGATCCTCCCGAGCAAGACGAAGGCGACGAGCGAGATGGAGTCGATGATCCACCACTTCAAGCTCGTGATGGAAGGCCCGCGTCCCCCGATCGGCGAGTGCTACGTGCCGGTCGAGAGCCCCAAGGGGGAGAAGGGCTACTACTTCGTCTCCGACGGCACGGCCAAGCCGGTGCGCTGGCGCATCCGGCCGCCCAGCTATGTGAACCTCTCGGCGATCCCGAAGATGGTGGAGGGGCACCTGCTCTCCGACGTCATCGCGATCAACGCCTCGATCGACATCGTGATGGGAGAGATCGACCGATGAGCCACGGCCCCTCGGCCCCCGGGACCGCCGCCGGCGCGCACGCGCACGGCCACGACGCCCCGTACGAGCCCGTCTTCACCCCAGGCTCCGCGCGCAGCAAGGAGCTCGCGGAGCTGATCACCCGCTACCCGGACAAGCGCGCCGCGCTCCTCCCCGCGCTCTGGATGGTGCAGAACGACCGGGGCTGGATCAGCGAGGCCGCGATGATGGAGGTCGGCGACCAGCTCGGGTGCACCGCCGCCTACGTGAAGGGCGTGGTGACGTTCTACACCATGTACCACCAGCATCCGGTCGGGAAGCACTTCATCCAGGTCTGCACCACCTCGCCCTGCCTCTGCGCGGGCGCCGACAAGGTGGTCGAGGCCTTCCTCGAGAAGACCGGGTGCAAGGAGCTCGGGCTCACCTCGCCCGACGGCAAGTACACCGTGATCGAGGTCGAATGCCTCGGCGCCTGCGGCTTCGCGACGCCGGTGCAGATCAACGAGGACTACGTGGAGAACGTGACGCCCGAGAAGGTCCCGGAGATCCTGGCGGGGCTCGAGTAATGGGATACCCACACAAGAGCCATCCGCGCGAGACCCCGATCCTCTCCAAGCACTTCGGGGAGCCCGAGGCGCGCACGCTGGACGGCTGGAAGGCGCGCGGCGGCTACAAGGCGCTGCAGCAGGCCCTGCACATGGAGCCGACCGCGATCACCGAGATCGTGAAGGCGTCGGGGCTGCGCGGCCGCGGCGGCGCCGGCTTCCCGACGGGGCTCAAGTGGTCGTTCATGAAGCTCGGCGACGGCAAGCCGCACTACCTCTGCTGCAACGCCGACGAGTCCGAGCCGGGCACCTTCAAGGACCGCGAGATCATGCGCTGGACGCCGCACGCCCTGATCGAGGGGTGCGCGATCGCCGCGCACGCGATCGGCGCGGAGACGGCGTACATCTACATCCGCGGCGAATTCACCGAACCCATCCGCGTGATGGAGGCCGCGCTGGCCGAGGCGCGCGCGGCGGGGATCATCGGCAAGAACGCGATGGGCTCGGGCAAGCGCGTGGACGTCTGGGTGCACAAGGGCGCGGGCGCGTACATCTGCGGCGAGGAGACCGCCCTGATGAACTCGCTGGAGGGGAAGCGCGGCAACCCGCGCATCAAGCCCCCCTTCCCGGCGGTGAGCGGGCTCTTCGGCATGCCGACGACGATCAACAACGTCGAGACGCTGGCCGCGGTGCCGCACATCCTGAACAACGGCGCCGAGTGGTACAAGGCGATGTGCCTCTCGAACCCGAAGAGCACCGGGAGCAAGCTCTACTCGGTGTGCGGGAACGTGGCGAAGCCGGGCAACTACGAGGTCGTGATGGGCTTCTCCTTCAAGGAGTTCCTGTACGACCTCTGCGGCGGCCCCCTCCCGGGCCGGAAGTTCAAGGCGATCATCCCCGGCGGCTCCTCCGTGCCGACGATGAACATGGAGGAGGCCGAGGCGACCCTGATGGATTACGAGGGATTCGTCGCGCAGGGCACGATGCTCGGCTCCGGCGGCGTGATCATCTTCGACGACGCGCAGTCGCTGCCGCGGCAGATGGCGCGCCTGGCGCGCTTCTACGCGCACGAGAGCTGCGCGCAGTGCACGCAGTGCCGCGAGGGCACCGCCTGGATGACCAAGATCCTCGAGCGGATCGTCGCGGGGCAGGGCACGTACGAGGACCTCGACACGATCTTCGACCTCTCCGAGATGATGACGGGCAAGACCATCTGCGTGCTCAGCGACTCGTGTGGCGCGCCGGTCGTGAGCGCGATCCAGAAGTTCAGGCCGGAGTTCGAGGCCCTGATCAAGGGCAAGCGCAGCTCCACCGTCGCCGTGGGGGCGCGCTAGCATGGCCGACGTGAAGATGGTGAACCTCACGATCGAGGGGCGCGCGGTGAGCGTGCCCGACGGCACGACGATCCTCGAGGCGGCGAAGGCCGCGGGCGTGCTCGTCCCGCACTACTGCTACCACCCCGGGCTCCCCGTCGCGGGCGTCTGCCGGATGTGCCTGGTGGAGGTCGAGAAGATGCCGAAGCTCGCCCCCTCCTGCGCGACGAACGTGGGCGAGGGGCAGGTGGTGCACGTCTACTCGGAGAAGGCGCTCGAGGCCCGCAAGGGCGTGCTCGAGCTCCTGCTCATCAACCACCCGCTCGACTGCCCGATCTGCGACCAGGCCGGCGAGTGCGAGCTCCAGGACTACACCTTCCAGGAAGGGCGCGCCGACTCGCGCTACCACGAGCCGAAGCGCTTCAACCCGGTCGAGGATTTCGGCGGCGACGTCCTCTACGTCACCAACCGCTGCATCCTCTGCACGCGCTGCGTGCGCTTCATGGATGACATCCACCAGGAGCCGGTGCTCAACGTCTCCGAGCGCGGCGACCGCGCGGTGATCGGCAAGGCGAGCGACCACGACCTCACGCAGCCCTGGGCCGCGAACGTGATCGACCTCTGCCCGGTGGGCGCCCTTGTCTCCAAGGACTTCCTGAACAAGGCCCGCGCGTGGGAACTCGACCGCACGGCGTCCGTCTGCACCGGCTGCTCGCAGGGGTGCAACAGCATCCTCGAGACGCGCGACAACGTCGTCGTGCGCCAGAAGCCGCGGTCCAACGAGGCGGTCAACCACTTCTATCTCTGTGACGAGGGGCGCCTCGACTACCGCTGGATGAACCGTCCGGACCGGATCGACGCACCCAAGGTGCCGAAGGCCGGCGCGCTGGCCTCCGCGGACTGGGAGATCGCCATCGCCGCCGCGGCCAAGGCGCTGCACGGCAAGCGTGCTTACGTCGTCGCGTCGCCGCGGCTCTCCAATGAAGCGCTCTTCCTGCTCAAGCAGGTGGTCGGCGCGACGAAGGGCGAAGGGGTGTTCCGGTGCGCGACCGGCCCCGAGGCGCCGCTCCCGGGCGTCCCGGACCTCTCGCTGCGTGCCGACCGTGCCCCGAACGTGCACGGTGCGGAGGCGCTCGGCTTCAAGCGCCGCGACAGCGACCCGCTCGGGGGCCTCAAGGACGGTGACGTGCTGGTCCTGGCCGACGACGACCTGGCGGGTCTCGACGTCGCCGCCGCGAAGAAGGCGTCGGCGGTGATCGTGATCGGCACCGTGATGCCGGTGGGACTTCCCACCGCGGCCGCGGTGCTGCCCATCGCGAACGTCGCGGAGGAAGAGGGCACCTTCACCAACCTGCGGGGCCGCGTGCAGCGCTTCCTGCAGGCCAAGGCGGCGCCGGGGATGGCGCGCCCGAGCTGGTACGCGCTCGGGGACCTGGTGAACGCGCTCGGCGTGAAGGGCGAGTACTTCATGGCCGGGAGCGTGTTCGACGCCCTGGCGAAGTCGGAGTCCGGGTTCGCCGGGTTGAGCTACGACCGGCTCGGGCTCCTCGGCGCGCCGATGGCGGGCGCCAGGCACGCGGCGGGGGTCGCCTGATGCCACCGCTCGATCCGATGCAGCTCCCGCCCTCCACCTGGGTGTTCCTGATCGCCACCGTCGTGAAGATGCTGATCGTCTTCACGGTCTACATGGTCGGCGTGGCCTACACCACGCTCGCCGAGCGGAAGATCTCGGCCTGGATCCAGGACCGGCACGGGCCGAACCGCGTGGGCCCCTGGGGGCTCTTCCAGGTGCTCGCCGACGGCGTGAAGAACATCATGAAGGAAGAGACGATGCCGGGGGAGATCAACAAGCCGATCTTCATCCTGGCACCGGCGCTCGCCTTCGTGCCGGCGTTGCTGGCCTGGGCGGTGATCCCCTTCGGTGCGCCGCTCCCTACGCCCTGGGGCAAGATCGACCTGGTCGTCGCCGACCTCCCGATCGGGTTCCTCTTCACCCTCGCGATCACCTCGCTCGGCGTGTACGGGATCGTGCTCGCGGGGTGGGCGTCGAACAACAAGTACGCGCTCCTCGGCGGCCTCCGCGCCTCGGCGCAGATGGTCAGCTACGAGATCGCGATGGGGATGAGCACCGTTTGCGTGCTCCTGATCGCGGGGAACGTGTCGCTCAACACCATCATCGTACAGCAGGCGACGATGGGGTGGAACGTGCTGGTGCTCTCGATCGCCGCCTTCCTCTTCCTGGTGGCGGCGTTCGCGGAGACCAACCGCGTCCCCTTCGACCTCCCCGAGGCGGAGTCCGAGCTCATCGCCGGCTACCACAGCGAGTACAGCGCGATGAAGTTCTCGATGTTCCCGATCTCGGAGTACGCGAACATGCTGACGGCGAGCGCGATGTTCGTGACGCTCTTCTTCGGCGGCTGGGACATCCCCTTCACGCAGTGGGACAACAGTGGGCCGGCCACCGTGCTCAAGGCGCTGGCGACGGTGGGGATGTTCTCGTTCAAGGTCGGCTTCTTCGTCTTCTTCTACATCTGGGTGCGCTGGACGCTCCCGCGCTTCCGCTACGACCAGCTGATGTCGCTCGGGTGGAAGTTCATGCTCCCGGTGGCGCTGGCCTACATCGTGATCGCCGCGGCCGCCATCCTCGGGCTCGACTACGCCGGCCTCGAGCGCGGGCGCACCTTCGGGCTCGCGATGTTCGGCATCAACCTCGTGCTCCTGGTGGTGCTCTTCGTGATCCTCGACCGTGGCCGGATCATCAGTCCCGCGTCGTCGCGCATCGAGCGCGAGCGGCTCGGCCGCCTGCGCGCCCGTGCGGTGCAGCGCGCCCACCTCGCGCCCGGGGAGATCCGCTGATGGCGATCACCGTGAAGGTGATGGAGCGGCCGGTGGGCGAGGTCAGCTACGTGCGCGCCACGCTCAAGGGGCTCGCGCTCACGTTCAAGCACATGATCGACCCCCACAAGGTCACGGTGCAGTACCCGGAGGAGCGCTGGGACATCTCGCCGCGCTGGCGGGGGACGCACCGGATGCTCACCACCGAGGACGGCACCGCGAAGTGCGTGGCCTGCGGCCTCTGCCCGACCGTCTGCCCGGCGAACTGCATCAAGCTGGTGCCCGGCGAGGACGAGGCGGGGAACCGCTACCCGCTCGTGTTCGAGATCGACGAGTTCCGCTGCATCTTCTGCGGCTACTGCCAGGAGGTCTGCCCGGAGGAGGCGATCCACATGGGGCGCCACTACGAGAACGCGGAGTTCAACCGTGAGCGCTTCGTGTACGACCTCGAGCGCCTCACGGCGCAGACGCACCCCGTGAGCGAGCTCTGGGATCCCGCCGACCCGCGGGGGGAATGACGATGGGGAACGAGTTCTTCCCGCTCTTCTACGGGTTCCATTTCTACCTCTTCGGCCTGATCGCGCTCGTGTCGTCCATCCTCTTCGTGACACGGAAGAGTCCGGTGGCGGCGGCGCTCTGGCTGATCAACGTGATGTTCTGCCTGGCGGTGCTCTACATCCTGCTCGACGCCCAGTTCATCGGCGCGATCCAGGTGCTGCTCTACGCCGGCGCCATCATGGTCGTCTTCCTCTTCGTCGTGATGCTCCTGAACCTCGGGCATCCCTCGGAGCTCTCGGACATCCGCGGCAAGGGCGGTCGGCTGGCGGCCGGGTTCGTCGGCCTGGCGCTCCTGGCCGAGATCATGGTGCTCGCGCGCGCCGAGTTCCCGGCGAAGCTCACGCTGCCGGCGGCGGTGACGACCGAGGCGGCGCAGGGGACGGCCGGCATCATCGGGCCGATCGCGGCGCCGCTCTTCCGCGAGTACCTGCTCGCGTTCGAGCTCACGTCGATCCTGCTCCTGACGGCGATCGTCGGGGCGGTGGTGATCGGGAAGAAGCGGGAGGCCGGCGATGCTGGCTGAGTCCCTCGCGCTCTCCGCGGCGCTCTTCACGGTGGGCGTGGTCGGCGTGCTCACGCGCCGCAACGCCATCATCATCTTCATGTGCGTTGAGCTCATGCTCAACGCGGTCAACCTCTCGTTCGTGGCCCTCTCCACGCTCTACGGCGCGAGCGGCCAGGTCTTCGTCATCTTCGTGATGACGGTGGCCGCCGCCGAGGCCGCGGTGGGGCTGGCGATCATCATCGCGATCTTCCGTCACCGGCAGTCGGTGAATCTCGAGGACGTCAACCTGCTGAAGGGCTGATGCAGACTGAACTTCCCGCCACCGGCCACCCGCTGGCCGACACCGTGGCGCGCTTCGTCTGGCTGCTGCCGGCGCTCCCGCTCCTCGGGTTCGTGCTCAACGGCATCCTCTCCGTACGGGCGGCGGCGACGATCGGGCCGGCGGACCCCTCGGCGCACGACGCGCACGGGGCCCACGGCGCGCACGCCGATGGCGCGCACGGCGACCACGGGCACGGCCACGGTCACGACGACGGTCACGACGCGCATCATCCCGCGCGCCACCCGTCGGCCGCGCTCGTGTCCATCATCGGCCCGGGCGTCCTCTTCCTCACCTTCGCGCTCGCCCTCCTGATCTTCGGGGCCATGCGCGGCGCCGGCGACGCGATGCACGTGCCGTTCGTGCAGACGCTCTTCGCCTGGATGCCCACCGGCAACCTCTCGGTGGACGTCGCGTTCCAGCTGGACCAGCTCTCGATGGTGATGGTGCTCATCATCACCGGCGTCGGGTTCCTGATCCACCTGTTCAGCGTCGGCTACATGCAGGACGACCCGGGGTACCCGCGCTACTTCGCGTACCTCAACCTCTTCGTCTTCTTCATGCTCCTGCTGGTGCTCGGCGCCAGCTACCCGCTGATGTTCGTGGGCTGGGAGGGCGTGGGGCTCTGCTCCTACCTGCTGATCGGCTTCTGGTTCAGCGACAAGGCCAACGCGGACGCCGGCAAGAAGGCGTTCGTCGTCAACCGTATCGGCGACTTCGGGTTCCTGGTCGCGATGTTCCTGATGTTCGCGAACTTCGAGGCGCTCTCCTTCGCCGGCGTCGGCGCCGCGGCGGCCGAGCTCTCGGTCGGGAGCGTCGTTGCGACGGCCATCTGCCTCTTCCTCTTCCTCGGGGCCGTGGGCAAATCGGCGCAGATCCCGCTCTTCGTCTGGCTCCCGGACGCGATGGCGGGTCCGACCCCCGTCTCCGCGCTCATCCACGCGGCCACGATGGTGACGGCCGGCGTCTACCTCGTCGCCCGCAGCGCCACGCTCTTCGCGATGGCACCCGCCGCGCAGCTCACGGTGGCGGTGATCGGCGCGCTCACGGCCGTGTTCGCGGCGACGATCGGCCTCAAGCAGTGGGACATCAAGAAGGTGCTCGCGTATTCCACGGTCTCCCAGCTCGGCTACATGTTCGTGGGCGTGGGCGTCGGGGCGTACACGGCGGGCGTCTTCCACCTGATGACGCACGCGTTCTTCAAGGCGCTCCTCTTCCTCGGTTCCGGCTCCGTGATCTACGCCATGCACCAGGCGTACCACGCGACGCACAAGCACGAGGACGCGCAGGACATGCGGAACATGGGCGGGCTCAAGGCGTTCATGCCGATCACCGCCGGGCTGATGTGGATCGCCACGCTGGCGATCGCCGGCATCCCGCCCTTCGCGGGGTTCTTCTCGAAGGATGAGATCCTCACCTCCGTCTTCGCCCGCACGCACGGCTCGACGCTCGCGGACGCCAGTTGGCTGGGCATCCCCGGCGGCGTCGTCCTCTACGGCGTGTACGCGCTCGGACTCGCGGCCGCCCTCATGACCGCGATCTACATGACGCGCATGATGCTCTACACCTTCCACGGGCCGAACCGCACCGGGGAGAAGGAGCGGGGCCACCTGAAGGAGGCGCCCTGGATCATGACGGGTCCCCTCCTCGTGCTCGGCGTGCTCTCGCTCGCGGGCGGGTGGTTCAACCTCCCGGCGATCACCGGCGGGGCGATCGGCCCCTCCGAGGTGCTGCACCACTGGCTCGAGCCGGTCGTCGGCACCGGGACGTTGATCGTGACGCACGGCGAGGCGACGCACCTCTCCCACGCCACGGAGTACGCGCTCATCGGCACCGCGATCCTGATCGCGGTCGCGGGCATCGCCCTCGCGGCGTTCCGCCTCAAGCCGGCCGAGCTCAAGCCGGCGAAGGACGCGCCGGCGGAGCAGGGGATCGAGAAGACCCTGCTGAACAAGTGGTACGTGGACGAGGCGTACGACAAGGCCGTCGTCCGGCCCACGGTCGGGCTCTCGCGCCTCGTGCTCTGGAAGGGCGTGGACACCGGGCTGATCGACGGGCTGCTCGTGAACGGGAGCGCGCTCCTCATGCGCGCCTTCGGCTGGCTGGGCTCGCAGTGGCAGACGGGCCGGGTCGGCACCTATGCGTGGGCGCTCGTGTTCGGGGCGTTCCTCGTGCTCTCCGCCTTCACTCTCCGCTAGGAACAGGCCGATCCCATGACCCAGTTCCTCGACGGAATCGGATACAACGGCTGGATCCTCCCCACGCTGCTCGCCCTGCCCCTGCTCGGCGCGCTGCTGCTCTTCGCGCAGGGCGTGACGCAGAAGCACACCGGCGAGGCCGCGATGCGCGCCGCACGCACGCTCGCCCTCTGGATCTTCCTGGCCGAGGCGGTGCTCTCGCTCGGGCTCTGGTGGTCCGTGGACGTCTCGAGCCTCGACTGGCAGGCGTACGTGGACGCGGCCTGGATCCCGCAGTGGGGCGCCCGCTTCACGGTGGGCGTGGACGGCGTCGCCCTGATGCTGGTGCTCCTCACGACGATCCTGATGCCACTCGCGGTGCTCGGGAGCTGGACGTCGATCCGTGAGAAGGTCCACAGCTACTACGCGCTCCTCCTGATCCTCACGACGGGCATGCTCGGCGTCTTCATGGCGCTGGACCTGGTGCTCTTCTACGTGATGTGGGAGGTGATGCTCGTGCCGATGTACCTGATCATCGGCATCTGGGGCGGGCAGCGCCGCCTCTACGCGAGCCTCAAGTTCTTCCTCTACACGATGGTCGGCTCGCTGCTGATGCTGGTGGCGATCCTCTGGCTCGGCATCGCGGCGGGGCAGGGCGGGACGCCGGTGTTCAGCTACGACGCGATCCTCGCCATGACGCGCGGTGGCGTGCCGGGGCAGTTCTGGCTCTTCCTGGCCTTCGCGCTCGCCTTCGCCGTGAAGGTGCCGATGTGGCCCTTCCACACCTGGCTCCCCGACGCGCACGTCGAGGCGCCCACGGCCGGTTCGGTGATCCTGGCCGCGATCATGCTCAAGATGGGCACCTTCGGCTTCATCCGGTTCGCGGTGCCGCTCTTCCCGGCGGTCGCGATGCACCCGACCGTGCGCACGGTGATGCTGGTGCTGGCGGTCATCGGCATCGTGTACGGCGCGCTGGTGGCGCTCGTGCAGCCCGACTTCAAGAAGCTGGTCGCCTACTCGTCCGTCAGCCACCTGGGCTTCGTGATGCTCGGCATCTTCGCGATGACCGTGGAGTCCGTGCAGGGCGCGCTGATGGTGACCATCAGCCACGGCATCTCGACGGGGGCGCTCTTCCTCCTGATCGGGATGATCTACGAGCGGCGCCACACCCGGATGATCGAGGACTTCGGCGGGATCGCGAAGGTGATGCCGGTCTTCGCCCTCATCCTGACGGTGGTCGCCTTCAGCTCCATCGGCGTGCCCGGCACCAACGGGTTCGTCGGCGAGTTCCTGGTGCTCGTCGGCTCCTTCCCGACGCAGCCCTACTACGCGCTCATCGCGGCGACGAGCGTGATCTTCGCCGCGGCGTACCTCCTCTGGGCCGTCCAGCGGATCATCTACAATCCTCTCGTGAAGCCTGAGAACCAGGCGCTCAAGGGCATGGACCTCAACTGGCGGGAGATCGGGCTGCTCACGCCGCTCGTGATCGGCATCCTCTGGCTCGGCGTCTACCCCAAGCCGGTGCTGCACAAGACGGAGGCCGTCGCCGAGCGGATGGTGCGGCAGGCCGAGCAGGCGCGCCTGAGCTCGCGCAGCCTCACGGTGGGGGAGCGCTGAGATGACCCTCGACCTCCTCATCCCCTCGCAGCTCGCGCACGCGCTGCTCCCCGACCTGCTCGTCATGGCGGGCGCGATGGTGCTCATGCTGGTCGCCGCGTGGGACCGCGAGTCGGCCGCGCGCCAGCGGCGCGTCGGCTTCGGCGCCATGCTCGTCGTCGTGGTCGCGATCGCCGCCACGGTGCACATGGCGGTCGGCGGGTACACGGCGGCCGCGGGCGGCGTCATCGCCGTCGACGGGTACCGGTGGGCGCTCGACCTGATCATCCTGCTCTCGGCGCTCGCGACCATCGCGCTCTCCATCGAGCAGAACGCGCGCGACGGGATCCTGACGGCGGAGACGCACGTGCTGGTGCTCTTCGCGGCCGCGGGCATGATGATGCTCGCCGCCGGGCGCGACCTGATGGTGATCTTCCTCGGGATCGAGATCATGTCGATCGCGATCTACGTGCTGGCGGGCATCGACCGGCGGCGCGCCCGGGCGGCGGAGGCCTCGCTCAAGTACTTCCTGCTGGGTGCCTTCGCGACCGGGTTCCTGCTCTACGGCATCGCCCTCATCTACGGCGCCACGGGCTCCACGCAGCTGAACGAGATCGGCGCGAAGATCGTGCACTTCAAGCTCTACACGCACCCGATGCTCCTCGTGGGCACGGGACTCCTGCTCATCGGCATGGGGTTCAAGGTCGCGGCGGCCCCGTTCCACATGTGGGCACCGGACGTGTACGAGGGGTCGCCGACGCCGGTGACGGCGTTCATGGCGGCGGCGGTGAAGGCGGCGGCGTTCGCCACCTTCCTGCGCATCTGGTACGAGGGGCTCTACTTCCTCACCGCCTCGTGGGTGGTGCCGGTGAGCGCGCTCGCCCTCCTCACGATGTTCCTGGGGAACGTAGTCGCGCTCTCGCAGCGCAACATCAAGCGGATGCTGGCCTACTCGAGCGTCGTCCACACGGGCTACCTCCTCGTGGCCATCGCGTCCAGCACGGCGCTCGCCTCCACGGCGATGATCTTCTACCTCTTCGCCTACGGCCTCGCCACCTTCGGCGCCTTCGCGATCGTGATGACGCTGCAGCCGGACGGCGACGCCCCGGCGCTCGTCTCCGACTACGAGGGGCTCTGGCAGACGCGCCCCTGGCTCGCGAGCGCGATGGCGGTCTACCTGCTCGCGCTGCTCGGATTCCCGATCTTCGGCGGCATCGGCTTCTTCGCCAAGTGGTACCTCCTGCAGGCCGCGCTCGACTCCATCACGGGCCTGGTGCCGCTCGCCGTCGCGATCGTGCTCACCTCGGTCATCTCCGCGGGCTACTACCTCCAGGTGGTGCGGGCCATGTTCATGTCCCCGCGGCCCGAGGGCGCGCGCGAGCCCGCGCCGATGGGCGGCATGACGCGGGCCGTGATCGGCGTGACCGCGGTGCTCATCCTCGCGCTCGGGCTCTTCCCCTCGCAGCTGGTGCGCTACAGCAGCGAGAACGGGCTGCACCAGCATCCCTATTCGCCGACGACCGGCATGGGGCTGCCGCCGGGCATCCGACCCTAGACGCCCGTGGCGCCGCACGGCGACCGGCCACAGGTTCCGCGGGGCGCTCTCGGGCGCCCCGCGTCACATCCAGACCCTGAGATCCCCTCATGATCGCTCCCGGCATCTTCCGCACCTACGACATCCGCGGCATCTACGGCAAGGACCTCACCCTCGAGGCGGCCGAGGCGATCGGTCGCGGGTACGCGGTCATCCTGGCGGAGCGCGGCCGGAAGGGCGCGGTGGCGGTGGGGCGCGACAACCGGCCGAGCGGACAGGCGCTGCGTGACGCGCTCGTGCGCGGCCTCACGGGCGCCGGACTCGACGTGGTGGACATCGGGATCGTCCCCACGCCGCTCCTCTACTGGAGCCTGCACCACCTCGGCGTGGTGGCCGGCATCCAGATCACGGGGTCGCACAACCCGCCCGAGTACAACGGCTTCAAGTGCTCCGTCGGCACCGGGTCGCTCCACGGCGCGGCGATCGTCCACCTGCGCGACATCATCGCCAAGGGGGCGTTCCCCACCGGCAAGGGCGTGGTGCGCTCCGAGGCGGTGATCGACCGCTACGTGGCCGACATGAAGGCGCGCATCGGCACGCTGCCGGCGGGCATGAAGGTCGTGATCGACTGCGGCAACGGGGCGGGCGCGGTGGCGGCGCCACAGCTCTTCGCCGCGCTCGGCCTCACGCCCACGATGCTCTTCGCGGAGAGCGATGGCACCTTCCCCAACCACCATCCCGACCCGACGGTCGTCGAGAACCTGCAGGACCTGATCCGCAGCGTGCGCGAGACGGGGAGCGAGGTCGGCATCGGGTTCGACGGCGACGCGGACCGGATCGGGATCGTGGACGGCGACGGCACCATCATCTGGGGCGACTACCTCCTGCTCCTCTACGCGCGCGACGTGCTCGCGCGCACGGGGAAGGGGCAGGCGATCATCTTCGACGTGAAGTGCTCGCAGGCGCTCCCGGACGGCATCGAGAAGGCGGGAGGGAAGGCCGTCATGTGGAAGACGGGACACTCGCTGATCAAGGACAAGATGAAGGAGATGCACGCCCCCCTCGCCGGTGAGATGTCGGGGCACATGTTCTTCTCCGAGGGGTTCTACGGCCATGACGACGCCCTCTATGCGGCCGCGCGCCTGCTCCGCATCGTCGCGGACTCGGGACGCACGGTGAAGGAGCTGCTCGCGGACGTGCCCCGCTTCGTCTCCACGCCGGAGCTCCGCGTCGACTGCCCCGACGACCTGAAGGAGGGGATCGTGCGCGACGCGCTCGCGCATTTCTCGGCCCGGTACAAGGTCTCCGACGTCGACGGCGTCCGCATCCTCTTCGACGGCGGGTGGGGCCTGATCCGGAGTTCCAACACGCAGCCGATCCTCGTGCTCCGGTTCGAGGCGGACTCGGAGCGCCGGCTGGGCGAGCTCCGTGCCGAGGTGGAGGCGTGGCTCGCGACGAAGGGCGTCACCGTCGGCACCGGAGCCGGGCACTGAGATGACGCCGAGGCGCGGCGCCCTCTGGCTGCTCGCCGGCCTCGCGCTCGCGCTGCTCGGCGGGCGATGGTTCGCCTCGCTCTACGGCGACTGGGCCTTCCACCGCGCCCTCGGCACCGAGGCCGTCTGGCGGTCCAAGGTGATGACCGTGGCGCTGCTGCGCTCGGCGGTCTTCCTCGCGACCTTCGGGTTCGTCTTCGCGAACCTCTACGCCGTGCGGCAGTCGATCGTCTCCCTCGTGCTCCCGCGCCAGGTGGGGAACCTCGAGATCGGGGAGGCGATCCCCACGCGGCGGCTGACCCTGCTCGCCCTCGGCGGCGCCGTGGTGGTCGCGTTCCTCCTGATGCTCGTGGACCTGGACTGGACCGTGGCGCGCCTCGCGTTCGCCGGCGTGCCGTTCACGGAGTTCGATCCCTACCTCGAGCGCGACCTCGGCTTCTACGCGTACGCCCTCCCGTTCGAGATGGTGCTCAACCAGCTGGTGAGCGCACTCGTGCTCCTGACGGTGGTGCTGGTGGTCGCCCTGTATGCGCTGACGCCGAGCATCCGGTGGGACCAGGGAGGGCTCTACGTGTCCACCTGGGTGCGCCGCCACCTCGGGCTCCTCGGGAGCGGGGTGATCCTCCTCGTCGCGTGGAACTGGCGCCTCGACCGCTTCTACCTCCTCACCGAGGGGAGTCGCCCCACGAGCTGGGTGGAGGCCCCGAGCTACTTCTCGGCGTACGACCACCGCGTGCTGATGCCGTACCTCGTGATCCTCGCGTTCGCCGCGCTCCCGGCCGCCGTCGTCTTCGCCTGGTCGGTCTGGCGCGGGCATCTGCGCATCGCGTTCGGCCTCGTGACCGCACTGATCGTCGCCGGGCCGATCATGCGCCTCGTGCTCCCCGCGGTCGCGGGCCGCGAGGGGACGGAGCGCGAGGTGGCCGTCCGCGAACGCCCGTACCTCGCGACGCGTGCGCTCTACTCCCGGCGCGCCTTCGGCGTGGACGAGATCGTGCGGGCCGACGCGCAGGCGCCCAGCCTCGTCCAGGCGGTGGACCTGGCCCGCTTCGTCAGCACCTGGGACCCGGCGGCGCTGGTGCGGCACATCGAGCGCGAGCGCCGCGGAACGGATGTGTCGGCCTTCGCCTGGACGGGAGGGAGCGACGGGCTCGAGGCGGTGCTCCTGCGCGGGGCGCCTCCCGACGGCCCCGTGGGGGCGCCCTGGCCGGTCGATCGCCTTCGGGCGGCCGCGGCGGCGCCCACCGGTGGACCCGTCGCCGCCGCGGGACCGATGGATCGCGGCGTCGCGGGCGTGCTGGTGACGCCGGACGCCTCCCGGTATGTGATCGTCGCCGACACCGCGGGCCGCCTCGCCGCCCCGGGCTTCAGCTCGGGCCTCGAGCGGTTCGCCCACGCGTGGGACCAGCAGAATCCCCGGCTCTTCTTCGCCGATCCGCCCGCCCTGCGCCCGCGGATCGTCGTGCACCGCGCGGTGCGGGAGCGGCTCGCGCAGGTCGTGCCCTTCTTCCGGGTCGGGGAGACCATCACGCCGGTCACGCACGGTGACTCGCTGTACTGGGTGGCGGAGCTCTTCGCCGTCGCGCGGCAGTACCCGCTCGCCGAGCGCCTCACCGTCGGGGGCGTCGTCGCGCACTACGTGCGTCCCGCCGCGACCGCCGTCGTGCAGGCCCAGACGGGTCGGGTCACGCTGCTGAGCCCGCCCGACCCGGATCCGATCATGCGCAGCTGGATGCGGCTCTACCCCGACATCTTCACCACGCCGGAGGTGGCGCCCGCGTGGATGCGCCGCTCGCTCCCGCCGGCGATCGAGTGGGCCGCGATCCAGGGGACGATCCTCGGACGCACGGGCTTCTTCGCGGACACGATCGCGGCGCGCTCCCTGGCGCGGGTGGACGATGCGGACGCGGACCTGGCGACGGGGCCGCCCACGCTCTTCCAGCTCGACACGGCCGGAACGCTCGCGTGGAGCGTCGCCGTCGTGGATCGCGGCGACCAGGTGACGGGGCTGCTCCTCGCGCGCGGCGGGCGGACCCCGCGTACGGAGTTCCACGCGGCGCCCGGCGGGACCCGCTGGACTGCGACGCTCGAGGGTCTCCAGGCCGCGGCGGATACGGCCGGGTTCGGCCGGACCCTGCCGCACGCGCGGCGCGGCCGGGTGCAGGTGCTCCCGGTGCCGGGCGGGATCGTGTTCGCGCAGGCGTTCTACGAGTGGCCGCCCGACGGGCCCCCGCGGCTTGCCGGCGTGGCCACGCTGCAGGCCGAGCGCCCGCGCACGGGGCGCACCCTGGCGGCGGCGCAGGGGATCCGGGAGATCCCCGCCGACCTCGCCCTGCCGGCGGAGGTCTTCCGGTCGCGCGTGGCGGCGCTGTACGACGCGATGCAGGCCGCGCTTCGCGCCGGGAACTGGCGGGCCTATGGGGATGCCTGGGCGGCGCTCGGCCGGCTCGTCGGCCGCCCCGTGCCCTGAAGCGGCGATCCGGGGAGCGACGGGGCTAACGTTTCCGGCGCAGGCGCGTAGTAGCAGCGTGCCCTCCCTCCCCGCAGCCACCGCACCGTGAGCGACGCCGCCGCCGGCGACCCACGCCGCCTGGGTCGTCGAGGGTTCGTCGGCCGTGTCGGGGCCTGCGTCGCCCTGGGCGCACTCGCGCCCGCACTCCGCGCGGAGGAGGCGCTCGCGCGTGTCGGCGCACACGCGGTGCCGCCCGGCACGCAGGAGTTCCACGAGATCTCGCTCGGCGAACTCTCGGAGGGGCTCGCGAACGGCCGATGGACGTCGCGCGCCATCGTCGAGTGGTACCTCGACGCGATCGAGCGGATCGACCGGGACGGCCCGGAACTCAACGCGATCCTCGAGGTCAACCCCGAAGCGCTGGCGATCGCGGACGCGCTCGACGCCGAGCGCAAGGCCAAGGGACCCCGGAGTCCCCTGCATGGGGTCCCGATCCTCCTCAAGGACAACATCGGCACCGCGGACAAGCTCCACACGAGTGCCGGTTCGCTCGCGCTGGCGACGAGCGTGGCGCCACGTGACGCATTCGTGGTCGAACGCCTGCGGGCGGCGGGGTGCCTGATGCTCGGGAAGTCGAACATGAGCGAATGGGCGGCCGCGCGCGGCCGCGGGGCGATCGGCGGGTGGAGCGCTCGGGGAAGCATCACGCGGAACCCCTACGCGCTGGATCGCAGTGCGGGAGGCTCGAGCTCGGGCACCGCCGCGGCGGTCTCGGCGAACCTCGCTCCCGCCGCGCTCGGCACGGAGACGATGGGCTCCATCATGAGCCCCTCGGCCATCTGCGGGATCGTGGGCCTGAAGCCGACCGTCGGGCTGGTGAGCCGCGCGGGCATCATCCCCGTCTCGGTGACGCACGACAGCGTCGGCCCGATGACCCGCACGGTCCGAGACGCCGCCATCCTCCTCTCGCTGATCGCGGGCCGAGACCCGCGGGACGCCACGACCGCGGACGCGGCCGAGTACGCGGAGAAGGACTACACCTCCTTCCTCGACCCCGAGGGACTTCGGGGCGCCCGCATCGGCGTGGCGCGCAACCTGTTCGGGGCGAGCGTCGTCGCCGATCGGGTCATCGAGCTGGCGCTGGACACCATGGCGGCCGCCGGTGCGGTGATCGTCGATCCGGCCGACCTCGACTCGGCGGAGGGGATCTGGGCGTTCGACGCCGAGGTGCTCTCGTACGAGCTCAAGGCGGGCCTTGACGCCTACTTCGCGTCGCTCGGACCCTCGTCGCCCGTCAAGTCGCTGCGGGACCTGATCGCGTTCAACGCGAGGAACAGCGATCGCGAACTGATCTGGTTCGGGCAGGAGACCCTCCAGTACGCCGAGTCCAAGGGGCCGCTGACGAGCCCGGAGTACCAGCGCATGCTCCAGCTGGTGCGCCAGCTGGCGCGGGCGCAGGGGATCGACGCGACCCTCCAGCAGTACAAGCTCGACGCGATCGTGGCGCCCACGGACTCGCCGGCCTGGCTGATCGACGTGCTCCTCGGTGACAATGCGGTGCAGGGGAGCTACGTCGTCTCGGCCGCGGCGGGGTACCCGAGCATCACGGTGCCTGCCGGCGACGTGGCGGGGCTGCCGGTGGGGATGCTGTTCATGGGTTCCGCGTACAGCGAGGGGACGCTCCTGCGGCTCGCGTACGCGTTCGAGCAGCGGGTGCGGGCGCGGCGTGCGCCGACCTTCCTGCCGTCGATCCAGGTCCGTCCCTGACCCGTCGGCTTCCGTGAGTGGTGCCGCCTTCGTTATCTTAGAAGGCTGTAGCTCTTCCACTCATCGGAGACCGTGTGAACATCCACGAGTACCAGGCGAAGGAGATCCTCCGCAGCCATGGCGTGAACATCCCGCCGGGCAAGGTCGCGACGACCCCCACCGAAGCCGAGGCGATCGCGAAGGAGTACGGCGTCGCCGTCATGGTGAAGGCGCAGGTGCATGTCGGCGGCCGCGGCAAGGCCGGCGGCGTGAAGTTCTGCAAGACGCCGGCCGAGGCGAAGGAGAAGGCCGCCGCGATCCTCGGCATGGACATCAAGGGGCTCACCGTCGAGAAGGTGCTCGTGACCGTGGCCGAGGACATCGGGAGTGAGGCGTACGTCGGCATCATCGTCGACCGCGCGACCAAGAAGCCGGTGTTCATGGTGTCCGCCGCGGGCGGCATCGACATCGAGCAGGTCGCGGCCGAGACGCCGGAGAAGATCCTCTACGTGCCGGTGGACGTGCGGTACGGGCTCCCGGCCTACGACGCGATGCGCATGGGCTTCTTCCTCTACCAGGACGTGAAGCAGGCGCGCGCCGCCGCGACGATCATGCAGCAGCTCTACGCCGCCTTCATGGCGAGCGGGTGCTCGCTGGCGGAGATCAACCCGCTGGTGGTCACCCCCAAGGGCGTGCTCGTGGCGGTGGACGGCAAGATGGTGATCGACGACAACGAGCTCGACCGCCTCCCCGCGATCGCCGCGATGCGCGACGAGAGCAGCGAGGCGCC
The DNA here is from genome assembly GCA_011525845.1 of Gemmatimonadaceae bacterium. Lineage (GTDB taxonomy): Bacteria > Gemmatimonadota > Gemmatimonadetes > Gemmatimonadales > Gemmatimonadaceae > Pseudogemmatithrix. The sequence continues at coordinate 80,294 of WYBP01000023.1, read as the reverse complement.
CAGCGAGGTCGAGGCGCGCAACGCGAACCTCACCTTCATCAAGCTCGACGGGAACGTCGGGTGCGTGGTGAACGGCGCCGGCCTCGCGATGGCGACGATGGACCTCGTGAAGTACTACGGCGGGGAGCCCGCCAACTTCCTCGACATCGGCGGCTCGTCCAACCCGGAGAAGGTCGTCGCGGCGCTTCGCATCATCACGGCGGACCCCAGCGTGAAGGCGATCCTCTTCAACATCTTCGGCGGCATCACGCGCACCGACGACGTCGCGAACGGCATCGTGACCGCCACCAAGTCCAACCCGCTCAAGGTGCCCCTCGTGATCCGCCTCACCGGCACCAACGAGGCCGAGGCGATGAAGATCCTCAAGGCGAACGGCTTCTCCGCGTCGAACGACATGGACGAGGCGGTGCAGCAGGCCGTCGCGCTGGCCAAGGGAGGGAAGGCCGCATGAGCATCTTCATCGACAAGAACACCAAGCTCATCATCCAGGGCATCACGGGACGCGACGGCTCGTTCCACGCCAAGCAGATGATGGAGTACGGCACGCAGGTCGTGGCCGGCGTGACGCCCGGGAAGGGCGGGCAGAAGTTCGAGGGCAAGGTCCCGATCTTCAACACGATGGTCGACGCCGTGCAGGCCACCGGTGCGAACGCGAGCGTGATCTACGTGCCGCCGGCATACGCCGCCGATGCGATCATGGAGGCCGCCGCCTCGGGCGTCGCCTTCGTCGTCTGCATCACCGAGGGCGTGCCGGTGCTCGACATGACGAAGGTCCATCCCTTCGTGAAGGAGCGCGGGGTGCGGCTCCTCGGGCCGAACTGCCCGGGGCTCATCTCGCCCGGCGAGTCGAAGGTGGGCATCATCCCGGGCGGGATCTGCACGCCGGGCCCGGTGGGCGTGGTCTCGCGCTCCGGCACGCTCACCTATGAGGTGGTCGACAAGCTCACGCGCGCGGGCATCGGCCAGACGACCTGCGTCGGCATCGGGGGCGACCCGATCAACGGCACCAACTTCATCGACTGCCTCGAGGCGTTCGAGAAGGACCCGAAGACCAAGGCCGTCGCGATGATGGGCGAGATCGGCGGGACGGACGAGCAGGAGGCCGCCGCGTTCGTGAAGAAGCACATGAAGAAGCCGGTCGTCGGCTTCATCGCGGGCCAGACCGCGCCGCCGGGGCGCCGGATGGGGCATGCGGGCGCCATCATCTCCGGCTCGTCGGGAACGGCGGCCGAGAAGATCGAGGCGTTCGAGGCGGCCGGCATGGGCGTGGCGAAGCGCCCGAAGGACTTCGTGGAACTCATCAAGGCGCGCCTGAAGTAGCGCCGCCGGACCCAACCAATCCCAGACCAGACGATGTCGCTCAACTATACGTTCTCGATCATCAAGCCCGACGCCTTCAACGCCGGCAAGGCGGGGAAGATCATCGCCCACCTCGAGGCCCAGGGGTTCGTCCTCAAGGCCGCACGGGTGATGCAGCTCTCCAGGCGGCAGGCGGAGGAGTTCTACGCCGTCCACAAGGGGCGCCCCTTCTATGACGAGCTCGTGGCCTTCATGAGCTCGGCCCCGTGCATGCCCTTCATCGTGCAGAAGGCCGGCGCGGTGACGGCGCTCCGCGACGCGATCGGCGCGACGGACCCCGCCGACGCGGCCCCCGGCACGGTGCGCAAGCTCTACGCGGAGTCGAAGGGGAAGAACGCGATCCACGCCTCGGATTCGGACGAGAACGCGGTGCGGGAGAGCCGGTTCTTCTTCGCCGAGGCTGAGGTTCTGTAGGGGCAGATGGGAGGTGTGAGAGGGGAGGAGGGCGCCGGGTACTGCCGGCGCCCTTTCCTCGTCGAGGGGCAGGGCCGCCCGGACGGGCGGCCCCCTCACATCTCCCATCTCCCCTCTGCCCTTCTAAGTCCCTGCCAGTGCAGGGCTTGGACCCTTGACCCACCCACACGGCCCGGATAGCTTTCCGCCCATGCTGTCGTTCGCCATTCGCACCCTGTCCGAGGGAGCTGTCAAGGTCGAATCCGACCTCCCTTCCGACGACGCGGTCTGGATGGAGGGCGACATTCGTCCTGTCTCTGCGATCCATGTCACCGGGCGCCTGAGCGGGGCGGGGAGCGGGCGGTTCTACTTCAGTGGCTCGCTCAAGGGCGCCGCCGCGGGAGAGTGCCGCCGTTGCCTCGCGCCGGTGGAGAGCCCGGTGGCCGCGGAAGCCCACCTGATCTACGCCGACGCGGACGACGAGAATGCGGACGAGCCGGATGTCTATCCCCTGGGCGACCTCGGGACGATGCTCGACCTCCGCCCCGCGCTGCGTGAACAGTGGTTGCTCGAAGCGAGCGTGTTGCCGTTGTGCCGTCCCGACTGCCTGGGACTCTGCAAGACCTGCGGTGCCGACCTGAACGCGGGTCCGTGCGACTGCAGCCCCCGCGACACCCAGTAGTCGTCAGTAGCCGTTCCATTCCTCCGAATCCTCTTCCAGCAGGTTCCGATGGCCGTCCCGAAACGCCGCACCTCGAAGCGCAAGAAGCGCGCACGCAACACGCACAAGACCGCCCCGGCGATCAACATCCAGGCATGCCCGAAGTGCGGCGCGATGAAGCGCCCGCACCACGTCTGCGAGGAGTGCGGCTTCTACGCGGGTGAGCAGCGAGTCGCAGCCCGCGAAGCGTAGGCATGGCGCGCATCGCGCTGGACGCGATGGGGGGCGACCTCGCCCCGGCCGCGCCAGTCGCGGCCGCGCTGCTGGCGGCCCGTGAGCTCGGGGCCGGCCACACGCTGCAACTCGTGGGGCGCACCGCCGCCGTCCGCGAGCAACTCGATGCGCAACTCGCCGCCGCCGCCGACCGGGACACCCTGTCGGCGGCGGCGGCGCGCTTCGAGCTCATCGACGCGCCCGACGTGATCGAGATGACCGACAAGCCCTCGGTGGCGATCCGGGGCAAGCCGAACTCCTCGATGGCCGTCGGCATCCGCCTGCAGGCCGAGGGGAAGAGCGACGCCTTCGTCTCCGCCGGGAACACCGGCGCGCAGATGGCCGCCTCCACCTTCGTGCTGCGCCTGCACGAGGGGCTCACGCGCCCGGCGATCGCCACGGTCTTCCCCACCGCCCGCCAGCCGGTGGTGGTGCTCGATGCGGGGGCCAACGTCGACTGCTCGGCCAAGGAGCTCGTGCAGTTCGCGCGCCTTGGGTCGGTGTACGCCCGCGACATCCTGGGCCGCGCGGATCCCGCCGTCGGGCTGCTCTCGATCGGCGAGGAGCCGGAGAAGGGGAACGCCGCCGTGAAGGAGGCGCACCAGCTCCTCCTCGGCGCGGGGCTCAACTTCATCGGCAACGTCGAGGGGCGGGACATCCCGCACGGCGCCTGCGACCGTGGCCCCGTGGACGTCGTGGTCTGCGACGGATTCACCGGGAACGTGCTGCTCAAGTTCTACGAGTCGGTCGCGCCGATGCTCTTCGGGATGCTCGCCAAGGCGGGGGTCACCCGCGAGCAGCTCGGCGCGGTGGTGCACGCGATGGACTACGCGAAGTACGGCGGCGCGCCCCTCCTCGGCGTCAAGGGCGTGAGCATCATCTGCCACGGGAAGTCGAGCCCGGAGGCGATCAAGAACGGCATCCTCGCCGGGCTCCGCGCCGTGGAGTCCGGGATGAGCCGCCACATCGAGGAGCAACTCGCCCCATGAAGCGTCCCATCGCGATGCTGACGGCCACGGGCCACGCGGTCCCGACGCGCGTCTTCAAGAACACCGACTTCGCCTCGATCGGGATCGAGACGTCCGACGAGTGGATCCGCGAGCGGACCGGGATCGGGCAACGCCACATCGCGGGGGCGGGGGAGAACCTCACCAGCCTCTGCACCGCCGCCGCGCGCACGGCCATGGAGCAGGCGGGCGTGACCGCCAGCGAGCTCGACGCCATCATCCTCGGCACGGCAAGCCCGGACCGGCTGCTGCCCGCGACCGCGGTCGAGGTGCAGGCCAAGCTCGGCGCGTCGCGCGCCGTGGCGTTCGACATCGACGCCGCCTGCTCGGGGTGGCTGTACGGCATCCAGGTGGCCGAGGGGATGCTCGCCACGGGCAACTACGAGACGATCCTCGTGATCGGCGGCGAGGTGCTCTCGCGCATCGTGAACTGGAAGGACCGGAACACCTGCGTGCTCTTCGGCGACGGCGCCGGAGCGACGGTGCTCAAGCGCAGCACGAAGGGGCGCGGGATCCTGTCCGCCTACATGCGCTCGGACGGCACGCTGGCCGACCTCCTGCACCGCCCGAAGGGCGGGGCGGCCGACCCGCTCACGCCCGAGATCCTGGCCGAGGGAACGCACCTGCTCACCATGGCGGGGCGCGAGGTGTTCAAGAACGCGGTGCGCTCCATGGCCGACGCCGCGGACCGTGCGCTCGACGGCGCCAAGCTCTCGGCCACCGACATCGACGTGATGATCCCGCACCAGGCCAACATCCGGATCATCGAGGCCACGGCCAAGCACGCGAACATCCCGATGGAGAAGGTGTTCGTGAACGTCGACCGGTTCGGGAACACCTCGGCGGCGTCGATCCCGATCGCCCTCAGCGAGGCGCACGCGCAGGGCATCGTGAAGGAAGGCAGCACCGTGATGTTCGTGGCGTTCGGCGCCGGCTTCACGTGGGGTTCCATGGTCGTGCGGTACTAGCGACCGCCGATCGCGCCGAGCCCCGTCCCCTCACTCCCTCCTCGTCCCTGATGCTCCTGCTCTTTCCTGGACAAGGTTCCCAGAAGCCCGGCATGGCGAAGGACCTCGCGGCGGCCTTCCCCGAGGCGCGCGCGGTGTTCGAGCGCGCCGACGCCGCGCTCGGGACCCCGCTCAGCACGCTCTGCTTCGAGGGGCCCGCCGAGGAGCTGACGCTCACGCACAACGCGCAGCCGGCGCTCCTCGCGCACGGGGCCGCGGTCTGGGCGGTGGTGCAAGCGCACGTCGGTGACCGCGTGCAGGGCGCCGCCGGGCACTCGCTCGGCGAGTTCTCGGCGTACCATGCGGCGGGCGCGCTCCCCCTCGAGGACGCCGTGAGGCTCGTGCGCCGGCGCGGCGAACTGATGTACGAGACCGGGGTCACCGCGCCCGGCGCCATGGCGGCCATCCTCGGCGAGCTGCAGCGCCCGATCGAGGAGATCTGCGCGGAGGCGGGCCGGAGCGGGGTCTGCGTGCCGGCGAACTACAACAACACCGAGCAGATCGTGATCTCCGGCGAGGTCGCCGCCGTCGAGGCCGCGATGGAGCTCGCCAAGGCGGCCGGGGCCAAGCGCGCGCTGCGGCTGCAGGTGAGCGGCGCGTTCCACAGCCCGCTGATGGCCCCGGCCGCGGCCGGTCTCCAGGAGGCACTGCAGGCGGGGCAGTGGTCCTCGCCCCGCGTGCCGGTCTGGAGCAACGTGACCGCGGCGGCGGTGAGCGACGTGACCTCCGCCCGCGAACTCCTCCTCCGGCAGCTGACCTCCCCGGTGCGCTGGGTGGACGTGGTGCGGAACATGGCGGCCCGGTTCCCCGGCACGACGTTCGTGGAGATGGGGCCGGGCGCCGTGCTCACGGGACTCGTGAAGCGCCTCGCCCCCGATTGCAGGACGATGACCTGCGGCACGGTGGCGGAAGTCGAGGCACTGCTCGCGTCGTAGGGCCGCTCCGGTCGTCCCCTCACACCTCCCCCCTCACTCCTCCCACCTCCGGTCATGAAGATCGATCTCACAGGGAAGGTCGCCCTCGTCACGGGGTCCACGCGCGGCATCGGCCGCGAGATCGCACACGCCCTCGTGGGATGCGGGGCGAAGGTCGCCGTGGTCGGCCGGGACCAGGCCAAGGCGGAGGCGGTCGCGGCGGAGATCGGCGGGGCGGCGGGATTCGCCTGCGACATCGGGGTGCCCACGGAGGTGGTCGCGCTCGTCGAGGGGGTGGAGAAGGCCCTCGGCTCGTGCGACATCCTGGTGAACAACGCGGGCATCACGCGCGACAACCTGATGCTGCGCATGAAGGACGAGGACTGGGACGCGGTGCTCGAGACGAACCTGCGATCCGCGTTCATCGCCATCCGCACCGTGCAGCGCGGCATGATGAAGCGCCGCTGGGGGCGCATCATCAACATCGCCTCGGTGGTCGGCCTCATCGGCAACAAGGGGCAGGCGAACTACGCCGCCAGCAAGGCCGGGTTGATCGGGCTGAGCAAGTCCGTCGCCAAGGAGCTGGCCTCGCGCAACATCCTCTGCAACGTGGTCGCGCCGGGGTTCATCAAGACGGACATGACGGATGCGATGAGCGAGGAGGCCGTGAAGGCGCTCGCCGAGCAGATCCCGCTGGGGCGGCTCGGCAGCACCGCGGACATCGCCGGGGTGGTGGCGTTCCTCGCCTCGGAGCATGCGTCCTACGTCACGGGGCAGGTCTTCACCGTGGACGGCGGCATGGTGATGTGACGGGTGCCGGCCGCAGGGCGGTCGCAACTGACCTTTCCCGTTCCGCAACATATATTTAGGCGTTCGATCACGGTCCGCTCCGGACCCCGCCGTTCCACCCCTACGGAGTCATCCCGCATGGCCGACAATTCCGCGAAGGTGAAGGACATCATCGAGAAGGAGCTGGGCGTCGAGCGTGAGAAGCTCACCGACGGGGCCAGCTTCATCGAGGACCTGGGCGCCGACTCGCTCGACATCGTCGAGCTGGTGATGGAGTTCGAGAAGGAGTTCAACATCGACATCCCGGACGAGGACGCCGAGAAGCTCCGCACCGTGGGTGACGCGATCGGCTACCTCAACGGCAAGCTCGGCTGACGATGGCGGCCTCGCGGCGTCGGGTGGTGATCACGGGGGCCGGGTGCGTGACGTCGGTGGGGAACGACCTCGCGACCACCTGGCAGGCCCTGCTCGACGGCAAGTCGGGCGGCGGACCGATCACGCGCTTCGACGCCACGGCCTTCAAGGTCCGGTTCGCGTGCGAGGTGAAGGGGTTCGACCCCTCCCTCTACATGGACCGCAAGGAGATCAAGCGTTCCGACCTCTACACCCAGTACGCGATGGCCGCGTCGGTGCAGGCGATGCGTGACGCCGGCTTCGGCGATGGCACGGGGTACGAGCAGGAGCGGATGGGGGTGGTGATCGGGTCCGGCATCGGCGGCATCGCGACGTTCGAGGACCAGTGCGAGGTGTACCGCACGCAGGGCCCGAACCGCATCTCCCCGTTCTTCATCCCGATGTTCATCGGGGACATCGCCGCGGGCGTGGTCTCCATGCGGTTCCAGGCGAAGGGGCCGAACTACGCCACGCAGTCGGCCTGCGCCACCAGCGCGCACGCGATCGGCGACGCGTTCCGCATGATCGTCTACGGGGACGCGGACCTGATGATCGCGGGTGGCTCCGAGGCGGCGGTCTCGCCGGTCTCGATCGGCGGGTTCGGGAACATGCAGGCGCTCTCCACCCGCAACGAGTCGCCGGAGACGGCGTCGCGGCCGTTCGACCAGACGCGCGACGGCTTCGTGCTCGGCGAGGGGGCGGGGTGCGTGGTGATGGAGGAGTACGAGCACGCCCGGCGGCGCGGGGCGCCCATCTACGCCGAGGTCGTCGGGTACGGGGCCACGGGGGACGCGTACCACCTCACGGGCCAGCCCGAGGACCACGAGGGACTGCAGCGCGCCATGCGGCGGGCCCTCGAGGACGGCGGGCTCTCGCCGGCGGACGTGCAGTACGTGAACGCGCACGGCACCTCCACCCCGCTCAACGACCCCAACGAGATCCGGGCGATCAAGAAGGTCTTCGGGCCGCACGCCACCGGGCTCAACGTGAGTTCCACGAAGTCCGCCACCGGCCACATGCTCGGTGCGGCCGGCGGCGTGGAGGCGATCTTCACCGCGATGGCGATCAAGCATGGCGTGATCCCGCCGACGATCAACCTGGCCACGCCCGACCCGGAGTGCGACCTGGACTGCACGGCGAACGTGCCCGTGAAGCGCGAGGTCCATGCGGCGCTCTCCAACTCCTCAGGGTTCGGCGGCCACAACGTGAGCATCGCGCTCCGCCGACTCCCGGAGTAGGACCGTGACGGTGGCCGCGCTGGAGATCCCGTTCGAGCGCATCGCCGACCCCGCGGTGCGGCGCATCGCGGACAAGGTCGCCGCGGGCACGCGCCTCTCGCAGGCCGACGGCGTCGCGCTCTTCGACTCGCGCGACCTCACGGGCGTCGGGATCCTCGCGGACGCGGTGAACCGCTCGCGCCATGGCGACCTGGTCACCTTCGCGGCCAACCAGCACATCAACCCGACGAACATCTGCACCCTGCGGAAGACCTGCGTCTTCTGCGGCTATGCGCGCCTCCCGAAGGAGGAGGGCGCGTACCGGTACACCATCGAGCAGGTGATGGAGGAGGCGCGGCAGGCCAAGCAGGGGCTCACGCGCGAGTTCCACATCGTCGGCGGGCTCGACATGCAGGCGGGGCTCGCCTACTACACGGAGATGTTCCGGGCGCTCAAGGCGGAGCTCCCGCACGTGCACATCAAGGCGCTCACCGCGGTCGAGATCGCGCACATCGCGCGCATCGAGAAGATGTCCTGGGTGGAGGTGCTCGCGGCGCTCAAGGAGGCGGGGCTCGACACGATGCCCGGCGGGGGCGCCGAGACCTTCAGCGCCGCGGTGCGCGAGGAGATCGCCAACAAGAAGCTCGGCGCGGCCGACTACATCGGCGTGCACCGCGCGGCGCACGGCCTCGGGATCCGCACCAACAGCACGATGCTCTACGGCCACGTGGAGAGCCACGCGGACCGCATGGAGCACCTCCAGATGCTGCGCGACCTGCAGGACGAGACGGGAGGGTTCCTCGCCTACATCCCGCTCGCCTACCACCCCGACGACAACGAGCTCGGCAAGCGGCTCGGGCGGCAGGGGATCGCGACCTCCGGCGTGGACGACCTGAAGAACCTCGCCGTCGGCCGCCTCTTCCTGGACAACTTCGCGCACATCAAGAGTCACTGGATCATGGTGACCCCCTTCGTCTCGCAGGTCGCGCTGCACTACGGCGTGAACGACCTCGAGGGCACGGTGGTGCGGGAGAAGATCTACCACGCGGTGGGGGCGCAGACGACGCAGGCGATGTCGCTGGACGAGCTCGTCCGCCTGATCCGGGGCGCCGGGAAGGTCCCCGCGGAGCGCGACTCGTTCTACCGCGTGCTGCGCACGTTCGACGAGGCGGTGGCCGCGTGATGCGCGTCGGCCGGATCCCCTACATCAACTGCTTCCCCGTGTACGGGGCCGTGGACCGGGGCGTGGTGCCGCTCCACGCCCGGCTCGTGGACGGCGTCCCGACCGCGCTCAACCGCATGATGGCCGCGGGGACGCTCGACGTCTCGGTCGTCTCGGCGGTGGAGTATGCGCGCGACTTCGAGCGCTACCTCCTCCTCCCGGACCTCGCGATCTCGAGCGACGGTCCGGTGCGCAGCGTGATGCTCTTCTCGACGGAGCCCGCCGAGGCGCTCACGGGGAGGAAGGTGCTCGTCAGCCGCTCGTCGATGACGAGCGTGCACCTGCTCGAGCTCCTCTTCGAGCACGTCTGGCGCGCGCGCCCGGAGTTCGTGCCGGGGGACGCCGAGGCGGATTCTCTCGCGCGGGACGAGCGGATGCCCGTCGATGCCCGGCTCGTGATCGGCGACGCCGCGCTGATGCTGCAGAGCGTGACGCACCCCGTGGCCCAGGCGCATGGCCGGAAGTACGCGTTCACGTACGACCTCGGCGCGGAATGGAAGGCCTGGACCGGGCTCCCGTTCGTCTTCGCCGTCTGGGTGGCGCAGCGCACGACGCCCGTGGCCGAGGCGCTCGCGGTGCACGCGTCGCTCATCCAGTCGCGTGACTGGGGGCTGGGGCACCTGCCCGAGCTCGCCGCGCAGGCCGCACGCGCCACCGGCGTGCCGCTGGACCAGTGCCGGCACTACTTCGACGGGCTCGACTGGCGCCTCGGGCTCCCGGACCTCGAGGGGCTCACGGAGTTCTTCCGGCGCCTCGAGCTCGCGGGACGCGTCCCGCGCGGCAAGCTCGCCTTCCTCCCGTCCGCCCACGCCCGCCCATGACGATCGAATCGGACCTGCTCGACTTCTACACGCGCGCGCCGCTCCTCGAGCTGGGCGCGGCGGCCGACGCGGTGCGCAAGCGGCTGCACCCCGAGCCGGTGGTCACCTACATCGTCGACCGCAACATCAACTACACGAACGTCTGCGTGGCCGACTGCGGCTTCTGCGCGTTCTACCGCCGCCCGAAGGACGCCGAGGGGTGGACGCTCAGCTACGAGCAGATCGGGGCGAAGATCGACGAGGTGAAGGCCCTCGGGGGCGTGCAGATCCTGATCCAGGGCGGCCACAACCCGTACATCCCGTTCGAGTGGTACCTCGAGCTGCTCAAGTACATCAAGCGGAATCACCCGATCCACATCCACGGGTTCTCCCCGAGCGAGGTGGACTTCTGGAGCACGCTGTACCGGATGGACGCGCGCACGGTCATCCAGGAGCTCGTGAAGGCGGGGCTCGACTCGATCCCGGGCGGGGGTGGTGAGATCCTCGTGCAGCGCGTGCGCGACGAGGTCGCGAAGAAGAAGGCCGGGGCGGACCGCTGGCTCGAGGTGATGGAGATCGCGCACGAGGAGGGACTCAAGACCTCGTGCACGATGATGTACGGCATCGGGGAGACGAAGGCGGAACGGGTGGAACACCTGCTGCGGCTCAAGGCGGTGCAGGACCGCACGAAGGGGTTCACCGCGTTCATCTGCTGGCCGCTCCAGCCGGAGAACACGCCCACGATGAGCCACATGCCGAAGACCGACGCGGTGGAGTACCTCCGCACCACGGCCTTCGCGCGCACCGTGCTCGAGAACATCCCGAACATCCAGGCGAGCTGGGTGACGATGGGGATGAAGGTCGGGCAGACGGCGCTCCACTACGGGTGCAACGACTTCGGCTCCCTCATGCTGGAGGAGAACGTCGTCTCGGCGGCGAACACCACGCACCGCACGAGCATCGAGGAGATGGAGCAGCTGATCCGCGAGGCGGGGTTCACGCCACGGCGGCGGCGCCAGGACTACCAGCTGATCGAGCCCGCACCCTCCACGGCCGCCGCCTGAGCGGCCGGTGACCCTCCAGGTGCGCGTCGGCATCGGGTACGACTCCCACCGCTTCGCGGAGGGGCACGGCGTGCTGCTGGGCGGCGTGCTCATCCCGGCCGCCGTGCGCTGCACCGGTCATAGCGATGCGGATGCGATCTGTCACGCCCTCACCGACGCACTGCTCGGGGGCAGCGGGCTCGGCGACATCGGCGAGATGTTCCCGGACACGCACGCCGAGAACGCCGGGCGCGACAGCATCGAGATGCTGCGGCTGGCGGTGGCGCGCGTGCGCGCGGCCGGCTGGATGCCGGCCCAGGCCGACATCACGGTCATCGCCGAGACACCGAGGCTCGGGCCGCACCGCCCCGCCATCCGCGAACGCCTCGCCGCGGCGCTCGGGATCGAGCCGTCGGAGGTCATGGTGAAGGGGAAGACGAACGAGGGGATGGGATGGATCGGGCGCGGGGAGGGGCTCGCCTGCATCGCGGTCGCGACCCTCACGCCCTCGCCCCGGTCCTAGCATGGACGCGTTCCTGGGCTGGCTCGGCGGCGTGCCGATCCTCGCCCTGTATGCCCTGATCTTCGCGGCCTCCCTCGTGGAGGGCGTCCTGCCGATCATGCCCGGCGACCTCGCCGCCGCACTGCTCGCGTTCCTGGCGGCGCGCGCGGGTGGGACCCTCGTCCCGACGATCGCCGTGGTCACCGCCGGGAGCGTGGGTGGGGCGCTATTCTTGTGGTGGGTGGGACGCCGCTTCGGTGCGGAGTGGCTCGCGCGGCAGCTTGGCCGATTCGGATTCGCCCGGACCGAGCAGAAGGTGGAGGCCGCGGAGCAGCGGATCGAGCACGCCTACCGCGAGTACGGGTGGATGGCGCTCTTCGTGAGCCGTTTCCTGCCCGGGGTGCGCGCCGTCGTGCCCGCCGCGGCGGGCGCGATCGGGCTGCCCTTCTGGGAGGTCACGGCGATCTTCACCCTCGCGTCGCTCCTCTGGTACGGCGGGATCTCCTACATCGCCTTCCACGTGGGCCGCGACTGGGCCAGCGTGCGGGCCACGCTGGAGGTCGTGGCGCGGGACGTGGGGCTGGGTGCGATCGCGGCGGCCGCAGTCCTCGTCCTCGTCGGGTGGCGGCTCTGGCGGAGGCGCCGCCTGGCGGCCGCCGCGGCGGCGGCTGCTCCGGTGGAGGGTGGCCCGGACGGTCCGGGGACCCCGCGATCCACCGATGGCTCCGGCGACACGTGACCGCGGCCGGCGCGGACGACCTGGCGCGGCACTTCCTCCTCGAGCGGTTCGATGAGTTCCTGACGCTCGAGCAGGGCACGAGCGCGCGCACGAACGAGGCGTACGGCCGGGATCTCGCACGCCTCGCGGCGTGGGCGGCGTCCCAGGGCGTCCGGGAACCGGGCGCGCTGCAACCGGCGCACCTGCGCGAGTTCATCTACCACCTGAAGGACCTCGGGCTCTCCCCCGCGAGCATCCGGCGCGGCATCTCCGCGATCCGCACCTGGTACCGGTTCCTCCTCGCGGAGGGGGTCGTCACGAGGGACCCCAGCGCGCGGCTCGAGACGCCGAAGAAGTGGCGCGTGCTGCCGGAGGTGCTGAGTGCGGCCGAGGTGGACCGCATCATCGGCGCGATCTCGCTGGACGAGCGGCTGGCGTTCCGTGACCGCGCCATGCTCGAGCTCGCGTACGGGGCGGGGCTGCGCGTGAGCGAGTGGATCGGGATCGCGGTGCGCGACGTGCTCCTCGACGAGCTCGTGGTGCGGGTCTTCGGCAAGGGCGGGAAGGAGCGACTCGTGCCGATCGGCCGGAAGGCCGCCGGGGCGCTCGCCATCTACCTCCGGGAACTGCGGCCGACGCTGGAGCGTGGGGCGGGGGAGGGGACGCTCTTCCTGAACGCCCGGGGCCGGCCGCTCACCCGGATGGGCGCATGGCGGATCCTGCGCAAGTACGTGGAGCTGTCCGGGGTCACCAAAGCCGTCACGCCGCACACGCTCCGGCACAGCTTCGCCACGCACCTCCTCGAGGGTGGCGCCGACCTCCGGGCCGTGCAGGAGATGCTCGGGCACGCCGACATCTCCACCACGCAGATCTACACGCACGTGGACCGCGAGCACCTGCGGCAGGTGCACAGGCAGTTCCATCCGCGCGGTTAGATTGGGTGATGCTGCTCGTCGTCGACAACTACGATTCGTTCACGTACAACCTGGTCCAGTACTTCGGTGAGCTGGGCGAGGACCCGCAGGTCATGCGGAACGATGCGACCACGGTGGACGCGGTGGCGGCGCTCCGTCCGGCGGCGATCGTCCTCGGCCCCGGCCCCGGGACGCCCGCGGATGCCGGCATCACCGTGCCGCTCATCCGGCGCCTCGGTGCCACCGTCCCGATCCTCGGCGTCTGCCTGGGGCACCAGGCCATCGGCGAGGCGTACGGGGGGCGCGTGATCCGCGCGCCGCGCGGCGTTATGCACGGCAAGACCTCCCAGGTCCGTCACGACGGCACCGGCCTCTTCGACGGCGCGCCGGACCCGCTCGAGGTGATGCGCTACCACTCGCTGGTCGTCGAGCGCGCGTCGTTCCCGGACGAGCTGGTGGTGACCGCGCACGCGACGGACGACCCGTCCGAGATCCACGCCCTCCGGCACCGCACGCATCCCGTCTTCGGGGTGCAGTTCCACCCCGAGTCCATCGGGACCCCCCACGGCCGTCGGCTGCTCCGGAACTTCCTCCGGCTCGCCTCCTCCCCGGCCCACCGCTGAGCGCCACGATGTCCCTGTTCGAGTCCCTGCTCGACCGCCTCCTCGCTCCCTGGCCCTGGTACGTCGCCGGCCCCATGATCGGCGCGATGGTCCCGGTGCTGCTCATCCTCGGCAACAAGCAGTTCGGCTTCTCCAGCAACCTGCGCAACCTCTGCGCGGCGGCGCTGCCGACCTCGCGCGCGGCGTACCTGCGCTACGACTGGCGCGCGTCGGGCGGCTGGAACCTCGCCTTCCTCGTCGGGACGATGCTCGGCGGCTTCATCGCCGCGCAGTACCTCGGGTCCGGGGATGTCGCCATCGCGCCGGCGACGCGCGACGCGCTCGCCGCGCTGGGCATCACCGACTTCAGCGGCCTCGTGCCCGCCGAGCTCTTCGATACCTCCGTCATGTTCGGGGCGCGCTCGTTCCTCATCCTGCTCGTGGGCGGGTTCCTCGTCGGGTTCGGCACGCAGTGGGCCGGGGGGTGCAGCTCCGGCCATGGCGTGGCGGGACTGGCGAACTTCGAGCTCGCCTCCCTGATCGCGGTCTGTGGCTTCTTCGCCGGCGGGCTGATCGGCACGCACCTGCTCCTGCCGCTCGTGCTCGGAGGTGGTGCTTGAGCGCGCCCTCGAGACGTTCGCGCGTGGCCGAGACCGCGCTCTTCGTGCTGCTCGGCGCGGGCTTCGGGATCGTGCTCGTCAAGGCGGAGATCGTCTCGTGGTGGCGCATCCAGGAGATGTTCCGCTTCCAGGCGTTCCACATGTACGGCGTGCTCGGCAGTGCCGTGCTCACGGCCGTGGTCCTTACCTGGCTGCTCCGGGCGGCGGGCGTGAAGACCGTGTCGGGCGCAGACTTCCACGTGCCGCGCAAGGAACTCGGCCGCGGGACGCGGTACTGGGCCGGTGGCACGGTATTCGGGATCGGCTGGGCGGCCTCCGGCGCGTGTCCGGGGCCGCTCTTCGCCGTCGTCGGGGCGGGGGTGCTCTCCTTCCTGCTGGCGATCGCGGGGGCGTTGCTCGGCACCTTCGTCTACGCGCACACGCGGCCCCACCTGCCGCACTGACTCAGCGCAGCGTGGCGTGCCGCCCGTTGCCGCGCGCGACAGCGGTCGAGGGCGGCGTGGCCGCGCGCATCGACCGCCGCGCGCCGGCATCACCACTCAGCTCGAAGTCGCCGACGAGCTCGGCCAGCTGCTCCGCCTGCGCCGACATCTCCACCGCCGCGCTCGCCGACTGGTCCGCGTTGGCGGCGACCTCCTGCGTGGCGACGTTCATCCGGTCGACCGCGCCATTGATGTCGGCGACGCCCTGACGCTGGCGGACCGCCGCATCCGCGATGAGCGCGATCACCTCGCCGACCTTGCTCACACGCTCGTTGATCTCGGCCAGCTGGCGCGAGACCTCCTCGTTGAGGCGGACACCGCCGTCCGCGTTCAGCACGGACTCCTCGATCAGGCTCGCGGTCGTCCGCGCGGCGTCCGCGCTGCGGATCGCGAGGTTGCGCACCTCGTCGGCGACCACCGCGAAGCCCTTGCCCGCGTCCCCGGCGCGTGCGGCCTCGACCGCCGCATTCAGCGCGAGGAGGTTCGTCTGTGAGGCGAGTTCGTCGATCGTCTTGACGATCTTCGCGGTGGCATCGCTCGACACCTTGATCTTCGCCACCGCCACGGAGAGCCGCTCCATCGACGCCGCGCCGGCCGCGGCGCTCCCGCGCGCCGCGCCCGCCAGGGTGCGCACCTGCTCGGCGTTGTCCGCCGTCTGGTGGGTGACGCGACCCAGTTCCTGCAGGGAGACGACCACGTCGTCGAGGGCCGACGCCTGCTGCGCGGCCCGCGAGGCGAGCACCTCGCTCCCGCTCCCGATCTGCCCGGACGCCGCCGCGACTTCCTTCGCGGTGGTCGCCACGGCGCCGAGCGCCCGGTCGAGGTTCTCCGCCGCGCGGTTCACCATGTCCTTGATGCGCGCGTGATCCCCACGGTACTCCCCCGTCACGCGCGCCCGCAGGTCGCGCCGCGCGAGCCGTTCGAGCACGTGCGAGGCCTCGTTGATCGGGGCGATCATCGCCTCGAGGGTGCTGTTCACGCCCTCGGCGACCGTGCGGAAGTCCCCCTCGAAGCGTGCGGCGTCCGTGCGCGCGTTCAGCTGCCCGGCGGCCGCCTGCTCCGTGGTGGAGCCGAGGGCCGCGGTCAGGTCGGCGTTCACGCGCACGACGGTGGCGAAGGCGCGGGAGAGCTCGTCGTGGGGGGACTTCGGTTCCACCACGATGTGCATCTCGCCGCGCGCCACGTGTTCCGCGGCGGAGGTCAGGCCCCGCAGGTAGCCGAGCAGGTTGCGCAGGGAAGCGTTGAGCTTCGCCGTCTCGTCCTCGCCCGTCACCGGGGCGATGTCGTGCCGCGTGTCGCCGATCGCGAGCCGCTCCGCCAGTTCCGTGGCGGCCACGAGGGGTGAGGCGAGGCGTGCGGAGAAGCGGATCGCCCCCCACCAGGCGAGGGCGGCCACCGCGAGGGCGACGAGGATCAGCTGGTTGCGCAGCGCCGTCGCGCTCGCGAAGGCGGATGCGGTCGGCTCCACCAGCAGGACGCTGGCACGGCCGTCGGTGAACCCGCGGTAGACCAGCGGGTCCGCGGCCCCCGACTCCACCGGCGCGAACCCCGCCAGGACCTGGGTGCCGCGGAAGGGAGCGACCAGGGACCCGCGCTCGTTCCCCTCGACGGCGGAACGGAGCCCCGGATCGTCGGTGCCCGGAGTGAAGATCGCGGCCACGTCGCGGCCGGCGATGATGCGCGACTGTTCGTCGAGGACCCAGGCGCTGACCGTGGTGGTCCCGTCCGCCGCGGTGCGCTCGACGGCGCCCAGGGCGGCGCCGCTGAGGAGGCTCCAGTCGAGGTCGACCACCATCACCCCGACCACGCCCGTGGCCGACTCGACGGCGTCCGCGAGCCGGACGATGAGTTTGCCGTCCGCCGTGCGCGTCACCGGGCCCACGTACACGGGGGAGTTCGGAGCGAGCGCGGCGGTGAACCAGGGGGTGCCCCGGACCGGCGTGCGATCGCTCGCGCCACTCTCGCCCATCTGTGTGCCGGCGACGTTGTACACCCGGGCCGCGTGGGCGAGGCCTGAGCGGGCCCGGAACGCGTCCAGCGCCCGCCGCGTGTCCGCAGTATCGGCGAACCCCATCGCGCCCGCGACGAGCTCGCCCGTGACGGCGGCGGCGCGGAGCTCCAGGGTCCGCTCGAACATCACCCGGTCGAGCCACCGCGCCACCTGCTGCGCCATGCGCGCCCGGGCCTCCCCGACCTGCTGGATGACGGTGGAGCGCGAGCTGTTCACCGCGAGCGTCATCGAGACCGCGAGCGGCAGGACCGCGGCCAGGATGAGTGCCGTGAGGAGCCGTCGCTGGACTGTCATGCGGCCCCGCTCACTTGTAGACGATGGGGAGGAGCACCAGTGCGCGGACCGGCTTTCCCTGGACCAGCGCGGGGGTGAACTCGATGTCGGCCGCGACGCGCTGGGCGGCCTGCGCGAGCTGCGGGGCGCTGGCGCTCATCACCTTGATCGACGACGACTCCACCCGCCCCTGGGCGTCCACAACGAACTGGAGCTGCACCATGCCCGTGACCCCCATCCGCCGCATGTTCGACGGATAGGATTCCGCGAGCAGGCGCGCCGTGCGCTCCTGCGAGGCGAACCGCGGCAGCTCGTCGAGCTCGCTGGGGCCGAACACCTGGTCCGAGGCGGTCTGCGCGGCGGCCGGGATCGCTGCCACCGTGAGCAGGATCGCGAGGCGAAGCAGGAACTGGCGGACAACGAAGGTCGACATCGGTGGGCGGCCTGGAGGACGGAGGGACGGGGGGGGAAATCGCGTTCCCTGAGTTTCGGCCATCCCTCGTCCGTCTTGAGCCCCTTGTTCAGTCCTGCCCGGTCCATAGATTGCCTTGGCGTGGATTTTGCATGCGCCGCACTCGCCCGCGAGGTGTCCTGATGAGCACCCTCGCCGTCATCCCGGCTCGACTCGGGGCGACACGGCTCCCCCGGAAGCCGCTGCGCGCGCTCGGCGGCGCACCGCTGGTGGTCCGGGTCCTCGAACGGGTGCGGGCCCTCGGCTTGGCCGACGCCGTCGTGGTCGCCACGGAGGCCGAGGAGGTCGCGGCGGTGGTCCGCGCGGCCGGGGGTGAGGCGGTGCTGACCTCCCCCGAACACCCGAGCGGCACCGACCGGGTCGCCGAGGTCGCGGATCGCCCCGAGTACGCGCACCACGACGTGATCGTGAACGTCCAGGGGGACGAGCCCTTCATGCGCGCTGACGCGATGGCCGGCGCCATCGCGATGGTCCGCGACGGGGGCTTCCCGCTCGGCACCGCGGCGGGCCGGCGCGACGCCACCGTGGTGGACGACCCGAACTGCGTGAAGGTCGTGCGGGCGGATGATGGACGCGCGCTCTACTTCTCGCGCGCCGCCATCCCGTTCCTGCGTGACGCCGCGGATCGC
The DNA here is from genome assembly GCA_011525845.1 of Gemmatimonadaceae bacterium. Classification (GTDB taxonomy): domain Bacteria; phylum Gemmatimonadota; class Gemmatimonadetes; order Gemmatimonadales; family Gemmatimonadaceae; genus Pseudogemmatithrix. Next base: position 61,993 of record WYBP01000023.1, on the reverse strand, counting down.
GCGGTGCGCGACGCGCTCGTCTTCCAGCACATGGGGATCTACGCCTGCCGCCGCGAGGCGCTCCGGCGCTGGGTCTCGCTCCCGCCCCACCCGCTCGAGATCGTCGAGAAGCTCGAGCAGCTGCGTGCCCTGGCCGACGGCATCGCCATGGGCGTCGCGATCGTCGAGGCCCCCTCGTGGGGCGAAGTGAACACCGAGGACGACCTGACGCGGGCCAACGCCCATTGGTCCGCCACCCACCTACCCGCCGGAACCACGCGATGACCCCCAACGCCGCCCTCAGCGCTCCCAAGTACGTCTTCGTCACCGGCGGCGTGGTCTCGTCGCTCGGGAAGGGGATCGCGGCCGCCTCCCTCGGCCGGCTGCTCGTCGAGCGCGGCCTGCGCGTGACGATGATGAAGCTCGATCCCTACCTCAACGTGGACCCGGGCACGATGTCGCCCTTCCAGCACGGCGAGGTCTATGTCACCGACGACGGCGCCGAGACGGACCTCGACCTGGGCCACTACGAGCGCTTCATCGACCGGCCGCTCACGCAGGCCAACAACATCACCACGGGACGCATCTACTCGAACGTGATCACCAAGGAGCGGCGGGGCGAGTACCTCGGCTCCACGGTGCAGGTGATCCCCCACATCACCGACGAGATCAAGAGCGCGGTGCGCCGCGTGGCGCCCGAGAACGACGTGGTGATCGTCGAGATCGGCGGCACCGTCGGCGACATCGAGTCGCTCCCGTTCCTCGAGGCCATCCGCCAGTTCCGGCAGGACGTCGGACGCGAGCGGACGCTCTTCATCCACCTCACGCTGGTCCCCTACATCGCGGCCGCGGGCGAGGTGAAGACCAAGCCGACGCAGCACTCCGTGCGCGACCTGATGCAGATCGGCATCCAGCCGGACGTCCTCATCTGCCGCACGGAGCGGCCGCTGGCCGAGGACGTGAAGCGGAAGATCGCGCTCTTCTGCAACGTCGAGTTCGGCGCGGTGATCGAGAGCCGCGATGTCGCGACCATCTACCAGATCCCGCTCACCCTCCACGAGCAGGGCCTCGACGAGCTCGTCTGCCGGAAGCTGCAGCTCGAGACCAAGGCGCCGGACCTCACGGCGTGGAAGACGCTGGTGGAGCGCGTCGTCGCGCCCCAGCGCCGCGTGCGGATCGCGGTGGTCGGCAAGTACACCGACTACGCCGACTCGTACAAGAGCGTGCAGGAGGCGCTGATCCATGGCGGGATCGCGAACGACGTCGGGGTCGAGATCGCCTGGACCTCCAGCGACCTCTTCACGGACGCGGCGAAGGCCCGGGAGCTCGTCCAGCAGTTCGACGGCGTGCTCGTGCCGGGGGGCTTCGGCGTGCGCGGCGTGGAGGGCATGGTCGAGGCCATCCGGGCGGCGCGCGAGAGCGGGACGCCCTTCTTCGGGATCTGCCTCGGGATGCAGGTGGCGATCATCGAGTTCGCCCGGAACGTCGTCGGGATCGACGACTCGAACTCGAGCGAGTTCGCGCCGGAGTGCGCCAACCCGGTCATCTCGCTCCTCGAGTCGCAGCAGAGCGTGAAGGAGATGGGGGGCACGATGCGCCTCGGCGCGTATGCCTGCCGCCTCAAGCCCGGCTCCAAGGCGGCCGAGATCTATGGCCAGCCGGAGATCTCGGAGCGGCACCGGCACCGATACGAGGTCTCCAACCAGTACCGCGAGCAGTTCCAGCAGGCGGGGATGCGCCTCTCGGGCCTCTCGCCGGACGGGTCGCTCGTCGAGATGATCGAGCTCCCGGAGCACCCGTACTTCGTGGCCTGCCAGTTCCACCCCGAGCTCAAGTCGCGTCCCACGCGGCCGCATCCGCTCTTCGCGGCCTTCGTCGCGGCGGCGGCGCAGCGTGCGCGCTCCTCGGGTGGCGCGGCGCGCGTGCGGGCGCAGCTGGCCGAGGCGACCTGATGCCGGCGACCTTCCCGCGCGACCGCCTCTTCCTGATCGCAGGTCCCTGCGTCGTGGAGGGGGACGAGCTGATGTTCCGCGTGGGGGACCACCTCGCACGGCTCGCCGAGCGCGTGCCGGGGGGGATCATCTTCAAGGCCAGCTTCGACAAGGCGAACCGCTCGAACGCGGGCGCGGCACGGGGCCCGGGACTCGACGCGGGGCTCGAGGCCCTCGCGCGGGTCCGCGCGCGCACGGGGCTCCCGATCCTCACCGACGTGCACCTGCCCGAGCAGTGCGCCCCGGCCGCGGCCGTGGCGGACGTGCTCCAGATCCCGGCCTTCCTCTGCCGCCAGACCGACCTGCTGGAGGCGGCGGGGGCCACGGGAAAGCCGGTGAACGTGAAGAAGGGCCAATGGATGCATCCCGAGGGACTCACGGGTGCCGTCGCCAAGGTCCGCGGGGCCCACGCGGCCGCGCAGGGACGGTCGGCCGGCCCGTGCGATGTCGCGGTCACCGAACGCGGCACCTTCTTCGGCTACGGCGACCTCGTGGTGGACATGCGGAGCTTCGCGCGGATGCGCGAGGCCTGCGACGCGCCCGTGATCTTCGACGCGACGCACTCGGTGCAGCGGCCGGGGATGGGGGCGGGGGGCGCCTCCGGCGGCGCCCGGGAGTTCGTGCCCCCGCTCGCCATGGCGGCCTGTGCCGCCGGGGCGGACGGGCTCTTCCTCGAGACGCACCCGGAGCCCGAGCGCTCGCCGAGCGACGGCCCGAACATGATCCCGCTCGACGGACTCGACCGCGTGGTGGAGAAGTGCGTCGCGGCCTGGGAACTGGCGCGCCGATGAGCGTGAGCGCGCCGGGGGCCTTCATCGAGATGAGCGTGGCGTCGCGCATCCAGCTCGTCTGCTTCGACGTGGATGGCGTCCTCACCGACGGCGGCATCGTGCTCGGCGACGTCGACGGCACACGCCTCGAGCTCAAGCGCTACGACATCCAGGACGGGCTCGGCATCGTGATGTTGCGCCAGGCCGGGATCCGCACCGCGATCATCACGGGGCGCGAGTCCGTGAGCGTCGAACTGCGGGCGAAGGAACTCGGGATCGACGACGTGATCCAGGACCGGCACGCCCGAAAGGTGCCGGCGCTGCGCAGGCTCCTCGAGCGTCGCCGCATCGGCTGGGAATCGGTCGCCTTCGTCGGCGACGACCTCCCGGACCTGGGCGTGATGCGCCTCGTGGGACTGCCCGTCGCGGTGGGGAACGCCTCGCCGGAGGCGCGGAAGGCCGCCGCCGTGCAGCTCACGCGCGCCGGGGGTGCGGGCGCGGTGCGGGAGTTCTGCGAGGCGCTGCTGCGCGCGCGCGGGGAGTGGGACACGCAGGTCGAGGCCTACGTGCAGAGCCGCTCGGAGGAGCCGTGAGCGTGGAACGCGGCGGGGACGGGGGCACGGCGCGCATCGTCGAGCGCGGGAAGCGCGTGCTGCGCCTCGAGCAGGAGGCGCTGTCCGGCGCGGCGGAACGCCTCGGCGGCGAGTTCGCCCGCGCCGTGGAACTCATCCGGCAGTCGACCGGACGGGTGATCGTGGCCGGCATCGGGAAGTCCGGGCTGATCGCGCGCAAGATCGCCGCGACGATGACCAGCACCGGCACCCCCGCGATGTTCCTGCACCCCACCGAGAGCGTGCATGGCGACCTCGGCATCGTCGGCAGCACGGACGTGGCGCTCCTGCTCTCCAAAAGCGGGGAGACGGTCGAGCTCCTCCCCCTGCTGGAACAGCTCACCCGGCTGGGAGTACCATGCATCGCCATCACGGGGGACAGGACCTCCACGCTGGCGAAGCTCAGCACCGTCGCGCTCGACGGCTGGGTGCGGGAGGAGGCCTGTCCGCATGACCTCGCCCCGACGACCAGCACCACGCTCGCGCTGGCCCTCGGCGACGCGCTGGCGGTGGCCCTGCTCGAGGAGAAGGGGTTCCGCCGGGAGGACTTCGCCCGCTTCCACCCCGGGGGGGCGCTCGGCAAGAAGCTCCTCCTCCGCGTCCGCGACGTGATGGTGGCGGACGCGCTGCCAATCCTCCCGCGTGAGGCGACGATGCGGCAGGCGGTGGTGCAGCTCGCGGAGCGACGTGGCATCTGCATGATCGCGGATGGGGACGGGAAGCTCGTCGGCGTCGTCACTACCGGGGACCTCTCACGGCTCATGGAGCAGGAACAGGATGTCTTCCCGATCCCCGTCGAGCGCGTGATGACGCGCGACCCCAAGCGCGTGGGCGCGGACGAGCTGGGCACGGCGGCCGTGCACCTCATGGAGACCCACGGCGTGATCGCGCTGCCGGTGCTCGACGCCGACGACCGCGTGGTGGGGGTCGTGCACCTGCACGATCTCATGCGTGCGGGGGCCGTCTGATGCGACGCGCGGTGACCATCCTCGCGGTCGGCGCGGTCGTCGCCGCGGCCGGCGCGTGCTCCGACGTGGGGTCCACGGCCGAGACGGCGCGCTCGACCGACCCCATCCTCGACTCCGCGGACCAGGTGGCGTTCGGCTTCCGCACGCTCGTCACGGACGGTGGGTTGCTGCGCGCCGAGGTCTTCGCGGACACGGCACTCTTCCTCGAGCAGAACACGCGCGCCTCCCTCCGCGTCGTGCATGGGGACTTCTACGGGGCGACGGGCGCGAAGGAGGCGACCCTCACGGCGCGGCGGGGCAACCTCGACACGCGCGGCAACGTCCTCGAGGCCTGGGGGGACGTGGTGATCACCTCGGTGGACGGGCGCGTGCTGAAGAGCCCCATGGTGCGCTACGAGCAGAGCCGGAACCAGGTGATGTCGGACTCGGCCTTCGTGCTCACCGAGCCGGGCGAGAAGGAGCTGAGCGGGGTCGGGTTCAGGACCGACCCCAGCTTGAACGCCGTGCAGGTGCTCAAGGTGCGGAGTGCGCGCGGTGGCGCGGTGCAGGTGCCCAAGCAGTGAGGTCCGCCACGCTGCGTCCGGTGCTCCTCGTCGCCGCGCTGCTGGGTGTGGCGGCGGGCCCCGCCCGCGCGCAGGCGGAGCGGCCCTGCATCGTCGTCTTCACCGGGGTGCAGCGCGGCCCGGACACCACCTTCACGAACTTCTACACCACCCCCACGGGCGGCCGGAACGCCTTCGTCGGCGGGGGCGTGGACGCGACCTGCGAGGGACAGGGGAACCGGCTGCTCGCCGACAGCGCGGAGCACTACACCGAGCGGGGCGAGCTCATCCTGATCTCGCGGGTGCGCTACAGCGAGCCCCGGATGACGATGCAGTCGGACCGGATGGTCTACTACACCAATGAGGACCGGCTCCTCGCGACCGGGAACGTGCGGGGCCGGAGCTCGAGCGGCACGCGCTTCACGGGGCCGCAGATCGAGTACTTCCGCGCGAAGCCGGGGGTGCGCGCCGTCCCGTCCTGGCGCGCCCCGGGGCGCCCCTTCGTGCGGATGAGCCCCACCGCGATCCAGGGGGACACCGTCACGGCGCCGCCCGGCCGCCGCGCCACCGCGGCCGCCGGCGAGTCCTCGCGCGCCGACTCGGTGGACCTGACGGCCGACCTCGTCATCTCGGTGAACGATTCGCTGGTCTGGGCGGTGGGGGATGTCGTGATCGAGCGCCCCGACCTCCGCGCCACCGCCGACTCGGCGACCCTCGACCAGGGGACCGAGTTCGCGCGGTTGCTCCGGGGTCCCGAGATCGTCGGTCGTGGGGAGCGGCCCTTCACGCTCGTCGGCACGGTCGTCGACCTCTGGTCGAAGGACCGGAAGCTCCGGCGCGTGCGAGCGGATGGTGGCGCGAAGGTCACGAGCGACTCGCTCATTCTCACGGGTGACACCATCGACCTTCGGTTGCAGGACCAGCAGATGGAGCGTGCCTACGCCTGGGGCGGGCGCGCCGTCGCCGACGCGCCGGACCAGCGTCTCGAGGCGGATTCGCTCGACATCCTGATGCCCGGCCAGCGGCTGCGGGAGGTACGGGCCGTGGGCGCGGCACGCGCCACCTCGCGGGCCGACACGGTCAAGATCGTCTCCGAGGAGCGGGACTGGATCGCAGGGGACACGATCGTCGCGCAGTTCGACACGGCGGCCACCGGGGACACGGCCACCACCGCGCGCATGCGCGAGGTCGTCGCGACGGGGAGTGCGCGCGCCTTCTACCAGCTCGCCCCCTCGAGCGGCGTGCGCGGCGCGCCCAACCTGAGCTACAACCGGGGTCGGGTGATCACGGTGCTGTTCCGCGACGGCGAGGTGCGCGACGTGCAGGTCCGCGACCGGGCCTCGGGGATCTTCCTCGAGCCCGTGCCGACCGACACCGCCGCGCCGCCGCCGGGCACGAAGGCGGCCACGCCACCGCGCAAGCCATGACGACGCCCGCCCGGCTCCCCGACGCGGTGCGCGAACTGCTCGCCCGCACGACCGGTGGCGACCGGTCCGCCGCGCTCTGCCTGCTGGCCATCTGCCAGCGTGCCGACGCCGAGGGGAGCGCGTCCGTCCACGACGTGGCCGTGGCGTACCGCGAGGACCACCTGCAGGCGCTCCGCGCGGATGGGCGCGACGTGGAGGGCGAGGCGGGCCGCCTCTCGCTGGACGAGGCCCGCGACCACCTCACGCGCGTGGTGCTGCCGAGACTGGCGGCCAGCGGTGCGCTGGCTCCCCTGCCGGCGTCGCTCGAGGGCGAGGCGCGCGTCCGGCTGGCCCCCGCCCTCGCGGGCGCCCAGGCGTCCTCCGGTGGCCAGCTGGAGGCGCTGCTCCGCGAGACCGGGGAGCATCGTGCGGCGCGGCGCACGCCGGCCATGGCGCAGGTCCGGGTGGGGGGGAGCAGCGTCCTCTCGGCCGAGGGGCTCGTCAAGACCTACCGCAAGCGGAACGTGGTGAACAACGTCGCGCTCCAGCTGCGGCAGGGGGAGATCGTCGGGCTCCTCGGCCCGAACGGGGCGGGGAAGACGACCACCTTCTACATGATCGCCGGGCTCATCCCCCCGGCGGCGGGCGTGATCCGGCTCGACGGCGAGGACATCACGCGCATGCCGATGTACAAGCGCGCGCGCCGCGGCATCGGCTACCTCTCGCAGGAGCCCTCGATCTTCCGCAAGCTGACGGTCGAGGAGAACATCCTCGCCATCCTCGAGACGATGCCCCTGGCGCGGAAGGAGCGCGAGTCCCGCCTGGAGCTCCTCCTGGATGAGCTGAGCATCAAGCACCTGCGCAAGAGCAAGGCCTTCGCGCTCTCGGGCGGCGAGCGCCGCCGCCTCGAGATCACGCGCGCGCTGGTCACGCAGCCGCGGTTCATGATGCTCGACGAGCCCTTCGCCGGCGTGGACCCGATCGCCGTGCACGACATCCAGGGGATCGTGGCCTCGCTCAAGGACCGCGGCATTGGCGTCCTCATCTCGGACCACAACGTCGAGCAGACGCTCGACATCGTGGACCGGGCGTACATCATGTTCGACGGCTCGGTGCAGGTCTCGGGCACGGTGCGCGAGCTGATCTTCGACGACCAGGTCTCGCACAGCTACTTCGGGCCCACGCTCACGGCGCGGCTCCGTGAGCGGTTCCGCAAGGAGCATCCGGAGCACGAGGGAGCGGGCGCGTGAAGACCGGCCTGCAGCAATCCGCGCGGCTCGGCCAGGAGCTCAAGGTCAATCCACGCCTGTACCAGGCGATGGACATGCTCTACATGCCCCTCCTCGACCTCCAGCAGCACCTCAAGCAGGAGCTGCTCGTGAACCCCTTCCTCGAGCTCGTCGAGGACGAGGAGGACGAGGCGGAGGCGGGGGAGGAGACGGCGGCGGAGGCGGAGGCGGCGCAGGACGCGGAGATCGGCGAGCCCGAGCCCGCGGCCGACAGCGACGACGAGTCCAAGTGGGAGGAGATCCTCCTCAACGGGTTCGAGGTGGGCGGGATGCGCGAGGAGCGCGACGACCGCGAGCACTACGAGCCGGCCACGGTCGCCACGCGCGGGCTCGACGACCACCTGCGCGACCAGATCCGGCTGCTCGACCTCTCGGAGCGCGACCAGTTCCTCGCCGACGAGTTCATCGGGAACATCAACGAGGACGGCTACCTCTCCGCCACGCTCGAGGAGATCCTCGCCGGCATCAACGAGGTCGTCACGCAGGCCGCCGAGCAGTCGGAGGAGGAGCGCGAGGTGCCGCTCTTCACCATGGCGGACGCCGAGCGGATGCTGCGCGTGATCCAGGCGCTCGACCCGCCGGGGATCGGCGCGCGCACGCTGCACGAGTGCCTCCTCCTCCAGCTCCCCGACTCGGGGCTCGTGGGCACCCTCTCCGAGACCCTGGTGCGCGACCACTTCCAGGAGCTGATCGCGCACCGCTGGGTGGACATCGGCAAGAAGCTCGGCGTGCCCCCGGCCGACGTGCAGGGCGCCGCCGACGCGATCGCCAAGCTCACGCCCAAGCCGGGACGCGCCCACTCCGCGGGGAGCGACAACTACGTCATCCCCGACCTGATCGTCACCAAGGTCGAGGACGAGTACCTCGTCTTCATCAATGACGGGAACCTGCCCCGCCTCAAGCTCAGCAAGTCCTACCAGGACATCGCGCGCGACAAGAAGAAGTTCGACAGCGAGAGCAAGGAGTTCATCACCAGCCGGCTGAGCGCCGCGCAGTGGCTCGTGCAGGCCATCGAGCAGCGCCGGCAGACCATGCTCAAGGTGATGCACTTCATCGTGGACCGGCAGCGCGAGTTCTTCGAGAAGGGGGTGCAGTCGCTCCGTCCCCTCACGCTGCGCGAGGTCGCGGAGGCGATCGGCATGCACGAGTCCACCGTGTCGCGCGTGACCAACGAGAAGTACGCGCAGACCCCGCGCGGCGTGCTCCCCCTCAAGTACTTCTTCTCCAGCGCGCTCAAGAGCACCGACGGCGAGGATGTCTCGGCGCGCGGCATCCGCGCCACCATCGAGAAGCTGGTGGCGGAGGAGGACGCGACGAACCCCCTCACCGACCAGGCCCTCGTGGAGCTGCTCGAGCGGGATGGCGTCAAGATTGCGCGCCGCACGGTCGCCAAGTACCGCGACCAGCTCGGCGTCCTCCCCGCGCGCATGCGCAAGCGACTCTGACCCGATGAGCACCCTCTCGCATCCCGCCGCCACCACCCCCCGCGCCGCCACGCGTCCGCGCGTCTCAGTGCTCGTCCCTGCGAAGGACGAGGCCGAGAACCTCCCGCTCTTCGTCTCGCTCTGCGCCGAGACCTTCAAGGCCGAGACCGTGGAGTACGAGGTGATCGTGGTGGACGACGGCTCGCGCGACGAGACGCCGCGCGTGCTGGCGGAGCTCGTGCGGACGCACCCCTTCCTCCGCACGGTGCGCCACCGGGCCCAGCGCGGGATCGCGGACGCGCTCCGCACGGGGTTCCTCGCCGCGCGGGGCGAGATCCTCGTCTTCTATCCCGCCGACCTGCAGTTCAAGCCGGAGGACATCCCGCGCCTCGTCGCACCGATCCTCGCCGACGAGTCCGACATGGTCACCGGGTACAAGCAGGGCGTCTACGAGAAGGCCTTCGTCTCCCGCATCTACAACGGACTCTCCCGCGCGCTCTTCGACGTGCCCGTCCGCGACCTGAACAACGTGAAGGCGTACCGCCGCGCGATCATGGAGGACCAGCCGGTGCGCCCCGACTGGCACCGCTTCATGATCGTCCTCGCGCACGCCAAGGGGTACACGGTCAGCGAGATCCCCGTGCCGCTCTACCCGCGGCATGCCGGCCGGTCGAAGTTCGGGCTGAGCCGGATCCCCGTCGGGGTGCTCGACATGCTCGCGGTCTGGTTCGAGCTGCGCTTCGGCCAGAAGCCGCTCCTCGCCTTCGGCATGCTCGGGGCTGGGCTCTTCGCCCTCGGCGTCGTCGCGGGTGTCGCGGCGCTCGGCGTGCTGGCCGCATCGGGCGTCGGCCTGCGGTGGGTCTGGACCCTGGTGCAGACCTGCCTGCTCCTCGGGTCGATCTTCTTCGCGACGGGCCTGCTGGGCGAGCAGATCGCCGTCACGCGCGCCGAGCAGCGGGAGCTGCGCCGGCTGCTCGACGAGGCGACGCGCGACCGACCGACGGTGTGACGGCCGTGCGGGTCCTGTTCCTGACCCATTCGTATCCGCGATTCCCCGGCGACCCGGCGGGGTCGTTCCTGCATCGCCTCGCGGTCGCGCTCCGCGCCTCCGGCAGCGACGTGCACGTCCTCGCCCCCGCGGGGGAGGGACTCGCCGGCGAGGAGGCGATCGACGGCGTGCCCGTGCGACGCTTCCGCTACGCGCCCCGGAGGATGGAATCGCTCGCCTACACGGGCACGATGGCCGAGCAGGTCCTCAAGTCGGTACGCGGGAAGGCGGCGCTCGCGGGATTCCTCGCGGCCGGGGGATTCGCGGTCAACCGCGCCGTCTCGCGCCTCGCGCCCGACGTCGTGCACGCGCACTGGTGGTTCCCCGGCGGACTCCTCGCGCTGAGCGGCGAGGACGTCCCGCTGGTGACCACGCTGCACGGCTCGGACGTGCGCCTCGCGCGCCGGGTCTCCTGGGTCCACCCGCTCTTCCGCAAGGTGATGTCGCGCTCCGACGCCGTCACGAGCGTCTCCTCCTGGCTCGCCGGCGAGGCCCGCGCGATGGCCCCCGAGGCGACCATCGCCGTCGCGCCCATGCCGGCGCAGGTCTCGCTCTTCCGCGACGTGGACGTGCCGCGGACGCCGGGCCGCTTCCTCTTCGTGGGCCGGCTCAACGCCCAGAAGGGACTCGCGGACCTGATCGACGCGCTCGCCTGGACGCCGCCGGATGTCGCCCTCGACGTGGTGGGAGAGGGAGAGGACCGCGCCGCACTCCAGGCGCGCGCGGAGGCCGCCGGCGTCGCGCGACGGGTGCATTGGCGCGGACAGCTCGACCGCGCGTCGATCGCGGACGCCTACCACCGGGCGCAGGCCGTGGTGGTGCCATCGCGCGAGGAGGGTCTCGGCCTCGTCGCCGTGGAGGCGCAGCTCTGCCGCACGCCGGTGATCGCGTACCGCTCCGGCGGGCTCACGGACGTCGTGAGCCCCGAGTGGGGCGGCACGCTCGTGCCCGCCGGGGACATCCGGGCCCTCGCGGACGCCATCCGGCACCGGCACGCCGCTCCGGACGACACCACCTCGCTCGGGTCCGCGGCGCGGGCGCACATGCTGGACCGCTTCTCGCCGGGGACGGTCGCGGCGACGTATCTCGAGATCTACCGCAGCGCGATCCGCCGTGGCTGAGCGCACGCCGGCACCACCCCGGGTCCGTGCCGCGGTGCAGGGCGCTTTCGTCGTCGCCGTGCTCTGGTTCGGCGGCGCGCTGCTCGCCGAGCAGTGGGGGGCGGTCGGGGAGCTGCGCGCCTCGCTTCATCCGTCGTGGGGCCGGATCGCGTTCTCCGGGGGGATCGTGCTGGTGAGCTACGCCGTGCTCATCGCCACCTGGCGCGCCACGGTGCAGGCGTGGGGCGAGCGCATCGGCATCGGGGACGCGGCGCGGATCTGGTTCGTGTCGAACCTGGGTCGGTACGTGCCGGGGAAGGTCTGGCAGATCGGTGCCATGGGGGTGATGGCGCAGCGCGTGGGCGTCTCGCCCGTCGCGGCGGTCGGCTCCGCACTCGTCGTCTCGCTCGTGCACGTGCTCGTGGGCTTCGGCGTGGTGGCCGCCACGGGGCGCGAGCTGCTCGCCGGTGCGGCGCCGCCCGGGGGCCTCCTGGTCGCCGCGCTCGCCGCGATGGGCATCGCCGTCGTCAGTGCGCCCTGGTGGATCCCCACGGCGCTCCGGCTCGTCTCGCGCGTCAGCGGACGCGCGATCGCCGCACCGCGCCTCCCACCGCGCGCGATCTGGGTCGCCGCGCTCGGGAGTGTGGTGGCCTGGGTGCTGTTCGGCCTCGCGTTCCGCGAGCTCACGCTCGCGCTGCTGGGGAGCGTGACTAGAGATGCCGCGGCGTATGTCGCAGTTTTCACCCTGTCCTACCTGCTCGGCTTCGTGGCGCTCTTCGCGCCAGGAGGCATCGGGGTCCGGGAGCTGTCCATGGCCGCGCTGCTCGTGAGCGCGTCCCTCGCCACCGCGCCGCAGGCGGCGCTGCTCGTCGTGGCGTCCCGGCTCTGGCTCACCGTCCTCGAGATCCTTCCGGGCGCCCTCTTCCTGGCCTGGCCATCGTTCCGACCCGCGCCCTCCTCCTCATGAAGTCGCTCGTCGCCTCGCTCGAACAGCCCGCTGCACCGCGCTTCGCCCTCGGCTGGGCGACGCTCGCGTGCGTGTTCGCGGCGCTCCTGCTCGCGCATCCGGCGCTCACCGGCGGGTTCCTCGTCGCCCCCGTGAGCGACCAGTACATCGCCGGGTATGCGTTCCGCGAGTTCGCGGCGGCGTCGCTGCGCGCGGGCGAGGGGTTCCCCCTCTGGAACCCCTACCTCATGGGCGGGATGCCGTATGTCGCCGCGATGCACGGCGACATCTTCTATCCCACCTTCCTGCTGCGACTCATCCTCCCCACCGACGTCGCGATGACGTGGGGGATGATCCTGCACCTGATGCTCGCGGGCGTCGCGGCGTACGCGTTCCTGCGGGCGATCGGGATCGGCTTCCACGCCGCCCTGGTCGGCGGCCTCGCGTACATGATGAGCGGTCAGGTCGCCTCGCTCGTCTCGCCCGGGCACGACGGCAAGCTCTTCGTCTCGGCCCTCCTGCCGGTGACGCTGCTCGTGCTCACCTGGGGCATCCGGGACGCCAGGCATTGGGCCTGGGGACTCCTCGCGATCGTCGTCGGACTCGGCGTGCTCTCGCCGCACCCACAGCTGCTCCAGTACCTCCTCCTCGCGTGCGGCGCCTGGGCGCTCATGCTCGCGTTCGGCGGGGCGGGGGACGCCGCGCTCACGCGCCGGCAGGCCTTCTCGCGGCTCGGGCTCGCCCTCGGCGCCGTCGTGCTCGGCGGCGCGATCGGCGCCATCCAGTACCTCCCGGTGCAGGAGTACGTCGACTGGTCGCCGCGCGTGGGCGGCCGCGACTACGAGTACGCCACGAGTTTCTCGATGCCGATCGAGGAGTTGATCAACACCTACCTGCCGCAGTTCAGCGGGATCCTCAGCGAGTACTGGGGGCGGAACGGCATCCACCTCCACTCGGAGTACCTCGGCGCGGGAGTGCTCCTCCTCGCCACGGCGGGCATCGGCGCAGCGGCGCTGCCGGCGCGGCGCCGTCTCGTCTTCTTCTGGACGGGGGTGTTCGCCATCTCGCTGCTCTGGGCCCTGGGCGGCAACACGCCGTTCTACCACCTGGTCTATGCGATCGTGCCGGGCTCGAAGTTCTTCCGCGCCCCGAGCACGATCTACTTCGTCACGACCTTCGCCGTCGCCGTCTTCGCCGCGATGGGGGCGGAGCGCGTGCTCGCCGCGCAGGTGACGCGGCGCTTCCTGGTCGGCTGGCTGATCGCCGGGGGCGCCGTCGCGCTGCTCGCGACCGTCGGGTTGTTCGAGGCGCTGGCCGTGAACCTCTCGGTGGTGCCCCAGCTCGCCGGGAACATCGAGGCCAACGCGCCGAACGTCGTGCTGGGCGCCTGGCGCTCGTTCCTCTTCCTGGGCGCCGCGATCGCGGTCGTCTTCGCGCTGGACCGCCGCCGCATCACGCCGGCGCTGGCCGGGTGGCTGCTCGCGGGCGTGGTGGTCGCGGACCTCTGGAGCATCGAGCGGAAGTACTTCAACTTCTCCGCGCCGGCCTCGGAGATCTACGCGACCGACGCGGCCATCGAGCACGTGCGCGCCGAGTCGCAGCCCGTGCGCGTGATCGCCGCCGCGTTCGCCGAGGGGGCCGCCTACCACGACCCCTTCCTCGACGGCGACGGACTCATGTCGCACGGCGTGCGCTCGGTGCTCGGCTACCACGGCAACGAGATCCGGTACTGGCAGGCCCTGAGCGGGAAGGCGTCGCGCTACGACCAGCTCTTCAATCCGGCGTTCTGGGGCCTCGCGAACGTGAAGTACTTCTACACCAATGTGGATTCGCTCCCGTTCGGCGACGCCCGGCGCGTCGTGGGACCCGTGCGGAACGCCGCGGGGACGATGGTCTCGCTCTTCGAGCTCCCCACGCCGCATCCGTATGCGTGGGTGGTGCCCGTCATCGCGAAGTACCCGGACGCGGCCGTGGCCGAGGCGGTGCGCGCGCCGAACTTCCCGTACGCGAGCGTCGCGCTGATCGACACCGCGTCCTCGACGCCGGCCATGCCCCTGGTCGCCATCCCCGAGCCGCTCTCGATCACGACCACCGTGAGCGACTACGCCCCCGGCCGCGCGACGATCACGCTCGACGCGCCGGCACCGGCGGGTTCGGCGTTGATGGTGTCGGAGAGCTTCTATCCCGGCTGGCAGGCCACCGTGGACGGACAGCCGGCAAAGGCCGAGCGGGCGAACCTCGCGCTGATCGGGGTGGCCCTACCGGCGGGCGCCCGGAAGGTGGAACTCCGGTTCGACTCGCCCCCATACCACACGGGCCGGAAGGTGACCTTGGTGGCGCTCGCGCTCTCGGTGCTGCTCATGGCCGGCGGAGCGTTCCTGGGGCGGGGACGTGCGGATGCCTGACCGGGCGCTCGTCATCACGCCCACCTACAATGAGCGGGCGAACATCCCGACGCTCATCGCGCGCGTGCTCGCGCAGGACCCGCGGATCGAGTGCCTCTTCGTGGACGACAACTCCCCCGACGGCACCGGGGACCTGATCGAGGAGATCGCGAGCGCGAACCCCCGGGTGCACCTCCTCCGACGCCCGAAGAAGATGGGGCTCGGCACCGCGTACCGGGACGGCTTCCGGTGGGCGCTGGAGCGGGACTACGAACTGATCTTCGAGATGGACGCGGACTTCAGCCACGACCCCGACCACCTCCCGGCCTTCCTCAAGGCATCGGAGTCCGCCGATTTCGTGCTGGGCTCGCGCTACCTGGACGGGAAGGTGACCGTGGTGAACTGGCCCATGAGCCGGCTGATCCTGAGCTACGGTGCCAACATCTATGCCCGGATCGTGACCGGGATGAAGCTCTGGGACGCGACGGGCGGCTTCAAGTGCTTCCACCGCCGCGTGCTGGCCGCCATCAACCTGGACGACGTGAGGTCCAACGGGTACGCGTTCCAGATCGAGATGTCGTTCCGGGCGATGCGCCGGGGGTTCAAGCCGGTCGAGATCCCGATCGTCTTCGCCGACCGGACGGAGGGGGAGAGCAAGATGAGCGGGCACATCGTCCGAGAGGCCATCTTCATGGTCTGGCGCCTCCGCTGGTGGGCGCTCACGGGGCGGGTATGAAGCTCTGGAAGATGTCGGGGTCGGGGAACGACTTCGTCTTCTTCGACGGGCGTGGGGACGCGACGATGGAGCGGCGTGCCCGGGACCCCGAGTTCGTGCGGGCGGTGTGCACTCCCCACACCGGGGTCGGAGCCGATGGGGTTGCCGTCATTCAAGCCTCTGAAACAAAAGACTTTAGGCTCGCGTACTTCAACCGCGATGGGAGCCTCGGCGAGCTCTGTGGGAACGCCTCGCTCTGCGCCACGAGACTGGCGACGGAGCTCGGGATCGCCGACCCCAAGGGCCTGACCTTCGAGACCGAGGCCGGCGTCATCACGGGTCGCCTGCGCGACGGGCGGCCGGAGATCGACCTCCAGCCGCCGGCCGGGCTGCGCACCGACGCCGGAATCGGCAGGACGGCCGGCGAGGTCCGGCTCGGGTTCGTCGACACCGGGGTGCCGCATCTCGTTGTTCGCACGGAGGATACGGCGCAGGTGGATCTCGAGGGGCGTGGCCCGGAGCTGCGCTTCCACGAGAGCCTCCGGGCGGGGGCCAACGTCAACTGGATCGCTCCCGGCGCCGACGGCGAGTGGCGGATGCGCACCTACGAGCGAGGGGTCGAGGGCGAGACGCTGGCCTGCGGCACCGGGGCCGTCGCATGCGCGGTGATGCTTCGGGCCTGGGGCGAGACGGGCGACCGGACCCGGATCCGGACACGGTCCGGGAGACTGCTCGAGGTGACGCTCGAGGAGCGTGGGGGAGTGACCGTGCCATCGCTGGCTGGCGAGGGGCGCATCGTCTTCGACGGGGCTCTGCGCGAGCTCTGAGGGCCTCGCGGGGGAGCAGTCGGGAGCGCGGAGCGTCGATCGCCGTGGTTTCCCACAGTTATCCAGACAGTAGCGTTACATAATACATATTATCTGTAGTACTCATCGAACGAAGGGGTGTCGACGAGTCGTCCAGATTCCGCGCCACCGAGGCGACAGTACCACCCCTGCTTCCGGCCAAGAGAAACGGCCCGGGCGATCACCCGGGCCGTTCACTTAAAGCATCACTTGAAGTGTGCCCTACTTCGACGCGCGAATCTCACCGAGTCGGACCTTGGCCTCGCCGGCGAAGGGCGAATCCTCGATCTGGCTGATCTCCGTGTAGATGGCCGTCGCGCCCGCCGTGTCGCCCGACGCCCGGAGCGTCCGGGCCCGTTCCATCCGGTACTGTTGCCGGTCCAGCTGGAACTGCGCGACATCCGCCGCCCGGGCGAACGCCGCCGCCGCGTCGGCCGGCTTCCCGGCACCCTCATGGCCACCCGCGAGCAGGGCCAGCATCCCGGCCCGGAGTTCCTTCGGTGCCGACGTCACCGCGGACTCGAGCACCGCGATCCCCTCGGCGAAGCGCCCCTGGTCGAAGTGGATCTGGGCCAGCAGCGACGCCGCCTGGCTCCCGGCGGCGGTGCCGGACCAGCGGGTCGTGATCTTCTCGAGCTCGGTCTGGGCCAGCGGCAGGTTGCCCGACATGAAGCTCGACTCGGCCGTCTGGTACGCCTCGGCCG
The DNA here is from genome assembly GCA_011525845.1 of Gemmatimonadaceae bacterium. GTDB lineage: Bacteria > Gemmatimonadota > Gemmatimonadetes > Gemmatimonadales > Gemmatimonadaceae > Pseudogemmatithrix. Next base: position 45,271 of record WYBP01000023.1, on the reverse strand, counting down.
CCCGGGACTCCTTGATCTGCGCCGACCGCTGCCAGAGCCAGCCCCCGCCAGCGCCCACGGCGACCACGATCGCGCCGATGATGAGGGCTCGCTGGTGGGTGATGACCCACTCGACGATGGTCTCCCCTTCGTCGGTGGGCGTGGGGCGCGCGGCAGCTCCGGTCTTCGTCATGCACTGTACTCGTTCGGGTGGATTCGGGATGCTCGGGTGCGCACGGCGACGCGGGCGCAGCAGACCGAAAGCTAGTCTGCCGCGCCGCGAGGTTGCAGTCACCGTATCAGGCGGCGGCGCGCGCGCGCCGGAGCGCGCGCGTCACGTCGAATGCCCCCGGGCGGACTCGAACCGCCGACCTGCGGTTTAGGAAACCGTCGCTCTATCCACCTGAGCTACGGGGGCGTGGGTGCGCGGAGAATTCTAACACCCATCCCCCCGTGCTCGGGCGGTCCGAGCCTACGGATCCCGGGGCTTCGCCGTGCGGCCGGATGAGCTGCTCGACCCCGACGACGAGGAGGCAACACCCGCACTGGATGAACCCCCGCTGGAACCCGCCGAGGATCCCGCGTGGGCCGCCTGCGAGGGCGTCGCGCGGGTCCGCGGCTGCGCCACCCCGCCGCCACTCGAACCGACCGTGCCGCCGGGCGTGTAGCCCTGCCCCTTCACGACGCGGCCACCACCGTCGCGCGGGCCGGGATCCGAGGGACGGACCACGACGATCGTGCCGCCCCCGCCACCATAGCGGGGGTACCAGCCCGGATAGCCGAACGGGTTCGCGTAGCCGTACGCGTACCCATACCGCGACCACTGGCTGGTCCGCATGCAGTACGAGTAGTCGAACATCCCCCACGCGGTGAGGGCGCAGTCACGGAAGGCCGAGTTGTAGAGCGTCAGTCCCGGGTACCCAAAACCATAGAACATGGGCACCATCCGCAGCCGCATCGCCTTGAGCGAGTCGACCTCGGGCGGCGGCGCGGCCATCACATCGCCTGACCCCTCGGGATCCAGCATGAACGCCTTCGGGAAGCCGGCCGCGACGATCACGTCGACGATCGGCGTCGCCACACCCAGCCTCGCCATCTCGAGCACGCCCTCCGCGGAGAGCTTGCGGCCGGCGAGCTCGGCCCGGCTGGCCTCGGCCATCCCGAGCACCGGGCCCAGCGCCTGGCGAACCTCGAGCGGCAGCGAGACGAGGTCGTACGACTCACGGAAGGCCCGAACCCGCGAGTGGTTCACCTCGTCGAACCCACTGCCCTGCACCTGCAGCCAATCGCCGCGCGGCGTGATGAGGAATGCCCCCGCGCGCTTCTGCGTGGGCAGGCCGCCGCAGGCGACCTCCGCATCGAGGAAGATGCGGCCACCGTCCGCGGCGAGGCGCGCGCGCTCCCATCCGGTGCAGCCTTCGCGCGCCACGGGGTGCTGCTCACCGTCGAGCACGACGGTGGCGACCTCGGTGGCGCGGTCCCCCTCGACCTCGAGGAGGCGAAGGGTCTTCAGGTCCGACGTCGGCACGACGCAGGTCCGGAGGGATCCCGGCATCGCATCCATCGGTTCCCAGCAACCGACCCAGGCCAGCGCCGCACTCGTGTTCGGTGCGGACTGCGCCGCCGCGGGCGTGCCGATCAGGCTCGAGGTGAGTGCGCCAAGGGTCAGCAGGGTCGGGAGAAGTCGTGAAGTGGTCATCGTCATCTCCGGTCAGAAACGCAGGGTGAATCCCACCGTCGACGAGGCGCCGGAGAGATCGAGGGGCTTGAAGCCCTGGAAGTCGTTCGAGAGTCGCGCGCGGGCGGAGAGGTACTTGAGCTCGCCGGTGAGCTGGATGTTCGGCGTGAGGCTCCACCCCGCGCCGACGCTCCCCTGCAGCAGTCCCGCCGTGCCGGACGACTCGTAGCGGTCGAAGAAGATGTCGAGCGTCCCGTAGTCGATGAAGTCGCCCACCTGCTCGAAGCGGTACGCCATCACGCCGGTGCCCGCGCTGATGAAGGGCGTGAAGCGGGCGGGGATCCACGCGATGCTCCCGACGCGCTGCCCACGGGCCATCGGGTAGTAGCGCACCGACGCGGTCATCGGCACGCGCCGGAAGCTCGTCGTCTGCTCGATCGGGAGGTCGTTGTTGTCCACCCACTCGCGGAACTCGGAGCGCGTGCGGCTCGCGCTGGACGACGCGCCGAACACGAGGTCCAGGCGGTCCGACACGCGGATGGCGATGTCCCCGCCGTAGTGCCCGGAGAGGAAATCGGACTTGCCGAGCGTCAGCTCGTCCATGCTGAAGCGGAAGAGGTCACTCGAGGCGCTCGGCGCGGCGAGGCCGCCGAAGAGCGTCAGGGCGACGCGCGGTTCCTTGAAGCTGAACCCGTCGCCTCCCGCCTGTGCTGCCGCCGCCGGGGCGTGCGCACCGCCGGCGACGAGGATCCCGAACAGTGCTGCTGCGAACGGTCGTACAGACACGATACGCATGGGGACGGCCCTCAGGGGCTATAGTTGTCTATTATATGCAATTCGGACCGGCAACGTTCCAGCCCCCGCTCGCGGGGAGTGCCGGGCGGCCCCTTAGAACCGGACCAGGACCTCCGCCCGCCGCCCCTGCAGCGCGACCGCCCAGGGGAGGAAATCCAGCCCGATCAGGGCAGAGATCCCCTCGACCCTCCCCCCCAGCCGCTCGGCGAGCCGGCAGGCGGCCGCGGCCGTCCCGCCGGTGGCCAGGAGGTCGTCCACGATCAGGACCCGGGCCCCCGGCCCGAGCGCATCCCGGTGGGCCTCGAGCGCGTCGGTGCCGTACTCCAGCGCGTAGCTCTCCCGCACCCGGTCGTAGGGCAGCTTCCCGGGCTTCCGGAGCGGGACGAAGGCCGCCGCAAGCGCGAGCGCCACCGGCGCTCCGAAGATGAACCCGCGGCTCTCGATCGCGAAGACGTGGGTGACCCCGACCCAGCGCCAGGGCCGGGCCAGCGCCTGGCAAGTGAGCGCGAAGAGCTGCGGGTCCTGCAGCACCGGGGTGATGTCCTTGAAGACGATCCCGGGCTTCGGGAAGTCAGGGACGTCGCGGATCGCGGCGCGAAGGTCGCGCGCGAGGTGCTCGTCCGCGGGCGAGGCCGCGCCGGGATCCATCCGCTCAGTCCTCGAACCCATGCGTGCCGATCAGCGGCACGAACCGCATCGCGTCGAGGCTCGTGCGCTCCTGCCCCGCCTCGGTGCGGCGGACGCGCACGAGCACCTGCTCCTCGCGCCCGCCGATCGGCACAAGCAGCTGCCCGCCGATCGCGAGCTGCTCCACGAGTGGGCGCGGGACCTCCGGCGAGGCGGCCCCCACGAGGATCGCGTCATACGGGGCGAACTCCGGCCACCCGAGCGAACCGTCGCCGACCCGCTGGACCACCGAGGTGATGCCGCACTCCGCGAGCGCGGCCTGGGCCTCCTGGGCCAAGGCCGGGATCCGCTCGATCGAGAAGACCTGCGCCGCGAGCCGGCTCAGGAGCGCCGTCTGGAAACCGGACCCTGTGCCGATCTCGAGCACGCGCTCGCGCCCCGTGAGGCCCAGCAGCTCCAGGTAGCGCGCATGCACCCAGGGTTGGCTGATCGTCTGCCCGTGGCCGATCGGCAGCGGCGCGTCCTCGTACGCACGGTGTCGGACGCCGCTCGGCACGAAGGCGTGCCGCGGGACCTCGTCGAAGGCGCGCAGCACGGCGAGGTCGCTGATCCCCTTCGCCTGCAGTTCCTCGATCAGTCGGCGCCGTGCGCCGCCGAACTGCCGGACTACAGGGGTCGCCACCACCGCTCCGCGTCGTCGATCCGGTCGCGCGCCGTGAGGTCCAGGTGCAGCGGCGTCACGGAGATGAATCCGTCCTTCACGGCCCGGAAGTCCGAGTCCTCCGTGCCGCTCCAGGCCACGGAGCCGCCCCCGATCCAGTAGATCTCGCGCCCCCAGGGGTCCTTCATCGGCGTGAGTGAATCGGAGAAGACGCGCCGGCCGAGGCGCGTGAGCCTGATCCCCTTCACCTCCGAGGCGGGGATCGCGGGGATGTTCACGTTGAGCAGCGTGTCGGCCGGGAAGGCCGGAAGCGCGGTCAGGTGTGCCAGCAGCCGCGAGAGGTTCTCGACATGGTCGTCGAGGAGGCGGTCCTCCATGTGGTTCACCCGCCCCGCGAACGAGACGGCGATGCTCGGCACGCCGAGGGCCAGCCCCTCCATCGCCGCGGCCACGGTGCCCGAGTAGAGGACGTCCTCCCCCATGTTCGGGCCGTGGTTGATCCCGCTCAGCACGAAGTCGGGACGGCCGGGGAGGAGCGCCTCGATCGCGAGCATCACACAGTCGGTGGGGGTCCCGTCCACCTGCCAGCGGCGTTCGCCGAGCTTCACCGGGCGCAGGGGGTGGTGCAGCGTGAGGGAGTGGCTGGTCGCGCTCTGCTCCCGGTCGGGCGCGACGGTCCAGACCTCGCCCAGGGGACGCGCGGCACGCTCGAGGCAATCGAGCCCCCGCGCGAGGATCCCGTCATCGTTGCTGCAGAGCACCCGCATCAGCCGTCCGTGTGTTCGAGGAGGTCGAGGATGTCCTTCAGGTCCTGCTCGAGGAGCTGCACCGTCTCGGCCTCGAGCCCGCGGCGCGCGGCGGGGCGCACGCCCCCGCCCTTCCGGTGCTCCTCGACCTTCTGTCGCGCGCCCTCGATGGTGTACTTCTCGGTGTAGAGCAGGTGCTTCACCAGCTGTACGAACTCCACCTCGCGGCGCGTGTAGACGCGATTGCCGGAGCGGTTCTTCGAGGGGCTGAGGAACTTGAACTGGCTCTCCCAGTAGCGCAGGACGTGCGCCTTGAGCTGCGTCATCTCGCAGACGTCGCCGATGGAGAAGAACTCGCGGATCGGTTCTTTCCCTTCCCCTTTCGCGGCGCTCATTCGCCCTCGCCCTTGAGGTCGCGGTTCATGAGCTCCACCAGCGCCCACCGCGCTGGCTGCCGCTCGAAGAGCACGCGGTGCACGGCGTTCACGATCGGGAGCTCCACGCCCTCGCGCTCACCGAGGGCTTTGGCGCTCTCGGTGGTGGCGACCCCCTCCGCCACGGTCTCGCGCCCGTGCAGCACCTCCTGCAGCGTGGCCCCGCGCCCGATCTCCACGCCGACGGAGCGGTTGCGGGAGAGCGATCCCGTGCAGGTCAGCACGAGGTCGCCGATCCCCGCGAGCCCCGCAAAGGTCGAGGGGTCGGCGCCGAGCTTGACGCCGAGCCGCGTCATCTCCGCGAGCCCGCGGGTGATGAGCGCCGCGCGCGCGTTGAAGCCGAGCGCGAGCCCGTCGCTGATGCCGGTGGCCACGGCCATCACGTTCTTGAGCGCGCCGCCGAGCTCCACGCCGACCACGTCGCGCTGCGTGTAGACGCGGAAGGCGGAGGTGCTGAAGGCCTTCTGGGTGCGGAGCGCCGCGTCGGCATCGGTGGAGGCGGCGACGATCGCGGTCGGGAGGTGGTGCGCGACCTCGAGCGCGAAGCTCGGCCCCGAGAGCGCGACGATCGGCCGGCCGCGCACCTCCTGCGCCACGACGTCGGTCATGAGCGCGAGGCGCTCGCGCTCGATCCCCTTGGTAGCCACCACGAGCGTGGCCCCCTCCGGGATCCAGCGCGCGGACTGCCCGGCGACCTGTCGCAGCACGTGCGACGGGGGCGCGAACAGGACGAGCTCGGCATCGGTGCAGGCGGTCTCGATCACCGAGGTCGCGCGCAGCATCGGATGGAGTGGCACGCCGTCGAGGAAGCGGCGGTTCTCGTGGTCGGTGTTCACGGATTCCGCGACGTCGGGCTCGTACGCCCAGAGCGTCACCTCGTGCTCGTTCTCGGCGAGCAGGCTCGCCAGCGCGGTGCCCCAGGCACCGGCGCCCACCACTGCGCATCTCATCGCGCTCCCTCCGTGGTGCGTGCGCCGAAGCGCGGCTCGGTCCCCTGCCGCAGGCGCGTGATGTTGCCTCGGTGCGCCCAGAGCACGAACGCACTCACGATGATGCTCACCGGGAAGAGCGGTGACCAGACCCCCACGGTGACCGCCATGCCGATGGGCATCATGACCGCCGCGCTGATCGACGCGAGGGACACGATCCGGCTGAGCGCGAACGTGACGGCGAACGCGGTGAACGCCATGCCGAACGCGGCGGGCCCGAGGGCTGCGAAGACGCCGGCCGCGGTGGCCACGCCCTTCCCGCCGCCGCGCCAGAGGAGGAAGACCGGCTTCGCGTGCCCCGCGATCGCGGCCACGCCGCAGCCGAGGCCCACCCAGAGCACCGTCTCCGGCGCCCCCCCGGGATGCACGAGCCGCGGCAGGAACGCCGCGGGGAGCGCGCCCTTGAGGAAATCCGCGAGCAGCACGACCACCGCTGCCTTGGCGCCGAGGTTCCGGTGCACGTTCGTCGCGCCGAGGTTCCCCGACCCGACCGTGCGGAGGTCCACGCCCTTGAGCCAGCGCCCCGCGAGGTACGCCGTGGGGATGGACCCCGCGACATAGGCGAGCGCGATGGCGAGGGCGGTGGGCATCTCAGTTCCGGCCACCCTTGCGTCGCATCAGGATCCGCAGCGGGTTGCCATGGAACCCCCACTTCTCGCGGAACCCGTTGTGCAGGTAGCGCACGTAGTGCTCCTGCACGAGCTCGGGATGGTTGCCGAACACCGCGATCGCCGGCGGCGCCGTCTCCACCTGCGTGGCGTAGTTGAGCTTCACCTCGCGCCCGGCGGCCTGCGGCGGCTGGCGGCGTGCCACGAGCTCGGTGAGCGCCTCGTTCACGTCCGAGGTGGTGATCCGCTTGTTGCGCTCCTGCTCCACCTCGAGGATCAGCTCCAGGACCTTGGTCACGCGCTGGCCGGTGAGCGCGGAGGTGAAGAGGAAGGGCACGAACCGCAGGTAGGGTGCCTTCTCCGCGCACTCCTTCTGGAACTTGGCCGACGTCTTGTCGTCCTTGTCCTTCAGGTCCCACTTGTTGACGATGATGATCAGGCCGCGCCCGGATTCCCACGCGAGCGTCGCGATCTTGAGGTCCTGGTTGTGCAGGCCCTCGGTGGCGTCGATCATCAGCAGGCAGATGTCGGAACGGTCGATCGCGCGGCGCGTGCGCAGGGACGAGTAGAACTCGATCCCGTCGTCGATCTTCGACTGGCGGCGGAGCCCCGCCGTGTCCACGAAGATGAACTCGCGGCCGTGGAAGGTGTGCGGCGTGTCGATCGAGTCGCGCGTGGTGCCCGAGATCTCGGAGACCACCAGCCGCTCCTCACCGAGGAGCTTGTTGATGAACGACGACTTGCCGACGTTCGGGCGCCCGATGACCGCCACGCGGAGCGCGTCCGACTTCCCGTCCCCCTCCGTCTCGGGGAGCTTCCGCACCACGGCGTCGAGCAGGTCCCCCGAGTTCTTGCCGTTCACGGCCGAGACCGGGAGCGGGTCCCCCGCCCCGAGGTTGAAGAACTCGAAGAAGTCGGTGCTCGCGGGGTCGTCGACCTTGTTCGCCACCAGGAGCCAGGGCTTCCGCGAGTTGCGCAGCAGGTCGACGAGGCGCGCGTCGCTGGGGTGCAGCCCCGCCTTCGCGTCGACGGTCAGCAGCATCAGGTCCGCCTCGGCGATCGCCTCCTTCACCTGGCGGCGGATGGCGACATCCATCGGGAGGTCGGAGTCCTCCACGAGGCCCCCGGTGTCGACGAGCCAGAAGTCGCGGCCACCCCACTGGGCGAGCGCGAAGTGGCGGTCGCGCGTGGTGCCCGCCTCCTCGCTCACGATCGCGGTGTCGTCGCCGATGAGCCGATTGAAGAGCGCGGACTTCCCGACGTTCGGACGTCCGACGAGCGCGACCACCGGGATGTCGCTCATCGTCCCGCTCCCGCGCCGGCGGTGCTGCGCTCGGCGGCGCCCTCGTGCTCGAGCACGTCGATGAAGTCGTACGAGGGATAGACCGGCATCGGCAGCGCCTCGCGCACGTCCACGAAGGTCGCGTCGTCGAGGAAGACCCCCGATTCGTTGATCGTCTCGGCGGGGATCAGTGCGAGGTCGAGGTCCGCGCGGCCGTCGAGCGCGCGCGAGATGTCCGCGCCCACGAGCAGGCCGGCCGTGGTGACCGTCGGGCCGAAGAGGGAGTTCACGGTGGGGATGAGTTTGAAGCGGGCGCCGGTGGCGGCGGTGAGCTGCTCGAGCAGGCGCGGCATGAGCTCGACCATCGCCGAGCCGGTCACGACGCCGATGCGGCGGCCGTCGAGGCGCGGGAGGCGGCCCAAGCCGTCGCGCACGCGGTCCTGGAGGGAGCGCACCGCGCCCACGCCGTTCTCGATCTGCGCGAAGTCACGATAGTGCTCCGTGGGGGGCAGCTCGCGCTGGGCGAGCAGGTAGAGCTCGTCCGAGCCGTACACCCAGGGCTCGCCCCGCTCGCGCTCGGCGCGCGCCGACCAGCGCTCGACGGCGTCGAGGATCCGGCGCGCGTTCGCCACGTCCATCGACTCGCCCGTATAGATGTGCGAGAACTGGGTGAGCCCCACCGGCACGAGGGCCACGGAGAGGCAGGCGTCGCCGAAGGCGTACAGGTCGCGGAGCGACTCCTCCAGCACCTCGGCGTCGTTAAGTCCCGGCACCACGACCATCTGCCCGTGGAACTGGATGCCGCCCTCGACCAGCCGCGTGAGCTGCTCGACGATGTTCGGCACGCGCGGGTTGTTGAGGAGCTTCTTGCGCGCCTCCCACGGGGTGGCGTGCACCGAGACGTAGAGCGGGGAGAGCCGGTACTCGAGGATCCGCGCGAAGTCGCGCTCCTTGAGGTTCGAAAGCGTGGCGAAGTTCCCGTACGCGAAGGAGAGCCGGTAGTCGTCGTCGCGGATGTAGAGGGGCTTCCGGAGTCCCTTGGGGAGTCCCTCGATGAAGCAGAACTCGCACCGGTTGGCGCAGCGGCGCACGTTCGGCGGTTCGAGCTCGACCCCCATCGGGTCGCCCCCCTCCCGCTCGATCTCGAACACGATGTGCTCCCCGTCGGGGAGCTTGGCCTCGAGCTCGAAGGCGTCGTCGGCGGTGAGGAACTCCCAGTCCAGGAAGTCCTCCAGCGGCCGCCCGTCCACGGCGATCAACTCCGTGCCCGGGACGATCCCGAGTTCGGAGGCGATGCTCTCAGGCTGGACTCGGAGGACGCGGACCATCGGGCGGCAGTGGGTTGCGACGGGGAATACTGGGACTCGCGGGGGCAAAAAAAGCCGCGGTCGGCGGCTCATTCAACCTATCAATCGAGGGGACCGAAAGCAAGAAACCGCAGGGACTTCCGCGATTCAGAGCGCGGCCTTGGCCGCGTCCGCCACCTGCCCCATCGTGCGCCCCGTGGCAGTCGCCACGCGACGCACGTCCTCGTACTCGGGCTTCGCACGGCGCGTGCCGTCCGGGAGGAGAACCACCTTCACGGCGATAGTGTGCCCGAGCACCTCCACGGTGCGCATCTCGCGCGGGAGCGCGCGCCGCAGCACCTCCGCGCGCCGCACGCCGATGGTCGTGCTCTCGATGAGCAGGAGCCGCTCGAACCGGTCGGCGTCGGACGGTGCGCAGAGGACTTCCACGCGGGTTCCGGGCCGTCCCTTCTTCATGACGGTCGAGAGCAGGGAGACGTCGAGCGCGCCGGCCAGCCGCAGCGCGTCGGCCATCCCGGCGATCATCTCGCCCGTGGCGTCGTCGATGTCCGCCGCGAGCATGATCAGGCGTTCGACCTGCCCCGCGTCAGCGGTCGCGCCCGAACGCCGCGACGACGCCTGCATCGCCTCCGGCGTCGCATCGGCGATCACGAGGCGGAGCGCATTGGCACGGTCGGCGAACTCCTTGGTCCCTGCCCCGAACCCGCTCGCGCGCGTCACGAACTCGTGCGGCGGCGGCCCCGAACTGAGCACCCGCACGAGCGCCGCGCCGGTCGGCGTCACGAGCTCGCCCGAGCCCTCCGGCCCCGGACGCACCGGCAGCCCTTCCAGCAGCTTCAGCGTCGCCGCGGTGGGGACGGCCATCCGTCCGTGCGCGGTGTCCACGAACCCGTCCCCGAGCGGGATCGTCCCGCAGAACACGCGCTCGACCCCGAGCCGCTCGAGACCCCAGATCGCGCCGACGATGTCGAGGATCGCGTCCACGCTCCCCACCTCATGCAGGTGGACCCGCTCTACCGTGGTGCCGTGGATGGCGGCCTCGCACTCGGTGATCAGGGTGAAGGCCTCCATCGCCCGCTCCTTCACCGACGCCGGCGCTGGCGTGGCTTCCACTATCGCCCGGATGTGCTTCAGGTGCCGCCCGTGCGGCTGCGGCGGGATCGCGAAGTCCACCTTGCGGCAGGCGATCTGGCCGCGCGACACCCGGCTCACGCGCACCTCGACCCCGTCGATCCCGAGCGTGCGCGGGAGATCGAGGAGGAACGACTCCTCGAGGCCGGCATCCACCAGCGCCCCAAGGAACATGTCGCCGGAGATGCCGCTGAACGGGTCGAGGATCGCGATGCGCATGAGGGGAATCTACCGACCGTGGCGAGCGCCGCGGCTCACCACCGGTAGCTCGCGCCCGAGCCGGTGTTGAACACCACGACCTCGGCGTCGCGCGCGAGACGGCCGGAGGCCACCAGCTGGCGCGTGGCCTCGAGCGCCGCGCCCCCCTCCGGCGCCGCATCGATCCCGCTCGTGCTGGCCAGCAGGAAGGTGCCGGAACGGATGGCCTCCTCGCCCACCGCCTCGGCGTCGCCGCCACTCTCGCGGAGGCAGCGCAGGGTGAGCCGGTCGCCGAGCGGTCCGGGCACGCGCAGGCCGCTCGCATGCGTGACCGGGTCCGCCCACGGGGTCGCCTTCTCCTCCCCCGCCTTGAACGCGCGCACGAGGGGTGAGCAGCCGGCCGCCTGGGCGATGTACATCTTCGGCTTCGCCGCCGACTTCGGCAGCCATCCCCAGTCGAGCATCTCCCCGATCGCCTTCCAGATGCCGATCGTCCCCTCGCCCCCGCCGGTCGGGTAGACGATCGCGTCCGGGAGGCGCCAGCCGAGCTGCTCGGCCACCTCGTATCCCATCGTCTTCATCCCTTCCACGCGGTAGGGCTCGCGCACCGTGGCCACGTTGAAGAAGCCCGACTCCTTAGCGAATGCCATCGTGGCCTTGCCCGCGTCACCGATGTGTCCCGCGACGAGCTCGAGCTCGGCCCCGAACGCGCGGATGGAGCCCACGATCGGCGGTGGCGTGGTGTCGGGCGCGTAGATCCGGCAGGGCATCCGCGCGGCCGCGGCATACGCCGCCAGCGCGATCCCCGCGTTGCCGGCCGTGGGCACGCAGACGCCCGGCAGCTTGAGCGCCTTCGCCCGGGTGACGGCCATCATCAGGCCGCGCGCCTTGAAGCTCGCCGTGGGATTGATCCCCTCGTCCTTCACCCAGAGGCGCCGCACGCCGATCTCCTTCGCAAGGTGCGGCAGCTCGAGGAGCGGCGTCATCCCTTCCCCGAGCGTCACGGCCGTCTCTCCCGGCACGAACGGGAGTGCGGCCCCGTAGCGCCAGAGACTGCGTTCCGCGGTGACGCGGTCGCGCGGGACGGCCGCCGCGTGGCGGACCATCAGCGGCTGGCTGCAGTCCGGGCAGAGTGAGGCGAGCTGGAGCCCGTCAGGCTGGGCGTAGGAGCAGACGGAGCAGTGCAGTGACCACATTGAACGGCAGATGGGAGGTGGGAGATGGGAGAGGAGAGGAAAACTACTCGGCGACTCTCCCATCCGTCTCGTTCGCGGGGCCCTCAGTAGGACTCTCAGCGGGGCCTTCAGCGGGGCCTTCGCCGGCGACTTCAGCGGCGAGTTCGACGCCGAGCGCGGTGAGGACCTTGCGAGCGGTCGCGTCGCTGAAGCCCTCGACGGCGGCGATCTGCTCCACCGATGCCTCGCGCACGCCCTGCAGCGAGCCGAACACCGTGAGGAGCGCGCGCCGCCTCACCGGCCCGATCCCGGGGATGCGGAGAAGCTCGCTCGTCACCGTGCGCAGCGTCCGGCGCTTCCGGTTGTAGCCGACGGCGGTGCGGTGCGCCTCGTCGCGCGCCTGCTGGAGCAGACGGAGAGCCGGGGAGCGGCGCGAGAGGCGGAGCGACTCGCTCCGGCCGCGCACGAAGACCTCCTCCTCGCGCTTGGCCAGGCCCACCAGCGGGAGCTGCCCGAGCCCGACCTCGTCCAACGCCTCGGCCGCCGCGCTCAGCTGTCCCTTCCCGCCGTCGACGACCACGAGGTCCGGGAGTGACTTCCCCTCGTCCTGTCGGCGCCGGAAGTAGCGCGCGACCACCTCGCGCATCGACTGGAAGTCGTCGGGGCCGGCCGACTCCTCGACGCTCTTCACCTTCATCGTGCGGTACTCGGCCCGGCGCGGGCGGCCGTTCTCGAACCAGACCACGCTCCCAACGCTGTCCTTCCCCTGCGAGGTCGAGTTGTCGAAGCAGACGATCGACCGGGGCAGCTTCTCGAGGCCGAGCTGGCGTCCCAGCTCGTACACCGGGTCCGCCGCGCGCTCGTCCGTGTCCTGGCCGGCGAGCTTGAACTCCTCCAGCAGGTGGCGAGCGTTCTGCTCCGCGAGGTCGAGCAGCTCGCGCTTGGGGCCGCGCTGCGGGATGAGCACCTGCGCGCGGCCGCCGGGCGATGCGGCGAGCGCCTCCTCGAAGAGGGGCCGGTCCTCGAAGTCGAAGGGGATCAGCAAGTCGCGCGCGCGGGCGGGCGCGTTCAGGTAGCTGCTCACCAAGTAGGCGGCGAGCACGGCGCCGTCGGGTTCACCCTCGACGCCCTCGAGGAAGCGATGGTCCCGCGCGAGGAGCTTCCCGCCGCGGATCCGCAGGATGGTCACGGCGGCGTCCTCCCCGTCGCGGGCGTAGCCGACCACGTCGCGGTCGCCCCCCTCCACCTCGAGAACCACGGTCGGCTCCTCCATCCGCTGGAGCCGGGCGAGCGCATCGCGCAGCTCCGCCGCCCGCTCGAAGTCGAGCTCGTCCGACGCCCGCTCCATCCGTTCGCGCACGCGCTTCACCACTTCGTCGGCGCGGCCGTCCAGGAAGATCACCACCTCGTCGATCATCGCGCGGTAGTCCTCGACGGACTGCAGCCCCACACAGGGCGCCTTGCAGCGCCCGATGTGGTAGTCCAGGCAGGCGCGCTCGGGCATCTCACGCGGCATGTCGTACCGGCAGGAACGCACCGTGAAGATCCGCTTGACCACCTCGAGCGCGCGCCGCATCGCCGCGACGTCGGTGTACGGCCCGAAGTAGCGCCCGCCGTCGCTCACGAGGCGGCGCGTGACGAACACGCGCGGGTAGGGCTCCTGCAGCGTCACCTTGATGTACGGGTACGACTTGTCGTCGCGGAGCATCACGTTGAAGCGCGGGCGGTGCTCCTTGATCAGGTTCGACTCGAGGATCAGCGCGTGCGTCTCCGAGGGCACGACGATCGTGTCGAGGTCGGCGATCTGCTGCACCAGGAGGCGCGTCTTGGGGCTCGCCTCGTGGTCGGAGGCGAAGTAGCTCCGCACCCGCGGGCGGAGGCGCTTGGCCTTCCCCACGTAGAGCACCGTGCCGTCCGCAGCGCGCCAGAGGTACACCCCCGGCGTGTCCGGCAGGTGCGCCAGCTTCTGCGCGACCACCTCAGGTGCGTCGGCCATCATCCACCCGGAGCAGTCGGGTCAGCGCGAGGTACGGCACGCCGAAGGTGACGACGGCCACGATCGCGACGAGCACCGCGTGCCGCACGACCACGAGCTGCACCGCCCCGGCCGAGACGGCGCCCGACGCGATCGCGCTGGTCCAGAGGAGCGCGAGGCGCTTCGCCGGCACGCCCGTCGGACCGATCCGCCGCGTGATGGCGCGCCGCAGGAGCACGAACTCCACCCACCCGGCGACGCCCGAAGCGGCCGTGAGTGCGGCCACCCCCCAGCGCGGATCCCATCCCATCGCGCGCGGCAGGTAGAGCGCGGCTCCCCAGCCGAGCAGGGCGCCGAGCGTGACGCGCACGAGCGCGTAGCGGAGCGGCGTGGTGGTGTCCTGCAACGCGTAGAAGGTCGATGCGTAGAGCCGCCCCATCGTGCTCGCCAGCAACCCCACCGCCGCACCGGCGAGGGCCGCCCAGACCCACTGTGCGCTCTCCACCGTGAAGGCGCCACCCTGGTAGAGGCCGGCCGCGAGCACGCCGCCGATCATCAGGAACGCCGCCGCGGACGGGATCACGAAATACGCGATCCGTTCGAGCCCGCGGCCGAGCCGGGTGCGCAGCGCCGCCGCCCGCACCTCGTCGCTCCCCTGCTCCCCCGACATCGCCGGGAGCTCGGCCGCCGACACCGACATCCCGAAGAGCGAGACGGGGAGCATCGAGATGGCCTGCGCGTAGTTGAGCGTCGCGAGCGCACCTGCGCCGATGAGCGACGCGATGGCCGTGTCCACGAAGGAACTCAGCTGCACCACGCCACGCCCCACGAAGACGGGGACGAAGTTCCGCACGACGGTGCGCGTGGTCGTCGTGCGCGCGAGCGAGAATCGGAGCGCCCGGTCGAGCCGCCAGACCGTCGGGACCTGGATCGCGAACTGGAGGAGGCTGCCGACCACGCTCGCCCACGCGACGGTGACGACCAGCGCCTCCCGCTCCTGGCGCGGACCGGCGACGATGAACGCCACGATCATCGCGACGTTCCAGAGCACCGGGGAGGCGTACGAGAGGAAGAAGTGGCGGTGCGAGTTGAGCACGCCGAGGCACCACGCGCTCATCACGAGCAGCCCGACGCCAGGGAAGATCACGCGCACGAGGAGGACGGCGAGCTCGCGCTTCTCCGCCGTGAAGCCCGGCGCGATGGCCGCCACGAGCCAGGGCGCGCCGAGCACGCCGAGCAGCACGATCACGGTCGTGACCAGCGCGAGCAGCGAGGCGATCGCGCCCGCCACGCGCCCCGCCTCCGCCTCGTCCCCCTCCGCGAGCAGCTTGGCGTACACCGGGATGAACGACGCGCTCAGCACCCCCTCGCCGAAGAGGTTCTGGAGCACGTTCGGGATCCGGAACGCGGAGGCGAGCACGTCCGCGGCGTCGCCGTCGCCGAGGAAGAACGCCATGACCTTCTGGCGGACCAGCCCGAAGACGCGGCTGAGCAGGATCCCGGCGGCGACGAGGCGCGCCCCGCCCTTCGACCCGCCCATCCTGCCGGTCATCACCCGCTGACCAGCGACCCCGCGTGCATCGCGGCGCCGGCCTTCAGCTGCGCGAGCAGCAGGTCGCCGTGCCGCGCGATCATCGGCACGACGTTCAGCCGGCGCTCCTGCCGGTGCCCCTCGGGCATCAGCGCCGCGCGCACCGCGGCCAGGTCGCGCACCGCCTCCGTCTGCCGGGCGCGCGAGGCGGCGCGCAGCCGCCGTTCCAGGCGGTCCACCCGGTGGAGCATCTGGTGGCGCGCGCCCTCGATCACGCGCTCGGGCACCAGGTGGTCCAGCGCTGCCGACGCCTCGGCGAGCGCGCCGAGCCGGACGGCGAGGTCCTCGCGCAGTCCCTCGAGCCCGGCGCGCACCTCGGGGGGCATGGAGCGGTCGCCCAGCCGGCGCTCGGCGTCGTGCGGGGTGCGGATGTCGTCGATCACGAGGCCGAGGCGCCCCAGGCGGCGATCCACCGCGGGCTCGACGATCGTCGCGGCCCAGCGCGGCACGACGAGCGGCACGGGAACGCCGAGCGCCTCGGACACCGCTCCCACCTGCGCGAAGTAGGCGATCTCACCGGGACCGGCGACGTACGCCACGGTCGGGAGGATCCGCCGCTCGACGATGGGCCGCAGGAGGACGTTGGCGGAGAGCACGGAGTCGGCGCGGTCCGCGACGTCCGCCGCGACGGCGATCGGCACGCGCTCCTTGATGCCCGCCACGCTCTTGAACACGAGCGAGAGCCGCGGGATGCGCGCGACCTGCGCGCGGAACCCGGCGCGCTCGATGGCGACGACGCGCAGGGCGAGCGCCTCGTCGAGCGCGGCGGCGCGGCGGAGGGACTCGACGAGGGTCGGCCGAGCCGCCGCGCGCGTCGCCGGGTGCCAGGCATCGAGGACCGCGATCCCGTGTGGCTCGAGGAGGCTGCGCAGGAAGCGCACGTACGCCCCGCCCAGCGTGGCGTCGTCCGTGTAGGAGGCGCGCAGCGCCTCGAGCACGTCCTGGTGCGGCGCGGATCCCGCCGACGCCACGAGCTGTTCGAGCTGCGCACCCACCTCGCCGACCGGCATCTCGGCCATCACCAGCCCGTCCTGCCCCCGTCGGGCCACGGTGAGGCGTCGCACCACCGTGTCGTCCGCCACGGCCGTCCACGACGCCTCCGCGAAGTCGGCATCGTCCGTCGCGGCCCAGAAGACCGGCGCGGCGGGGATCCCGGTCTCCTTCTCGATCCGGTCGGCGAGCGTGAGGGCCGAGAGCGCCTTGAGGATTGTGTATGCGGGACCGCCGAAGAGCCCCGGCTGCTGCCCCGTCGTGACCACGATCCCGTTGGCGGCGGCGACTCGCTCCAGTCGCTCGGCGGCGGCGCCGGAGGCGTCGAAGGCGGGGCGAAGCCCGGCCAGCCAGCGGCTTCCCGCGTACTCCGCGCGGACGGACTCGGCGTGCGAACGCCACTCCGACGATCCGCGAGGCCGTGCGCGGTACCACTCGTCAGGCGCCTGGCCCTCCTGCGCGGCGCGGGAGAGCGGTCCGCCCCCCAGGGGCTCCGAGACCACGCGGGGCGCGCTCATCGCATCCCTCGCGGGGCCGGTCGACATCGGGTGGGGGGCATGCTCACGATCGGATCCGGGTCACTTGTGATAGGGTTCGCCGCGCCCGATGGTGCCGGCGCGGTACATCTGTTCGGCGAGCACCAGCCGCGCGAGCTCATGCGGCAGGGTCCACGGCGCAAGGCTGAGCCGCGAGTGGGGGCGCGCGCGCACCGGCGCGCCGAGGCCATGGGCACCCCCGATCACGAACGCGACGTCCTGCGCCCGCTCGCGCTGCGCCTGCAGCTCCCGCGCGAAGGTCGCCGAATCCATCTGCTCGCCCCCCGGGTCGCAGAGGATGAGCCGGGCGCTGACCGGAAGGCGCGCGAGCAGCCGCTCCCCTTCCTTCTGCATCACCACGTCGGCGCCCACCCCGCGGGCCGACTCCTCCTTCACTTCGACCACCTCGAGCGGCCAGTAGCGCGCCGCGCGAGCCTCGTACTCGCGGATGGCCGCCCCGAGCGCCGCATCCCGCGGCTTCCCGACGACGGCCACCCAGACCTTCATCGCCCGGCGCGCCGCCGACGGGCGGCGCGCCACTCAGGCATAGATCCCGCGCAGGCGGTGCACGGTGGACACCCGGCTGATCGCGACCATGTACGCCGCCGTCCGCATGTTCACCTTGTGCTGCTGGGAGAGCTTCAGCACGTCACGGAAGCTGTTCACCATGATGTCGCGCAGCCGCTCGTTCACGAGCTGCTCGGTCCAGTAGTAGCCGCCCCGGTTCTGCACCCACTCGAAGTAGGAGACCGTCACGCCACCGGCGTTCGCGAGGATGTCGGGGGGGATGAAGATCCCCTTCTCGTCGAGGATCGCGTCCGCGTTCGCGGTGGTGGGGCCGTTGGCCCCCTCGCAGATGATCTTCGCCTTGATGTTCCGGGCGTTCTTCGTGGTGATCACGTTCTCGAGCGCGGCGGGCACCAGCACGTCCACCTCGAGCTCGAGCAGCTGCTCGTTGGTGATCGCGTCGCCCTTGCCGTATCCCTCGAGCGACCGGTGCTTCTTCACGTAGGCGATCGCGTCGTCCACGTCGATCCCGCGGGCGTTGTGCCACCCGCCGGTGCGGTCGCTGATCGCCACGACCTTGCACCCCTCGCGCGCGAGCAGCTGCGCACCGATCGACCCCACGTTCCCGAAGCCCTGCACCGCCACCGTCGCGCCCTTCACCTCCATCTTGAGGTGGTTGAGCGACTCGATGGTCGTGATCATCACGCCACGCCCGGTCGCCTCGCGGCGCCCGAGCGAGCCGCCCATCTCCACCGGCTTCCCCGTGGTCACGGCGTTCACCGTGTGCCCGACGTGCATGGAGTAGGTGTCCATCAGCCACGCCATCACGCGCTCGTTGGTGTTCACGTCGGGTGCCGGCACGTCCGAGTCGGGCCCGAGCGTGGCGATGATGCCGGCCGTGTAGCGCCGGGTCACGCGCTCGAGCTCGCCCACCGACATCTTGAGCGGGTCGCAGATCACGCCGCCCTTGGCACCGCCGAAGGGGATGTTCACCACGGCGCACTTCCACGTCATCCAGGCGGCGAGCGCCCGGACCTCGTCGAGGTTCACGTTCATGTCGAAGCGGATGCCGCCCTTGGCGGGTCCGCGCGACGTGTTGTGGAGCACCCGGATCCCGGTGAAGACCTCGACCTCCCCGTTGTCCATCATCACGGGGATCGAGACGCTGATCTCCTTCTCCGCGCTGCGCAGCACCTTGTAGATGCCGGGCTCCAGGTCGAGGAGCTCCGCGGCGCGGTCGAAGCGGGACATCATGGACTCGAACGGATTGTCCTCGTCGAGGAATCGGTCCTTGTCGGGGCGAACGATCGTATTGGTCGGAAGGCGCAGGTCGGCCATGGGGTCTGGAGGCGGAGCGCCACTCCCAGGGAGCGGCGGATCGGGTTCGAGTGTCAGGTCGGGGCGGTCGGCACGAGCGCCCGCAGACGCGCGTCCAGTTCGGACGCGCCACGCTCGATGCCGACCGCCTGGGAAAGATACCACAACGCCGGGGCTTGGGCAGGCCAACGCCCGTCCAGCTTCACCGCGTCCTTCAGC
The DNA here is from genome assembly GCA_011525845.1 of Gemmatimonadaceae bacterium. GTDB lineage: Bacteria > Gemmatimonadota > Gemmatimonadetes > Gemmatimonadales > Gemmatimonadaceae > Pseudogemmatithrix. The sequence goes on along the minus strand of WYBP01000023.1, from coordinate 26,526 downwards.
GTGCAGACGACGAGGTCCGCTCCCTCCGCGCGGCGCGCCACGGCCAGCACCTCCTCCTCGCTGTAGGCGTGGTGGTCGGGGAACGCCTGCGACTCCACCACGGCGCCATGCCGGGAGAGCTGCGACTCGAAGGCCACGTGGTCACCGATGGCGGACACCGCCACCACGCGCTTCCCGTCGAGCGCGGCGAGGGAGCGCGGGGACTCGGCGGAGGCCGCGACGGCCGGCACCAGCGCCGACGGGGCAAGGGTCAGCAGCACGGTGGGTATGCCCGGCGCGTACTCGGCCCACCGCCGCGCCGTGTCCTCCGCGAGGGTGCGGGACGCGGTCTTCCGCGTGACGAGGAGCAGGTCGGCGCGCGCGAGGGCGCTGCGCCCCTCGCGCAGGGGCCCCGCCGGTAGTTGGCGCACGAGATGTCCACGCTCGGCGGAGACGAGCACGAGGTCCAGGTCCCGCGCGGCGCGTCGGTACTGGAAGGCATCGTCGAGCACGAAGGCCCGTGCGCCCCGTCGCAGGGCCTTCGCCGCGCCGGCGATCCGGTCCGGGTCGGCCACGACGATCGCGTCCGGCGTGAGGCGCCGGTGCACGAGGGGCTCGTCGTCCCCATAGCCGCGCAGGAGGACCGCCGGACGGAGCCCGAGCGCCTGCAACCGGGCGGCGATCCACGCGCTCACCGGCGTCTTCCCCGTGCCCCCGACGCTCAGGTTCCCCACGCTCACCGTGGGCGCGCCGAGTGGGTGCGCGGAGAGCACGCCCAGGTCGTAGGCGGCGTTGCGCACGCCCATCGCCGCCGCGTAGAGCCAGGAGAAGGGCGTCAGCGCCCGGGCGCCGGCGCCGTCACGACCCCAGAGCGCCTCGAGGCGGCCCGCCGCGCCGCGGCTCACGGCGCGTGCTCCCCCACGGACTCGAGCGCCGGCCCGAGGCGGGCCTTGAGCTCGGCCGCCGACTCGGCGTCACTCCCGCCGGCCAGCCAGGGATCGCCGTACGTGATGCGGATGCGGGCGAAGGGCTTCGGCACGATGAAGCGGTCCCAGCTGCGGAGCCGCCAGGCGCGCGAGACGTCGCCCCGCATGGGGACCACCGGCACCCCGGCGCGCTCGGACGCCATCAGGACACCCGCGGCCGGCTCACCCGCGGGACCGCGGGGCCCGTCCGGCGTGATCGCGAACTCGCGCCCCGACTTGAGCTCGCGCACCATCGAGAGGAGGGCGCGCCCGGCGCCGCGTGAGCTGGAGCCACGCACCGTGCGATACCCCCATCGCTGGACGAGCCGCGCGATGATCTCGCCGTCCGAGTGCTCGCTGATCATCACCGTGATGCCCTCGCCACGCCGGCGCCAGGTGAGCGGGAGCAGGTGCCCGTGCCAGAGCGTGAAGATGAAGGGCTTCCCGGCGGCGCGGAGCGCCCGCCAGGGCCCGTCATTCCGCTCCTCGTAGCGCCAGGTCATCGCGAGCAGGCGCACGATGGGGCCCCCGAGCCGCACGATCCAGCGCACGCGCCGTTCCTCGGAGGACGCGCTCACGCCAGCATCCCGGCGGCCATCTCCGCCACCCGCTGCGACGCGCCCGGCTCGCCGAGCCGCGCGCGCACCTCCGCCAGCCCCTCGACCATCGCGGCGCGGGCCGCACTCGCGGGCTCGAACAACGGGTCGAGCGCCGCCGCCACCGTCCCCGGGCGGAAGGCGTCCTGCACGAACTCGGGCGCGACCTCCCGCCCCGCCACGATGTTCAGCAGCCCGATGTGCGGGATCCGCACCAGCCGTCGCGCGATCGCATAGGAGATCGCGCTCGTGCGGTACACGATGGCGCAGGGGCACCCGGCCACCGCCGCCTCGAGCGTGGTCGTGCCGCTCTTGCAGAGCGCCACGTCCGCGGCGCGGAGCACGTCGAACGACGCCGATCGCACGAGCGGGAACGGCACCTCCTCGTCCCGCAGGCCGATGGTCGGCGCGACGCTGAGGACCACGCGGAGCCCCGGGCGCCGGCGCTCGAGCTCGCGCGCCACCGCCACGAAGTCCGCGAGGTGGCGGCGGATCTCCTGCGCGCGGCTCCCCGGGAAGAGCGCGAGCACCTCCCCCGCCTCGGGCACGCCGATCCGGCGCCGGGCCTCGGCACGCCCGGGCATCGTGAGCGCGCGGTCGAGCAGCGGGTGGCCGACGAAGGTCGCGTCCACGCCTGCCTCCCGCAGCAGCGCCTCCTCGAACGGGAGGATCACCGCGGCCTTGGTGATGTCGCGCGCCATCGTGCGCAGCCGCCCGGCGCGCCAGGCCCACACCTGCGGGGTGATGTAGTAGAGCACGGGCACGCCGGCGGCGCGGGCCGCCGCGGCGACCCGCATGTTGAAGCCCGGGTAGTCGATGCAGATCACCAGCCCCACGCCGCCGCCGGAGAGCCGCGCCTTCAGGCGCTTGAGCAGGCGCAGGTGCGCCGGGATGTGCCGGAGCACCTCGATGAACCCGACCACCCCCTCGTGCTCCTCGATCATCGCCACGCCGGCGGCGCGCATCCGGCTCCCGCCGGTCCCCGCGAGCGGGACGTCGGGCCTCAGGACGCGCAGGCGTTCCGCGAGGATCGCCCCATGCAGGTCGCCCGATGCCTCACCCGCGAGGATCAGGATCTCACGCACTGCGGCCTTGCGTCCGTGCCCCGAGGGCGGGGATCGCCTTCTCGATGTCGCCGACGATCCGGAGGGCGACCGCGAGGGCGTCACGGCCGGCGCGCCCGCTCACCGCGATGGGCGCCTCGCCGCGGAGCGCCGCCACGAAGCTCTCGAGTTCGAGGCGCAGGGGCTCGCCTTCGGGCGCGTCGATCAGGACGCGCTCGACGAAGGCCTCGAGCGGCTGCGCCTGCCGGGCGAGCGTGGCGAGGTCCACGTCCTGCCGCAGCCGGTACATCTCCCCCGTCCCCGCGGCGAGGTCGAGCGAGAGGTACCCGTTCCGCTGGAAGATCCGGAGCTTGCGCATCCGGTCCTTGGAGACGCGGCTCGACGTGATCGTCGCCACCGCGCCCGACTCGAACGTGATGCGCGCGTCCGCGATGTCCACCGAGGGAGTGAGCACCGGCAGCCCCGCCGCCGATACCTCCTTCACCGGCGATCCCGTGAGCAGGAGCACGAGGTCGATGTCGTGGATCATGAGGTCGAGCACCACCGCCACGTCCGACCCCCGGGGATTGAACGGGGCGAGCCGGTCGCTGTCGATGAAGAGCGGGTGGTCGACGTGCGGCATCGCGGCACGGATCGCCCGGTTGAAGCGCTCGATGTGCCCGATCTGCACCATCACCCCCTGCCGCTCGGCGAGCGCGAGGAGCTCGTCCGCCTCCGCGAGCGTCACGGTGATCGGCTTCTCGATCAGCAGGTGCTTCCCCTTGGCGAGCGCGGCCATGGCGACCTCGTGGTGCTTCGAGGTCGGGACCACGATCGAGACGGCGTCCACCGCGTCCAGGAGCGCGTCGAGCGACGCGTGCGCCGGGATGCCGAGCTCGCGCGTCACGGTGGCCGCGCGCTCGGCGTTCGCCTCGTAGAACCCGCGGAAGTCCACGCCCTTGATGTCGCGCAGGAGGCGGGCGTGGTGGTACCCGAGGCTCCCCGTCCCCACGACGCCGATGCGGAGCGGGGCGCTCATATCACGATCCCGCGGCCGCTCTCCTCCACGAACGCCATCAGCGCCTGGACCTCCGGGAAGGGCTTGAGCTCCTTCGGCGCGCGCTCCATGGCCTGCGAGACGTTCACGTCCGACCGGAAGAAGAGCCGGTACGCCTTCTTGAGCTCGGCCACCACCTCGTCCGGGAACCCGCTGCGCGAGAGCCCCACCGAGTTGAGCCCGTAGAGCTTCACCGGGTTCCCCACCGCCTTCACGTATGGTGGGATGTCCTTCGCCACGCGCGACATCCCGCCGATGAAGCAGTGCCGGCCGATCTTGGCGAACTGGTGCACCGCGCAGAGCCCCGAGATGATCGCGCGGTCGTCGATCTTCACGTGCCCCGCGAGCTGCGTGCCGTTGGAGATGATCACGCCGTCGCCGAGGTGGCAGTCGTGCGCGAGGTGCACGTACGACATCAGGAAGCACTTCTTCCCGACCGTCGTCTTCATCGACTCCGAGGTGCCGCGGTTGATCGTGACGTACTCGCGGATCGTGGTCCCCTCGCCGATCTCGACGGTGGTCACCTCCCCCTTGAACTTCAGGTCCTGCGGGCGCCCGCCGAGCACGCTCCCGATCCCGACCGTCACCCCGGGGGCGAGGTGCACGTGCTCCTCGAGCGTGGCGCGCATCTGGATCACGCTCCCCGCGCCGACCGTGCAGTCGGGGCCGATGTACGCCCAGGGCCCGACCTCGACGTCGTCCGCGAGCTGGGCGTCCTGGTGCACGAACGCCGTGGGGTGGATGCGCGCGCTCATCGGTCGCGGACCATCGCGGCCATCTCCGCCTCGCAGACCACCGCGCCATCGACCTTCGCCACGCCCTTGATCCGGCACACGCGCGCGCGGAGCTGCACGATCTCGACCTCGAACCGCAGCTGGTCCCCGGGGCGCACGGGCTTCCGGAACTTGATGTTGTCGATCGACATGAAGTACACGACCTTCGAGTCCGGGTCGTCCACCGTGCCGAGCAGCAGCACCCCGCCCACCTGCGCCATCGCCTCGACGATCAGCACCCCCGGCATGATCGGGTGCCCCGGGAAGTGTCCCTGGAAGAACGGCTCGTTGATCGTGACGTTCTTGATCCCGACCACCCGCTTCTTCTCCTCGATCTCGATGATCCGGTCGACGAGCAGGAAGGGATACCGGTGCGGCAGGATCCTCATGATGTCTTCGATTTCCAGCACTCGTTCCTCCGATTGAGTCGGCTGCGCGTGCGCGAGCATCTCGCGCACCAGCGTCACGGTCCCCCGATGACTCGGCCTGGTCGCCGAGATGCGCGCCGCGACGCGCATCCCCGCGAGGGCCAGGTCCCCCACCACGTCCAGCGCCTTGTGCCGGACGAACTCGTCCGGCCACCGCAGCGTGGCCCCCACCACGTCCGTCGCGTCGAGCACGATCGTGTTCTCGGACGAGGCGCCCTGGATCAGCCCCTTCCCGCGCAACTCCTCGACCCAGTCCAGCATCCCGAATGTGCGCGCCGCGGCGAGCTCGCGCGAGAAGCACTCCGGCGTCACGCGCCACTGCCCGCGCTGCACCCCGATCCGCGGGTGCGCGAAGTCGATCTGCACCTCGAGGTCCAGGTCCTCGGCCGGGTGCGCGACGTACACCGACTCGCCGTCCACCACGCGCACCGCCTCGCGCAGGCGGAGGACATCCGCCCGTCCGCCATGCTCCACGATCCCGGCGTCCACCAGCGCCGCCCGGAAGGGCTCGGCCGACCCGTCCATGATCGGCGGCTCCGCCGCGTCCATCGCGACCACCAGGTCGTCGACCGCCATGCCCGCCACCGCCGCGAGCACGTGCTCGATCGTGTGCAGCGCGCGCTCGCCGCTCCCCAGCTGCGTCCGCCGCTCGGCGGCGATCGCCATCGAGACGTGGGCGGGCGTCTCGGGCGTTCCCTCCAGGTCGGTGCGCCGGAAGCGGATGCCGCTGCCGAGGACGCCCGGATGGAAGGTGAGCGTGCAGGGGCGTCCCAGGTGCAACCCGGTCCCCTTCACCGCGACGGAACGGCCGATGGTGCGGCGCGCGCTCACTCGGGGGACTCGCGCGCGAGGAGGCGCTCGAGCCGCCGCATCAGCTCCGGCAGCTTCCGCAGCGCGGCGTAGCTGCGCATCTGCTCCTTGTGCGGGCGCGCGGGGAAGCCTCCCCAGGTCTCGCCCGGCGGCACGTCGGAGATGATCCCCGCCTGCGCCGCCAGCGTCGCCCGGGCACCGATGGTCACGTGCCCGCTGATGCCCACCTGGCCGGCGATGACCGCACCGTCCTCGATCCGGACGCTCCCCGCGATCATGACGCCCGCCATCAGCAGGCAGAGCCGCCCGATCCGCACGTTGTGCCCCACGTGCACGATGTTGTCGATCTTCGTGCCGGCGCCGATCTCCGTCGCATCGAGGCTCCCGCGGTCCACCGTGCTGTTCGCGCCGATCTCGACGTCGTCCCCGATCACGCACCTTCCGACGTGGGGGATCTTGCGATGCACGCCCTCGTGGAAGACGTAGCCGAATCCGTCGCACCCGATGCGCACCCCGGCGTGCAGCGCCACCCGCGCGCCGAGCGTGGTGCCCGGGTAGAGCGTCACCTGGTCCACCAACCGGCAATCGGGCCCGACCACCACGCCGTCCCCGATGGTGCAGTGCGGGCCGACCCAGCTCCCCTTCCCGATGCGGGCTCCGGCGCCCACCACGGTGAAGGCCTCGATGCAGCTGTCGGGATCGACGACGGCGTCCGCGGCGACGACCGCGGACGGGTGCACGCCGACGAACGGGCGCTCCGGCATGCGGTAGAAGCGCGGCAGGAGCGCCAGCATCGCCTCGTGCGGCCGTGCCACCACCACCCGGTTCGCGCAGCGCCCGGGGGCGTCCGCCAGTTCCGGCGTGACGAGCACGGCACCCGCCGCACTCGTCACGAGCTCCTTCGCGTACTTGGCCGACGCCAGGAACGAGAGTTCCTGTGCACCGGCGCGGTCAAGCGCCGAGATGCCCCGCAGCAACAGCTCCGGGTCGCCCACCACCTTCCCGCCGACGGCGGACGCGACGTCGGCGAGACGGAGCGGGGCTGGCGGGGCGGCGGTCATCGGGGGTGGGAGGCCGATGCGCGCCGGTCAGGGCTTGCGGGTCACACCCGCCGGCTGCGCCACCGGACCGGGCGGCTTGGTCGCCGCCGGCTGCGGCGTGGCCGCCGGCACCGGACGTGCCGCCGGCATCGTGCGGATCCGCGCGATGACCTTGTCGGAGACGTCGAGGTTCTTGTCCATCGCCACGATCGGGTTCACCTGCGCCCCGAGGTCGAAGATCATCGAGAGCCCATCCGCCTGCCGCACATCCTCGAGCGCGAGGCGGATCAGGTCGAACAGCGGCTGCATCGCCTCGGCCTGCTTCTGCTGCGCCTCCTCCTGCAGGGCCTCGAGCGTGTCCCGGTACTGGCCGTCGTACTGCTGGATGGCCGTGAAGCGGGTGACGCGCTGCTCCTGCGTCATCTTCGCCGAGTCGGCCTGGAACGCGGTCATCATCGCGTTGAGCGAGTCGACCATCTTCTTCTCGCGGGCGCCGAGCGCCTCGAGCTCCGTGCGGATGCGCGCCTCGACCTGCGCGCGGCCAGGCATCTCCTGCATGACCTTGCGGGAATCGATGTAGGCGACCTTGCTCTGCGCCGCGAGCGGCGCGGCGGCGAGAAGGAGGGCGAGGGCGGCGAGGACGCCGCGGGACAGGTGATGCATGCGGTACTCCAGGGTTTAGAAGATCTGGCCAAGCCGGAAGTGCAGTTGCCACCGGGGATCCGGCCGGCCATTGCCGTCACGGCGATCGAAACCGTACGCCCAGTCGATCCCGAGTGGACCGAGCGGCGTGACGGTGGACACACCGATGCCGGACCCGCGGAACAGGCGCGTGGGATCGAAGTCCCGCGGCCGTGCCCAGAGGTTGCCGGCATCGTAGAACGCGTTCACGTACACGGACGAGTTGAAGCGCAGGCCGATCTCCGCCGTGCTGGCGAAGAAGGCGCTGCCGAACGACTGGCGCTGGGCGTTGAACGTGCCCGTGGACGACGTGAATCCCGTGGGGGTGATCGAGAACTCGGGATAGCCGCGCAGCATCTCGCCGAACTGCACGCCGCCCAGCGAGAACTGCTGCGAGTAGAAGAAGTCGCCGGCGTCGCCGAACACGAACCCGGTGCGGCCGGAGAGCCCGAAGGTGAGGCGCAGCGGCTGCGAGCCCGGCTTGGTCCCGCCGATCCGGCCGATCACGGTGTACGAACGCGCCTCCGCCGTGTAGCGCTGGAAGGTGGCGCTGCCGCCGAGCGGGCCGCCGTTGAGCTGCGCGCCGATGCTCTGCAACTGTCCCTCGGTCGGGAACGGCATGTCGAGCCGCGTGTCGCGGCTCAGGTCGATCCCCACCGTGCTCCGGAGGCACCCCGCGCAGGAGTTGGTGGTGATCGTGCCGAGCAGGCCGTCGTCCCCGTAGCGCACGGACTCGAGCCCGTACGAGACGAACACGCGGGTGAAGCGCGACCGCGGGAACGGGAAGCCGACGCGGAGCGAGCCGCCGGTGCGCGTGGTGCGCCCGAGGTCGGCGATGCGGTACCGCGCCTGCGACCGGTACGCGCTCACCTGGCCCGAGATCAGCGAGCCGCGGATCCCCGGATCCGTGTACGAGGTGTTGAAGTCGTTGATGTACTGCCCGAACTGCCACTGGATGGTGCCGCGCTTGCACTTCCCGAACAGGTTCGGCTGCTCGAGCCCGATGAAGCCGCCGAGCCCGGTGCCCTGCCCGACCGAGGCGCCGAAGTTCACGTTCCCCGTGCGCTTCTCCTTCACGCGGAACACGATGTCCACGTCCCCCGCGTCGTTCGCCGGCCGCACGTCGGGGAACGGGAGCGGCGCCTCGAAGAACCCGAGGTTGCTGATGCTGCGCCAGCTCCGGATCATCCGGTCCTGGTTGAACACGTCACCCGGGATGATGACCAGCTGGTCACGGATGCAGTTCTCCACCGTGAAGTCGTTGCCGAGGATCTCCACGCGGTTGATGATGGCCGGCGTGCCCTCGACGATGTCCCAGCGCAGCCGCACGAATCCCGAGGAGTCCGCCGGGTTCCGCTCGACCACCGGCCGCACCTGGGCGTAGATGTACCCCTGGTTGTTGTACAGCGTGCTCACCTGCTGGGTGGCCTCCTCCCAGCGGGTGCGGTCGAACACGTCCGTGGCCGGCGCACGGCGCCGCACCAGCGCGCGCATCCGTTCCGTGAGCGAGGGCGCGCGCGTCGTGAACGGGTAGAGCGCGCTGATCTCCTCCGAGCTGAACCGGCGGTTCCCGACGACCTCGAACCCCTTCACCCGGTACTGCTCCCCCTCCCGGATCCTGAGGTCGACCATCGCCTTCCCGCGCTCCCGGTCGATGACCAGGGAGTCCCGGTCGAGCTGGAAGTCGACGTAGCCGCGCTGCGCGAAGAGCTTCGGGATGTTCTCGCCGAGGTCCGTGGCGTACTTGTCCTCGTCGAACTCCCCGCGCCGCCACCACCAGAACCCCTCGGGGCGCGTCTTCATCTCGCCGACGATGTCCTCGTCGCTCACGGCGGAGTTCCCCGTGATGTTCACCCCCGAGATCGCGAGGCGCCGCCCCTCCTCCACGCGGAACACGATCCCGATCCGGTCCCCGAGCGAGGTGGTCTCGGCGCGGACGCGGGCGAGGTAGTAGCCGTTGGCCTGGTAGAGCGAGTCGATCCGCCGCATCGAGACCGCGATGACGGAGGGATCGACGGGCCGCCCGATGAGCAGGTCCACCTTGTCCTGCACCGTGCGCGGCGAGATCCGGTCGGGGCCCGTCACGCTCACGCTGCCGAGCAGCGGGCGCTCCTCCACCGTGATCACCAGGATCGCGCTCGCCCCGTCCGCCGGCAGGTCGCAGTCGACCCGCACGTCGCCGAAGTCACCGGTCGTGAAGAGGTCGCGGATGGCGCGCTGGATGGTCGGGAAGTTGAGCTGGGTGCCCGCCCGGAGTCCCGAGGCCGCGAGCGCCGTGCCCCGCTGGACGCGTGTCAGACCCCGGACGTCGATCGAGTCGGGGGTGAGACAGCGGCCCGTGAGCGAAGCGGCAGGATCCTGCGCGGCAAGTGGCGCCGCCGCCAGACCGGCGGCGAGCGCCACCAACAGAACTCGTTGCATGGATGGAATATACACGGGAAGGGGCCGAAGAGGTTCATGCCGGAACCCTTCGACACCCGCAGGATCAGGGGAGGTTTTCGCTCGGGTGGGTCAGGCCTTCGGGGTGCTGGCGGGGACCCGGAACTCGAGCTTCGCCCCATCCGCGGACACGTCCACCTCGATCTCGTCGCCGCGCGAGAACTCGGCGAGGAGGATCTTCTCGGAGAGCGGGTCCTCGATCCAGCGCTGGATCGCCCGCTTGAGCGGCCGGGCGCCATACGCGACGTCGTACCCGTTCTTCACCAGGAAGTCGATCGCGGGCTCGGTCAGCTTGAGCGTCAGCTCCTCGTCCCCGAGCCGCTTCTGGACGTCCGTCAGGAGGATCCCCACGATCTGCGCGATGTGCTCGCGGCTGAGCGGGTGGAAGACGATCGTGTCGTCCAGGCGGTTGAGGAACTCCGGGTTGAACGCGTGCTGGAGCTCCTCCTTCACCTTCTCCGCCATCCGGTCGAAGTTCGCCGTCGGGTCGACCGACCCGAACCCGAGCGTCCGGTTCTTCGTGATGTCCTTCGCGCCCACGTTCGAGGTCATGATCACGACCGTGTTCTTGAAGTCGATCACGCGCCCGTAGTTGTCCGTCAGGTGCCCCTCGTCGAGGACCTGCAGGAGGATGTTGAAGACGTCGGGGTGCGCCTTCTCGATCTCGTCGAGCAGGATCACGCTGTAGGGCTTCCGGCGCACCGCCTTGGTGAGCGTGCCCGAATCCTCGTATCCCACGTAGCCCGGCGGCGCGCCGATCAGGCGCGACACGGAGAACTTCTCCATGTACTCGCTCATGTCCACGCGGATGAGCGCCGAGGCGTCCGCGAAGAGGAACTTGGCCAGGGCGCGCGCCAGCTCCGTCTTCCCGACCCCCGTGGGGCCGCAGAAGATGAACGACCCGATCGGCCGGCGCGGGTCCTTGAGCCCGGCGCGGCTGCGGCGGATGGAGCGCGCGATCGCCTTGATCGCGTCCTCCTGCGCCACCACCTGCTTGTGGAGTTCCTCCTCCATGCGCAGCAGCCGGGCGGTCTCCGCCTCCTGCAGCCGCGTCACGGGGATGCCGGTCCAGCGGCAGACGATGAACGCGATCTCCTCCTCGCCGAGCACCGGGCGCACCGACTGGCGCTTGGTCTCCCACTCCTCCTGGCGCGCGCGGATCTGTCCCTGCAGCTCGCGCTCGGTGTCGCGGAGCGCGGCCGCCCGCTCGAAGTTCTGGTCGCGCACGGCGGCGTCCTTCTCCGCGTTGACCTCCTCGAGCTTCGCCTTGAGGTCGGCCACCTCCGGGGGCGGCACCTGCGCCGCGAGCCGCGCCCGCGCCCCCGCCTCGTCGATCACGTCGATCGCCTTGTCCGGCAGGAAGCGGTCCGTGATGTAGCGCTCCGAGAGCTTGGCCGCGATCACCAGCGTCTCGTCGGGGATCGTCACGCGGTGGTGGTCCTCGTACTTGGCCCGCAGGCCCTTGAGGATCTCCACCGTCTCGTCGATCGAGGGCGGGTCCACCACGACGGTCTGGAAGCGCCGCTCGAGCGCCCCGTCCTTCTCGATGTACTTGCGGTACTCGTTGAGCGTGGAGGCCCCGACGCACTGCAGCTCGCCGCGCGCGAGCGCGGGCTTGAGCATGTTGCTCGCGTCGATCGCGCCCTCGGCGGCCCCGGCGCCCACGAGCGTGTGCAGCTCGTCGATGAAGAGGATCACGAGCTTGTTCTGCGCGATCTCGTTCATCACCGCCTTGAGCCGCTCCTCGAACTGGCCGCGGTACTTCGTGCCGGCGATCACCGCCGCCATGTCGAGCGAGAGCACCCGGTGGTCGCGGAGCGAGTCGGGGCACTCGTTGTTCGCGATGAGCTGCGCGAGCCCCTCGACGATCGCGGTCTTCCCCACCCCCGGCTCGCCGATCAGCACCGGGTTGTTCTTCTTCCGGCGCGAGAGCACCTCCATCACCCGCTCGATCTCCTTGAACCGCCCGATCGTCGGGTCGAGCTGCCCCTCCGCGGCCAGCGTGGTGAGGTCGCGGCAGAAGTGGTCGAGCGCGGGGGTCTTGGACTTCTTCTCCCCCTTCCCCGAGGGCGCGGCGGGCGTCACGCCCGGCGGCGTGGCGGCGCCGCCCTGCGGCATCTCCGTGCCCAGCAGGCGCAGCGTCTCCGCGCGCGCCGCCTCGAGGTTCACGCCGGCGTCGGTCAGCACCGACGCCGCGATCCCCTTCTCCTCGCGCAGCAGGCCGAGCAGGAGGTGCTCGGTGCCCACGTAGCTGTGGTTCAGCTCGCGCGCCTCGCCCATCGCCAGCTCGAGCACCTTCTTCGCGCGCGACGTGTACGGCAGGTCCGGCCCGGTGGCCTGCGCCGCCTTCCCCTTCTTCACGGTCTCCTCGATCTTCTGCTGGATCTCCTCGAGGTCCACCGAGAGGTTGTTGAGCACGGCCGCGGCGACGCCCTCACCCTCGCGGATGAGGCCGAGCAGGATGTGCTCCGTGCCGACGTATTCGTGGTGCAGGCGCGCCGCTTCCTCGCGAGCCATCGCCAGGACCTTCCGCACCCGCTCCGTGAAGTTGTAGCCGTTCATCAGTCGCCTCTGATTGCACTCCCCCGGCGGGTCAGCCGGGGAGATTCGCCTCGTTCGCGAGTACCTGGCGCACGTACCGAGCCCGCGCCAGGTTCGCCTCGCCCTCGGTGAGCACCCGCCCCTCCGCATGCGACAGGTGCGCCGACTGGCTGAAGATCAGGAGCTTGTTGAGCGTGTATACACTGAGCCCGGAGAACAGGTTCAGCCCCGCGGCGAGGCGCACGCCGCTCAGCAGGTTCATCGCCTCGTCCGCTGGCAGGTTCCGCGCGTGCCGCAGCGTGCCGAACGCGCGCCACAGCTTGTCCTCTATAATATAACCGGCGTCCCGCAAGAGGACACGCCGAGCCTCCTCCTCCCGCTCGATCACGCGGCGCACCACCCGCACCAGCTGGTCCGCCAGCTCCTCCTCGGAGCGGCCGAGCGTGGTCTGGTTCGAGATCTGGAAGAAGTTCCCGAGCACATCGCTCCCCTCCCCGTAGAGCCCGCGGTAGGTGAGCCCCATGTGCTGCAGCCCCTGGAGCACCTTCCCGATCTCCTGCGTGAGCACGAGCCCGGGGAGGTGGATCAGCACCGACGCGCGCATCCCCGTCCCCGTGTTCGTCGGGCAGGCGGTGAGGAAGCCGAACTCGCCGTGCCACGCGTACGGGAGCTCCGCGCCCAGCTCGCGGTCCATCCGCTCCGCCGTGCGCAGCGCGCCCGGCACGTCGAACCCCGAGCGGAACACCTGCAGCCGGAGGTGGTCCTCCTCGTTCACCATCAACCCCGCGTCGCCGGTCACGAACACCGCCGAGGCCCCCGGCACGCCCCGCACCGCCCCCGAGGACTGGTCCAGGCCCGCCAGCTCGCGGCTGACGAGGTGGCGCTCGTGCAGGAGGAGGCGCTCCTGCTCCGTGCACTCGTCCACGCGCACCAGCGCCGCGTCCCGCAAGGACGGGATCCGCCCCGAGGCGTCGCGCAGCTGCTGCAGCACCCGGAGCCGCTCCCCCTCGCGCGCGCGCGGCGGGAAGGCGTAGCCGGAGAGGTTGCGCGCCAGCCGGATCCGCGACGAGAGGACGATCCCCGCATGGTCGCCGGAGGCGGTGAGCCACTGCAGCCCGCCGTCGGGCAGGAGGGAGAGGTCGAGCGTCATTCGAGCCCCCGGATCTGGTCCCGGAGGGTCGCCGCCATCTCGAACTGCTCCTCCGCGACGGCACGCTGGAGCTGCTCGCGCAACTCGTGCAGCGTCAGCTCCCGCGCCATCAGGTCGGGGTCCCGCGACTCGTAGCGCCAGCCATCGTGCCGGGTGCTCCCGTGCACGCGCCGCAGCAGCTCGCGCAGGCTGTGCTCGAACGCGCCGTAGCAGTGCGCGCACCCCAGCCGGCCGCTCGCGCGGAAATCGCGCAGCGAGGTGCCGCAGTAGGCGCAGCGCGCCGCATCCCCGGGGAGCTGCGCGGCCTGCTGCTGCACGGCCTGCAGGAAATCCCCCAGCGGATGCTGGGGCACCGAGACCGTGGTCTCGATCCCGCGCTCGGCGGCACAGCGCTCGCAGAGATGCACCTGCGAGACCGCGTTCTCCACGATCTGCGTGAGGTGCACCACCGCGTCGCGCTCCCGGCACTGGTCGCAGACCATCAGACGCCTCCCTCGTGCGCTGCCGCAGGATGCAACCGCCCATCCTCCAGATGCAAGACGCGCGACGCGCGCGACGCCAGCGAGCGGTTGTGCGTCACCACCACCACCCCCACGCCCAGCTCCGCCGTGAGGCGGGCGAAGAGGTCGTGCAGCGACTCGGCGTTCTGGTGGTCCAGGTTCCCGGACGGCTCGTCGGCGAGCAGCAGTTGCGGCTGGGCGGCGAGCGCCCGCGCCACGGCGGCACGCTGCTGCTCCCCGCCGGAGAGCTCCGACGGCCGGTGGTGCCGGCGCGCGCTGAGCCCCACGCGGTCGAGCAGGGCCTCCGCCCGCGCACGGGCGGCCGCCCGCGGCTGGTCCAGGATCCGGAGTGGCATCATCACGTTCTCGAGCGCGGAGAACTCCTTGAGCAGGTGATGGAACTGGAAGACGAAACCCACGTGGCGCCCGCGGAGTTCCGCCAGCGCCTCGTCCGAGGCCCCCGTGGTGGACTCGCCGCCGATGCGCACCTCGCCCGCGTCCGCGCGCTCCAGCGCCCCGAGCACGTGCAGGAAGGTGCTCTTCCCCGCGCCGCTGGCGCCCACCACCGCGACCATCTCGCCGCGCGCGAGGGTGAGGTCCACGCCGGCGAGCACGCGGATCTCGTTGCCGTCGCCGCCACGGTACGACTTGGCGACCCCGATGGCCTCGAGCACGGGCGGTGGCACGGGCGGCGGCACGGGCGAGACGAGGGGAGCGGTCATTCGCTGCGGATCGCCTCGATCGGGTAGAGGCGCGACGCCATCACGGCGGGGTGCAGTGTGGCGAGCACCGCGATCGCCACGCTGGCGACCACGATCGACGCGATGTCCACCACCTGCATCTGCACCGGCAGGTGGTCGATGAAGTAGACCGAGGGATCGAGGGCGATCAGGTGGCTGCTGTCGATCGCCCAGCCGGCGGAAACCCCCAGCACGAGGCCGATCCCGGTGCCCACCACGCCGATGAAGAGCCCCTGCAGGAGGAAGATCCGGCGGATCGAGTCGGCCCGCATCCCCATCGCGCGCAGGATGCCGATCTCCCGCGTCTTGTCGCGCACGACCATCGTGAGCGTGCTGATGATGTTGAACGCCGCCACCATGATGATCAGGCCGAGCACCACGGCCATCCCGAGCTTCTCGAGCTTGAGCGCGCGGAAGATCCCGCTGTTCTGCTCCTGCCAGTCGCGCGTGAAGTACGGGTACCCGAGCGCGCTGTCGATCGCGGCCGCCACGTCCGGCGCGATCCAGCGGTCCGTCGTCTTCACCTCGATGCCCGTCACGGCGGTGTCGAGCCCCGCGAAGCGCTGCGCGGCGCCCAGCTCGAGGAAGACGTAGTTGTCGTCGTACTCGTACATCCCCGTGTCGAACTCCCCGGTAACCTCGAACTCGAAGAAGCGCGGGATGAGCCCGCCCAGGAGCGGGCTCATCGAGCCGCCGGAAGCCGTGACGATCGTGAGCCGCGACCCCGGGATCGCCCCGAGCCGGCCGGCGAGGCTCTTCCCGATCACCGCGCCGGGCACGTTCGGGTCGCTCGTCCTGAACTGGAACGCGCCCGGCGGCGCATGGTCGCGGATCGTGGTGACCTGCGCCGAGCCCGAGTCCCCGGCCGGGATCCCGGCGACGATGACCGCGGTCTCATAGCCGCGCCCCAGCGTCCCCAGCCCCTGCGAGTTCACGAAGGGCGCTGCGTCCACCACGCCCTTGAGCGAGCGCACGGTGGGCAGCACCTCCTGCCAGCGCTCCATCCGCAGCGCCTCGCCGTACGTCATCACCCGCACATCCGGGCTCCCCACGAGGATCTTCTCGCGGAGGTCCGTCTGCAGCCCGTTCACCACCCCGATGATCACGATGAGCGCGCTCACGGCCACCGCGACCCCCGCCACCGCGATCACGCTGATGAACGAGAGCAGCCGCGACCCGCGCCGGCTGCGCAGGTAGCGCCAGGCGATCGAGAGCTCGAGCCGGCTGATGCCCATCACGCGAGCCTCACTCCGGCCGCATCAGCGGGAAGAGGATCACGTCGCGGATGTGGGGCGTGTCCGTCAGGTACATGAAGAGCCGGTCGAGGCCGATCCCCACGCCACCGGTGGGGGGCATCCCGTACTCCATCGCCCGGAGGTAGTCCTCGTCCACCCCGGTCGCCTCCTCGTCCCCCGCCGCCTTGAGCCGTGCCTGCGCGTCGAAGCGCGCGCGCTGGTCGATCGGGTCGTTGAGCTCGGAGAAGGCGTTCGCCAGCTCCTTGCCGTTGGCGAAGAGCTCGAACCGCTCCGTGAGCCCCGGCTTGGTGCGGTGGGGCTTGGCCAGCGGCGAGAGCTCCACCGGATAGTCCACCACGAAGGTCGGGAGCGTGATCCTGGACTCCACGTGGGCCTGGAAGAGCTCGTCGAGAAGCTTGGGACGCGAGAGCCGCGCGAGGTCGTGCACCCCCGCCTGCTCCGCCGCCTTCCGCAGCTGCGCGTCGTCCAGCGCCGTGACGTCCGGGACACCCAGGGCCTTCGAGAGCGCCGGCACCCACTCCACCCGGGGGAACGGGGGCGTGAACACCGGCACCGGCTTGGCCACGCCGCCGTCGAACCGCTCCCGCTCCGCGTCGCCCAGCACGCCGCGCACCGCGGTCGCCGCGGTGATCAGCAACTGCTCCACCCGTCCCATCATCACGGTGTAGTCCGCGTACGCCTCGTAGAACTCGAGCATGGTGAACTCGGGGTTGTGCGTCCGGTCGATCCCCTCGTTCCGGAAGTCGTGCCCGATCTCATACACCCGGTCGAACCCGCCGACGATCAGCCGCTTGAGGTAGAGCTCATCCGCGATGCGCAGGTAGAGCGGCATGTCGAGCGCGTTGTGGTGCGTGGTGAACGGCTTGGCCGCCGCGCCGCCATAGAGCGGCTGCAGCACCGGCGTCTCCACCTCCAGGTAGCCGAGCGCGTCGAGCGCCGTGCGGATGGCGGTCGTCATCCGCGAGCGTGCCGCGAAGTGCCGGCGCACCTCGGGGTGCACGGCGAGGTCGGCGTAGCGCTGTCGCGAGCGCTGCTCCCCGTCGGCGAACCCCGAGTGGCGCACCGTGCGCCCCTCCACCTGCTCCTCCTTCCCGAACGGGAGCGGGCGGAGCGATTTGGCGAGCATCGAGACCCGGTCCACGCGCACCGTGACTTCCCCCGTGCGCGTGCGGAAGAGCGGCCCGTGCACGCCGATCACGTCGCCCAGGTCGAACTGGTCGAGGAGCGCGAAGGTCTCCGCGCCGAGGAGGTCCTTCTTGAAGTAGAGCTGGATGCGCCCCGTGTCGTCGGCAAGGTGCGCGAAGATCGTCTTGCCATGCCCGCGCCACGCCACGATCCGTCCTGCGACGTTCACCGCGGGCCCCTCGCTCGGCGCGCCCGAGGCCACGTCGGGGGCGCCCGCCGCGGGCTCCACGAAGAGGGCCGCCACCTCGCCGCAGCCGTGCGATCGCTCGTACCCGTAGGCGAAGGGGGGCACGCCCGCCGCGACGAGCGCGTCGAGCTTCTCGCGCCGCGCCCGCATCACATGGTTCAGCTCGTCGCTCATGACGCCCCGCCCACGGCGCTCGGGGCACCGGTCTGCTTGAGGTAGGCCTCGATGAACGGGTCGATCGCGCCGTCCATCACCTTGTGCACGTCCGTCAGCTTGAGCTCCGTCCGGTGGTCGTTCACCATCGTGTACGGCTGGAAGACGTAGCTCCTGATCTGGCTCCCGAACGAGACGTCCGCCTTGGTGGCGTCGAGCGCGGCCTTCGCCGCGAGCTGCTTGTCGCTCTCGATCTGGTAGAGCCGGTTCTTGAGCATCTTCATCGCCGTCGCCTTGTTCTTGAACTGCGACCGCTCCTGCTGGCTCGCCACCACCACCCCGGAGGGGAGGTGCGTGATGCGCACCGCGGAGCTCGTCTTGTTCACGTGCTGCCCTCCCGCGCCCGAGGCGCGGTACACGTCGATCCGCAGGTCCTCGTCGCGGATCTCGATGTTGATCTCCTCGTTCACCACCGGGTACACGAAGATCGACGCGAAGCTCGTGTGCCGGCGCGCCTGTGAGTCGAAGGGCGAGATGCGCACCAGGCGGTGCACCCCCGCCTCGGGGCGCAGGAAGCCGTAGGCGTACTGGCCGCGGATCTCGAGCACCGCGCCCTTGATCCCCGCCTCCTCGCCCTCCGAGAGGTCGATGATGTCCACCGCGAACCCCTTCCGCTCGGCCCAGCGCGTGTAGAGGCGCATCAGCATCTGCGCCCAGTCCTGCGCCTCGGTGCCGCCGGCGCCGGCGCTGATCTCCACCTGCGCGTCGCGGAAGTCGTCCTTCCCCTGGAGGAGGGAGCGCAGCTCGAACGCGCCCACCTCCTCGTGGATCGCCGCCGCCTCGCGGGCCAGCTCGGCCTCCATCTCCGCATCCGCCTCGAGCTCGAGCAGCGCGTGGAGCTCGAGCGCGCTCTGCACGCGCCCCGACAGGCGGTCGTAGGGCTCGAGCCAGTTCTTGAGGACCTTCACCTCCTGCACCACCCCTTGCGCGCGCTCCTGGTGGCTCCAGAACGCGGCGTCGGACATGTCGCTCTCGAGCGCGTTCAGGCGCTCGCGCTTGCGCTCGAGGTCAAAGGTACCTCCGGAGCTCGGCGAGCCGGGACTCGTCGTGCTTGAGGGACGTCAACGGGGCGGAGTCGGACATGGCGGCACGAGGGTGCGTGGGGACGGCGCAGGCGCGCGGCGCGCGGCCTGATGCGACGCGAGCCGGCTCCGCGTGCGGAACCGGCTCACATCGCTCCTGCAATGTAGCGGGAGCAGAGGCCTCACGGCACTGCGGGGAGCCGGGCGCCAAGCGCCGGGCGCCTAGAAGATCTTGTCGCCCCCGGCCAGCAGGTCGTTCAGCGCGTCCGTGAAGTGCGTCGTGCTCTCGGCGAACTCCTTCCCGATCTGGTCGACGTACTCCTCGTAGCTCTTCTTGATCTCCTCGCGGAAGATCGTCTGGAGCGTGCCGTCGCGGAGCCCTTCCTCACGCTTCCCCGGCATGTACGCGATCATGTCGGACACCAGCGCGCGGGCGAGGCGTCGCCCCTTCTGGTTCGGGTCGTTGTTCAGGAAGGGGTTGATCGCGCTCCTGCCGCTGGCGGGCGTGCCGCGCGGTGCGGCCGGAGCCGCCGGGGCGCTGGGCGGGGTCGCCGCCGGAGCCGGGTCCGCCTTCACCGCCGGGATGTTCGTCGTGGGGCGGGTCGCCGGGAACGCCGACGAGATGGTCGCGGGTCGCGCAGGCGCGGCCGCGGGCGGCGCTGGCGGAGCACTCGCGGGGCGCGCGGGCGCGGCCGGAGGCCTGGCGGGGGGCGCGGCGGGCCTCACGGCGGGCGGCGGAGGTGCGGGGCGAGTTCCCGAGCGGACCGGCGTGGGCATCACCGGGCGCGCGGGGGGCGCCGACGGGGGCGCCGGCGGGGTGGCCGGTCGTGCGGCCGGAGCCTTCGTGCCACCGACGGACGCGGCCGGCGGCAGGGGCGGCGGGGTCAGCGTGGGCCGCTGCTGGGTCGAGCGCGGGGGCGGCGGACCGCCCGCGCCCCCGGGCGCGGGAGGCGCCGGAGGGACCGCGGGGATGCGCGCGCCCGGGATCGGCGGCGTCATCTTGGACAGCGACGGGCGGGGCGGCACGATGGGCGGCCGCGGCGGGACCGGCGTGGCCGACTTGGGGACCGCCGGCTGCGAGACGCGCGGGGTCTCCTCGGACGACCGCGGGACCTCGCCCGAGGGGCGCGGCGCCTTGATGACGACGCCCGGGGTGAAGGTCGGCGTGGGGTTCCGGCGCTGCGGCGGCGCCGTGAACGGCTCCCGGTAGGGCACGGCCGGCAATGAGTCGGACGAGCGCGGAGGCGCGGGGGCGGCGGGAGCCACGGGGGCCACTGGGGCCACCGGAGCGGCGGGGGAGGTGGGAGTCGCTGGCGGCGCCGGCGGCCGCGGGGGCGTGACAGGCCGAGCCGCGGCCGGTGTCGCGGGCCGGATGGGGGTCGGCATCAGCCGTGCGGGCTGCGGTGTCGGAACGGGCGTGCGCGCGCGCGCCGGCGCGTCGAAGCTGAGCGGCGCTGCGGCGGCGTCGGACTCGAGCATCGCGCGCCGTGCCGCGGCATCGGAGGCCGGACTCGACACGCCCCCGGGGAGCGTCGCCCCCACCGGCTGCGGCGCCATCCCGATGTGCATCACCGCGCCGCAGACCGAGCAGCGCGCACGCACACCTTCCGCGGGGACCTTCGCAGGGTCCACGCGGAACACCGACTGGCACTCGCCGCACGAAACGTTCACCGCCCCTCCATCGCCCGCGCGGGCGACACCGGTGTGATCGGCCCCTCGCCGGCCGGCCCGTCACCACGACGGTCGACCGAGAAGACGGACCCATAGAGCGTCTTGGCGTAGCTCTTCATCTCGGTGGCCAGCTCACTCACCTGCCCCGCATGCGTGAACTGGCGCCGCTCGTTCGTCACCACGCCGATCGAGAGCGTCATCAGCGGCACCTTGTGCAGCTGGCCGCGTCGATCCTTGCCAAAGTAATAGCCTGCCCGGCGATCCTGCTCGGAATACTGGTACGGGACGAGCGTGTCGAACACCGAGACGATCTCCGCGCAGGTCTCCGTCACCAACTCCACCGGGATCACGCAGATGAAGTCGTCGCCACCGATGTGGCCCACGAAGCCCGCCTCCCCGCAGGTCCCCTTGGTCACGTCGTGCAGGATCTTCGAGAGGATGCGGATGACGCGGTCGCCGTCGTAGTAGCTGTACCGGTCGTTGAATTCCTTGAAGTGGTCGAGGTCGGCGTAGCACACCGCGAAGGGGGCCCGCGCGTCGATCCGCCGCATGATCTCCTGCTCGATCTCGATCGTGCCGGGGAGGCGCGTCGAGGGGTGCACGAAGGTGTCGCGGTCACTCCGTCGGAGCAGGGCGTCGAGCCGGAGCGAGACCTCGTGCTCGCTGATGCCGTCGCGGAGCACCTCGTCCGCGCCCGCGTCGAACGCCGCCGCGAAGGCCGCATCCTCGGCGCGCGTCGCGAGCACCACCGGCACGATGCCCGTGAACGAATCGAGCTTGAGCCGCCGGCACATCTTGAGCGCGGCCACCGGGTGGTTCCGCGCGTCCACCAGCACCAGGCGCGGACGGCTCCGCAGCGCCGACGACATCACGTCGTCGGCCGTGCTCGCGCTGCGCGTCGGCAGGTGACGCGAGTCGAGCCACCGCTTGATCGTGTCGGGCAGCGGCTGGCCGTCCGGCGCGAAGAGGAGAGCGATCGTTTGCGACACAGCGCTCAGCTGGGGTGGAGTCGTGGCAAGGATTCGGCGACCCGAGACAGTGTCAAATGACGATGCAGCAAGAAGTTGGGCAACTAGCGGGCCAGGGGCTCGGCCTGCTCGACGAGGAGCACGGGGATCCCGTCCCGTACCGGGTAGCTCAGGGAGCAGCTGGTACAATGCAGGGCGCCGCCGTCAACGGCCTCCTCGAGCGCCCCGCGGCACTTCGGACAGGCCAGCAGCTCGCGGATCCGGGCCGGCAGCGCCATCAGCGCTCGGCCTCCGGCAACCGGTAGCCCAGCCTGGCGAGGGCGTGCGCGTTCTTCCTCCAGTTCGGCAGCACCTTCGCCCAGAGGTCCAGATAGACCGGACCCCCGACGAGCGGTTCGACCTTGGCGCGGCTGGCCTGTCCGATGGCCTTGATGCGGCTTCCCCCGGATCCGATGAGAATGCGTTTCTGGCTCTCGCGCTCGACGTAGAGTACCGCTCGAATGTACACAGGGGACTCCCCTTCCCGGTACTCCTCGATCGCCACGGCGACGCCGTACGGCACCTCGTCATCGAGCTGCTCGAAGACGCTCTCCCGCAGGAACTCGGCCACGAAGAAGCGCATCTGCTGCGTGGAGACGTCGTCGGCCGCGTAGAGGAAGGGGCTCTCGGGGAGTTCGGCCCGCAGGCGCGCGAGGAGCGCCTCCACGCCGTCCCCAGTCTCGGCCGAGAGGAGCACGGCGTCCGGGAACTCCGCGATGAGCGCCTCACGTTGTGACGCCGAGAGGCGATCCGACTTGTTGAGGAGGAGGAGGACGGGGGCCTTGGGGCGCGACGGGAGTTGTGCGAGCGCCACGAGGTCGGCGGGCCGATCGTCGGAGGCGTCGACCAGGTGGAGGATGACATCCGCGTCGGCGATCGCCTTCTGGGCCGCGTGCTGCATGGAGCGGTGGAGGGCGTATCGCGGCTCGAGGAGCCCCGGGGTGTCGAAGAAGACGATCTGCGAGGTGTCGTCGGTGAGGATCCCGACGACGCGTTCGCGGGTGGACTGGGGTTTGGGGGAGACGATGGCGAGCCGCTCCCCCACCAGGCGGTTGAGGAGTGTGGATTTGCCGGCGTTGGGCTTGCCGACGAGAGTGACGAAACCGGCTCTGGTGTTCAGGGTTCTACGCCCGGGGAAGGTGGTACTTCGTAGGTGGTACGCTGTAACAGTTGGTGGAGCTGGGACACGGGTACTTGCGCGAGTTGGAACGCGGTTCCTGAAGCCGACTGGAACCCCAGCAGGAACGCCAGCTGGAACGCCAGTTGGAACGAGACCTGGTGAAAGCGGAAAGCCCCAGGCGACCGGAGTCGACTGGGGCTTTCACAGGGGTGCCGGCGACGGCCTACTCTCCCGCGTCCTCTCGGACGGAGTACCATCGGCGCTGTAGGGCTTGACGATCGTGTTCGGGATGGGAACGAGTATGGCCCCTACGCTCTAGTCGCCAGCAAAGCTCTGGTGAATCGAGATGGAACGACTTCTGGAACGTTCTCGTGAATCACCTGCAAGGAGGTGACGAACGGAGTGATGGTAGTGATCGTGGATTTGCGAATCCATGTAAATAGATCGTGCGATTGCTCTGCGGTTGTATTCCTGCCCCTGTTCGAGAACAGGGGGAGTAGTCAAGCCGCACGGGCGATTAGGATGGGTTAGCTCGGAGGGCATTGCTGCCTTTCCACTCCCCACCTATCGACGTGGTGGTCTCCCACGGCCCTTCAGGGGACTCAAGGTCCCAGGGAGAGTTCATCTTGGGGACGGCTTCCCACTTAGATGCTTTCAGCGGTTATCCGTACCGACCATCGCTACCCGGCGTTGCCACTGGCGTGACAGCCGGGACACGAGCGGGTCGTCCGACTCGGTCCTCTCGTACTAGAGTCCGCACCCCTCAACTCTCCAACGCCCACGACGGATACAGACCGAACTGTCTCACGACGTTCTGAACCCAGCTCATGTACCACTTTAACCGGCGAACAGCCGGACCCTTGGGACCTTCTCCAGCCCCAGGATGTGATAAGCCGACATCGAGGTGCCAAACCGCGCCGTCGATGTGAACTCTCGGGCGCGATAAGCCTGTTATCCCCAGCGTACCTTTTATCCGTTGCGCGATAGCCGATCCACACCGGGCTACCGGATCACTACGGCCCACTTTCGTGGCGGCTCGACCCGTCGGTCTCGCCGTCAGGCTCCCTTGTGCCGTTACACTCTAAAGCGCGAATATCGTCCGCGCTGAGGGAACCATGCGCGCGCCTCCGTTACTCTTTCGGAGGCGACCGCCCCAGTCAAACTGCCCACCTGCCACGGTCCCAGCCGAGGTTTGCTCGAGCGTGGTGAGGACGTTACATGAGCCAGGCTGGTATTTCACTGATGACTCCGCCCGAGCTAGCGCCCGAGCCTCATAGTCTCCCAGCTATGCTACACAGTCTAATGCGACGTCCAATGACAAGCTGCAGTAAAGGTGCATGGGGTCTTTTTGTCCTGTCGCGGGGACTCGGAATCCTCACCGAGACTGCAATTTCGCCGAGCACCGGGTCGAGACAGTGCCCAAGTCGTTACGCCATTCGTGCAGGTCGGAACTTACCCGACAAGGAATTTCGCTACCTTAGGACCGTTATAGTTACGGCCGCCGTTTACCGGGGCTTCGGCTCAATGCTTCGCCTTGCGGCTAACATCTCCCCTTAACCTTCCGGCACCGGGCAGGCGTCAGTGAGTATACGGCGCCTTGTGCGGCTTGGCACTCACCTGTGTTTTTGCTAAACAGTCGCTTGGGCCGATTATCTGCGACCAATCGAAGCGGACGACGCGAAGTCGCCAACCTCAATCGGCATCCCTTCTTCCGAAGTTACGGGATCATTATGCCGAGTTCCTTGACCCGGTTTCACTCGTTCACCTTAGGCTACTCGCCTTGCCCACCTGTGTCGGTTTACGGTACGGACGTTCGCAGCACTCACCCACAGGGCTTTTCTTGCCTGTCGACTCCACGTAACTCGAGATTGGGTTGCCCCGCCCTCTCGTCATCAGGTCTCGGTTTCCCTACACCCTTTCACGGTCGATCCACATGACCGCCTACGCTTCGTTCCAGGGTCCCCCTGGGGTTGTTAACGCACTACGGACGGCGCCGGAATTTTAACCGGCTGTCCATCGGCTACGCCTCTGGGGCCTCGCCTTAGGTTCCGCCTCACCCTGCGCTGATTGCCATGGCGCAGGAATCCTTGGGCTTACGGTGTGCGGGGTTTTCACCCGCATTTGCGCGTACTCATTCCGGCATCCTCACTTCTGAACGCTCCACCACGCGGTTCCCCGGTGGCTTCATGGCGGACAGAACGCTCCCCTACCCCTCTAGCAAAGCTAGAAGACCAAGCTTCGGCGGGCCGCTTAATCCCGACCATTCTCGGCGCATTCCCACTGGACTGGTGAGCTATTACGCACTCTTTAAAGGAGTGGCTGCTTCTAAGCCAACCTCCCAGTTGTCAGTGTAGAAACACATCCTTCGCTATACTCAGCGGCCACTTTGGGGCCTTAGCTGTGGTTCTGGGTTCTTTCCCTCTCGCCGTTGGACATTATCGCTCAACGACTGCCTCCCGAGATACATGTAACAGGTATTCGGAGTTTGGTTGGGTTTGGTACCAGCTTCGCCGGCCCGCGCCCATCCAGTCGCTCTACCCCCTGTACACAATTGCTCGAGGCTCTACCTCAATAGATTTCGGGGAGAACCAGCTATCTCCAGGCTTGATTGGCCTTTCACCCCTACCCACAAGTCATCCGAACGGTTTTCAACCCATACCGGTTCGGGCCTCCACTGCGTGTTACCGCAGCTTCACCCTGCTCATGGGTAGATCGCCCTGGCTTCGGGTCGTACCCCCAGGAACTCAGTCGCCCTCGTTACAGGACTCGCTTTCGCTGTGGCTCCGCGGCTGAACCGCTTAGCCTCGCTCCTGAGGAGTAACTCGCCGGATCATAATGCAAAAGGCACGCAGTCAGTCGTGACACGGACGAATCCGTGCCCAACCTCCTACCGCTTGTATGCATGTCGTTTCAGGATCTCTTTCACTCCCCGCACTGGGGTGCTTTTCACCTTTCCCTCACGGTACTCGTTCACTATCGGTCACACGAGAGTCTTTAGCCTTGGAGGGTGGTCCCCCCGGTTTCACGCCCGATTACACGAGTCGGGCGTTACTCAGGAACTCCACTACGTACAGTTCATTGCCTTCGCCTACCGGGCTGTCACCGTCTCTGGCGGAGCATTCCAGCTCACTTCGACTGACGTCACTGTACGCGTCTGTGGGTCCTACAACCCCGCGGCCACAAGGACCTCGGTTTGGGCTCTACCCCGTTCGCTCGCCGCTACTTGGGGCATCTCGGTTGATTTCTCTTTCCACCAGGTACTTAGATGTTTCAGTTCCCTGGGTTAGCTCTCCTTGCGGAGTGACCGCCATTGCTGACGGCCGGGTTTCCCCATTCGGGCATCCTGGGATCAAAGCGTGTGTGCCGCTCCCCCAAGCTTATCGCAGCTTACCGCGCCCTTCATCGCCTTCGTGTGCCTAGGCATCCTCGACATGCATTCGCTCGCTTGACCACAACATGTAGTCCAGCAGAGCACGCGCGATCTACAACGAGTGATCAGATATCGGTGGACGAACCTGGTTGCCCAGATCCGCCGTTGTACATCGTCGAAATCGTGTCACTAGTGTGATTCGTTATCCCACGATCACTACCATCATCCGTTGTCAATCAGCGGGTCATGCGCGGGCCCCCGAAGGGTCCCGCCAGACTGCAGAAGAATCGAGATTGAGAGAGGTCGCGCAGTGCACGAAGCGAGCGACTTTCCGGTAGCGCTTTCGTCCCACCCGAGGGTGGGCTACTCGCTGCTCCGTTAAGGAGGTGATCCAGCCGCAGGTTCCCCTACGGCTACCTTGTTACGACTTCGCCCCAGTCATTGCGCTCGCCTTAGGCGGCTTGGCCCCTTGCGGGTTCCGACACCGACTTCGGGCGCTCACAACTTCCATGGCGTGACGGGCGGTGTGTACAAGGCCCGGGAACGTATTCACCGTGGCGTAGCTGATCCACGATTACTAGCGATTCCAGCTTCATGTAGTCGAGTTGCAGACTACAATCCGAACTGAGGACCGGTTTGGGGATTGGCTCACTCTCGCGAGTTGGCGACCCTCTGTCCGATCCATTGTAGCACGTGTGTAGCCCTGGACGTAAGAGCCATGATGACTTGACGTCATCCCCACCTTCCTCCGGT
>WYBP01000022.1 GCA_011525845.1 Gemmatimonadaceae bacterium | reverse complement strand
GCGCTTGGTGCAGATGGCCGGGCTTCGGAAGCGGCGGCGGGGCCGCCGCTCTGTGGCCGGGGATGGCATGCGGCGGCCCCGCCGCCGCATCTTATTTGAACGGCCACAGCACAAGCTGACGTTAGGCCTACCCCCGGGCGCTCGCCCACCCTCATCGGTAATCACCTATGCGCACACGCTGGCTGCTGTTCGTGCTTCTGCCCTTGTCACTACCGGCTCAGGCTGCTCGCGACAGCGTCATCTCCGTGTCAACCGCGCGCTCCGCGCGCATTGCGCCGAACCGCGCCGCACTGTTCGTGAGCATCGAGGCGAGTGCGGAGACGGCGAACGAGGCGATTGCTCGCGTTGAGGCGAAGCTCAAGGGCGTGACCGATGCCCTCAAGGCGCTCGGGGCGGGCGTCGAGAACGAACGTCCACTTACGTTCTCCGTCGGACCGACCCCGTCGATGAACGGCTTCCCGAGCGCCGCTTTGCCTGCCTCCAGTACCGCGCGATCGGTGATTCGCGTAACCGTGACGCGGATGGATCAGTTGGCTGCCGTCATGGGGGCGGCCCTCGATGCGGGTGCCGCAAACACGTCATCGCTCACGTTTGAGTCGACGGTGAGCGATTCCGTGCGGCGCGACCGGGCGACCGAAGCCCTTGCGGCGACGAAGACCGAGGCCGAGGCCGTCGCGAAAGCGCTCGGCGGGCGTTTGGGCTCGTTGGTCGAGGCCACGACGAGTGCCGGACCGTCGTTCCAGCAGCCCTCTATGCTGAGCTTCGACGGTCGTTTCGGACAACCGAGTCAGGCTCCGGAGATCGTGGTTACGGTCAACGTAACCGTCCGCTACCGTTTGGTGCGCTGATCACATCCAAGGTAGTGATCTATGCGCCGGAGGCCTAACGACGCTTGGTGACTGACGGCCGGGCTTCGGAAGCGGCGGCGGGGCCGCCGCTCCATGTTATGGACAGCACGCGGCGGCCCCGCCGCCGCAAAGTATTGAAACGGCCGCAGCACAAGCTGACGTTAGGCTGACCACGGATGGATATGCGACCCCGACGCTCTTACCTCTTAGCGTTGCTCCCGCTTGCGGTCGCGTGCGGCTCCACGAACGACGAGATAGCGGTCGTCGAGCGACGCTTTCCTGTCGCCGTGCCATCGGACCTCATCGTGCCGCTTCCGGCGTCCGCGATGTCCGCCGCATTGGCCCAGTGCAGCCGTGACACTCCTAGCCGCGCGACCAACGCCTGGGCCGTGAGCCCGCAGGATCTCCGTGGCTTGGACACGCTCCTTCCACCGCGCATCGAGCGTGAGCTCGAACGCCGATATCCGGCTGGGTCGCCGATGGAAGCGCTCGTCAGGGACGTGAACAAGACTTATGGCGTTCAGGCAATCGGGGTCGAGTTGTGGGGCCGCCGGCTCGTTTACCTCAACGGGTTCCTATCGAGCATGATTCGCGACGACGCGGACAGCACTGCGTGGCACCGAGCGCCCGTCGTGGTGTGTGACGGCGGCGAAGGGTTTTTCGGCGCGCTGTATGACCCAAGAAGGGGAGTCCTCTCATCCCTCGACTTCAACGGTCGCTGACTAGCGGAGTCGGCGCACGCAGCCTAACGACGCTTGGTGACTGACGGCCGGGCTTCGGAAGCGGCGGCGGGGCCGCCGCTCCATGTTTAGGCAGGTATGCGGCGGCCCCGCCGCCGCAAATTGTTAGAACGGCCGCAGCACAAGCTGACGTTAGGGCGACACCACGCTTTCTAGCCACGGAGAGAATGAGAGACCTGCTCCCGCTTCAGGCGTATGAGTTGACCGTGCGAGCTCGACCGCGCACAGCACTCGTGATGGCCGTCCTCTGGGGCGTTCCGATGACTGTGATGATGCTCCTCTGGAGCCGCGATGCGTTCGGAACTGTGGGCACGCTGATCATCGGTGCCGGAGCGGCGGCGCTGTTTGGGATACTCTGGACCCTTTGGATGGGTCGCGACCTCACCGCACTCGTGCGACGGCTCTACGAAGCAGATCCCTCGGTGGTCCCCGCACCTCCCCCGATGTCGTCGAGCCGGCTTCTTTGCAACCTTATGCTTGGCGGCACTTTCGCCGTCGGAGGACATCTCTATCTTGGCGTCGCGGAGTGGCAGTTCGTTCCGCACCTCAAGAATCTAAAGCGGCACCAAGCGGCCCAGTCAGTCGCGGCGGCGGACATCACGGCCGTGGAAGTGCGACCGCTCGCGCAGCGAGGGCTCGGGCAGTTGCTCGCAACGGAGGAGGTCCTCGTCATTGATGTGAAACTGAGATCCGGCGCGGTGTGGTCGCTAATCGCACCGCAGGCGCAGAGAGTTGCGGACGCCTTGCGCCAGCACCGAGCGCTCGCGCCCTAACGGCGCTTGGTGCAGATGGCCGTGCTTCGGAAGCGGCGGCAGGGGCGCCGCTCTGTGGCCACTGATGGTTTGCGGCGGCCCTGCCGCCGCAGTCTATTTGAACGGCCACAGCACAAGCTGACGTTAGGCCGAGCGCCACCTACACTCCTATCGTCGAAATGCGGGAGGAAGTGAAGACCTTGCCGCGTTCAATACTGAGACGAGCTGCCTGCCACGTTGCCGCTACTCTCGCGCTCGCTTCTTCCGGCGCGTCGACTCTGTCCGCGCAGTTCATCGGCGGAATCGCCGTCGAGGAGTCTTCGCGCGTTCCACTGCGCCGTCTCGTCGTCAGGCTCCTTCGGCTCTCGGCGCCGACGGATCGCGCGATCGTGGTGGATAGTGCGATGACAGACTCCGCGGGAACGTTCTTGTTCAACGCCCGGGAGTCAGGCGTCTACCAGGTGCTCTTCGGGCACTTTGCGCAGCTCTCCGGTCCGGTCGATACGGTCTCGACCCTAGATGCGGTTCAGCGACAGTATCTCCTGGGACTGCGTACCGCGAGCGCCGAGCAACCGTTCTGCGACTGGGAGGTGGAGCTGCCGGTCGAGACGATTGCCGGAGTCGGTGCACCGCGATATCCAGCGGCTGAGCGCTCGGCCGGGATCGAGGGCGAGGTGCATCTGCAGTTCGTGGTCGACACCGCTGGACGCGTCGAAGCGGCGTCAGCGCAGGTGCTCTACGAGTCCGCCGCAGTGTTCACATCAGCCGTGCTGGAGGCATTGCCTCGCATGAGGTACCGTCCTGCGGAACTCGGCGGCGTTATCGTCCGTCAAGTGGTGACGATGCCATTCCTGTTTGCCATGAGACGAGGTCGCCGTGGCGAACAACCCCTAAGCTCGCGCAAGCTAGGCGCTTGCGAGCGCTCATTCAGCTAGTAGGACGAGCGGCCGGCCTAACGACGCTTGGTGACTGACGGCCGGGCTTCGGAAGCGGCGGCGGGGCCGCCGCTCCATGTTATGGAAGGCTTGCGGCGGCCCCGCCGCCGCAAATTATTGGAACGGCCGCAGCACAAGCTGACGTTAGCCGGACGAGGGAAGGAGCACACTCTGCAATCGGTCAGCCAGGAGTTGGACCGGCTTCAGGAACTTCACGAGATCGACCGACACCTCCGCTTTGGAGATGAGCCGGCCGGACTCGAGGATTTGGAGTTCGTTGCGGGCGGATTTCCACTCGCTGCTCCGCGGTCGACTTCTGAGTGGATGCGCGAAGGGTTTCTCGCCGTAGCGATAGCGGAGCAATTCGGGCTTCGCTCGATCGACTACGCTCGCCGGAGGTATGTGCAGAGGTGGCGTCCGCCAACGCCGAAGCCATCGTCCGACGAGCGTCTCGTAGTAAAGGCGACCTCCCAGATAAAGCAGCTGGTAAAGACGGCCGCGCGCGACTACTTCCGGATCCGAAGTAAGCCGGATCATGTCGGTACGTTTGCGTCCGGGGCGGCCCTGCTGCGACTGGTCATGAGCTTCAGGGCAGGGGTGTTAATGCTGCGGCAAGGCATGCACTTCGAATACGCCGTGCTTGCGCGCATGATTCTTGAGCAGATCGCATGGGTGCACGCGGTGCATCGAATCCCAGACGAGGGCATCTTCGCGGTCAAACCACAAAGCGCGATTAGCTCGCTGAAGAGGACCTTTCCAGCCGTTGGGCGCCTGTATGGCATTCTGAGCGAGCAGGCTCACATCGCGCCAGAACTAACAACTCGCTACATCAACTGGACGGACAAGTCTGATCCAGCCATCGAGTTCTCGCTGCCAGAATATCGGCGCCTTGACTTGCTAACTCTATCTCACCTCGCTGACATGTATGTCGTCAGTGCGCACATGTTAGCTGCTTCGTTCCTCGGGTCTTTCGGAGCGGTGCGGGTTGCTAAGTCAGGCGAGTATATCGTCAAGAAGCGCAGGCCGTCTCTGACCGCGGTGCACAGCATTCAGCGAGCGGTAGATCGAAGTCTGGCCCGCGATGGCGCCGGCTAACGGCGCTTGGTGACTGACGGCCGGGCGTCGGAAGCGGCGGCGGGGCCGCCGCTCCATGGTATGGACAGCATGCGGCGGCCCCGCCGCCGCAAATTGTTGGAACGGCCGCAGCACAAGCTGACGTTAGGTCGACGCAGCTAGCGATGTCGCACTCCCGTAACCGCTGAGGAACGGAGGCATGAACAGGGGCGGCATGAGCCGTGCGACTCGGGCAATAGTAGCGATCGCATTCGCGTCCGCAGTGGGTTGCACCTCTGGACCGGACTCGACCGCTGGCGGCCAACGGTCGCCGCAGGTTGCTGACCTTCAGTCGTGTGAGGCTAGATCGCCGCAGGGGAGTGCCGACGCGTGGCTACGCGCGCGCTTGCGCCAAGGGGCGACGCTCATTGCAGGAGACACGCTTCATGTTAGAGAAGGGGAACGGTACGCTGTGTCGGACACCGTCGGACAGATCGGTCCGCAGTACGCCGCGTACTTTCGCGTGTTCTATGGCGAAGACGCGCCGCGCGTCATCCCGCGGTGGCACTGGCTACAGGACTCGCTGCACGAGGCTTTCGTCGTCACCGCGCCAAGCGAGATGTATGGCAGCGCACAAGAGATGTGGACCTACGACTTGAGCACGTGCTCCTGGGGCCGTGGGCCGATGGTTGCGGATCGAGGAGCCGACGGTGGTGAGCAGTACCGCCTCGATACGTGGATCGTGGATCTCGACAACGATGGTGCGCGAGATCTTGCGCAGCGTGTGAAGAATTGGGGCGAAGACGATGAGGGCAAGCCTTACTTGTCAAGCAAGTATCGGATGTATCTCTGGAACGGCAACCACAACTACTTTGCCGAGACCTATGTGCCTCCTGAGAGACAGCCGAAGGTGGCGTTCGACTTTAAGGTGCCGTAAAAGCGCACCCGGAGGCGCGACCTAACGACGCTTGGTGCAGACGGCCGAGCTTCGGAAGCGGCGGCGGGGCCGCCGCTCCATGTTGAGGCGGGTACGCGGCGGCCCCGCCGCCGCAAATTGTTGGAACGGCCGCAGCACAAGCTGACGTTATGCTCACCGAGAACGCTCTCTCTAATGGCCAACCCTCAGGTCAGACCATTTCAGTCCGGTGAGCTAGAGCGCCTGTGCAAGGTTCTGGCTGACACGAGCACGGGTCTGACCGGCACCGAGTTGGCGCACAAGCTCGCGCAATCGCGGGTGCCCGACGTGGATCCGACCAACACGAAGTGGAAGCGCCTCTTCAACGCGCTCGCCGCCCGGCAGTCGGAGGTCGGTAACGGGAACTGCGTCCTTTCATTCGTGCGCCACGCGCTCGAGCCGGCACGATTCCTCGGAAACACGAGCACCTTTGAGTCCTTCCGAAGCGATGTGAACGGCGTCTTGGCGTTCCATGGCCTGGAGTATCGGGGAGACGGCAAGTTCCACGCGGTGGACAAGGCTGCCAACCTGTCCGAGGCGGAGGCGCGGGCTGGACGGTTGCGTGCGGCGCTCTCGGCGCGGGGAGCGCACGCCGACGTTCTCGCATCGTGCCGAAAGGAGCTCCTCGCTGACAACTGTTTTCATGCTGTCCAGGAGGCATGCAAGAGTGTTGCGGAGAAGCTTCGAGTGCGATCAGGGCTTCAGGGAGACGGGGCGGCCCTCGTGACCGGAGCTCTTGGCGGCTCGACACCCTTGCTTAGAATCAACACCTTAGTGTCGGAATCAGAGAAGAGTGAACAGAAAGGCTTCGCGAATCTTCTGGTCGGTCTCTTCGGCACGTTTCGGAATCCGACCGCCCACACGCCGCGTGCGGCATGGCGCATGGATGAGGCCGACGCGCTCGATCTGTTTAGCATCGCTTCGTTCGCTCACCGGCGACTCGACAAGGCCGTACGACGCTCGCATTTGCGCGCGGGAGCATAACGGCAGTTGGTGCTGATGGCCGGGCTTCGGAAGCGGCGGCGGGGCCGCCGCTCTGTGGCCGGCGATAGCATGCGGCGGCCCCGCCGCCGCAAATTATTTGAACGGCCACAGCACAACTTGACGTTAGGCCGAAGCAGACGGATTGGTCCCCGCGCGACACGCGCCTTTCCGGCCGCGGCACTCGCGTTTCAGGTGGTCGGACTCGCGTTCACCTCTGCGGCTGTCGCGTTCACCTCTGTTGCTGTCGCGTTCACCTCTGTTGCTGTCGCGTTCACCTCTGTTGCTGTCGCGTTCACCTCTGCGGCTGTCGCGTTCACCTCTGCGGCTGTCGCGTTCACCACTGTTGCTGTCGCGTTCACCTCTGTTGCTGTCGCGTTCACCTCTGCGGCTGTCGCGTGGCGGCCCGACGGACTCGCGTGGCGGCCCGACGGACTCGCGTGCCGGCCCGACGGACTCGCGTGCCGGCCCGACGGACTCGCGTGGCGGCCTGACGGACTCGCGTGGCGGCCTGACGGACTCGCGTGGCGGCCTGACGGACTCGCGTGGCAACCTGCTGGTCCGTCGTGGCAGCCTGTTGCTATCGCTTTCCAGGCCGTTGCTCAGACCTGGCGACTGCGCTAAGTGTTTACCGTGCCTTGCGTTCGGTGGATCAAGTGGTCTTTGCGGTGCCATCGCCGGCGTCGAGGCCCGCTCGGCCTAACGGCGCTTGGTGACTGACGGCGGATCTTGCTCCACTTTCGTTGACACTTTCTCCTAACAGCCGAGGAGGTGTCCGATGCCACGAGGTATTTGAACGGCCACTGCACGACCTCACGTTAGGCGGATGCCCGGCTGCCTAGAGCAGAAGTGTGCAGCTGCGCTCTGCAGGGAGGGGAGATGCGCGTCATGCGAGGAGTGCTCATTCAATTGGTTGTCGCGGGGTGCCTCGCCGGAGGAAGCGCGTACGCGCTGGATGCGCAGGCCATCCGCTCAGCGCAGGTGGGCGTCAGCTTGAGTCCGGTCCAGACTATCGTCCGCGGCGAGCAAAGTGGGACGGCGCAGCCTTCAGGTGCGTTGACCGACAGCGTTGCTCGTTCGAAGACGCCATACATTCTGGGCGGCGCCGTCGTTGGAGCGCTCGTGGGCGGTCTGCTTGCCGCGTCGTTCGAGGAGGGCTTCTGTGGTTCTCCCTCTACGAACTACGCTTGTACCGCGACGAGTCCGGCTGAAGGTGCTTTCATCGGAATGGCAGTTGGGGTTCTTGCGGGTCTCGCCGTCTGGGCAGTGTCGCGAGCTCGCAGCAGCGGCGTGTGAGGGCGAGGCGGCATGCACCGCCTAACGACCTTGGTGTCTGTCGGCCGGGCTTCGGAAGCGGCGGCCCCGCCGCCGCAAATTGCTTGAACGGCCACAGCACGAATTGACGTTAAACGGACCGAAGGACAACGGCGATCTGTCTTGATCACATGCAGCCCTCTCACGTGACAACCGTTCCTCTCTCCCGCTATCTGGTCGTCTCCACGCACGGGCTTCGGTGACGCGCCGTACCGACGCGGTATACGGGGCGCTGGCGACGCTGCTGCTCTGCGCGCCGCTTGCGCGTGCGCAACCGACGGACTCCCTGACGACCGCGATCGCGCGGGCGATTCAGGAGGAAGGACTGGTCGGCGCCACTTGGGCGCTGGTGTTTCCGAGTGCCACGATCCTGGGCGCCGCGGGGCTCAATGACGCGGATCGCGACGTCCGCATGTCCCCGTCCGACCGGGTACAGGTCGGATCGATCGCCAAGACGTTCATCGCGATCGGAGTCCTCCATCTCGTCACCGACGGACGCGTCGCACTCGATGCGCCGGTCGCGCGGTATCTCCCCACCGTGACGATCGAGAACCCGTGGGAGGCGACCTCACCGCTGCTGGTCCGGCACCTGCTGGACCACACCGGTGGACTTGACGACGCACGGCTCTGGCAAGTGTTCACTTTGCGCGGCCACCCCGATCGGCCGTTGCGCGATGGGCTCGTGCGTGCCGGTGGATCAGTGCGCGTACGACACCCTCCCGGTGACCGCTTCTCGTACTCGAACTCAGGCTTCGTACTTCTCGGAATGCTGATCGAGGCCGTCACGAACGTGCGATACGAGGCGTGGTTGGAGCACACGCTGCTCTCTCCGCTCGGGATGACGCGCAGCACGTTCAGGTTCGTGACGCAGTCGGGCATGGACGGTGACACATCGCTCGCCATGGGGCATTTCGACCGGCGCACCACCGGCGCGACGGTACCGATCCCCTTACGCCCAGCCGGACAGTTCACGACCACGGCCGAGGATATGTCCCGATTCGCACGTTTCCTGATGAGTGATGGGCGTGTCGGCGACCTCGTGCTCGTCGACAGCGGGCTCCTGCGCGCGATGGCTCGGCCGACGACGACAGAAGCGGCGCGAGCGGGGCTCGCCGCCGGCTACGGTCTCGGCCTCCTGCGCCGCGATCGGCACGGAGTCGTTGGGCGATGCCACCTTGGGAACACGGGCACGTTCCGGGCGGCACTCTGCGTGTTTCCTGAGCAGGCGCGCGCCTTCGTCATCTCGCACAACAGCGACCCCGAGGGCGCCGACTTCGACCGCATCGACGCGATGCTCGTGCGCGCGCTCGGCGTGTCGGCCGTGGCCGAGGCGCCCACCCGAGCGAGTGGCGTGGATCCGTCGCAATGGGACGGACTGTATCTCGTGCGCCCGAACCGTTTCGAGCAGTTCGCCTATCTCGATGAGGTCCTTGGCGTCACGCGCGTCCGCTGGGACGGGCGCGCCGTGCAGTTGCGGCCCCTGCAAGGTCCGGCGCGCACGCTCACGCCGGTGGGCGGTGCCTTCTTCCGTGCCGCCGATCGTCGTGAGGCGACGCACGCGCTCCTTCGCTCAGCGGACGATCAGCGCATCATCACCGATGGTGTGCGAACGTTCGAGCGCGTAGTGCCGCTCGCGGTGTACGTGCGACTGCTGAGCGCAGCGACCGGCCTTGCGGCGCTGCTCTACCTGCTGATCGTTGGAGGGATACGGAGCGTACGCTCCCTGCGTCGCGGCACGTGGCGGCTGGAGCCGCTGCGATGGCCGGTGATCTGCCTCGCGCTGCTGCTCTCGGCACCGGCGCTCTACCTCTCGCAGTCGGTCCTTGCCATTGGCGACCCCACACCGGCGAACCTGGTCTTAGCGGTGCTCACGGGTGCGCTTCCCCTCACGCTGCTCGTCGCGGGGGTGCATCGCGTTCGCGCGGGGACTGGCGGGCGCACCGCGCGCATGGACATCTTCGCGCTGGGCGGAGCACTACAGTGGTGCGCGGTGCTTGCGTCCTGGGGCTTGCTCCCCCTCGCGCTCTGGCGTTGACCGGAGAGCGTCGCGGACGGTGTCGTGCGCGCTCGAGCCGTCTAGCGAAGGTTGGTGCTGGTGGCCGGTTGCGGTGGCGGCGCCTGCGGCGCCGCGTTCAGTTGTGTCGGCCGCAGCACAATCGAACGTTCGACAGGCGAGCATCGTCCCCTCTCGGAGCGCACGAATGCCGAACTGGCGAGGTACCGCGGTCCTTCTCATCGTGCTCAGCGCAGACCTCGCGGCGCAGCGCATCATGCCAAGCAGGCTGGCGGACGGGCAGAACTCGCATGGTTCGGCACTCAGTCTGGCATTCGCCGCTCCGCTCGAACCGATCCAACACCAGCCGCCACCAGCTCCGAGGAGTCAGTTCCTCGCTGGAGTCGGCGGCATGCTCGTGGGTACAGCCGTGGGATTCATCGTGCGCGGCTCGGTCAGGGCGCCCTACCCAGGACTGCACTACCCGCTGGCGGGGATGGTGGTGGGATCTGCGGTTGGAGTCCGGTGGTACAGCCACAACCGAGGCCTCCCGGGTTCCTTTCCGATGACGCTCGTGGGTGCGTCACTTGGACTGGTGGGCCTCTACGCGGCGCCGGTTACCGTCCCACTCGGAGCCACGTTCTTCCACAATGGCGCATGGCGGGACTGAGGATGGCACCGCGCAGCGCTGCCCAACGGCGCTAGGTGTGTGAGGGGTCACGGAATGCCCGCTTCTCAACTCGGCCGCTGGTCGGCGGCCATCGTTGGCAGTGTGGGGGTCGCCTACGTCGTCACCGTCGGGATCGGGATGGCGCTGTTCGGGCTTCGTGAGCCCATCGGCGATCCGATCCTCGGCGTGATGGAAGTGCTCACGCTGGTGTCCGCCGTACCGACGGTGGTGCTCATGGCAGCGATACACGAGCACGTCGATGGTGGGCGCAAGCTCCACGCTCTGATCGCGCTCTGCTTCGCCGTCCTGTTCGCGGGGCTCACGTGCGTGGTGCATTTCGTCGAACTCACGGCGGTGCGACAGCTGGGGACTGGACGCATCGCGTGGCCGTCGGCCGAGTACGCCGCGGAACTCCTTGCCTGGGACCTCTTCCTCGGTCTCGCACTCGTGTTCGCGTCGCGAGCGCTGGCGGACGAGCCTGGGGTCGGGTGGGTGCGCGGCGCTCTGCTCGCCGCCGGCGCGCTCTGTCTGGGTGGCCTCGTCGGTCCCGTCACCGGACGCATGGAGTGGCAGTTCGTGGGGGTGTTCGGCTATGCTATCGTGCTTCCGATCGCGTCCTTCGGACTTGCCCGATGGTTCAGGGGGACAACGGCCCTCCGCAGCACGAACCGACGTCGGGCCGAGGCCGGCTGAAGGCACACCAGACAACCGCGAGGAATGGGCGATGCTCGAGTTCATCAGTCGTCGAGTCTTCCTGCAGTTGGCCGCGGTGTTCGCGGCGCCGTCGCGGCCCGCCCCGGTCAGCGCGCAGTCGATCCAGCCTCAGTCGTCGCGGTGGACCGGGACCGTGCTGCAGGCCGATGAGGGTGAGCATCTCGTATCCGGCCGACGCCGCGCGCCCATGCGCATCAAGGTCGATTCGCGGAAGGCCGTGGGCGCCACGATGTCCATGGTGATCTCCGAGGTGGCGGCGGGTGCCAGCATTCCCATCCATCTGCACCGCCATGAGGACGAGCTGATCTTCATCCATACCGGATCCGGCGTCGTCACGCTCGGGGACCGCAAGGTCCCGTCGTCCGCCGGTGCCATGCTGTACGCGCCCAGGGGCGTCTGGCACGGGATCGAGAACACGGGATCCGACCTGCTGACCTGGTGCGCCATCTGGTCACCGCCGGGCTTCGAGCAGTTCTTCCGTGAAACGGGGGTGGCGCCGGGTTTCACCGGCGCGGGCCCGACACCGGACCAGATCGCCGAGAGCGCACGCAAGTACGGCATGGTCTTCAGGGACCCGGCCTAGCGGCGCTCGGTGACCGACGGCCGGTCTCCGGAAGCGGCGGCGGGGACGCCGCTCCATGTTATGGGCAGCATGCGGCGGCCCCGCCGCCGCAGATCGTTGGAACGGCCACAGCACAACCTGCCGGCACGCCACTCCACCTGGGCGAGGACATGGGTTCTGTCATCGAGTCACAAGCCGTCGAGATCCCCCACGAGATGACGACCACCGGCTTCGAGATCCCGGGGTATCGGATCGTGGAGAACAAGGGAGTCGTGCGCGGCGTGGTCGTTCGCTCACGCTCCGTCTTCGGCACCCTCGGCGCGGGGCTCCAGACCATCGTTGGCGGCAACATCAGCCTCTTCACCGAGCTCGCGGAGCGCACACGCCGACAGGCGTTCGCGACCATGCTCATCCAGGCGCACCTCGCGGGTGCCCAGGGCGTGATCGGTGTGCGCTATGACGCCACCGAGATGATGAAGGGAGTCACCGAGGTGCTGTGCTACGGGACCGCCGTGGTGCTCGAGCGAAGTCCGCGCTGAGCATCGGCCGTGCGGTTCATCCAGTCGGTGGCGTCGGGCGGGATGGCGCCCTGGAATGCCACCGGGCGTCGGCGAGTTCCGGTGCGCCACGTCACGTTCCCGACGTGCGCTGACCACGCCCGCTTAACGTCGCCCGTCCGCCCTGCCCTAACGAGGTGTACCTGCGTGACCTCTCGTTCCGCCCGCTCTGCCGGGCGCCCAGGGACCCCGACGTGACCCGCGCCTCGACGCTCCGCCTCATCGTCCCGACCGCCGCGCTCGTACTCGCACTCGCCGCCTGCGAAGCGCCCGCACCCACCGCGACCGGCGGCCTGCCGGCGCGGAGCTGTGCGGTGTTCCCCGCGAGCAACGCGTGGAACACGGACGTCTCCGCCCTGCCCGCGCATCCCGAGTCGGATGCGTACATCTCACGGCTCGCGCTCACCTGGCGCCTGAGCTTCGTGCCGAACCTCCCGGTCAACATCGTCGACAGCGAACGCGATCCGGTGCCCTTCGTCGCGGTGAACTACACCAACGGCGGCGGTGATCCGGGGCCGATGCCCCTCCCGGCCGACGCGCGCTACCACGTGAAGGACAGCACCAAGCTCGTGCTCGACGACAATCACCTGGTCCTGATGGACGTGGCCGGGTGCAAGCTCTACGAGCTGTGGAGCGTGAAGGGCCCGGACCCGGATGGCAGCTGGACGGTCGGCTCCGGGGCGATCTTCGACCTCACCTCCAACGCCCTCCGGCGGGACCACATCGCATCCTCGTCGGCGTCCGGGCTCCCGGTCCTCGCCGGGACCGCACGCGCCGAGGAGGTGCGCGCGGGCGCGATCACGCACGCGCTCTCCATCCCGGCCACGCTCACCCTGCAGGGGATGATCCGCCCCGCCACCACCTGGCAGTCGAACGCCACCTACCTGTGGAAGCTCCCGCTCGCCTGCGGCCAGCCGAGCTACTCCCTCTCCTTCCCGGCGCTCTGCGCGCAGGTCCTCGCCGGCACCTTCATCTACGACGATCCCAACAACGCACCGATGGGACTCAGGCTGCGGCTCAAGTCCTCCTTCGACCTCTCCGGCTACACGGGCGACGCGCTCATCCTGCTCCGTGCCGCGAAGGCCTACGGGCTGATCGTCACCGACGGGAGCGGCACCGCGGGGATGATGCGCGGCGAGAAGGTGCAGGATCCGACGCGCTGGGACTGGGACCCGAACATCGGCACGCAGCTCGCGACCGTGCCCGCCGCGGCGTTCGAGGTCGTGCTGACCGGTCCGATCCTCCCATGACCGCGCTCGACATGCAGCAGCGCGGGATCCAGGAGGGCGAGGTGCGCGACGTCACGAAGCTGCGCGCCATGTTGGACTCCGTGAACGGGGTGCTGTCGCGAGCATCGTCCGCCATCGACGGGTGGTGAGGCCTCACCGGACCGGGGACCGCATGGGCCGCTGTCGGTTCGCGTGCTCCGCTCGATTCGCCGCATCCGTTGTTCCGTGGCATGTTTATAGCCACCGGAGCGAGGCGCCATGAGCACTTCCCGCATCCACCGAACGACCGTCGCGATGTTCCTGGCCTGCGTTCTCCTCGGACCGCAGTCGGCCAGGGCACAGGGTGACCCGGTCACCGCTGAGCTCGATGCCTTCTGGGCGGGCGTCGTGAGGTCGGTGACGGAGTGGAGCATTCCAGCCCAGAAGGCCACCTATCATCCGGATGCCGTCGGGGTGACGGGGACCCGGAGCTCCTACAAGACGTACCTTCTGTGGTCCGAGTTCGCCGCCAAGGAGGCCGATCCCGCGGAGATGAGCGCCCCTCCCAAGCGTCGGATCCTCGAGTTCCGCTTCTCGTCGCGAGTCCATGACGCGACCACGGCCCACGAGGTCGGGCTCTACCACTACTGGGAAGAGGGCCAGGATCATTACTACGGCACGGTCGACTCGTACCTGGTGAAGAGGGATGGCCGATGGCGGATCCTGGTCGAGATACAGCTCGAACTGGCGATGACGGAGGCCGATTGGAACGCGCTGCGGCCGTGAACACGGGCGCGCGGTCCCCGGAGCTCAATGGCGTGCTCTCCCTCTTCACGGGCGCGATCGTCGGCCGCGCCGGCGGGCCGCCCGATGGCCGTGGCGGGCCACCGCCGATCGCTCCGACAGTCGACACTTCACCGGGAGGACCTCATGGTCGCCGCTGAACTTCCCGCGAACGCGAGTCTCGCCGAGCTCCTCAGCGCGCGTGCGCGCCGGACACCGCGCGATCGGCTCGCGATCGACGTCATCGGCGGCCTCCTGATCGCGGGGACGGCGGTCTGGGCGAGACCCGGCGGGTGGCTCATCGTCGCTGCGGCGGCGGGCTGCTTCACCTTCTACGGGATCTGGGCGCTGGCCGAGCGCCATCTCCTCCCGCGCCCGTGGCCCGAACGCCCATCGCACGAAGGCGTGTGGGAGGCCGTCCAGGGCGCGGCGGCCGTGCTCGGCGTCGGCTCCTTCGTGCTCCTCCTCCTCGCCGCACTGGGCGTCGGGCTCGGGTCCATCACGTCCTGAGTCGAGCGCTGCGTGATCCCAACCAGGACGTGAACCATGCGTGACCCCTTCATCCCACGCGTCGGCGGGATCCTCAGCGCCGACATCGCCGTGCCCGAGCACGAACGGGAGGTGCGCTTCCACGCACGCGTGCTCACCACGGGCGAGCACCCGCTCTGGCGCGAGGACCTGATGAACAACGCGGGCACGCCGATCATCGGCCTGGGTCCGCGCAGCGCGGAGTACGATCACCTCCCGCTCCAATGGATGCCGCACATCCAGGTCGCCGACGTGGCCGCCAGCGCGAAGCGCGCGCTCGCCCTGGGCGGGAAGGCGCTCATGCTCGACGAGAAGGACCGATGGGCAGTGCTGCTCGACCCGGATGGGGCGGCGTTCGGGATCGTCCCCGTCGTTCCCGCCGGGGCGGTCCCGCCGGCCGACGGCACCACCGCACCCGTCGGGCACATCGCCTGGGCCGACCTGACGGTCCCCGATGCGGCGGCGACCCGGGAGTTCTACCGACAGGTCGTCGGCTGGAAGGTGCAGGAGGTCGAGATGGAGGACGCCGGCGCGCGCTACGCGGACTTCAACATGCTCGCCGACGATGGGCACCCAGCCGCGGGCATCTGCCATGCGCGCGGAGTGAACCAGGGGCTGCCGCCCACCTGGATGCTCTACCTCCCCGTCGGCGACCTCGCCGAGAGCGTCCGTCGCGTCCCGGAGGAAGGGGGCACGATCATCAAGGCGACACGGGGGCGCGATGGGGCGTACGCCTGTGCGGTGGTCCGGGATCCAGTGGGAGCACACCTGTCGTTGGTGCCGGGGTGAGGGATCCCCGGCGTCGGCGGCCGCCGGGCTGGCACGCGGCGGCCCCGTCGCGGCAGCTTATCTGGCGGCCACAGCACCACTCGACTTCGGACCGACACCCGGGAGAACCATGAGATCGTTCACGCGCTGGCACATCGTCCTTTCGATCCTCATGGGTCTCGTCGGCAGCACCGCCGGCGCGCAGGTCTGCGAGGGTCGCCCGGGGAGTTCGGCAGGGCGGGTGGCGCTCGGTGCCGCCTTCGCGACGGCCAATGGAGCCTCCGAGCTCGGGGTCGGCATCACGGGCCTGGGCACGGGAGCCTACGGCGGCGCGACCGTGGGCCGCGTGACGTACGACGACTTCTCGGGATCGACCACGACGGTCGGCGCCACGGTGGGCTACCAGGTGGCCGTGGGCAGCGCCGGTCGCGCCCAGCTCTGCCCGTTCCTCACGGGTCAGCTCGGCTTCGGCCCGAACGACATCGAGGGAACCGGGGTCGACGCGTCGGTGCGGAACCTCGGCGCCGGCGTCACCTGGGGTATCGTCGCCTCGCAGTCGGAGGACGTGACGCTGATCCCGACGGTGAGCGCCGGTGTCGCGAGCGCGTCGATCAAGTTCTCGGACGGCGTGAGCGACATCACCCTCTCGGACACCTATGGCCAGTTGCGCTTCGGCCTTGGCGTGGCGTTCGGTCGGCAGTTCGCGGTCACGCCGTCCATCATCGTGCCACTTGGACTGGACGACTCGGACCCGGTCCTCGGCGTCAACGTCAGCCTCTATCTGCGGCGTCGAGGAGCGGCCCCGTGACCAAGGTGACGCCGTTCCTGATGTTCAACGACCAGCTCGAGGCCGCCATCGCGTTCTACACGGCCACCTTCCCCGACTCGGAAGTCCGGAA
The DNA here is from genome assembly GCA_011525845.1 of Gemmatimonadaceae bacterium. GTDB lineage: Bacteria > Gemmatimonadota > Gemmatimonadetes > Gemmatimonadales > Gemmatimonadaceae > Pseudogemmatithrix. Next base: position 183,706 of record WYBP01000022.1, on the reverse strand, counting down.
CATCTCGCGCACCGGGAAGGACGGCCCCATCACCGCGGCCGAGTTCGTCGTCGGCGGACAGTCGTTCAAGGGATACAACGGCGGCCCCTACTTCTCATTCTCGGAGGGCTTCTCGCTCTTCGTCGACTGCGAGGACCAGCGCGAGGTGGACGAGTACTGGGGCAAGCTCGTCGCGGCGGGCGCGACGCCGTCGCAGTGCGGCTGGATCACCGATCCGTTCGGCCTCACCTGGCAGATCGTGCCTCGGCGGTTCATGGAGCTCATCAACGACCGGGACCAGGCGAAGGTGAAGGCGGTGATGGACGCCATGTTGACGATGGTGAAGCTCGACGTGGCGGCGCTGGAGAAGGCCTACGCCGAGGCGTAGGAGTGCGGCCGTCTCGGACGAGCCGACCCTCCCCTACTGCACCACCCCGCGCCTGAACCGCGCCTCGCCCGAGTCGACGTACGCCCGGTAGCCCGCAGGGTCGATGAACGCCTCCACGGGATCCGCCACCGAGTCGCGCGCCACGAACTTGCGGTACCGCCCCCAGAGCCGCCCGTGCGACGTCACCCAGATGTCCGCCGGGATCGCCCGCAGTTCGCGGAAGGTGCGCTCGAAGTCCGCGCCCTGCTCGGCGTAGCGCCCGACACCGAGGACCACCAGGCTGCACGCGCTCACCACCTGCAGCTCGCGCTCCCCTTCCCGCACCGCGAACGACCAGGAGGTGCAGCCCCGCGTGTGGCCCGCCGTCACATGCGCCCTGAGCGCGACCGGACCCACGCGCACGGTGTCGCCATCCCGGAAGCGGTGGTCCACGCGCGGCGGCGGGTACGAGAGGATCCGCGCCCACATCAGCGCGCGCACCGGCAGGGGAAGGTCCGCATGGTCGCCGCCGCGGGCGATGGCGTCGGCGCTCGCCTCGCTCGCCCAGAGCGCCGCGCCGGAGGCCCGCTGGAGCTCCGCGAGCCCGCCCGCGTGGTCGAAGTGGTGCTCGGAGTTGAGCAAGACCTTCACGTCCCGGATGTCGAAGCCGAGCGCGTTGATGCTCGCGATGATCATCGGCGCGGTGCCGGGATAGCCGCCGTCGATCAGGACGTGGCCCTCCGGACCGGTGATCAGGAAGGCGCTCACGTCGTTCGCGCCGACGAAGTAGAGATCGCCCGCGATGCGGAAGGGCTCGGCGTATTGCTGGCCGCCCCGGTTCCCCGCCCGCTTCCACAGGCCGAAGAGCAGGACCGCGAGGACGGCGAGCAGCACGACCAGCAAGCGTTGCCGAGTGAGGAGTCGGCGTGCAATATCGTTCATGACCGATACAACACTCGCTGACGCGCTCGCCGACCGCTACCGCCTCCTCCGTGAACTCGGCGCCGGCGGGATGGCCACCGTGCACCTCGCCGAGGACCTGAAGCACCAGCGCCAGGTCGCCATCAAGGTGCTCCGCCCCGAGCTCGCCGCCGCGATGGGCGCCGACCGCTTCGTGCGGGAGATCACGACCACCGCGAACCTCCGGCACCCGCACATCCTCCCGCTCTACGACTCGGGAGAGGCGGGCGGGTTCCTCTACTACGTGATGCCCTTCGTGGCGGGCGAGTCGCTCCGCGCCCGCATGGAGCGCGAGGCGCAACTCCCGCTCGAGGACGCGCTGCGGATCGCCGACGAGATCGCCGACGCCCTCCACTACGCGCACGGCCGGGGCGTGATCCACCGCGACATCAAGCCGGAGAACGTCTTGATCGAGGACGGCCGCGCGATCGTCGCGGACTTCGGCATCGCGCACGCGATGTCGGAATCGAACGGCGAAAAGCTCACGATGACGGGGATGTCCCTCGGGACGCCGCACTACATGAGCCCGGAGCAGTCCGCGGGCGAGGAGGTGGACGGCCGCTCCGACCTGTACGCGCTGGCCTGCGTGCTCTACGAGATGCTCGCCGGCACGCCCCCCTTCACGGGGAAGAACGCGATGGCGGTGATGGCGCGCCACATGACGGACCCGGTGCCCCGGCTCAGCACGGTGCGCCCCGCGGTGATGCCGGCGGTGGACCAGGCGATCGAGCGCGCCCTGGCCAAGACGCCCGCGGACCGGTTCGCGAGTGTCGCGGTGTGGCGCGAGGCGCTCCGGCGCGCGGCCAGCGCCGGCCCGCGGGCGACCATCGCGCCCCTCCTCAAGCTCCCGCCGACCCCGGCGACGCCGCTCCTCGGCCGCGACGAGGTGGTGCGCCAGGCCGCGGCCCTGCTGCAGGAGGGCGCGCGGGTGCTCACGGTGACCGGCGTCGGCGGCACGGGGAAGACGCGCCTCGCGATCGAGTTGCACCGCCAGCTGCACGAGGGGTACGCCGGGGGCTCGGCCTTCGTCTCCCTCGCGTCGGTCACGGCGCCCGGCGACGTGATGCCCACCATCGCCACGACGCTCGAGATCGCCGAGGCGCACGGCCGCGCGGCGCTCGACGCCGTCGTGACGATCATCGGCGACCGCCGGGTCCTCCTCGTGCTCGACAACCTGGAGCAGGTGGTCGAGGCCGCCACCGACATCGCCACGCTCGTCTCGCGCTGCCCGGAGCTGCGCGTAATCGCGACCAGCCGCCGGCCGCTCAAGATCGGCGCCGAGGTCGAGCTCCCGCTCCCGCCCCTCGAGCTCCCCACGACCGAGGCGACCGAGGCGGACGAACTGATGCAGTGCCCCTCGGTCGCGCTCTTCGTGCAGCGCGCCGCCAAGGTCAAGCCGGGCTTCACGCTCTCCCCCGCGAACGCGGTCTCCGTGGTGGGCATCTGCCGGCGCGTGGACGGCCTCCCGCTCGCCCTCGAGCTCGCGGCGGCGCGCGTCCGCATCCTCGAGCCCGCCGCGCTGCTGCAGCGCCTCGACCACGCCCTCGACCTCCTCACCTCGGGGGACCGCGACCTCCCGCTGCGCCAGCGCACCCTCCGCGCGACGATCAGCTGGAGCTACTCGCTGCTCGACGCCGACGAGCAACGCCTCCTCCGCCGCCTCTCCGTCTTCCACGAGGGATGGACCCTCGACGCGGTCGAGCAGGTCTGCTACGACGAGGCCGACCGCTGGCGGGCCATCGACGCACTCGAGTCGCTCGCCGAGAAGGGACTGGTGCGCGTGATCGGGGGCGGCGCCCGCTACACTCTGCTCGAGACGATCCGGGCCTTCGCCGCCGAGCAGCTCCACGCGGGCGCCGAGGTGGATGCGATGCGCGATGCGCACGCGGACCACTTCATCGCGTTCGCGCGCGGCGTCCACGAGGGGATCTTCGGCACGGCCCAGGTGGACTCCGTGCGGCGCGCCCGCACCGAGAACGCGAACACCTTCGCCGCGCTGCAGTGGCTCCTCCTCCAGTGCCGCATGGGTACCCCCGATGCACTCGAACGCGGCCTCCTGCTCGCCGGCTACCTCGGCTTCTACTGGCACATCACCGGCCTGCACAACGCCGCGCGCGAGATGCTGGACCCCCTCCTCGCCCTCGCCGACGAGCGTGAGCCGACCCATGGCCGCGCACTCGCCCGCTTCACCGCGGGGATGGTCTCCGTGAGCACGGGGCAGATGCCGCGCTGCGACGTCGAGTGGACCGGCGCGCTCGAGGACGGGATCGCGATCGGCGACCGGGAGATCGTGGTCACCGCCCGCAACTTCATCGGGTACCTCGCGCTCGGGCTGGGCGATGTCGAGCGCGCCCGGCGTTCGCTCGAGGAGGGGATCGCCGAGGCGGAGCGCCTCGGGCATGACTGGCTGACCGGCCTCGGCCGCACGATCGACGGCATGCGCCTCTTCGCGACCGGCGACACCGCGGGCGGGATCGCGTCGGTCGAGGCGGCGCGCCGGATCCAGACGCGCATCGGCGACTACGAGGGGGGCGGCGTGGCGCTGAGCTTCCTCGCGTCGATGACCTTCGCGCTGGGAGACCTCGAGGGCGCCCTCCGGCTCTACCGCGAGGCGGAGTCCGAGCTCGGCGTGGTCGGCGACACGCCGGAGATCGCGCGGGTGCTGAGCGAGATGGGATACGCGGCCCTCGCCGGGGGCGACCTCGCCGCGGCGCGTGATGCGTTCCAGCGCGCGCTGCGCACGCACGACGAGATCGGGAGCGTGCCGGGGATGGGACAGGCGTTGATCGGGCTCGCCGCCACCGAGGTGGCGGCCGGGAACACCGAGCAGGCCGTCGCGATCGCGGCGTCGGCGGAGCTGATGCGGCAGAAGGCGGGCGTGCTCCTGGAGCACCCGATGGCACCGGGCGCGAAGGCGCAGATCGACGCGCTGCGCGAGTCGATCCCGCGGGAGCAGCTCGACGAGCTGGTCGCGTCCGGGAGTGCCCTCTCGCCGGCGGCGGTGCTGGAGCTCGTCGTCCCCTCGCCCGCGGGCGCATAGTCGGGCGAGCGAGCATCGGTCCGGCCGCGACCAGCGGCGCACACGCGCGTCGCGTGCGTTGACTTCCGCACGCCACCGGCTAGCTTGCTCCGTATGACGACCGTCGTCGCCCCCCGCACCCACAAGACCCGAGTGTCCGACTTGCGCACGCTCGCGCGGTCTCGCGCGCGTGTGGGACGCTCGTCCATCCGGCCCGAGGGCGGATAGGCCGCGACAGCCCCACACCACCCGGTGACGCAACCCGTCACCGCGAGACCGCCCCACCTGCCGATCGCGCACGTGGGGCGGTCGGCATTCCCCCCTCTCATCCAACGGACGGGCGTCGCATGCTCGCATACCTGCGTTTCGAACGACAAGGCCCTGCGCGCTGGACCATCAGGCATGGCACGCGCGAGGTCGGCTCCATGGCACCGGGGCGCATCACGATCACTGGCTTTCCCGACCGCGCGAGCGCCGCCGTCGCGGCGGACATCGCGCGGCGCATCCTGCACCGGTGGCGCGCTCCCTCGCCGGGGTCCATGGGGAGCGACCAGGCCAGGGTCGCCCTCACCCCGGACGCACACGGCTTCACCTGTTCCGTGCCCGACGACCTCTGGCACGCCCTCCTGCTCGAACTCGCGCAGCGCCTCCACGCTGCCACGCAGTCCATTCGATACGCCGAACCGGAGACCGCCGCATGACGACCCGCACGCAGGCCACCCACTTCCCCCCCGACCGGAGCGATGCGTTCCGCGCCTCCGCCGACGCACCGCTCTCACGTTCACAGCTCACCGATCTCGCGATCGAGCTGCGCCGGGAGATCACCCGACTGGAGCGCTCCCTCGCGTCCGACGGGAGCTCGCCGGAACTCGACTCGTATCGCCGTGCGCTGCGGCGGATCGACGAGGGCACGTACGGCGTCTGCATCGCGTGCGGCGGCGAGATCTCCTTCGATCGCCTGCAGGTGATGCCGGCGACGCAGTGGTGCGTCCGCTGTGCGCGGTGACACGGGATCGGAGCGGGGGCGGTGGAGGCGGCACCGGGCAGCCGGAGGTCGCAGGACTCGCCTCTCGGGAGCGCGCCCATGAGATTCCGGTGACGGCACGATCGTCGTCGACGACCTCCGCCACCGGACCTCGCCCCGATGAACCCACTCGTCCGCCGCTACCTCAGGACCGCGATCGCCTTCCTCGCCGTCGGGCTCCTCCTCGGCCTCTGGATGCTCCACGCGCGTGAGTTCGGGGGGTGGCTCCCACCGCGCGTGCGCAGCGCCCACACCCACGCGCTGCTCGTGGGGTTCGTGATGCTCATGATCACCGGGGTCGCGCTCTGGATGTTCCCGCGGCCCCGGCCGGACGATGCTGTCTTCCGGCCGAGGCTCGCCGCGCTGGCCTGGTGGGGCATCGCCGGCGGCACGGCGCTGCGCGTCGCGCTGGAGGTCGGGCTGGATACCTCCGCCTCGGCCGCATGGCGCGCCCTGCTCGTGGCCGCGGGGTTCGCGCAGACGGCGGGTGTGCTGCTCTTCTTCGCGACGATGTGGACGCGCATCCGCGCCGGCGGCGCGCGGAGTGAGCGGCGTGGAGGAACGGGCGCGGGCGCCTAGTGCGCGTCCGCGTTGGCCTTCGGTCCCCCGGCCGCCCGCACCGCCCGCACCTGGGCCGGTGACACCACCGTACGGTTGTTCCCCCACTGGCTGTAGACGTAGGTGAGCACGTTGGCCACATCGTCGTCGGAGAGCGCGAGCCCCGGCATGACGCTGTTGTACGTCGTGCCATTCACGGTGATGGGACCGGAGAGCCCGTTCAGCACCGCAGCGATCGCACGGGTGGGATTCGCGTTCAGGTAGTCGGAGCCGGCGAGCGGCGGGAAGACGAGCGGGATTCCCTGCCCCTGCGGCTGGTGGCACGCCGCGCAGGTGCGGCCGTAGACACGCTCGCCGAACGCGACCTGCTGGGCCGGTGTCGTCGCGCGCGGCGCGGCCGCGGTGCCGTTCGGCGAGGTCTGCACGGCACTCCCTTCCGGCCGATACACGCCCTCACCGATCCGGCCTGAGAAGACGGACGAGTCCGCCGCTCCGCTGACCGCGATCATGCCGAGCGCGCCCTTGTTGAAGGTGCGGAAGATCGAGTGGTCGACGAGGAGGAAGGTGCCCGCGGTCTCGAGCTTGAACTCCACCACCGCCGCCCCTCCGGCAGGGATCAGCGTGGTCTGCACGTTCTCGTTGATCAGCGAGCCGCCCTCGACGTGCACCTTGTCGAAGATCTCGCCGATCACGTGGAACGAGGAGATGAGGTTCGGCCCGCCATTGCCGACGTAGAGACGCACCGTCTCCCCCACCTCAGCCTTGAGCGAGTTGTCGCCGGTGAGCGCGCCGACCGAGCCGTTGAAGAGGACGTAAGGCGGGTTCTCATCGATCGCCTTGGCCATGTCGAACGACTGGTGTCCCGCCGCGCCAAAGCCGCCGCGCGTGTAGAACTCCCCCTGCGCGATGTAGTACTCGCGGTCCACCGCCGGCAGGCCGCCCGGGGGCTCGACGAGGATCAGCCCGTACATCCCGTTCGCGATGTGCATCCCCACAGGCGCGGTGGCGCAGTGGTAGACGTAGAGCCCGGGATTGAGCGCCTCGAAGGTGAAGGTCGCCTCGGTGCCGGGGGAGACGAGCGAAGCGCCCGCGCCGCCGCCCGGCCCCGTGACCGCGTGCAGGTCGATGTTGTGCGGGTTCGCGCTCGACGGATGGTTCGCGAGGTGGAACTCCACGAGGTCCCCCTGCCGCACCCGCATGAACGAACCCGGCACCGTGCCGCCGAACGTCCAGAAGGTATAGTCCACGCCGTCGGCGAGCCGCTGCGTCACCTCACGCGTCTCGAGCCGCACCACCACCTTGGTCGCGTTCCGCCGCGTGATCGGGGGCGGCACGTTCGGGGGCGACGTGAGGACGGCGTCCTCCTCGCCGACGATCCCCCCCGACGGTGCGCACGACATGCCGGCCAGGAGTGCGACGGCGATCGCCGACGCCGCGGAGACTCGCCGCAGGGCGCTGGCCGCCGCACGGGGCGCGGGGCCGAGGAGGGCGGACAGGTGGCGGTAAGCAGGCATTCGGAGGCTCGTTGTGAGGGTTCCCCAAGAATATGCGTCGGGCGTCCCCCCGACGATGCGAATGAATCCCTGAATCCTCGTGCGAGTATCCCCCACGCGACTTCGCTGCCCAGCGATCGGATCAGCGCAGCTCGCGCCGCACCGCCCGTGCGATCCACGCCACGACGAGCGAGAGCAGCGCGACCCGTAGCACCTCGCCAGCCACGGCCCCCGCCGCGTACGCCTCCGCAAGCTTCGGCGCCGCGAACCAGTAGTAGACGCCGACCGCGAGACCGCCGAGCACCGGCAGGGCGAGTGCCGCGCGCACGCGCGTCGCCAGCACCACGGCGCCCGCCGCCCCCAGGCTCACGAGGCTCCAGAGCCCGATCCACCGGTAGGTCGCGAGCGCGGTGCCCAGGCCGCCGTCCGCGGTGGTGAAGTACCCGTAGATGAAGCCCGGGAAGAGCGCCGCGAAGAGCCCGAGCGGACCGAGCAGCCAGTGCCGCGCACGCGAGGCGGAGACGCTCTGGAGCATGCTCCGCCGGCCGGAGAGGTCGATGCAGCCCGCGGGGGTGCAGCGGTTGCAGTCGGCGCACCGCGCGGACCCGATGGCGAGCAGGGGCGACTGGCCGTAGAGCTTCTCCACGGGGAGCACCGGGCAGAGCGAGTTGCAGAACCCGGAGCGCCGCGAGGAGAGGAACCCCGCACCGAGGGCGAGCCCCGCCACGCCGGCGATCGTCAGCGCGAGGACGAGGCCCTGCTCGTTGAACAGGAACCGGCGCGCCGGCACCATGAGCAGGAGCAGCACCAGCCCCACCATCCAACCGATGCCGAGGAGGCTCGTGCTCAGGCCCGGCGTGGCGCGCCGCCGCCCGCCGAGGTCGTTGAGCGTCGCCAGCGGGCAGACGTTCCGCCAGACCGTCGGGCTCAGGAGGAAGGTCGCCGGGAGGAGCGGGATGACCATGTCCCAGAGCAGGTGCAGGGTCGGGTCGGGCCAGCGCACGAGCGCGACGAGCAGCGCGACGGTGAGCAGCACCCCGAGGCGTTGGGCGGTTCCCCAGAGCGGGTGCGCGCTCACGAGGGGGAGGCGGATGGCCGTCATCGGATCACCGGGTGGAGGTGGGAGGACACGGCCAATGCTAAGAGGTATTTCACTTGCATCATATAGGAGAATCCCCGACACGGCCTCGGCGGCCACCCGACGGCGGTGCGCGTCCGGGACCGGCATACTGGCGCCATGACCCCTCAGCGCGCGTCCTGGGCCGAGCCCTACAAGATCAAGATGGTCGAGCCCCTCTTCCTCACCACGCGCGAGACCCGCGCGCGCGCCATCGAGGAGGCGGGCTACAACACCTTCCTGCTGCGGTCGGCGGACGTCTACATCGACCTCCTCACCGACAGCGGCACCTCGGCCATGAGCGACCGGCAGTGGGCCGGCCTGATGATGGGGGACGAGGCGTACGCCGGGAGCCGGAGCTACTACCACCTCGAGGAGGTCGTGCGGCGCCGCTACGGCTACCGCCACCTCATCCCGACGCACCAGGGACGCGGCGCCGAGAACCTCATCTCGCAGGTGCTCATCAAGCCGGGGGACGTGATCCCGGGGAACATGTACTTCACCACCACGAAGGTGCACCAGGAGCTCGCGGGAGGGACTTTCGCGGACATCGTGGTGGACGAGGCGCACGACCCGCGGAGCCTCTTCCGCTTCAAGGGGAACGTGGACCTCGCCAAGCTCGAGGCGCTCATCGCCGAGCACGGCGCGGCCCGCATCCCCTACGTCTCGCTCGCGACCACGGTCAACATGGCGGGCGGGCAGCCGATCTCCCTCGAGAACCTCCGCGCGGTGCGCGCGCTCACCCGCGCCCACGGCATCCGGATCATCCACGACATGACCCGCGTGGCGGAGAACGCGTACATGATCCAGCTCCACGAACCAGGGCACGCGCACCGGTCGGTGGCCGAGATCGTCTTCGAGATCTGCTCCCTCACCGACGGCGCCACGATGAGCGCCAAGAAGGACGCGCTGGTGAACATCGGCGGGTTCCTCGCCACCAACGAGGACGACGTGTTCGAGGAGGCGCGGAACCTCGTGGTGATCTACGAGGGGCTGCACACCTACGGGGGACTCGCCGGCCGCGACATGGAGGCGATGGCGATCGGCATCGAGGAATCCCTCGACGACGACCACATCCGGGCGCGCGTGGGGCAGGTCTTCTACCTCGGCGACAAGCTCGTGGAGGCGGGGATCCCGGTGGTCCGGCCCATCGGCACGCACGGCGTCTTCCTGGACGCGAAGGCGTTCCTCCCCCACCTCCCCCAGGACGCGTTCCCGGCGCAGGCGCTCGCCGCCGAGCTCTACCTCGACTCCGGGCTCCGCGCGATGGAACGGGGGATCGTCTCCGCCGGCCGGGACAGCCGCACCGGCGAGCACTGCTATCCCGCCCTCGAGCTCGTACGCCTCACCATCCCGCGCCGCGTCTACACGCAGGCGCACATGGACGTGGTGGCCGAGTCGGTGCAGCGCGTGTACGAACGCCGCGCGTCCATCCGCGGGCTGGAGATGACCTACGAGCCGAAGTACCTCCGCTTCTTCCAGGCGCGCTTCAGGCCACGCCCCGGCTGATCGCGCGGCGCGCGCGCGGCGCGCCTCAGTACTCGAGCCCGCCCGCCGCCGCGAACTGCTTCATCAGCTTCTCCTGCTCCGCCGTGAGCGTCTCCGGCACCACCACCTGGATCTCCACGAGCAGGTCCCCCTTCTGCTTGTCCTTGGTGATCCCCTGCCCCCGCACGCGGAAGCGCTTCCCGCTCGGCGTGCCCTTGGGCAGCGTGATCGTCACCCGCTTCTCGTCGAGCGTGACCACCGAGATGCGCGAGCCGAGCGTGGCCTGCGCGATGTTCACCGGCGCGCGCACGATCAGGTCGAGCCCGTCGCGCTCCCACTCGGCGTCCTCGCGCACCTGGAAGGTGATCAGGATGTCCCCGTTCGGGCCGCCCCGCACGCCACGCCCCCCCTGCCCCTTGAGCCGGATCTTCGACCCGCTCTCGATCCCCTCGGGCACGGTGATCAACACCTTCTTGTGCGAGCGGGAGGCCCCCGCGCCGTTGCACGCGGCGCACTTCTCGGTGGGCACCTGCCCCTTGCCGAGGCAGAGCGGGCAGGGACGGTTCACGGCGAACGACCCCTGCCCGAACGAGATGGTGCCGCGCCCCGAGCACTCCGGGCAGGTCTGCAGGCGTGCACCCTTCGCCGCGCCCGAGCCCCCGCAGGTCCCGCACTCCTCGTTCACCTCGAGCTCGATCGGCACCTTGCCGCCGAGCACGGCCACGCGGAAGGGGACCTCGAGCGTGGTCTCGACGCTCTGCCCCTTCTCCGGACCGCTCGGCCGCGGGCCGCGCGCCCCGCCGCCGAACATCGAGCTGAACAGGTCGCCGAGCCCGCCGAACCCGCCGATGTCGATGTCCTCCACCCGCGCGCCGCCGGTCTGCGCGCGCCCCGCGGAGCCCGCGCCCGGGCGCGCCCCGCCGGGCCGCGACCGCGTGAACGGGTCGAACGCGCCGAGTCGCCGCATCTCGTCGTACTGCTTCCGCTTCTCGGCGTCCCCCAGGACGTTGTACGCCTCGGAGATCTCCTTGAAGCGGTCGGCCGACTTCGCGTCCCCCTTGTTCGTGTCGGGGTGGTACTGCTTCGCGAGGCGCCGGTACTGCTTCTTGATCTCGTCCGCGGTGGCGGACGCGCTCACGCCGAGGACGGCGTAGAAGTCCTTCTGGGCCATGGCGCTCAGCGGGTGGCGCTCACCCGTTCCACTGCGTCACCACGACGCGGGCGGGACGGAGGAGTGTGCCGTTGAAGACATAGCCGACCTGGAACACCTGGGCGACCAGGTGGTCCTCCTCCTTGCTCGCCGCCGGAGCCGTCGAGATCGCCTCGTGCAGCGCCGGGTCGAAGGGGTGTCCCTTGGGATCCACCACCTCGAGCCCGTGCCCCGCGAGCGACTTGAGCAGCTTGCGCTCCACCAGCGCCACCCCCTCCAGCACCGTCGCCGTGTCGGACTTCGCCGGCGTCATGTGCGCCACCCGCGCGAGGTCGTCGAGCGACTCGAGCAGCCCGCGCAGCAGGTTCCCCATCCCGCGGTGCTCGGCGTCCTGCCGGTCCTTCACCGCGCGGCGCCGGAAGTTCTCGAACTCCGCGTAGAGCCGCACGTACTTCTCCTTCTGCTCCGCGAGCTCGTGCTGCAGCGCCGAGGTCACGAGGCCGGCCTCCTCGCCGACGATCATGTGCTCGCCGGTGGAGCCGGTCGCGTCCTCGTCGATCACGTCGCCCGCATCCGCGGCGGAGGCCGCGGCGTCGGACTCGGCATCCGTCGCGTCGACGGCCCGGTTCTCGAAGGAGCTGGTCTTGGTCGGATCCTGTTTCACGCGTTCGTCTTTCATAGGGTCAAAGTTCGCCGGACAGCCATCTCCGGGGCAACCGCCGTGCCAGGCCGGACATGCCGGAATTGCAGTCCAGTCAAGGAGATACGCACCCTACGGCGGAAACCGGCTGTCGTTTCGGTTGACTGGATCGGAGCGGGCGCCGGCGCGCGCCAGCGGGCGCCAGCGGGCGCCGGGGGGCGCCACCGCGCGGGCGGCGCGCTCACTCCCTGGCGAGCACGCGCCGCAGCAGGCTCAGCGCCCCCTGCGACGCCCGCTGCCGGATCTCGTGGCGGTCTCCCACCCCGGCGGTCCGGAGGGAGCGCACCTCGCCCTGCACGTCCACGGCCACGCAGAAGGTCCCCACCGGCTTCTCCGGCGTGCCGCCCCCCGGCCCGGCCACGCCGGTGATGCTCACCCCCACCTCCACCCCGAAGCGCGCGCGCACGCCACTCGCCATCTCCCGCGCGACCTCCTCGCTCACCGCGCCCACGGCCTCGAGCGTCGCCTCCCGCACGCCGAGCTCGCGCACCTTCACCGCGTTGTCGTAGGCGATCACCCCGCCCACGAACCGGTCGCTCGCCCCGGGGATCGCGGTGAGCCGCATGCCGAGCATCCCGCCCGTGCAGCTCTCGGCCACCGCGATGCGCATCCCGCGCGCGCGGAGCCGGTCGAGCACCAGCGTCGCCAGGTCCTCGTCCCCTTCCCCGTACACCCACTTCCCCACCCGCGCCCGCAGCGCGTCGGCGGCGGCCGCGAGCCGTTCGTCGGCGACGGCGGGGCTCACGCCGCGCACCGTGAGGCGCAGGTCCACGCCCTCGTAGCCGGGCATGAAGGCGAGGGGCACGCCGAGCGGATCCTTCGCGAGCTCCCCCAGCGTCTCGGCGAGCGCGCTCTCCGCGATCCCCTGCGTGCGGAGCGTGCGGGAGCGGATCACCGTCCCGCCCGCGCCGCGGGCCGCGAGCCGCGGGAGGAGCGTGTCGCGCATCATCCCGAGGAACTCTCGGGGCACGCCGGGGAGCATCGCCACCCAGCGCCCGTCGTGGTCCTCGAGCCAGATGCCGGGCGCCGAGCCGTGGGCGTTCGGGAGCACGGTGGCCCCCTCGGGGACCATCGCCTGTTCGCGGTTCGTCTCGGGGATCTCCCCGGGCCATCCGCGCGCCTTCCAGCGCGTGCGGAGCGACTCCCAGATGGCGTCGTCGAAGCGCATCGTGCGCCCGAAGAGCGCGGCGAGCGTCGGCTTGGTGCGGTCGTCGGCGGTGGGGCCGAGCCCGCCGCAGGTGATCACCGCGCCGGTGCGCGCGAGGGCATCGCGCACCACGCTCGTGATGGCGTCGGCGTCGTCCCCCACGGTGCTCCGCCGCACGACCTGGATCCCGTGGTCCGCCGCCGCGCGCGCGAAGTGCGCGGTGTTCGTGTCGACGGTGAAGCCGAGCAGGAGCTCGTCACCGATGGAGACGAGTTCGACGTCCACCGGCGTGCTAGCGGACGGGGGGCGCGCCGAACACCGCGCGGTGCCGCACGAGGTAGTCCCCGAGCGAGACCAGGGTCAGCACGAACGCGACCGCCATCGTCACGATCCCGATCGCGCCGAGGAGCTGGGCGACGAAGGTCGGCAGCGGGCCGTGCCAGCGCTGCTGGTCGAAGAGGAGCTTGAGCACGAACCAGGCGTACGCGGCCCCCATCCAGGTGTACTGGAACCCGGCCTTCCACTTCCCGAGGCGCTGCGCGGCGATGACCGTGCCCCGGCGCTGCGCGAAGGTGCGGAACCAGGTCATGAACACCTCGCGGCCGAGGATGAGCGCCAGCACCCACCAGGGGAACCAGAAGGCGCCCACGCCCCACGAGATGAACGGATAGGCCGAGCGCTCCGCGACCTCCGGGAGGAGGCGGAGGAGCGGGTCCTCCGCGTGCCCCTGCAGGAGGAACATCGGGACGAAGGTCCCGAGGAGGAGGAGCTTGTCCGCGAGGGGATCGAGGACCTTGCCGAGGTCGGTGATGAGGCCGCGGCTGCGCGCGATCTGCCCGTCCCATCGGTCGGACATCGCGGTGACGAGGTAGAGCACGAACGCGAACGCCCGCCAGGCGACCGACGGGATGAACGGGAGCACCGCCAGGAGGGGGGCGGCGGCGATCCGCGCGGCGGAGATCGAGTTCGGGAGGTTCACGCGCCCGCCATCAGGCGAGCGTCTTGAGCACCAGTTTGCTCACGGCCTTGAGCGTGTCGAACACCCCGTCCCCCGTGACCGCGACGGCCTCGAAGTAGGTGGCGTGCTCGACCCACTCGCCCGTGGGCAGCTGCTCGATGATGTTCTCGCCGGGGTGGAACTGGTCCGCGGTCACCTTCTGTCGCGCCGTGTCCGTCACCTCCCAGCCCGGGTTCAGCGACTGCTGCAGCTCGGCCAGCGGCGCCGCGTTCGGGAGGTCCCGTTTGTTGTACTGGATCACGAACGGCATCTTCGTGAGGTCGTACCCGTACTCGGCCATGTTGTCGTACAGGTTCTGCATGGCCTCGAGGTTCGCCTCCATCCGCTCCACCTGCGAGTCGGCGACGAAGACGATGCCGTCCACGCCCTTGAGGATCAGCTTGCGCGAGGCGTTGTAGTAGACCTGGCCCGGCACCGTGTAGAGGTGGAAGCGGGTCTTGAAGCCGCGGATGGTGCCGAGATCCACCGGGAGGAAGTCGAAGAAGAGCGTGCGCTCCGTCTCCGTGGCGAGCGAGATGAGCTTGCCGCGGGTGTCCGGCTTCACCTTGCCGTAGACGTGCTCGAGGTTGGTCGTCTTGCCGCCGAGCCCGGGCCCGTAGTACACGATCTTGCAGTTGATCTCGCGCGAGGCGTAGTTGATCATCGACATGGCTGTTCTCCTTACCCGAACAGCTGGTCGATCTCGTCGTCCGCGCCGGAGAGGAGCCCGGGCTTGGACGCAGCCGACTTGCCGCGCGTGAAGACGTCGTGGAAGAGCTTGGTGAGTTCGAGCACGGTGTCCTTGATCTTGAGTCGGACGAGGCCGAGGGTGGTCCGGTTGTCGAACAGCGCCACGAGGATGACCCGTCGGGCGATGTCGGCGAGGTACATCGACTCCTTCTCGCCCTGGTGGAAGAGCGAGTTGAAGTCCGACTCGCCGATGAGCTTGGCGAGCTGGTCGTTGGCCGAGAAGTCGGCCGCGGTGAGCGTGGCGAACGCGGTCGGGTCGAAGGTGGGCTGCTCCCCGACGGTCGCGATGAGCTGCCCCGAACGATCTACGAGGAGCGCGCAGCGCGCGTTGGTCTCCCCGAGGAACCGCTGCAGGGTCGCCGTGATGGCGTTGAAGTCTTCTTCCGTGAAGGACCAGCTTGCCGAACCGACCGCCATGCTCCCGTCCTATGCGAGGGCGTCCTCGAAACGTGTGAGCAACCGCCGCGCCCGACGGCGCAGCACCGGATTGCTCTCCCAGCTGAGATACTCGCGCAACATCATCACCGACTCCACGGTCGGCTGCCCGCTGATCCACCCGAGCGCCGCCAGGCGGCGCATCGGCCGCGGGCTGAAGAGCGCCCGCCGGTGCTCCTCCTGCTCCCGCGTCCACCACCAGAGGCCGGCGAGGAACCCGCCGACCGCCGCCACGCCGAACCAGAGGGCGCGCCGGTTCACATCGCCCGCCGCGCCGCCAGCGCCTGCACGATCGTGACGCCGTCGGCGTACTCGAGGTCCCCGCCCACCGGGAGACCGCGCGCGAGCCGGCTGACCGTCACCCCGCTGGGCCGCAACTGCTCCTGAAGATACAACGCGGTCGCCTCCCCTTCGAGCTTGGGATTCGTGGCCACGATCACCTCGCGCATCCCGCCCGCGGTGACGCGGGTCACCAGCGCGGCCACCGTGAGGTCCGAGGGCCCCACGCCGTCGAGCGGCGCGAGGCGCCCGCCCAGCACGTGGTAGAGCCCGCGATACTCCCCCGTCCGCTCGATCGCCGGGATGTCCGACGCCTCCTCCACCACGCAGACCACGCTGCGGTCCCGCCGCGGATCGGTGCAGAACGCGCACCGCTCCGCCTCCGCGAAGTTGAAGCACTCGGCGCAGGGCCGGACCTTCTCCGCCAGCGCCACCAGGGCCGCCGCGATCCGCCGCCCCTGCTCCTCCGGCTGCCGGAGCAGGTGGTAGGTGAGCCGCAGCGCCGACTTCCGCCCGATGGTCGGGAGTCGGGAGAGCTCCGTCACGAGGTCGTCGATCGCCGACACGGTCCCTAGAACGGGAGCTTGAACGGGAGACCGCCGAGGCCCAGGCCGCCGGCCACCCTCTTCATCTCCTGCTCGGAGAGCTCGCGCGCCTTCTTCTGCGCCTCCTGCACCGCCACGGCCACGAGATCCTCGAGCATCTCCACGTCCGCGGGGTTCACGACGGAGGGGTCGATCGAGACCCGCTTGACCGTCCCCTTCCCGTCCGCCTCCACGGTGACGAGCCCGGCGGCGGCGACACCCGTGACGGACATCCGTCCGAGCGCCTCCTGCACCTCCTGGAGCTTGCCCGTCATCTGCTGGGCCTGCTGCATCATCTTGAGGAAATCGGTCATCGCACCACGTAGGCGAAGTTGCTCTGAGAGAAGAAGTTAGGTCTCGCGCGCGCCCTCGGGCAACCCGCGGACTCACCGCCGGGGCCGCTATTCGAGCAGTTCGAGATCGAGCGCGTCCACCGCGGCGTCGAGGAGGGGCGACTGCTTGCGCAGCGTCGCGATCCGGTCCGCCTTCACGGCCGACTCGTTCAGCCGCCGCGGCACCTGCTCCCCCTCGGGCGTCACCACGCGCACCACGAGCTTCTGCACCCCCGTGAAGCGGTGGCGGAGTGCGGCGAGCACGGTCGCCTCGCCCCCGGCGATCAACTCCGCGTGCGCGTCCGAACTCACCGTGAGCGTCACCGTGCCCGAGGCGGTCACGGCGGAGGGCGTGGCGTGCGCGAGGGTGGACGAGAGGAGGAGCGCGCGGTTGTCCGCGTTCACGCGGTCCACGACCTCGTCCCAGTACTCGGCCAGCCGGTTGATGTCGAGCGCCAGGAGCTCGCGCCGCGGCGCGGGCGCGTCGGCCACCTCGGGGGGCGCGGCGGCGCGGCGCGGGGGTGCGGGGGGAGACTCGGCGCGCGCCGGGGCCGGGGACCGCGCGGGCGGTGAGCTCTCCCGGACGGTAGGCGGCGTGCGACTCGCACCGCGGGCCGCGCCGCCGCTCGAGGCACCGCTCGACGCCCCACCCGCCGATCCCCCACCCACGTCGCGCAGCACCGCCTCGAGGTCGAGCGTGCGGTCGAGCAGCGCGAAGCGCACGAGCAGCGTCTCGAAGAGGAGCTGCTGCTGTCCGCTCCGCCGGAGGTGCGGCTCCACCTCCACCACGAGGTTGAGCATGCGGAGCAGGTCGCCCGCGGAGAAGCGGTCGGCGCGCTTCGGCAGCTCCTCCTGCAGTCGTTCCGAGATGTCCGGCAGCGAGCCGCCGAGCACCACGGCGAGCTGCGCGCGCAGGAGCTCGGCGAAATCCGCGAGCAGCACGCCGAAGTCCACGCCATGGTCCGCGAGCCGGCCGACCACCGTGAAGACATCCGCCGCCCGCCGCTCCGAGACGAGGTCGAGGAGCGCGAGGTGCTCGTCCTCGTGCACCAGCCCGAGCGCCTCGCGCACGCGCTCGGCCGTGAGGTCGCCGCCGCCGAGCGAGAGCACCTGGTCGGTGAGGGAGAGCGCGTCGCGCATGGAGCCGTCGGCGGCGCGCGCGAGCATGCCGAGCGCGTCCGCCTTGGCGGTGAGCCCCTCGGCCTTGAGGACCACGGCGAGCCGGTCGCGGACGTCGGCGGGGCCGATGCGCTTGAGGTCGAAGCGCTGCATCCGGGAGAGCACGGGCGCCGCGGCCTGCTGGATCTTCTGCGGTTCCGTGGTGGCGAAGACGAAGACCACGCGCGGCGGCGGCTCCTCGAGGATCTTCAGGAGGGCGTTCCACGCCTCGCGCGTGAGCATGTGCGCCTCGTCCACGATGTAGACCTTGTAGCGGTCCGCGCCGGAGGGGGCGTACATCGCGCGCTCGCGCAGGTCGCGGGCGTCGTCCAC
This sequence comes from Gemmatimonadaceae bacterium, assembly GCA_011525845.1. Lineage (GTDB taxonomy): Bacteria > Gemmatimonadota > Gemmatimonadetes > Gemmatimonadales > Gemmatimonadaceae > Pseudogemmatithrix. The sequence continues at coordinate 165,836 of WYBP01000022.1, read as the reverse complement.
GCCGCGGTTGGACGCCGCGTCGATCTCCACCACGTCGAGGGAGGCGCCGCCGCTCCAGATCCGCTCGCAGGAGGGGCAGGTGCCGCAGGGTTCGCGGTCCTCGCGGCGCTGCTCGCAGTTGAGCGCCATGGCGAGCACGCGCGCGAGCGTGGTCTTGCCGGTGCCCCGGGGGCCGCAGAAGAGGTAGGCGTGGCCGAGCCGGTCGCCGGCGATCGCGTTCCGCAGGGTGTTCGCCACGTGCGACTGGACGGCGACGTCGGCGAAGCGGCGCGGACGGTACTTCCGGGCGAGCGCGAGGGACATGCCCGAAAGCTAGCCGCGGCGGCGCGTGGCCGGAAATGCATCGCGCGGGGAGCGCCGTGGCCGGCTGCTCTCCCGCGCGAATGTTCCAGGCCTGACGGAGCGACGATGGACACCACGTACCGTTGCTGCCTTTCGGCCCTGGCGGAGTTGGCGGGCCGAAGCCCTCCGGGACCTGGAACACTGGAAGGATAGTCGGTTCCGCGAGGCACATCAATCCGTGCGTCGGGTGACGGGCGGCACATTTCCTGCAACTCCTTCCTGGTTATTGTTCGAGAGTCCGCCCTTCCCGCCCCACGCGAGGAGTCCCGATGAGCCGCCGCCCCGACCGCCGGAACCCCCTGCTCACCCTCGGTGACCTGGGCCAGAGCCCCTGGCTCGACTTCACCACGCGCGACCTGATCCGCTCCAAGCGCCTCCACCGGATGGCGGAGGAGGACGGCGTGCGCGGGCTCACCACGAACCCCACGATCTTCGAGAAGTCGATCGCGAGCGGGAGCATCTACGACGCGGACATCATCGCGCTCGCGGAGGCGGGGTTCGCGGTGGACGAGATCCTCGAGCGCCTGATGGTGGCCGAGGTGCAGGAGGCGTGCGACGTCTTCGCCGAGCTCTACCAGTCGTCGATGGGGCAGCACGGCTTCGTCTCGCTGGAGGTCTCACCCCTGCTCGCGCACGACGCCGCGAGCACGGTGCGCCACGCGCGGCACCTCTGGGAGGCGGTGGGACGCAAGAACCTGATGGTGAAGATCCCGGGCACCAAGGCCGGACTCGCCGCCGTGGAGCAGTGCCTCACGCTCGGCATCCACGTGAACGTCACCCTCCTCTTCTCCGTGCAGCGCTACCGCGAGGTGAGCGACGCGTATCTCGGCGCGCTCGGGGCGCGCCGCGTGTCGGGGCTGCCGCTCGACTGGCTCGGCTCCGTGGCGAGCTTCTTCGTGAGCCGCGTGGACACGCTGGTGGACGCGAAGCTCGACGCGATCGGCACGCCGGAGGCGAAGACCCTGCGCGGCAAGGCCGCGATCGCCAACGCCGCCCTCGCCTACGAGGCCTACCTCGCGATGCTCGCCGGGCCCGTCTGGGCCTCCTACGCCGCCGCCGGCGCCCGCGCGCAGCGGCCGCTCTGGGCGTCGACCAGCGTGAAGGACCCCGCGCGCGACCCGCTCGAGTACTGCGAGGCGTTGATCGCCCCCGAGACGGTGAACACCCTCCCACCGGAGACGCTCGAGGCGTACCGGGAGAAGGGGGACCCCAAGGTGCGGCTCGACGCGCGCGCCATCGCGGAGGCGCACCGGACGGTCGCGGCGCTCGAGGGGCTGGGCATCTCGCTCGAGGAGGTCGCCACCGAGCTCGAGCAGGAGGGGGTGCGGAAGTTCGTCGAGAGCTGGAAGTCGCTGCGGACGGTGCTGGAGCGGAAGGCGTCCGTGCTGGCGACGCGCGCCTAGCCGCCCCTCACGCGGTCGGGCGCTGGCGCAGCGATCCGGTCACCTCGGCCGCCGACCAGAAGGCGGCCCCGAGGAGAACGAGGTCCTTGAGGATGAAGAATCCGCCCCCGGCCGGCACGAGCAGGCCGTCGACCACCCGCCACGAGCCCGGAGTCGTCACGAGGAAGCTCAGCGTCGTGAGGAACATCCCGATCGCCCCGGCGCTGCCGGCCAGCGAGAGCCGCGGGTACCACGGACGCACCGCGAGCAGGCCCGCGATCACGATCTCGGCCGCCCCGATGACCCTGCTCGCGCCGTCCACCCCGGCGACGGTCAGGAGCCACGCCAGCAACGGGCTGTTCGCCAGCAGCGGCTCGATCGCCCGCGCCTCGGTGGGCGTGAACTTGAACACCCCGATCCAGAGGATCAGCAGCACCAGCCCGTAGCGGAGCAGCGCCGCCGCTGCGCCGGACGCGATCCGTTCGGCGCGCGTCGTCGCACCCCCGGTCGGCCGGGCGTCATGGGTCGGTTCCATCGCGGTCACGAGTCGTACCTCCATGCAACGGTCGGTGATGTTCGATCGGCGTCCGGCATGAGCCGGGCGCCGTCAGGCCAACGGCGCGGCACCGAAGTTCACCGCGAAGCGTCGGCACCAGATCGTGACGGCACGATGTCGCGCCAGGTCGACGCCAGCAGGGATCTCGTAGTTCTGGTCGCCGAGGTTCCCCTTGAGCGCACCGAGGTCGACGAACCCCGCCGTCTTCGGCGACGTGGAGTCGGTCACGTCTCGCGCCGCCACGAGATAGACCCGCACGTCGGGCCCGTTGGACGTGGAGAATCCCGTGAGGCGCAGGACGATCCGGCCATCGGGCTGCCGGAGGATCGTCGCGCGGCCCGCGGTCTCGTGCGCGCCACTGCGGAACTCGCCGGTGGCGAGGGTGGTGATGGTATCCATGGCCGCCGGGTCGGCGACCGGGGCCGCTTCACTCACGGCCTTGTCGATGAAGAGGAGCTCCGGCCGGAAGAGGTACCAGCCGATCGGGGCGGCGAGGACGGCAGCCGCCAGGAGGAGTGTGCGCTTGGTCATGCCGCACGTAATGCTCGCCGGTGACGAAGGGTTCCCGGCGCGTCCGACCGGGCCTCCGCGGATCCTTCCACCGCCCCGGCCGGACGTTGCCGGGGGACGGGACCGGCGGCAGAATTCCGCCATGCCCGCGGAGACCGCGCCGGGAATCGAGGCGCTCCTGCTGCCCGTGCTCGACCACGCGTACGCCTACGCGCTCCGCCTCACGCGCGACCGGCCGGACGCGGAAGACCTCGTGCAGGAGGCCGCGCTCGCCGCCTGCAAGGGCTTCGCGACCTTCCAGGCGGGCACCAACTTCCGACGCTGGTTCTTCCAGATCCTGACGAACTGCTTCTATGCCCGCCATCGCAAGCGGCGGGTGGACGAGCTGGCCGTGGAGGACGTGGACGACCCGCAGCTCTATGACGGCGCCGAGTCGCTCGGTCTCCTGCAGCAGGAGGCCGACCCGGCGGGGTCGCTGATGGCGCGCATCGACCGGGAGGCCATCGACGGGGCGCTGCAGCGCCTGCCGGAGGAGTTCCGCGTCGTGGCCGCCCTCTACTTCATCGAGGACCTGAAGTACGCGGACATCGCGCTGATCGTGGGGGCCCCCCTGGGCACCGTGCGGTCCCGGCTCCACCGGGCCCGCAGGATCCTGCAACAGGAGCTCTGGCGGATCGCGGTGGACCGCGGCCTGGTCGGGGACTCGCGAGGAGGAGTGACGGAATGAACCCTGGCAAGCCGTTCACCTGCGACGAGGCGGTCGCGCGCATCGACGACTTCCTCGACCGGGAACTCTCGGCCGAGGAGATGGCGAGCGTGGCCGCGCACCTCGAGACCTGCGCGCACTGTGCGCAGGCCTTCGCCTTCGAGGGCCACGTCCTGGACGACCTGCGCGGGAAGCTCCGGCGCATCGACCTCCCTCCCGGCCTGGTGGACAAGGTGCGGGGCGCGCTCGGGGGTCGCGATCCGGAGGCCTGACCTCCGGAACAATTCCGGGATGGATCGCATTCCCCACGTCGGTGCGGCGATCGCCGCGCGCAGGCAGGCCAACACACCGACTGAGGAGATGACGATGAGCAGGACGACGAACCGCCGCGGGACCATGGCGCTGGCCATCCGGGCCGCCGCGACCGCGTTGCTGATGGGCATCGCTGCGGACACCGCCGCGGCGCAGGCGAAGATGCCGGAGGGCAAGGACAAGGCCGCCGACAAGGGCAAGATGGGCGCCGAGATGGGGATGATGGGTGCCGAGCACGGGAAGACCGCCGGCAGCGCGGAGTACACGCTGGTCGTCAAGGGCCTCTGGACACCCGAGCGGCATCCCAAGGACTATCCCTCTGGCTCCGCGCACTTCTCCGGGATCATCGGCGCGACCCACGCGAACGGGTTCATGCTGTTCAAGGAAGGGATGAAGCCGACGCCGGGCCTGGAGCGGCTCTCGGAGATGGGCGCGCACTCGCCGCTCGATGCCGAGCTCAAGGCCGCGGTGGCGGCCGGGAAGGCGGGGGCGGTCTTCGAGTCCGGCGCGCTGAAGGACTTCCGCGACTCGATCGTCGTGACCGTGAAGGTGGACGAGAAGCATCCCCTGCTCTCGTTCGTGGCGATGATCGCGCCGAGCCCCGACTGGTTCACCGGGGTGATGGCGGTCGATCTGATGAAGGACGGCCACTGGATGGCGTCGCGTACGCTCGACCTCTACGCGTATGACTCGGGCGGCGACGAGGGGACGACCTACCGGGCGGCCGACGTCGACAACGACCCGAAGAAGCCGACGACCCGCGCGCCCTCCACGTTCTTCGGGGCGATGGGTGCCGAGGTGCCGGTCGCGCGCGTGACCATCACCCGGCGCTGACGCGCCACGCGCGAGGAGTCGCGGACCGCTAGTGAACGACCGCCGCCGCGAGCACCTCGGCGGCGGTCGTCGCTTCGGCGTCGTCGACATCGAGGTGGAAGACGCAGCGGAGGCGCGTGTCGTTCCACGCCAGCACCAGCACGCCCGCCTTGCGCGCCTTCTCGATCACCCTGGACGCCTGCTGCCCCTCGAGCAGGTCGATCATCACGATGTTCGTGTCCGGCGGCACCACGCTGACGCCCGGCGCCTTCGCGACCGCCTCGGCGAAGCGCTTGGCCCGCGCATGGTCGGCCGCCAGCAGCGGGAGGTGATGCTCGAGCCCGTGGAGTGCGGCCGCCGCGAGGATCCCCGACTGCCGCATCCCGCCGCCGAAGCGCTTGCGGACCTCGTACGCGCGCCGCATCGGCCGCTCGTCCCCCGCGAGGCAGGCCCCCACCGGCGCGCCGAGCCCCTTGGAGAAGGAGACCATCACCGTGGACGCGGTGGCGGCGAAGTCCTTGAGCGGCGTGCCCGTGGCGATGTGGGCGTTCCAGAGGCGCGCCCCATCGAGGTGCACGTTGATGCCGGCGTCGCGCGCGGTGGCCTGGATCGCGCGCAGCTTCTCGAGCCGCGAGACGGTGCCGCCGGCGCCGTTGTGCGTGTTCTCGGTGCAGACCACGCTCGCGCGCATCGCCTGGCGCGACGCGGGGCGGAAGGCGGCACGGAGCGCGTCGGGCTCCAGCACGGGGCCCCCGCCCACGAGGCGGATCTGCATCCCCGCGATCGCGGCCACGCCGGCCATCTCCCAGTTCACGATGTGCGAGTCGTCGTGCGCGAAGACCTCGGTCCCCGGCTCCCCCTGCAGCCAGAGCGCGGCCTGGTTCGCCATCGTGCCCGTGGGGAAGAAGAGCGCGCCCGACTTGCCGAGGAGCTCCGCGACGCGCGCCTCGAGGCGGCGCACGGTGGGGTCGCCATCGAGGACGTCGTCCCCCACCTCGGCCTCGGCGATGGCCTGGCGCATCGCGGCCGTGGGGCGCGTGACGGTGTCGCTGCGGAGGTCGATGGGGGTGGTCACGGAGGGGTCAGGACGCGGGAGAGGGTTCAGGGATGCCAGCGCCGATCCGGTCCTGCTCGGTATGCGCCACCTCGGCGCCGAGCACGAAGATGAGCGCGGCGTAGTAGGTCCAGAAGATGACGAGGAAGATGGCGCCGAGCGTCCCGGTGTACACCGAGGAGGGCGGGAAGGCGTGCATCACGACGCCGAAGAGCCAGCGCGCCACCTCGAAGAGGGCGGCGGCGGTGACGGCGCCGGTCAGGGCGACGCGCACGGGCGTCCGTGTCCGCGGCAGCCAGCGGTAGAGCGCGAAGAACATCGCGGCGACCACGAGGATCGCGAGCGCCCGCGTGACGACGTACTCGAGCCCGCCCATCGAGTCGCGGAGGAGGCCGGCCCGCGCGAGCGCCGCCCCCACCCGGCCGGTGGTGACGGTGAGCCAGGTGCTCAGGGCCACCCAGGCGGTGAGGAGCACGAGCGAGGTGAGCGTGAGGTGGATGTCCCAGAGCTTCCCGCGCACGAACCCCCGCTCGCGGCCGTGGTTGAAGACGATCCCCATCACGAGCCGCAGCGAGGCGAAGAGCCGCGTGGCGAACCAGAGGAAGCCGATGCCGCCGCCGATGCCGACGATCGCGCGCGTGCGGACGAGGTCGGCCAGCACGGGGTCGAGGAGGGGCTCCGCCTGCGCCAGGCGCGCCGGCAGGAGCGCCTCGAGCACCGCCTGCGCGATGCCGTAGGCCGCCGTGGGGGACTGGTCGAGGATGAAGCCCAGCCCCGCCGCCAGCAGGAGGAGGAACGGGAGTCCGGCGAGCAGCACGTTGAACGCGAGCCCGCCGGCGAGGAAGAGGACGTCATCCGCGTCCGCCCGTCGCACCACCTCGCGGACGAACCCGAGGAGGGTCGTCAGACGCCGTCGTCCTCTCCGTCGTACTCGTCGGCACCCTGCGCCTCATGGTGGCGGGCGAGCCGCCGTTCGAGGGCGTCACGCGTGGAACCGGCGGCGTCGCGCGCCGTCTCGGCGAGGTCGCGCGCCTTGCGCCGCACGCGGCGGGCGCCCCGCGCCACCTGCCGGCGCGTCGCGCTCCCCGACTGCGGGGCGTACAGCAGGGCGAGCCCGGCGCCGATCACGACGCCGAGCACGAAGATCCCGATCCCGCTCCCCGACCGGCGCTCCGTGGCGCCGGCCGGGTCCGCTCCGTTGGTCTCGGGCACGAGGCCCTCCTACTGCTCGATGAGGACGAGGAACTTCGAGGTGCGCCAGAAGGTCTCCGGCGAGGCGATCTTCACCACGCCCTTGAACTTGCCATCGGCGGGCGGCGAATCCAAGCCGGCCACGTCATTGGTCGAGACCATCTTGTACGACTTCGCGGCGTCGGGGAGCGCCAGCTCGAGCACCGCCGTCCGGTCGATCGCCGTGAACTCGCTCGCGTCGAGCGTGCGCGCGAGCACCTGCGTCTTGCCGATGCCGAGCATGCCGCCGCGCTGCTCGATGATGCCGCGCCGGAGGAGCTCGTCCTTCTTGCCGGCCACCCAGTAGACGGTGTTCTGCTCCGCCGTGAGCGCGGACTTCTCGGACGTGAGGGTCGCGCGCTCCGACTCGAGCGTCGTGTTGGCCTCGCGCAGTGCCATGTTCTCCGAAGTCAGGATCGACACCTGGTCCAGCAGCGCGACGATCTCCGCCTTCTGGTTCTCGATCAGCGTCTGGAAGGACCGCACCGTGGAGTCGAACGCGGTGAGCTGCGCCTGCATGGTCGCGTTGTCGGCCGTCAGCGAGGTGACGCGGCGGCGGCTCTGCGCCAGCCGCTCCTCGCTCTCGCGCACGCGCTCCGTGAGCGCCTTCACGCGCTCGGCCAGCGCCGCCCGGCGCTGCGTGGGCGACATCGACTCCATCTCGCCCGCCCCCTTGGCCACCGGCTGGCTGTTCTTCACCCGGTCGAGCTCGCTGTTCACGGCCGCGATGAAGTCGGAGTTCTGCACGACCTCCATCAGCAGCGAGTCCTTCTCCGCGGAGATCGCGGCGACCTGTTCGATCTGCCGGTCGTACTCCGACTTGGAGACACAGGCGGTGGCCACCAGCAGCAGCAGGGTGGCGGTGAGGTATCTACGCATCGTTGTTACTCCGATAGTGGGGGTCGTGCGGACTGCGCGCGAGCTACTCGCCTGCTTCGGCATCGTCCGGCGCCGCTTCCACCGCGGGGCCGCCACGGCCGGGGGCCGGCATCGCGCGTGCCGCCCCCTTCACATACCGCCGCACCGCCTCCGCTGTTCCACCCACGGCGAGCTTCTCGAACAGGAAGGTGAACTTCGCGTCGTAGGCGCGGGCGAGCGCCTCCTGCGTGGCGGCCGGCAGGTGCCAGAGCTTCGCCTTGAACGGCCCCAGCGCCTTCTTCCGGGTCTTGTAGAAGAACTGCTCGTCCGTGTCCCCGGCCTTCCGCTCGTCCGCGGTGTTGGCCAGGAGCCAGGAGTACATCTCCGCCCGGAGCGCGTCCGGGAGGTGGTCGTACAGCATGTTCTGGAAGCCGGTGGCCAGGTGGATCTCGGCCGTCTGCGTCTTGGGGAAGTGGTAGAACGCGTCGTCCGGCAGCGTGGAGGCGCCATGCTGCACCGCGCCCGAGAGCCCGTACTTCTCGCGCGCCACCCGCGAGAGGTCCTCGAGCGTCTTGAAGTCCAGCGCGACGTCCGCGATCGAGCCGTCCGCGAGCACCACGCCCCCGTGCGACGTCCCCGACTGCACCGAGATCTTCGAGAGCCCCGTCATCCCCTTGGCCTTCGCCTCCAGCGTGCGGTTGTACCCGTCCATGAACGCCTCGAGCTCGGCCACGGTCGAGTTCTCCGTGCCCACCTCGCCGATCTCGCCGCCGAGGGAGACGGTCACGCCCTTCGGCTCGATGGAGCGCACGTAGCGCGTGAGGTCCACCGCGACCTCGTAGTTGAGGCGCTGCTGGGCATCGAGCGTCGGGTGGCTCAGGTCCACGAGCGTGGAGGTGTCGATGTCCACGTTGTAGAACCCGGCCGAGACGGCCTCGAGCGCCAGCTGCTTCACCGCCTTCACCTCGGGGCCCGGGTCCGCCTTGTACTTCTTGGCGTTGATCTGGAAGTGGTCCCCCTGGATGAACACGGGGCCCCGGTATCCCTCGCGGAGCGCGGCGGCGAGCATCACGGCCACGTACTCCGCCGGCCGCTGGTCGGTGTAGGCGATCTCCGAGCGCGCGATCTCGAGGATGAACGCCGCGCCGTCGCACTTGAGGCCGGTGCGGAAGATCGCGCGCGCGGTCTCGTACGCGGCGCCGCGCACGTTGATCGCCGGCACGGTCACGCTCGGCACCTCGCCCCGCCCGCGCGCCATGTAGAAGTCGTGGATCGAGGCCGACCAGGTCCCCACGGCGCGCCCCGCCTCCCAGATCGCCCAGCGGGCCCACGCCTTCTCCTCCTCGTCCCCGAACACGGCCAGGCGGGCCACGCCGTCCATCAGCGGGGTGGCGAGCTGCGCGGCGTCGGTCACCGTGAGGCGGCCGGAGGCGATCGTGGCGGCCGCGCCGAGGGCGCGCCGAAGCGTGGCGGGAGCGTCAGTCATCAGGGGGGAGGCTGGTGGTCCGGGAGGGACGCGAAAGGCGTCAGCCCTGCAATTTGTCCCTCCCCATCGGGTCATGCAAACCGGTCAGAGCACCCAGTCGGGATCCGACGGGGGGAGCGCGTCCCAGACGGCCTGCATCTGGCGCCACTCGGGATGCCCGAAGTGGCAGTAGGTGAGCTGCTTCCCGAGCTCCACGCCCGGCTGGTCGAGCGGGTCCACGCCATACAGGTGCCCGGCGTAGATCGTCGCCAGCTCGAAGAACATGAAGAGCCCGCCGAGGTGCCAGGCGTCCGCCCGCTCCACCCGCAGGGTCATCGTCGGCCGGCCGGCCCGCGCGAGGGCACCGGCGGTCGCGCGGCACTCCGTCCGCAGGAGCTCCCCGAATCCGCGCCCGCCGAGATAGGCGAGCTCGGGCGGCGCATCCGCCGGGATCGGGTACTCGCCCCCCTCGAACTCCTCGACGTCGATGAAGGTCACGGTCTTGTCGACCGGACCCTCCATGAAGAGCTGCACCTGGGCGTGCTGGTCCGTCGCACCCACCGCGGCGATCGGCGTCGGGCCCACGTGCGCCCCGGCGGGCGTGCGCTTGCCGAGGCTCTCCGCCCAGAGCTGCACGAACCAGGGCGCCAGGTCGCGCAGCGCGTCGCTGTAGGGCATGAGGACATGTGCCCCCTGCCCCGCCTCCTGCTGCGCGCGCCACTGCAGCGTGGCGAAGGCGAGGGCCGGGTTCTTCCGCAGCTCCGGCGACGCGCACCGGTCGCGCATCGCCGCCGCGCCCGCGACGAGCGCGTCCACGTCGAGCCCGAGGAGCGCGGCGGGGAGCGTGCCCACCGGGCTCAGCACGGAGAACCGTCCGCCCACGTTCGGCGGGATCTCGAACGCGGGGATCCCCTCCTCGGCGGCGATCCGGCGCAGCGCGCCCTTCGCGGGGTCCGTGACGAACGCCAGGTGGCGGGAGAGGTCGAGGCGCGCCGCCGTGAGCCGCGACCGCGCCGCGACGTACTGTGCCATGGTCTCGGCCGTGCTCCCCGACTTGGACACCACGAGGAAGCGCGTGCGCGCGAGCTCCACGCCGTCCAGCAGGTCGCGCACCGAGCGGGGATCCACGTTGTCGAGCACGTGGAAGCGCGGCCGGCCGTCGCGCCGCGCCGAGGAGCGCGCGTTCCAGTCGCGGGGGAGGAGCGCCGTGCGGAGGGCGAGCGCGCCGAGCGCCGAGCCGCCGATCCCGAGCACGACGACATCCTCGTGGGTGCCGGCGGCCGCCGCGGCCCAGGCCTTCACGCGCTCCCGCTCCGCGCGCTGCGCCTCCAGCTCGCGGAAGCCGAGCACGCCGCGCTTGGCGTCCGCCAGCAGCCCCTGGTGCGCGGCCGCCGCCTGGGGGGCCAGCGCTCCCAGGCCCTCGGGGGTCGCGCCGGTCGGCACGGCGCGCCGCATCATCCCGGAGAGGTCCAGTCGGATCCGCATCAGTCGTCGATCTCCACGGTGAGGCCGTCGTAGGCCGGCTCGATCCCCGCCGGCAGCGACGCCGAGAGCTCCGCGTGCGAGGTCTGGTGTGTGAGGTGCGTGAAATAGGTGCGTGCGGCCCCCACGCGGCGCGCGGCGTCCACCGCCTCGCCGATGGAGAGGTGCGTCGGGTGCGCGGTGCGGAAGAGCGCGTTGAGCACCAGCACCTCCACCCCCGCCAGCCGCGCGACGACCTCATCCGGCAGCCGCTTGGCGTCGGTGACGTAGGCGAGCTTCCCGATCCGGTACCCGAAGACGCGCACCCCGCCGTGCGGCACCTCCACCGGCGTCACGTCGAGGTGCCCGACGCGCACGGGGACGTCCGGCTCGAGCGCCGTCGCGAACCCCTCGGGCTTCGAGGTGCCCGGGAGCGGCTTCAACTCCGCGTCGAAGATGTAGGGGAAGCGGCGCGCGAGCGTGTCGAGCGTCTCGCGGGGCCCGTAGATCGGCAGCGCCCCGTCGCGACGCACGGAGAAGGCCCGGATGTCGTCGATCCCGTGCGTGTGGTCCGCGTGGTCGTGCGTGTAGAGCACCGCGTCCACCGAGCTCACCCTGGCCTCGATGAGCTGGAGCCTGAGCTCGGGGGGCGTGTCGATGAGGATGCGGAGCCCCTTCGACTCGACCAGCGCGCCGACGCGGCCGCGCTTGTCGCGCGGGTCGGTGGACGCACAGACGGCGCAGGCGCACCCCACCTGCGGCACCCCGAAGCTCGTCCCGGTGCCGAGGAAGGTCAGCTTCACACCGTCTCCACCTTCAGCTGGTTGGTGGTGCCCGGCACGTCGAACGGCACCCCGGCGGTCACCACGATCCGGTCCCCCTCCTTCGCGTACCCCTGCTCGCGGAGGATCCCCTTGGCGAGCGCGGTCATCTCCTCGTAGGTGTCGCAGTGCGGCACCAGGAACGGGATCACCCCCCAGACGAGGGCGAGCTGGCGGTAGGTGCGGCGGTTGTCCGTGAGCACGACGATCCGGACGTTGGGCCGCCGCGCCGCGACGATGCGCGCCGAGAACCCGCTCTTGGTGAAGACGACGATCACGGAGGCGCCGAGCAGGCGCACGGCGGTCACCGAGGCGGCGGCGATGGTCTCCTCGACCGTCGCGCTCCCGGGCTTCACGCGGTCGATCCCCTGCCCCCGCTCCACCGGCGCCTGCTCCGCGGCGCTCGCGATGCGCCGCATCGCCTGCACCGCGAGCACGGGGTGCAGCCCGGCCGCCGTCTCCGCCGAGAGCATCACCGCGTCGGTGCCGTCGAGGATCGCGTTGGCCACGTCGCTCGCCTCGGCGCGCGTCGGGCGCGGGTGCTGCACCATCGACTCGAGCATCTGCGTCGCCGTGATCACGGGGCGGCCGAAGCGCGCGGCGAGCCCGATGATCCGCTTCTGCTGCAGCGGCACCTCCTCGAACGGGAGCTCCACCCCCAGGTCGCCGCGCGCGACCATCACGGCGTCGGACACCTTGAGGATCTCCTCGATGCGCGTGAGCGCGGAATCCTTCTCGATCTTCGCGACGATCAGCATCCCCTTCGGCAGCAGCGCGCGGAGGCCGAGGATGTCCTCGGGGCGCCGGACGAAGCTCAGGGCGAGGTAGTCGAGATCCTGCTCGATCGCGAAGGGGATGTCCTCGCAGTCCTTCTCCGTGAGGGAGGGCGCCGAGACGTCGATCCCCGGGAGGTTCATCCCCTTGTTCGACTTGAGCAGGCCGCCATAGCGCACCGTGACGTGGACGCGCGGCGCCTCCACCGCATCCACGCGGAGCGAGATGAGGCCGTCGTCCACCAGGACCGAGCCCCCGACCTGCACGTCACGCGCGAGGTCGTAGGTGACGGGAATCTCGTCCGGCGTCGCGACCTCCTCCGGCGCGAGCACGAGCCGCGCCCCCTCCTCGAGCGGCCGGGCGTCGGCGAGCGTGCCGATGCGGATGCGCGGCCCCTGCAGGTCGCCGAGGATCGCCACCGGGCGCCCCATGTCCTCCGCGATGCCGCGGATGTTGGCCAGGGTGCGCGCGTGCATCTCGTGCGTGCCGTGCGAGAAGTTGAGGCGCGCGACGTTCATCCCCGCCTGCAGCAGCTTGCGGATGACGTCCGGGCTCGACGAGGCCGGCCCGAGCGTGCAGACGATCTTGGTGGTGTCGAAACGGCTCACGCGACGGTCGCCGCGTGGGCGAGCGCCGCCGTCTTCCGCTCGAGCCCGGCGATCAGCGTGTCGAACGACTTCTGGAACGAGGCGAGCCCCTCCGTCAGGAGCTGGTCGGTGACCTGGTCGAGGTCGATCCCGAGCGCGCGCAGCTCGCCGAGCAGCCGCTCCGCCCCCTCGGGGTCCCCGTCCACGGTGCGCGCGGTGATGCCATGGTCGCGGAAGGCCTCGAGCGTGGCGGGGGGCATCGTGTTCACCGTGTCGGGGCCGATGAGCTGCTCCACGTAGAGCACGTCACGGTAGGCGGGGTTCTTGGTGCTCGTGCTCGCCCAGAGCGGGCGCTGGAGCTGCGCCCCCTTCGCCGCGAGCGCCTCCCAGCGCTTGCCGCTGAAGCGGGAGCGGAAGAGGCGGTAGGCGAGCCGGGCGTTGGCGATCGCCGCGCGCCCCTGCAGCGCCGTGGCCCGCTCGCGCGGGAGGGTGCCGGCGGCCACCCGCGCCTCGAGCGCCGCATCCACCGCGCCGTCCACCCGGCTCACGAAGAAGGAGGCCACCGAGGCGACGTGCCGCAGGTCCCCCCCGGCCGCCGCCCGGTCCTCGAGGCCGGCGAGGTACGCGTCGATCACGCGCGCGTGCGCCGCGACGGCGAAGAGGAGCGTCACGTTCACGTTCAGCCCGTCGGCGATCAGCCGGCGGAGCGCGACGCATCCCTCGGGCGTGCCCGGCACCTTGATCATCACGTTCGGCCGGTCCACGGTCTCCCAGAGGCGGTGCGCCTCGGCGACGGTGGCCTCCGCGTCGTGCGCGGCGCCCGGCGAGACCTCGATCGAGACGAAGCCGTCGGTCCCCTGCGACGCGCGGTACACCCCCGCGAACGCGTCGCACGCGGCGCGCACGTCGTCCGTCTCCACCAGCTCGAAGAGCTCCCACGCGCTCCGGCCCTCCGCGGCGGTGCGCAGCTGCGCGTCGTACGCCGTCCCGGTCGCCAGCGCCTTCTCGAAGATGGTGGGGTTCGAGGTCATCCCGGTCAGCGCGTCGTCGCGGATGCGGCGCGGCAGCTCCCCGGACACGAGGAGGGTGCGGTCGATGAAGTCGAGCCAGATCGACTGGCCGGCGGCGTGGAGGGCGTGGAGCGGGGTCTCGGGCATGTCCGGGCGGATGCGGAGGAAGGGGGGCGGCGACGGGGGAATTTACCACGGCGTACGGTCGCGTGCCGTCGCGCGTGCCCTCGGTTCGTCCTGGCTCGTCCGGGGAGCGTGAGTTCCCCCCTTCCCTCCCATCCCTGGCGGCGCCTGCCGCTCACCGCGCAGCTGCTCGCGATCGGGATGGTGGTGAGCCTCGCCTGGTTCCTCACCGCACGCCTCGCCAGCGACCGGCAGCAGGCCGCGAGCGCGGAGCGCGCCGCCCGCTACGCCGGCCTGCGGCGCGCGAACGATGCGCTCGGCCGCATGGGGAGCGCCCTCCCCAGCATCTCGCGCGAGCATCGCGGCTACCTGCTGATCGGCGACCCGGCGCAGCTCGCGGAGGTCGCCGCCCAGCGCCGCGCCTTCGACCAGGCCGTGACGCAGCTGCTGGCCGAGGAGCGGCGCCCGTCGATGGTGCGGCAGGTGGACGCGCTGACGCTCGAGGTGGCCACCTGGTTCGACTCCGCCTTCACGCCCACCGTCCGGCTGCGCCAGGCGCGCGGACTGGCGGGGTTCGACCGCGGATCCGAGGGGGCGGAGCTCGTCGTGCGCGGCTCGGCCCGCATGCGGCGGGCGCTCCTGATGCAGGAGCAGCTGCAGGCCGAGCTGCGCCGCGACCTCGGCGCCGCGGCACTCGAGGCGGAACGGTTCGAGTCCACCGCGTCGTGGGAGGAGCTGCTGATCCTCATGGCGGCGCTGGCGGTCTTCCTCCTGCTGCTGACCCTCATCGTGCGCCTCTTCGGCCTGGCGCTCGCGCAGGTGATCGCGGCGGCGCGCGCACTCGAGGCCGGGCGCTACCGGGAGGCGCGCTTCCCCTCCGGCGAGCGCGCGCCGAACCGCGAGACCGCCGAGCTCGCGGCGACCTTCGAGCAACTCGCCACGAGCATCGAGCAGCGGGAGCGGCAGCTGCAGGACGACATCGTGAAGCTGAAGGAGCTCGACCAGCTCAAGCGCGACTTCGTCTCGACGGTGAGCCACGAACTGCGGACGCCGCTGACCTCCATGCGCGGGGCGCTCGGGCTCATCCTCGGCGGGAAGGTCGGCGAGGTGCCCGCGAAGGGGCAGGACCTCCTGCGGATCGCGATGCAGAACACCGAGCGGCTGATCCGGCTCATCAACGACATCCTCGACGTCGAGAAGATCGACGCCGGCCGGATCGACGTGCGGCGCGACCGGCTGCAGATGCGCGCGCTGGTGCTCACGACCATCACGAGCCTCGAGGGGTACGCGCGCGAGCACCAGGTGACCGTCGCGCTCACCGGCGGTCCCGGGCAGGACGCGGAGATCATCGGCGACGCGGACCGGATGGTGCAGGTGCTCACCAACCTCCTCTCGAACGCGATCAAGTTCTCGCCCGCGGGTGGCGTGGTGGACGTGGCGATCGCCCTCGAGGCGGGGACCATCCGCGTGAGCGTCCGGGACCGCGGCCCGGGGATCTCCGGCGAGTTCGCCGGGCGCATCTTCGGGCGCTTCCAGCAGGCCTCCGACCCCGCGCTCCACCGCAGCGGCGGCACCGGGCTCGGCCTCAGCATCGCCAAGTCGATCGTCGAGATGCACGGGGGCACCATCGGGTTCGAGCCGGCGGAGGGAGGCGGCACCACGTTCTGGGTGCGGGTGCCCACGGTCGCCCCGGTCACGCCCGAGGCGGACCCGCGGCGCGCCATCCTGATCGTGGAGGACGACCCCTCGATGCGTGCGGTGCTCGTGGCGCAGTTCGACGCCATCGCACGGGCCGTGGGCGTGCCGAGCGCCGAGGCCGCGCTGGATCACCTCGCACGCGAGGAGGTGGCGGCGATCATCCTCGACCCGGGGCTCCCGGGGATGGACGGGCTGACCTTCGCGCGGCGCGTGCGCGGGTCGGAGCGCCTGCGCCGGATGCCGATGTTCCTCTACTCGTCGCGCGAGTTCACCACCGCGGAGCTCCACGCCGCCGGGATCCGCGCGGCCGACGCGTTCGTGAAGAGCCGTGACTCCGACGCGCTGCTCTTCGAGCGCCTGCGTCACGAGCTGCAGAAGGCGACCTAGCCCCCGGACGGGCGCGCGGGTCCCTCCGGCGGGGGTCGGTCGGGGAGCGTGAGCGCGCTGGCGACCGCGTCGGCGAACTCCCGGACCATCGCCGCGCGGCGCGCGCGGTCGATTACCGGGTCGGCGTGCCACTGCTCGGCGGTGCGTTCGAGCGCGCCCGCCAGCCGGCTCGCCTCGTGGAAGCCGTAGCTCCCCGCGGTGCCGAAGAGCTTGTGCGCCTCGCGCCGCAGCCCGTCGAGCGCGTCGGCCGCGCCCGGGTCGCGCTCCAGCTCGTCCGCGATGCGGCGGTAGACCGCGACCGTCTCGCCGCTCGCGGCCGCGAAGCGCGCGCGCAGCCGGGCGAGGGCCTCGGTCAGGTCAGCGGGACCGGGCACCGGGGCGTGCCGACGGGGGTGGCGGGGTGCTCGCACCCGTGGCGGATGCGTTGCGCGCCGCACGCGGAGCCGGGCACATTGCACGCGCCATGCGACTCCTCTGCGCCGACGACGAACCCGACATCCGGACGATCCTCGAGCTCGCCCTCGGGCTCGACCCGGGGATCGAGGCGGAGCTGTTCGATTCCGGCGCCGCGCTCCTCGAGCGCGCCCGGCGGGGCGGTGCCGACGCCGTGCTCCTCGACGCCATGATGCCGGGGATGGATGGCGCCGAGACCTGCCGCCGGCTCAAGGCGGACCCGGCCACCGCGTACCTCCCGGTGGTCTTCCTCACCGCCCGCGCCCAGCGGGACGAGGTGGACGGCCTGCTCCGCACCGGTGCCATCGCCTGCCTGGCCAAGCCGTTCGACCCGATGACACTGGCGGCGGAACTGAGGGCCGTCCTGCCCCGCTGAGGCGCACGGGGCCGCCGGCTCAGGGCGCCGACCAGTCCGCGGAGAGGTGGAGCTTGCCCCACGCGATGGTCAGCACGCCCTTCGCCGGACCTTCCGCCTGCGGCACGAGCGCGATCTGCAGCGACTCGGTGGTCTCGGGCGTGGTGCGCATCCGGAGCGGCACCCGCGCGTGGTCGCGCGCCTGGTCGTACTCCGTGCCCCACTGTCCCGTGTTCTTGTTGATGATCAGGACGTACTTGCCCCCCTCGCGGATGGTGTAGAGCGAGTAGGCGCCGGCCGGGACCTTGGCCCCGCCGATGGTCAGGTCCACCTGCGAGGTGAGCGTCGTGGCGGAGTTGGCGCCGGTGCGCCAGATGGTGCCGTCCGTGGCGAGCTCGGTCGGGACCGCGCGGCCGCGCGCGTGCGGCTGGCCATAGTCGATCGTGACCGTCTTCGCGGCGGGCGCGGGCTGACCGCGCTCACGCGGCGGGCTGACCGAGAGCACCGTGGTCGCGCGCGTGCTCGGCGCCGCGACGAGGGCGGCCGGCTGCTGCGCCGCCAGGGGCGCCGCGAGGAGGAGGGTGGCAGCGAACGTCGGGAGGAATCGCATCGGGCTCAGTCCTGTTGGGGGTTCGAGGTATTACGCGTCGGACCATCGAGTTGTTCGATGGTCCCGGTGCTCGGCGGGCGCGACGCACGGAGCCGTGCCGACACGCGCTCGGCCTCCGTGAAGGCGCGCAGCACGTTCTCGCCGGCCAGCTTCCGCAGGTCGGCATCGCTCCACCCGCGGCGCATCAGCTCCGCGAAGAGCCGCGGGTAGGTCGAGACGTCCTCGAGGCCGAGGATCACGTCGTCGATCCCGTCGAAGTCGCCGCCGATCCCGACGTGGTCCACGCCGGCCACCTTGCGGATGTGGTCGATGTGGTCCGCCACCTGCGAGAGCGTGGCGCGGGGGGCCGTCCGGTTCGTGGGGCGCTGCGCCGCCGGGACCCGGTTCCAGTCGATCAACTCCTGCGAGATGAAGCCGGGCACGAAGGTGACCATCACCACGCCGCCGTTCCTCGGCAGGCGCGCGAGGATCGAGTCGGGGACGTTGCGCACGTGGTCGGCGAGCGCGCGGGCGTTGGAGTGCGAGTAGATCACCGGCGCCTCCGTCACGTCGAGCGCGTTGCTCATCACGGCCGGTGACGTGTGCGAGAGGTCCACCAGCATGCCGAGCCGGTTCATCTCGCGCACGACCTCCTTGCCGAAGGGCGTGAGCCCGCCATGGCGCGCCGGTCCGGCGGCCGCGTCGGCCCAGTCGAGCGTCTGGTTGTGCGTGAGCGTCATGTAGCGCGCGCCGAGGTCGTAGAACGCGCGGAGCGCGCCGAGGGAGTTCTCGATCGCGTGCCCGCCTTCCATCCCCATGGCCGAGCCGATCTTCCCCGCCGCGAACGCGGCGCGGAACCCGGCGGCGGTGGTCACGGGCTCGAAGCGCTCGGGGTACTTCGCGAACACCCGGCGCGCGATGTCGATCTGCTCCAGCTGGACCTTGGCGTACCCCTGCCGCGCGATGCTCGTGTCGCCGGGGATGTAGACGGACCAGAACTGGCCGCCGAGCATCCCGCTCCTGAGGCGCGCGAGGTCGGTGTGCCCCGGAGTGGTGGTCCGCAGGTCGTACGCCTCCACGTCCTTCGGGGCGGTCTTCGACTCGCGGATCGCCCAGGGCAGGTCATTGTGCCCGTCGATCAGGGGCGTGCTGCGGAGCAGGCGCTCGGCGCGCTGCAGGTAGGTGTCCGCGGCAGGGGTCGCCTGCGCGTGGATGCAGCCGGAGGTGACCAGCGCGAGGGTGGTGATCGTGAGTACGCGTCGCATCGGCGGTGTGGGGTCAGGGGTCCGATGGAACCTCACACCGCCGTCCGGCTCATGGTAGGGGCGGCACCGCGCCCGCCGCATTCCCCGCCCGCGCGGTCAGCTTGCGGTCTTGCTCGGACAGGTGGTGAGCCCGAAGAGCGCGTAGAGCGGGCACCAGCCGACGAGGGCGGTGCCGATCGGCACGAGCCCGACCAGGCCCCAGAGCGTGCGGGGGCCCACGACGACGAGCGAGAGGAGGAACACGCCGACGATCACCCGCAGTCCGCGGTCGAAGGTCCCCATGTTGGTGGCCATGGCACTTACTCCGGCGTTCAGGTGGAAAGGGCCTCGATATGGAAGCTGGGCCCCGCGCCCGCGTCACGCTGTCGGCTGATCACCGAGTCCCGGGCGCGGGAAACCCCGACCCCTGCCCCTGGTACTAGATTCGTACTGGCCTCGCGGCTGGACACCCGCCGCTCCCGAGGCTCCCGACGCCCCGTTCCCTCGCAACCGGACTCGTGATGTCGCCCAGACTGCTCTCCCTGCTCCTCGCCGCGCCTCTGATGCTCGGCGCCCAGATCCCGCAGACCGCCCCCGGCGCACAGCAGGCCGCGCCGAGCGGCGCCCCGTCGTCGATCGCCCGCATCATCGTCTCCCCCGTGCAGCGCGTGATGCACGCGGGCGACACGCTCCGGCTCACGGCCGAGGCGCGCGACGCGTCGAACAAGGTGATCCCCGGCGTGCAGTTCCGGTTCAGCGGTGCGGGGGCCCGGTTCGAGGGCAGCGTGGACGCGAGCGGCCTCGTGACCTCCGGCTCGACGGGCACGATGCCCGTCGCGGTGGTGGCGATCCTGCCGGGCGAGCAGCCGAAGGTCGAGCGGATCGAGGTCCGGATGGTGCCCGGTCCCGCGGCGCGCATCGCGATCACGCCGGCGCCGGCGAAGCTGGCGCCCGGACAGCGGATCCGCCTCACCGCCGAGGTCTACTCCAAGCTGCAGGACCGCCGCGCGGACAAGGTGACGTGGCGCTCGTCGAACAGCGCCGTCGTCTCGGTCTCGGACGTCGGGCTCGTGCGCGCGGTCGCCGCCGGGAAGGCGACGATCTCGGCGAGCGTGGGGAACGTGCAGCAGACACTCGCGGTGGAGGTCGCCGCCACGCCGGTGGCGACGCTGGCGGTGACGCCGGCGGTGTCGAACGCCCGGACGGGCGACGTGATCCGCTTCAAGGCCGTCGCGAAGGACGCCGCGGGGCGCGAGATCGCAGGCCTCACGCCCGTCTGGAGCTTCAACCCGGGCCAGGGGCTCATCGACGCCGAGGGCGCGTTCGTGGGCTACCAGCCCGGGGACTACACGGTGACCGCGTCGTTCGGCAACACGACGGCCGAGGCGGTGGTCTCGCTCACACCGCGTGACGTGCGCCGTCCGCTCACGGTGATGGGACGCCTGCCGCGGATGCGCTTCACCACGGAAGAGGTCTGGCTCCACCCGACGGAGAAGGTCGCGTACCTCGGCTCGGGGAGTGGTGGCGACGTGCTCTACGTCATCGATATCACCGATCCGGCGGCGCCGTTCGTCACCGACTCGCTCGTCTCCAACACGCGCCGCGTGAACGACGTGATGACGACGCCGGATGGCAAGTTCCTCGTGCACACGCGCGAGGGGGCGTCGGACCGGAAGAATGGCGTGGTGTTCGCCTCGCTCGAGGACCCGCGCCACCCGAAGGTGGTGGCGGAGTTCACCGAGGGGGTCGCCGGCGGCGTGCACTCGTCGTTCATCTTCAAGGACCCGAAGCACGGCCAGCACGTCTTCCTCACGAACAACGGCACCGGCGCGCTGCACGTCGTGAACATCGACGACCCGAGCAAGCCGCGCGAGGTCGCGCAGTGGAAGACCGAGAACCGCCCCGACGCGGGACGCTCGCTGCACGACATCGACGTGCAGGACGGCCTCCTCTACGGCTCCTGGTGGAACGACGGCCTCGTGATCCTCGACGTCGGGAACGGGATGAAGGGGGGCACTCCCTCGAAGCCCGTGATGGTCTCGCAGTTCAAGTACGACTTGAACGCGCTCTATCGCGACGTCGAGGCCTCGGGCGGCCCCGGCTTCATCCGCGGCACGCACACCGCCTGGCGGCACAAGAACTACGTCTTCATCGCCGACGAGGTCTTCCCGGCGAGCGGCCCCAAGGGGGCGAAGGACGCCGCCGCGATGCGGGCGTACGGGCAGTTGCAGGTGGTGGACGTGACCGACATCGAGAAGCCCAAGTCGGTGGCGTTCTACGAGCCGGAGTTCGGCGGCGTGCACAACGTCTGGGTCGCCGGGGATTCGCTCTACATCGGCGCGTACAACGGCGGCTTCCGCGTCTTCGACGTGAGCGGTGAGCTGCGCGGCGACCTGCGCGCGCAGGGGCGCGAGATCGGCCACCTCAACACCGCGGACATGGACGGCGTGGTGAAGAACGCCGCGATGACCTGGGGCGTGGTCGTGAAGGACGGCCTCGCATACGTGAATGACATGCTGAACGGGCTCTGGATCGTGCGGATCGAGCCCAAGACGACCGTGGTGCCGTGATTCGCACGGCACTCGGCCTCCTGCTCGTCACCACCGGGCTCGGCGCGCAGTCGGCGCCGGGCCCGGCGGCCGCTCCCCCCACCCGCGACTACGTCGCGTACGTCGTCTCGGAGGCAGTGGACCAGATCGCGGTCATCCGCTTCGGCCCGGAGGGCGCGAAGGTCGAGCGCACCGTGCCGGTGGGCATCTCGATCACCGACCCCGACGGACCGCACGGCGTGAGCGTCGCGCCGGACGGCCGGTTCTACTACGTGAGCACCGCCCACGGCATCCCCGGGGGCGACCTCTGGAAGTTCGACGCGCGCACGCACGAGCCGCTGGCGAAGGCCACGCTCGGCTACTTCCCCGCCACCGCGCAGGTCTCCCCCGACGGATGGTTCGCCTATGTGGTGAACTTCAACCTCTACGGCGAGATGGAGACCTCGAGCGTCTCGGTGGTCGAGACGGGGGAGATGCTCGAGATCGCGCGCATCCCCACCTGCACCATGCCGCACGGCTCGCGCCTCGACCCCACGGGGCGCCGGCACTACTCCGTCTGCATGATGGATGAGGAGCTCGTGGAGATCGACACGCGCGAGTTCAAGGTCGCGCGCCACTTCTTCCTCACCGCCGGGAAGGAGATGGGGATGACGGGCGCGCCGCCGGTGCGGGTGGCCGGCGGCGAGCACGCCGGGCACGACATGGGCGGCCACGGCCTGACGCCCCCTGCCCCCGGCGACATCGGCTGCTCGCCGACCTGGGCGCAGCCCTCGGTGGATGGCCAGCGGGTCTGGGTCGCCTGCAACAAGTCGAGCGAGCTCGTCGAGATCGACGTGGCCAGTTGGTCGCTGGTGCGGCGACTCCCGGCGGGACCCGGCGTCTACAACCTCGCCTTCACGCACGATGGCGCTCGCGTCGTCGCGACGAACAAGCGCGGCCAGTCGGTCTCGATCTTCGACGCCAGGTCGGGGAAGGAGCTCGCGCGCATCCCGACCACGCGGCGGGTGACGCACGGCGTCGCGATCACCAGCGACGACCGCTACGCCTTCGTCTCGAACGAGGGGATCGGCTCGGAGATGTCGACGGTGGACATCATCGACCTCGCGACGCGCACTCGCGTGGCGACGGTGGAGGTGGGGCAGCAGGCGGGCGGGATCGACGTGCGGCGGTGAGGCGTGCGGGGATCTCCCTCGCGCGCCTAGTGCGCTGGGACGGCCCCTGACTACCCTGCCCCGCGCAGCGCCCGCCCCGTGCGCGCGCCCCGCTCCCCGTCGAGGAACGCCACGCCGCCGTTGACCACCGTCGCCTTGAACCCGCGCGCATACTGGAACGGATCGCTGAAGTCGGCGACATCGATCACCGTGCCGGGATCGAAGACCGCGACGTCGGCGTACGCACCGACGGCGAGCGTCCCCCGCCCTGCGAGCCGCAACCGGGACGCGGGCAGCGCACTCATCTTCCGCACCGCCTGCTCGAGCGTGAGCGCCTTCCGCTCCCGCACGTAGCGGCCGAGCACGCGCGCGAAGCTCCCCGCCCCGCGCGGGTGCGGCACGCCGCGCCGCGCCGGACCGCTCGTCGCGAGCGACCCGCCGTCCGACGCGACCATCCCCCAGGGGTGCTGCAGGATCCGCTCGAGGTTCGCCTCGCTCATCGCGAAGCCGATCATCCCCACGCTCGCACGGTTCCGCCGGAGCATCGCGACCGCGAGCGCGTAGGGTTCCTCGCCGCGTTCCCGCGCCCACGCATCCATCCGCTTCCCCTCCGCGCCCTTGTCCTCGGCGGCGGAGACGCTGGTGATCTGCACGTTCCCCCACCCGCCGATCAGCTCCACGCGCCCGAGCGACTCGGTGCGAATCCGCCCCGCGGCCTCGGGCTCGTCGAGGCGGGCGAGGAAGCGGTCGGTGCCGCCGTCGCGCGCCCAGACCGGGAAGAGGTTCGTGAGCCCCGTCTGGTAGGCGAGGTAGGGATAGCGGTCGAAGGCGACGTCCACCCCCGCGTCGCGCGCGGCGCCCACCCGCGCGAAGACCTCGTCGAGCTTCCCCCAGTTCCGCGGGCCCTGTGTCTTCAGGTGCGAGACCTGGAGCGCGCACCCCGCTCCGCGCGCCACGGCGATAGACTCGTCGATCGCCTCGAGGAGCCGGTCGTCCTCGTTGCGCATGTGGGTGTGGTAGCCGAGCCCGCGCGCGGCCAGCGGCCGGCAGAGCGCGACGAGCTCGTCGAGGGAGGCGAAGGCGCCGGGGGTGTACTCGAGCCCGCTCGAGGCGCCGAGCGCGCCATCCGCGAGGGCGGACTCCACGAGCGCGGTCATCCGCGCCAGTTCCGCCGGCATCGCGGGCCGGTCGTCGTCGCCGACCACGGCGCCGCGCACGGTGCCGAGACCGACCATCGAGCCGACGTTCGCCCCCGGGCGCAGCTCGTCGAGCCGGTCGAGGAGGGCGCGCATCGCGTGCGCATCGCCCCGTGCCGCCTCGGCGCGTGTCGGCGTGCGCGAGGAGCCGTCCGCCCCGACGACGATGCTGGTGACCCCCTGCCGGACGATCGACTCCATCAGCGGGTCCTCGAAGAGCGAGCCGTCGCCGTGCGAGTGGAGGTCGACGAACCCCGGCGCGACGACATGGTCGCGCACGTCGAGCTCGCGCTTCCCGATCTCGGCGATGCGTGCGCCGATCGCGGTGATGCGGTCGCCGGTGATGGCGAGGTCGGACTGGAAGCGGGGGCGGCCGGAGCCGTCGATGATCACGCCGCCGCGGAGGATCAGGTCGGCGTCGGCCTGGTGCGATCGAAGGATCGCTGGCGCGCCGAGGATCGCGGAGGTCGCGGCGGCGACCTGGGTGACGAAGGCACGACGCTTCACGGGCAGATGTGGGATGGGAGATGGGAGATGTGAGGAACGGCCACTGCCAAACGTGCGGAGAGGGGGCTCGGCGCGCCATCCGGCGGCCGAACCCCCTCCCCTCTCCCATCTCCCATCTCACCTCTGCCGTTCTAGTACCGATAGTGCTCCGGCTTGTACGGCCCCTCGACCGGCACCCCGATGTACGCCGCCTGCTTCTCGGTGAGCTTCGTGAGCTTCACGCCGAGCTTGTCGAGGTGGAGCCGCGCCACCTTCTCGTCGAGCTTCTTGGGCAGCACGTACACCTTCTTCTCGTACTTCCCGTTGTTCTGGTGCAGCTCGATCTGCGCCATCACCTGGTTGGTGAACGAGGCCGACATCACGAACGAGGGGTGCCCCGTCGCGCAGCCGAGGTTGAGCAGCCGTCCCTCGGCCAGGATCAGCACCGAGTGGCCGTCCGGGAAGATCCACTCGTCGAACTGCGGCTTGATGTTGTTCCGCTTGATCCCCTTGTAGTTCTTGAGGCCGGCCATGTCGATCTCGTTGTCGAAGTGGCCGATGTTCCCGACGATCGCCTTGTCCTTCATCTTCGCCATGTGCGCCACCGAGATGATGTCGGCGTTGCCGGTGGCGGTGATGAAAATGTCGGCGGTGGAGACCACCTCGTCGAGCGTGGTGACCTGGTACCCCTCCATCGCGGCCTGCAGCGCGCAGATCGGGTCCACCTCGGTGACCACCACGCGCGCGCCCTGCGCGCGGAGCGACTGCGCCGAGCCCTTCCCCACGTCGCCGTAGCCGAGCACCACCGCGACCTTGCCGGCGAGCATCACGTCGGAGGCGCGGAGGATGCCGTCGGTGAGCGAGTGCCGGCAGCCGTAGAGGTTGTCGAACTTCGACTTGGTGACCGAATCGTTGACGTTGATCGCCGGGAAGAGGAGCGTGCCGGCCTGCATCATCTCGTAGAGGCGGTGCACGCCGGTGGTCGTCTCCTCGGAGACGCCGCGGATCGCCTTCCCGACGTTCGTCCAGCGCTTCGGGTCCTCCTTGATCGTCTTGCGCAGCAGCTCGAGGATCACGCCCCACTCCTCGGGCTCCTCCTTCTCGTTGAAGGCCGGGACCTTCCCCGCCTTCTCGTACTCGGTGCCCTTGTGCACGAGCATCGTGGCGTCGCCGCCGTCATCGAGGATCAGGTTCGGGCCGGCGCCGTCGGGCCACATGAGCGCCTGCTCCGTGCACCACCAGTACTCCTCGAGCGTCTCCCCCTTCCAGGCGAAGACGGGGATGCCGCGCGGCTGGGCCACGGAGCCATCCTTGCCGACGGCGACCGCGGCCGCCGCGTGGTCCTGCGTGGAGAAGATGTTGCACGAGACCCAGCGCACGTCGGCGCCGAGCTCATCGAGCGTCTCGATCAGCACGGCGGTCTGCACGGTCATGTGCAGCGAGCCCATGATGCGGGCGCCGGCGAGGGGCTTCTTCCCCTTGTACTCGGCGCGCAGCGCCATCAGGCCGGGCATCTCGTACTCGGCGAGGCGGATCTCCTGGCGGCCCCAGTCGGCGAGGGCGATGTCCTTCACCTTGAAGGGGGGGCGGCCGGTGGACTTCACGGCGTCGAAGGGGTGTTGGGTCGGGGCGATGGCGGTCATGAGAGGCTCAGATGGGAGATGTGAGATGTGAGAGGTGAGGCAACAGCGCTCACGTGGTCAGAACAGCAGCGAACAACGTTGGGCCCTTGCCCTGCGAGGCGGACGGCAGGGGGTGGTGGCGCATCGACGCGAAACCGGCGTCGTCGGACCAGCGATTCAACTGTGCGGCGTCGAAGCCGAGCCAGACGTGGCCCATCGTCTGCCGGTACTCCTCGCGGTCGTGCGGCAGCATGTCGACGATCAGGAGCCGTGCGCCCTTCGGGCGCAGGGTGCGGCGGACCTCGCCGAGCGCCGCGGCGGGCTCGGCCACGAAATGGAGCACCAGCGAGAGCACGGCGATGTCGAGCGCGCCGTCCTCGATGGGGAGCGCCTCGATCGAGCCCTCGCGCAGGTCGACGTTCCCCTGCGAGGCGAGCCGTGCGCGCGCGGCCTTGAGCATCGCGCTCGACTCATCCACGGCGATCACGCCCTTCACGAAGGGCGCCATCACCTCGGCGAGCTGGCCCGTGCCGCAGCCGAGGTCGGCCACGGTGTGGGTTGGGTCGAGCAGCCCGGCGAGCGCGAAGAGCTCGGTGCGCGTGCCGAAGAGCTCGGCGCGCAGCCGGTCCCACTGGGCGGCGGAGGTCGCGAAGAACGCCTGCGACCTCGTGTGCCGCTCGGCCAGCACGCCCTTCACGCGCTCCGCGTCGCGACGCGCGGCCGGGAGCGTCGCCGCCTCGTCGCGCACCGGCGCCCAGAGCCGGCGCGCGGCCCCGTCGAGCCCCTTGGGGTCGAGCCGGTAGCGGTTGGAGGTGCCGTCCTCGCGCGCCGCCACCCACCCCGCGCTCGCCAGCACCTTGAGATGCCGGCTCACCGTGGACTGGGGGAGCTGGAGCACGGCGCGCAGCTCGGACACCGTCAGCTCGTGCCGCTCCAGGACGAGGAGGAGGCGCGTGCGGATCGGGTCCGAGAGGGCCGAGAGGCGGTCGAAGAGGGGGGATCGTTTCATCCGTATATCCGGATGAAAGGTTACTCCGTTCCCGCCTCAGGTCAAGGGCGGCTCAGCGGCGGTCGAAGACGGGCTGGACGGGGCGGGCGCTCTCGCCGAGCACGGCCACGAGGCGCTGCATCTGGCGGAAGGAGACGGCCACGGGGCGCTCACGGACCGTCCAGCGCACCCCCTCCGAGCAGGGCGGGGTCGTGAGCGAGCCATGGTAGGCGTACACCGCCTCGTCCGCGCCCGGCCGGTCCTCGAGCAGCGCGGCCAGGTCCACCGGCGCCTTGAAGGGCACGCTGTCACCGCTGGTGTGCGGAAGCTTGGCGATCAGCGCCTCGAACGCCGGGTTCTCCCGGGCCCCGATCTCGATGAAGATCCCGAGCACCGCGAGCTCCCCCTTCGCGCTCTTGTGCACGAGGTGCAGCTCCGCGGGATAGGCCTTCCCGCGGACCGTGTGCTCCGACGGATGATGGAAGTGGAACTGGAGCGACGCGTACGGCGTGCCGTCGATCGTGAGCGTGCTCGCCTTCTCGAGGGCCGCCTGCACCGTGTGCCCGTTGTTGAAGAGGACGAGGGGAGTCGAGACGAAGCGCTCCGCGATCCGGCCCTGCCGCGCCATCACCGTCCCGCCGAGGTCGATCGGCGACTGCTCGCGCCCGACGGAGCAGGCGCGCCACGCCGCGTCGATCCGGCCCCAGGCGTGCGGCCCCTCGGCGCCTTCGTACGCCCAGTGCGGGCCGGCAGGCGCGCCCTTCACGTTCGACGCCGGCTTCGCCGTGGGGCCGTGCGACTGCGCGACGAGCGATCCTCCCGCGAGGAGGGCCGGCGCGAGCAGCGAGAGGACGGGAACGAGGAGCGATCGGCGCATGTGGATCCGGACTGGTGGGCGGACGTGGGCCTTCCGGTCCAGTATCGGGGGGACGGGGGCCGCGCTTGAGCGCGGCGCCGGAGTTCAGGGGTGGCCCCGCTCCATCGCGGCGGTCCCGTCCGCGAGATCGCCCGTCACGTAGCAGTGCATCCCGACCGCCTGGAGCCGGGCACGGCGGAGGAGGCGCCGGTACTGCTCGGGGGGCCGGTGGTGCCACTCCCCGCGGTCCCCCTCGATGGCGTCCGCGGTGGTGTACGCCTCGAGGTACGCCACGCCGCGGAGCCGCTCCGCGATCGCGCCGAAGCCGGCGGCCAGCTCCCGGTCGGGCACGTAGTGCAGCACGTCGCAGACGACGATCAGGTCATATGGACCGCGGAGGCCGAGGGCGTCGAGCGTGCCGAACGACCCCTGGCGGATCCCGCGGGAGCGGCCGAATCGCTCCACCGCGTAGGCGCTCGACTCGACGCCCGTGTAGCGCACGCGCGGGCGGAGCCGGCGCAGGTGCGCGCGCCAGGCCCCTTCCCCGCACCCCACGTCGAGCACGTTCCGGATGGGACGCTCGAGCAGCGCCTCCGCGATCCCGACCACGAGCCGCACCTTGCGCGCCACGGCGGATGGCGTGATCACCCGGCGCGCCGGGTCGTGGTACCAGCGCCGGAAGTACTCCGCGTCGTACGGCTTGCGCGGGGTCAGACGCCGTGCATCACGCCGCACCCGGCCGCCTGGGCGCGGCAGGTGGCGAACACGCCCGTCGGCATGCGGTACACGCCCGGGAGGATGTGCTGGGTGATCAGGTCGGCCGCTTCCTGCCGCGGGATCGAGCGGTTGCGCGCGATGGTGCCGGCGACATTGCTCAGCGCGAGGTTGCAGGCGAGCACGATCACGCCGCGGGACATCAGCGTGTCGAGCGCCCCATCGGGCCAGGTCATCGCGTTGCGGCTCCCCGGCGCGACGTTGATGAACGGGTTGCGCTTCGTCGGCTCCCCGGTGGCCGGGTCCTTGAGCTCGTCCGGTTCGCCGAACTTGCCGTCGGACCAGAGCTCGTCCCCGAGCACCATCGGGACCGCCGCGTGCCGGATGACGAGCACGGCCGAGAGGTCGGCGTCGGCCAGTCCGTACACGGTGTTGTAGCCCGAGAGGAAGGAGCGCACCTGGTGGAGCGCCGTGCCCCCGCTGATCTCCGGCACGTCGAACGCCATGCGGTAGCGGCCGGTGATCCGGTCCACCCAGGACATGTCGTAGGACGCGGCGGCCTGCGGTGCCGCGGCGGCCGTGCCCTGCGCGTGGAGGGTGCCCGCCGCCAGCGAACCGGCGGCGAGTACGGAGGCCTGGCGGAGGAACTCACGGCGTTGCGTCATGTCGATGGGCCCTGGTCCGGGGAGGGTGTGGGGTGGATCCTGGCAGCGGCGGCGTCCTCACGCCAGAGCAATAACGCGAGCAGGAGCGCGCCCGTTGTGACGCCCATGTCGGCCACGTTGAACGTCCAGAAGCGCCACTCCGCCGTGCCCACGTCGATGAAGTCCACGACGCCCTTGGTGTGGCGGAGGCGGTCGAGGAGGTTGCCGAGTGCGCCGGCCGAGATGAGCGCGATGGCCGCGGGCGTGGCCCGCGCATCGGGGGGCGACTGCCGGTAGAGCCGGAAGAGATAGACGATCATCGCCAGCGCGATCAGGCTGAACACCACGCGCGACGCCGACCCGAGCGAGAGGTTCATCGCCGCGCCCGTGTTGTACGTGAGGGTCCAGCGCAGCCAGTGCCCCACGACCTCCTCCGGCGCGTGCAGCCCGAGCGCCTGCTCCGCCCAGCGCTTCGTCGCCACGTCGGCGATGGCCACGCTCAGCAGCAGCGACCAGAAGGTGAGGTCGCGGGGGTTCGTGGAGGAACGGACGGCGAGTGGAGCGTCGGACATCGGACGGGGTCGGGGGGACGAAGCGCCTAAGTTTATCGAGCGTACCGTACGAGTGGTACGCGGTCACCGTTTCGGCGTTCCCCCCTCCCCCGCGATGCGCGACGCACCGCCCCTCCCGATCGACGAGGTGCTGCCGGCACTCCGCGTCGCCCTCGCCGACGCGGGGGCCGCCGTGCTCGTCGCGCCGCCGGGCGCGGGGAAGACCACGCGCGTGCCGCTCGACCTCCTCGCCGCGCCCTGGCGCGCCGACGGGCGGATCCTCGTGCTCGAACCGCGGCGCATCGCGGCGCGCGCCGCCGCGCAGCAGATGTCGCGCCTGCTCGGCGAGGAGGTGGGCCGCACGGTCGGCTACCGCGTGCGCCACGAGTCCCGAGTGGGTGCGCACACGCGCATCGAGGTGATCACCGAGGGCATCCTCACCCGCCTCGTGCAGGACGACCCCTCGCTCGAGGGAGTCGCCGCCGTGCTGTTCGACGAATTCCACGAGCGCCACCTCACGGCCGACCTCGGCCTCGCCCTCACGCTCGACGCGCGCGCGGCGCTCCGACCCGACCTCCGCATCCTCGTGATGTCCGCCACGCTGGAGGCCTCCGGGGTGGCGCGGCTGCTCGGGGACGCGCCGGTGATCGAGAGCGCGGGGCGCGCCTTCGCCGTGGAGACGCGCTGGCGACCGCAGCGGGAGCGCGTCCCGCTCGCAGCCGGCGTCGCGCACGCGGTGCGTGAGGCGTGGCACGACACGGATGGCGACGTCCTCGTCTTCCTCCCCGGCCTCGCCGAGATCGAGCGGGCGCGTGCCGCGCTCGAGGGGAGCGCCGAGCTCGCGGGGGCGGAGGTGCTCGCGCTGCACGGCTCCCTCTCGCTCCCCGAGCAGGACCGCGTGCTCCGCCGTTCCGGCGACCGGCGCCGCGTGGTGCTGAGCACCGCGATCGCCGAGACCTCGGTGACGCTCCCCGAGGTGCGCGTGGTGGTGGATGCCGGCCTGGCGCGCGTGCCCCGCTTCGCGGCCCGGAGCGGGATGACGCGGCTCGAGACCACGCGCGTCTCCCGCGCCTCCGCCGACCAGCGCCGCGGCCGCGCCGGGCGCACCGCCCCGGGGATCTGCCTCCGGCTCTGGGACGAGGGCACGCACGCCCAGCTGCTCGAGCGCGCGGTGCCCGAGATCCTGGACGCCGACCTCGCCCCGCTCGCACTCGAGCTGGCCTGCGCCGGCATCGCCGACGCCACGCAGCTGCGCTGGATGGACGTACCTCCGGCCGGCGCACTCGCCGCGGGCCGGGCGCTCCTCACCGAGCTCGGCGCGCTCGGCGCCGACGGGCGCGTCACGCCGCACGGGAAGGCGATGGCCGCGCTCGGCGTCGCTCCCCGTCTCGCGCACCTCGTGCTCGCGGGCGACGCGCAGGGCGACGGGCGCGTCGCGTGCGAACTCGCGGCGCTGCTGGCCGAGCGGGACGTGCTGCGGCGGGAGGCCACGGAACTGGACGCCGATCTCCGCTCACGACTCGCGGCGTTGCGCGACCCGCGCGCGCACCCGGAGGCCGACCGCGGCAGGCTCGAGCGCGTGCGGCAGGACGCGCGGGCGCTGCACCGCTCGCTCCGCCACGGCGACGCCTCCGGGCGCCACGCGCGGGGGAGCGAGGATGGTGCGCATTCCGTGCAGCCGGCGGCCTCCGACCCGACCCGCGTGGGCGCGCTGCTCGCGCACGCCTTCCCCGACCGCATCGCCATGCGTCGCAGCGGTGCGGAGCCGCGCTACCTGCTCCGCAACGGACGCGGCGCTCGACTGCGCGACGGCGACCCGCTGGGACGCGAACCGTTCCTCGTCGTGGCGGACCTCGACGGCGACCCCGCGGAGAGCCGGATCTGGCTCGCGGCTCCCCTGGACGAGGCAGCGGTGCGCGCGGCCGCGCCGGGTGCCATCACCACGGAACGCATCGTGCGCTGGGACACGCGGACCGAACGCGTCCGCGCGGTGGAACGCGAGCGACACGGCGCCCTGGTGCTCCGCGAGCGCGAACTGCGCGAGGTCGCCCCCGAGGAGGTCACGGCCGCGCTCGTGGACGCGGTGCGCGATGCCGGACTCTCGCTCCTCACATGGAGCCCCGCGGCACGCGCGCTCCGCGAACGGCTCGCGTTCGCCCACGGCGTGGAACCCGACCGCTTCCCGGACGTCTCCGAAGCGGCGCTGCTAAGCGCCCTCGAGTCCTGGCTCGCGCCGGCGCTCGCGGGCGTGCGCCGCCTCGCGGACCTGGCGCGCGCTGACCTCGCCGGTGCCCTGCTCGCCTGGCTCCCCTGGGAGGCGCGGGCGCGCCTCGACCGGATCGCCCCCACGCACCTCGAGGTGCCGAGCGGTTCGCGGATCGCAGTGGATTATTCGAACCCCGCGGAGCCGGTGCTCGCGGTGCGGCTGCAGGAGGTCTTCGGCCTGACCGAGACCCCGCGCGTGGGCGACGGCCGGGTCGCGCTCACGCTGCACCTGCTCTCCCCCGCGCACCGTCCGGTGCAGGTGACGCGCGACCTCGCGAGCTTCTGGCGCACCGGGTACTTCGACGTGCGCCGCGACCTCAAGGGGCGCTACCCGCGGCACCCCTGGCCCGACGATCCGCTCACGGCCCCCGCGACACGTCGCGCCAAGCCGCGCCCGCGCTGATCACCCGGGCCGCGCTACCGCACCCAGGCGGGGCGCTGGATGCTGTTCCACGCCTTCGTCCCATGCGCGTACCCGAACCAGGCGGTGTCGCCGGACGCCCGGGGGAAGGCGCGCACCAGCTGGTCGGCGCCGCCGAAGCCGAAGCGGTCCTGCCCGGCGTACCCCTCGAGCTGCGCCGAGTCGAGCGGGGCGATCTGCAGGCGGCCGATCTCGGTCGCGCCCTCGGTGTAGGCGAAGAGCGCGCCACGCGCGTCCGCATCGATGGAGCGGGTGGAGACGAAGAACTCCCCGCGCCCATCACCATTCACGTCCGCCGTGCCGATGAACCCCACGGTCCCGACGCGCGTCTCGGTGAGCGTCGCGAGGGTGTCCGCGCCCCGCGTGAACACCACCTGGAAGGTGCCGGCGTCGCAGGTCTCGCCCGCGGGGATCACCACCTCCGCCACGAGGTCGCGGAAGGAGAGGACGCGTCCGCCGAAGCAGCTCCGGTCGACGGCAGCCTCGGGCACGCGCTCCTCGGCCGCGCAGGCGGGAAGGAGGAGGACCAGCAGGGTGAGCAGGGCGGAACGACGCATGGGCACTCCCGGAACGGATTGGCTGGGGCGGTGTCCCCCAATATAGAATTCGG
This sequence comes from Gemmatimonadaceae bacterium, assembly GCA_011525845.1. GTDB lineage: Bacteria > Gemmatimonadota > Gemmatimonadetes > Gemmatimonadales > Gemmatimonadaceae > Pseudogemmatithrix. Next base: position 133,053 of record WYBP01000022.1, on the reverse strand, counting down.
TGGGACGCCGTGCGCGAGACGCCGTCGCCCCCCGATCCCCATTCCCCGCGAGATGCCCATTCGTCCTCCCGTCGAGCCGTGTGTGTGCGGCACGCCGGTGCCGCGGCTTGCGCTGCTGCTGGCGCTGCTCTTGGCGCTCTCGGCGGCGCTCGCGGGCCCGGTGCGGGCGCAGGACGCGGAGTGCACGACCCGCCGCCCGAGGGTGGAGGCGCTGCGGATCGGCGGCAACCGCTCGGTCCCGGACGCCGAGCTCGGGGCGATCCTCTTCACCGAGCGCGCCGGCCGGTTCCGGCGCTGGTTCGGCTGGAACGTCGGGCCCGCCGCCTGCCTCGACTCGCTGGAGGTCCGCCGCGACACGCTCCGGATCGCGCGCTGGTACGAGATGCGGGGCTACCCGGGCACCACCGCATCGGTGCGCGTGGAGCGCAAGGGCGCGCGCACGGCCAACGTCGCATTCACGGTCCGCGAGGCCCCACCGATCCTCGTGGATTCGCTCATCATCGACTCCCTGCCGCCGGACGTGATCGCCGTGCGCGCGCTCCGCGCCGCGATCCTCGGCACGCCGCTCGACGATACCCTGCTCCTCCGCCAGGTGGACTCGGTGCAGCTCCTCGTGCGCCAGTCGGGGTACGCGCGCGCCCGCGCGCCCGAGTACCGCCGGATCTACGTGGACAGCGCGGCGCGGCGTGCCGGCGTGCGCGTCGTCTTCCATCCGGGACCGCTGGTGCACATCGGCCGGATCGACGTGGACCTGACCCCGCAGCGCGCCGACGCGCCCGCCCTCGACGAGCCGGAGGTGCGCGAACTCCTGAAGGTCGCGCCCGGGGACCCCTACCGCGCCCGTACGGTGGGGCAGAGCCAGCAACTGCTCTACTCGTACGACCTCTACCGTAACGTCGCGATCGACACCTTCCCGCTGGGGAGTGCGCGCGACTCGCTCCTGATGCGCGTGCGACTGGTGGAGGGGCCGAGCCGCCGGCTGCGCGCCGGCGGTGGATGGGGCACGCTCGACTGCTTCCGCACGCAGACGCGGTTCGTCGAGCAGAACTTCCTCGGGCGCGCGCACCGGCTGCAGCTCGACGCGCGCCTCGCGAAGATCGGCGTCGGCGCGCCGCTCGACGTCGCCCCCGGCCTCTGCGCCCCGGGTGTGCGCGCCGACGACTTCAGCCAGAAGCTGAACTACTACGTCGGAAGCTCCGTGCAGCTGCGCGGCGTGATCGGGGAGCAGTGGCACCCGCAGCTCACCCTCTTCAGCGAGCGCCGCACCGAGTTCCAGAGCTACGTCCGCGAGACGACCCTCGGCGTGCTGGCGGCGTTCGAGCGGCCGATCATCCCGCGGGTGAACAACACCTTCACCTACCGCTTCGACGGCGGGCGCACGACCTCCGACCAGGCGGTGGCGTGTGCGACCTTCGGCCTCTGCCGCTTCAACGACCGCGCCCTGCTCCTGACGCCGAGCCGGCTGCACGCGGCGGGGGTGACGCTCTCGCGCTCGGCGCCGGCGCTCGGCACCCCGGCGGTGAACGACGAGCGGTGGGCGGTCGAGTCGCGCATCGGGACCATCCACGTGGGGGCGCCGGCGAAGACGGTGAACTTCAACCGCACGCAGCTCGAGTACGCGCTCTACCGCCCGCTCTCGCGGCACATCATCGGCGCCGCGCGCGTCTCCGCGGGCGCGGTGATCACCAAGCGCGCACTCGAGCCGCTCGTGCCGCCGCAGGAGCGCTTCTACGCGGGCGGGCAGAACACCGTCCGCGGCTACGGGCAGAACCAACTGGGGCCCGCGGTCTACATCGTGGACGCGATCACCACCACGGCCACGGTGGACACCTTCACGGTGGGGATCGCGGAACCGGACTCCGGCTACCTGCGGCTCGCCCCGGCGGGGGGCACCGCGATGGCGCTGCTCAACCTCGAGCTCCGCACGCGCATCGGGTGGCCTGCCAACCTCCTCCACTGGGTGGTGTTCCTGGACGCCGGGCGCGTCTGGAACAACACGGGCAACTACTCCGTGAGTGGGCTTCGCCTGACTCCCGGTTTCGGCGTCCGCCTCCTCACGGACCTCGGGCCTTTCCGCGTCGATGTGGGCTACAACCCGTATCCGCTGGAGTTCGGCCCCGCCTACCTCGTCCGCGCCGCCGACCGCACGGCCGGCACATCCGGACGCGCGATCTGCGTCTCGCCGGGCACGGTGGAGCCGTTCAACGACGCGGACATCAACGCCGCGTCGGGTCCGTACGCCTGCCCCACCACGTTCCGCCCGCCGCTGCGCCGCGGGATCTTCCCCCGGCTCGCCTTCCACTTCAGCATCGGCGAGGCCTTCTAGGTGCGGCGACTCCGCGTCGCGCTCCTCGTCGCGCTCGGGCTCGTCGGGGCGGTCGGGCTCGGCGTGCTCGGCGCCGGGCTCTTCGTGGTGCACACCGACCGCGGCAACGCCTGGGTGCGCGACCGGGTGGAGCGCGCGCTGCAGGACGCCGTCGGCGACCGCGGGCGCGTCGCGCTCGGGACGCTGCGACTGGCGCCCTTCGGCACGCTCATGCTCGACTCGATCACCGTGCGCGACTCCGCCGGTGTGCTGGTCCTCGGCAGCGGACCCGTCCGGGCGCGATTCGAGCTCCTCCCGCTGGCCGATCGCGTGGTGCAGCTCCGCGCGGTCGAGATCGACCAGCCGGTGGCGCATCTCGTGGCGGACAGCGCCGGCACGTGGAACGTGGCGACACTCTTCGCCGGTGACGGTGGCACGCCGGCAGGGACCACGGGCGGAGGATGGCGCATCGTGCTCGACACCCTCGCGCTCCGTGACGCCGAGGTCTCGACACGGCGCACGTCCACGGCGGGCGCGCCGGGTGACACGTCGCACCATCGCCTCCGGGCGCTGGACCTCGGCGCCTCGCAGTTCCACACCGTCAGCAGGGTCGGCGCCGTGCGCGTGCAGCGCCTCGTCGCGTCGCTCGACGCCCCGCCCGTTGAGGTCACCCACGCGGCGGGTGAGGTGCTCCTCTGGAGGGACTCACTCCGCCTCGCCCTGCCGGTGGTGCGCCTGCCGGCGACCGTGGCGCGACTCGACGGCCGCGTGCGCTGGGACACGGCGGCGCCCCGCCAGCGGCTCGCGCTCGAGGCGCGCACCGACTCACTCGGCTTCACCGACATCGCCTGGATCTCTCCGCTCGTGCCGCGCGGCGGGCGCGGGCGAGCCGTCGTGCGGGTCACCGACGGGCTCCCCGGGGGCGCGCTGCGGTACGCGATCGACTCGATCGACGCCCGCGCGACCGACTCCCGCGTCCGCGGCCGGTTCGTCGCGGAGGTCGGCGAGACGGTGGCGATCCGCGACCTCGACCTGATGACCGAACCGCTCGACTTCGCGCTCATCCGCGAGCTCTTCGGCGACTCCGTGCCGGCACCGCCGTGGGACGGCGCGCTCCGGGGACGCCTGCGCGCGACGGGCGGTCCGCTCGACCGCTGGCGCCTCGACCCCTCCACGCTCGAGTTCGAGGACCGTCGCATCGGCGGTGCGCGGTCGCGGCTCACTATCGCTGGCGTGCTCGACCTCCTCGCACCCAGCACCGTGCTCGCCCCGCTGGACGTGACCGTGGACTCGCTCGACGTGCGCACCGCGGGCGCGGTGACCGCGGTGGCCGACTCCCTCGCGGGATATCTCACGGGGCGCGTGCGCCTCGAGGGTCCGCTCGAGGACTACCGGTTCAGCGGGCTCGAGCTGACGCACCACGACGGGGCGCTCCCGCGCACGGTCGTGCGCGGGAGTGGGCGCATCGCCGCCGACACCGCGCGCACCTGGCTCGAGTCGTCCCTGGAGTTCGAGCAGGTCGGCCTCGCGGCGCTCGGTCCCGCCGTCACGCCGGAGCCGCTCCGCGGCGTGCTGGCGGGGCGACTGGACGCGAGCGCCCGGGGCGACTCGGTCACCCTCCGCCTCGCGCTGCACGATGGCGAGAGCCGCCTCACCTTCGACGGCACCACGTCGCTCGACACCGCGCGACTCCTCGCCCGCGGCGACATGACGTTCACCCGGTTCGACGCGAATCGGTACCTCGCGGCGCGCGACCTCCCCGCCCACGCGATCACCGCGCGTGCCGCGCTCGGGATCGACGGCCGATGGGACGAGCCGGCGGGCCCGCTCGACCTGATCCTCGACTCCACGAGCACCGTCGCGGGACTCGCGATCCACGACGCGCGCGCGCTCCTCACCCTGGAGCCCGGGGGCGTGCGCGTGGACACGCTGATCGTGGAGGCACCCCTCGGCCGCTTCACCGCCCAGGGCCGCCTCAGCCGCGACCCCGCACTCCGCGACACGCTCCGGTTCGCGGCGATGATCGACTCGCTCGCCCTGATCCGCGGCCTCCTCCCCGACAGCCTCGCGGCGGCGTGGGGGGACTCGCTGCACGGCAGCGCACTCCTGAACGGGCTGGCGTTCGGCTCGCTCGACACGCTCGACATCCGCACCGAGTGGGAGGGGGAGCGGATCCGGGCCGGGAGCCACGGGGCCGACAGCCTGCGCGGCGACCTCCTGCTCTTCGACTTCCCTTCCGCCACGCGCGGGCTCGCGACCTTCGACGCCGTGGGTGTCCTGCTCGGCGGCGTGCCGATCCACCGCATCTCGGCCGAGGCGACGGTCCGGGAGCCGACCTGGGCGGATGCGTCGGTGCGCCTGATGGCGGGCGACTCGCTCTACGCCACCGCGCGGCTCGACGCGCGCTGGACCGCGGACAGCGTGCACCTGCGACTCGACTCGCTCGACGCCCGCGCCCCGACCATGCAGTGGCGGCTCACGCAGCCGGCCCGGATCACCTCGAGCGCGACGCGCCTCCACTTCGACTCCGTCCGGATGGTGAGCAGCGACGGCGCGCGCTTCGACCTCCTCGCGCAGATCGACTCCTCCGGACCCATCACCGGCACGCTCCACGCGGTGCGCGTGCCGATCGCGCACGCCGCCTTCACGGGGCTCGCACCCGCGGGCGTCGATGGCCTCGTCTCGTTCGACGCCGAACTCGGCGGGACCTGGGCGGAGCCGACCCTGCAGGCCACGGGGAGCCTCGACTCGGCGCGGGTCGAGGGACGCGCCGCCCCGAGCGTGCGCCTGCGCGCCTCCTATGCACGTCGCCTCCTCGACCTCGACCTGCAGGGACTCGCCGCCGACCCGGCGGCCACGCGCGACGCCTTCCGGCTCACGGCCGCGCTCCCGCTCGACCTCACCTTCGAGTCGCGGACGCTCGCGCAGCGGAAGCTCGGCGACGAGGTCTTCATCCGGTTCGTCGCGGACGGCAGCTCGCTGAGCGGATTCGAGGCGCTCCTCCCCGAGGTGAGCGAGCTGCAGGGAGGATTCGACGCGGACGTGCTCGTCTCGGGGCGATGGGGCGCGCTCGAGCCGCGCGGCTCATTCCTCCTCCGCGACGGCTCCTTCGCCGTGCCGGCCCTCCGCACCGGATTCCGCGACGTGCTCGCCGACGTCGCCCTCACCCCCGACTCCGTGATCGTGCACCGGTTCCGGCTCTCGGACGAACGCGCGCCCGGGGATTCCGCGACCCTCGAGGGGACGGTCTTCCGCCGCGGCGACCGCTGGAACGCGGATCTCCGCACCTTCGCCCGGAACCTCCGCGTGATCGACGATCCCCGCCTCGCCGAGGCCGACGCGTCGTGGCAGCTCCGCCTCCGGGGCCAGGTCGATTCGCTCGTCCTCGGCGGCGAGATCTCCGTGCCGAGCGCCAACGCGTACATCGGGCGGCAGCGGGCGGTGCTCGATGTCGAACCGGTCGACGGCTCGGCGACGACCGTCAACCAGTACATGCCGCGGATCGAGGAGCTCACCATCCGCCTGGGGAACGAGGTGCGCCTCCGCTCCCCGGAGGCGAACGTGCAGCTCACCGGGAGCATCGGGGTCACCGGCACCCTCCGCGACCCGACCGTGCGCGGCGAGATCCTCGCCACGCGCGGCACGTACCGGCTCGACCTCGGTCCGCTCCAGCGCACCTTCCAGGTGGACAGCGGCGTGGTGCGGATGAACGGCCCGCTCGACATCCCGCCGGCCCTCGACATCCACGCCTCGTACCTCGTGCGGCAGGCCGACCGCGAGGACGTGAAGATCGGGGCGCGCCTCACCGGCACCGTGCGCGAGCCGCGCCTCGTGCTCTCCAGCGCCGACCTCGGGTCGACCGCGAGCGAGACCGAGATCATCTCGTACCTGATCTTCGGGTCGCCCTCGTTCGCGCTCGACAACAACGGCACCTGGGCGGTGCGCACCGCGACCGCGGCGCTCGTGCCCTCGCTCGGCGGCGCGGTGGAGCGTGCGCTCGGCGGCCGGATCCCGTTCATCAGCGAGCTGCAGGTCACCACCGTGGCCGGGGACTCCCCCACCGACTTCACGCTGAACTCGTTCGAAGGACTCCTCAACAGCCTCGCGCTCACGGCGGGGTCGCAGATCGGCACCGACTCCTACCTCAACGTCTCCGCGGGCGTCTGCCGCGGGGAGAGCCGCGCCGCGAGCGCACTCGCGCGCTGGTTCGGCATCGCCGTCGAGTACCGCCCGCGCGAGCGCCTCTCGGCGCTGCTCTCGCTCAACCCGGGCTCCACCCCGTGCAACCGGGTGGGCACCTTCAGCCAGATCTACCAGTTCGGCCTCGACCTCTACCGCGACTGGCGCTGGTGAGCCGCCGGGCGCGCGCACGGGTACAGCCCGCCCGCGCACCGTCCTAGGTTTCGACGTCCACCCTCCAACCACGAGAGCATGCTGAGACTTCGATTCGTCCCGGTCCTCGCGACGGCTGCGGTCATGGCCGCGCTCCTCGCGCCTCGCGCCGCCGCCCAGGATGCCGCACCGGCCGTCGTCACCAAGATCACCGCCGACCTCGGCTACGTGCAGACCAGCGGCAACACGCAGGTCACCACGCTCAACCTCGGCGAGAAGTTCACGCAGCAGCGCGGCCGCCTGAACCTCCAGCAGGGCTTCGCGATGGTGTACGGCAAGCAGCGTGGCGTCATCACCACCAACGCCCTGCGGGCCAACCTCCGCGGCGACTACCGGATCGACAAGATCTTCGCGCTCTTCATCGGGACGGGCTTCGACCGCGACAGGTTCGCGGGCATCGCGCGGCGCTTCGAGGAGAACGTCGGCGTGCAGGCGCGCCTGCTCGGCACCGAGTCCGACACCGTCCGCATCGAGGGCGGCGGGAGCTTCACGCAGCAGGTGGGCACCGACGGCGTGCAGAAGAACTTCCCCTCCGCGCGCGGGGCCGCCTCGTGGCGCCACGTCTTCTCCCCGGCGGCGTACTTCCAGCAGAACGTCGAGTTCATCCCCAACCTCAAGGAGACCGAGGATTGGCGCGTGAACAGCGAGTCGGCCGTGGTCGCGCCCATCTCGGCCAAGATCGGCATCAAGCTGGCGTACGTGATCCGCTTCGACAACATGCCGGAGCCGGGGTTCACGGACACCGACAAGCTCTTCACCACGGGCATCCAGATCACCTTCTGAGCCGGTGACGGAAGGCGAACGGGGCAGCCGGCGGATCGCCGGCTGCCCCGTTCGCACATCCGACGCTCAGCTCACATCGACCAGGGAGGCACGATCCCGTTGGTGCGGGCGTAGGCGATCGACTGCCCCAGGTGCTCGCCGTTGTGGTCCGCGATGAAGGTGAGGAAGTGCCGCGCCGTCACCTGCTGGCCGCCGAAGAGCGGCACCATCTTCTCGGCCTCTCCCTCGGGGAACGCCACCACCGCCGCGCGGAACGCGGCGAAGCCATCCTTTATGTGCTTGATGATGGCGGCCTTGTCGGTGGTGCTCTTCTCCAGGTTCGCGAGATCGACACCCGCCGGTGGCGCGGCGCCGAGGCGCCCCACCAGGCCGTAGTTCGCGCCCGCGACGTGCAGGAAGACCTCCGCGACGGAGCGGACGCCTGGGGCGGGGCGCCAGTTGAACTTCTCCTGCGGCGTCGCCTCGGCGAGCTTCACGTACTTCTCCTCCGCTGCCGCCATCACCGCGAGGAACTCCGCGCGCCACCCCTTCGTGGGGGCCTGCGCCTGCGGCGCCTGCAGGGGGAGTGCGAGCGCGAGCGCCGCGAGCGGGGTGACCAGGGTCGTGAGTCGCATCGGTGCCTTCTCCGTGGTTCGGGTGACGTGCGGGGGGTCGTCCCCCATCCGAGGACGAACGCTGCGCGCCCGCGGTCGGTTCCATCGCGTTCCACCACCCGGCGTCACCGGGGGCCACCGGGCGTCAGGCGCCGCCGGACTTGAGCCGCGCCTCCTCCCGCTCGAGCGCGGCGGTCACGCGCGTGAGCCAGAAGAGGATCGCCGGGGTGAGGAAGACGGGGACGATCGCCACCGCCAGCAACACGCCGTCCGAGCGATCGCCGAGCGCGATGCGCCAGAGGTGGTACTGGATCACGAGCATCAGCCCGTTCGTGCCGAGCAGGGTGATGTCCAGCAGGGTGCGCATCTCCTCGATCACCGGTGCCTGCGACGCCTTCGGCAGCGCGAGGAAGCGCGCCTTCTCGGGGAAGTTGAACCAGTGCGGCCTGCTCGGCAGCATCAGGCCGACGCCCTCGATCAGGAGGTGGACGGCGAGCGCGATGAGGGGGAGCGCGAACCAGCCGTGGATGCTCTTCGGGGAGGTGCGCGTGACCTCGCCGCCGAGCCCGATGTGGGCGGGGATCTCCGCAGGCAGCTGGCCGTAGCTCGCGGCGGCGAGTCCGATCAGCGCGAGGAGCGCGGCCCACGCGAGGAGCCGGAGGATGCGCACCCGCCTAGACCTCGACCACCCCGGGTCGTCCGTGCTCGATCCGCCACTTGGTGCGCGTGCGCACCGGCGCGCCCGGACGGGTGACGAACGGCACCTCGCGGAAGTCGGCCAGCCACTCCCGGTCGTTCACGTCGCAGATCACGTAGCCCCGGCGCGCCGAATGCCACTTGAGGTGCGGATTGTCCGCCATCGCGGGTGCCACGGAACCCCAGGCGTCGCTGCCATCCCCTCCGGATGAGAGCGAGGTGCCGACGAGCTCCGTGGCCACCACCGGCCGGTTGGGGCGATCGAACCCCGCGCGCAGCTCGTTCACCCAGTTGGAGTGGATGTCCCCCGTGAGGACCACCGTGCGGTTGGGCGCCCGCTCGGCGATCGCGCCGAGGATCCGGTCGCGGCTCGCCGGGTAGCCGGCCCAGGCGTCCATGTGCAGGCGTGTCCGGTCCGGGCCCACCGCGTCGTCGAAGGGCGCCATCATCACCTGCTGTGCGAGCACCTGCCACCGCGCGCGCGAGGCGCCGAGCCCCTCGGTGAGCCAGCGTTCCTGCGCGAGGCCGGGGAGCGAGCGTGCGGGGTCGGCCCAACCCGCGCAGGGCACCATCTGCGAGCCGTCACCACAGGGCTGGTCGTCGCGGTACTGCCGTGTGTCCATCACCCAGAAGCGCGCGAGCGCACCCCAGTTGGTCGTGCGCCGGATGTCGAGGTCGGCCCACGAGCGCGCGCGCGGGACGCGCACCGGCTGGTGCTCCCACCAGGCCTGGTACGCCGCCGCACGCCGCGCGCGCACCTGCTCCGCGGACTCCCAGACGTTCTCACTCGCCTCGTTGGCGTAGTTGTTGTCGACCTCGTGGTCGTCCCAGGTCACGATCCAGGGGCAGGCCGCGTGCGCGGCCTGGAGCGCGGGGTCGAGCTTGTACTGGCTGTACCGCGTCCGGTAATCGTCGAGCGTCTGGGTCTCGAAGCCATGGTGCGGCCGGACGGCGCCGTCGCGCACGCCATACTCATAGATGTAGTCGCCGAGGTGGGCGATCAGGTCGCACCGCTCGCCGGCGAGATGCTCGAGCGCCGTGAAGAGGCCCTGCTCGTAGTTCTGGCACGAGGCCATGCCGAGGCGGAGCGGCGTGGTGGCGTCGGCGGCCGGCGCGGTGCGCAGCCGCCCGACGGCGCTCACCGCATCGCCGGAGCGGAACCGATAGACGTACCAGCGGTCCGGCGCGAGCCCCTCGACTTCGGCGTGCACGCTGTAGGCGAGCTCCGGCGCGGCCGTCTGCCGCCCGCGCCGCACCACCTGCTGGAACCCATCATCGGTGGCGACTTCCCAGTCGACGATGGCACGATCCCCGGGCATCCCGCCGTTCGGCTCGAACGGCCGCGGCGCGAGGCGCGTCCAGAGCACGGCCCCGGTCGGCGTGGGATCGCCGGATGCGACGCCCAGCGCGAAGGGATCGTCCGCGAAGCGCGGACGATGCACGAGGCGCCACTCGTTCGGCAGCCCCGCACAGAGCGCGGCGTACCGGGTCAGGTCGCCGAGGAAGCGACGGCGTTCCATCCGCGCCCCCGCCTACGGCCAGGGGAGGATGATCACCGCGAAGCGCGGGCGCTTCGCCGGGTCGTCGCCGCCCTCGAAGTAGCGCGCGATGTCGCGGCGCGCCGAGGCGCGGAGCGCGCGGTCGGCCGCCGATCCCCCGCTCATGCCCTCGATCCGCTGCGCCAGCGCCTGCAGGTGGAGCTCGGCGATCGCGCGCACCTCGGCCAGCGCCGCGCGGTCCCCCGCGAGGTCGAGCAGGGTGTTCACCGCCACGCGTTGCGCGGTGCGGCGGATCGCCTGCTCGTTGGCGTTGGCTGCGGGCGCGGCGCCCCATGTGCGGTCGACCACGGCCTGCATCACCTCATCGAGCGACGGAAGGGTGGCGTCCCGCGCGCCCTGGAGCACCACGCGCGCGGCGCGCTCGCGGTGCAGGATGTTCTCGATCACCTCCGTGGCCACGCCCCCCGCGAGGGAGACCTGGTCGAAGGTGGTGCCGCCGGCGGACTGGATCCACTCGAACGAACCGTCACCCCCCGGCGGCACCGGCGGGATGAGCGCCATCACGCGCTCGGGCACCGCGAGCGCGGCCGGCTCGAGCGCATCGAGCGCGGCCTTGAGGGCCTGCCGCTGCTGGGCGGCGGGGACCGGCTGCGTGGGCGTCTGCCCATCCCCGCGCAGCGCATAGCGGAAGTCCATCCCGCCGATGTACTTCACCACGCCCTCCAGGGCGTAGCGGTGGTGCAGGTAGACGTGCGCGAAGCGCATGTTGAGCAGGTAGAGCGGCTCACCGGGCTTCACGGCGCGCTCGTCGAACTTCTCGATCGCCACGCGCCGCACCGCACTCGTGCGCTCGAGCGCCTCGAACATCGTGCGCCCCACCACCCAGCGCGTCGCCTCGGGGATCGATCCCTCGGCGCCCGCGTGCTGGTCGGCCACGAAGCGCACGTTCCGCCGGATGCCCTCCTGCACGATGCGCTCGAGCCCCGCGGACTCGCTCCGCGCGTCCGGATACCAGGTGTAGCCGTAGCGGACGGCGAGCGAGTCCCAGGCGCCCGCGAAGGGCGCGTACGCCTTGGAGAGGTCGAGCGTGCCGCGCGCGTCCACGTCGATGAGCGGGAACGGGTAGTCCATCACCGAGGTCCGGCCCTGCGACTCCGAGATGTAGTTGTGCGAGAAGCCGATGGTGTGCCCGATCTCGTGCGCCACGTGCTGCCGGCGGCGCGCCATCGCGAACGCCTCGGCCGTGACGTTCAGCCCGCCGGGACCCGCGGCCGGCAGGAGTCCCGCATAGATGTTGTAGTCCACCAGCGAGCGCCACGAGTCCATGCGCACCACCGTGCGCAGGATCTCCCCCGTGCGCGGGTCGGAGAGCGAGGGGCCCACGGAGGGGCCCGGACCGGTGCGATGGATCCAGTAGATGAGGTTGTAGCGCGAATCCATCGGGTCCACGCCCGCGGGGAGGTCGCGCACCTGGAAGGCGTTCCGCCATCCCGCGCCCTCGAAGACCTTGTTCCACCAGTTGCCGCCCTCGAGGAACGCCGTGCGGTAGGGCTCGGGGATCCCCGGATCGAGGTAGTAGACGATCGGCGTGACGGGTTCGGTGAGCTGGCCGCGCTGGTAGGCGGCCGGATCCTTCGGCACGAGGCGCCAGCGGTTGGCGTACGCCGCGCGATAGGTGCCGTCGATCCCCTGGTTGAAGTCGAGGAAGGAGCTCGTCCCGAGGCCGGAGCGCGGGTCCGCGGGACGAGGCCGGAATCCGCTCGCCTCGGGAAGGGCCACGAGGGAGTGGTGCACCTGCATCGTCGGGGCGCTGGCATCGGGCGCGGCGCGGCGGAGCGCGCCTCCCGGCGCGTCGATCGCGAACGTGAGCACCGCATGGATCTCGGTGTTCCGCGGGAAGGCCTTCGTGCGCGCCGCGTCGATGAAGCTGCGGTTGGCGTCCACGCGGCCATTCCCCGCCTGGGAGCGCCGGAGGCTCTCGGCGATGCCGTACGTGTCCGAGAGGAAGAGCCCGGTCGCGTCCACCACGAGCACGCCGTTCGCCTCCGACTCGATCGGGAAGGAGGCCACCACGGAGGTGGGGAATCCCTCGGCCGCGGCCCGCTGGCCCGCCTCGTTCGCGCCGAGCGCGCGCACGCTCCAGTTGTCCCGCACGAGGAGCACCCGGCGTCCCTGGCGCTCGAACCGGACCACCGCGCTCCCGCCGGTCTGGCCGCGGTCGAGCCCACCCGTGCCGCCCCCCGTGGCGAGCACGCTCTGGTGCAGGAAGTCCTGCCCGAGGCGCTCGGGGGTGAGTTCCAGCAGCACCTTGTTGCGGTCCGCGTCCACACGGACGCCGATGAAGGCACTGGCGGCGGGCGTCGCTGCGGCCTGGGCGCCGGCCACGGGTGCGGCGGGCCAGAGGGCGATGGCGAGCGCGGCGGTCGTCGCCAGGAGGTGGGCGGCGCGGGCGGGACGGGACATGCGGATTCCTGTCAGGGGAGGCGGAGGATCGGCCGACGAGGCGCCCGCGAACGACCGGGCCGCGGGAGAGTGTCTCCCGCGGCCCGAATCCGCAACCCGTCGAGGCGCGTCAGTGCGTCGGCACGCCGGCGCTCGTCAGCGGTTGCGTTCGAAGATCAGGTTGCGTGGCACCGCCCGCCATTCGAAGGTGCGGCGCAGGGGAGCCGGGTCGCGCGGGTCCACGCGGTCCGCGCCGATGGTCGCTCTCGCCCAGGCGGCGTTGATGTTCGTGAAGTTGCGTCCGGCCGTCCCGGGGGTGAGGAAATCCCCCGAGGTGCCGTCCTCGAAGATCACGCCGGCGTCCCACGCGGTGACGTCGGTCGCGACGACCTGGCCGTTCGGGATCCCCGCCGTGGTCATGTTCGCCGCGCGCATGAGCGAGTTGGTGCCCGCGTCGTGCCAGTAGATCACGGACTGCAACTTGTAGATCGACGAGTTCGGGATGAGCGTGACCCCGGTCAGGTTCGACGGGTAGGCAAGCGTGGTGTCGACGTCCAGGAAGGTGACGCGAGCCGAGTCGCCCGGGGAGTTCTGGGAGACGGCGGTGATCGTGAGGAGCCGGCGCGCGCCGCCGACGGTGAGCATCGCGAGGTCACCCGGTACGAGGTTGATGTTCGTGTTCGCGGGGTTCTTGCGCACGTGCACGCAGTTGTCGCCGCACTCGCCCTCGTCCGCCACGGGGGTCCAGGCGGCGGAGTCCCACACGATCGTGTAGACGGGAACCTCCGTCGGAGCCCAGAGGCGGCCGAGGAAGACCACCGTGTCCCCGAAGACGTTGACGGAGCCGAAGCCGGGGAGGCTCGACATCGAGACCCCCGCCTCGCCCACGTCGCGCCGGAAGGCCATGCCCACGAATCGCGCCTTGCGGGTGTAGTCCTCGCGTCCCTCGTTCTTGATGAGCTGGCGCGTGGTGGAGAGTGCGAACCCCGTGGCGGTGCTCACCACCAGGAGTCCCATCACCATCGCGATCATGAGTTCGATCAGGGTGAGGCCCGCGCGCAGGCCGCGTGCGGTCCGCCGGCGGGTGAGGTCTCGTCGCGTGCGCATGCTAGGTCCTCCGGTAGAACAGCGTCAGGAGCGAGACCGGCTGCGCCGCGCCAGGGGGCGTGACCTGCACCGTCACGCGGATCAGGTTCACGGCGTCGTTGGAGACGATCACCTGGCGCTGGAAGCGGCCCGAGCCGCTCACGTTCCCCAGCGAGTCGATCGCGACGAGCGCTTCCGACGCGATGGTGGAGATGTCCCGCGAGCGGAGCTCCTCCATGTAGGCGGAGGCGAGCGCGAGCGCCTGGCCGCGCCCCGCGTCGCCGCGCTGGGATCGGATCGCCTCCATCTGCGTGCGGGCGAGCGCCGCGATCCCCACGAGGAGGAGGACGAGTGCGACGACCACGGAGATGAGGCTGAACCCCGCGCGGTTGCCCCGCCGGGCCCGGCGCACGGATCGATCGGACGGCCGCATCACTGCCACCCTCCGCCACGCCAGAACCAGAGGCGGAAGGAGCCCGCCGCCTGGACCTGGATCGCAGCCACGAAGTTGGGATCATCCGGGTGGGTCAGGTACACCACGCCGGTCTCCCCGAAGGGCGAGGGGATGCCCCGGGAGTCGAAGTCCACGTCCTGGTTGCTCAGGGTGTTGGCCACCGTGAGCGTGTCCCCCGGGATCCCCGTGGCGTTCCCCTTCCCGTAGATCACCCCATTCTGGAAGGTGCGCGGCGGGAAGGCCCGCAGCGCCGTCGCCTCGGCGAGGGTCTCGCCGATCACGCCGTTGTTGTCGTCGTCGAGGAACCCGGCGTAGCTGGCCGTGATCCCCGGGTTGAAGCAGACCCGCGTGGCGCGCCGCGTGGTCAGCGCGCGCGCGCGCGCCCCCTCGAGGTCACGCACGACCTGCCGGGCCGTGATGTTCACGTGCTGGCCGGGGGAGGTGCGCATGCGCGGCACGATGATCGTCATCATCAGTCCCATGACGGTGATGACCATCAGCACCTCGAGCAGCGTGAAGCCCGCCGGCCGGCGTCGCATGCGTACCCCTAGTATACGGGCCGGTAGGCCACTTGGAAGACGCTGCCGACCATCGGGGTGCCCGGGGGCATGTTGGCCGGGTCGTTGAAGCGCGTGTCGAAGCGCCAGTCGCGGTTCGGGGCGCTGTAGTACGCACGCCAGTTCCAGTTCTGCAATCGGGCGTACTGGCTGGTGAAGAGCGAGACGAGCGACCCACGATAGAGGAGCGTGCGTCCGCTCCAGTTCTCGAGGAAGCGGGGGAAGTTCTCGAGCCCGCCGCCGTAGTTCGGGGCCGCGCAGCCGGCACGCTGCCAGTCGCAGGTGGTGGCCGAGTGGCCCGCCGCGACGGCCGCGTACACGTTCATCGTGGTGCCGGAGGCGCAGGCGTCGCGGCGGATGAAGACCAGCTGGTTCGCGTCCACCCAGCAGGCGGAGAGGAAGGTCAGCGCATCCGACGCGAGCGAGGCCGGGAACCAGGGGGCGGTGCTGTTGAAGTTGCCCCAGACGTAGAGCGGACGGTCCGTCGCGATGGTGATCGGGCCCTGCAACTGCGAGCCGTTCTGGAGCCGGACCGCCGGATACCGGGTGATCGGGAGACCGTCCGTGCGCACGAAGGTGATGTACATGATGCGCGTGCGCCGGTCGCCGACACTGCCGTTGATCCAGGTGCGCAGGCGGTCCATGCGGATGTTCACGACGTCGACCATCGTGTTCTCACGCCCCTCGTGGAACGCCGCGTTCGTCAGCTGGAAGATGCCCCCGCAGTCGCCCGAGCCCGTGCCCACCGGCGGCACCGAGGTGCCGGCGCCGTTGGAGCCGTCGCGGATGGTGGGGTTGCCCGCGCCAGTCTCGCAGAGGTTGCTCGCCGCGATGGCGAAGCCCGCCGCGTTCATCGGCACGGTGATGTGCCAGTCGGCGCGCCAGGCGAACTTCACTTCCTGCACCTGCGCGTTGTCCGCCATGCTGCGCGGCGCGACCAGCTCGGTCGGCGCCATGCCGGTCGGGAGCGGGAGCCGCAGCTCGGTCGCCCCCGAGGCGCCCGACTTGAGGCGCGAGTTGTACATGGTCTCCGAGTTCGCCACGAACTGCGCCGCCGTGGTGCTCCGGCTGTCGAAGTTGAGCGCCGTCGCCACCGCCGCGTTGTTGTTGATGAAGACGCCGTTCAGGCGCTGGTTCGAGTCCTTGCGCTGCCAGAACACCGAGTCCGGCGTCGTGATGATCGACCGGTACGTCGAGTTGTTCGCGCTGAGGTAGAGGTTCGCGTTGGTGTGGATCCACCCCTCGAAGACCATCGCCGCGCCCGGATGGATCTCGAGGTCGTCCTGGTAGAACACGCCCATCTGGAAGACCGGGATGGCCTGCGCGTTCACGGTGACGATCGAGCGGCTGCGGTTGTTGATGCCGTCGCGCGCCTGCACGGTGATGTTGATGCGCTGGTTGAGCGAGAAGAGCCCCGCGTACGGGCCCTCGGTCACCGGCTGCGAGAAGGGCGAGCCCTCACGGGCCGCCGCGAAGGTCTCGAAGGTGATGCCGGGCATCGACGGGGGGGCCAGCGCGGCGAGTTCGGCGTCGTCGAGGAAGCCGTCGGCCATGCCGGCCTCGAGGCTCGCCATCACGCTCTCGGCGCCGCCCTCGGTGGCGTAGTTGACGCGCGTGCCCTGGATGTCCGTGCTCGTCGTGCGCATCGCCCAGCCGATGCCGCCCACGGCGGCCAGGATGAGGACGCCGAAGAGCACCATGATCATCAGCGTCGCCTCGAGCGCGAAACCGTGCCGCGCCCGGAGGCGCGCCGCACGAAGCACCGATCGGTTCCCGTTGCCCTGACCCATACGTTCCTCCATGCCCGGAGTCCCGCCACGGCGCCCTCGCGCCGGAACCGGACCCCCAGTGCCTGCTTGCAGACTACCGCCGCCCCCCGCCACCGACAGCATCACTGTCAGATTGTGGCACGCCGCTCAAGTCGGGAAGTGGCAGGCGCCTGCGTTCGAGTCAGATGATACGCCAGCGGAGGCGCTCCGCGCCGTGCCGACGGTCACACCCGGGATGCGCACAATATGACAGTGTGCACGGGGACGAGCGCAGGCTCTCCGCGGACCCTCCCAAACATGGACGATCCGGGGTCCCGCAGGCCACTCAGCCGTCGCCCTGCCCCCGTCCGGGCGCGGCCACCGCGCGGGGCGCCGCCGCCCCCGAGGCGCGCTCCGCCAGCAGCTGCGTCACGAAGCGCTGCCCCTCGCCGATCCGCTCGATCTCCACGGCGACCGCGTCGACGGCGCGCTCCATCGCCCCGAGCCGGTCCGTGAGCTCCGCCGGGATGGGCGCGGCCACCGGGCTCCGCCGCCAGATCCGGCGCGCGAACGCGAGCATCACCGGGAAGAGGAGCACCGCGCTGAAGAAGATCCCCATCATGACGATCTCCTCCGGCGGCCCATGCTGCCAGGGATCCGGCTCCGGAGGCTGGACGGTCGCCCCCGGGACTCCGGCCGCCTGCGCGACCGCGGCGTCGGCCTCGGCCAGGCGGATCGAGACGGACGCGATCTGCTGGTCCACCTGCGCGAGGCGCTGCTGCAGCCCCGCCTGGTCCACGTCGCCGACCGCCCCGTCGCGGAGTTCGCGGGCGATGTCGTCCCGCGTGTCGACGAGACGGTCGAGCTGGCTGTCGAGCTCGCGTCGCTGCGCTCGGAGCGCCTGGTAGATCTCCGCCGAGGTCGGGGCCGCGGCGGCGGGAGCGGCGGCCGGGGTCGCGACCACGACCGCCCCCGATCCCGTTCCCTGGGTCGCCGTGGCTTGCGGTGCGGTGGCTTGGGTCATGGTCGCCGTACGGGACAATGAGGGAGAGGGTTTCCCGCCCACGGCGGAAGGCCCACGGTTGGCGTAGTATTTGCGCTCGAACTCTGCCTTCGCGTCCGGGCCCCCGTCAACGTCCCCCTTCCCTCCAGAGCCGAATCCATGCGCCACTCTCCCCGCCGTGCGATCGCCACCGCTGCTGCGCTGCTCCTGGCGCTCGCCTGCGCCACCGACGGTCCGACCGCTCCCGAACAGGCGGCGCTCGGAGGGTGGACGGCGGCCTCGCATGCGGGACCCGCCGTGCGGGTGAGCGAGATCCACTACGACAACGCCGGGACGGACGCGGGCGAGGCGATCGAGATCTCGGGCCCGGCCGGCACGGACCTCACCGGGTGGAGCATCGTGCTCTACAACGGCGCAGCCACCAGTCTCTCCACGTACAGCACGCGGACGCTCGCTGGGATCATCCCCACCACTTGCGACCAGCGCGGCGTGGTGGTCGAGAGCTACCCCGTGAACGGGATCCAGAACGGGGACCCCGACGGCGTCGCGCTGGTGAACGCCGCGGGCGCGGTGGTCGAGTTCCTCTCCTACGGCGGCACCTTCGTGGCGGCGAACGGTCCCGCCGCGGGCCTGACCTCGGTCGACATCCTCGCCAAGGAGTCCGGGACCACGCCTGTGGGGCAGTCGCTGCAGCGCACGCCCACCAACACGTGGAATGCGCCCGCGGCCAACACCTTCGGCGCGTGCAACGATGGCACGACGAACGACGAGCCGACGGC
This sequence comes from Gemmatimonadaceae bacterium, assembly GCA_011525845.1. GTDB lineage: Bacteria > Gemmatimonadota > Gemmatimonadetes > Gemmatimonadales > Gemmatimonadaceae > Pseudogemmatithrix. The sequence continues at coordinate 114,716 of WYBP01000022.1, read as the reverse complement.
CGTCGTCGCACGCGTCGCCGTGGCGCCGGCCTCGGCGACGTTGGCGGTCGGTGCGACCGTCGCGCTCAGCGCCACCGCATTCGACGCCGCCGACGCACCGATCGCGGGCGCGTCCCTCACCTGGACGAGCAGCGCCCCCCTGATCGCGACCGTGGATGCGGCCGGGACGGTCACCGGCGGCGCCGCCGGGAGCGCCACGATCTCCGCGACGGCGGCGAACGGCGTCGCCGGCACGGCCACCGTCACGGTGGAAGCGGCGCCCCCGGTCGCATTGCCGCCGACGCGCTTCACCGAGATCCACTACGACAACGCCGGCACCGACGTCGGCGAGGCGATCGAGATCGAGGGTCCCTCCGGCACGGACCTCACCGGGTGGCGCGTGGTGCTCTACAACGAGACGGGCGGAGTCACCTACTCCACCACGACACTGAGCGCGACCATCCCGGTGCAGTGCAGCGGCCGGGGCGTCGTCGTGGTGAACTACCCGTCCAACGGGATCCAGAACGGGCCCGCGGACGGCTTCGCGCTCGTGAACGCGGCGGACGAGGTCATCGAGTTCCTCTCGTACGAAGGCACGCTCACCGCGACGAACGGCCCGGCCGCGGGCCTCACGTCGCGCGACATCGGCGTCTCCGAGGCCTCGGACTCGCCGGTCGGCCAGTCGCTGCAGCGGGATGCGACCGGCGCGTGGAGCGGCCCCACGGCGTCGAGCTTCGGCTTCTGCAACGGCAGCTCCGAGCCGCCCCCGCCGCCGCCCAACACGATCAGCTTCTCCGGGCGACTCGCGAGCGAGCCGCCCCTCCCGGTCGGCTTCGAGGACCAGCTCTTCGCGACGCTGCGCTCGGGGACGGGCACGGTGCTCACCACGACCTTCACGTGGGCGAGCGAGACGCCGGCCACGGCCAGCATCGATGCGAACGGCGTGCTCCGCGCGCTCGGCGCCGGCACCGCGACGGTGCGGGCCACCGCGGCGGACGGCACGACCGCGACGTACACCCTGCCGACCCACGTCGGCGCGTTCAGCACGACGGCGCAGTACGCCGGGAACGCGGAGTTCGGGGAGCCGGCGGATGGGGACCCGTCGGACGACTTCATCGTCCGGCGCGGCCAGTACACCGCCTCGTACAATCCGCTCAAGGGCACGCCGAACTGGGTGAGCTACAACCTCGAGGCCACGCACTTCGGCGCCGAGGACCGCTGCGACTGCTTCACCTTCGACCCGGAACTGCCGGCCACCTTCTCGCGCTACACCACCGCGGACTACACGGGCGCGGGCGCGTTCCACGGCTACGGGATCGACCGCGGCCACCTCGCGCGCTCCTTCGACCGCACGTCGGGGAGCCTCGACAACGCGACCACCTACTACTTCACGAACATCATCCCGCAGGCCGCCGACAACAACCAGGGGCCGTGGGCGGCGATGGAGAACCACCTCGGCGACCTCGCGCGGTTCAGCGACCGCGAGGTCTACATCATCGCCGGTCCCGCGGGGAGCAAGGGCACGGTCAAGAACGAGGGGCGGATCACGATCCCGAGCGCCGTCTGGAAGGTGGCGGTCATCCTCCCGAGGAACGGGGGACTCACGAGCATCAACAGCTGGCAGGACGTGACGCTGATCGCGGTCATCATGCCCAACGATGCCGGCATCCGGAACGTGAACTGGGAGACCTACCGCACCACTGTCGACGAAGTGGAGGCGCTCAGCGGGTACGACCTGCTCGCCCTGCTGCGCGACGACATCGAGATCGCGGTCGAGAGCGGCACGCGGCCGCCGGTCGCGGTGGCCGACGGTCCGTGGGCGGGGTACGCCGGTGACCCGATCGCGTTCTCCGCGTCGGGATCGTCCGATCCCGATGGCGACGCGCTCACCTACGCCTGGACCTTCGGCGACGGGAGCACGGCGACCGGCGCGACGGCGTCGCACACCTTCGCCGCGGCGGGGAGCTACGCCGTGCAACTCGTCGTGACGGACATCCGCGGCCTCGCCGACACCACGACGCTCGGCGCGACGATCACGCCCCTCCCCGCGGAGGTCGGCATCGCGCGTGCGCGGGCCGGGGTCGAGGCGCTCGTGGGCGACGGGCGGCTCAACCGCGGGCAGGGCAACTCGCTCACGGTGAAGCTCGACGCGGCGTCGCGCGCCCTCGAACGGGGGAACACGGACGCCGCGCTCGGACCGCTCAACGCCTTCCTGAACGAGCTCCGGGCGATGGTGCAGTCCGGACGGCTCACGGACGCCGAGGTGATGGCGATGCGCGAGGTGATCCAGCGCGTCATCGCCAACCTCGGGGGATGACCTAGAGGAGCGTCGCCTCGACGGTCATCGGCACGCTCGCCAGGGCTCGCGAGACGATGCACCCGGTCTTGGTGTCCTCGGCGTGCTTGCGGAAGTCCGCGGCCGAGACACCCGGCACCTTGCCCTCGGTCTTGAGGTGGATGCCGGTGATGCTGAAACCGGCGTCCCCCTTGGCGAGGGTGACGGTGGCCACGGTGTGCACGCTGGTGGCCACGTGCCCCGCCTTGGCGAGGGTGCTGGCGAGGGCCATCGTGAAGCAGGCCGCGTGCGCCGCCCCGAGGAGCTCCTCGGGGTTCGCCGCCTTCTGCCCCTCGAAGCGGCTCGAGAAGGAATAGGGGCCACTGAAGGCGCCGCTGCCGAGGTTGACGGTGCCCTTCCCGGCCTTCAGGTCGCCGGTCCAGGTCGCATCCGCATTGCGCGTGATCATGGGAGTCTCCGTTGGGTGAACGTATCGCTGCAGGGAGTGTGCGCAGTGGTGCCCCGTTGCGAAAGGGGGCGTGCGACGGTTACAACTACCGTTCCACCCCAACCACGATCCCCATGACGTCCGTGCGCTCCGTTCCCACCCGGTCGACCGTTCGCGCATCCTCGACCGCGTTCGCGGCCGCGCTCGCGAGCGCGTTCGCGCTCCTCCTCCTGGCCGCCGCGCCCGCCGCCGCACAGGACGACGCGGCGCTCGTCGCCCGCGCACGGGCGATCCACGACCGGGTGATGACGCTCGACACCCATGTGGACATCTCGCCGGCCGCCTTCCGCCGCGATGCGGCGAACTACGTGACCGGCGTGGAGCGGAACCAGGTGGACGTGCCCAAGATGGAGGCGGGCGGGCTCGATGTCGCCTTCCTCATCGTCTACACGGGGCAGGCGCGCAACGACTCGGCCGGCTTCGCGAACGCCTACGCCGCCGCGATGGAGAAGTTCGCCGCGATCCACCGGCTCACCGACTCGCTCGCGCCCGCACGGGTGGGGCTCGCGCGCACGGCGGAGGACGCGCGGCGCATCCACGCCTCCGGGCGCAAGGTGATCATGATCGGCGTCGAGAACGGCTACCCGATCGGCACCGACCTCACGCGGGTGAAGCAGTTCGCGGACCTGGGAGCCCGCTACCTCTCCCTCGCGCACAACGGGCACAGCCAGCTCTCGGACAGCAACACCGGCGAGCGCGACGGCGTCTGGCTCCACAACGGCCTGAGCCCGCTCGGACGCGACGCCATCAGGGAGCTGAACAAGTGGGGGATCATGATCGACATCTCCCACCCCTCCAAGCTGAGCATGATGCAGACGCTGGCGCTCACGCAGGCTCCGATCATGGCATCGCACAGCGGCGTGCGGGCGATCTGCGACCACAGCCGCAACCTCGACGACGAGCAGCTGCAGGGGATCAAGAAGAACAACGGCGTGGTGCAGCTGGTGGCGTTCAACTCGTACGTGAAGTGCGACCCGGCGGCGCAGCAGGCCGAGGCCGCCGAGATGTCGGCGCTGCGCGCGGAGTTCGGGATCACGGCCACGGGGCGCGAGGCGTTCGCGGCGGTGGCGGCGCTCGCGCCGGACCGGAAGGCGGCCTACGACGCGAAGGTCGCCGTGATCCAGAGGAAGTATCCGCCGGCTACCGTGAAGGACTTCGTGGACCACATCGACTACGTGGTGAAGCTGATCGGGCTCGACCACGCCGGGATCAGCTCCGACTTCGACGGCGGGGGCGGCGTGGACGGCTGGCGCAACGCGAGCGAGACCTTCAACGTCACGCTCGAGCTCGTGCGCCGCGGCTACAGCGAGGCGGAGATCGCGAAGATCTGGAGCGGGAACCTGCTGCGGGTGCTCACGGACGTGCAGCGGGTGGCGGCGCGGCTCCAGCGCGCCCAGCACTGAAGGAGTCGCACCGGGCTATCCGCCACCCGGGGTGTCGCCGCCGTCCTGCCGACCCGAGGCGATCGCCCCGGCGATGGCCTCGAAGAGCTTCGCCGAGGAGAAGGGCTTCTCCAGGATCACGTACGGGAACTCGGCGGCATGCGTCGTCCGGAGGTCGATGTCCGCATACCCGGACATCAGGATGACGGGAATCTGCGGCCAACGCTCGGCGACCCGTTTCGCGAGGTCGAATCCCGTCATGCCCGGCATCATCACATCGGTCAGCACCACGCCGACGCCGCGGTCATCCGTTGCCAACCGGGCGAGCAGGGCCGCACCAGAGTCGAAGGTGGCCACCGAATAGCCGTGGTGGCGCAGGACGCGGCGCGTCGCCTCCCGCGTGTCGGGATCATCCTCCACGAGCAGCACCAGCCCGGTCGCGCGCGCGGTGGGTGCGAGCACGCTGCTGCCGGAGTTGGGCTCGGCCGGACCCACGGCCACCGGGAAGAAGAGCTTGAACGTGGTGCCGCGGCCGGGCTCGCTGTAGACGTGGATCCGCCCGCCCATCTGCGTGACGATGCCATGCACGCTCGCGAGGCCGAGGCCGGTGCCCTTGCCGGGCGCCTTGGTCGAATAGAACGGCTCGAAGATGTGCGAGACCACCTCGCGCGGCATGCCGACGCCCGAGTCGCGCACCATGAGCTGCACGAAGGGGGTCGCAACGGACGACGAGTCCTCCGCGGAGCGGTCGAGACTCGCCATGGTCGTCCGAAACAGCAGGCGCCCGCCGTGGGGCATCGCGTCGACGGCGTTCAACGCCAGGTTCACGAGCACCTGCTCGAGCTGGCCGCGATCGGCCTCCACCGGTTCGAGCGCCGGGTCCAGTTCCGTCGCGAACTCGACCTGCGAAGGGATGAGCCGCACCAGCATGCGCTCGGCGCCCTCGATCACCGCATTCAGGTCGAGCCGGCGCGGCTGGACCACCTGCCCTCGACTGAAGGCGAGGAGCTGCCGCGTGAGCACCGAGGCGCGCTGCGCCGCATTCAGCACCTCCTGTGCGTCCCGGTGCGCCTCCGTTCCTGGCTCGAGACCCCCCTGCACCAGCTCCCCGTAGTTCGTGACCACGGTGAGCACGTTGTTGAAGTCGTGGGCGAGGCCTCCCGCCAAGCGGCCGACGGCCTCCAGCTTCTGCGCCTGCACGACCTCGGCCTCGACTTTCTGCTGGTCCGTGATCCGCTGCACCAACGCGTGGTACGCACGCTCGAGCCGTCCGATCTCGTCGGCTCCGCCGTGCGGGCCGGGCTCGGCCGCGTCCGGCACGAACGGCGCCTGTTCGATGGCCGTGGTCAGCCGCCCGATGCGACGGGTCAGCCAGCGGGTGTAGAGCCAGGCGAACAGTGCGGTGAGGAGGGCGACCAGGGCCGCTGTCTGCGCCATCCGCGCGGTGAAGGCAGCGGCGGGCGCGAGCACGTCCGCGCGCGGCGACTCGACCCAGACGTTCCAGGAGGTTCCCGCGATGCGAGCCATCGCGCCGATTCCCGTTCCGCGCGCTCCGTCCGCGAAGGGGACGACCGAGTCCAGGACCGAGGTGACCGGCGGGGGCTCGACGATGGCCCCGAGGTCGGTCCATACGCCGTCGCCGATCGCGCCGATCAGGAGAGTAGGGACACCGACGAGTTGGCGGATCGCCGCCGCACCGCGTCCCTCGATCAGTCGCGACTCGACCACCCAGCCGAGGAAGCGGCCGTCGGACGCGAGGCGCACGGGCGCCGCGACCTCGAAGGCGGCTCGCTCCCCGCGCGGCAGGATGGGGCTCACGGCGACCGAGTCTCGGGACAGGGCCCTCGACTGCGCCCGTTCCGCCGCCCAGCGTGGGGCCGGCGTTCCCTCGCGGAAGCGGTGCTCGATCACCAGCGCGCCGAGCGTGTCGAGCAGCTGCAGTCGCGTCCGCCCCGAATCGACGGGCGCCCGTGCGGTGTCGCCGACGAAGCGTGCCTGCGCCGCCGGGGTGGAGCCGTCCCCCGCCGCCAGGAGGATCTCGGCGGACGGCGACGCACCCGCCAGCAGCCTGGCTCGCGCGTGGATCCCGGGCACCCCCTCCGCGATCGTCGCCGCGACGCGGCGCGCGTCGGCGAGCAGTTGGCCGCCGACCTCGCGATACAGCGCGCCGACGATCGCCTCGCGGGCAGCCCATGTGGTCACCGCGCTCGACGCCAGCACCAGCGCCACGATCAGCGCGGGGAATACGAATTGGATCGACCGTCGCCTGCCTGCCATCGCCCTGCACTCGCTCCCGCCAGCTCGACGGATCGGAGGATCCGCACGCCAAGGTAGACGGCCGGAGTTCTCTACTTATGAAGTGGGGCGCATCCTCACCAATGTCAATATCGAATAGAGCGCCACCGCCTCGTCCGCCTGGTTCCGCACCTCGACGTCCCACTCCACCACGCCCTGCGGGATGCCGTCCTCCGGCGTGTCCTTGGCCGTCTTCTGCTTGACGGTCAGCCGGACCTGGATCGTGTCCCCGGGATAGACAGGCTTGGTGAAGCGGAGGCGCTCGAGGCCGTAGTTCGCCAGCACCGGCCCGAGGTCGGGGTCGACGAAGAGCCCGGCGGCCGCCGACACGATGAAGTAGCCGTGCGCGACGCGGCCGGTGAAGACGCCGTTGGACTTCGCCGCCTCGTCGTCCATGTGCGCGTAGAAGCGGTCCCCGCTCAGCGCGGCGAAGGCCTCGATGTCCTGGAGCGTGATGGTGCGCGTCCCCGTCACGAGCGTGTCGCCCACCTCGAGCTCGTCGAAGGTCTTGCGGAAGGGGTGCACCGCGTCGGTGCGCTGGGCGGCGCCCGCGCTCCACTCGCGCGTGATGGCGGTGAGCATCGACGGGCTCCCCTGCACCGCGGTGCGCTGCATGTAATGGAGCACACCCCGCGCGCCCCCCATCTCCTCGCCCCCGCCGGCGCGGCCGGGGCCGCCGTGCACGAGGTTGGGCAGCGGCGACCCATGCCCCGTGCTCTCCTTGGCGCTCGTGCGGTCGAGCACCATCAGCCGACCGTGGAAGGGCGCGACGCCGAGCACGACCCTGCGCGCCAGCGCCGGGTCGGCGGTCACGAGAGAGCCGCAGAGCGACCCGCGCCCGCGCTTGGCGAGCTCGATCGCCTCGTCCACCGACTGGTACGGCATCACCGTGTTCACCGGGCCGAACGCCTCGATGTCGTGGGGCTCGCTCCGGCTGAAGGGCGCGTCGCAGACCATCAGCATCGGGCCGAAGAACGATCCCTTCTCCCGGTCCGCGCCGACGACGGCGTAGTCGCCGCCGCCGAAGACCAGCTCTCCCGCCTCGCGGATGCGCGCGGCGGCCGCCCCGACGTCCCGCACCTGGCCCTTGCTCGCGAGCGGACCCATCCGCACGCCCTCCACGGCCGGGTCGCCGATGGTGGTCTTCTCGAGCCGCGCGCGGAGCGCCTTCACCACGGCCTCCTCCATCCCCGCCGGGACGATCGTGCGCCGGATGGCGGTGCACTTCTGCCCCGCCTTGGTCGTCATCTCGCGCACGACCTCCTTGATGAAGAGGTCGAACTCCTCCGTGCCGGGCGTGGCGTCGGCGCCGAGGATGGAGCAGTTGAGCGAGTCGGCCTCCATGTTGAAGCGCACGGAGTTCTCGACGACCGCCTTCCCCTCCTTGAGCATCCGCCCCGTGGCGGCGGAGCCGGTGAAGGCCACGGCATCCTGCTCGGTGACGTGCGAGAGGAGGTCCCCCGCGCTCCCGCAGATCAGCTGGATCGCGCCCTCGGGGAGGATCCGCGATTCGACCATCGCGCGGAACATCGCCTCGGTGAGGTAGCTCGTGGCCGTCGCGGGCTTCACGATGCAGGGCACGCCGGCGAGCAGCGCGGGCGCGAGCTTCTCCAGCATCCCCCAGCAGGGGAAGTTGAAGGCATTGATCTGGATGGCGACGCCCTCGAGCGGCACGCAGATGTGCCGGCCGGCGAAGGTGCCCCCCTTGGAGAGCGACTCGGCGGGCCCCTCGACGTGGTACGTCTCGTTGGGGAACTCGCGCCGGCCGCGGCTCGAGTAGGCGAAGAAGGTCCCGATCCCGCCCTCGATGTCGACCCAGGAGTCGCTGCGCGTGGCTCCCGTGGCCGCCGAGAGCGCGTAGAACTCCTCCTTCCGCTCCAGCAGGTACTTGGCCATCTGCTTGAGGAGGAGCGCGCGCTCGTGGAAGGTGAGCGCACGGAGCCTCGGGCCCCCGACGGTGCGCGCGTACGCGGCCATCCCCTTGAAGTCGAGGCCGCCGCTCGAGGCCTCGCCGATCCGCTCCCCGGTCACCGCGTGGAAGAGGTCGGTGGACTTGCCCGTCCCCGTCACCCACTCCCCCATCGCGTAGCTCTGCAGTCTCGTCATGTCGAACGGGTCTCCTTCCAGGTCTTGAGCACGGCCGACTGCGTCGGCCGGTCGGCGGGGATCTCGCGGAGCGGCTCCACGGCGCGCCAGCTCTCGCGCATCGCCGCGGGGAGCTGCTGGTAGAGCGCGGTGCCCTCGCTCTTCCAGGCGAGCATCTCGTCGGTCACCGCCTTCACCACCCGCGCCGGGTTCCCGACCGCGACGCTCCGCTCGGGGATGACGGTCTCCGCCGGCACGAAGGCGAGCGCGCCGATGATGCACCCCGCCCCGATGACCGCGTTGTCCATCACCACGGCGTTCATCCCGACCAGCGCGTTGGCGCCGATCCGCGCGCCGTGGATGATCGCGCCATGGCCGATGTGGGCGCCCTTCTCGAGCACCACGGTGACGCCCGGGAACATGTGCACGGTGCAGTTCTCCTGCACGTTGCAGCCGTCCTCGATCACGATCCCGCCCCAGTCACCGCGGATGGCGGCCCCGGGGCCCACGTACACGTCCCGGCCGATGATCACGTTGCCGGTCACCGCGGCCTGCGGGTGCACGAAGGCGCTCTCGTGGACCACGGGGATGAACCCGTCGAAGGCGTAGATCATGGGCGGCGGGATTGTGACGCAGGTCGCATACCGCGAAGGATGCCGAGGTGGCGCGGGCATTTCCAGTCTTGCGGGCGTGGACGCGCCGGTTCCGGCGGTCGTCGCCGCGTCCTAGCTTTGGGCATGAACGGCGCCGTGTCCCCCACCCCCGCGCGTGCGACGGCGCTGCGTGTCGCGCTGGCGCTGCTCGCCATCCACGGCCTCGCCTTCTCCATCTCCGAGCTCTCGGCGGTCTACGCCGACAAGGGGCCGCTCCGTCGGCTGTACGAGGCGGGGTCGTTCCTGCCGCTGCAGCTGGCGTCGATGCTCGCGCTCCTCGCCGCCGCGCGCCGCGCGACGCTCCCCCGGGAGACCCGCGCCGGCCTGCGCTTCCTCGCGGCGGCGTTCGGTGCCCTCGTGCTCGGCTCGGTCGCCTGGCTCGTGATGGAGGCCCGGGGCACGCCCCTGCTGTACATCTCGTGGGCGGACCTGGTCTTCTTCCAGTTCTATCCGCTGCTCATCCTCGGATTCTGGTCACTCCCGATCGTGGAGCAGCCGGCGGACCGCCTGCGCGACTCGCTCGGGGTGGTGGTGCTCGTGATCGTCTTCGGGAGCCTGATCGCGTACGCCGCCAACGTCGAGGCGCAGACGCGGGTGTACTCGACGGCGCTCCGCCTCATGACGACCGCGACCGCGGCGGCGCAGCTCGCGACCCTGATGCTGCTCAACCGCGTGATGGAGCGCGGCCGGCGCATCCCGAGCCCGGCGGCGATCCTCTGGCTCGCCGGCGCCCTCGCCGTGTCCGTCGTCGTGGACCTCGTCTTCCAGGTGCTCTTCTCGGCGGGCTACGCGGGGAGGAACTGGAGCGTCGCGAGCTCGGTGGTCGCCAACCTCATGGTGGTGTACTCGGCCATCCGGTTCATCGAGGACCGCACCCCGGAATCCGAGTCGGCGGAGAAGCCCCGGATCCCGTTCAGTCCGCTCCCGATCATCTCCGTCTCCGCACTCGCCCTCGTGCTCGTCTGGATGGCGGGTCAGCGGCAGGCATCGGGCACCGGGACGCTGCTCGTCGGCCTCGTGGTCGTCAACGCGATGCTGGTGGTGCGCGAGATCCTCGCGAGCCGCGCCTCGGCCGAGGCGCTGCGCTCGAGCGCCGAACGGGACGCGACGCGCCGGGTGGAGGCGCTGGTGCGTCACGCCTCGGACGCCATCCTGCTGATGGACGGCGAGGGGCGGCTCGTCTTCGCGAGCGCGCCCGCCGACCGCCTCTTCGGCGCCCCGATGGCGGCCTACGAGGGCGCCTCGATCGCGGACGTCCTGCCGGAGCAGAACCGCGAGCCCTGGCGCGAGTTCGTCGCCGAACTGCTCACGAGCGGGGAGCGCCCGGTGACGTTCAACCTCCGGTTCGAGCGCGCGGACGGGAGTTCGCGGATGATCGAGTGCGTCGGCCTCGACCTCCGCGACGAGCCCGCGGTGCGCGGGCTCGTGGTCCACTCCCGCGACATCACGGACCGCGCCCTGCTCGAGGACCGGCTGCGCCAATCGCAGAAGCTGGAGGTCGCCGGACGGCTCGCCGGCGGCGTGGCGCACGACTTCAACAACGTGCTCACGGCGGTCATCGCCGGCACCGAGCTCGCACAGATGTCGCTCGAGCCGGGGCACGCCGCGCACCAGGACCTCGTCGGGGTCGAGGCGGCCGCCCAGCGCGGCGCGGCGCTCACCCGGCGGCTCCTCGCGTTCGTGCGCCAGGAGCCGGTGCCGGCGCAGCGCGTCGACGTGCGGCGGATGCTGGAGGACATCGAGCCCCTCCTGCAGCGGCTGGCCGGCGACGCGAACACGGTGGTCTGCGAGCGCGACGGCGAGCTGGGCACGGTGTTCGTGGACCTCACCGAGCTCGAGCACATCGTGTTCAACCTCGTCGCGAACGCACGCGACGCGATGCCGATGGGTGGCGAGATCATCGTCCGCGCGAGCATGGAGCTCCTCGAGGCGGCGCCGGCAGGCTCGGTGATCGCCCCTCCCCCCGGCCGCCACGTCTGCATCGCCGTGGTCGACCAGGGACACGGCATGGCGGAGGACGTCCGCCGGCGCATGTTCGACCCGTTCTTCACCCAGAAGAGCGGGGGCCGCGGCACGGGCCTCGGACTCATCGGCGTGCGGCCGCTCGTGGAGGGCGCCAAGGGCGGTCTCGTCGTGGATTCGTCGGTGGACCGCGGGACCCGGGTCGCGCTCTACCTGCCGGTGGAGCTCGAGGGCGCCCCGGTGGCGCCGGCGCGGCGCAGTTCGCCCACCCGCACACCGGCATTCGGCACCCCGCTCGATTCCGCCGGCCGGATCCTCCTCGTGGAGGACGAGCTGCCGGTGCGCGAACAGCTCATCCGGTTGATCGACGTGCTCGGCTACTCGTCGATCGCGGTGCCGTCCGCGGCCGACGCGCGGGCCGTGCTCGCCGCGGAGGCAGCGTCGGTGGACGCCGTCATCACCGACGTGATGATGCCGGGCGAGACCGGCGTCGAGTTCGCCACCTGGCTGCGCCGCGAGCACCCGGGACTCCCGATCCTGCTCATCTCGGGCCACACCGGGGCGGCGCTGGACCGCGAGGCGCGCGCGACCGAGGGGTTCGACCTCCTGCGCAAGCCCTTCACGAGCGCGGAGCTCTCGGAGCGCATCAAGGCGATGCTCGACCCCTACCGCCCGGACGAGAGCGTCGTCTCCTAGCGCGCGCGGCGGCCCGCCGCTACGCGCGCTCGAGCACCATCGCGAACCCCTGCCCCACGCCGATGCACATGGTGCAGAGCGCGTAGCGCCCCTTCCGGCGCTGGAGCTCGCGCATCGCGGTGAGTGCCAAGCGCGCGCCGCTCATCCCGAGCGGATGTCCGATCGCGATCGCACCGCCGTTGGGATTCACGCGCGGATCGTCGTCGGCGACGCCGAGCTCGCGGAGGCAGGCGAGCCCCTGGGCCGCGAAGGCCTCGTTGAGCTCGATCACGTCCATCTGATCGATCGTCAGCTTGGCGAGCGCGAGCACGCGGCGCGTGGCCGGCACGGGCCCCATCCCCATGATCCGCGGCTCGACGCCCGCCGCCGCGCTCGCGACCACGCGCGCCACCGGCGTGAGGCCGAGCGACTTCGCCGCGGCCTCCGACGCGAGCAGCAGCGCCGCCGCGCCGTCGTTGAGCCCCGAGCTGTTCCCCGCCGTGACCGAGCCCTTGCCGTCGGTGCGGAACGCGGGACGCAGCTTGCCGAGCGTCGTCAGCGTGGTGTCGGGGCGCAGGAACTCGTCCTGCTCCACGCGCACCGGCGGCCCCTTCCGCTGCGGGATCTCCACCGCGACGATCTCCTCCGCGAGCCGGCCGGCCTCCTGCGCGGCCGCCGCCCGCTGCTGCGACCGGAGCGCGAACGCGTCCTGGTCCGCGCGGTCCACGCCGTGCAGCTCGGCGACGTTCTCCGCCGTGACCCCCATCGGGTCGCTGCCATGGACGCTGTGCATCGCGGGGTTCGTGAAGCGCCAGCCGAGGCTCGTGTCGAAGAGCTCGGCGTCGCGGCCGTACGCGCTCGACGGCTTGCTGAGCACGTAGGGAGCGCGCGTCATGTTCTCGACGCCCCCCGCCACGTAGAGGTCGCCCTCGCCGACCGCGATACCGCGCGCGGCACTCGCGATGGCACTCAGCCCCGAGGCACAGAGCCGGTTGACCGTCTCGCCCGGAACGGTGACGGGCATCCCCGCCAGGAGGAGCGCCATGCGCGCCACGTTGCGGTTGTCCTCGCCGGCCTGGTTGGCGCAGCCGAGGATCACGTCGGCGACGCGCGCCTGGTCGAGCTTCGGATGGCGGTCGAGCAGCGCGCGGATCGCGTGCGCCGCGAGGTCGTCGGCGCGCACGTCGGAGAGGGCGCCGCCGAGCTTGCCGATCGGGGTGCGGACGCCGTCGATGAGGAAGGCGGAGGTCATTCGGGGAGCGGTTTGCGGGTGCGGTAGACGGTGCCGCGGAAATGCCCGACGACCTCGTCCCGCTGGTTGCGGACGGTCACCTCGCAGAAGGCGAGGCGGTTGGTCGAGGTCTGTTCCACGGCGGAAGCGGTGAGCACATCCCCCGTGCGCACCGCGGCGGGGTAGCTGACGCTGCAGTCGATGGCGACGCTGATCTCGCCGCTCGAGTTGGTGGCGAAGGCGTGGGCGCTGTCGGCGAAGGAGAAGACGATGCCCCCGTGCGCGAAGCCGAAGCCGTTCGCCATCTCCGGCCGGACGGTCATCCGGATCACCGCCTGCTGCGCGGCGACCTCGAGGACCTCCACGCCGAGCCACTGCGAGAAGGCGTCGCGCGAGAGCATGCGCTGCACGACCTCCTCTGCCCGGACGTCACGGTCATACTGGTAGCGCGGGGCGTCCTCGCTCATGTGAGCAGCCGCCCGCCGGCACGCGCCACGCGCCGGAGCAGTGGGCTCGGACGGTACCGATCCTCCCCGTACTCGGCCTGCAGCGACTCGAGCGTGGCGAGCACCGTGCCCGGGCCGATCGCGTCGCCCCAGGCGAGCAGGCCGCGCGGGTAGTTGACGCCCTTGGTCATGGCGAGCTCGAGGTCCTCGGGCGTGGCGATGCGGAGCTGCACGGCATCCACCGCCTCGTTGATGAGCATCGCGACCACGCGGTCGACGATCGCCCGCCCGAGCACGGGGTCCTGCGTGGGTGCCGGGGCCTGCGCACCCTCACGGTAGTCGTAGTAGCCGCGCTTCGACTTCCGGCCGAGCAGTCCGGCCTCGACCAGTCGCCGCTGCGTGAGCGCGGGGCGGTAGCGCGGGTCGTAGAACATCGCCTCGAACACCGAGCTCGTCACGGCGAAGTTCACGTCGTTGCCGATGAAGTCCATCAGCTCGAAGGGCCCCATCCGGAACCCGCCGAGCTCGCGCATCGCCCAGTCGATCGTCGCGATGTCGGCCACCCGCTCCTCGAGGATCCGGAGCGACTCCCCATAGAAGGGGCGCGCCACGCGGTTCACGATGAACCCCGGCGTGTCCGTCGTGAGCACGGTCGTCTTCCCCCACGCGTCCATGAGGGCGCGTGCGGAGGTCGCGACGTCCGGGTCGGTCACGATGGCGGGCACGATCTCCACCAGCGGCATCACCGGCGCCGGATTGAAGAAGTGGATCCCCACGACGCGCTCGGAGTGCGCACAGCTCCCCGCGAGCGCCGCGACCGAGAGCGACGAGGTGTTGGTCGCGATCAGGCACGACGCCTGGACGACTCCCTCGAGCGCGCGGAAGAGCCCCTGCTTGGCCGCGAGGTCCTCGACGATCGCCTCGATCACGAGCCCGCAGGGCGCGAACGCGCGGAGGGCGGCCGCGTCCACGCCCTCCACATAGCTGATCCGCGCGAGCGCGGCGTCGGCCTCGGCGCGTGTCATGCGTCCCTTCTCGACGAGCCGCGCCATGATCTGCGCGTGCCCCTCCGCCGCCCGCCCGATGGCCGCCGCAGCGGCATCGGCGAGCACCACGCGATGGCCCGAGGTGGCGGCCACCTGCGCGATGCCGGCCCCCATCGCGCCCGCACCCACCACGCCGACCACGGTGTCCGCGCCGAGTGCGCCGAGTGCGCCGCTCATGCGCCGCGATACTCCGGCTTCCGCTTCGCGAGGAAGGCGCGCACCCCCTCCTCGTAGTCCGCGGTGCGCCCGGCCTCCTGCATGGCGTCCGCCTCGACCTCGAGCTGCTGGTCGAGGGTGTTGGTCCAGGACCGGTCCATCGCGCGCTTGGTGAGCCCGAAGCCGCGCGTGGCCTGGGTGGCGAGCTGCCGAGCGAGCTGCGTGGTGGTCTCCGCCAGCTCTGCCAGCGGGACGACATCCCAGATGAGCCCCCACTCCTTCGCCGTCCGCGCCGGGAGCTTCTCCGCGAGGAAGAACATCCCCGTCGCACGCTGCGCGCCCGCGAGGCGCGGCACGAAGAAGGTCCCGCTCGTGTCCGGGATGAGGCCGAGCTTCGAGAAGCTCTCGACGAAGCTCGCCTCCTCCGCCGCGATCGTGAGGTCGCAGGCGAACGCGAGGTTGGCGCCGGCACCCGCGGCGATGCCGTTCACGGCGCAGACCACGGGCTTCTCCAGCGTGCGGATGGCGCGGATGATCGGGTTGTAGCTCGCCCGGACCACCACGCTGATGTCGGGCATCGGGCCGTCCCCCTCCGGGAGCACCTCCTGGAGGTCCTGTCCGGCGCAGAAGCCGCGGCCGGAGCCGGTGAGGAGCACCGCGCGAACCGCCGGATCGCTCGCGGCGCGGGCGAGCGCCGCCTGCAGCTCGCCCGCCATCGCCCGGTTGAAGCTGTTGAGCACGCCCGGGCGGTTCAGCGTGAGGGTGAGGACGCCCTCCGCGAGCTCGGAGAGGACGAGGGCCTCGGCCCCGGTGGTCTCAGGAGTCATGGAGCGAAAGATACGCGCGGTTCCCTCTCCCGGCGCGCCCCGTCAGATTCCGGCATGGCCGAGTCCCCCCTCGCCGGTCTCGACTGGCGCCGCATCGCATACAACGTCCTCGCCTCCCGCGCGCTCGACGACGCCGAGGAGGCCACGAACCGCAACCGCGCCTCCGTGCCGAAGGACCATGTGGTCCTCTACCAGTTCTCGGCGCGCGGGCACGACGTGGCGCAGTGCATCCTGGGCGCGCTGATCACCGGACGCCACGACGCGGCCGGCGCGTACTATCGCAACCGCCCCCTGCTCCTCTCCCTCGGACTCTCGCTCGAGGACGCGCACGGCTCGCCGCTCGGGCGCGCGGGCGGGTTCTCCGACGGCCGCGACATCGGCGTGGTGTGCAACCTCCCCAACCGCGACGGGCCGATCGTGCTCCCGATGTCGGGGGACGTGGGGTCGCAGTACACGCCGACGGCGGGATGGGCGCAGGCCATCACCTACCACCGCGACACGCTCAAGCAGGGCGAGTGGAAGGGCTCGATCGGCGTGGCGCTCGGCGGCGACGCGTCCGTCGCCACCAACGGCTTCTGGGCGGCGCTCACGATGGCGACCACGCTCAAGCTCCCGATGCTCTTCTACATCGAGGACAACGACCTCGGCATCTCCGTGAAGGGGGAGATGCAGACGCCGGGGGGGAACATCGCGAAGAACCTCGCGTCGTTCACCAACCTCCTCGTGCGCGACGGTGACGGGACGGACCCGCACCAGTCCGCCACCCTACTCACCGAGGCGGTGCAGCACGTGCGTGGGGGCGCGGGGCCGGCGCTGGTACGGCTCACGCTGCCGCGCCTCTCGAGCCATTCGGGCCCCGACAACCAGAAGGGCTACCGCACGGACGCGGAGATCGCGGCGGACGCCGAGCGCGACCCGCTCCCGCGGCTCCGGAAGTACCTCGTGCCCAGGACCCTCTCGGCGGCCGAGTGGAGCGCGCTGGAGGCCGAGGTGGCGCGCGACGTGGAGCGCGCGATCGCCGGGGCGCGGAAGCGCGCGGTGCCCGACCCCGCGAAGATCGGGCAGCATGTGTACGCCACCGAGGGCGCGTCCGCGCGCGAGGCCTTCGGCGGACTCTCGCGCCGCGAGCGCGAGGCGCTGGGGGGCACCGCGACGCCGGCCGAGGGAGGGGAGCTGCTGCGATTCGCCGAGGCCGTGCGGCGCACGCTCCGCCACGAACTCGCGGTGAACCCGAAGGTCGTGGTCTTCGGCGAGGATGTGGGGAAGAAGGGGGGCGTGCACCTCGTGACCGAGGGACTGCAGAAGCAGTTCGGCGCGGACCGCGTGTTCGACACGAGCCTCTCCGAGGAGGGGATCATCGGCCGCGCGTCGGGACTCGCGATCAGCGGGCTGATGCCCGTGGCCGAGATCCAGTTCCGGAAGTACGCCGACCCCGCCACGGAGCAGTTGAACAACACGGGCACGATGCGGTGGCGGACCGCCAACCGCTTCGCCGCGCCGATGGTGGTGCGGATGCCGGGCGGCTTCGGCAAGGACGTCGGCGACCCCTGGCACAGCCTGAGCGACGAGGTGCGCTTCGCCCATGCGTACGGGTGGCAGGTGGTGATGCCGTCCAACGCGGCGGACGCGGTCGGCTTGCTGCGCGCCGCGATGCGGAGCCCCAACCCCACTGTCTTCTTCGAGCACCGCTCGCTGCTCATGACCGGGGACGGGAGCGCGCGCTATCCCGGGGACGACTACGTGCTCCCGCTCGGCGTCGCCCGCATCCTGCGCGCGGGTGACGCGGCGACGCTCGTGACCTGGGGCGCGATGGTGCACCGCTGCGCGGAGGCCGTGGAGGCGTTCGGTGAGCGGGTGGAACTCATCGACCTGCGGACGATCGCGCCCTGGGATCGGGCGGCCGTGCTCGCGTCGGTGGAGAAGACGGGGCGCTGCCTGATCGTGCACGAGGACAACCTCACGGCGGGGTTCGGGGCGGAGATCGCGGGCGTCGTGGCGGACGAGGCGTTCTGGCACCTCGACGCGCCCGTGCGCCGGCTCGCGCCGCGCGACATCCCGATGCCCTATCATCCCGTGCTGCTGGATGCGGTGCTGCCGGGGGTGGACACGATCCGGTCCGAGCTGGAGACCCTGCTGTCCCTCTAGGCGGGTGACGCGGCCCGCGCACCGGCGGGTAACGAGGGAGGACCGTTCCGCGAGGGGATCCCGATGTGGTACCGTCGACTGGCCACCCTGCTCCTGCCGCTCAGCCTGACCCTCGGCTGCGGGGACCTCTTCGGTCCCGGAGGGAGCGACGACGTACGCCTGATCACCGCGCTCCCGCGGGAGCTCACCTCGGACGAGCGCGCCCTGATCGGGGCGAGCAACCGGTTCGGGGCGCAGTTGCTCGGGGATCTCGCGACCGTCACGCCGGACGAGAACATCTTCATCTCGCCCGTGTCCGCCTCGATGGCCCTGGGGATGACGATGAACGGGGCGGCCGGCTCGACGTACGACGAGATGCGTGCGACGCTCGGGTTCCCCGCCTCCATGTCCCCGGCGGCGATCAACGCGTCGTACCGCGACCTCATCGCGCTGCTCCGCGGCCTCGACCGCCGCGTCGACTTCCGCATCGCGAACTCGATCTGGTACCGCGACACGTTCGGGAGTGCGATCGCCCCCGCCTTCCTGACGGACGCGCGCACGTTCTTCGACGCTCGGGTGCAGGGGCTGGACTTCGCGGCGCCGAGTGCCGTCACGACGATCAACGGCTGGGCGGGTCAGGCAACGAAC
The DNA here is from genome assembly GCA_011525845.1 of Gemmatimonadaceae bacterium. Lineage (GTDB taxonomy): Bacteria > Gemmatimonadota > Gemmatimonadetes > Gemmatimonadales > Gemmatimonadaceae > Pseudogemmatithrix. The sequence goes on along the minus strand of WYBP01000022.1, from coordinate 96,424 downwards.
GGCCGGATCCCCACGGTGCTCGAGCGGCTCAACGCCGACGACGTGATGGTCCTGATGAACGCGATCTACTTCAAGGGGGACTGGCGCCACGCGTTCGACCGGGCCGCGACGCGCGAGCTCCCGTTCACGCCGCGCACCGGCGCGGCGCGCGATGTCCCCATGATGTTGCGCACCGACTCGGTGCGCGCGGCACTCGTGGACGGGCGGATCGTCGCCGACCTCGGATACGGCGGAGACGCGTTCTCGATGACGATTCTGCTGCCGCGGCCGGGCGAGGACATCGATGCGATGCTCGCCGCGCTGGGTCCGGAATACTTCAACGCGCTCCCCGAGTTGGCGCTCGGGAAGGGCACGGTGCAGCTCCCGAAGTTCCGGCTCGAGTGGGAGGCGTCGCTCAACGAGCCGCTCAAGCGGATGGGGATGCCGACGGCCTTCGTGCCGGGGGGCGCCGACTTCACGCGGCTCAGCGCATCCGAGGGGCGGAACCTCTTCATCAGCCTCGTGAAGCAGAACACCTTCGTCGACGTGAACGAGGTCGGTACCGAGGCGGCTGCGGTGACGACGGTCGTGGTCGGGGTGACATCCGTCAGCCCTCGGCTCGACATCATCGTCGACCGCCCCTTCGTCTTCGCCCTGCGCGAGCGACTCTCGGGCACCGTCCTCTTCCTCGGGCGGATCGTGCGGCTCTGATGCGGAGGCGACGCGGTCACGCAGGGTATTGCGCTACGCGCGACCCCCTTTTACCGTACCTGCTCGCCGGAACCTCTCCACCCTCCCTGCCCAGGTGCTGCCATGGACAACACGTCGCGCGTCGAAGCAGGGCACCTCGGGTAGCAGCGGCCACGCGCGCCACTCCTCGCGGATCCACGCCCCTCCTGCTTCGACATCGCGGGTGGGGCGTTCTTCATCCCGGTCCAGACGAGGTCCTGCGTGCATCCCAGTCCTGAATCCATCGCCCTGACGCCCGCTCCCACCACGAGCGGCGGCGTCTGGCGCGACCTGCGTGACGCGCTCCGCGGCACGCAGCACGATTACACCCGCGGCCCCCTGGGCCGCGCGATCTTCCTGCTCGCCGTCCCCATGGTCGTCGAGATGGCGATGGAGAGCCTCTTCGCCGTCGTCGACGTCTTCTTCGTCGGACGGCTGGGCTCCGCGGCCGTCGCGACCGTGGGGCTCACCGAGTCGCTGATGATCGTCATCTACACCATCGCCTTCGGCCTGAGCATCGGCGCGACGGCGGTGGTCTCGCGGCGCATCGGCGAGAAGGACAAGGAGGGTGCCGCGCGCGCGGCCGTGCAGGTGCTCGCGCTCGGCGCGCTCATCTCGGCGGTCCTCGGCATCGCCGGCGCGGTCTATGCGCGCGAGCTGCTGCAGTTGATGGGAGCGGACGCGGAGGTGCTCGCCACCGGTACGGGGTACGCGCGCGTGCTCCTCGGCGGCAGCTCGACCGTCTTCCTCCTCTTCCTGATCAACGCCGTCTTCCGCGGCGCGGGCGACCCCGCCGTGGCGATGCGCGTGCTGATCCTCGGGAACAGCATCAACATCGTGATGGACCCGACGCTGATCTTCGGCCTCGGTCCGTTCCCCGAGATGGGGCTGACCGGTGCGGCGGTCGCATCCACGGTGGGCCGAGGGATCGGCTTCCTCTTCGCGCTCCGGCTGCTCACGAAGGGGAGCGGCCACCTCGCCGTGAAGCGCCGGCACCTCTCCCTCGAGCCCGCGACGATGTGGCGCATCGCGTCGCTCTCGGGATCGGGCACCTTCCAGGTCGCGCTCGGCTCGATGAGCTGGATCGGGCTCGTGCGGGTGATCTCAGGGTTCGGGAGCGTGGCGATGGCGGGGTACACGATCGCGATCCGCGTGGTGCTCTTCGCGCTGATGCCGGCCTTCGGCATCGGCGCGGCGGCCGCGACGATGGTGGGCCAGTCGCTGGGCGCGAAGCTCCCCGACCGGGCGGAGGCGTCCGTCTGGGCGGCGGCGCGCTACAACGCGGTCTTCCTCGGGCTCACCGGGCTCGGCTTCTTCATCTTCGCGCCCTGGATCGTCGGGTGGTTCACGGCGGACCCGGCGGTCGTGCGGGTGGCGGCGTACGGGCTGCGCGCGATCGCGGTCGGCTTCCCGCTCTTCGCGCTCGGCATGGTGCTCGAGCAGTCGTTCAACGGCGCCGGGGACACCTGGACGCCGACCTGGATCAACCTGTTCGTGTTCTGGCTGGTGCAGATCCCGCTGGCCTGGGTGCTCGCGTACCGGATGGGGTTCGACGAGCGCGGGGTGTTCATCGCCGTGAGCGCGGCGTACTCGCTCCTGGCGCTCGTGAGTGCCGTGCTGTTCAAGCGTGGGCGGTGGAAGTTGAAGCACGTCTGAGGTGCAGCGCCCGTCGCGATGCGGCGGCGGGCGCCACCCGGCACCCGCCGGCCGCGGTCAGCCGCCGCGGAGCGATGCCGCCAGCCGCTCCGTCTCGGCGGAGGGCGCGGAGCCGAGTTCCGTGCGGATCCGGTCGCTGAAGCGCTGGAAGACGCGCAGCGCCTGGGCGCGTTCGCCCAGCTCCGCATGGGCGCGCAGGAGTGCCCGCAGCGCCTCCTCGTGCAGCTCGTCGCGCGCCAGCACCCGCCGATAGGCTTCGGCCGCCTTGGCGTGCCTCCCGTCGCGCGCGTGCGCGCCGCCGAGCGCGAGCATGCCGTCCACGAAGGCGCGCTGCAGCCGGTCACGCACCTCGAGGTGCCAGTCGCCGACCGGCTCGCCGTCGAGGAAGTCGCCACGGTAGCGTGCCATCACCTGTTCGAGCTCGCGCACCGCGCCCTCCGACTGCCGCTGCAGGGCCTGCAGCGCCATGCGCAGCTCGTGCTCGAAGGTCGTCACGTCGAACTCGGCCACCACCGCCGGGTCGACGCGGTACCGCTCGCCCTCCACGACGACCGCGCGCAGGTCGCCGAGGGCGCGCCGCAGCCGATGCAGCGTGACGTGGAAGGAGTTGCGCAGCTGGGCGGGACTCGCGTCGGGCCAGAACGCGAGGCCGACCTGCTCCTTCGTGCGCCCCTCCGGATGCAGCAGCAGGTAGACGAGCAGCTCGCGCGGGCGCACGGATCCCCAGCGCCGGGCGTCGACCAGCTCTCCCCGGGTGAAGACCTGCAGGGGCCCGAGCGCCAGGACGCGCATCCCCGCGACCGCCGGCACGTCGGCCGGCATGACGGCGACGACGCGGTGCTCCGTGGTGTCCCGCGCCGTCTCGGCGAACCCGTGCGCGACCAGCTGCTCGGTCCCGAGCGCACGCCCCTCAGTCCAGGCGGCGTCGAACGCGCCGTCGAGCGACCCGCGCAGCTCGGCGAGCAGCGCGTCGCGCTCCTCCGGCGCGACGCCGGGGATCGCCATCGCGAACCGCTCCCGGAGCGCCTCGGTCCCCGCGATGAGCCGCGTCGCATCCGCGAGCCGCCCCCGGCGCGCCGCGATGAGCGCGATGGCATCCATCGCGAGCGCGATGCCCCAACCGTCCCGGATCGTCCGCTCGACCTCCAGGCTCTGTGCCGCCTCCGCGCAGGCGCGCTCGACGTCGCCGAGGGCCACGTGGACCCGCGCCAGGACCGCCCGCGAGTGGCCCTCGGTGGCCGAGAGCCCGTGACGGACGCCGACCTCGAGGTTGCGCGCCATCAGGTCGCGCGCCGTCGCGAAGTCGCCCTGGAGATACGACGCCCAGGCCCGCCAGAAGTGCGCGAACACGCCGCTCATGTCGTGTTCCGGCACGTCCCGCGTGAGCCGCATCGCCTCGTCCAGGGTCGCGGCCGCCGCGTCGAGGTCGCCCTTGAGCAGGTGAGCGGCGCCGAGCTTGGCGGTGGCCACCCGCAGGGACGCCATGTCGCCCGACGCCTGGAGCAGCGACACGGCCTCGTCGAGCTGGCCGGCGGCCCGCTCGTACTCTCCCTGGGCGAGGCCCGTGAGCCCGGAGCTGAGGAGCGCCCGCCCCCGCACCTGCGCCGCAACGCCCGCCGCGCGCGGCAGGGCGCGCTCGGCGAAGATCCGCAGGTCGCGGAACGAGCCGAACGCATACCAGGGCCAGAAGAGCGCGCCGAGGAGGCGCAACGCCAGCGAGGGGTCGCTCGTCTCGTGGAGCATCCACGCGGCTGCGGCACGGATGTCGGCGCGCGCGTGGCGCACGCGGGCCACGAGCGCCTGGTCCGTCGCCCCGCCCACGAACTGCGGTTCGACCCGCTCGAGGAACGCCAGGAAGTGCATGCCGTGCGCCCGCTCGAGCGTCTCCGCCTCGCCGGCCTCGACGAGCAGTTCCCGCGCGTACTGCCGGACGGTCTCCAGGAGCGTGTACCGCGCGGTCCCGTCGTCTGGCTCCATCACCACCCAGGACTTGTCCACGAGCGTGGCGATGCCGTCGAGCACGTCCTCGGCATCGATCGGCCCACCGCTGCAGACGGCCTCGGCCGCCTCGAGGTCGAAGCCGCCGGCGAACACCGAGAGCCGGCGCAGCAGCGTGCGCTCCGAGGGTCCCAGGAGCGCGAGACTCCACTCCATCGTGGCGCGGAGGGTGCGGTGCCGCGGGACCGCGGTGCGGCTCCCGCTGTTGAGCAGGCGGAACGCGTCGTCGAGCCGCGCGGTGATCTGCTCCGGCGAGAGCACGCGCGCGCGGGCGGCGGCGAGCTCGATCGCGAGGGGGATGCCGTCGAGCCGCCGGCAGATCTCCGCGACCGCGTCCGCGCCGCGCTCCGACACCTCGAATCCGGGGCTGACGGCCCGCGCGCGCTCCACGAAGAGCTGTTCCGCCTCGGCCGTCGTGAGGGGCGGCACCAACCAGGCCGCCTCGCTCGCGATCCCGAGCGCCTCGCGGCTCGTCGCCAGGATGGTCAGCCCCGGGCAGGCCCGCAGCAGCGCCTCGGCGTACGTCGCGGCGGCGTCCACCACGTGCTCGCAGTTGTCCAGGACCAGCAGCATCCGTCCGTCGCCGATCGCCTCGATCGCGAGCCGCATGAAGGGCACGCCCGCGCGCTCGGCGAGCTCCAGGCTCAGGCACACCTGGCGAGCCAGCAACTTGCCATCGCCGATCGGCGCGAGGTCCACCCAGCGGACCGCGGCGAACGCCGACTGGGCACGGACGGACACCTCGCCGGCCAGGCGGGTCTTGCCCGTGCCTCCGGGGCCGGTCAGCGTCACCAGGCGCTCGCGTCCCAGCAGGGCGGCGACGGCCGCGATCTCCGTCTCGCGACCGATGAAGCGCGTCAGGTGGACGGGAAGGTCGGTGGCCATGGGTGGCGGCGGCGCGGTCTCTCTCGGGGAGCGTGGGCGCCTCACGATATCGCGCCCCGGATGCGACATCAATATCGCCGTCACCGCGGTGCGTCCGCCCCGGCGAGGTGCGTCAGCGCGGGGAGCACTTCCGCCATCGTGGCGGCCGCACCCGCGAGGAGCAGTGGCGTCCGGGAACCGGCGTCGGTCTCGATCCAGGCCCGGTGCAGGCGACCCGCCTGGTACGGGTCGCCGAGGATCGCCACCCCCCGCACCATCTCGGGGGCACGCTGGGCGACCGCGAGCGCCGCCTCGACCGCGGGTCCGTGGGACGCGACCAGGAGGGCATCGTGCACGCCGAGCCCCTCGAGGAAGGTCTCGAGCCAGCGTCCCGGCGGGCCCTCCGGCCAGGGCCGGGTATACGGCACCAGGACGCGCCCCGCGCGCGCGAGCGCCTGCTCCACCTCGGGTGCACCGGCCATCGGAGCGTCGGAGGAGAGGAGCACCGTCGTCGCGCCGGCCCCCCGTCGCCGGTAGCGGATCGTGCCGCCGCCGGCGTGGAGTTCCGCCCACACGCCCTCGAGCCCCTCATGGAGGTGGATCGTCATCGCCACAACCTGGGTGCCGGCCGCTTACAGCGTGCTTACCGGGGCCCGCGGGCTGGGACGGGAGGCCGGATGCGACCGACCGTAAGCGGCGGCCGCGCATCGTTCCCGCGTCCCGCACCGCATGGCGCGGTGGGGCACATCACGCGCTACCGAGAGGATTGGAACCATGCAACGCAGAACCTGGCTGCTCACCTTCACCGCGCTGGCCGCCGCGCTCACCGTCTACGGATCACTGGGTGCCACGTCGTCGTCGGCGACCGCGCGCCGCATCTACGGCGAGGCGCAGCGCCTCGGGCGGGGCACCGTCCGGGCCTACATCACGCTCAACCCCAGCGATGCCCGCAAGCCGCTCGAGGTGGGGATCGCGTTCAGCGTGGACGCGATGGACGGCCTGCCGGGACCCCGCGCGACGGCCGCGCCCCACGGGGCCCACGGCGCGCCCACGGCCAACGCACCGACGCACGAGGTGCTCGACTCGCACACCCTGCTGTTCGACCTGCCGTCGCCGAACCCGACGCCGTTCCGCTTCGTGCAGCTCGACTGGAACCCGGGTGGGCATGAGCCCCCGGGCGTCTATGACGAGCCGCACTTCGACTTCCACTTCTGGACCGCGTCGCGCGACGTGCGGGCGTCGATCGTCCCGAGCAACCCGGAGTTCGACCAGAAGGCCGCGCAGCTGCCGCCGGAGGAGTTCCGCATGCCGTTCTACGTGGACGCCGCGACCGCGGCGAAGGCGCCGGCGGGCGCCGTCTCGGTGCCGCTGATGGGGCTCCACTGGCTCGATGTGCGCTCCCCCGAGCTGCAGGGACTCACCGGGCATCCCGAGAAGCAGGAGAAGTTCACCAAGACCTTCATCTATGGCTCCTGGGGCGGTTCGTTCGTCTTCGCCGAACCGATGATCACGCGTGACTACATCCTCGCCAAGCGCACGGCGGACCCCACGCAGCAGGACGAGGTGGTGCCGGTCTCGACGCCGGCGCGCGCCCAGGTGAGCGGCCAGCATCCCACCGCCTACCGCATCACGTGGGACGCACAGGCGAAGGAGTATCGGGTGGCCCTCACGGGCTTCGAACCGCGGTGAGACGGGCACTCGCACTCCTCCTGGCGCTCGCCGCGTGCGCCGACCCGCAGGGAGGGACCGGTCCGGTCCCTCCACTGCGGGAGGTGGCGTCGGTCGAGATCTCCGGACCGGGCGCGACCCTGCTCACGGGGGAAGTGATGGCCCTGACCGCGACCCCCCGTGCGGCGGACGGGACCCCGGTGCCCGGGCGCCGCGTCTCCTGGACCAGCGGATCGCCCGCCGTCGTCGCGATGCAGGGCGACGGCCGGGCACGCGCGCTCGCGCTCGGGACGGCGACGATCCACGCGACGGTGGACGGCCGGACGGCGTCGCTCGTGCTCGCAGTGCTCCCTGCGCAGGCGGGGGAACTCGCCGGTCGCTGGCGGCTGCGCTCCTTCGAGGACCGGCTGCTCCCCGCGGCCTACGCGGAGTTCTTCGACGAACCCGTCGGCGACCGGATCGTGCGGCACGTCGAGATCCGGCTCGACTCGGCGATCCTCGACATCGAGCCGGACGGCGAGTACGCGCGCCGCCACATCTTCACCGAGTGGCACGACGGCGTGGTGGCGTTCCGCTACCTCTGGGGCGACCACGGCCAGCTGGCGCTCGGCGGCGTGACCGCCCGGGGCGCCGTGTCACTGGAGTCGGACTACATCCAGAACCTCCGGGCGGAGGGAACGGTGCACGCCGACCGGACGATCAGGCTGCGGGAACCGCTCTGGGTCGGTGAGGCGCTCCAGCGGACCGTCTGGGAGCCGCGCGCCGCGACTAGTGCGCCTTGAACTCGTCGAAGGGCTGTCGGCAGTCGTTGCAGACGTGGATCGCCTTGCACGCGGTGGAGCCGAACTCGCTCTGCAGCCGCGTGTCCGACGAACCACAGAAGGGACACGGGACCGGCGGCCGAGCACGCGTGAGCGTGACGAGGCCGCCGGACTCCGCGCGCCCCGGCGGCGCGATGCCGTAGGCGCGGAGCTTCTCCCGCGCCTCCGGACCGATCCAGTCGGTGGTCCACGCGGGGGAGAGCACGGTGCGCACCTCCACCGCGGTGGCGCCGGCCTCGACGAGCGCACTGCGGACATCCTTCTCGATCTCGAACATCGCCGGGCATCCGCTGTAGGTGGGCGTGATCGTCACGGTCACCGCGCCGCCGGGGCGGACCTCCACGTCGCGCACGATGCCGAGCTCCACCACGCTGATCACCGGCACCTCGGGGTCCGGGACCGTGCCGAGCACCTCGAGCGCCCGCTCGCGGGTCAGCACCGGGGCGCTCACCACTTCGCCCCGGGATGCGAGCGTGCGACGATCTGCATGGTGGCGAGGAGGTGGCCGAGGTGCTCGGTGTGCCGGCCGCGCCGGCCGCCGCTCTGCATCACCACGTCCGCGGGGATCGTGAGTGTCGCGCGATCGATCACGTCGCGCACGATGGCGTCCCAGCGGCTGCGCAGCGCCTCGAGGTCCACTGCGACACCGGCCCTGGCCGCACCCTCGACCACGGCATCGCGCTCGAAGAGCTCCCCGGTGAAGCGCCAGAGCTCGTCGAGCGAGCGCTGGATCCGCGCGTGGCTCTCCTCGGTGCCGTCGCCGAGCCGCACGACCCACTCGCTCGAGTGGCGGAGGTGGTACTTCGCCTCCTTGAGCGCCTTGGCGGCGATCGCCGCGAGTCCCTCGTGCGAGGCGCCCACGAGCGCCTCCCAGAGCAGGACGCTGTACGCGTCGAAGAGGAACTGCCGCATGGTGGTGTAGCCGAAGTCCCCCTTCGGCTGCTCGACCATCAGGCAGTTGCGGAAGTGGACCGCGTCGCGGAAGTAGGCCAGCGCGTCCTCGTCGCGCCCCTTCCCTTCCACCTCGCCGGCGAGGCGGAGTAGCTGGGCCGCCTGCCCGATGAGGTCCAGCGCCATGTTCGAGGTGGCGATGTCCTCCTCGAGGATCGGGCCGTGCCCACACCACTCCGAGAGCCGGTGGCCGAGGATCAGCCGGTCGTCGCCGAGCCGGAGGAGGAACTCGACGAGGGGATCGCCGAAGGGCGCACGCCGCGGGCCTGCCACCGCGAAGTCGCCGGCCTTGGCGAACCCGGCTCCCACGCCGCCGGCCTCGCCGTCGCGGCCGTCGTCGTCCTCGTCCGCTCGCTCGACACGCGCGCCGCCCACCGACTTCGCGGTCAAAAGACGCGCACTCCCTGCGGCACCTTGTAGAACTGCGGGTGGCGGTAGGCCTTGTCGTTCCCCGGGTCGAAGAAGGGGCCGGCGTCGCCGGGGGCGGAGGCGATGATCGCGCTGCTCGGGACCACCCAGAGGTTCACCGCCTCGCCGCGACGTGCGTACACGTCGCGCGCGTTCTGCATCGCGTGCTCGGCGTCGGTGGCGTGGAGACTCCCCGCGTGCTCGAACGGCTTTCCCTGGTCCCCCTGGGTGAAGACCTCCCAGAGGGGCCACGCCGCCTCGGCGGCCGCTCCATCGGTGGCGGCCGCGCGCTTCGGTGCCCCCTTCGCCCTGGCCGCCATCAGGCCGCCTCGGTCCCGCGCCGCTGCTTCGCGGCGTGCGCGAGCGCGGCTTCCCGCACCCACGCGCCCTCGTCGTGCGCGGCGTTCCGCGCGGCGAGCCGCTCCTTGTTGCACGGCCCGTTCCCGCCGACGACCTGCCAGAACTCGTCCCAGTCGATCTCCCCGAAGTCCCAGTTCTTGGTCTCGGGGTTGTAGGTGAGGTCGGGATCCGGGAGGGTGACGCCGATCGCCTGCGCCTGCGGCACCGTGAGGTTCACGAAGCGCTGGCGGAGCTCGTCGTTCGTCTTCCGCTTCACGCGCCACTTGAGGAGCTCGGCCGAGTTCGGCGAGTCCTTGTCGCTCGGGCCGAACATCATGAGGGAGGGCCACCAGAAGCGGTCGATCGCGTCCTGCAGCATCGCGCGCTGCGAGGGCGTGCCCTTCGCGAGCGTGGCGCAGATCTCGTAGCCCTGCCGCTTGTGGAAGTTCTCCTCCTTGCAGATGCGCACCATCGCGCGTGCATAGGGGCCGTAGGAGGCCTTGGCGAGGACCGTCTGGTTCACGATCGCGGCGCCGTCCACGAACCACCCGATCACGCCCATGTCCGCCCAGGAGAGGGTCGGGTAGTTGAAGATGCTGGAGTACTTGGCCGTGCCGTCGTGCAGCTGGGCGACGAGCTCGTCGCGCTCGACGCCGAGGGTCTCGGTGCCGCAGTAGATGTAGAGGCCGTGCCCCGCCTCGTCCTGCACCTTGGCGATGAGCGAGAGCTTCCGCCGCAGGCTCGGCGCGCGCGTGATCCAGTTCCCTTCCGGCAGCATCCCGACGATCTCGGAGTGCGCGTGCTGCGCCATCATCCGGGTGAGCTGCTTGCGGTAGCGCTCGGGCATCCAGTCCTTGGGCTCGATGCTCTCGCCGGCGGCGATGCGGGCCTCGAAGGCGGCGACCAGCGCCGGATCGTCGGCCGGGGGCGGGGACTTCTTCGTGGTGGCCATGGCGTGGAATCTAATGGAATGGCGGTATCTTAGGGCATGACGAAAGCCAGCGGCAGGACCGCATCCGGCCCCGGTGTCGTACCCGACGGCACGGTCACCGTTTCCATCGCCGACGGGATCGGCACGGTGGAGTTCGCGCACCCCAAGGGGAACTCGCTCCCCGCCCAGCTCCTGGACCTGCTCGCGCGAGAGATCACGGCCGTCGGGGAGAACCCTGACGCGCGCGTGATCGTGCTCCGGAGCGCGGGCACCGGCGCCTTCTGCGCGGGGGCCTCGTTCGACGAGTTCACGGCGCTCGCCGACGCCGCCGCGGGGAAGGAGTTCTTCAGCGGGTTCTCGCGGGTGATCCTCGCGATGGTCCGCGCCCCGAAGTTCGTGCTGACCCGCGTGCACGGGAAGGCGGCCGGGGGCGCGATCGGCGTGATCGCGGCGAGCGACTACTCGATCGCCATCCGGGACGCCTCGGTGAAGTTGAGCGAACTGCAGGTGGGGATCGGTCCCTTCGTGGTGGGCGTGGCGATCGAGCGGAAGCTCGGGCTCGCCCCCTTCCAGGCGCTCGGCGTGCACGCCGACTGGCACGACGCCGCCTGGTGCGAGCGCCATGGGCTCTACTCGATGGTGTGCGACGACGTGGCGGCGCTGGACGCGGAGGTCGCGGCCCACGCCGAGCGCCTCGCCGCCTCCAACCCCGAGGCGATGCGCGAGATGAAGCGCATCTATTGGGAGGGTTCGGAGCGGTGGGAGGCCGCGATGGACGCGCGCGCGGCGATGAGCGGACGCATGGTGCTGTCCGACTTCACGCGCAAGGCGCTCGAGAAGTTCCGCGCTCGCTGACGCCCACGGGCGCTCCTTGCCGAGTGGGGCCCCGGCGTCCAACTTCGGGGCGCGAACGACCAGTCTGACGCTTCCTGCCGTGCCCCAGACCTTACGGGAGAGTGTGAATGGCTCACGCGCCCCTGCCCATCGCTCCGCGCGGGTTCGGCGAGACGATGCGCACCGACGCTTGGTGGATCCAACCGCTCGTCGTCTTCCTGCTCCTCAGCACGTTCATCGTCTACTCCACCTGGGCCGCGTTCCAGAACGCGCACTACGCCTGGGGCCCCTACCTCTCCCCGTTCTACTCGCCTGAGCTCTTCGGCGACTCGCCGCACTCGTGGTTCGGCCCGAAGCCCGGGTGGTGGCCGGCGATCCTCCCCTTCTCCCCCGCCCTCCTGATCCTCTGGGCGCCGGGCGGGTTCCGCTTCACCTGCTACTACTATCGCGGCGCCTACTACAAGGCGTTCTGGGCCGACCCGATCAGCTGTGCGGTCGGCGAGCCGCGCACGAGCTACCGCGGGGAGCACTCACTCCCGCTCATCCTGCAGAACGTCCACCGCTTCTTCCTCTACATCGCGCTGGTGTTCCTCGTCTTCCTCTCGCACGACGTGTGGAAGGCGATGTGGTTCACCGACGCGGCGGGGAACGTCTCGTTCGGCATCGGCGTCGGCACCCTGGTGCTCGCGACCAACACCCTCCTCCTCGGCTCCTACACCCTCGGCTGCCACTCCTTCCGGCACATGGTCGGCGGCATCCTCGACCGCATCTCCGAGCGCCCGCTCCGGAAGGCCGCGTACGACTGCTCGAGCTGCCTCAACCGCGTGCACATGCGCTTCGCCTGGGCGAGCCTGATCAGCGTCGGCTTCGCCGACCTCTACGTGCGCCTCGTCTCGATGGGGATCTGGACCGACTGGAGGATCCTCTGATGGCGTCGTTCGAGTCGCATGAGCACGACGTCCTGATCATCGGGGCCGGCGGCGCGGGGCTCCGCGCAGCGATCGAGGCCGCGGCCTCGGGCGTCCGGGTCGGGCTGGTCTGCAAGTCCCTCCTCGGCAAGGCGCACACGGTGATGGCCGAGGGGGGCGCCGCCGCCGCGATGGGGCACGTGGACGACCGGGACAACTGGAAGGTCCACTTCGCCGACACGATGCGCGGCGGGCAGTACGTGAACAACGCGCGGATGGCCGAGCTCCACGCGAAGGAGGCGCCCGACCGGATCCGCGAGCTCGAGGCGTGGGGCGCGGTCTTCGACCGCACCCCCGACGGCCGGATCCTCCAGCGCAACTTCGGCGGCCACCGCTACCCCCGGCTCGCGCACGTCGGCGACCGCACCGGGCTCGAGATGATCCGCACCCTCCAGGACCACGCGATCCACCTCGGGATCGACGTGCACATGGAGGTCACGGTCATCGCGCTCCTCAAGGACGGCGCACGCGTGGTCGGTGCCTTCGCCTACGACCGCGAGCGGGGCCGCTTCCGCGTCTTCCGCGCCAGGGCGATCGTGCTCGCCACGGGGGGCGTGGGGCGCGCCTTCAGCATCACCAGCAACAGCTGGGAGTACACGGCCGACGGGCAGACGCTCGCCTACAACGCCGGCGCCGCGCTCCAGGACATGGAGTTCGTGCAGTTCCATCCCACGGGGATGGTCTGGCCACCGAGCGTGAAGGGGATCCTCGTGACCGAGGGAGTGCGCGGCGAGGGGGGCGTGCTGCGCAACAAGGAGGGGAAGCGCTTCATGTTCGGCGACATCCCCGCCAACTACAAGAGCCAGACCGCGGACAACGAGGAGGAGGGGTGGCGCTACACCCAGGGCGACAAGAACGCCCGCCGCCCGCCTGAGCTCCTCACGCGCGACCACGTGGCGCGCTGCATCATGCGCGAGGTGCGCGCCGGCCGCGGCTCGCCGCACGGCGGCGTCTTCCTCGACATCTCCTGGATCAAGGAGCGGCTCCCGAACGGAGCCGAGCACATCCGGAAGAAGCTCCCGAGCATGTACCACCAGTTCAAGCAGCTGGCGGACATCGACATCACGAAGGAGCCGATGGAGGTCGGGCCCACCACGCACTACATCATGGGCGGGATCCGCGTGGACGCCGACTCGCAGATGACCGACGTGCCGGGCCTCTTCGCCGCCGGCGAGTGCGCGGTGGGCCTGCACGGCGCCAACCGCCTCGGCGGGAACTCGCTCTCCGACCTCCTCGTCTTCGGGCGCCGTGCCGGGAAGTACGCGGCGGAGTTCGCGAAGCAGCAGGTGCCGGGACGGATCGACGCGGCGGAGGTCGACGGGATCGCCAAGCGCTCGCTTGAGTGCTTCGAGCGCGGCGCCGACGGGGAGGGCCCCTACCACGTGCAGCACGACCTGCAGACGATGATGCAGGACCACGTGGGCATCGTCCGGAAGGAGTCGGAGATGCAGGAGGCGCTGGTCAAGCTGATCGCCCTGCGGAAGCGCGCCGAGAAGGCCGGCGCGGTGGGGAACCGGGAGTACAACCCGGCCTGGCACACCGCGATGGACCTCGGGAACCTGATCACGATCTCCGAAGCGATCACCCGCAGCGCGATCGACCGGAAGGAGAGCCGCGGTGGCCACTTCCGCGACGACTTCCCGGAGAAGGACCCGGCGGCCGCCAGGTTCAACGTCGTCGTGCGCAAGGGCGCGGACGGCGCCATGCACCTCACACGCGAACCGATCCCGCCGCTCACGAAGGAGCTGGCGCAGATCATCGAGGAGGAGAAGTGATGGCGACGACCACCGCGCTCCCCCCCACGGCCACCTTCCGCGTCTGGCGCGGCGAGGGCGCCCAGGCGGGGTTCCAGGACTACACCACCCCGATCTCCGACGGGATGGTCGTGCTCGACGCCGTGCACGGGATCCAGGCCGACCAGGCGCACGACCTCGCCTGCCGCTGGAACTGCAAGGCGGGCAAGTGCGGCTCCTGCTCGGCCGAGATCGACGGGAAGCCCCGCCTGATGTGCATGACGCGGCTCAACCAGCTCGACCTCACCAAGCCGGTCACGGTGGAACCGATGCGCGCCTTCCCGCACGTGCGCGACCTGGTGACCGACGTGAGCTGGAACTACCGCGTGAAGCAGCGCATCCAGAAGTTCACCCCGCGCTCCCCCGACGCCCCCGACGGCACCTGGCGGATGCAGCAGGCGGACATCGACCGCGTGCAGGAGTTCCGGAAGTGCATCGAGTGCTTCCTCTGCCAGGACACCTGCCACGTGCTGCGCGACCACATGAAGCACGAGGAGTTCATCGGGCCCCGCTTCCTGACCTATGTGGCGGCGCTCGAGATGCACCCGCTCGACACGGCCGACCGCACCGCCGAGCTCAAACAGGCGGACGGGATCGGGTATTGCAACATCACCAAGTGTTGCACCACTGTGTGTCCGGAGGGCATCCATATCACGGACAACGCGATCATCCCGCTCAAGGAGCGCGTGGCCGACCGTTTCTACGACCCGCTGAAGGCGCTGGTGCGGCTCGTGCGCGGCACGCCCGCGAAGTGACCATGTTCGAGCTCAAGAAGATCCGCGCCGCGGCGATCCCCCGCTCGATCGAGAAGGCCGAACGCTACCGGCTGATCAACGACCCGCGGGCGGCGGAGAGCATCTGCCACGACATCCTCGCCACCGACCCGTCCAACCAGCGCGCCCTGCACGACCTGGTGCTCTCCCTCACGGACCAGTTCTCCGGGGAGTCCGCCGAGCTGGCGAAGCGCGCCCATGAGGCGCTCGCGAAGGTGACGAGCGCCTACGAGCGCGCGTACTACGGCGGCGTGATCGCCGAGCGGCGCGCCACGGCGAAGATCGCCTCCGGCGTGCCGGGCGCCGGGTTCATCGCCTACGAGTGGCTGCGCGAGGCGATGGAGCAGTACGAGGCGGCGGAGAAGCTCCGGCCCGAGGGGAACGACGACGCCCTGCTCCGCTGGAACTGCTGCGCCCGGCTGATCGACGCGCGCACCGACCTGCGCCCGGGACCGACCCACCGCGCGGAGGCGGTGATCGGCGAGTAGGGCTAGGCGTAGATCGCGGTGACGGCGTCCTCGAACGACTCGCGGTAGCCACCCGCCACGACGCGACGCGTGGCCTCGTACCCGGCCGGATCGAGCTTCTCGGCCGCGGCGAGCAGCGTCCCCACCTTGAACGGCACCCCCTCGGCGCGCGCGAGGTATTCCTCGACCGCGGTGAGGTACCCCATCATCCCGCCGAGCTCGGTGGGCGCGTAGACCTTCCGCGCGGCGCGCAGCACCTCGGCCGCCGCGGGGTCGGGCATCGCCAGGTTCTCGCTCCCGCAGATCACCTTGAGGCGGGGGTTCGCGGCACAGGCGCGTGCGGTCGGCATGTCCATCGTGCCGCCGGCGGCGTTGAGCACCAGCGCGTCCATCGGCTGGCGCAGGAACTCCGCCTTGCCCGCCGCATCCCAGGTGCGGATGCCGAGCGCCTCCAGCTCCGCGCGGCGGCCGGCGCGCGACTCGCAGACGAGGATCGTGCTCCCGCGCTCCCGCAGGCGCGCCACGATGTGCATGCCGATGTTCCCGCAGCCGATGAGGCCGACGACCGCCTGCTCGAGGGGCACGTCCACCCCGCGCAGCATGCCGTCGAGGATGCGGAAGTTCCCCTCCCCAGTCGGCACGGAGGTGTCGGCCACGACGCTCCCCTGGTAGCGCGCGTTCAGGTAGCCGAGTGAGCTCGTCGTACCGTCGTGCATCGTGCCGTGCCCGAGGTCCTGGCCCGTGGTCAGGTGGATCCCCGCCGTGCGCTCGATCTCCTGGAAGGCGGCGATCGCGAAGTCGAGGAGCGCGGCATCGCGCGGCTGGCCGATGCGCGCATCCGCCGTGGGGGCGAGGACGCACTTGCCGCCGACGATCCGCTGGATGTCCCGGAGCGCGAGGGGCCCGCCGACGCCGATCACGCGCGACCAGTGGACCTTCTCCTCCATGCCCATCGCGAGGGCGATGGCCTCGCGGTCGGTGGTGAACCCGGGCGACGAGGTGCGCTCCACGGGCGCGATGCGGAACCCGCCAAGCGAGAGCTTGCCCGACCCCGGCGGCGCGTGGGTCGCGACGGAGAGGGTCCAACCCTTTGCGGGATCGGTGAAGCGGTAGACCCAGACGTTCGGGTTCAGCGAGGTGGCCAGCTCCGGCACGAGCGCACGGCACTCGTCGGGCGGCAGGATGGTCGCGGTCACGCGTGAAAGCTAGTCGCCGGACGCCCGTCGCGAACGCCCGTCGCGGACGCCCGTCGCGGACTCGCGCCGTGGCCGTCCTCTTGACGTCTCCCTCGCCGTCCGCAAGCATCCGTGATGCATCGCGCCCTCGCCCACCTCGCCGTCCCGGCCCTCGCCACGATCCTCTTGGCGGCGTCGTCTCCTCAAATCGCCCGCGCACAGGACTCCGGCGCGCGCGGCGGCGCCCGGGCCGCGCCCGCCAGCTTCGACGCGGCGTGGAACGCGGTCTCGCGGACCTACTGGGACACGCTCTTCGTGCGGCAGCGGTGGCAGGTGGCGTATGACTCGATCCGCCTGGCGCTCGTCGAAGGCGGCGCGATGGATGCCGAGGCCGAGCGTCGCGCCATCCGACGGCTCATCGCAGTGCCGGGCCAGTCCCACTTCGCGCTGATCCCCGGCGCCGCCGTTCCCGTGCCGAGGCCCCCGCGCGCGAGCGCCGCGGACGAGCCGGCCGTCGACGCGGCGCCCGGCACGGTCGGCCTCGCGCTGCGCTCGATCGACGACACCGTCGTCGCCTGGCGCGTCACGCCGGGAGGGGCGGCGGACCGCGCGGGGGTCCGCCCCGGCGACGCGATCGTCGCCGTGGACACCGTGCGCCTCGCGGCGCTGCGGGCCGAGGTCGCGGGCCGCTCCGGCGCGGACACCACCACCGTGCAGCGCCTCATCACGACCTACGCCCTCGCGCAGCTCGGCGGTTCCGTCGGCGAGTCCATTCGCCTCACCGTCCGCGACGCGCGCGGCGCGGAGCGCGAGGTCGCCCTCGTCCGCACACCGATCGAAGGCCGCCTCACCCAGATGGGGAACCTCCCGCCGATCGTCGTCTCGGCCACGCGCGAGCCGCTCCCGCTCGGCGATGGTCGCACGGCGACGCTCATCGGCTTCAGCGCCTGGTTCCCCGCGATCGCCCCGCAGCTGGACGAGTACCTCTTCGGCGCGCGCGGCACCCCGGGGCTCGTGGTGGACCTGCGCGGGAACCCCGGGGGCGTGATCGGGATGCTCGCCGGGGTCTCCGGGCACATGCTCGACACGACGGTCGCGCTCGGCACGATGCATGGACGCGGGGCGACCATCCGCTTCGTCGCCAACCCGAGGACCGTCGACCGGGGTGGTGCGCGGGTCGGGACCATCACCGCGCCGATCGCCCTCCTCGTGGATGAGTTCACCGGGAGCACCTCGGAGTTCTTCTCGGCGGGTATGCAGGCGATCGGACGCGCGCGTATCTTTGGGACCGTGAGCGCAGGCCAGTCACTCCCTGCGCTGATGTCCCGACTCCCCAATGGCGATGTGCTCATGCACGCCATCGCGGATCACGAGGATGCCGCTGGCCGGCGTGTCGAGGGGGCCGGGGTCCGCCCGGATGAACTCGTCCCGCTCCGGCGGGTAGACCTTCGATCGGGACGCGACGCGGCACTCGAGGCCGCGCGCGCCTGGCTCCGCACGCAGCACCCCTGACGCCGTCGTCCCGATCGCACCCACCCTGCCGGAGGTCCCGTGTTCCTGCGCCGCTCGTCCCACCTGATCGCCACCCTGCTCCTCGTCGCCGCGTCGGCAGCGGTGCTGCCGGCCCAGACCCCGACGGAGATCCTCGCCCGCTTCACCAGCGCGGTGGACCCCGAGGGGAAGCTCGCCACCATCCAGGGCATGCGCTCCGAGGGAACGTTCGAGATGCCGGCGGCCGGGGTGAGCGCGTCGTTCATCTCCGTGCAGCGCCGGCCGAACCTGATGGCGATGACGATCGTGATCGCCGGCATGGGGGAGATGAAGCAGGGATCCGACGGGTCGACCGTGTGGTCGAACGACCCGATGGCGGGCCCGCGGATCCTGACGGGCGCCGAGGCGGCCACGTTCATCGACGGCGCGGACTTCCGCGCGATGGTGCGCACCCCGGACCTCTTCTCGGCGATGGAACTCGCCGGCGAGGGTGAGGTGGGGGGCGAGAAGTGCCTCAAGGTGAAGCTCACCTGGAAGTCGGAGCGCGTCACCACGGAGTGCTACTCGGTGACGTCCGGGCTGATCCTCGAGACCGCGGGGACGCAGGCGACGCCGCAGGGCGAGATCGCGACGGTGGGCCGCCTCTCCGAGTACAAGTCGGTGGGCGGACTCCTGATGCCGCACAAGGTCGTGAACTCGATGATGGGATTCGAGCAGGTGCTCACGATCACGAAGGTCGAGGTCGGCGAACAGGCGCCATCGCTCTTCGAGCTGCCGCCCGAGATCAAGGCGCTGAAGAAGCCCTGACCCCACCTGGCGCGTGCGTCCGCCGACCTGGCCGGCCGGACGCACGCGCCGGACACCCTCCCGAGGAGTACCGATGCCCACATTGCGCAAACTGCCCGTCGCCGCCGGCGCGGCGCTCCTGACCATGCTCGCCCTCGGGTGCAAGGATGACGGGCCGACGGGACCGCAGGACTCCGCGGAGTGTGCCACCCCGGTCGGCGCCGTCGTGATCGACGGGATGGTCGCGGGGACGCTCACCTCGGCGTCCTGCCTGCTCGCGGACCAGACGCGGGCGGATGTCTGGACGCTCGAGATCACCGCGCTCACCACGCTGCAGCTCGACCTCGCCAGCGACGACTTCGACGCGGTGCTCTTCGTGCGCAACAGCAGCGGGCGCCTCGTCGTGGAGGATGACGACAGCGGGCCCGACCTCGATTCGCGGATCATCCACACCTTCGGCCCGGGCTCCTACCGCGTGTTCGCGAACACGTACGAGACGGGCGAGCTCGGCGGCTACACGCTGACCGTCGCGGACGTCACGCCTCCCTGAGGGCGCGGGTGAGGTCGTCGAGCAGGTCGTCGACGTCCTCGAGACCGACGGAGATCCGCACCAGTCCCGGGGTGATGCCGACCGCCGCCCGCTCCGCCTCCGAGAGCCTGGAGTGGGTGGTGGAGGCGGGGTGCGTGACGATCGTGCGCGTGTCGCCGAGGTTCGGGGAGTGGGAACAGAGGCGCAGCGCGTCGAGGAAGCGGGTGGCGCTCCCGTAGTCCGGGAGCCGGAGGGTCAGCACACCCCCGCCCCACCGCATCTGGCGCTTGGCGAGCGCGAATTGCGGGTGTGACGGCAGGTGCGGGTAGCGCACCGCCTCGACCCGCGCCTCCGCTTCCAGGCGCGCGGCGATCGCGAGCGCGTTCGCGCAGTGCCGCTCCATCCGGAGCGAGAGCGTCTCCAGGCTCTTCGAGAGCACCCACGCATTGAACGGCGCCAGCGCCGGCCCCGTGTGCCTCGCGTGGAAGCGCGCCTCCGCCACCAGCGCGCCGTCGCCGACGATCGCGCCACCGAGCACCCGCCCCTGGCCGTCGATGAACTTCGTGGCGGAGTGGAGCACGAGCGCCGCGCCCGCCTCGATCGGACGCTGGAGGACGGGCGTGGCGAAGCAGTTGTCCACCACCAGCGGGATCCCGCGCTCGCTGGCCAGCGCGCCGAGCGCCGCGAGGTCCACGAGCTCGAGCCCGGGGTTGGAGGGGGTCTCCACGAAGAGTGCGCGCGTGTTGGGCCGGAGCGCCGCGCGCCACCGGTCGGGGTCGGCACCGTCCACGTAGTCGTGCGTCACGCCCCAGCGCGGGAAGACGCGCGTCAGCAGCTGGTGCGTGGAGCCGAAGAGGGCGCGTCCCGCCACCACGTGGTCGCCGGCGCTCAGCAGCGAGGCGAGCGCCGTGAAGACCGCCGCCATCCCCGAGGCCGTCGCGATCCCGTCCTCGGCACCCTCGAGGAGGCGGAGCTTCTCCACGAACTCGTCCGTGTTGGGGTTCGAGTAGCGACTGTAGACGGGCCCCTGCTCCTCCTCGGCGAAGAGCGCGCGCGCCTGCTCGGCGCTGTCGAAGACGAAGCTCGAGGTGAGGAAGAGGGGCACCGCGTGCTCGCGATGGGCGGAGCGCGCCGCCTGGGTGCGGATGGCGAGGGTGTCGGGGCGCATCAGTGGGTGCCGGGTTGGAAGAGGTGGATGAGGTCGGCGAGGAGGGCGGCGGCCGTGGCCGCACCGCCCGCGCCGCGCCCGCGGAGGGTCAGGGTGCCGCTCGAGGCACTCGTCACCTGGATCACGTTCTCCTCGTCGACGGCGGCGGCGAGCGGGTCATCCAGGTGGAGCAGCGCGGGGGAGACGTGCGCCGTCACGCCGCGCGCCGCGCGCTCCGCCGTGGCGACGAGCCGGAGGCGCCGGCCGCTGCGCGCCGCGCCGCGCACGGCCGCATCGACATCCCGCGGCAGTCCCTCCGTCACGACCTCGAGGGTGGAGGGGTCGGCGCCGAACGCGAGCCACGCGAGCAGGGCGAGCTTGTCCGCGGCGTCCACGCCCTGCAGGTCGCGCGAGGGATCGGCCTCCGCGAACCCCGCGCGCTGCGCGGCCGCGAGCGCCGCGGCGTAGGGATCGCCGCGCTCGATCCGCGAGAGGATGTAGTTCGTGGTGCCGTTCAGGACAGCGCGCACGCGGTGGACGCCCTGGCCCGCCAGTCCCTCGCGCAGGAGCCGCACGATCGGCACGCCGCCACCGACCGCGGCCTCGAAGCGCAACCGGGGCCCGAAGGCGGCGAGCGCCGGTCCCTGCGTGCGCAGGAGCGCCTTGTTCGCGGTGACGAGTGCGCGACCATGGGCGAGCGCCCCTCGGGCCAGCACGTCCGCCGTGCACGACCCGCCGATGGCCTCGACCACCACGTCGGCCGGCGTGTCGAGGAACTCCGCCACGGAGGTGGTGAGCAGCGCCCGCTCCACCGCCGTGGAGCGCGGCCGGGACGCGTCGCGGGCGAGGATGCGCACCACGTGGAATCGCAGCGCGTGGCGGCGGGTGAGATCATCCGCGTGCCGTGCCAGGAGGTCGAGGAGGGCGCCCCCCACCGTGCCGCACCCTGCGAGCGCCACGCGGACGGTCGTGACGGGCGGCCGCGAGGCGGTGGACGATGCGCGAGAGGCCAGGGTCGTGCTCACGCGAGCCTCCGCACGGCGGCGGCCGCGGGACCACGGTGCGGCGACGTGAGCGCCTCGGTGAGGAGCGCACCCACCTGCGCCTTCTCGATCAGGAACGCGTCGTGTCCGTGCGGCGAGTCGATCGTGCGGAAGCGCCCCCCGGCGGCCTCGACCCAGGACGCGACCTCCACCGCCGGATAGAACAGGTCGCCGGGGATCCCGACGCCCGTGATCGCGGTCCCCGACCCGCGGAGGCGCTCGCCCACGCCGCCGCGGCCGCGCGCGAGGTCGTGGGTGTCCATCGCGTCGAGCAGCGCGAGGTAGCTCGCACGGTCGAAGCGCGCGTCGAGCCGCTCCCCGTGGCGGGTCAGCCACTCCTGCACCGCGAAGTCGCGGTGCTGCCCCCGCAGGCGGCCGAACCGGTCGCGCAGGCCGTCCGCGGTGCGGTAGGTGAGCATCGCCACCTGCCGGGCGAGGGAGAGGCCCCGATCGCCCCCGACGCGCAGCGCCTCGCGTTGCACGTGCACCCACCCGATGGCCGCGGCCGACTGCGCCGCCGGTGCGGCGAAGACCACGGCGGAGCGAGCGCGCGCGGGAAAGGTCGCCACGAACTCGAGCGCGACCATCCCACCGAGCGAGCCCCCGGTGACGAGCCGCACGGTGGGGATGCGCAGCAGTTCGAGGAGCACGGCCACCGCGCGTGCCATGTCGCGGGTGGTCAGGCGCGGGAACGGATCAGCGGCGTGCCTCGGGCCGCTGCTCCCGTAGCAGGAGCCCAGGAGGTTCGGCGAGAGGACGGCGAACCGGTCGGTGTCGAGGGCGCATCCGGGTCCGATGAGCCCGCGCCACCAGTCACCCGCCGCGTCGGCTGAGCCGGTGAGCGCGTGGAGCACCACCACCACGTTGTCCCGCGCCGGGGAGGGCACGCCATCCAGGTGGTAGGCCATCGTCGCGCCGCGCAGGAGGTCCCCGCCCTCGAGTGGGAGGGCTGGGAGCGGCACGCACCTGAGGGGCCGGTCGGCGGGGAGGGTGACGGAACCTGACATGGGAGGCGTGCTGGGGTGGAAAACGAAAGGCCCTCTCCTGGGGGAGAGGGCCGCGGTGTTCGGGATCCCTGGCAGCGCCGCAAAAAAAACCCACGGCACTGCCGCGGGTGATCGCGTTTTAGCTCTTTCTTTAGCGTGGCGGCAATCGCGGCAAATGACCACGGGCTTCGGTTGTGTGCTGGCGACAGTATTGGCCCTCGACTTCGGGAAGTCAAGCGGCATCCACCGGACCTGCCGTCGGATGCCCGGTCCGACCGATCAGGGATTCAGCGTGCCATTCCAGGTGAGCACGGGGATCGGCGATCCCGTCCGCAGGTAGCGACCGGTCATGCTGCCGGCGACCGGACTCGAGTTGAAGAAGGTCACCGCGAGGCCGAGCCCCACGACCGTCGTGTTGTCGAGCCGCAGGTAGTAGACGCCGGCGTTGGGCACGGTGGAGAAGACCAACTGGTTCGGGAAGAAGGTCCCGACGAGCCCCGCGCGCCGGATGATGAACTGGTCCACCGCCGGGTTCATGTTCTGGAAGGTGAACACGCTCATGTTCGTGAGCGCGGCGGCGCCCGCGATCCGCAACGGCACGCCGTCGAACGTGATCGAGTCCGCGAGGATCCCGGCGATCGTGAGCGGCGTGGCCGACGATCCCGCCACGCGGCTGATCGCGGGCCGGCCCGGCTGCGACCGCAGCTGGTTCACCGCGAAGACCGGCGACTGGAACTGCACCCCCGCCACCGAGCTGTTCGCGATCTCGAGGTCCGCGAAGTGCGAGCTGGTGGTGCTGCTGTCCGGGTTCACGAACCGCACGCGCTGGAGCCCCGTGCCCGCGAGGCGCACGCGGAAGGTCCCGGTGGCCGAGAAGGCCGCGGGATCGCCGCCCGATTGCACGAAGTCGCCCAGCGCGTGCAGCGTCCCCGCCGTGAGCGCCCCGTTCGTGGTCCCGCCCGCGAAGATCGTGCTGTCCACCACCGTGACGTTCACGTCGGTGCTGAAGATCGCCAGCTGGCCGGTGCCGTCCACGCGCAGCTTGCCCCCCACGCGGAAGGTGGTGCTGCCGGGGAAGAACCCGAGGGTGGAGGCGACGTGCAGGTCGCCGATGATCGTGTCCGAGGGGAGGCTGAAGCTGGCGGTCCCGGCGATCCGGAGGCTGCGGTAGTTGTACCCCGCGCCGACCGGCAGCGCGTTCACGTTCCCGCCGATGAAGACCGTGGTGTCGGCCTGGATGCCGCCGCCCGTCCCGATCGGTCCGACCGCCGGCGTCGCGTTGATCTCGAGCACGGGGGGTGCGAGACGCGGCGAGAGCGTGGACCAGATCATCACCAGCGCACCGTTCGCCGTCAACCGCTGCGACGTGCCGGAGCCGATGAGGTTCGACGCCCCGCTCCCGCCGCGCATCAGGAGCGTGTCCGCCACGAACACGTTCGACTGGATCACCACGTTGCGCGTGATGTCCACGATGTCGAGGCGGTTGAACCGGGAGGTGGGCGCGTTGGCGAAGGAGATGTTCTGGGTGCCGGTGCCGTTCAGCACCGTGCGGTGCGTGCCCGAGGCGACGAAGGCGTTCGCCGCCCCCGCCTGCGTGAAGCTCCCCCCCACCTGGAGCTGGCCCGCCGTCACGGTGGAGCCGCCCCCGCCGACCGACACGCTCCCCGCGACGTTCAGCTGCGACGTGGCCACGGACTGCTGGAAGACGCCCGCACCCGTGGTGGCGAAGTTGCCGCCGACGGTGGCCGTGAAGCCCGCGAGGTCGAGCGTGCCGCCCACGGTGAGGTGCGCATTCGCGCCCGCCGTGGTGAGCGGGCCCGTGAGGGTGAAGACGCCACCCGAGAGGAAGAGCGCGCCGGAGGAGATCGTCGCGGTCCCGGAGAAGTTCGTGACGCTGCCGCCCGAGAGCTGGAGCGAATCCCCGGTGACGGAGAGCGCCCCGAGGTTCTGCACCGGGAAGCTGATCTGGCCGGTGGTGGCGCCCGAACTGCGGAGCGTCGCACCCGCGAGGTTCTGGAACGTGGTGGCGGCCCCGCCCTGGTTCCACAGGATGCTCCCGCTCCCCTGCAGGTCGAAGAGCCCCGAGTTGGCGATCACCGCACCCGAGCCGGAGAAGATCGAGCCGGTCGCCGTGAAGTTGGTGTTCCCGAGGAGCTGCAGCAGGTGGGTGCCCGAGAGCGTGCGGGTGCCCGCACCGCTGATCGTCATCAAGCCACCGGCGCGCACGCGCGTGGTGCCGCCCCCGCCGACGGTGTTCGAGGTGATGTCGCCCGCTGACCAGTTCATGGCGGTGATGACGTCCACGAGCCCCTCGTGCGTCAGCTGGCCGCCGGCGAGGTCGAGCCGCGGCATCGTGACCGTCACCGCCGAGTCGAGCGTGAGGGTGCCGGCCGTCACGCGCACATACCCGCCAGTGCCGGACCAGAGCATTCCGCTCCGCATGCTGAGCGTGCCGCCTCCGAGCTCGAAGACACCTCCCGTCAGCGCCTTGTTGCCGCCGATCCGGCCACCGTTCGCGGCCCGCAGCTCACCAGCCGCCAGCGTGAAGCTCGTGCCCAGCGTGTCGATGAGCTGCGCGCCAAGCTGGGCGACGCCCGTGCCGGTGCGCTGGAAGACGCCGAGGTTCTCGAAGACGCTGAGCCCGCCGCCCTGGTTGAAGAGGTAGGACCCGTCGCCCGCCCAGGTGAAGGTGCCGCTGTTCCGGATGCGAGCCGAAGCGCCGCTGTTGATCGTCGCCGCGCCGGTCCAGTTCGCGGTCCCCTCGTTCGCGATCGTGTGGTTGTTCAGCTGGCGCGTGGTCGCGCCGTTGATCGAGAGGTTCGCGGCCGGCATCACGCGCGTGGTGCCGCCGCCGCCAAGCGCTGCCGCGCCCGACCAGTCGAGGAGGGTGTTCACGCGCACCACGCCGCCGACGCCCGGGTTGAGTGCCCCGGACTGCAGGACGAGCGAGTTGAACTGCACGGTGTCACTCGCGGCGAGCCCCGCGAGCGTCGCGCCCTCGAGCGACGCCGAGCCGGTCCCGGCCACGCTCAGCCCTGGCTGCATCGTCAGCGTCCCCGCGGGGAACCGCAGCAGGCTCGGCGAGTTCACCGTGAAGGTGCCGCCGAGCGTGCCCCCGCCCCGCAGCTCGACGATGCCGGTCTGCACCGCGAAGGAGCCCGCGTTGGTGACGGGCGCGTTCAGCACCACGAGCCCCGCACTCACCGAGCGCGTGACCGTGCCGAGGTTCTGGAAGAGCGTGGCGGGCCCGCCCTGGCTGTAGACGAAGGTCGGGTCGCCCTGGATGTCGAGCGTGCCGGTCGCGGCGACGCGCAACGTGCCCGCGCTGCCGGTGTTGACCGTGTGCGTTCCGAGCCAGACCGCCGTGCCCGCGACCTCGAGCGTCTGGGCGTTCAGCGTGCGCGTGGCGGTGCCGCTGATCGTGAGGGGTGCGCCGACAGCCACGCGCGTGAGCCCGCCGCCCCCGCTCAGGTCGCCCGAACTCCACGCCATGCTGCCGGCGACCGTGAGCGTCCCCGTGCCGGCGCGCACGCCGCCCGCGAGGTCGAGGATGCCGGTGCTCCCGGCCGCGTTCTGGGTGAGGGTGCCGCCCGGTGCGAGGCGCGTGGTGCCGGTGACGTTCCAGGTGCCCGCGTTCGTGACGCCGCCGCTCCCGCCGATCAGCACGGTGCCCGCGCCCTGCACCGTCGCCGCGGCGGTCAGCGCGTGGGTGCCGTTGGCGAAGCGGAGGATGGTGCCCGCCCCGGCCGTGAACGACCCGCTGCTCGTGCCCACGTCGCGCGTCTCGATGTCGCCGCTCGTCAGGTTGAGCGAGCCCGAGAGCGCGAGCCCCGTGACGAGCGCCGTCCCCGCGGAGGTGGTGCGGCTGAGCGCGCCCTGCACATCGAACGCCACGGGCGTGCCACCCTGGTTGAAGAACCAGAGCGGGTCGCCCGAGATGTTCATCGTCGCGCCGGCGAACACCCGGAGCGTCGCGCCCCCGCCGCTGTTGATCGTGTGCGCGCCGGTCCAGCTCCCGGTGCCGGCGTTCTCGAGGACGAAGTCGTTGAACGTGCGGGTGGCCGTGCCGCCGATGGTGAGCGAGCCGCCCGCGAGCACGCGCACCCGCGCGCCGGTGCCCGAGAGGTTGCCCCCGTTCCAGGTGAACGCACTGGCCACCGCCATCGCGCCGGTGCCGGCGATCCCGCCCCCCGCGACGACGACGGCCCCGTTCGCGTTCACGAGCACGCTGTCGGTCATCGTGAGCGTGCCCGTGTTCACGTTGAGCGTCTGCGTGCCACTCGTGCCGCCCACGAGCATCCGGCCCACGGTCGCGGCCACGTCCACGTTCACGGAGTAGGTGCCCGACTGCCGGATCCAGACGGTGTCCGCGGCGGTCGGCACGGTGCCGAGGCTCCAGTTCCCCGGCGTGCTCCAGTTGCCCCCGGCGGCGTTGATCCAGGCGTTGATCCCGGCGCCCACGGCGACATTGAACGGCACCGACGTCGCGGTCGTGAGGCCCGTGCGCGTGGCGCTCAGCGTGTACCCGGTGCCGACGTTGTCGATCGAGAGCCCCGCGAAGGTCGCGACGCCGGCCACGGCGTTGACGGTCGTCACGCCGGAAAGCGTGCCGCCCGCGGGGTTGGTGCCGATGGCGACCGAGACGGGGAGGGTGAAGGTCGGGACGATGTTCCCGCCTGCATCGCGCGCGGCGACCGCCACGATGAAGGGGGAGCCCGGGCTCGTGGCCGGCGGCTGCACGGTGAAGCTGAGCGCTGCCGGCGCGCCGATGGTGATGTTGAACGCCGCGCTCGTCGCGGCCGCGAGGGCGCCCGAGGTCGCCCGCATGGTGATGCCGGTGCCGAGCCCGGCGAGCGCGAGGTCGTTGAAGGTCGCCACGCCGGCGACCGCCGCGCGCGTGAGCGTGCCGCCGAGCACCGCGCCGGAGGGGTTGTTGAGCAGGGCGATCGTCACGTTCCCGGTGAAGGTCGTGACGTCGTTCCCGAGCGCGTCGCGCGCCCGCACCGTCACGGCCGGCGCCAGCACCGCGCCCGAGGTCGTGCTCACGGGCTGCACCCCGAACACCAGCTGCGTCGTCGCCCCCACCACGGCCGTGGCGGAGAAGGACGCCGTGGCGCCGCCGAGCGATGGCACCACCGCGCGCGCCGTCTGCACGCCCGGGGTGCCGCCCAGCGTGAGCGTGGAGCGCGCATCGCCGTTGACGTCGGTGGTGTCGACCAGCCGGCTCAGCGTCCCGCCGCCGGTGAGCACCTCGAAGTTGACCGGCACGCCCTGCACGCCGAGGCCGTCGGCGGCGCGGACGCGCGCCACCAGGGGCTGCGCGAGCGCGAGCCCCACCGTGCCCGTCTGCCCAGCGCCCGATTGCGCGATCACGTCGAGCGCCACCGGCTGCACCGCGATCGCGTGTTGCGCCGTCTGCCCCGTCGCGAGCACCGCGCGCACGGGCACGACGCCCCGGAGCGACCGCGCCACGATGGTCCCCGCGCGCTCGTCCGTGATCGAGAGCCGCGTGGAGTCCGCGGGGTTCACCAGTTGGAAGCCGATCGGCGTGCCCGGGATCACCGTCCCCTGGGCGTCGAGCGCCTCCGCGACCAGCGTGGCCGTTGCCCCGAAGGTGAGGGCGAGGGGCGGGTTCACGAACCGGACCGCGGTCGCGTTCGCCCCCGTGCCGACATACGTGAGCAAGGGCTCGGCGACGCGGACCGCGAAGGGCGAACTGCTGACCCGGACGGGGAGCGGGCCGGCGCGGAAGACCGTGTCCCCCGCGGCGTCGGTCATCGCGAGGAAGAGCAGGAAGTCGAGGCCGGTCTCGAGGGGCACGGTGAGCCGGATCGCGATGCTGTCGACGCCCACCGGGAAGGCGACCGTCGTGTCGACCACGGTCGCGTTGGTCTCCGGCTCGCGCAGCTGGATGCGGATCGCGGAGACATCCACGATCGCGTTGGCCATCAAGTTGGCGTAGCGGGGGGCGATCGCGAGCGCCCCCACCCTGGCCCCGGGGCCGGTCGGCTCTCCCATGCAACTTCCGAGCAGGACCGCCGCCACGAGGCAGCCGGTCAGAGTGCCGACGATTCGCTTCACGATGCTGCCAACCTGTCTCCCGGACCGCGATGGTGTCAATGCACGGGTCACACCTGCCGTAACGATGTGCGACACCCGAGTTTATTGCGGTGACCGGGACCACATTCCGCATTGCCCAAAGCGCACAATCCGCGAGGACCGGGACCCTCTCCACCCCCCACGGCCCCGTCGAGACACCGGCCTTCATGCCGGTCGGGACTCAGGGGACGATCAAGGGGCTCTCGATGGACGAGGTGGCCGCCGTGGGCGGCCGGCTGGTACTCGCGAACGCCTTCCACCTCTACCTGCGGCCGGGGGACGAGACGGTGCGCGCGCTGGGCGGGCTCCACGCCTTCGCGCGCTGGTCGGGTCCGATGCTCACCGACTCGGGGGGCTTCCAGGTCTTCTCGCTCGCGAAGCACCGCACGGTCACGGAGGCGGGGATCACCTTCCGCTCCCACCTCGACGGGTCGCTCCATGAGTTCACCCCCGAGTCGGTCATGCGGATCGAGCGGAACCTCGGCGCCGACTTCATCATGCAGCTCGACGAGCTGATCGAGGGGCGCGCCGACGAGACGGCCTCCGACGCGGCGATGGAGCGCAGCCTGCGCTGGCTCGAGCGATGCCGAGTCGAGTTCGAGCGACTGGGTCGTGACGGGCGCGCACCGCTCTCGAGCGGCGCGACGGACGAACTCGCCCCGCCGCCGCAGTCCCTCCTCCCGATCGTGCAGGGGGGCGTGCATCCCGAGCTCCGGCGGCGCTCCGCGCGCGGCATCCTCTCGGCAGGCGAGTGGGACGCGGTGGCGGTCGGCGGACTCTCGGTGGGGGAGCCCAAGCCCGCGATGCACGCGACGCTCGAGGTGTGCGACGCGGAACTCCCGCGCGAGAAACCGCGCTACCTGATGGGCGTGGGACACCCGGACGACCTCATCGAGGCGGTGCGGCGCGGCATCGACCTCTTCGACTGCGTGGCGCCCACGCGCATGGGGCGCCACGGCACCGCCTTCACCCCCGACGGCACGCTCCAGGTGCGGAAGAGCACGCACCGGCTCGACAGGCGCCCGCTCGTGGAGGGATGCGCCTGTCCCGCCTGCACGCAGTACGACCGCGCCTACCTGCGACATCTCTTCGTCGCGGAGGAGATGCTCGGGCTCCGGCTCGTCGCGCTGCACAACGTCGCCTTCCTGCTGGACCTGATGGCGAACGCCCGCCGCGCGATCGCGGACGGGCGTTTCCCCTCGTGGAGCGAGGAGTGGTTGCGGCGCTACGGCGCGCCGCGTGAGCGCCCGTCGTAGCCTTCCCCGCAGATCCGCGGCGCGCTCATCCGTCGCGCTCGTCGCCGTCGCGGTCGTCATCCTCGAAGACCCGAACGGAGTTCTTGATGTTGTTCTCCACCACGCTCTTGTTCACGCCGCTCGGCCCGGCGGTCGCCGGGTTGATGAGCGGCCCGATGCCGCCGGTTCGGAACCAGAGCGACAGGTCGAGGCGCACGGTGAGGTTGACCGCGGCGACCGCGTCGACCACGAGGCTCGGCTGCAACTCCTCCTCGGCGTCGAAGTTGACGTCGGAGAGATACGTGAACGCGGCCCCGTTGTAGAAGCCGGTCACGCGGATGCTCTGGTCCTCGGGCCACGCGGGGTTCGCGGCGAGGAAGGCGAGGTCGCCGGCGTCGTCACTGACCTTGTGCACCTTCATGCGCAGCGAGGAGTAGGTGCCTGCGGGGAGGTCGACGCTGAGCACCTGGGTCGCGCCCGGAGCGAGCGGGAGCGTCACCAGCCGGGCGGAGACGCTGAAGTACTCGCAATCATCAGTGGCCGCCGACGAGTCGCAGCTCGCGACGCCGGCCCGGCGCAGTTCGATCTCGCGCGCGACGATCTCGACCCTGGTGATCACGAGCGTGTTCGTGCCGTCGGTGATGGTGAGCGAGTCGCCGACGGCGTCCGCCGTCACGCCGCCCGGACCGGCATCGAATGCCGCGGCGGCACCCGACGGGCGCGTGCCGGAGAACGAGAGGGAGACCCGGCTGTCGCCCGGTGCCGTGGCGCCGTCACAGGCGATGGTCGCGCCGACGAGGGCGCACCCGATGAGGATCCGTGTTGCGTGCATGAGCATGGCTCCTGGTTGTCTGCGGTGAGTCGAGGCCCGCTGCCCGGCATGTTTGCCGGACGCTGCGCTCGACACCTCCGAGAGAGGCAACCGGCATGCCGGGTGCGGCGTCGGCAGGATGCTGGCTGCAAGAGCCTGTGCCGCTGGGAGTTACGACATCCCGCCGCGCACCAAGGAGGCGCAGGACGTGCATCGCGCCGGTACAGCGCCGTATCGTTTCGATGCGATCCGGTGCGCGTCTCCGGCCGCTGATCCCCCGCGGAGCGACTAGTTCATCGCCACCCGTCCCCCTTGCTCGATCACGAGCGACTGGATGAAGAACTCCATCATGCGCTGCGGGTTGATCCCGCTGTGCCCCGCGTCCGGCCCCACCTGCACCTCGAAGCTCTTCCCGGCCTGCTGCAGGGCCCGGATGAGCTGCATCGAGTTGTTGGGGTGCACGTTGTCGTCCGCGGTGCCGTAGTAGATCATGAGCCGCCCCTTCAGGTCCTTGGCGTACCTCATCGCGTTCCCCTTCTCGTAGCCCTCGGGGTTCGCCTGCGGCGTGAACATGTACCGCTCGGTGTAGATCGTGTCGTAGTGGTGCCAGCTCGTCACGGCAGAGGAAGCGGATGCGGCCGCGAAGGCATCCGGGTGCCGCAGGACCGCGAGGGCCGACGCATAGCCGCCGTAGGAAGTCCCGTAGATACCGACGCGCTGTCCGTCCACGTAGGGGAGCGTCGCCAGGTGGCGTGAGGCAGCGGCGAGGTCGTCGATCTCCACCTCGCCGAGCTTCTCGTAGATCGCGTCGAGCGCCTTCTTGCCGCGCCCCGCGGCGCTCCGCGTGTCGAGCGTGACCACCAGGAACCCGTACTCCGTGATCGGGTTCGGCGCGCCGAAGGTCTCGCGCGCGCCGTTGGTCGCGGGGCCGGCGTACACCGAGAAGAGCACGGGGTAGCGCCTGGCGGGATCGAAGTTCGACGGCTTGTGCAGCATCCCCTGCAGCTGCGTGACGCCGTCGGCGGCGGTGTAGGTGAACATCTCCACCGGCTTCAGGCCGGCGGCCGTGAAGCCGGAGAGGTCGCTCTCCGCGAGGGTCGCGCGCGTCTTGCCGGAGGCGTCCATCACTCGCGTGACCGGCGCCGTGGCGTGGGTCTGCGCGATGTCCGTGAAGTAGCGGCCGTCGGGCGAGACGCTCACGGTGTGGTTGAACGCGGGGTCGGTGAGGCGCCGGTCCCCCTTGCCGTCGAGCCCCACGCGGTGGAGCTGGAGCTTCATGAAGTTGTCGCCGCTGCGGGCGTAGTACCACAGCTGCCGCGCCTTCTCGTCCACCTTCACGATCCCCGCGACCTCGAAGGGGTGCGCGGTGAGCGTCGCGAGGAGCTTCCCGCCGATGTCGTACAGGTAGTAGTTCGAGAACCCGCTGCGCTCGGACTCCCAGATGAAGCGCCGGCCGTCCTCGAGCCAGCGGATGGTCGGGGAGTTCTCGGTCCAGCTCGCCGGCCACTCCTCGCGCACGATCACGCGGCAAGCCCCGGTCTCCGGCGCGCACGCGGTGAACTCCATCACGTTCTGGCGTCGGTTCGTCCGGTTGAGCAGGAGCTCGCGGCCGTCAGGACTCCAGGTGATCCGGTACACGTAGTGGCCGACCACGTCGTCGGTGAGCGGCTTGCCGTCACGCGCGTCCATGCGGGTGCTCTTCCCCGTGGCGAGGTCGTAGACGAAGAGGTCCACGATCGGGTTCTCGGTCCCGGCCTTCGGGTACGCCTCGACCTCGACGCTCCCCTGCACCGCCGTCTGGTCGGTCTGCAGCCAGTAATCCTTCACGGGCCGCTCGTCGAACCGGTAGTAGGCCAACCGCTTGTTGTCCGGCGACCACCACATCGCGGTGGTCTGGCCGAGCTCCTCGCCGTACACCCAGCTCGCGGTGCCGTACTTGATGCGGTTGGTCTCGCTCCCGTCGGTGGTGAGCTGCCGCTCCCCCGACCCGTCGCGGTTCGCCACATACAGGTTGCGGTCCTTGTAGATCGCCTTCATCGACGAGTCGGCGGACCAGGCCTCGGTGGACTGGCGGCCGCGGGCGGGGCCGGCGCGCCGTCCGACGGGGCCGCCATTCGTCGTGGCCGCGGTCGCCTCGGCGACCTTCCCCGTGGCCACATCGAAGCGCCAGCGCTTGCCGTCGCGTGCGAACTCGAAGCTCTTGCCGTCCTCCGTCCACTGGCCGACGACTGCGCCCGAATTGACCGCGCCCGCGATCTTCGGCGCCATGGCCGCGAACTGCTCGTAGCCGGGCATGGACTTGAGGCGGTCCTGCGCGCCGGCCGGTACATCGAGGGCGACGAGGCACGCGAGGATGACGAGCAGGCGGGCGATGTTCGGATGCATGGACGTCTCGGGACGGAACGGGGTGGATGTGGTCCAGCAATCTACGGGCGCGCGGATTCCTCCGCCTCGAACTGCTCCCGGTACCCCGCTGCGGCATCACTCGAGCCGCGGTCCTCGGCCACGAGCATCAGGGAGCGGAGCGTCTCCAGTCGAAGGGAATGCCCCCGTGGCAGCGCGGCGCGGCGGATCTCGAGGGCGCGACGGAACGCGCGCTCGGACTCGACGAACTTCCGCTGGTCGCGGAACAGGTTGCCGAGCCCCTGCCAGGGCCGCGCGAGGTTGGGGTGCCCCGGCGGCAACACCGCGACCTGCACATCGATGGCGCGCCGGAAGGAGCGCTCGGCGTCGTCGAAGCGGCCGGCGGACCGGTACGCCTCGGCGAGGTTGTGGTGCGCGGCGGCCGTGTTCGGATGCGGGCCACCGTAGATCGCGTCGAACTGCGCGATGATCTCGCGCTGCGCCTCGATCGCCCGCTCCACCTTCCCCACGTTCGCGAGGAGGATCGCGTAGCTGTTCAGGGCGACGGCCACCTCCGGGTGCACCGGTCCATGGAGTGCGCGCAGGATCGCGATGGTGCCGATGTAGAGCGACTCGGCCTCCTCGTGCCGGTCCAGGTCGCGGAGGAGCGAGCCGAGGTTCCGCATGGTACTCGCCACGCGCGGGTGGGTGTCGCCATGGATGCGGCGCTGCGCGGCCAGTCCCTCGCGCAGCACGGGCTCCGCCTCGACGCGCTTCCCCATGCGGCGGCGCAGGCCACCGAGCCGCACCAGCGCATCGACGACGCGCTCGTCGTCCGGGGCGAAGAGCTGCCGGTCCTGCGCGAGCGCCTCCACCAGGAGCCGCTCGGCCTCCGCCTCGTCACCGCGCGTCTCCTCCCAGAACGAGAGGTCGCGGAGCGCCCGGCTCACCTCCGCGTGCGGAGTGCCGAAGAGCGCGGTGCGCGTGACGACCGCCTCCTTGATGAGGGGCCCCGCCGCCTCGAGCTCGCCGAGGTCCTGCCGGAGGACGCCGAGGGCGAGCGCGCTGCTGGCCGTCTCGGCGTGCAGGTTCCCGTACAGCGCGCGATGCCGCTCGAGCGCCCCGGCGATGAGCGGGAGGCCGCGCTCGGCGAGCCCGATCGACGCGTATACCTCGCCGATCACGCGCATCATGGTGGCCTGCACCTCGGGCTCACCCGCCAGCTCGCGCTCGATCCGCGCCGCGCCCGCGTCGAGCAGTTCGCGGGCCGTCACCGAGTCCCCGCGCGACTCTGACGGGTCGGAGACCTCGAAGAGCCCCTGGAGGAATCGCACCACCTCCGCCGCCTTGGCGGATTCCGCCCGTGCCACGTCGCGCTCGGCCGCCACGCCGGTGAGGTAGACGCCGGTCATCGAAGCGAGCATGACGACGCCCGCCGCGGTGGCGGCCACGGCGTAGCGGTTGCGCGTCGCGAACTTGCGCACGCGATAGCGCCAGGTGTCGGGGCGCGCGAGCACCGGACGACCGTCCAGGTGCCGCTGCACGTCGTCGAGGAGCGCCTCGACGGTGCCGTAGCGGCGCTCGGGCTCCTTCCGGAGCGCCTTGAGGCAGATCACGTCGAGGTCGCCCGCGAGCACGCGCCGCAGGCGGCTCGTCGGGCCGACGCGGGCGCTGGGCGGAGCCGGGATCGTCTCGCTCACGATGCGCTCGAGCTCGCCCAGCGACTTCCCCTCCAGCTCCAGCGGGCGCTCGCCGGTGAGCAGCTCGTACAGGATGACACCCAGCGAGTAGATGTCCGTGGTGGTGTCCACCGGCTCGCCGCGCACCTGCTCCGGCGACGCGTATCCCGGGGTCATCAGGCGCAGGCCGGTGCGCGTGAGCGTGCCCGCATCGGCGCCGTCCTCGATCACCTTCGCGATCCCGAAGTCGAGCAGCCGGACCTGTCCCGCCTGTGACACCAGGATGTTGTCCGGCTTCAGGTCGCGATGCACCACCAGTCGCGAGTGCGCGAAACCCACCGCGCGGCAGACGTCGATAAAGAGGCGGAGCCGCGCCTTCACGTCGAGCCCGTGCGCGCTGCAGTAGCGGTCGATCGGGTCTCCCTCCACGAGCTCCATCGCGAACCAGGGATGTCCGTCCGGGGTGAGGCCGCCGTCCACGAGCCGCGCGATGCTCGAATGCTCGAGCCGCGCGAGGATCTGGCGCTCCGCCTCGAAGCGCCGGAGGATCTGGTCGGAGCCCATCCCGCGGCGGATCAGCTTCAGCGCCACCTGCTGCGTGAAGGCGCCGTCCACGCGCTCCGCGAGGTAGACGGCGCCCATCCCACCCTTGCCCAGCTCGCGCACGAGGCGCCAGGGTCCGACGCGGCGGCCCTCCCAGGGCTGCTCCTGCATCCCCACGGCGAGCGCGGCCGCATCGCGCACCGCGTGGCCAAGTCGCTCGGCCGCGCGCGCGTCCGCGTCGACGAGCGCGGCGACGTCGGCGGCGAGCGAGGGGTCCTCCGCGCGGATGCCGACGAGGAACGCCTCGCGTTCCTCCGGCGCGCGCTCCAGCGCCTCGTCGAAGAGCTCCCGCACCCGCTTCCATCGCGCGGCGGCCGCGTCGCCCGTCATGCGACCGCGTCCACCAGTTCGCGATGCAGCCAGGCGCGCGCGAAGCGCAGGTCGCGGTCCACCGTAGCGGCGGAGACTCCGATCGCCTCGGCGGTCTCCTCGTACGTGAGCCCCCCGAAGAAGTGCAGCTCGACGACCTTCGCGGCGCGCGCGTCCTGCGCCGCGAGCCGGTCGAGCGCGTCATCCACCACGAGCAGGTCGTCGGCGCGCTCGGGGGCCACCAGCAGCGACTCCTCCAGCGACACCGGGCGCGCCGCGCGCTTGAGCCGCCCGCGCGCGCGCGCGTGGTCGACGAGCACCCGCCGCATGGTGGTGGCCGCGACGGCGAAGAAGTGCGCACGGTCCTGCCAGGCGACGGCGGCCCCCACGAGGCGGAGGTACGCCTCGTTCACGAGCGCCGTGGGCTGGAGCGTGTGCCCCGGCCGTTCGCCGCGCAGGCACTCCTCGGCGACGCGGTGGAGCTCCGCGTGGACCAGCGGGATCATCGCGTCGAGCGCCCCGCGATCACCGCCACGCCAGGCGCTCAGCAACTCCGAGACCCGTGTGCTCATCAGTCCAACGTAGGACGCGGTACACGGCCCGACAACCGCGCTCCGCAGAGGGGAATGAGGGGATTCGCAGCGGAAGGTCGCTGTACCGGGTGAAGGCACTTGTCCACCCAGTCCGGAGTCCTCCGATGCCGATCCCCCGATCGCGGCCGCTCGCGCCGCTCCTCCTCCTGATCGCTCTCGCGTGCTCCAGTGCCGTGGGTGTCGACGACGAACCCGGGCCTGCCGCGGCGCCGAGCGTGACGAACGTGGTGCCCGCCACCGGTGCGACGGGCGTCGCGCCGATGAGCAGCGTCACCATCACGTTCAGCGCGCCCGTGGACCCCGCGACGGTGACGACCACCTCCTTCCAGGTCGGCAGCGCATCGGGAACGATCGCGGTCACGGGCACCAGCGCCACTTTCACACCCGGAGCGCCGTACGACTCCGGCTCCACGCAGGCCGTGACGGTGAGCGGTGTGCGGGACCTCGCCGGCACCGCGATGACGGCGGCGTTCACCTCGAGCTTCACTGTGGTGACCCCGCCGCCCGTGGCGCCGATCGCGGACGCGGGTCCCGACCGCCAGGTCTCGATGGGGGCGAGTGTCGCGCTCGACGCGACCGCGAGCGGCGGCACCAACCGGAGCTACACCTGGAGCCAACTGGAGGGCCCGGACGTCGGCGCGCTGAGCGGCGCCATGCCGACCTTCACGGCGCCCGCGGAGCTGACGCGGCTGCGCTTCGAGCTCGCCGTGGACGGCGACGGCCCGACCTCACGCGACACCGTGACGCTCTGGGTTCTGGAGGACGGCGCGCACGCGTTCTTCGTGGCGCCCACCGGCGACGACGCGAATGGCGGCACGCGTGCCGCGCCCTTCGCCACGGTCCAGCGCGCGATCGATGCGGCGGACAACGCCGGGAACGGGGGTGACGTCTACGTCGCCGCCGGGAGCTACAGCGAGTCGCTCACGCTCCGGTCCCGCGTGAGCATCTACGGCGGCTTCGAGGCGGGGAGCTGGCGCCGCGACCTCGGCACGATGCGTCCGGTGATCGCCGGCTCGCGGCTCGCGGTGCGGGGCTCGGACGCGAACAACCTCACGCTCGATGGCCTGCGCAT
Source organism: Gemmatimonadaceae bacterium (assembly GCA_011525845.1). Classification (GTDB taxonomy): domain Bacteria; phylum Gemmatimonadota; class Gemmatimonadetes; order Gemmatimonadales; family Gemmatimonadaceae; genus Pseudogemmatithrix. The sequence goes on along the minus strand of WYBP01000022.1, from coordinate 59,344 downwards.
CGAGGCGGCGAGCGCGACGGACAGCTCGCAGAGCTCGATCGTGCTCTGGCTCGAGAACAGCAGCGGGGTCGTCGCGCGGCGGAGCGTGCTCGTCGCGGGCGATGGCTTCCGTGGCTTCCATGGCAACGCCGGCGCGAGCCGGAGTCGCGCCGACGATGGGAACGACGGCTACAACGCCGCGGTCTGCGCCGCCGGTACCCGGCGGGGAGGTGCCGGCGGCTCGACCACGTACTCGCGCAACGGCGGCGGGGGCGGCAATGGCGGCATCGCGGGCGCCGGCGATGGCTCCGACGGCCAGGGCTCGAGCGGAGGTTCGGGGGGCGACGGCGGTCCCATCATCGGCGTCGGCGACGACGGCAGCCGCAGCACCGCCGGGCGAGCCGCAGGGAGCGCGGGCGACGCCGGCACGGGCTTCGGCACCCTCGCGAGCGATGACATCTCCACCGTCCGCGCCGGCAACGGCGGTGGGGGCGCTCACGGCTGGGGTGGCGGCGGTGGGGGCGGCGGCGGCGGCGTGACGACCCTCGCCGGATGTGGCGCCGGTGGCGGGGGCGGCGGCGCCGGCGGACAGGGCGGCGGCGGCGGCACGGGCGCGTTCAGTGGCGGCCACTCGATCGCCGTGGTCCTCGGCGGCTTTACGGACGCCACCCTGACCGACCTCGAGATCACGCTCGGCGCGGGAGGCCGGGGCGGCAGCGGAGGCCCCGGTGGCGCGGGCGGACTCGGCGGTCGCGGCGGGGATGGCGGGTCACAGGTGAACCCCTGGGGCGCCGCCGGTGGCGACGGAGCGGACGGCACCAGCGGCGCGCGCGGCGGCGGTGGCGGCGGCGGTGTTGGTGGCTCGGCCATCGCCGTGCTCGAAGGCGCGGATGCCACGAGCACACGCACCTCGCTCACGATCACCGGCGGCACCGCCGGCGCCGGGGGCACGGGGGGCTCCGCTTCCGGCGGCAACGCCGGCGAGAACGGCAGCGCTGGCGAGACGCTCGACTACAAGAAGCTCCCCTGATCCGCACCTGCCCTCACCAGAGGAACATCTCATGCAAGTCACACGACGCAACACTCACACATCCGCCCGACGCATGGTCGTCCCGGCACTCGCGATCACGATCCTGCTGGCCGCCTGCTCCGACAGTGCCGGCACCGGCCCGGGACAGACGTCGCGCGACGTCGGCGAGTACCTGACCTCCCTCCCGGGTTGGACCGCCTTCGCGCCGCCGCAGCCGGACCAGGCGCCCGCTGCGGCCGGCCCCGCCGTCGCACTCGCCGAGGACACGGTGGACGTGCGGCGGGTGGAGGACGACGGGACCGTCTCCGTGATCCCCGACGTGGTCTATGCCTGCACCGAGACCCCGTACTCGGTGACGACGAACCCCACGCAGATCGTGATGTACAGCCCCGACGCCGAGATCCTCTGGCCGGGCTCGCTCATCCAGGGGCGCAGCCACCGCGACGGGCTCGGCGCTCTCCTCGGCCTCACGATCGCCGAACGCACGCCGATCCGCGTCTCGATCCCCGCGGTGCCCTCGGCAGACAACTTCCGCGAGGTGGAGAACCCCGACCAGGCCGCCGTCGCGGCCGCGATCGGCGAGATCCGCGGCAACGCGACCACCGCGAACCTCTCGACGCCCAGCACCATCACGTTCGAGAAGACGGTGACGCACTCGGAGAAGCAGCTCGCGCTCTCCCTCCGCATCAGCGGCCGCTACCTCGGCTTCTCGGCGAAGGCCTCGGCGGACTTCAGCCGCAACGGCTCCGAGACGACCGTCACCGCGCAGTTCTACCAGAAGATGTTCGAGGTGGTGGTGGCCCCGCCGCAGACGCCGGGCGCCTTCTTCTCCTCCGCCTTCACAAAGGACAAGCTCGACCAGCAGATCGCCCTCGGCCGGATGGGACCGGACAACATCCCGGTGTACGTCTCCACCGTGGTGTACGGGCGGATGATGATGGTCTCCATCACCTCCTCGGCCACCGAACAGGAGATCTCGGGAGCGCTGGAGGCCTCGTACAACGCGGTCGCGGGATCGGGGTCGCTCTCGCTGACGGCCAAGCAGCGGACGCTGCTGCAGGAGTCGCGCATCTCCGTGACCTCCCTCGGCGGGGACGCGGAGGCGACGCTCGCGATGATCCGCACCGGTGACCTCTCGCAGTACTTCACGCAGAACGCGCCACTCTCGAGCGCCGCCCCTCTCTCCTACACCTTCCGCAACCTCTCCGACGGCAGCATCGCGTCGGTCACGGAGGCCACGGAGTACAACCTCAAGACCTGCCAGGCGCGCGCGGCGAGCCCGGGGGCGTTCGAGTTCCGTTCGCTCGTGAGTGCGTCGATGGGGATGCCGACGCCGGTGCGCACGCTCGTCGGGAACTTCGCAGGGACGGGTGCGCAGGACCTCGTGTTCAACCACCTGGGCGCGAGCAACCAGCTCCGCGTGGCGACCGCCGACGCGGCGGGGGGCTTCACCCTCTCCGCGCCGGTGACGCACCCCGAGAGCCCGAGCGAGGGGTGGGCGAACTTCACCTCCGTGGTGGGCGACTTCAACGGCGATGGGCGTTCCGACATCGCCTGGACGCACCTGAGTTCGGCCACCAACAAGACGTACCTCGCGCTCAGCAACGGTGACGGCACCTTCGGCTTCCCCTCCGTGCGCGACACGCAGACATCGGGGTGGCAGGGGATGCTCACCCTCGCGGGTGACCTCGACGGCGATGGATGCGACGACCTCTACTGGAACTTCCTCGGCACACCGAACTACATGCGCAGCGGGATCTCCGACTGCGCCAGCAACTTCACCGTGGGGTCGCACCAACAGGCGAGCAACAATGGATGGGGGCCGTACACGCCGACCGTGGGCGACGTGGACGCGAACCTGCGCGCCGACATCATCTGGCGCTCGGGAGTGCGCACCTACTTCGGCCCCGCGGCGGCGAACGGCAACATCGCCGCACCCTCCGCCGGCGGCGCGATGGACAACCCGAACCTCGGCATCTACTCCGGCTACGTGCACCTGCAGGGCGACGTGAACGGGGACGGCCGCACCGACATGATCTGGGCCGACACCTCGCAGAACAGCCAGAACCGCGTGGGGGTCGCGATATCCACCGGCACGGGACTGAGCTACCGCGCCGTGCAGGACGGGGGATACAACACCACGGTGCCCCTCCGCGCGCGCACCGGCGACGTGAATGCCGACGGCCGCACCGACATCATCTTCAACACCACGGGAAATGCGAACCGCACCTACGTGGCGCTCGGCAAGGCGGACGGCACCTTCGACTTCACGCCCCTGCCGCAGCTGCATCCGCTGAATGTGACCGACTGGGAGCAGTTCACGATCCTGGTGGGCGACGTGACCGGTGACGGGCTCTCCGATGCCGTCTGGATCCATCCGGCCGCGACGCTGCGCATCTACGTGGGGATCGCCCGGGCACCGTAGTGGGGGACGGAGTCCGGCGTAGTGGTGGCCGCGGCGGAATCCCGTCGCGGCCATCATTATTCCCGGCACGATCCACGCAGCACCACTCACTCCCGGACAGATGCGCACCGTTCGAATCGAGACCGTCGGGCATCCGCTGGTCGCCATGGACCTTCCCCGGCCGGAGGCCGGACCGGGCGAGGTGCTCGTCCGCGTCCGCGCGGCCGGCATCTGCCACTCCGATGCGCACTACCGCGCAGGCCGTTCGGCCTCGCTCCGTGCGCCGGTCACCCCCGGGCACGAGGTCGCGGGCGAGGTCGCCGCGCTCGGCGCCGGCGTCACGTCGCACGCGGTGGGGGACCGGGTCTGCCTCCACTACCTCGTCACCTGTGGCGCCTGCGGGCACTGCAAGGCCGGCCGAGAGCAGTACTGCGCGACGGGGCAGATGATCGGCCACCACCGCGACGGTGGGTACGCCGAGTACATCGCGGTGCCCGCGCGGAACGCCGTGTCGCTGCCGGCCGCGATCCCGTTCGCGCATGGCGCCGCGATGATGTGCTCGTCGTCCACCTCGCTCCATGCGCTCAGACGCGGGCGGCTGGTGGCCGGCGAGACCGTCGCGGTGGTGGGGGTCGGCGGGCTCGGGATCTCCGCGGTGCAACTCGCCCGCGCGCTCGGCGCATCCGCGGTGTTCGCCGTGGACCTCGACGCGGCGAAGCTCGACGTGGCTGCGCGGTTCGGCGCGATCCCGGTGCACGCCGGCCAGGTGGATGCGGTGGAAGCCGTGCGGGAGGGGACGGCGGGGCGCGGCGTGGACGTGGCGCTCGAGCTGATCGGCACGCCGGGGACGATGCGCCAGTCGCTCCGGATGCTCGCCGTGCACGGACGGGCGGTGATCGCCGGGCTCTCGCGCACGCCGATGGAGGTGGACACCTACCGCGAGCTGCTCGGGCCGGAGACGGAGCTGATCGGTGCGAACGACCACCTGCTCGCGGAGCTCCCCTTCCTGCTCGAGCTCGCGGGGCGGAAGGCACTCGACCTCACGGATGTCGTGGTGCGCTCCGTGCCGCTCGAGGCGGGCGCGATCAACGGCGTGCTTGACGACCTTGAGTCGTACCGCGCCCCACTCAGGACCGTGATCGTGCCCTGAGCGCAGCGCGCGGGCGCGGGGTCGGTGTGCGGCTCAGTCGGCGGCGTCGCGCCGGAGCGCCCAGAGCGTCCACCCCGCGCCGGCCGCGTCCACGAGCCCGAACGGGATCAGCGCCGGCGTGATCCACCCCGCGAGCACGAACGCGGTGAAGAAGAGCGGCACCGCGAGGCGCCCCTGCACGCTCCACCACATGTACTCCGCGTTCCGCGTGCGCGCCGCGGAGAAGCTGAAGTGCGCGAGGACCACCACCAGCGTCCCGACGACACGGATCCAGACCTCGTCGGTCGGGGGGAGGAGGAAGGTGGTCAGCAGGAGGTTCGGCGCGACGAGCAGCATGACGCCGACCCCTGTGAGGTAGCACCCCCACACGAAGAGACTCCGCGTGGCGCGCGGCCCCGCGAGGCGGCCCCCTGCCGCAGCGAGCTCCGGCGCGGCGCTCACATCTTCCCCGGCCAGGGCGCGCCCTGGTCCTTCTTGGAGACCGGGCGGATCCCCTTGTAGACGAAGCGCTGGAGCCGCTTCCCTTCGTAGGTCTCCGTCGTGAAGATGTTGCCCTTGGAGTCGGTCGCGATCGAGTGCACCGCGAAGAACTGGCCGGGCTGGCGGCCGCCATCGCCGAAGGCCGTGAGGATCTGGAGCGAGTTCCGGTCCATCACGTAGACACGCTCGTTCTTCCCGTCGGCCATGTAGAGGTACTTCTGCTCCGGGTCGCGCGAGAAGGCGACGTCCCAGACCGCGCCGTCGCCGCGCGTGAGCGGCGCCACGCGGACCTCCTTCACGAACTCGCCCGTCGTCTTGAACACCTGCAGCCGGTTGTTCACGCGGTCGCAGACGTACACCAGCCCGTCATTCGAGGGGTCCGCGCAGTGCACCGGGGTGCGGAACTGCGGGATGAGCGGCGCGTCCGGGTTGTAGTTGCCGAAGTTCGAGTCGGAGGGGACGTTGCCGTACGCCCCCCAGATGCGCTTGATCGCGCCGGTGGTCATGTCCACCACGGCGACGCGGCGATTGCCGTAGCCGTCGGCGAAGTACGCCTCGTTCGCCTTGGCATCGAACGCGATCTTGGCCACGCGGCCGAACGAGTCCATGCTCTTCGAGTCCGCACGACGACCGGGAACACCGATCTGCTTGATGAACTTCCCGTCGTGCGTGAACTTGAGCACGTGCGAGTCCCACCCCGCCTTGCCGGTGGTGTCGGGACTCCCGTTGCCGCCGATCCAGACGTTGTTCATGTGGTCGATCGCGATCCCATGGTTGCTGGTCGGCCAGGTGTACCCTTCGCCGGGGCCGCCCCACGAGTTCACGAGGTTTCCCTCGGGATCGAACTCCAGCACCGGAGGCGCGGCCGAGCAGCAGGGGCCGACGAGCGGATAGCCCCCCTCGGTGCGCGCGTTGAGGGTCTCCGCGCCGCGGTGCACGATGAACACATGGTCGCGCGCATCCACGCCGACGCCGATCGTCATGCCGAGGAGCCACCCGTTGGGGAGCGGCTTGGGCCAGAGGGGATCGACCTCGAAATACGGGGCCATCACCGCCTGCCCCGCGAGCGAGGCGCTGAGCTTCGACTGGCCGATGGCGAGCGAGGCGATGATCGCTCCCAACACCCCGGCGGTGACGAGCGTACGCTTGCGTGGCATCCGATTGCGCTCCGATCTCGAGTGAGGCTGTGCGGTCCCGCGCCAAATGCTATATCTCCCCGCCGTGATGCACCAGAGACGGATCCTCCCCCTGCTGCTCGCCGCCAGCTGCGCGGCCGCGCTCGTGGTCGTGCCGCGCCCGCTGGGCGGGCACGAGACGCCCGCGCGCGTCGCCGTGCAGGCGTATGTGCGGCCGCACGACACGCCCGATGGCCCGCGGCTCCGCCTCCTGCTGCGCGTGCCGCTCGAGGCGATGCGCGACGTGGAGTTCCCGCTCCGCGCCGACGGCGCGCTCGACCTGGTGGCGGTGCGCGCGCTCCTCCCAGATGCGGCGCGGCTCTGGCTCGCGAACTACCTCACGCTCGAGGAGGACGGCAGGGCGCTCGACGCGCCGCGGATCGTCGCCACGCGAGTCGCCATCCCCACCGACCGCTCGTTCGAGTCGTTCGCGACGGCGCTCGCCCACATGGACGCGCCGCCCCTGGGCACGGAGGTGGAGCTGCACTGGCAGCCGGCGCTCCTCGACGTGCTGCTCGAGTACCGCATCGACCGCACCGACGCGCGCTTCACCCTCGTGCCCGCGCTCGCGCACCTCGGCGTGCGCACCACGAGCGTGCTGCGGATCGTGCGCCCGGACGGGAGCGAGCGGATCCTCACATACGCGGGGAACCCCGGACGCGTCGTGCTCGAGCCCCGCTGGTACGACGCGGCCCTCACCTTCCTCGGCGACGGCTTCCGCCACATCCTCGGCGGCTTCGACCACCTGCTCTTCCTGTTCTGCCTGGTGCTCCCGGTGCGCCGCTGGCGCCCCCTGGTCGCGATCGTCACCGCGTTCACGGTGGCGCACTCCATCACGCTCGGCGCCGCGGCGCTCGGCTTCGTCCCCACCGCGCTCTGGTTCCCACCCCTCGTGGAGGCGGGGATCGCGCTCTCGATCCTCTGGCTCGCGGTCGAGAACGTCCTCCTCGCACCCGAGCGGCTCGAGACCCGCTGGTCGCTGGCGTTCGGGTTCGGGCTCATCCACGGTTTCGGGTTCGCCTTCGCGCTCGGCGACCAGCTGCAGTTCGCGGGCGGCCACCTCGTCGCCGCGCTCGCGTCGTTCAACGTCGGGGTGGAGCTCGGGCAGCTCCTCGTGCTGGCGCTGGTGCTCCCCCTGCTCGCGCTCCTGCTCCGACGCGTGGGTGCGGATCGCGAGCGCGCGGTGGTGATCGTGGGCTCCGTGATCGTCGCGCACACGGCGTGGCACTGGGCGGGCGAGCGGCTGGGTACGCTCGGTGAGTTCCGGGGAGCACTCGCGTGGCCAGCGCTCGATGCGAGCTTTGCGTTGGGCGCGATGCGCGTGGCCCTGCTCGCGAGCGTCGCGCTGGCCGCGGGGCTCGCGATGCGGCACATTCTGCGCACTGTCTGGCGTCCCTGACCGAGACCGATGAATCGCTCCCGCACCGCCGTTCGATCCCCTCGCGCACTCGTCGCGGCCTGCGTGGCCGCGGCGGTCGCGTCGCTCGCGCTGCTGTACGCGCGTCCTGGCGAGGCGCAACCGGCGCAGCGCTCCACCCAGGACGGCGTCTACACCCTCACGCAGGCGAACCAGGGGAAGGACGTCTTCGCGGGGCTCTGCCAGTCCTGCCACACCCCGACCGTCCACGCGGGCCCGCCGTTCCGCAACAGATGGTTCGGGCAGACGCTGGGGGACCTCTTCGGGTACCTCCGGCGAGAGATGCCGAAGGCCGACCCCGGATCGCTGAGCGACGAGGAGTACGCCCTGCTGGTGGCGTACCTCATGCGCATCAACGGCATGCCCACGGGTTCCAAGCCACTGGCCGCGGACTCCGCGGCGTTGCACCGTATCAGGATCGACTCCATTCCGCCCACGAAGGCTCCCTCCCACCCGGATCCCCGCCGATGACCTCGCGAATCCTCCTGAGCACCCTCGCCATCGCCGCCTGGCTCCTGCCGGCGGGTGTCGAGGCGCAGGTCGCCCGTCCCGCCAGCGCTCCGGGCGGCACCACGCCCGTCATGACGCCGAACGTGCGCGGCAACGTGCCCGGCGAGTGGCGCTACTGGGGTGCCGATGCCCACAGCACCCGGTACTCCCCGCTCGACCAGATCGACGCCTCGAACTTCTCCAAGCTCCAGGTCGCGTGGCAGTGGAACGCGGGCACCTTCGGCCCCGACGAGTACTACCGCACGACGCCGCTGTATGCGAACGGCCGGCTCTTCACCGTCGCGACCACGCGCCGCTCGGCGATGGCGATCGACCCCGAGACCGGGGAGACGCTCTGGATGTACCGGCTCGAGGAAGGGATCCGCTGGCAGAAGGCGCCACGCCAGTTCGCCGGACGCGGGCCCTCGTACTGGACGGACGGACGGGAGGAGCGGCTCATCGTCGTGACCCCCGGCTACCACATGGTCTCGCTCGACGCGAAGACGGGCCTCCCCGACCCGAAGTTCGGCAGGAACGGCGTGGTCGACCTGATGGACGGCCTCGGTTATCCGCTCGTCCCATTGGCGGTGGATGACTCGGGCTCGCTGATCATCTCCGACGCCGCGCCGGCGCGCCGCGCGCGGCCCGGCGAGACCTGGGACCCCGTGAAGAAGATCGGCGCCGACGGCACCGTCGGGATCGATCCGGTGAACGGGCAGATCGCTGCGAGTTCGCCCGCCATCATCGTCGGTGACGTGATCGTGGTGGGCAACTCGTCGATCCACGGCTACTACCCGATCCGCGTGCGCAACATCCCGGGCTTCATCCGCGGGTTCGACCTCAAGACGGGCCGGCAGCTCTGGAAGTTCAACCTCGTGCCGCAGCCCGGCGAGTTCGGCGCGGAGACGTGGGAGAACGGCTCGAAGATCGGCACCGAGGGCGTGGGGAAGAACGACGCGTGGGCCACCTACTCGGCGGATCCCGAGCTCGGGCTCGTCTACATCCCGGTCGGGATGCCGCTGATGGACGAGTACGGCGGGCACCGGCCCGGCGACAACCTCTTCGGCAACAGTCTCGTCGCGCTCGACGTGAAGACCGGGCAGCGGAAGTGGCACTTCCAGATGGTGCACCACGACATCTGGGACTACGACACGCCGATGGCACCGAACCTGATCGACATCACCGTCGACGGCCGTCGGCGCCGGGCGATCGCGCAGACCACCAAGCAGGGATGGATCTACACCTTCGACCGCGCGACGGGCGAGCCGATCTGGCCGATCGTCGAGACGCCGGTGCTCCAGAGTGACGTGCCCGGCGAGAAGACGGCGAAGACCCAGCCGATCCCGAGCAAGCCGGCGCCCTACTCGCAGCAGGGGCTGCTCGAGAGCGACATCATCGACTACACGCCGGCCATCCGCGACTCGGCGATGAAGCTGGCGAAGATGTGCCGCATGGGGCCGTACTACATCCCCGCGGTCACGAGCGACGGGAAGAGCCCCACCGGCCTCAAGTGCTCCTGGTACGCCCCCGGCGCCTCGGGAGGCGTGAACATCGACGGCGGTGCGTCGGTCGATCCCGAGACGGGGATGATGTACGTCGGCTCGATCACGGGCCTCTCCACGATCACGCTGCAGAAGGATCCCTGCAGCGAGTTCCGCTACAGCTCGCCGCGCGACAACTGCGGGCTCCTCGGCGCGCTCCAGCCGCCTCCGGGGTACACCCCACCGCAGCGCGCCCAGGGCGACGGATTCTCCGGTCGCGGGAACGCCTCGATGCTCCACGGCGTCTCGATCCTCAAGCCGAAGGAACTCGGCGGGATCACCGCGTACGACATGAACAGCGGTGACAAGAAGTGGTGGATCCCGAACGCCGGCTTCATCCCGGTGACGAGCAACGACCCCCTCTTCGCGGGTGTCACGCTCCCGCCCCGCCCTGCCGGCGGGCAGCAGCCGCAGGTCATCACCACCAAGACGCTGGTGATCTATGGCACCGGCCGCAGCGGCGGACTGCCGGGCGCCCCGCCGACGCTCTTCGCGGTGGACAAGGCGACGGGGAAGGAGGTCGGGAAGCTGGAGATCCCGTCGAAGACGACGGCGGTGCCGATGACCTTCATGCACAAGGGGAAGCAGTACATCGTGTTCGCGACGGGGGCGGGATCGTCGCCGTCGCTGGTGGCGCTCAGGCTTCCCTAGGGGCAGATGGGAGATGGGAGAGGGCCGCCCGTTCGGGCGGCCCTTTCCCAATTCCGCGCTCCTTCCAGAGTGCGTACACCGCCGGGATCACGAGCAGCGTGAGCACCGTGCTGGAGATCATCCCCCCCACCATCGGCGCCGCGATCCGTTTCATGACACTCGCGCCAGTCCCCTGCCCCCAGAGGATGGGGAGCAGTCCCGCCATGATGGCGATCACCGTCATGAGCTTCGGCCGCACGCGGCCCACCGCCCCTTCCATGATGGCGTCGTAGAGATCGCGGGCGGTGACCGGCTCTCCGGCGGCACTTCGCACACGCCGGATCTCCTCCCAGGCATGGTCGAGGTAGATCAGCATGATCACCCCCGTCTCCGCCGCCACCCCCGCGAGCGCGATGAATCCGATCGCGACCGCCACCGACCAGGCGTAGCCGAGCCACCAGACGAGCCAGACCCCACCCACGAGGGCGAAGGGGAGCGAGAGCATCACGAGCACGGACTCGCCCACCGAACGGAAGTTCAGGTACAGCAGGAGGAAGATGACGAGCAGCGTGGCGGGGATCACCACCTGCATCGTTCGGCGCGCGCGTTCCATGTACTCGAACTGGCCACTCCAGATGAGACGGTAGCCCGCCGGCATCACCACCTCTGCCTCGACCATGGCCTGCGCGTCGGCGACGTAGCTGCCGATATCGCGCCCCTCGACGTCCACGTACACCCACGCCGTCGGCATCGCGTCCTCGGTGCGGACGACCATCGGTCCGGCAACGCGTCGAATGGTAGCGAGCTGCCCGAGCGGTACCTGCGCCGGGGAAGTCCGGCTGGCGGATGACGCACTCCCCATCGCCCCCATGCCCGTCGCGCTACCGGCCGATGCGTCCCCCGCGTTCCGCACGGGAATGAGCACGGCGGCGAGCCGCTCGGGAGAGTCCCGGAGCTCCGGCGGGTAGCGCAGCCGCACCGCGTACCGCTCGCGACCCTCGACGAACTCGGTCACGGTCATCCCGCCCACCGCGGACGAGATCACGGTCTGCACGTCGCCGACGTTCACGCCGTAGCGTGCGGCCGCCTCTCGGTCGATGTCGATATCCAGATAGAACCCGGACTGCGCCCGTTCGGCGAAGACGCTGCGCGTGCCCGGGACCATCCGAACCGAGCGCTCGATCTCCTGCCCGAGCCGTTCGAGCACGGAGAGGTCGGCTCCGAAGATCTTGATCCCCACCGGCGTGCGGATCCCGGTCGCGAGCATGTCGATCCGGCCGCGGATCGGCATCGTCCACGCGTTCGTCACGCCCGCCATGCGCACCGCGGAGTCCATTTGCGCGATCAGCGCCGCGTTCGTGACGCCCGGGCGCCACTCGGCTTCCGGACGCAGCGTGATCGTGGTCTCGATCATGTCGAACCCCGCCGGATCGGTCGCGGTCCCTGCTCGCCCTGACTTCCCCCAGACGCTCGATACCTCGGGGAAGGACTTGAGCACGGAATCCTGCACCTGCAGGATGCGCCGCGCCCCCGCCACGCTCAGTCCCGGCACAGTGGTGGGCATGAAGAGGATCGTCCCCTCATCGAGCCGCGGCATGAACTCACTGCCGAGTCGTGACCAGGGGATCCAGGTCAGCACGAGGAGCGCGATGGCCGCCACGATCACGGCCCCACGGTTCCGCAGCACACCGCGGATCATGGGCGCGTAGCCCGCAATGAGCGCGCGGTTCACCGGATTCGCACGCTCCCGCCGGATGCGACCGCGCACGAGCAGCGCGGTCGCCACTGGCACGAGCGTGACCGCGAGCAGCGCCGCCGATGCCATCGCGAAGGTCTTGGTGAACGCCAGGGGACGGAAGAGCCGCCCTTCCTGACCCGTGAGCCCGAACACCGGCAGGAATGAGACGGTGATGATCAGCAGGGAGAAGAAGAGCGCCGGCCCCACTTCGCGCGCCGCCTCGATCACGATCCGCAGGCGGTCCGCCCTCGGGAACCGGGCCGTGTCCACGTACGCCGAATCCGGATCGAGGCCCCGGCGCACCGCCTCATGCTCGAAGTGCTTGTGCACGTTCTCGATCATCACGATCGCGGCGTCGATCATCGCCCCGATCGCGATGGCGATCCCGCCCAGCGACATGATGTCCGCACTGACGGCGGAGCCGCGCATCGCGATGAACGCCATCAGGATGCCGACGGGCAGCGTGAGGATCGCCACCAGCGCCGACCGCACGTGGAAGAGGAAGACCAGGCAGACCAGCGCCACGATGAGGCTCTCCTCGATCAGCTTCACCCGGAGATTGCTGATCGCGCGGTCGATCAGGTCGGAACGGTCGTACACGGGCCGCACGACCACCCCTGCCGGCAGCCCCGGCTGCACCTCGGCGAGCTTCTCCTTCACCCGCTGGATGGTCGTGCGTGCGTTCTCGCCGAACCGCATCACGACGATCCCGCCGACGGCCTCCCCGCGACCGTCGAGTTCCGCGATCCCGCGCCGGACTCCCGGACCGATTGCGACCGTGCCGAGCTCGGCCACGCGGACGGGCGTGCCTCCGGCCGTGCTCGACACGACCACGTTCTCGATGTCGGCGATCGACTGGAAGTAGCCGAGCCCGCGCACCATGTGCTCGCGCTCAGTGAGCTCCATCACCATCGCTCCCACGTCCGCGTTCGCGGACTGCACGGCGCTCATCACCTGCGGCACCGAGAGGCCATACGCGAGCAGGCGACTGGGGTCGAGATCGACCTGGTACTGCTTCTCGTAGCCTCCGATGGAGGCTACTTCGGAGACCCCGGGCACCGCCGTCAGCGCGTAACGCAGGTACCAGTCCTGCACACCGCGCAGGTCGGACAGGCTCAGACGGCCCGTGGTGTCCTCCAGCGCGTACTGGTACACCCACCCCAAGCCGGTCGCGTCGGGGCCGAGCGTGGGCGCGACGTTCGCGGGCAGCTTCCCGGCGATCCCACTCAGGTACTCGAGCACGCGACTGCGCGCCCAGTAGAGATCCGTGCCATCCTCGAAGATCACATAGACGAACGAGACGCCGAAGAACGAGTAGCCGCGCACGGTCGTCGCGCCCGGCACCTTCAGCATCTCCGCCGCGATCGGATAGGTGACCTGGTCCTCGACGATCCGAGGCGCCTGTTCGCCATACTCCGCCTGCACGATCACCTGCACATCGGAGAGGTCCGGCAGCGCCTCGAGCGGCGTGCGGCCGATGGACCAGAGTCCCCCGAGGACCACGGCGATGGTGCCGAGGAGAACGAGGAGGGGGTTCGCCACGGACGCGGCGATCAGTCGCTTCAGCATGACGGGATCCTCATGGCTGCTCCATCTTCATGCCCGGCATCCCTGCCATATCACCCGATCCCCCGGCGAGCGAACGCAGGCTGGACTCCGCGTCCACAAGAAAGGTCGCGGAGGAGACCACGACGTCGCCGTCGGCGAGGCCCTGCACGATCTCGACGCGGTCGTCGGTCCGCTCTCCAAGGCGCACGTCGCGCGGGGAGAGCGAGCCGTCGGCATCGCGCACGAAGACGAGCGCGCGCTCGCCGGTGGCGAGCACCGCCGAGCGCGGCACGCTCAGCGTGGCCGCCCCGGTGGTCACGGTGAAGCGCAGGGTGGCGTACATCCCGGGACGCAACGCGCCATCCGCGTTCCGGAGTTCAGCGCGCACCCGAACGGTCCGCGACTGCACATCCATCGTCGGCTGGATGAAGGTGACCAAGGCGCGCCGACGTGCGCCGGGAAGCGTCTCGAACTCCACGCTCACTCCCTGCCCCACGCGCACCGAGGACATGTCCCGCGCGAAGATCTCCGCCTCCACCCAGACGGCGCTGAGGTCGGCGATCCGGAACAAGGGTTCACCGGCCATCACGCGCTGGCCCTCGACCACTCGTTTCTCGAGGACCCGCCCGGTGCCCCGCGACGGGAAGGTGACGGCGCGTCGCGTACGGCCCTCCGCCTCGATCGCCGCGATCTCCTCGTCGGGGACGTCCCAGTAGGCGAGGCGCGCCCGAGCCGATGCGAGGAGCTCCTGCGCGTTCACCCGCTCCACCTCGCCGGCGCCAGCGAGCTGGTCGGAAAGACGCTTCGCCACGAGCAGGTCCTCCTGCGCCGCGACGAGCATCGGGGAGTACAGGGCCAGGAGTGGTGCGCCGCGAGCCACGTACTGCCCCGTGGTGTTCACCGCGAGGCGCTCCACCCACCCATCCACCTTGAGTGAGAGTTCCTGCACCCGTGCCTCGTCGGCGGCGACGAGTCCGACTGCACGAATCTCCCTGGAAAGCGGCGCGCGTCGGACCGTGGCATAGGTGACGCCGATGCGGGACGCCTGTGCGGCGCTCATCACGACCGGTGTCGGTGCCCCGCCAGCGGCGGCGACGGCCCCATGGTCGTGTTCGGCCATCGCCTCCGCCGCAGGGGCCGGCCCGCGGGAGAGGAGGTACGCCGCAGCTGCGGCGCCACCCACCACGAGCACGGCCGCTCCGGCGAGCATCACCCGGTGGCGTCGTGAGCGCGGTGGCCCGAAGACGGCGACGGCGTCCCCTGACCCCGTCGATCCGCTCGTCGGTGAATCGTATGGTGCGCTCATGGCGTGGATCCCTCGCGTGTGAGTTCGGTCCCGACGAGCATCTCGAGCTCCGCCCAGGCGCGCCCTTCGTCCGCCTGCAGCGTGAGGAGTTCCTGGCGGAAGGCGTTCACCGCCATCTGGCTCTCGAGGAGCGTCATGAAGTCCACTTGTCCCCCGCGATACGCAGCGCGCGCCGAGGCGACCGTCGCCTCCGCCTGCGGGAGGATCGTCGTGCGATAGAGAAGTTGGAGACGTCGGGCGCGCTCGAGCTCGGCGCGCGCCACGCCGATCGCGCCGAAGGTCTCGGCGCGCACCATCGTCTCCTCCGCCGCGGCCATCGCGCGCATCGCGTCGGCCGCCTCCCGTTCGCGGTACTGCCGTCGGCGCGCGAAGAGCGGGAGGCTCGCGCCGATCATCAGGCTCCCCATCCGCTCCCCTTCGCGTTGGCCGAACTGGACGCCGAGCTGCAGGTCGGGATAGAGCTCCCGACGCGCCAGCACGCTCATGCGCTCCGCCGCCTCCGTCTCCGCGGCGGCCGCCGCGATCATCGGTCGCGACTCCGCGGCCCGCGCCACGAGCCGCTCCACCGTCGGTGGGCCGTGCGGGACCGCCACGAGTCGCGGCGCGCCGACCGGGGAATCGGGATGTCGGTCGAGCAGCGCGTTCAGCCGGGCGCGGATGCCCTCCGCCTCGGCGTGCATCGTGAGCGTGTCCTCCGCCATGCGCGCGATCTCCACCTGGGCGCGCAGCACGTCGGTCTGTCGGCCGTCCCCCACCCGGTACATCGCCTCGGCGGAGCGGCGGATGTCGGCGAGGAGCTGCAGCGTCTCGCGCATCACGCCGAGCCTCCCCTCGGTCTGGTAGAGCATGTGGAAGAGTTCCGCTGCGCGCATCCGGACCTCCCACCACGCGGCATCCGCGCGCGAACCCATCGCCGAGGCCTTCGCGTCGGCCACGTCGCGTGCGATGCCGAGTTGACCCGCTACGGGGATCATCTGCATCACCTGCAGCTGCGTCATGCCGAGGGTCGGCATGGGGGCGAGCGAGGGGAGCATGTAGTTCATCCACCCGACCTGGAGCTGCGGATCGGCGAGGACTCCGGCACTCGCCGCGCGCGCTCGGACCGCCCGGGCGCTGGCATCAGCCGCCGGGAGCGAGGGATTGGTGCGCCTCACCTGTTCATAGAGTGCGTCGAGGGTGAGCGTGTCTGGCGCGGAAGGCACTTGGGCGACGGGCGATCGCGCGGCGAGGAGCAGGCCGAGTACGATCGTGAGCGAGGAACGCGGGATCGGCACGGAACCACCTGGAGCGGAGCGGGAGGTCGCGCAGCGACGCGCCAGGGTGCGCGGCGGTGCGTGATCAGGTCGCGGTGAGGCGGCGCGCGGGGTGCGGGCCGCTCGGGCGAGCAGCCCGCGCTCGATGGCGCGGGCGCGCTACGCGACTAGGCTCGCGGCGGCGGGACGTCCGGCGCCGGTCGCGCGCCGGGGATGAGCGAGCGCTCGGTGTCGGCCGCTAGATGGCTGGCCGCGGCGACGACCGATCTCGTCGTGACGATCACCGGGAGCGCGACCGTGGCGCAGGCGAGCGTGAGGGCACATCCGTGCACCGAGTGCCCCCGACCGGATTCATGCTCGTCATGCGAGCCGCAGTCCGGCGTCTCCACGTCAGGCATCCCCATCTCCGCCATCGCGGCGTTCGCTTCTGCCGTGCAGGGCGCACTCGCAGCCAGCGCCGTCGTCTCGTAGGAGGCGAGGGCGAGGAGCAGCGCGAGGCAGCGGACAAGATGACGCATGGACGGCGGTGGTCTCTCGATGGCTTTATGCCGCGTAAAGAATCCTGTTGCGTGTGGCCCACGGACGCAACAAACTTCCCGGCAGCGGGTGTCGCGCGCCATCGTCGCCTGCACCACACCGGGTCAGGGAATCCCTGAGCACGCGTGATACCCTACAAGAGGAATTGCACTCGTGAGAATCCGTACCGCTGCTCTCTCCTGCGCGCTCGTGGCACTGGCTGCGGTGCCCCTCCTGTCGCACGACTTCTGGCTCGTCCCGCTCGGTCCGGTGGTGGCGCCGGGCGCGGAGCTCGTCGTGCATGGCCAGACCGGGAGCAACTTCCCCGGGACGCTGAGCGCGGTCACGGTCGATCGGATCGCGAGCGCGCGCATCCTGACCTCGACCGGGGAGGAGAAGGTGAACGCGCTGGCCGTGAGCGGGAACTCGCTGCGGCTGAGCCATCGTCCCGGCGCGCGCGGACAGGCGGTCGTGGAAGCCGCAGTGCATCCCCGGACGCTGCGCGAGTCCCCCGCGAGCTTCCGGCGCTATCTCACCCTCGAGGGGGCCCCCGAAGCCTTGGAGCGCTACGAGCGCGCCGGCCTCATGCCGACGGACAGCATCACGCGGCGCTACGCGAAGTACGCGAAGGCGCTCGTCGAGGTGGGCGATGGCGGTCCGCGCGCGTTCCAGCGCCGCGCGGGCCATCCGCTCGAGTTCGTGCCCGTGACCGACCCCGCGGCGGCAGCCAACGGCGCCACGCTTCGCCTGCGGATGCTCTTCGGCGGCCAGCCGCTCGCCCACGCCCGCGGTCACGCGAGCGTCGCCGCCGGCGTGGCCTCCGACAGCGCCTTCCATACGGCGGAGTTCGAGACCGATGCGAAGGGCGAGTTCACGCTCGCCATCGCCGGCAAGGGGCTCTGGAACGTGCGCGCGCTGCACATCGTGCCGGCGCCGAAGGGGTCGGGCGCGGACTGGGACGTGCATTGGGCCACGCTCGTGTGGTGGAGCACCCGCTAGCCGGTGGCTCGCTCGCGCCTCGCGCGTCATCCGGGTTGCTCGGGCCCGGGGTGACGCGCCAGCCGCAGCGCATTGAGCGTGACCAGCACCGTCCCCCCCACGTCGCCCACGAGCACCGCCACCGAGAGCGACACGACCCCCGCGACGGTACCAACGGCGAGCAGCGCCTTGACGATGAGGGCGCTCGCGACGTTGAACCGCACCATCCGCATCGTGCGTCGCGAGAGCCCCAGCGCATAGGGCAGTGCCCGGAGATCGTCGCGCATGAGCGCCACGTCGGCCGTCTCGATGGTCGCCGGCGCACCCGCCGCGCCCATCGCGATCCCGACGGTCGCGGCGGCCAACGCGGGAGCATCGTTCACGCCGTCGCCGAGCATGGCCACGCCGCCGGGGCGTTCGGCGAGCTCCCGCACCGCCCGGACCTTGTCGTCGGGCAGCAGGCGGGCACGGACCTCGTCCACACCGGCGGCCGCGCCGACGGCCGCGGCCGCGACCTCGGTGTCGCCCGTGAGCATCACGATGGGACGGATCCCAAGCGCATGGAGCGCCGCCACGACCGCAGGTGACTCGGAACGCACGGTGTCGGTCAACGTGAGGCGCCCCAGCGCTCCACCTGCGGAAGCCACGAGGACGGTGGCACCCGCCATCCCGGTCGGGCTCCAGCCCCTCGATGCCGCATCCCCGACCAGCCGTTCGGTCCCGGCCACCAGCTCGACTCCCGCGACCCGTCCCTGGACGCCACGACCCGGGACGGCCTCGAACGCCTCGACCTCGCGTGCGGGCTCGACACCCTCTGCCCTCGCGTATCGCACGATGGCGTGCGCGGTCGGATGCTCGGACCGCGACTCGAGCGCCGCCAGGCTGGCGAGGAGCGCCCGCGCCTCGGTCGGCGGACGCACCTCGAACGCGCGGACCGTCAACTCGCCGCGCGTGAGCGTGCCGGTCTTGTCCATCGCCAGCGTGCGGATCCCGGCGAGCGCCTCGAGGTGGACGCCTCCCTTCACCAGGACGCCGTGGCGGGCCGCGCTCGTGAGCGCACTCACGACGGTGACCGGGGTCGCGATCACCAGGGCGCAGGGACAGGCGATGACGAGGAGCGTCACGCCGCGAAGGAACCAGGCGTGCGGATCCGGCACGCCAAGGAGGGCGGGACCGACCGCGACGAGGACCGCGAGCAGCGTGACGATCGGCGTGTAGACGCGGGAGAATCGGTCGACCAGCTGCGCGATGGGCGCGCGGCGCGCCTCGGCCTCGCGGACGGCGGAGACGATGCGGTCGAGCGTGCGCTGGCCGGCGACCGCCTGTACGGCGACGTCGAGTGTCCCGTCGAAGTTGATGGTACCGGCGAAGACCTTCGCGCCGACCGTCTTGTGCACGGGGAGCGATTCTCCCGTGATCGTCGCCTCGTTCACGGAGGACTCGCCGGCGATCACGCTCCCATCCGCCGCGATGCGACCGCCGGGCCGCACCCGGACCGTCTCCCCAAGGCCCAGCGACGCGACCGGACGCATCTCGGTCGCGCCGCTCGCCAGCACCACCTCGGCTTCGTCCGGCGCGAGCTCGAGGAGCCGTGAGATCGCCTGCCGGCCGCGTTGCACCGCCGCGCGCTCGAGCAGCTCGGCGAACGAGAAGAGCACCGCAAGGGTCGCCGCCTCCACCGGCTCGCCGATGGAGACCGCCGCCACGATCGCGATCGACATCAGCACGTTCATGTCGAGTCGCGCCCGTCGGAAGGAGCGCCACGCGGCGGGGAAGAAGTTCATGCCCGCGATGAGCGCCGCGAGGACCGCGAGAACGCCGACCACGTCCGTGCGGACGGCCAGCACCGCGTCGATCGTCCGCGGCTCCACGCCTCCCGACAATGCCAGCGCACCCGCCCAGATCGCGCCGCCGAGGTAGGTGCGCCAGGCCGCGCTCGACCGCCAAGCCGCGCCCCGGTTCATGGCGACACCTCGCGCCTGCCGGCGCCGCGGTCCGAGATCCACCGGTACAGCGTCGGGAGCACCAGCAGGGTGAGCAGGGTCGAGGTGATGAGCCCGCCGATCACGACCGTGGCGAGCGGACGCTGCACCTCGGCCCCGGTGCCGTGCGAGAGCGCCACGGGAATGAACCCGATGCTGGCGACGAGCGCCGTCATCAACACGGGACGGAGTCGCAACAGCGCCCCCGTCCGTGCCGCCGTCTCGGCGTCGGCCCCCTCTTGGCGCAGTCGCTGCACGGTCGAGAGGAGCACCAGTCCGTTCAGCACCGCGACGCCGAAGAGCGCGATGAAGCCGACCGACGCAGAGACCGAGAGATGCAGACCGCGGACCCAGAGAGCGAGGACTCCGCCCACGGCGGCGAAGGGCAGGTTCACCAGCACCAGGGCGGCAAGGCTCCACGACTGGAGCGATGCGTAGAGGAGCAGGGCGATCAGGGCGATCGCGACGGGGACCACGACGCGGAGGCGCGCCATCGCACGCTCCTGGTTCTCGAACTGCCCGCCATACACCACGAAGACCCCCGGCGGGGGCCGCACGTCGCGCGCGATCGCCGCCTTCACGTCCTCCACGAAGCTCCCGAGGTCCCGCCCGACGACGTTCGCCTGCACGGGCACGAAGCGCTGCGCGCGCTCGCGACTCACCTGCACGGGGCCGGGCTCCTGTCCGATGCGCGCGAGCTGGCGCAGCGGGATGCGTGCGCCCGAGGGCGTGGGGACGACGATCGCACCGATCGCCTCGGCCGACGCGCGCATGTCGTCCGGATAGTAGACCGCGACGTCGACGGAATAGTTGCCCTCGACGAGCGTGGCGACCGGCTTGCCCCCGACCGCCGTCTCGAGCGCCTCCTGCACCTCGGCGACCGGAATGCCGAACCGCGCCATCGCGGCCCGGTCGAGGTGGACGTTCAGGTAGCCCTGCCCGTCCGTCGCGTCGATCCGGACCTCGGAAGCCCCCGGGACGCCGCGCAGCACCCGCTCGATCCGTTCCGCGACATCCAGATTCACCGCCGGATCGTCGCCGAAGACCTTCACCGCCAGGTCGGCGCGCACGCCGGAGATGAGTTCGTCCAGTCGCATCTTCATCGGTTGGGTCATCGCGATCGCGGCCCCCGGCACACGCGCGACGACCCGCGCGGCGATCTCCGCGGAGAGACTGTCCTTGTCCACCCCTCGCCGCCACTCGTTCATCGGCTCGAGCATGATGAAGACGTCGGCCTGGTGGACCCCCATCGCATCGCTGCCGATCTCGGGCCGCCCGACCCGGCTGACCGCGATCCGCACCTCCGGCGACTCGCGTGCCGCCACCTCCACCGCCTGCTGCATCGCGAGCGACGCCGAGAGAGAGATGGACGGGTCCCGCACGACCTCGATGAGGAGCGACCCCTCATCAAGCTCGGGCACGAACTCGGTGCCGAGCCGCGGGACGAGCAGCATCGTGGCGCCGAAGATGAGGACCGCGGCGGCTACCGTACGACGGGGATTCGGCATCACCACCGCGAGGGCGGCGCTGTAGGCCCGCTCCAATCGGTGCGCGAGCCGCTCCGCGAACGCCGACTCGCGGGCGCCGCGACGGAACACCCAGGTGCCCACCGCCGGCACGGCGACGAGTGCCAGGATCAGGCTGCCGAAGAGCGCCATCGTGACCGTCAGCGCCATGGGCCGGAACATCCGCGCCTCGAGGCCCTGCAGGCTCATGATGGGCAGGTAGACGATCATGATGATCAGGACGCCGAACGCGATGGGGCGTCCCACCTCCCGCGCCGCGCCGAGCAGGCGGCGGCGCATGGCCCCGGGCTCGGTGGGCAGGCGCCCCGCGCGCTCGTCGTCGTGCAGGGTGCGCACGAACTGCTCCGCCATCACCACCGATCCGTCCACGATCATCCCGAAGTCGATCGCCCCCAGGCTCATGAGGTTGGCGGAGAGGCCGAGCCACCGCATCCCGAGGAAGGCGCAGAGGAGCGAGAACGGGATCGTCGCCGCCACGAGCAGCGCGGCCCGCACGTTCCCGAGGAAGAGCAGCAGCACCGCGACGACGAGCAAGCCCCCCTCGACCAGGTTCCGGCGGACGGTGCGGATGGTCGCGTCGACGAGCGTGGTCTGGTCGTAGTAGCTCACGACGCGCGCGCCCGGAGGCAGCGCCGCGTTGATCGCCTCGACGCGGGCGCGAACACGCTGCGCGACCTCTCGCCCGTTCTCGCCCCGCATCATCATCACGATCCCGCTCACCACCTCCCCTTCCCCATCGGCCGAGACGGCGCCCTGCCGGATCTCCGCGCCGAACCGGACGTCGGCCACGTCACCGATCAGCACGGGGACGCCGCCGGGGCTCGACCGGATCACCGTCCGTCGCAGGTCGTCGAGCGTCGTCGCCTGTCCCAGCCCGCGCAGGATGTACTGCTGGTCCTGGTGCTCGAGGTAGCCGCCCGCGGCGATCGCACTGTTCGACTGCACCGCCGTGACGATGTCGTGGAGCGTGAGCCCGAAGCTGACCAGGCGTTCGGGCCGTACGACGACCTGCGCCTGGCGCACGAGGCCACCGAAGGAGTTGATCTCCGTGACGCCCTCCACCGACCGCAGCTGGGGACGCACGACGCGGTCATGCAACGTGCGCCGCTCCATCAGGTCGAGGCCGGGCGCCTCGAGGATGTACATGAACATCTCGGAACTCGCCGAGGCGAGCGGCCCGAGCTGGGCATCGGTCCCGGCGGGGAACTGGCCGCGCACGGACTGGAGGCGCTCATTGACCAGCGTGCGCATGCGCACGAGGTCCACGCCGTCGGTGAACACCACCGTGATCGCGGCGAAGCCGTACTTGCTGATCGACCGCACCTGCTCGACATCGGGCATCCCGTTCATCGAGACTTCGATGGGAAAGGTGACCAGCCGCTCCACCTCCACGGGCGAGAGGCCGGGCACCTCGACGAGCACGGAGACCTGCGCGTCGGTGAGGTCGGGGAACGCGTCCATGCGCATGGTCGACGCCGCCCAGTAGCCGCCGACCAGCAGCGCCGCGAGCCCCGCGACTACGAGGCCGCGGCTGCGGATGCCCCACGCGATCAGGCGGTCGACGAGCGTCGGGCCGGCCTCGAGGCCCCGGTCGCCGCGATCTTCCGGCCGCATCGGGGCGCTCATTCGTGCTCCTCGAGCGCCGACTTGCCGAGTTCCGACTTGAGCGTGAAGGCGCCGCGCACGACGACGCGCTCGCCCACGCGCACGCCTGCTCGGACGAGCACGCGGGTGGCGTCCACGCGCATCGAGCCGGCCGGCGCCAGCGACTCCGGACGGACCACGCGCCGGACGTAGCTCCGCTCCGCCGTCTCGACGAAGATGATGGTCTCGTCGCCATCGACCACGAGCGCGCTCCGCGGGATCAGGACGCCCGGATCCTCGGCGCGCGTGCCGCCCGCAGCGCGCCGCACGTCGGGTGCGACGCTCAAGCGCACGGTGGCGTACATGCCGGGCCTGAGGATCCGCGTGGAGTTCGGCACGTGCAGGACCGCCTGCACCGTGCGCGTCTGCGGGTCGAGCACGTCGTGCAGGCGCTCCACGGTTCCGCGGAACTCCCGGCCCGGGAATGCGGCGACCGCGACCGTGGCCGACTGCCCGACGCGCACCGATGGCAGTGAGACCTCCGGAACCTCCGCCACCACGTCCACCTCGGTGAGGTCGGCGATCGTCAGGATCGGATCGCCGAGGGCGATGCTCCGCCCGGGGAGCACATGGGATTCCAGGACGCTGCCGGCGCGCGGTGCGCGGAGCGCGAGCAGGTCGAGCGGCATCCCGCCGCCGCGCAACGCCTCGATCGCCGGCTCGGACTCGCCGATCAGCCGCAACCGGCGAGCCGCCGCATCGGCGAGGGCGCGCGCCCCCGCCGAGTCGGCGGACGGGGCGAGGAGGCTCGCGCGACGCGCGGCTTGCTGGAGGTCGGTCTGGGCAGTGAGATACGCCGTGCTGAAGACCGACCCGACCGTCTCGCCCGCCGCGACCTGGTCCCCCTGCACCACGTCGAGATCCTCGAGACGTCCCGAGACACGGGCGGAGAGGACCTCGACGCGCCGGGGGTCGAGTTCCACGTGGCCTGGGACCTCCAGGACGCGCTCATCCATCGCGTCGCGGGGATCGTCCGCCGCGACGACGATCGAGGTGATGCCGGCGCTCGTGGCCGCCTCGGCGGTGAGTACGACGACGGAGTCCTCGTGCATCGTGGTCTCCGCGGCGTCACCTGCTCCTGCACCGCCCTCCGGCGAGCAGGCGCCCACCACCAGCGCGAGCGCGACGACGCGCCATCCGTTGATGCCACTCATGATCCGGCTCCAGTGTCAGGGGTGTCGATGCCATAGAGGGCTCCACGCGACTCGACCGCCTCGATCAGCGCGCGCGTGCGCTCGACTTCCACGCGCAGGAGCGCGCGCTCGAAGTCGAGCAGCTCGACCAGTGTGAGATTCCCTCCGCGATACTCGGAGAGGGCCGCCTCGCGCTCCGCGTCGGCGGCGAGCAGGAGCGCGGCGTCGAAGGTGTCGAGCCGCTCCCGCGCCGCGGCGTAGCGCGCCTGCGCTGCCCGCACCTGCGCGCGCGCCACGGCGCGCGCGGAGAACAGGGTCGCCTGCGCTGCCGCGATCTCGGCGTCCGCAGCGGTGAGGCCTCGACGCTGCGCCGTGAGGGCGGTGAACGGCAGCGTACCGCTCACGCCGAGGAGCAGTCCCGCGGTCGGCCCCCCGTTGGCCTCGCCGATACGCTGCACACCGACCGACGCCGCGAACTGTGGACGGCTCGCTGCGACCGTCACTCCGCGCATCGCGCGCGCGCGCCCGCCATCCGCCTCGGCGGCTCGCACGGACGGGAAGAGCGCGATCACCTCCTCCTCGGTCGGCGCGTCCGTGAGCACGTCGCGCCAGGCGACCGTCGCGGCATCCACGCTCGCCGCGGCGACGAGCACGACGAGCGAGTCCCGCCCGAGGGCATCCCCGACGAGCGCGGCGAGGCTCTCCGTCGCCGCCGCCAGGTCGGCCAGCATCCGACTGCGCTCTGCGCTCGCCTGCAAGCGTTCGGTGCGCACCCGCAGGACATCCACGTACCGCGCTTCACCGACGGCGAATCGCGCACGGAGCGACGCCTCGGCGTCGCCAAGCCAGCGATCACTCCGCTCGAACCGCGTCGCGCTGCGCGCCGCTCCGGCGGCGCGCGCCAGCGCCACTTCCACCCGCAGGTCGAGCCGACGCTCGGCCGCCGCGACTTCCGCGCGCGCGGCATCCACCTCGGCGGATTCCCGCGCACGATCGGCCGCGTTCAGTCGGCCACGGAATACCTCGCGCCCGATCTCCAGCGCGGCGTTGCCTGCGAGCAGGTCCCCTCTCGGTCCGTCGGAGAACCCGGCGGAGAGTGCCGCAGGGGCGGTGAATCCCGCGGCAGCGTGCCGCGAGGTTGCGGCATCCAGCGCGGCGTGCAAGGCACGCAGTCCGGGGTCGCCGACGCGGGCCGCGGCCGTGACCCGCGCCAACACCTGCTCCAATGGTGGCGGTGGCGACTGTGCCCCCGCTCGCGTGGCAGCGGAAAGAGCGAGGACAAGCGTGACCCACGTCCAACGGGTGAATGAATCTCGAACGGTCATCAAGGATCCCTCGGGGCCGCGCACGCCGTCCACAGGGACGGACGCGCGCTGGCCGAAGTGGTGTCGGAACGGATGGAAGGGCGCTGCCGGCTGGATGGTGGCCGGTCAGCAGGAACCAGGGACGTGGGAATCCACGTCGGCGCGCGCCGCGAGGCGCGGCGGGCTACGCCGTCAGCGGGGGCCGGAGCCGGGGCTCGACGGCGGGCGCGAGGGGCGCGGACGTCTTCATGCGCGGTGGGCGCTGGAACACCGAGTCTGCGTCAGGTGTGGCGAACGCGATCCCCGGCAATCCGCCATGCACATGCGTGCAGTGACAGAGATGTGCACCATGCACGGGCGCGCCGGGAGATCCGGAGTCGGGCGCCGACGGCGACCCAACGGGCGACGCCGACATCACCTGGAGCGCCTCCCCGTCACCGTCGCAGGTGTCTGCGAGCAGCGGTTCCGCGAGCGAGAGCGCCACCGCCAGCATGAGCAACGCTCCGACGAACCGGCGCACCGGCGCTCGCATCGAGCGACGGAACGACTCGTCGAGTGCCCAGCGGAGTGGACGGCGCGGACGGTGCATGACGCCGCAAGCTATGCAGCGGTGCATCCCGATTCAAGCGACCGGCCCGGACGTGCCGGAGCGAGGGCCACTAGAGGCGCGCCCGCCGCAGCAACTGCGCATTGATCGCCACTATGATCGTACTGAGCGACATCAGCACCGCTCCCACCGCCGGACTCAGCACCAGACCCCAACGCTGCATCACCCCCGCGGCCAGCGGGATCGCGACGATGTTGTAGCCCGCCGCCCACCAGAGGTTCTGGACCATCTTCCGGTAGGTCGCCTTGCTCAGCGCGATGATGCGCGGCACGTCGCGCGGATCGCTCCGCACCAGCACGATGTCGCCGGCCTCGACGGCCACGTCGGTGCCGGCGCCGATGGCGACCCCGACATCCGAGGTGAGCAGGGCGGGCGCGTCGTTCACGCCGTCGCCGATCATCGCGACGCGGTGTCCCGCCGCCTGCAACTCCCGCACCTTCTCCACCTTCTGGTCGGGCAGGACCTGCGCGAACACCCGGTCGATCCCGAGCTCGCGGGCCACGCCGTCCGCGACGGCCTGCGCGTCGCCGGTGAGCATCACCACCTCGACCTTCATCTCGTGCAGCCGGCGCACCGCCTCCATCGACTCGGGGCGCACGGCATCGGCGACGGCGAAGGCGGCGAGCGCGCGCGACCCCTCGACCAGGTAGATCACCGCTTGGGCCTTCGCCGCCGCCTCCTCGGCGAAGGTGACGAGTGCCCCGTCGGGCGCGACACCAAGCTTCTTGAGCAGATTCGGCCCGCCCCCGGCGAGAGTGCGCCCTTCCACTTCCGCCTGCACGCCGAGCCCGGGGATCGCCTGGAAGCCCATCGCCGCCGGCGACGCGATGCCGCGGTCGGCGGCGGTCTGTACGATCGCGCGCGCCACCGGATGCTCGGCGTCGCGCTCCAGCGCGCCGGACAGGCGGAGCGCCTCCTCCTCGGTGATTCCCTCTGCGGTCCGCATCGCGACCACGCGATGCTCACCGAGCGTGAGCGTGCCCGTCTTGTCGAAGACCACTGCCGAGACGTTGCGCGCCTCCTCCAGGCCACGCCGATCGCGCACCAGGAGTCCGCTGCGCGCCCCGATCGTCGTCGAGATCGCCACCACCAACGGCACCGCGAGGCCGAGTGCATGCGGGCAGGCGATCACGAGCACCGTCACCACGCGCTCGATCGTGAACGCGACCGGCGCGCCCAGGACCGTCCAGACGATCGCGGTGAGGGCCCCGGATCCGATGGCGACGAGTGTGAGATAGAATGCGGCGCGATCCGCGAGGATCTGGGCCCTCGACCGGGACTGCTGCGCCTGCGCCACCAGCCGCATGATCCCCGCGAGCGCCGTGCGGTCGCCCGTCTTCGTCACCTCCACGCGGAGCGAGCCCTCGCCATTCACCGTGCCGGCGATCACCGAGTCCCCCGCCTCCTTGCCGATCGGCCGGGATTCCCCCGTGAGCATCGACTCGTTCACGGCACTCCGCCCGTCGCGGACCACGCCGTCGGCCGGAACGCCGGCGCCCGGCCGCACGAGGACGAGGTCTCCCTCGCGCAGCGCCGAGAGCGACACGTCCACCGGGCGCCCCTCCTCGAGTCGCGTCGCGGTGTTCGGCAGGAGCTTCGCCATCTCCTTGAGCGCACCTTGGGCCTGGCTGATGGAGCGCATCTCCATCCAGTGGCCGAAGAGCATGATCGTCACGAGGGAGGCGAGCTCCCACCAGAGCGGCATCCCCTCGAAGCCAAGGCTGACGGCGAGACTGAAGACGAAGGCGACGGTGATCGCGAGCGAGATCAGCGTCATCATCCCGGGCTTCCGGTCGGCGAGCTCCCCCCACGCGCCGCGTACGAAGACCCAGCCGCCGTAGAGGTACACGGAGGTCCCGAAGACGACGGGGATCCACCGAGCGCCGGGAACCGCCGGCGGCGTGAAGCCGAGGAGGTGAGGGAGCATCTCGCCCCAGACCATCGTCGGCACGGTCAGGACCAGCGTCAGCCAGAACTTCCGCCGGAACATCTCGACGGAATGGCCGGCATGCTTGTCGTGGCCGTTGGTGGCGCCCGCGTGCTGCTCGTGATGCTGGTGCTTGGTGTGATCCATGCGGCCTCCTGTACTCCGAGGCAATCTCCCCTGCCGTTCGCGCTCCCACCAGTCGCCCCGTCCGCCAAGGCAACGCCCACGCGACTCCGCTAGATTCCACGAGTCCGCCCCACGTCCCGAACCCGCGCGACCATGTCCGATCGATCCTCCCGCCGTCGTCCCCCGACCGCCTCGACCATCCGCCTCGACGCCGACGGCATCGCCAAGGTCCTCGGCGACCTCGAGGCCCGGGTCATGGAAGTCGTCTGGGAGCTCGACGCGCCCGCCACGGCGCGTACGGTGCACGCGGAGGTCGCGAAGGAGCACGCCGTCGCACTCCTCACGGTGGTGACCGTGCTGAACAAGCTCGTCACCAAGCGCCTCCTCTCCCGGCGCAAGATCTCGGACCTCCTGCACTACGCGCCCACCGCCTCACGCGAGGAGTTCCTCGCCACCACCTCGCGCC
This sequence comes from Gemmatimonadaceae bacterium, assembly GCA_011525845.1. Lineage (GTDB taxonomy): Bacteria > Gemmatimonadota > Gemmatimonadetes > Gemmatimonadales > Gemmatimonadaceae > Pseudogemmatithrix. The sequence goes on along the minus strand of WYBP01000022.1, from coordinate 30,995 downwards.
AGATGGTCGAGGGGATCCTCGACTTCGGTCCCGAGGCCGTGGCCTCCTCCTTCATCGACGTGCTCGCCGCCGGCGACCCCGACCGCCTCGCCGAGCTCTCGCGGCTCGTGCGTCGCCGGATGCGCGAGGCGAAGGGATGACGGCCACCGAGCGCCGGCATCGTCGCGCGACGGTGATGGGCCTCGGGCTCCTCACCGCGTTCGCGCTCGGACCGCTGCTCTCGGCACCACTCGGCGCTGCCGTGGCCTCCCGGCTCGGCGAGTACCAGCACCTTGGCGCGCTCTGCCTCGCGGCGGTGCATGCGCTGCTCACGCCCGTGCAGGAGGCGTTCCACCTCGTGCTGATGGCTGGCCTGCTCTACGGCACGTGGGACCGCACGCTCGCCTGGCGCCGCCACGATTCGATCGTCGGTTCGCTGCGTCTCCAGCGCCCGGCGCCCGATTCCGTGCTGGCCCGCGCCGCCAGGGCGGCGGGTCTCACTCACTCACGGGTGGCGCTCGTGCACGGCCTCCCGACGCCAGCGCTGACGATCGGCTGGCTGCGTCCCCGAGTGCTCCTCGCCGCGGAGAGCCTGCGGGTGCTCTCCGTCGAGCAGCTGGTCGCGGTGCTGGCGCACGAGGGCGCGCACGTTCGCCGGAGGGACCCGGCGCGCCTCTTCGCCATGCGCTTCGTCGCCAAGGCGCTCTTCTGGCTCCCGCTCTTCCGCCGCCTCGCGGATGATCTCGCCGTGGAGGTGGAGATCCTCGCGGACGATGAGGCCGCCCGCGCGATCGAGGCGCGGGCCAAAGAGGCACCGGGTGTTCCGGGATCCCTCGTGCTGGCGGAAGCGATCGTGACGCTCGCCTCCGCGTTCGCGGGACAAGCTTCGGTCACGCCGCGCCCGCCCCGCCTGATGGGCGTCGGGATGCTCGCCGCCGATGCCCCCGACCTGGTGGAGCGTCGCGTCCGGCGGCTGATGGGGGAAAGCGTCGCGGCACGCAGTCACGTCCGACGTTCGCACCTCCTCACCGCGCTGCTCGCCGTGGGGCTCTTCTGGACGGGGCTCTTTCCCACCGTGCATCCGCTGGAGGCGCAGGGCGCGCACATGGTCGCGCACTGCGAGCACCTCGGCTGGTCGCCCTTCGCGCACCTGATCTGTCGGTGTGACGAGGAGGGCGATGCTCTCGTGGCAGACGCGCGGGCGCATTGCGAGGGGATGCACTGAGGCGCGACGTTCCGGCAGCCAGGCTCTGACGCGACCTCCCATCCCAGGCGACCCGCCGGAGTCCGGACCGCAGCCTCAGGAGAGCAGGTCTCCCTGATCGGGGTTCTTCGCTCGCTTGCCGGGTTTCTTGCGGGCGCCTGGGGCCCTCGGCTTCCGGCCGGTGGGAGGAGGCGCGGGTTCCGCCGCCTTCGCCGCTGCCGCGGCCGCAGCCACCTCCTCCGCCGTGATCAGTGCACCGCTGCACACCTCCTCGAGGAGCGCCGCCTGCTCCGGCTCGAGGGCGACGAGCGAACCCAGCACGTGCAGCAGGTCGATCAGATCCGTGGTGTACTCTGCGATCCAGTGGTCCGGCTGGATGTCGCCGAGCGCCGAGGGTGGGCGGCGGTCACCGATCAGCGGACGTTCGCGGTCCTTCCGGCGGTAACTGAACCATTGCCGCAGGACGTTCTTCCCGGAGACCTCGTACGCCCAGACTTCCGGCGGCACATTCTCGATGTAACCGGCGCCGACCGAGAGGCGCCGCGTGGCGGGATCGTACTCCATCGTCTCCGGCATCCCGGCCGGCGTCGAGGGGATCGCTCCGGCGCGCGGGTACTTGGGCGCGGCCTTGCCGGAGAGCCGCGGTGGCTCCGGGGGTCGACCCGCTTTGGGATCCGCGAAGCGCTCGCCGTAGGTGTGGAGCCAGATGACCTGCTTCCCGAGCGCGACGGCCTTCTTGAAGAGTGCGCGCTCCGCGGTCAGCGGGATGCGCAGGCCGGGTCGCACGAGGTCCGGTGCGAAACGCGCCGTGTACGCCGGGTTCGCCGCGACCGCCGCGAGATATGCGACCACATCGTTGCCTGAGACGTCCTCCTGCAGCCTCGTCGAGATCAACGCCCGCAGCGATTCCGGGCAGTTGCTCTTCGTCGCCGCCTGATCGGCGAACAGAGGATGAGTGCGCCCTCCACGCCCATTGTAGTGATGGAGGTCCGGCATCCGAGCGCTGAAGGTCATCGCAGGACCGTTGGCCGGAGAGCGGTCCTCCGGCGCAGTGAGGTACACCTGCTCCTCCGAATGCCACTCCCAGAGCGTCGGATTCGGTTGGTTGATCAGCCGGTAGTCCGGGATGATCCACTGCCGGTCGAACGACCGATAGGCATAGCGAACCGGCGGCACCACGTCCGCCGAATCCGCTGCCACCGAACTGAACCGCTGCGGGTGCCCGGCCAGCCCGGTCTCGAAGGTGCGATGCGCGTGTCGGTCCCCCGGCTTTCCCCGGCGCAGGTGCGGATGGAAGAGCGCCTCCTTCTCCTCCGGCTTGGCCGAGCGCAAGGCGTCCCAACGGCGGCGCAGCGACTCGGCGTCAGGCGCGATCACCCAGGTGCGCCCCGGCATCACGCCCGAGCCGTCGTAGACGAAGAAGTCGTCGAGCGCCGGGTAGACCGCCCAGGCCCCGGTCGCCGCCGGCAGGAAGGGGGCCCTCCACTCCGTGGAGCACTCCTCCCATCCCGCGCCATCGAGGGTGATCTGCTGCAGCGCCTTGAACTTCTCGGTGCGGTGGCCGGACGGGAGGGCCCGGTACCGCACCACGGCCGCCACCTCGGGGTTCGTGGCCGGCGACCGCGACGCGAGCACGATGCAGATCGGCTGCTGCACCGACTCGAAGATCCGGCTGCTCACCTCGGGCTGGTGCCCCTCGGGCGAGCAGTCGATTACCCAGATCTCGTCCGTGGTGCGACGCAGGTAGTCGCGCATCTTCTCGAACCCGGGACCGTTCAGGAAGCCGGCGACCGTGATGAAGTTCACGATGCCCCGGTCCGCCGCGGGATCGGAGTCGAACACCTTCCACGTCGCCCAGCGCCAGAAATAGACGTAGAGGTTGCGCAGGTGCTTCGCGTGCGCGCCGACCTTCCAGCTCGCCGGGGGCATCCACTGCTTGAGCGGCGCGGGATGGTTCTCGCCCCCCGCCTCGATCCAGCCGCCGAGCCCCTTCGCCTTCTCCTTGTACGGCGGGTTCCCGATCACCACGGTGATGGACTCGTCGCGCTTGATCGCGTTCGCCTGCCGCCTGGACTCGGCGATCGGCTGGTAGATCGCGCCGAGGTTCTCCTGCTCCACCCAGGGATTCGCGAGCGTGTCGGTGACGAACATCCGCAGTGATTCGTGCGGCGGCGCGCCCGTGAGTTCGGTGATCTCCGCCACCAAGCGCAACTGGGCCACCGCGTACGGCCCCAGCTGCAGCTCGAACGCGATGAGCCGCTTCACCGCCGCATCGATAGCGGAAGGGACCGCTCCGGCGCCTTCGGCCTTCTCCACCTCCTGCGCGATCCGTCGCAGCACACCGAGCAGGTAGGTGCCCGTGCCGACCGCAGGGTCGGCGAGGGTCACGTTGGGCGCGGCGAGCCCTCGCGCCAGTCCGAAGCGCGTGTGCAGGGCGTCGTTGACGAGGCGGACCATCGCCTCCACCACCGGCGGCGGCGTATAGTATGAGCCGGTCAGCTTGCGGAGCTTGTTGTCGTAGACCTCGAGGAAGTCCTCGTAGAAGTAGAGCCAGGCATCCGCGTCCCCCTTGCTGATCGCCGACCACTCCACGACGTCGAGCACGCGCACGAGCGTGCCGATGGAGGTCTGCAGCGTGCGCTGGTTCTCGGCGCTGTCGGTGAGCAGGCGGAGGGCGGTGCCGATGAGCGAGTCGGACTGCCCGAGCTTCTTGGCGACGCCGTCGAGTCCATCCTTGAGCGGCAGCTTGCGCGCCCGCGCGACCAGGAGCCCGAAGGTGACGGCCTGTGCGTACCCGTCGGCGAAGTGCGCGTCGGAGGCCGACGGGAAGAGCAGGCGACGCCAGTCCTTGGCGAGCGAGGTCAGCGCCGGGCTCCCGCGCGCCATCTGCTCGGTGACCTCGTCGCGCAGGAGACGGCAGAGCCGCGCGGTGAGCTCCGCCAACTGCTTGGCCGTCCGCGGCGGAACAGGCTGCCAACGCAGGAAATCCTCGAAGAGCGCCTGAAGGTCGGATGACGCCTTGAGCCCGTCCCCCGCGGTCGTGATCTCTCCGTCGAGTCGGACGATGTGCCCGCTGAGCTCACCGCTGCGCCAGAGTGAGAACGAGTCGCCGTCGGTGTAGAGCAGGTTCGGGATCGACTGGAGCTTTCCCCACTGCTCCTTGTCGTGCTTGTCCGTGAATCGCCGAGGATCCGCACCCTTTCCGGGCGCCTTGACCTCGATGAAGCCGACCAACGCGCCCCGCACAGTCACCGCGTAGTCGGGCCGGGTCTTCAGGTCACTGAGCGAGCTCTCGCCGACCGCCACGACACTCTGCTCAGGGAATCCACACAGCGACGCGAGGTCGGCGATGAGCCCCTCGAGCGGCGCGCGAAGCTGGTCCTCGGGCTCGCCCGCCGCGGCAGCGTTCGACAGTTTCTTCGCGGCGTTCGCGCCGAACCGCGACACTGCGAGGGAAAGGTCGAGCGGTTTGGTCACGCGATCTCGGTGGCGGTCGGAAGAGCGCACGGCGGATTCGTGCCGGACGTCCGACAAGGTCGTGCCACGCGCAGGCTCTTACAAGGGGGTCGCGCGACCCCCTCGTACGACGTGGACCATCTCGTCAATCGGTAGTGCCCGGTGGGCCGGAGCGATGGCGCGGCTCCCCTCTCGATCGAGCAATCGATCCCAGTGACGCCGAGCGACGCCGGTCGGAGCCGCTCCTGGTGACTTCGCGCTTGTGTGAGAAACGCCGACGGCACGGTGGCTTCGTCGGCTCCCGCGTCGGCCCATCGGCGACTGCTGCTACGAGCGTGACGGCCTGCCGGGAGAATCCCGGCAGGCCGTCGACGTCAGTGCCGCTCGCTGCCATCCGACTGCGTCAGGCCGCCAGTCGCAGCCCCGGTTCATCCGCCGGCTCGAGCTCCCGCGTGCGCCGTGCACCAGGGAGGAGCCGCACACGCTTCGCGCTGCGCCACGCGGTGAGCACCACCTCATCGCCCTCGAACGCCACGCGTACCACCGCATCCAGGCGGTCGACCGCGCGCCGGCCGCGACGCAGTTCCGCCGCGAGCCCCGCGCGGGCGCCGATGTGCGATTGCGTGAGCTCGGCGCGGCGGCTCCGGGTACGATCCAGCTCCTCCCGTGCCTCCTCGAAGCGGGCCAGGAAGTCGGACGGAAGGCCGTGTGCGATCAGTGTTTCCGCGAAGGGCACCGCGGCCGCCATCATCCCGTCGCACGCCTGGAGGAGCAGTGTCACACCGAGCCGGACCTTCGGCATCCGGAGCGCGACCGGCAGGCCTACGTCCGAGCCCGGCTCGATCTGCGCGCGCGCGATCGTCACGATCGGTCGCATGTGGCGGTCGCGGATGCGGCCCATCAGATGACGCTGGCGACTCGACTCGCCTCGGTGCAGCGCCGGTCCCGAGACCTGCGTGCCGGCGTGAGCGAAGGCCCGCTGCAGGACCTCGTCCAGCGTCTCCCGCGCGCCGCTATAGGTCAGCCATCCCGTGGCCGGGTGGTCCTCCAGGAACGTGCGGACGCGTACGAACGACTCGAGCACCTGCTTCTGCCTGGCGTACATGGCCCAGTCTCCATGAGGTGGTGAAGTGATGGCGATCGGCCTCGAAGGCGGTGACGATCGCGTGGCGGTCCGTGCGCGCTGCGTAGTCGACGATGCGGGCCGGCTGGGCGGGGCGCGCGCGCGGCTCGTCGGAGATGCGCAGAAGCTCATGCACGGTGCGCCGAGGCTCAGCGCGGATGCGGGACGGCTGGCGGACGATGCGTCGCGGCTGCTCTGCGGTGCCAGGCGACTGAACGCCGTGCGACCCGGATGGCCGCCGGTGCGACGCGAGAGGTCGGCGGTGTCTCCGGTCTGGACGCCTGTGCGTCGAGACCGGCCGCAGGTGCGTCGGGATTGACCGCCCGGGTCTCGGGACTGACCGCCAGGGCATCGGGACTGCTCGCCGGTACATCGCAGCTGATCGCCGGCGAGACTCGGCTGATCGCCGGTGCGTCGCGACTGGTCGCCGGTGCCTCCCGGCTGACCGCCGATGCGTCCGGTCCGACCGCTGGTGCGACTCGGCTGACCGCCGGTGCGTCGAATTCTTTCGAGTGAGGCCCTCATACTAATACATCTCGAAAGAAGGGCGATTCCAATTAAGACAAATTGGCCAGCCGATCTGACAGGCCGGCGGCGGGCCGGATTCTCAGCGCTCAATCGGCATGGAAGCTTCGCGCGTGCGCGAGCGGAAGGGTGTAGTTGGCGCACAGGCGATTCATGCGGTCCTCGGGGCTTTGGGGGCTGGCGTATGGCCGTAGAGGAAGTGCCCGGCCTCGTCGTGGTTCGTGACCTGCTCGGCGTAGGTCAGGCGGCGCTGGACTGACGCCCCGATGAGCTTCACCGTCCGGTCGGCGTCCGAGAGCTTCCGGTTGTTGTCCTTGAACTCGACCTCGCTGACGTAGCGGTGCGGGTGCTTCCGGCTGACGCTGTGGTGCGTCCCGCCGATCTGCCGCTTGAGCCCCGCCCAGAAGCCCTCAATCCGGTTCGTGGTCACCGTCTCGCCGTCCTTGTCGTACCGGACGTACTGGCCGAGCGCGTGCTTGACGCGCTTGTGCGAGGCGAACTCCTGCCCGACCGTCTTGTAGATCACGCTCTCGTCGGTGCGGAGATTCGCCTTCTCGTCCACCATGGTGCGGACGATTTCGGCCATTTCCGCCGCGCGGGTCGAGCGGACCACTGCCGCCTTGACCCGGCCGTCATGCTCGACGCCACCGACCACGGCCGTCTTTCGCATGTCGAAGTCCTTCCCCTTGCCCTTGTAGCGCGCCTCAGCGCCCTTCCGGGCCGGGTGCGGGGCTTCCCGCCGATGTACGTCTCGTCGAACTCGACCGTGCCCCCATCGCCCCCGAGCTTCGATTCCTGCTCGTTGGCTGGCGCCATGGCCCACTGGATGCGGTGCATGAGGAAGAGGGCCGACTTGTAGGTCAGGCCCGTCTCGCCCTGAATCTGGAGCGCGCTGATGCCCTTCTTGGACGACGCGGCGCGGTAGAACGCGAGGCACCAGTGCCGAGCCGGGATCGGGCTGTCCTCCATGATCGTGCCGACCTTGACCGTGAACTGCGACTTGCACGCGAGGCAGCGCCAAAGGAAGCGCGCGTTCCGGCTCCCGTCCTTGGCCTGCATGCGGCGCGATTCACCGAACGTCCCGCACTTCGCACAGGTCGCGTCCTTGTCGGCCTTCCAGCCGCGCTGCTCTTCGAGGAAGAGGACGGCGGCGACTTCGTTCGAGCACGCTTCTGGGATCTGCGCGTCGAGGGGCGAGGACTTCCGGGTCACGGTTGGCATGACAATATGATATTACGCGCACAGCGAACCCCGCAAGGGGCTTTTTGTAACGAAATACCCCCTTGGGTTGATTTCCTGCGGCCTTGCCCCCTTATTGAGGGAAACACATCATCACCGGGGGCGGCGTGGCCGACGATAGGGAAATCATCAGCAAGCTCGTGGCCGAGGAGTTCGGCCCCACTCCGCAGCGCGACCTGCTGCGGCACCTCGACGCCGTCTATCGCACAACGGCTGCGGAGGCAGCGGGGCACGATCGAGCGCAGCACCGCAAGGTCTACGGCAACATGCGGCTCGCCAATCTCGAAACGTCACTCAAGCTCTTCTGCCCGAAGCATCCCGGTATCACCGGCAATGACGTGATCGCCAAGAAGGGCGGCTATCCGCATTTCACGATGACCACGAAATCGCTGGTCATCACCTGTCATGCCGTCCCTCGCGCTGACCTGCTTCCTCGCAAGGCGCTCTTTCGTGACTCGCTCGCCACGGGCGCAAACTATGTACTGCCCCTCTTTCCCTCAGAGGTCGAGGGAACCGGTGGTCGGAAGTTCTATCACCTGATGGCGCTCCACAGCTTCGAGAGGCGAGTGTTCTTCGATGAGGAGACGCGGAAGGTGCGAGAGGTTCGCCGGTACGACCGACCGGCGTTCTTCGATCTCGTGGCGCCAACGACGGATACCAAAGAAGTGATCTGGCGGTTGCCGCTCTTTGTGGCGCACCCGGACGTGATCGACGAACTGCGCGGCCTTTCGCGCGAGGACGTGTCGGGCAAGTCGCCCAAGCGTCGCCCGAAGCAGGACGAGAAGGACGGAACGGGAGCCTAGCCTGTGTCGCAAGCAAGAGAGGGGTTTGTTCCGGATCGACTTCGACAGGCCATGCAGCGCCGTCGCATGACCGCGACGGCGCTGGCGGCGGCTGTTGGAGTGTCCAATCAGATGGTCTCCAAGTTCCTCGGAGGGAAGTCCGTCCCTCAAGCGGACGTACTCCGCCTCATCGCCGACGTGCTGGCGGAACCGCTTGCCTTCTTCCTCCGTCCGCTACCGATGGGATTCGACGAGGGCTCGGCTCCTTTCATGCGGTCGTATGCATCAGCCACCAAGCGCGCGCGGCTTGCCGCCGCGACGCTCAAGGACCGTACGCGCGAGATGGCGGACTATGTAGATCGGTTCGTTGAGTTGCCGACCCCGCACTTTCCGCATCTTACGCTCGGGAACGATCCAGCGGCCATCGGATGGCGTGACATCGAACGCGCTGCCGAGGAAACGCGCGCATTCTGGGGGCTCGGAGATGGGCCCATCGCAAATGTGGTGCGTCTGCTAGAGCACCACGGCGGCGTCGTCGTTCGTCTCGGGCTCGGCGACGAGACTCTCGATGCGTTTTCGCAATGGGCCACGCCGAGCAATCGGCCGTTCTTTATTCTCAACAACGAAAAGAACTCAGCCGTTCGTTCTCGCTTTGACGCGCTTCATGAACTCGGCCACATGGTGCTTCACCGTCACTTGCCGCGCGAGACGGTGGCGACGGCGGCGACCCATGCATTGTTGGAGAAGCAAGCGAATCATTTCGCAGGGGCGTTCCTCATGCCCGCCTCTGGCTTTCGCCGCACGGTCTTCATGCCGACGCTCCCTGCACTTCGAGAACTGAAGCCCGTTTGGGGGGCGTCGATCGCGGCTATGATTGTGCGCTTGCTTCAACTAGACCTTATCACGGATCGCCAGTACAAGCGGCTCTGGGAGGCGTACGCCCCCTGGCGTCGGGCCGAGCCGCTAGATGACGTAATCGAAAGCGAAACACCGTCTACGTTGCGTGATGCCGTGCAGATTGTTCGCGATGAATGCGGTATCTCGCCGACGCAACTGCTCGCGGATGTGGCATTTGCGGAAGAGGATGTTGCCGCGATTGTCGGCCTACCGCTCGGATTCTTCCGCGAAGCGCCTACTCGCGTCGTCGCCCGTGTCCGAAAGGGTGCAGACGTTCTACCATTCAGGCTCTCACGGGGAGACGCGAGCTAGAAAGAACAAAGCCCCCACGTCGTGAGACGCAGGGGCGCGGTCGTGGCGGAGATGGTAGACGCGATGGATCTGGAATCTATTTCTCGGCAGAGAGTGCGGGTTCGAGTCCCGCCGACCGCATAGCCTCGAACCTACATACACAAGATGACCAAGAAACCGAAGTCGTCAACTGCGAAGCGAGGCCCGAAGCCGGAAACTCTCAAGATCGAGGGCGACTGGAAGGACGCGGTCGCGAAGGCGCTAGCGAAGGGCAAGCCGTCGAAACCGAAGGAATAGGCCCCGATGGCTTTATGGATACAACTGATGATGTGCGTCGAACCAGACCACGTAGAAGGTCGAACCAACGAAGTACCCTTGCAGGCGCCCATCCGCCTTGCCGAGGCTGATTTGCATGGGTTCTGAGTCCTGAAAGGACTTCGGCATCGCCTCGTATCCCTTGGGCTCGCTCGTCTCGTCCCACTTGATCGTGTGACACCGCCAGACCTTGCCGCTCTGCTTCAGTTCCTGCGGCTTGAGCTTGCACATCTCGCGCATTCGCCCCAACGCGGTGATGATGTACTCAGCCTCCCTACCTTTGGGCGTAAACTTGTCCGTCAGGTTCAGGTGCTTGAAGGACAACAACACTTCGGCCCCCGGGGTGACGGGGGCCGGAATGTGAACGGAGCCAGGGTTCGGCCTATGCGGAATCGGGACGTGCTTCGGCTTCATCCTCGCTTCGGCTTGTAGAACCCGCGCATGGCGTCCACCGAAATCTCGGTGTCGCATGTCTGCTCGGGGGCAAGCCCTCGCCGCGCGTCCAGCCACGGCGCTTCGCTGTGCGTCAGCTGCTCCAACTGCCAGCCCGCAAAGCCGCCGTAGACCTCCATCACCTCGTCCAAGACTCCCGTTACGCGGTCATCCAGCGCTGGCGGCGCCACCTCATCGGTGATCGGATTCCAGCGATGGGACTTGAACCGATGATAGAGCGGCGGACACACCGGACCGTGCACCCATGCCTCAAAGGACTCAGGAAACAACCGCTCCCGATGAATCGCGACGAACCACGCCTGAGCGTAGTAGACAAGCTTCTGGAGCTTCAGGTTCGTGACGGAATCACCCGCGTCACGAAAGCGAACGATGAACCAGTCCGCGATCTGGTTGACGGTAACGGCGGCCATACGGGTCTCGGGGAGAGTAGAAATCGGGAGCACCCGGAAATGCACTACCGAACGTACCCCAAATCTGACGATCCGGGAGAAATCACGCCACCGGAAGACATTGCCGGGAGCAAAACAACGCCTCCAACAGGCATTTGCAGAGCGCAAAATCCAGCACCGCCTCACGGCGCCCCCTGTGCGCCAACTACACCCTTCCGTGAGCGAGGAGTAAGCCCAACGGCATCAACGACCTGGAGCCTCTCACTCAGACTGGCATGAGCGTACGACGAGAGCTCCGAGTTGGATCACCGAAGGGAGTTACTCGGCCGAACAATGCCATGCAGGGCGTCGCGACGACGAGATGGCTGCTAGCGCCAGAACCTCAAGCCGACCACGAGGAGCGTCTCCCCGACGTCCCCGCCACCCGCCCGCGCGAAGTCTGCCGTCCGCCCGAACCGACGCTCCCAGAGCACCCCGACATAGGGCGCGAACTCGCGGCGCATCTCGAAGCGCGCGCGCAGCGCCAGCGAGCCATCGCTCAACCCGGACCCGATCCCGAACTCGCGGTCGTCCGCGAACGACACGCTCGTCTCGAGCCGCGGCTGCAGCACCAGCCGCTGCGTGACGTAGAGATCGTATGACCCGGTCAGGTCGAGCGAGAGCTTGCCATCCGTGGTCACGAAGAGCGAGGGCTCGAGCTCGAACCAGTGGGGCGCGACGCCCTGGAGCCCGACCACGGCGCCGACCCTGCTGATCGTCGAGCCTCCCCCCGAGTTCACGTCCGCGCGTGCTCCGACCTGCACGTCCCAGTAGGGCGAGATGAGCCGCCCATAGAGCGCCTGGTAGTTGCCGCCCGAGCCGCCGCCGACGGTCGCGAGCTGCGCGTCGGCCTTGAGCCAGAGCCGGTGCGATGAGCCACCCATCCAGCCGGCGAGGTCGAGGAGGAGCGGGCGCGACGCCAGACCCGGGGCGTAGTCGAGCACCTCGGCATACACGAAGGTCTGGCGCCCCCAGTCCATCTGGTGCAGCGGAGACGAGTCGGGCATTCCTTGCGCGCCGAGCGGTACGCCCACGAGCAACGCCAGGCCCAGCGCCGTCAGCCGGCGGGACACCCGCCGGAAGTCACATCGGATCTCAGTTCGCATCATGGTGCCCCGCGTGAGGATCCGGCGAGACCTGGACGATCCGGAACATCCCGACTTCCATGTGATAGAGGACGTGACAGTGGAACGCCCAGCGACCGGGCGCGTCGGCGGTGATGAGGAGCGAGACCTTCTCCGCCGGCTTGACGTTGATCGTGTGCACCCGCGGGATCCGGTCGCCCTGCCCGTTCTCGAGTTCCATCCACATCCCGTGCAGGTGCATCGGATGGTTCATCATCGTGTCGTTCACCATCGTGAGGCGCAGGCGTTCCCCGTAGGTGAACTCGATCGGTTCCGCCTCGTGGAAGGGCACGCCGTCGATCCCCCACATGAAGCGTTCCATGTTCCCGGTGAGGTGCAGCTCGATCTCGCGGTCGGGGGCCTTGAAGTCCTCGCGCGGCGCCAGTGAGCGGAGCTGCGTGTAGAGCAGCACGCGACGACCGTCCTCTCCGAGCCCGACGCCGGGCTCGGAGAGCCGGCTCGAGACCATCTCCGGCGCCATCGCGTTGCCGGGTCCATGCGAGTCGGGGCCGTGCGCCACGCGCTCGGGAAGCGTCCCCGGCGCCCGCAGTCCCGCGGCGGGCGTCCCGCCGCCCATCGCCGACATGTCGTGTCCCGCGTGCTCATCCGGCACGGCCGCGGCGGAAGTCGCCACGGGAGCCGCGGCAGGTGCATCCATGCCCGGCATGTTCGCGTGGTCCATCCCCGCCATCGACCCGTGGTCCATCCCCATGTCGTTCATGGTCAGCGTCGGCCGGCGACGGCGCGGGGGGAGCGCGCCGACCATCCCTTCGCGCGGCGCCAGCGTGCCGCTCGCGAAGCCGCTCCGGTCCATCGCCTCGGCGAAGATCGTGTAGGCCCGGTCCTCGGGGAGCTGGACGATCACGTCATACGTCTCGGCGAGCGCGATCCGGAACTCGTCCGTCTCCACGGGCTCGACCGGCTGGCCGCTGACCTGCACCACCGTCATCGGCACGCCCGGCACGCGCACGTCGAAGTACGACCCGGCGCCGGCGTTGATCACGCGCAGCAGCACCCGCTCCCCCGGCTTGAACAGCCCGGTCCAGTTCGTCTCCGGCGCCATCCCGTTCATCAGGAAGCTGTAGGTCGCTCCCGTGACGTCCGAGATGTCGGTCGGGTTCATCCGCATGGAGGACCACATGAGCCGATCGCGCACCGTGGTGCCGAACCCGTCCCGCCCCACGTCGCGGAAGAAGTCCATGAGCGTGCGACGCTGGTAGTTGTAGTAGTCCGGCTGCTTCTTCAGGCGCTCGAGCAGGCGATACGGATTCTCGAAGGTCCAGTCGGAGAGCACGAGCACGAACTCGCGGTCGTACGCGTAGGGGAGCGGTTCCGCCGGGTCGATGACGAGCGGGCCGTAGTGCCCCAGTTGCTCCTGCAGTCCCGAATGGCTGTGGTACCAGTAGGTGCCGGCCTGCTGCACGGGATAGCGGTACTCGAAGGTCTCGCCGGGCCGAATGCCGGGAAAGCTCAGCCCCGGCACACCGTCCATCTCCGGCGGCAGGATGAGGCCATGCCAGTGGATGGAGGTGTCCTCGCGCAATCGGTTCGTCACGCGCAGGATCGCATCGTCCCCCTCACGCAGGCGGATGAGAGGTCCCGGCACGGTCCCATTGATGGTCGTCGCGGTCGTCGAACGACCCTCGATGCGAAGCTTCGTCTCCGCGATCTCGAGATCGTAGATGGCCTTGCCATCGACGATACGGGGCGCGAGAGGCGCTCCGCCCGTCGCGGTCGCATGGGGACCCGAATAGTCGGGCAGGAGGTGTTGCGCGCCGGTGAAGAGGCCGACGGCCCCCAGCGACTGCAGCATCGAACGGCGCGAGACGGGAGTGCTCGCCAGGGTGTCGGGAAGGATCATGGATGGCAAGGACGAAGTTGGAGCACGGCGCGGAACCGGAACGCCCGCGGCCGTCACCTGAATATATCGTTTTACGCCGTGTAAAGTGCCCGACGCGCTCTTGGCCGCCCCGTCGGCAAGCGTGCCGGTCCGCGACTGCTCTTTACGCGCCATAAAATGCACTGTAGTTTCTCGGAGTCCCGAGTCCCACACCGCCCTCCCTCCTGCCGGAGTCCCGATGCCCGTCCTCGCGCCCAAGCACTGTCTACTCGCCTGCGCCCTCCTCGCGCTCGCCATGCCGACTGCGGCGCCCGCCCAGGCCCATGACCACGCGGCGATGACGGCAAGCGCCCCGCAGAGCGCCGACGCCCAGCGCGTCGTCCGCACGATGCAGGCGCTCTTCGCAGCTGCCGAGCGCAACGACATGGCCGCGCTCGACACCCTGTACGCCGGGGACAGCCTCCTCGTGATCGAGGGCGCGGGGATCAATCGCGGCTGGAAGGACTATCGCGACAACCACCTCGGGCCCGAGCTGAAGGAGTTCAAGAACTTCAAGTATCGTCCCTTCGAGATCGAGGCGCGCGTGGTCGGTGATGTCGCCTGGGTGACCTATCGCTATGCGATCTCGGCCGACATGGGGGAGCGCAAGCTCGACTCCGTGGGCCGCGGCACGGCGATCCTCGAGCGGCGCGGCGCGAAGTGGGTCGTGCGACTCACGCAGACCGGAAGCCGGGCGCGTCGACCGAACGATCCGCCGATGCCCTGAGCGGGACGGTGTCCCCCTCGCTCCGTCGCAGCATGTTCCTCGCGGGGATGGCCGTGCTGGCCATCCCCGCGCTGCTCTGGGCGCACGGGGCGCTCAAGAGCTCTGCCCCGGCGGCGAACGCCAAGCTCGAACGGCCGCCAGAGTCGCTGCTCCTGACCTTCACCGATCCTTCGCCTCTTTCGGTGACGCGAGTCCGATTGGTCGGGGCGGACAGCGCCGTGGTGGCGCTCGGTTCCTTGGAGCACGTCGCCGGGAGCGCGGAGCGCGGCGTGCGCGCACCGGTCGTGGGACGGATGGCGGCCGGCACGTACGCGGTGGACTGGCAGACCGCCGGGGCCGATGGTCATCCGGTGAAGGGACGATTCACCTTCGTGGTGCTCATCGGTGCGGCGCCACTCGAGGACTCGGTGGCTGCGGCGGCCGCTCGGGTCACGCCGATTGAGCAGGCACCGCGGAACACGGAGGCCGCCTTCGACGCGGAGTCCCCGCTCTACGCGCTGATCCGCTTCGTCACCTTCGCCGGGCTCGCGGCGCTCCTGGGTGTCGTCGTCTTCGTGACCGGCGTGATCGCCGCCCTGGCACGGAACGCCGATGCCGCGGTCCCGATCGGCATCCGGAACACCGCGGCGAAGCGCGCACTCGAACTCGCCGTCGGCGCGATCGTCATACTCGGCGTCGCTGGACTCGCGAGGCTCGGCGCGCAGTCCTACGCGCTCTTCGGCGCGGACGCCCTCGACATCCGCTCCGTCTGGGGCCTCGTGGGCGGCACATCATGGGGGACGGGCTGGACGCTCCAGATGGTCGGCGTGGTCGTCGCCCTGATCGCCGTGGCCATGGTGCGGCGCTCGCACATGCGCACGAGCAGGTACGGTTGGCCGCTTCTCACCGTGGCGGCCGTCGCCCTCGCCATGACGCCGGCCCTTTCCGGACACGCCTCCTCCGGCTCCGGTGACACCGGCCTCGCCGTGCTGGCCGACACCCTGCACGTGATCGGCGCCGGCGGTTGGATCGGTACGTTGTTGCTCGTCGTGACGGCGGGCATCCCCGCGGCATGGACACTTCCCGAGGGGGATCGCGAGCTCGCCGTCGCCACGATCGTCCGCGCCTTCTCGCCGATCGCGCTCGTCTTCACGGGCGTCCTCGGTGCGACGGGACTCTTCGCCGCCTGGCTCCACCTCACAGCGATCGCCGACATCTGGCAGTCGCCGTACGGGCGGACGCTCGCGCTCAAGCTCGCGATCCTCAGCGCGGTGGCCGCCACCGGGTGGTACAACTGGAAGCGCGTCACGCCGCGACTCGAGACCGCCGCCGGGGTGCGGCTGCTCCGCCGGACGGCGGTCGTCGAAGTCGGGATCGCGGTTCTGGTACTCGCGGTGACGGCCGTGCTGGTCGCGACGCCGCCTCCGTCAGAGATGGAGACGGGGGGAGCCGCTGCGGTCGAAGTCGAGCGCCTGCCTACTGGATGAACTTCCAGCTGGCCCGGTAATCCCTCGTCAGCGGCACGCCCAGCAGCCGCGCCCGCACCATCTCGATCGGCATCCGCCCGCCCTGCAGGATGGCGTCGTGGAACTGCTTGTCCGTCATGCGCCCGCCCTGCACGAGCTCGCGGTGCAGTGCGCGGATCTGGAGTCCACCCATCATGTAGGCGGCCTGGTAGAGCGGCGAGTAGGTGCCGTTGAACGAGCGCCGCACCTCCGCCTCCGCGTTCGCCCGCTCGTGTCCCACACGCGTCACGAGGAGGTCGATCGCCTCCTGCGGCGTCATCGTGCCGAGGTGCACGCGGAGCGAGAAGATGATCCGCGCGAGCCGGTGCGAGCGCCAGAAGAGCATCCCCATCCGGTCCTGCGGGGTGCGCGGGAACCCCGCGTCCCAGAGGAGCATCTCCCAGTAGAGCGCCCACCCCTCGCCCCAGAACGGCGTACTGAACGCCTGCCGGTGGGTGTTGTAGCGCGACGTCATGTACCCCTGCAGGTGGTGCCCGGGGATCAACTCGTGGTGCACCGTCGCCATGCTGAAGTGCGGGTTGTTCCCGCGCATGCTCATCAGCTTGTCGTCGTGCGCCATCGAGTCGGTGGGATACGAGACCTGGATGATCTCGCCGCCGAGGAAGAAGGGGGAGACGAGCTGCTGGCGCGGGCTCATCATCTCCATCCGCCAGATCTCGTCCGAGAGGGGCGGCACGGTCACGAGGTCGCGCTCGGTGATGAACGCCACGGCCTCGGTCGCGAGGCGCCGGATCAGCGCCGGCTGCTCCCCGGGCGGCACGTACGCCTGCTTCACCGCCTCGAGCGCGGCGCGCCAGTCGTCGCCGAACCCCATCTCGCGCGACGCCTTCTTCTGCTCCGCCTCGATCCAGAGGAACTCGCGTTCCGCCAGCGCGATCAACTCCTCGGCCGTGTAGGCGATCATCTCGAAGCCGAGGTCGGCCTTCACTCCCTCGGCGCCGATCGGGTCGCCGATGATCGGCTCCTCCTCCCCCTGCTTCTGCCCGACGATCACCTCGCGGATGGCCGTCGTGTACCTGGTGATCGCCTCGTTCGCACGGCGATAGGGGTCGGCCGTCCACCACGAGAACGTGGGGTCGTATCCCGCCGAGAAGCGCTGCCAGTTCCGGAGCGTGGTCTGGAGGTCGCCCAGGTATCCGATGGTCCGGAGCGCGACGATCCGCTCGGGGCGCGTGGCGCTCCCGGCCTTCTTCTCGCGCGTGGCCCTGGTGAGGCTGTCCGACTGCGCCGCGATCACCGCGAGGGCCTTCGCGGCCGCCGGGGCGTCCACCTTCTCGAATCTCCGGCGCGCCTCCTCGAAGCCCGTGATCACCCCGGCGAAGGGGACGAGCGGCGCCATGTCCGCCGCGAGCTTCTCCTCGCGCTTGAGCTGGTCCAGCTCCGAGCGGAGCCGGTTGTCGAGGAGGACGTAGTCGATCCGCCCCTCCTGTCCCAGCTTCGCGAAGTCGACCTTCGCGAGCCGGTTCCGCCAATCCGTGTAGAACGCCGTGAAGCGCGCCCGCCGAGCGGGCGAGTACTCCACCGTCCACCGCCGCATCAGCGCCGCACGGTCCGTGGAGAAGAGCGAGACCGAGTCCCGCAGCTCACTCGCCCCCACCGGGATCATCCCGATCTTCGCCTGCGCCGTCAGCTCGCCCGCGGGAAGGGAGAGGATGAGGGCGATGAACGCCGTCAGGAGCTTCGCGGCGCGCGCAGATCGTGCCGTTGGGGAGGGCAGTGCCTCACACCTCACACCTCCCACCTCCATCCCGCCCTTATCGCTTCTCATATCGCTTCAGCGCCCTCGGCCCGACCTCGGCCCCATAGATGATCCCGCGCGAATCCACCGCCACCCCTTCCGCCGGACTCGTGTTCCGGCTGTCCACGTCGGGATCGGGGATCAGCATCGTCACCACCCCCGTCCGCGCACTCCCGATCCTGATCCCGCGCAGCCACGCCTTGCGCGACGGGTCGATCGACCCCGACTCGGAGTCGGCCACGTACATCGTGTCGTCCTTGTCGATGAAGATCCCGCTCGCGCGCGAGAACTGGTACCAGGTGTCGAGGAGCTTCCCGTCCTGCGTGTAGATCAGGATCCGGTTGTTGCCGCGGTCCCCGACGAAGAGTCGGTCCTGCGAGTCGATCGCGAGCGCATGGGGCTGGTCGAACTCCCCCTCACCCTTCCCGAACTTCCCCCACGACATCAGCAGCTTCCCCGTCTTGTCGAACTTGACGATGCGCGCGGTCGATCCCGGCGCCGACGAATGCCCCTCGGCGACGAAGATGTCGCCGTTCCGCGCGACGGTCACCGCGTTCGGCTGCCAGCAGCACCCGGGCTCCTTCGCCCCACCCTCGGCGCCAAGGCGGAGCAGCACCTCGCCGGTCGGGGAGAACTTGATGATCTGGTGTCCATAGATCTTGGCCGGCGCCGGGGTCTCGGGCTGGCCGGCCCGCGCCGGTGCGGGCCGATTGTCGCGCGCATCGGTCACCCAGACGTTCCCGTCGAAGTCCACGTGCAGGCCGTGCGGCCAGGCGATCATCCCCTTGCCGAAGGAGCGCACGAGCTTGCCGGTCGGGTCGAAGAGGAGGATCGGGTCGAGGTCCGAGCCGACGCAGCTGTTCGTGCCGCACCGCTCGCCGACCCAGACGCTCTGGCCGTCCTTCGCGATGCCGACCGCGCTCGTGGAGCCCCAGGTGCGCCCCTGGGGCATCTTCGCCCACCCCTCGACCGTGCGGTAAGGGTTCGGCAGGTCGTTGGTCGGCGCGACCGACGGGCCGGTCGCCTGCTGCGCCGACGCGAACGCGAGCGGTGCGGCGAGGAGCAGGCCGAGCACCCCGATCCGCAGTGCGAGCGTGCGGCCATTGAGCAGTGCGATGGTGTTCATGCGTCATCCTCGAAGCGGTTGGTCGAACCTGCGGGATACTCCTCTGTCGGCATCCGGAACGCTTCGGCGATCGCGGGATCACCGCCATCGCCGAGCACACGCCACGCCGCGTACTCACCCACGACGGGCGAGAACTTGAATCCCTCGGCCTGTCCTACACCGGTGATCCAGGCGTTCTCGACGCCCGGCAACCGGTCCACGATGAAGTTCCGGTTCACGCTGCTCTCGTAGTGGCAGGCGCGGGTCTCGAGCAGCGGCGCGTCGGCCATCGCGGGAAAGTGCTTCTCGAGCACGCGGCGCGAGCCCGCGATCCGGTCCTCGTTCGACCAGCGGAGGCTGAGATCGGGATCCTGCTGGCGCGGATCGGGGGGCGCGGATGGCGGAGGAGGGGGCGGCGGCACGTCCGGCGCACCGGGTGCGCGCGGAGGCGGCGGCGGGCCGAACGCGCCCCGCACGCGGAAGCCGCGGCTGTCCACGGGGAGCGCCGCCCACCCGGTCACGCCCGGCACGTTCCAGCTCGGGATGTTCGGGAAGGTGAAGCGGTCGTCCCCCTGTGGCGTGCCGAAGTAGCAGACATGCCCCATGGGCACCCGCATGCGGGTCGCCATCAGCTCGGGGAAGACCTTCGGAAGCCAGGGTCCGCAGGCGAAGACGTACGCGTCGGCCGTGAGCACCGTCCCGTCGTCGAGGCGGACACCATTCATCCGACCGCTCGCGATGGTACCGGGGTGCACGCGTCCCACGCGGAACTCCACGCCAGCATCCCGCGCCACGGCGCCGAGCGCCTGCACCGAGTCGCGCGCGCGCGCCACGCCGGCGTCTGGCTCGTAGACCACCACCTCGCTCCCCTCGCCGTTGATCTGCGGCCAGCGCTTCCGCGCCTCATCGGCCGTGATCTTCTCGAAGGGCACGCCGAGCTTGGTCCAGAGCTCCATCGTGCGCGTCGTGAAGGGCTCGGCCTTGTCGCGGAAGATCACGTCGCCGGTGGTGAAGAAGAAGCGCGTGCCGAATCGCTTGGAGAATTCCTGGTCGAACTCGCGCCAGCGCTTGATCGACTCCCGCGCCCACGCGGTCCAGAGCTCCCCGGAGACGGAGCGATCGCCGTAGCTGGAGCGGATGCCGCGCGTCTCGTCGCCGCTGGTGGCGCGGGAGTTGGCGACCCCGTACTGGTCGATCTGCGTCACGCGCGAGCCCGCGCGGCGCAGGTGGTAGGAGATCCAGGTGCCCCAGGCTCCCGCGCCGACGACGATCACGTGGCTGGAGGGGCGTGCGCGACCCCGCACCGCGGGCGTGCCCTGTGCGCCGGCCGCGGGGACGGCGGCGAGCCCGCCGGCGAGCAGGGCCCCGGTGCCGACACCGGCGAGGCGGAGGAAGTCGCGACGCGGGAGGTCGGGCGCGTCGGCTGCGTGACCGGGAGTCTCGGGAAGTTCGGACATGCCTCGGGAGTCGGGATCGGGAGTGGCTGGAGCGAGGCGGGCGTCGGCCCGCGCTCGCGCGAAGATGCGCGCCGTGGCGGTGGTTGGCAATCTCAGGGAGTCAACGCGGCGCGGGTTGCATGCGTTCAGCGCGGGAGTCACCTTCCCCATCGATGCGAAGCCGCCTCTCACCCGTCGTGCCGGTCGCCCTCCTCGTGGCGATCCTGGCCACTCCCGCCCTCCTCCCCGCACAGGGTCCCGCCCCCGCGGACGCCGTCGCCCAGCAGATCGACGTGGGCGGCCAGTGGTTCCGTGCGCGCTGCGCCGAGTGCCACGAGAAGGGGGACCTCTCGGACGCGAACTTCCAGCTCAAGTGGAGCGGGCAGAGCGCGTTCGACCTGCTGGACATCATCGTCCGCACGATGCCGGAGGACGAACCCGGCGGGCTGACGCGGGGCACGTACACCGCCATCGTGGCGTACCTCATGAAGCTGAACGGCATGCCCCCCGGCACCTCGCTGCTCCCCTCGGACAGCACGGCGCTCCGGGGCATCCGCCTCTCGTTCGCCCGCGCCGCCGCCGCCACCCCACCCTGAGCCCAGAGCCCCTCATGCGTCCCGTGCAACTCGTCGCCCGCTCGTTCGCCCTCCTCGCGCTCGCCGCGCTCCCCGCGTTCGCGCAGGGGAACACCCGCGAGCCGATCGGCAACCCGAGCGCCACGCTCACGCCGGCGATCCGCGTCGGGAACATGGTCTACGGTTCGGGCCAGCTCGGACTCTCGCGCGACCCCGCCGACTCCACCATCGAGCGCCAGACCACGCTCACGCTCGACAACATCAAGCGGGTGTTCGAGCAGGCCGGCACGCGGATGGACCTCGCGGTGCGCTGCACGGTGTTCCTCACCGACGTCGAGGACTTCCGCCGGATGAACGCGGTCTACGCCACCTACTGGCCGACGTCGCCGCCGGCGCGGAGCACGGTGGTGGTCAAGGCGCTGGTGGTGCCGAACGCGAAGATCGAGATCGAGTGCATGGCGGTGATGCCGTAGCACTCACGCGAACGATCACGCGACCGCTGGCGCGCCGATGGCGCGCGCCAGCGCCGCGCTGCTGAGGTTCCCGCCGCACATCACGATCCCCACGCGCTGGCCGGCGAGCTCCGGCGCGAGCCGCCGGAGTCCCGCGAGCCCGGCCGCGCCGGCGCCCTCGGGGAGATTGGCCGTGATGCGCAGCAGGTCGCGGATCGCCCCGTAGATCTCGTCATCGCTCACGGTGACGAAGCCGGCCAGCCCGGCCTTGAGCGCATCGAAGGTGAGCTCGTACGCCGACCCCGTCGCGATCCCCTCGGCGAAGGTGTCCGCCTTCATCCCGGTGAGGCGCTCGCCGCACCGCCAGCTCTCGTACTGTGCCGGCGCGCCGCTCGCGCCCACCGCGTAGACGCGGAGCCCCGGCTTCCGCTCCGCGGCGACGGTGAGCGCGCCCACCGACTGCGAGCCGCCGCCCAGGGCGATCACGAGCGCGTCGAGTTCCGGCTCCTGCTCCAGGATCTCCAGCGTCATCGTGCCCGCGCCGGCGACCACGAGCGGGTCGTTCGTCGAGTGGACCAGCGCCAGGCCGCGCTCCGCACGGATGCGCCCGCACTCCGCCACCGTCTCCTCGTAGGTCGCGCCGACCTCGAGCAGCTCCGCTCCGAGGGCGCGGATGCCGGCGTTCTTCTCGGGATTGTTGTTGCGCGGGACGCAGATCGCGACCGGGGTGCCCGTGAGCCGCCCCGCGTAGGCGACGCCCATCCCGTGGTTCCCCGTGCTGGCGCCGATCACGCCCCGCTTCCGATCGGCCGCATCGCGCCCGAGGATCGCGTTGAGCCCGTTCCGGATCTTGAAGCTCTGCGTCGGGTGGTGGTTCTCGTGCTTCACCGACACCCGGATCCCGTGGCCGACCAGCGCGTCGAGGAGCGGGTACTGCCGGAGCGGCGTCGGCGTGAGATGGGGGCGAAGGCGCTCGCGCGCCGCGAGGACGTCCTGGAACGTGATCGGCAGCGCCGTCCGCACGGGCGCGCTCATCGGCTGTGCTTGTACATCAGGTCCACCAGCTCGTCGTACATCGCCTCGGCCTCGTCGTCCCCGGCGCGGATGGCAGAGGCGGCGCAGTGGCGGAGGTGGTTGCGCATGAGTTCGCGCCCGACGCCGCGGAGCGCCTCCTGCACCGAGGAGATCTGGGTGAGCACGTCGGCGCAGTAGCGGTCCTCCTCGACCATCTTCTGCAGGCCGCGCACCTGGCCCTCGATGCGGCGCAGACGCTTCACGTTGCGGTCCTTCACGTCGGCGTCCACCCCGACGGCCTTGCGCGAGCCGGAGCCATCGTGCGCTCCGCAGGCACAACTCGCCGCGTGGGTCTCCTGCACCTTCGACGCTCCCTTCGCGCCCGGCATCAGCGGGTCGCCACGACGACGTACCCCTCGTCCGCCACCGCCTGCTCGAGCTGGCGCACGTTCGCGCGGTCGCCGTCGAAGGAGACCGTCGCCGCGCCGAGTTCCACCCGGGCCGACGACACACCGTCCACCGCCTCCAGCACGCGCGAGACCGCCGCGACGCAATGCCCGCACGACATCCCCGTGATCTCCATCCGCACCACCTGCATCTCGTTCCCTCCTCGGTTGCCGGAGAAATTGCATACCCCCCTCCCCTATGTCAAGCGCTGCGGGGAGCGCCCGCATGCCCCATTATTCGCCCACTCGCCGCCGCCGCGCGCAGCGCGCTGCGCCTCGCTCCACGCCACCACCCACGCGCCCGCCATGCTGATCCCCGCCCTCCTCCTCAGCGTCCTCGCACAGTCCGCGCCCGACACCACCACCTGGACCGTCGACAACCACGGCCGCAAGGCGGGGGAGATGACCGTGGTCACGCGGGGCGACTCGCTCACCGTGCGGTTCATCTACACGGACCGCAACCGCGGCGCGCGCGTGGAGACACGCTACCGCCTCGGGCGCGACGGCGTCCCGCTTGGCGGCGAGCAGCGCCCGGTCCTCGCAGACGGTACCTCGGGCGACGTCGCCGAGCGCTTCGAGGTGGCCGGGGACTCCGTACGGCTCTCGATCGGGTCCGGCAATCCCGCCACCTCGGCGCGGACCGCGAACACCTACGTCGGCCTGCGCGGCGGCACCCCCTGGGAAGCAGCTGCACTCGCACGATTCCTCCTCACGCAGCCCGACCGTTCCGCATCCCTCGCCGGCGGCGGCAGCGCACGCGCGGAGATCGTGGCGGACACCACGCTCGGCTCCGGCGCCGCCCGCCGCCGCGCGCGCCTCGTCATGGTCACCCGCGGAGCCACCGCCAACCCCGAGGCGATCTGGCTCGACGAGCGCGGCAGCCTCCTCGCGACGGGTGCGAACTGGTTCATCACCGTCCGCGCCGGGAGCGAGGCGCTCCTGCCCGCGCTGCGCGCCGTCGAGCTCCGCTGGCGCGACGCGCGCGGCGAGGCCGTCGCGAAGGAAGCGCGCACCCCGACGCCCGGCGTGATCGTCATCCGCAACGGCGACCTCTTCGACGCCGAGGCGGGCGTCGTGCGCACGGGGCAGACGGTCGTGGTGCTCGGCGACCGCATCGTGGCCATCGGCGCGAACGATGCGGTGCCCGTTCCCGCGGGCGCGACCGTGATCGACGCCACCGGCAAGACCGTGATGCCGGGCCTCTGGGACATGCACGCGCACCTGCAGGTGGCGAACCAGGGGGCGCTCAGCCTCATCCAGCTCGCCAACGGGATCACCACCATCCGCGACCTCGCGGCGGACGTGGACGTCGCCGTCTCCCAGCGCGACCGCGAGCGCGCAGGGAAGCTCGCCTCCCCGCGGGTGATCCTCGGCGGGTTCATCGAAGGTCCCCTCGCCTGGGCGGGCCCGAGCGCCGCCGTGGTGAGCACGGAGGCGGAGGCGAAGGCGTGGGTCACGAAGTACGCCGAGCTCGGCTACAAGCAGATCAAGCTCTACAACATCGTCCATCCGGACCTCGTGCCGGTGATCGCCGCGGAGGCCAAGCGGCACGGCATGTTGCTCAGCGGGCACATCCCGCGCGGCATGAGCATCGAGGCCGCCGTCACGCTCGGGTACGACGAGATCCAGCACGCGGCCTTCCTCTTCTCGAACTTCTTCCCGGACTCGCTCTACCTGCCGCGCATGCGCGCCTACTCGCAGGTGGCGACCGCGGTGGCGCCGAACTTCGACGTCTTCTCGCCGCCGATGACGAAGCTGCTCGACTTCCTCAAGGCGCACGGCACGGCGGTCGACGGGACCTTCAACCTCTGGATCGGCGGGGGCGCATCGGTCGTCGGCGCCGGGGGCTCACGCGACCAGCAGCGGGGCGACAGCGCCTACCTCAACCTGATCCGGCGCCTCCACGCGCACGGCATCCCGCTCATCGCCGGCACGGACAACTCGGCCGGCACCACCATCCGGCGCGAGCTCGAGATGTACGAGCTCGCCGGGATCCCGCCGGCCGAGGTGCTGCAGATCGCGACGATCAACGCCGCGCGCTTCATGCGCGACGAGAAGGACTACGGGAGCATCAGCGTCGGCAAGGTGGCGGACATCATCGTCGTGCGCGGGAAGCCGGCGGAACGGATCGGCGACCTCACGGGGATCGAGACGGTGATCCGTGGCGGCCGGCTCTACCAGGTGAGCGACCTGCAGCGCGCGGGGGGGATGCGGATGGCCACGCAGGCTACGCGCCGAGCAACCCCGCCAGCCAGTGGAGGACGTTGAGCACGAAGCGCGGGTTCTGCTCCGCCATCGGCGCGTTCATCCCCATCGGCTGTCGCGTGGGGCCCGCGCGCTGCGCGCTGAACATCGCGGCCTCGCCGAAGATCGCGAGCCGCCCGCGGCCGACCGTGAGCGTCGCGCCCTGCAGCCACCCGCCGACGTCGCGCACCCGCGTGCCGGGCGCGAACTGCCACGCATAGCGCGGTTCCAGCGAGACGAAGTCGGAGGGGAGTGACATCACCGTGCGCACGCCCGGCGCCGTCACGCGGAAGGCCTGGCCCGTGAAGCTCCTCACCATCGTGATGCGCTCGGAGGCGTCGCGCCCGTCGGTGACCGGGTGGTCGGCGAGCGCGCCGTTCCGCTCGGGGATCGTGTCGCCCCCCGCCGTGGTCGCCGGCGGTGCGGTTCCTGCGCGCAGGAAGAGGGTGGGCACGCCGCGGCCCGCGTCGATCGGCGCCCCCTCCGGGGCGCGCTGGAAGGCGAAGCCGTCGTAGAACTCCGCGCCGAACGCCGCGGCCAGCGCCTTGGCCGCGCCGGCCAGCGGCATGTGGTCCGCGATCAGGAGGAGCGCCCCGCCCTGCTCCACCCAGGCGTGGAGGGCGCGGATCTCGTCGTCGGCGAAGGCGCTCGGCGTGGGGTCCGGGTACTGCGCCCAGGGCTGGTCATTCGGCTGCGCGTTGGAGATCACGAGCAGGTCGCAGGCGGCGAGCGAGGCGGCCGAGAAGCGTGCGCGGAGCGGTGCGACGCGGAAGCCGTCGCGCCGGGCGAGCGCGCCGAAGGCGAAGAAGCGGTTCGCGAGCGTGTGGAAGTTGTGATGCGCCTCGTCGAGGCAGAGGCGCGGGCCGGCGCCCTCCGCCCAGGCCGGGCGTGCGACGGCGGGCCGGAAGAGCGTGTCGGGGACCTGCTGCGCGGAGAGCGAGCGGCCGGTCGCGTCCGAGGTCACCGGTGCGAGGACGAGGAGTGCCAAGGCCACGGATGCGGCGCGGGCCAGCGTTCGAGCGGAGGGATGCGTCATCATGGGACCGAAGTTGCCATCCGCCCTCGGTGGAGGCAACTTCGCGCTCCACCCTCACCATTCCTGCCGATGCGCCTCGTGCCCCGCTCCATCCTCCCTGCGACCGTCGCCGCGCTCGCCCTCTCACTCGCTCCGCTCACGCCGGCGTCGTCGCAGTCGACGTCGTCGGCGGGCGCCCAGGCGGCCCCGCTCACGCGCTGGCAGGCGCAGGCGCGGGCGCTGCTCAAGGAGCTCACCGAGATCAACACCACGCACAGCGTCGGCAGCACGGTGGTCGCGGCGGAGGCGATGGCGAAGCACATGCGCGCCGCCGGCTTCCCGGCCGAGGACGTGGTGGTCGTGGAGAACGCGCCGCGGAAGGGGAACCTCGTGGTGCGCCTCCGCGGGCGGAACACGGGCCGGAAGCCGATCCTCCTCCTCTCGCACATCGACGTGGTGGAGGCGGACGCCAAGGACTGGACCCTCCCGCCCTTCGAGTTCATCGAGAAGGACGGCAACTTCTACGGCCGCGGCGTGGCGGACGACAAGGACGAAGGGGCGATCCACCTCACGATCCTGCTCCGGATGAAGGCCGAGGGCATCGTCCCCGACCGGGACATCATCGCGGCGCTCACCGCGGACGAGGAGGGCGGGCCCGCGAACGGCGTGGCCTGGATCCTGGCCAACCGCCCTGAGCTGCTGCAGGCCGAGTATGCCCTGAACGAGGGCGGCGGCGGGCGCGTGGAGGACGGCAGGAAGATCTCCAACGACGTGCAGGCGAGCGAGAAGAAGGTCTCGAACTTCACGCTCGAGGTGACCAACCCCGGCGGGCACAGCTCGCAGCCGCGTCCCGACAACGCGATCTACCAGCTCGCCGCCGCGCTGGTGAAGGTGGGCGCGTATCAGTTCCCCGTGCGCCTGAACGAGGTCACGCGCGAGTACTTCCGCCGCCAGGCCTCGATCGTCGGCGGGGAGATGGGTGCGGCGATGCGCGCGCTGGTGGCGAACGAGCGCGATGCCGCTGCGGCGGCGACCATCGGCAAGGACCCGGCGAACAACTCGCGCATGCGCACCAGTTGCGTCGCGACCATGCTCACCGGCGGGCACGCGAGCAACGCGCTCCCGCAGCGCGCGACCGCGACCGTCAACTGCCGCATCCTCCCCGACGAGTCGCCGACGGACATCCGTGACCAGCTCGTGCGCGCGATCGGCGACACGGGGGTGAAGGTGAGCGAGGCCCGGCGGGCGCAGGACTCCCCACCCTCCCCGCTCACGCCGGAGCTCCTGCAGAAGATCGAGGAGACCACCAGGGAGATCTGGCCCGGGATGCCCGTCGTGCCCACGATGAGCACCGGCGCGACCGACGGCGCGTACCTCCGCCGTGCGGGCATCCCCGTGTACGGCGTCTCGGGGCTCTTCTACGACACCCCGAACGCGCACGGGATGAACGAGCACATCTCCACGCAGGCGTTCTACGAGGGGCTCGAGTTCATGTACCGGCTCGTGCGGAAGCTCTCGGCGGGTCCTGGGATGTGATCAGGGTGCGGGGGGCGACTTCCCGGGCACGATCGCCGTGACCGTGATCCCCGCCCCCCGCACGAGTCCCCAGGCCCAGAAGACGTCCTGGTATGCGACGCGCCGGTCGGCGTCGATGAAGAGGACCTTGCTCGGCCGGTCCCGGTAGATCGCCGCGAGTTCCCCGACGACATGATCAGGACGAGGAGGATGTCGATCATCGGGATCATGTTGGGCTCGTGGGTGAGCCCGCGGGTGCCGAAGGCCTGCACGGGGCGCTCCTGGTGAGGGGTGGCCCCACGATGGCGCCGCGAGATGGCCGCCCGATGGCGCTCGGATGACGCGAACGTGAAGGCCCGGTGAACTCATCATGAGTCCACCGGGCCTTCGCACTCCGTTCCTGCGGTCGGAGGGGTCCTACCGCGGCGGCCGCATCTCCCGGAGGCGCCGCAGCACCTCGCCCAGCTGCTGCATCTCGCGTCCGTAGGTCGCCCAGTCGTCCGCGCGCTGTGCCGCCCGCGCCCGGTCGTAGTGCTGGAGCGCCTGCGTGGTCAGCGCGTCGCGTTGCGCCGTGTTCTCCGACGCCGTGCTCGCCGGCGTGCTCCCGGC
Organism: Gemmatimonadaceae bacterium; assembly: GCA_011525845.1. GTDB lineage: Bacteria > Gemmatimonadota > Gemmatimonadetes > Gemmatimonadales > Gemmatimonadaceae > Pseudogemmatithrix. The sequence continues at coordinate 2,919 of WYBP01000022.1, read as the reverse complement.
GATCGCCCGTGCGGGCGCCGGCCGGCTCGCCCCGGCCCCGTCGCCGAACAGCGTCCGCAGCGCGCGGTCGAAGGTCTCCTCCATCACCACCCGCCCCTCGTGCGCGACGACCACCCGCTTGAGCTCGGGGATCTTGCCTCCCGATGCGCGCAGGTAGATCGGCTGCACGTAGAGCAGCGACGCCTCGATCGGGATCACCAGCAGCTCACCCCGGATCACCTCGCTCCCCCCCTGGTCCCAGAGCGAGACCTGCCGCGAGACCTCGGTGTCCTGGTTGATGCGGCTCGTGATCTGGCTCGGCCCGTAGATCAGGCTCTGCCGCGGGAAGCGGTAGGAGATCAGCTCGCCGTAGTGCTCGCCGTCGTTCCGCGCGACCATCCACGCGGCGAGGTTGTCCTTCTGCCGCGGCGTGAAGGGGCGCATGATGAGGTACTCGATCCTCTCCTCGCCCGGGAGCCGCATCACGATGTGCCGCTGGTACCCGCTCGTGACGCCCCCGCGCTGCGCGACCGGGATCTGCCACTGGTCCTCGCGGTGGTAGAAGGTCTCCGGGTCCGTCATGTGGAAGGTCGCGTAGAGCGAGGTCTGCGCCGAGAAGAGTGCCTCGGGGTAGCGCACGTGCGCGCGGAGTCCGGGCTCCATCTCGTCGAGCGGCCGGAGCAGGCCCGGATAGACGCGCCCGAGGGTCTGCACGATCGGGTCGTCCGGCTCGCTGACGTACGCGAGCACGTCACCGTCGTACGCGTCGATCACGACCTTCACGCTGTTGCGCAGGTAGTTCGTGCCGTCCCCGGTCCGCGCCGAGTACGGATAGCGACTGGTCGAGGTGTAGGCGTCGAGCATCCACTTGAGCCGCCCGCTGTCCGAGACCACGAGGTACGGGTCGGGGTCGAAGCTCAGGAAGGGGAGCGCCTTCTCCGCACGATCCCGCACGTTCTGGTAGAAGAGGATCTTCGTCTCGGGGGTGAAGTCCTGCGAGAGGAGGATGTTGATCGCCTGGAAGCGCATCGCGAAGAGCGCGCGGCGCCAGAAGGCGTCGATCGGGACGCCCGCCTTCCCCGCGTACGCGGAGTAGACCGCCTCGTCCCCCTCGCGCGACGGATAGTCGAACTCCCGCTGCCGCGAGGGCGCGAGCACGTAGCTCGTGGGGAGCTCGCCGAAGTAGATCTGCGGCTGCGTGATGACGAGCCCGTTGGTCGCCACCGGCGGGAGGTCCTGCACCCAGAGCACGGGGAGCCCCTCGGCCGTCACCTGGTTGGAGGGACCCATCGTGAGCCCCATGCCGTGCGTGAAGGTGAGGTGCTCGTTCACGAAGGTGCGCGTGGGGAGCGCGCTCGCGTCCAGCTCGCGCGCCGAGAGGAGCACGTGCCGGAGCGCGCCGTTCACCATGTACCGGTCGTCGTCCACGCCCACGAAGTCGTAGTAGGTGCGGATGGCCTGCAGCTGCCCGAAGGTCTGGAGGAGCGGCTCGCGGTCCCAGAGGCGCACGTTGTCGATCGTGGCGCGGTTCCGCTCGAGGTCCTGCGCGGAGAGCACCTGGTCCCCTTCCAGCTCCCGCAGCTGCACCTTGTCGAGCCCCCAGGCGCGGCGCGTCGCGGCGATGTGGTGCACGATCTGCGGCGTCTCGCGCGCGAGCTCGTTGGGCTGCACCACGAGGCGCTGGTACATCGAGGGCACGATCGCCGTGAAGAGCACCGAGAGCACGATGTACCCGCCGACGACGGTGGCCGCGGACCGGAGCACGCGTCCCCGCCGCGCGCTCCAGAGCATCGCGCCCGCGCCGACCACGAGCAGCACCGCGAGGGCGCGGTACGCGGGGAGCATGATGGTCAGGTCGGCGAGGCTCGCGCCCTGGAGCGGCCCGTGCGTGCCGAAGAGGAGCGAGGGACTCATCACGAAGACGAGTCGCGCCGCCTGGATGAGCAGGAGGAGCGCGATCAGCACCGAGGCGTGGAGCTCGACGTTCCGCTCCGTGCGGAGCGCGCCGTGGCGGATGCTGATGTCCCCGCGCACGAGGTAGATCGGGAGCACCATCACCAGCAGCGAGATCATCAGCGCGCCGCTCGCCAGGTCGATGAAGAGCTGGATGGTGGGGAGCGTGAAGACGTAGTACGCGATGTCGCGCCCGAAGACCGGGTCGACGTCGCCGAAGGGGGTGCGGTAGAAGTACTGGATGAGCGTGCGCCACTGCGACGACGCGGAGGTCGCGAGCCCGAGCGAGAGGAAGGCCGCGAGGGGGAGCGCCAGCAGCGAGGCGAGCTTCGTGAGGAAGCGCTCCCGCATCTGGATCCCGCCCTCGGCGAGGACCTGCACCGTCTCCGTCACCTCCTCGATGCCGCGCATGGCGATCCGGGCGTTCCCATAGATCACCGCGAAGCCGAGCACCCCCGCGAGGACCCAGAGCAGTCCGCCCGCCGTGAAGCGCAGCAGGAAGACGCGCTCGAACCCGACTTCGCGGAACCAGAGCCAATCCGTGAGCTGCACCGCCACCGCGCGCGAGAGCAGCAGCATGATGACGATCGCGAGCAGGATGAACGCCGGCTTCCGGGAGGGCCGGTTACCTGGGAGTGCCTTGGGCATCGCTTTGGAATGAAAGGAGGGGTGACACGCCGGATCCGGCGCGCCACCCCTCTAACTTGGCCCCTGTGAGCGATTCATGCCACGCTCGGGCCCCGCTCAGGCCCCGCTCACGCCCCCGGCGCGGGGCCGGTCACCCCACGGCCGCGAGGTCCGCCGCCGTCGCCACCCTGCCGTCGAACAGGTGCACCTCGCGGTCCGCGTGCTGCGCGTAGCGCGAGTCGTGCGTCACCATGCAGATGGTCGAGCCATTCTTGTGGAGCTCGCCGAGCAGCCCCATCACCGCCTCGCCGTTCTTGGAGTCGAGGTTCCCCGTCGGCTCGTCGGCGAGCAGGATGGCCG
>WYBP01000005.1 GCA_011525845.1 Gemmatimonadaceae bacterium | reverse complement strand
GGGGGGGGGGGGGGGGGGGGGGGGGGGGGGGGGGGGGGGGGGGGGGGGGGGGCCTTTGGGGGGGGGTTTTTGCGCGCCGGGGGGGGGGGGGGGGTGTGGGGGGGGGGGGGGGGGGCCCCCCCCCCCCCCCCCCCGCCCGTCACCGACCGAGGGAGTGCTACTGGACGGTGATGATGCCCTTCATGCCCATCGCGAGGTGCGGCGTGCAGTTGTACGCGTACGCGCCCGCTGGGATCTTCGCGAACGAGACGGTGATCGCCTCGCCATTGGCCATGACCATGCTGGACATCAGGTCGGCCATCTTCTGCGTGCCGAGGTTCGCGGTGAGCTGCGCCTTGACCGCGGCGGTCAGCTTGCCGGCCTCGAAGGCCACGTTGTGGGGGCCCTGCGAGCCGACCATCACGAACTTGATGCCGTCGCCGGACTTGATCGTGAGGTTCGCCGGCTCGAAGCGGTAGCCCTTGGCGTCGCCCATCATCTTGATCTCGTGCATCTTCCCGGTGACCGGGGCGAGCTTGACCGCCTGTGCCTCGGCGCGCGCGAACGCGGGCGTCGTGTTGATGACGGCGGTGCCGAGGACGAGCGCGCCTGCCGCGAGTGCCAGACCCTTGAGCTTCATTGAGAGGTGTCTCCGTTGCGATCTGAAGTGTTGTGAGCGGGGGATGCGGGGTGCCGTCCGCTGGTTGTGAAATTATTCACAAGCCGGGCGGATAGCAATCTGTACACCGTATCGGCCGGAGAAGGTTCCGGCTTGACCCCCGAGCGGGGTCCCGTTAGCCTTCGCGCTCCATGAGCACCTCCCGCCAGCACCACCACGCGCACTCCCACCACGGCCCGACGGGCCGGGGACGCGTGGCGCGAGCGGCGGGGGCCTAGAGGCCCGCCAGAGCTCCTTCCGCCTGCGGCTCCCGAGACCCGTCCGACTTCCGGACGGGTCTTTTTTTTATGCCATCCACACGAGTACCCCATGCTCCGCCTTGCCCTGCCCAACAAGGGTCGCCTGAACGAGGACACCCGCTCCCTCCTCGCCGACGCCGGACTCGAGGTCCGCGCCTCCTCGGACCGGGCCCTGGTCGCCTCCCTGGGGGGCGAGTTCGAGGCGATCTTCGTGCGCGCCCAGGACATCCCCGAGTTCGTCGCGGACGGGGCCGCCGATGCCGGGATCACGGGGTGGGACCTGGTCTGCGAGTCGGAGCGACCGCTCGAGTCGCTCCTCGACCTCGGCTTCGGACGATGCCGGCTCGTGGTCGCCGCCCGTGACGAGCGTGGCGCGGTCGACCTCGACCAGGTCGCGGATGGCGCGCGCGTCGCGACCGTCTTCCCGCGACTCACGCAGCGCTTCTTCGAGGCGCGCGGTGCTCGCGTCCAACTGGTCCCGGTCTCGGGGGCGGTGGAGATCGCCCCACACCTCGGGATCGCCGACGTGGTCGTGGACCTCACCTCCACGGGCTCCACGCTCCGCGTGAACGGGCTGCGGGAGATCGGCACGCTGCTCGAGTCCACCGCCCGGCTGATCGTGGCCGGAAGCGAGAGCGGGCGTGCGCCCACGGGCGCGCGGCGCACGGCGCTCGACGAGCTGGTGGCCGCACTCCGCTCCGTGCTCGCCGCGCGCAGCCAGCGCTACGTGATGGCGAACGTGCCGCGCGACCGGCTGGACGAGGTCCGCCGGATCCTCCCGGGGATCTCGGGCCCCACGGTGATCGACGTGATGAACGGTGGGTCCAAGGTGGCGGTGCACGCGGTCTGCCCATCCGAGGGGATCTACCGGACCATCAACGCACTCAAGGCGGTCGGCGGCGAGGGGATCCTCGTCACGCGGATCGAGAGGTTGATGGCATGAGTGCGCTCCGGTTCCGCGCGAGTGGTGCGCTGGCGGCGCTTGCGCCGGCGCTCCGGCGCGCGCTCATCGATCGCGACGCCTCCGAGGTCGCTGGCGCCGACGCTGCGACCGCGGCCGCGGACCGACCCGTGGGGTCGACGGACGTTCCCGCCGTCGTCGCCCGGATGATCGCGCGCGTGCGCGCCGAGGGCGATGCCGCGCTGCGCGACTTCGCGCGCGAGTTCGACGGCGTCGCGCTCGACGCCCTCGAGGTGCCGCGCGCCGAATGGGACGCGGCGCTCGCGGCGCTGGACCCCGCGCTCCGCCGGGCGATGGAGCGCTCGGCGCGGAACATCCGCGCGGTGCACGAGGCGTTCGCGCCCGAGGCGCGCGAGTGCATCACGCCCGACGGCGTCCGCATCGCGCGGCGTCCGGATCCGCTCGAGCGCGTCGGGGTCTATGCCCCGGGCGGCCGTGCCAGTTACCCGAGTTCGCTGCTCATGGGTGCCATCCCGGCTCGGGTCGCCGGGGTGAAGGAGGTCGTGGTCTGCTCACCCCCCGGCCCGGACGGTCGCCCATCGGGCGTACTCCTGGCGGCGGCGGCACTCGCGGGCGTCGATCGCGTCTTCGCCGTGGGCGGGGCGGGGGCGGTGGCCGCGATGGCGCTCGGCACGGACAGCGTGCCCGCGGTGGACCGGATCGTCGGACCAGGGAACGCGTACGTGGCGGAGGCGAAGCTCCAGGTGAGCAGCGTGGTGGGGATCGACTCGCCGGCTGGGCCGAGCGAACTGCTGATCCTCGCGGACGACTCGGCCTCACCTGTGGTGCTGGCACGCGAGATCCTGGCGCAGGCCGAGCACGACCCCGATGCGGCGGTGATCCTGGTGACCGAGGCGGTTGGCTTGGCGGATGCGGTACGCCTCGCGCTGACCGACGCGATCGCGCGCGAGCCCCGCGCCTCCGTGATCCGCGCCGCGCTCGAGCGGCGCGGGGCGCTGCTCACGACCTGTTCGCTGGCGGAGGCCGCCGCGTTCTCCAATGAATGGGCACCGGAGCACCTCCTCCTCATCGTGCGCCCTGAGGCCGTGCCCCCCATGTTGGAGGCGCTGCGCAACGCCGGCACGATCTTCGTGGGCTCCTCCGCGAGTGTCGCGTTCGGCGACTACCTGAGCGGGGCGAACCACGTGCTTCCCACCGGCGGCGCCGCGCGGCGCTACTCCGGACTCTCCACCTCCGACTTCGTGCGCTGGACGACGACCCAATGGATCGACATGCGCGCGGCGGCGGCGCTCGCGCGCGACACGGAGACGTTCGCGCGCGCCGAGGGACTCCCGGCGCATGCGAACGCCGCCGCGCAGTGGGCGGACGCATGACGAAGCCCGCGAAGTCGCCCGCGAAGTCGGCCGTCTCCATGCCCGGCGCAGCGACGGATCCCGCGCGCCCGGGACTCGAGCGCATCCCCAACTACCGCTCCGGACCGCTCCCGGGCGTGGACCTCGACCTTCGCGACAACCTGAACCTCTGGGGCGCGCCGCCCCGCGCGATGGCGGCCGTGCGGGGTGCCGCCGAGTCGCTGGTGCGCAGCTATCCCTCGACGAACGCGGTGGAACTGTCGGCGACGATCGCGGAGGCGGCGGGGATCGATCCCTCCGAGGTCGTGGCCGGGTGCGGCAGCGATGACGTGATCGACGCCTGCTTCCGTGCGGTGGCCTCGCCGGGCGAGCGGGTCGCGCACGCGGACCCGACCTTCTCGATGGTGCCGATCCTCGCGCGGCTGAACGGACTCGAGCCGGTGGCGGTCCCGCTCATGCGGGACGGCGCCGCGGATGTCGATGCGCTGCTCGCCACCGGCGCGCGCGTGATCTACCTCTGCTCGCCCAACAACCCGACGGGCTCGGTCACGCCGGATGCGGACATCCGGCGACTGGTCGAACGCGCGCCGGGTGTCGTGCTGATCGACACTGCGTACGCGGAGTTCGCGGCAGGTACGGACTGGCGCGCCGAGGCGGTGGCGATGGGGAAGGTGCTCGTGACGCGCACCTTCTCGAAGGCGTGGGGACTCGCGGGGCTGCGGGTCGGCTATGGCGTGGGCTCGGCGGCGTTGGTGGATGCGGTGTCGAAGGCACGAGGCCCGTACAAGGTGAGCGCGCTCGCCGAGCTGGCGGCGGTCACCGCACTCCGCGAGGACGGCGACTGGATGCTGCGCACCTCGCGCGAGGCGATCGACGCGCGCGAGCGGCTCGCGGCCGCGCTCCGCGGGCGGCCCGGCGTGCGCGTGCACGACTCGCGCGGGAACTTCCTGCTCCTCGAGGTGGCGGACCGCGCGGTGGAGCTTGCGGCCCGGTTCCAGTCGCGCGGCATCGGCGTGCGCGCGCTCCCGGGACTCACGGGCTACGGCGACACCCTGCGCATCGGCGTCGCTCCGTGGGAGCAGCTCGAGCGCGTGGTCGCGGTGGCCGAGGAGCTCTGGCCATGATGCGACTCGCGGAGCAGTCCGTGAAGCGGCTCACGATCTTCGACTACGGCGCCGGGAACCTCCACTCGCTCGCCAAGGCGCTCGACGGACCGGCGCGCTCGGTGCGCCTGGAGCGCGACCCGCGTGCCGCGCTCGACACGGACGTGCTCGTGCTCCCGGGCGTCGGCGCCTTCGCCCCGGCGGCGGAACGGCTCGCGCCCGCGCGGGACGAGATGCGCGCGCGGATCGCCGCCGGGCTCCCGACCCTCGGCATCTGCCTCGGGATGCAGCTCCTCTTCGACGAGAGCGAGGAAGGAGAAGGTCGCGGACTCGGCGTCTTCGCCGGGCGCGTCGAGCGGCTGCGCGCCGCGCGCACCCCGCAGATCGGCTGGAACGGCATCGAGTACGCACGCGATGGCGCCGGCGATGGCGCACCGCCGCCCGGCGGGCTCACCATCGCGTACTACGCGAACCGCTACGTCTGCCGTCCCGATCGGGCGGACGACGTCGTCGCCTGGTCCACGCACGAGAGCGACCGCTTCGCCGCCGTGGTGCGTCGCGGCGACTGCCTCGGCGTACAGTTCCACCCGGAGAAGAGCAGTGCGCCGGGCATCCGCTTCCTCGACACCTACCTGGACTCCCTCTGATGCTTGCGATCCCTGCCATCGACCTCCGCGACGCGCACTGCGTGCAACTCGTCGGCGGCGACTATTCCAAGGAAGCGATCCGGCTCGACGATCCCGTGGGGGTCGCGCGCCGCTGGCTCGCGGCCGGGTTCTCGCGGCTCCACGTGGTGGACCTCGACGCGGCCACGGGCCACGGCGAGAACCGCGACATCGTGCGCGACCTGCTGCGCGCGCCGCGGGCCGCGGTGCAGGTGGGCGGCGGCGTGCGCGAATCCGAGGACATCTTCCGCTGGCTCGACGAGGGCGCGGAGTGGGTGGTGGTCGGCACGCGCGGCGTGGAGGATCCGGAGTGGCTCGCCGAGCAGGCCGACCTCGCGCCCGGACGCCTCGTGCTCGCCGCCGACGTGCGCGACCGGCAGGTGGTGACGCGCGGCTGGGCCGCGACCACCAAGCGCACCGTCCGGGACCTCATCACGGAACTGGACGGGGTGCCGCTCGCCGCCGTCCTGGTGACCGCCGTCCACAAGGAAGGAAAGGCGCTCGGCACCGACCTCGCCCTCTACGAGGACCTGACCGACATCTCCCCCTGGCCCGTGATCGCCTCCGGCGGCGTGGGCTCCATGCAGGATCTCCGGAACCTCGAGGACCGCGGCGTCGCGGCCACCGTGCTGGGGATGGCCCTCTACACGGAGGCCCTCGATGCGCGGGTGGTCGCCGAGGAGTTCGCGGCATGAGCAAGGAACAGGCGACACGAGCGACCGCGGAGCGCAGCACGCGTGAGACCACCGTGCGCGTGGAGGTCGCGGTCGGGACCGGACGCGCCGAGGTGGACACGACCGTGCCCTTCCTCGACCACATGATGGTGACCTTCGCGCGGTACGCGGGGCTCGACCTCGTGCTGCACGCACGCGGAGACCTGCGGCATCACCTCATCGAGGACGTCGCGCTCACGCTCGGCGCGGCGATGGCGCGCGCGACGCCGGCCACCGCCGCCCGCTTCGGCGACCGGACGATGGCGATGGACGAGGCCCTCGTGCAGGCCGTGCTCGACGTGGGCGGACGCCCGTACTACGAGGGCCCGATCCCGAGCACGCTCTACGAGCACTTCATGCGCTCGTTCTGCGACGCGGCGTCCTGCACGCTGCACCTCCAGGTGCTCCGCGGCGAGGACCGCCACCACATCGTGGAGGCCGCGTTCAAGGCGCTCGGACTCGCCTACCGCGAGGCGCTCGCGGACAGCGGTGCCGTGTTCAGCACCAAGGGCGCCGTCTCCATGGAGGAGAAGTGACGCTCACGCGCCGGCTGCTGGTCTGCCTCGACGTGCAGGAGGGGCGCGTGGTGAAGGGCGTGCGCTTCCAGGGGCTGCGCGACGTCGGCGACCCGGTCGAGCTCGCGATGCGCTACGAGCGCGAGGGCGCGGACGAGATCGTCTTCCTCGACATCGCCGCCACGCACGAGGCGCGCGGGGCGCTGCTCGACCTCGCGCGCCGCACGGCCGAGCGGCTCTTCATCCCCCTCACGGTGGGGGGCGGGATCCGCACCGTGGACGACATCGCCGAGGCGCTGCGCGCCGGGGCGGACAAGGTGAGTCTCAACTCGGCGGCCGTGCGCCGCCCGGAGGTCCTGATGGAAGGAGCAAAACGGTTCGGCGCGCAGTGCATCGTGGCCAGCATCGACGCGCAGTGGGACGGCGCGCGCTACCGCGTGTTCACCGCCGGCGGGCGGAACGCGACGGGACTCGATGCCATCGCGTGGGCGCAGGAATGCGTGGCGCGCGGGGCGGGGGAGATCCTGCTCACGAGCATCGACCAGGACGGACGGCGCGACGGCTACGACCTCGCGCTCACGCGCGCGGTCGCGGATGCGGTGGAGGTGCCGGTGATCGCCTCCGGCGGGGCGGGGAACGCCGCCCACGTCTGCGCGGCGATCACCGAGGGGGGCGCGGAAGGGGCGCTCGTCGCGGGCATCCTGCACGACGGCGTGACCACGGTCGGCGCGCTCAAGCGTGCGATGCGTGAGGCCGCGATCCCCGTGCGGGAGGTGGCGGCATGAGCGAGACCCTGCTGCGCGCGGTCGAGACCGCGGCGCGAGTCGCGGGCGACGTGGCCGTGCGGCACTTCCGGACGGACCTGCGCGTCGAGACCAAGGGGGATGGCTCGCCGGTGACGGTGGCGGACCGCGAGGCCGAGCAGGCCGCGCGCGCCTGGATCGCCGCGCACTTCCCGGATGACGAGATCGTGGGTGAGGAGTTCGGCACCCGCGAGGGGACGAGCGGGCGCCGCTGGTTCCTCGACCCGATCGACGGCACCAAGAGCTTCGTGCGGGGCGTGCCGCTCTGGGGTTCGCTCGTCGCCGTCGCCGAAGGGGAGGAGATCCTGGCGGGGGCGGCGTGGTTCCCGGCGGTGAACGAGATGATCGCGGCCGAGAAGCGGAAGGGATGCTGGTGGAACGGGGTGCGCGCGTCGGTGAGCGAGACGAGTACGCTCGCGGGCGCGACGGTCCTCCTCACGGACGAGCGCGCCTTCCGCTCGGTGGCGCGTCGCGAGGGGTGGCGCACGCTGGTCGGCGAGGCTGGGCTCGCGCGCACCTGGGGGGACTGCTACGGCTACCTCCTCGTGGCGACCGGGCGCGCCGAGGTGATGGTGGACCCCGTGCTGAATGCGTGGGACATCGCCTGCTTCCTGCCGATCATCGAGGAGGCGGGAGGCGTACTCACCGACCTCTCCGGAGCGCGCACCGCCTTCGGCGGGAACGCGATCGCGACGAACCGCGCCCTCGCCGAGTCGGTGCGGGAGTTCTTCAATGATTGACCTCGACGCGCTGGACTTCGCGAAGGGAGGCGGCTTGGTCACGGTCGTGGCGCAGGACGCCGTGACGGGTGCGGTGCTGATGGTCGCGCATGCGGACCGGGAGGCGCTGGAACGCACGGTCGCGTCGGGCGAGATGCACTACCGCTCGCGGACGCGCGGCGCGTGGCACAAGGGCGCGACGAGCGGGAACGTGCAGCGCGTGTTCTCGCTGCATGCGGACTGCGACGGCGATGCGGTGCTTGCGCGCGTGCGTCCGGCGGGCCCCGCATGCCACACGGGAGCGCGCACCTGCTTCGACGGTGCCGTCGTGGGGGATGTTCCCGCACTGGGTGATGCACTCTCCGCGCTCGCGGCCACGATCGCCGGGCGCTTCGCCGGCGAGTCGGCTGCGCCGGGCTCGGCCGACGCGCGGGCCTCCTACACGCAGCGCCTGCTCGCCGACCGCAACCTCCGCCTCAAGAAGCTCGGCGAGGAAGCGAGCGAACTCGTCACCGCCTGCGCGGACGGCGACGCGGCGCGCGCGACGGAGGAGGCGGCCGACCTGTTCTACCACACGCTGGTCGCGCTGCAGGCCGTGGGGGGCACGCTGGACGGCGTGCGCGCGGTGCTCGCCGCGCGCGCCACGCGCGAGCCCGGCGGCGGCCCGCGCTGACTCAGCGCGCCGTCAGAACGACATCAGCCGGAAGCGGTTCACCTGCGCGGGATTCCCGATGTAGGTGAACCGGATCTCCTTCATCCACCGCTCCGCGACGCGCCGCACGTCCTCGCCGGTGACCGCGCGCAGCTCGGCGACGAACCGGTCGCCGGCCCGGAAGTCGCCGCGGTAGAGCTCCGCACGCGCGAGGAAGTCGGCCTGGGCGCCCGACGTCTCGTTGTCCAGGAAGTACTCGGTGATGAACTGCTGGACGAGCGGCTGCAGGTACTCGGTGCGGATCGTCACCGTCTGCAGGTTGCGCAGCTCCGCACGCATGATCGCCAGCGTCGTGTCGGGCTGCGTGGTGGTGACGTAGAGTCCGCCGGAGGTGAGCGCCCGGTCGCGGAAGCGCGCCTCCACCGCGTAGGTCAGGTTGCGCCGCGAGCGCACCTCGGCGAAGAGCCGTCCCGAGAGGATCGCGGAGGCGACGCGGAGCGCGGGAACGTCCGGGTCACCCGCCGGCGGACCGCTCCACCACCCCAGGATGTAGTTCGTGGGCACGCGCCGCGAGAGGATGTGCACGTTCGACCCCGCCCGCGCCTCCATGAGCGCCGGCACCTTCCATTGGTAGGAGCCCGCCGGGAGCGTCGCGAGGCTCTGGCGCACCAGGCGCTCGAGCTTCTCCCGCGGGATCCCGCCCACCACCACGAGCAGCATCCGCGACTTCACCATCTGCTCGCGGTGGAACGTCCTGAGTTGCTCGAGCGTGATGCCGTTCAGCGAGCGCGCCGTTCCCACGGGGGACAGGGCGTACGGGTTCCCCGTGAACGCCACGCTGTCGGCGAGGTACTCGAGCAGGGCATCGGGGCTGTCCTCGCGCTGGCTCACCGCGGCCACGCGATTCTCGCGCACGAACGCGAACTCCGCCGCGTCGAGCGTGGGCTGCAGCAGCCGGTCCGTGTAGATGCTCCAGGTGGAGTCCACGCGGTCCGTGGTCGTCCGGAGCCCGTACACCGTGAAGTCCTCGTGCGCGCTCACGCCGATCTCGCTCCCCGTGCGCGCCATCGCGCGGCGCAGGGCGTCGCCGGGATACTTCCTCGTGCCGCGCTCCGTGACCTCGAGCAGCATCGTCTCCAGCCCCGCCGTCGCCGGTGTCGCCAGCGAGACGCCGCCCAGCAGGTAGAGGTTCGAGACGAACAGGTTGGTGTTCGTGTGGCGGTAGATCACCCGCACCCCGTCGACGTCGAAGCGCGTGGTCCCGGTGTCCGCGGTGACGTCCGCGCGCGTGGCCGGCGCTGCCGCGGGCCGCGGCGACTGTGCCACCGCGGGCGGGAGGATCGCCAGCGACGCCGCCAGCGCGAGGAGGCCGTGCCTGGCCCGGGCCATCGACAGGATGCGGCTCATGGCGTCACCCCCAGCCCGGCGAGCTCCTGCTCGGTGAGCCCCAGCCGCGCCCTCGCGCCCTCCGGCAGCATCACGCCCGTGATCCGCGGCTTGCCGATGATGTAGCGGCGCGCGTAGGCCTGCAGTTGCGCCGGCGTCTGCTTCGCCATCTCGTCCACGTAGCGCAGGTGGTAGTCGAGCCCGATCACGCTCCACCAGAAGCCGATCGTGTGGGAGTTCTCCGAGGCGCGCTCCTGCCCGAACGCGGTGGTCACCGCGCGGTTCGCCTTCACCGCCTCGAGCTCGTCCGCCTTGAAGTAGCCGGGCTCGAGCGTCGCGTCGAGCTCGGCGTAGAGCGCCTTGAGCGCCTCGCGCAGCTTCTCCGGCGACGTCTGTCCGCTCACGGTGATCGGTCCCACGTGGTTCAGCGTGTAGTAGTTGACGATGACGCCCTGCCAGAGCCCGCTCTCCACGAGCCGCTCCTGGAAGCGCGAGGTGGGCTGGTTGAGGATGTCGGAGAAGACGTCGGCGGCGAAGGTCGCATCCTGGTCCGCACTCGCACTCGGCCCGTGCCACTGGATCTGCACCGTGACCGCGTTCACGCGCTCCTCCACGATCACGCCACGGTTCTCCTTGAGCGGGGGCACCGCCGGGATGGGCGCACGCACGAACGGATCCGCGCGCCGCGGCCAGCTCCCGAAGATCCCCTCGGCCAGCGCGAAGATCCGGTCCGGTGCCACGTCGCCGGCCACGATCAGCGCGGAGTTGTTCGGCACGTAGTAGAGGTCGCGGATGGTCCGCATCTGTTCCGGCGTGACGCTCGCGATCACGTCCCGGTCGCCGATCGTGTTCTTGCGGCTCCAGAAGGAGCCCCAGAGGTGGCGCCCGATGGTCGCGTCCAGCCGGAACCAGGGGGACGACTCGGCGCGGTCGTACTCGCCGAGCACCACCTGCTTCTCGCGCGCGAGTTCGTCGGCGCGGAACTGGGCGCCGCGCAGCGCCGCGTTCAGGAACTGCATCCCACCCTCGACCGAGTCGGAGACCACGGTCAGGTAGTAGCTGACCAGCTCCTCGCGCGTCGTCGCGTTGAACACCGCGCCGAGGTCCGCCGCGCGGTCGATGAACTCGTCCGGCTCGGGGTAGGTGTCGTTCGCCTTGAAGAACATGTGCTCGAAGAGGTGCGCGAGCCCGGCGTACTCGGGCGTCTGCGTGAACGCCCCGTTCTTGACCACCAGCTCCACGGTCGCCAGCGGAACGCCCGTCGACGGCACGACGATCACCTCGAGCCCGTTGGGGAGCACCCGCTGGCGGATGGTCCGCTCGAGCTCCGCCTTTTGCGCGGCGAGGGGTGCCGCCGCCATCAGCATGAGCAGCGGCATGAGCACGGCGGCCGCGGCGGCACGGCTGGCGATGCCGCGCCACCGCTGGTTGATTACGCGCATTCTATGAATCCGTCTCGTTCGAGTGGTCGGCACCAGTCCCCGCAGCAGGTCGCGGACGCACTGGCCCCGGCGTTGGGGACCGCCCGGCTCCGCCTCGGCGAGCCGCTCGCTCCATACACCACGTTCCGGATCGGCGGTCCCGCCGATGTGCTGTACGATGCCACCTCGGACCGGGAGCTCGCCAGCGCCGTCGTCACCGCACGGCAGCTCGGCATCCCCGTCTTCGTCCTCGGCCTCGGCGCCAACATCCTCGTCGGCGACCTCGGCGTCCGCGGCCTCGTGGTGCGGAACGTCGCGCGCGGCATCACCGACCTCGGCGGCGGTCGCATCCGCGCCGAGAGCGGCGTGGTGGTGGCGGATCTCATCCGGCACTGCGTCGCCGCCGGCTGGTCCGGGCTCGAGCACTATGTCGGCATCCCGAGCACGGTCGGGGGCGCCGTCTGGCAGAATCTCCACTTCCTGGCGCCCGCACCCGAGCGCGAGCGCACCATTTTCATCGAGGAGGTTGTCGAGTCGGTGGAGCTCCTCACCCCCGCCGATGCGCGCGTCACCGTCGACCGCGAGGCGATGGCCTTCGGCTACGACACCTCCCGCCTCCACACGAGCGGCGACGTTGCACTCGCCGTCACCTTCGCCCTCGCGGCCGGGGACCGCGCCGTGATGCACCGCGTGATGCAGGAGAACCTCTCCTGGCGCGGGTCGCGGCACCCCTGGCTCGAGTACCACCCGAGCGCGGGCTCGATCTTCAAGAAGATCGAGGGTGTGGGTGCGGGGCGGCTGATCGACCAGTGCGGGCTCAAGGGGCACCGGATCGGCGACGCGCAGATCTCGCACATCCACGCGAACATCATGGTGAACCTCGGCGCCGCCACCGCGGCCGACGTGCGCGCGCTCATCACGCACGCGCAGCGCGCCGTCGCCGACCGCTTCGATCAGTTCCTGGAGCCGGAGATCGGGTTCATCGGCGAGTTCGCGACGCCGAATCCGGGCAGTCCAGCGTAAGGAGCTGGCGGCCGAGCGCGCGCACCGCGCGCGGGATCGGCCCCCCGCGCGGCAGGTCTCCCTTCTCCGCGCGCCGCGAGATCCCGCGCGGGTACTCGGACCACCAGAGCGAGGTCGTGCGGTCGTTCCCGTGGTCCCAGGTGAACGCGCGCTGGCCGCGTCCCGGGATGCGGCGGAGGAACTCCACGTGCTCGAGCGCACCGCTGGTCTTGTCCGCCACCGCATAGAGCACGATGGCCGTGGAGTCGGCGAGCCGCAGCTGCAGGCGCCGGCGTGCCTCGAGCGGCCGTCGCTCGCCGAAGTCGACGCACTCGCCCAGTGGGAGCGAGTCGAGCACCGACGCGTCGAGCAGCGCGCGGATGTCGAGCACCGGAGCGAGCGCACCAGGCAGCGTGGCGAACGCCGCGGAGTCCGCGTGCGCGGAGTCGCCGGCGAGCCGCTCGTAGGGCGTGCGCGCGTCGGCCACGGGCACCTCCCGGCAGGCCGCGGCGCCCACGGCGAACGTGGCGAGTCCGAGCGCCAGCAGCGCCCTGCGCGCCGGCCTCACGGGCTCTGCCCGAACTCGAGGAGCCATCGCACCCGGCCCTTGTGGTCGAGCGGCGTCGCCACGCCGAACCCCACCGCGCCGCCGAAGAAGCGCAGCGTGAAGCTCGCGGACGAGCGGGGATGTCCCGTGGGCACCGAACCCAGTGCAGTGGTCGTCGCGAGCGCCGCCGGCGTCGAGGCGCGCGCCCATCCCGCCTGCAGGCCCAGCGCGAGCGCCGGTGCGGCCGGCGGGAGCCAGATGCGAGGCGTGATCCGCGTCGGGGCGCCGAGCAGGGGGAGTCGCCGCAATGCGAGGACCCGGACGACCGCCGCCTGGTCACCCGCGAACTCCTTGTAGCCGTAGCCGGGCAGGTTCTGGTTCTGGCCGAGCTCGAAGAACTGCTGTGGCGGGGCACCGGGGTTCGTCACGCCGACATCGAGGCGCGCGCCGATGGAGAACGGGCCGCGATTGGAACGCAGCGTGAACCGCCCCTCCGCGCGCTGGTACCGCAGGTCGCCGTCGCCGCGCTCGTAGTAGAGCCGCACCCCCGCGCCCGTCCGCAGGAACTCCAGCGAGACGTCCGGGCGCACATCCAGCGTCACGGCGGAACGTGCGTAGCGCCCCTCCCGCACGATCCGGTTCTCCCGGAAGTCGTCGCCGATGCCGATCGGGCTCCGCCGCAGGTGCACTTCCGCGCCGCGGTCCTCGGCGGCGCCCGCCTCCACGCGCAGCTGCACCCGCTCCCGGTCGCCGAGGAAGCCGAGCCACTGGGCCATCGCGCTCCGGCGGTCCACGTAGTCGTAGTTGTCCCGCCCGAGGATGGCGCCGATCGTGGAGCCCGAGTCGAACGGGCTGCGGAAGTCGTTCGTGAGGTCGAGCGAACGGGACGCCCAGGCCGACCACTGGGAGCGCCCTTTCCGGTACTCGGTCACGAAGCGGCCGCGGGCCGTCTGCTCGTTCCAGGCCCACCCGACCGCGCTGCGCATCGTAAGGCCGGGCGCGGCGTCCCGGAACCGCATCACCGCGCCGATGCCCGTGAAGAGCCCCTCCACGCGGTCCACGCGGATCACGTCGCCGAGTCGCGCGGTCTCGAGGGCGAAGCGTGGCGGGCCGCGCGGGTTCCAGCGATCGGGCGCGACGTCGGTGAAGTCCTCCGCGCTCACGGCCGCCGTCATCTCCCCGAGCTCCGTGCGCCACCCCTTGTACGCACTGAGGGTGTCCGGGCTCTCGATCAGCAGCCGGAATGGATGGATCGAGAGCGTGTCGCCGGGCGCGCCGACCTCTACGCTGTCCGGCACCGGCAGGATCTCCCGGTCGACGAAGCACGTGAGGATCCGGAAGATCGCGCGCCCCTCGCCCACCGTGCTGGCCGACGCCACTGCCTCGAAGCGCTGGTGCGCGGGAAGCCAGAACTGCCCCTCCGCCTCCGCGTTCACGGCCTCGACGTACGCGACGCCCTGGAGGCCGAGGTCGCGGAGGATGTCGAAGCGGGGCTTCGGCCCGCCGACCACCGCGAAGTACCCGCGCAGGCGGACGATGTGGCGGCGCGAGGCGTCGAGGTCCATCTCGCCGAGGAAGACCACGCTCTTGGCGGGAAGGTCGGGTCGGAGCGAGACCGTCACGCGCACGATCGGGATCGCGCGATCCCCGACCCGCATCGTGATGATCGTGTCACCGCCGGCATAGCGATAGAACTGTTCCCGGTCGTCGGCCAGCGGATGCACGGCGAAGAGCGGCTCCCCGCCCCGGCGGTTCCGGCGGCGGCGTGCCTCGGACGTGTCGCGGCCGAAGAGCAGGGCCAGCCGGTTCCCATAGAGCGAGGGGATCGCCCAGCCGCTCCGGAAGAACCCGATGCTCGCGAACGCAGCCCCGATGCTCTGGGACCGGTACCCCACGACCGTCTGCGCATATCGGCCGGTCCGGTCCCAGGTGAGTCGGCTCGCCACCTGTTCCAGGGAGACGGACATCTCCTTCCCCTCGGAGCGCCGGTTGCCGATCGAGATCTCGCTCTCCAGTCGCGCCTCGTACCCCCCGAGCCCGGGCGGCACACGCCGATTCAGCTCCGCCGCCTCCGCCACCAGCGCGCGCAGCGCGGGCGAGGCGTAGGTGAGGGAGTCGGCGGCCTGCACCGTGTCGGGGGCACCCGCCAGGGCGAGCAGGAACGAGAGAGCGAGCACGACGGAACGGAAGATCGGGTGACGGTGAGGAGCGGGTCGTGCCGGCGCGCATCCACGTGCGACGGGCCGGCACGAACCCCGGATTCTACACGCGAGCTTGCTGCACGGTCATCAGGGCGGCCATCTTGGCGCGATGGATTCCGCCCCCCCTGCAACGGAATACGTCGCGCCGGGTTTCGACCGCGGTCGCATCGTCGCCCTCGTCGCCGGCCCGGTCGCCGGCCTGGTGGTACTCTCGCTCAAGCCCGGCGGTCTCTCCGACGCCGGCTCCGGCGTGCTGGGCGTCGCGGTCTGGATGTCCATCTGGTGGATAACGGAATGCCTCCCGCTGGCCGTCACCGCGCTGTTGCCGATCGCGCTCTTCCCGTTGCTCGGCGTGGCCTCCACGCGGGACGCCGCAGCCCCGTTCGCCAACGAGGTGGTCTTCCTCTACCTCGGGGGCTTCCTGCTCGCGGCCGCCCTCGAGCGCTGGCATGCCCACCACCGGATCGCACTCGCCGTGATCAGCGCCGTGGGCACGAGCTCCCGGCGCCTCGTCTTCGGCGTGATGCTCGCGACCGCGTTCCTCTCGATGTGGATCTCCAACACCGCGACCGCGGCGATGATGTACCCGATCGCGATCGCCATCGGGTCGCTCTTCGGCACCGGGAAGGCCGCGCACAGCCAGAAGGTGGCCCTCCTCCTCGGCGTGGCGTTCGCCGCGAGCATCGGCGGCATGGCCACCCTCATCGGCACGCCGCCGAACCTGATCCTCGCCGGGGCTGCCCGGGAGTTGATCGGCGTGAACCTCGACTTCTTCTCGTTCCTCAAGTACGGCCTCCCGGCCGCGCTGATCCTGCTGCCGATCTGCTGGGCATTGCTCGTGTTCGTCTTCCATCGCGAGCAGCTCGAGCTGGGCGATGAGGGGCTCGAGGTCCTCCGCGCCCGTCGTCAGGCGCTCGGGCGGCTGCAGGGAGGCGAGCGCCTGGTCATGCTCGTGTTCGGCATGGTGGCCCTCGGGTGGTTCTTCCGCGAGCCGAAGGACTTCGGCGCATTCCACCTCGGGGGGCTGACCTCGTTCGTGCCGAGCGTGACGGACGCGGGCATCGCCGTGATGGGTGCGATCCTGCTCTTCCTCATCCCGGGCCGGTCGGCCAGCGCGCCCACGCGCCCGCTGCTCACCTGGCGAGAGGCGCGCGAGATCCCGTGGGACGTGCTCCTCCTCTTCGGCGGTGGACTCTCGCTCGCCGCGGCGATGGAGTCGAGCGGCCTTGCGACACGCATCGGGGTCTGGATGTCGGGGCTCCACGGGCTCCCCCTCCCTCTCGTCCTGCTGGGCGTCGCCATCGGCACCGTGATCATCTCCGAGCTCGCCTCCAACTCCGCCACCGCCGCCATGGGGATGCCGATCGCCGTGTCGCTCGCCGCGGCACTCGGCCAGCCCCCGCTGTTGATCATGATGGTCGTGGGTCTCTCGGCGTCGGTCGGCTTCGCGCTCCCGATGGCCACGCCCCCCAACGCGATCGTGTTCGGGAGCGGCGAGTTGACGGTCCGGGAGATGGCGAGAGCCGGGCTCGCGCTGGACGTGGCGGCCGTCCTGGTGGTCGTCGGCGTGATGCTCGTGGTGTTCTAGGGCAGGGTCGCGCCTGTGTTCTAGTGGGAACGGACGTGGCGTTAATGTTCTCGGGATGTCACGCCGCGACTATTCCTTCATCGCCGATACCGATTCGCTCGAGGCGCTGCGTCGACTGCGACGGGGTTGGGCCGGCTGGGAGATGGCCGAGGGCGAGTTCCGCGTCCGCCTCCGGGACGGCGGCACCGTGCGTGCGCACGTCGATCGCGCGTTGATCGAGTCCGACTTCGAGGTCTCCTGCCTCGTGGCCGACTTCGTGCCGGACGAGGAGACGCTGCCGGGGCGCGACTCGCCCTTCACCTCCCACGCGAACGAGGTGGCGGTGTTCCGCGGGGTCACCTGGCTCGAGCTCCGGCCCGACCTCGGACCGGACCACTCCATCCAGTTCAGTGGCATCCCCGGTTTCGCGATCCCGGAGAGCGCCGTGGCCAAGTGCGACTTCACCGATGCGCTCGCCGTGACGACGGAGGGAGGAGCCATCGTGGTGCGACTCGCGCTCCGCCCCGGTTGGCTGGAGATGGTCGATGATCCCGAGGAGGTGCAGGAGTTCCTGGCGCTCCGGGGACTCGCATGAGCGCGCTCCGCGACGGCCTCAAGCGCGGTGCGGACGGCCGCGTCCGCTGCTGGTGGTGCGGCGACGCCGAGGACTACGTGCGGTACCACGATGCGGAGTGGGGCGTCCCCGTCACCGACGACATCCGGCTCTTCGAGAAGCTCTCCCTGGAGGGATTCCAGGCCGGGTTGAGTTGGATCACGATCCTCCGGAAGCGCGAGGCGTTCCGTCGTGGCTTCGCCGGCTTCGACCCGGCGGCGGTCGCGCGGTTCGGCTCGCGCGACATCGCACGGCTGCTCCGGGACGCCGGCATCGTGCGGCACCGGGGGAAGATCGAGGCCGTCATCAACAACGCCCGCCGGTACCCGGCGCTCCGTGAGGAGTTCGGCTCGCTCGCTTCCTTCATCTGGAGCTTCGAGCCGGGACGCGCCGAGCGTGGCGTGCCGCGCACGCAGGGCGACATCCCCCCGATGACGCCGTCCGCGAGCGCGATGTCGAAGGCCCTCAAGGCGCGCGGGTGGAAGTTCGTGGGACCCACCACGATGTACGCGCTCTTCCAGGCCATGGGGCTCGTGAACGACCATCTGGAGGGGTGCTTCCGCCGGCGTCCGGTCGCCGCCCTACGCCACGCCCTTCGGGATGCCGAGTGACTCCGCGAGGAGCTCGCGCGCGAAGCCGCGGGCGCGCCGGTCGCCGAGGCGGAGTGCGTCGAGGATGGTGAGGACGCGGTAGGTGTCGGGCGAGGTCTCCGGGAGCCGCACGGCGCCGGCGTAGAGGGGCGCCACCTCGAATCCCGCGACAGCGGCCGCGGCGTCGGGCGCCGGCCAGACGACGACATCGGGCGCGTCGATCGCCTTCGCGAGTGCCGGTGCCGAGTGCGCCGTCGGGACGCCGCGGGTGAGTGGCCCTCGTCGCGCCGGGAACGCGTAGCGGAGGCCGTAGTTCAGGAACTCGCCGAGGGCGCGGGTGTTCGTGGCGCGGCCCGTGGGCCTGAGCAGTCCGGCGCGTTCGAGGCGCCCGAGCGCCGCGTGCACCTGGCTCGGGACGACGGCCAGCTCCTCGGCGAGGCTGGACATCGTGCCGGCGGGCTGCGCGAGCCTGACGGCGAGGGCGATGTCGAACGGCAGTGTCCTGTCGGCGCGCATTCCGTATTCTAGAAAATCGTAAGTGCCTGCACAAGAAGCCTGTAACAGTCGTGCAGCGGCGGGGGGGGGCCCCCCGCGCCGCCCCCCCCCCCCCCCCCCCCCCCCCCCGCGGCCCCCCCCCCCCCCCCCCCCCCCCGACTCGTCGCGCAGGAACTCGGGCAGCCGCCGCTGCACGGCGGACTCGACGCTGGCGCTCAGCGAGCGCGCCTGCGGC
>WYBP01000021.1 GCA_011525845.1 Gemmatimonadaceae bacterium | reverse complement strand
TCCAGCAGCTGCGCGACCGGCACATGCGCCCGATCGTCACGATCGCGCGCGCGCAGATCGAGCCCGAGTCCGACGTGCGCATGCCGGCGGCCATCCGGATGCCGCGCGCCGGCATCGGCGTGACCAGGTTCCTGCAGGCGTGCGACGGCATGATCGCGGGGGCGCGGCCCTTCGAGGCCGCGTTCGTGGCCAACGGTCTCCCGGCCGACTTCCTCGCCCGCTTCACCGCCGCGCGCACGGAGCTCGAGCGCATGCTCGGCGGCCGCGCCACCCTGGTCGGCACCCACGTGGGCGCGCGCACGGGGCTGCAGGTGCAGATGCGTCGCGGCCGCCGCGCGGTCGACCGTCTCGACACAATAATACGTACGTCGTTCGACGGCGACGACGTGACGCTCGCCAAGTGGCGGTCCGCGAAGCGCGTCCACCTGCAGTCCGGGAGTTCCGCTCCGCGCACCACGAACGTGGTGGAGCAGGCGGCGTAGTGCCCATTCAACCCATCACCGCGAGGACATGTATATGAAGCGAGGCGGGGGAGTCCACACCGTGCCCGCGGCGAGCGCCAGGGGCTGGTGGAACAAGTTGGACGGTCGGGTGCTGTCGCGGCACCGGCTCAAGTCGGAGGCCGTCGCGGCCGGCCGCGAGATCGCGCGTGGCCTGCGCGTGGAGCACTCGATCCACCGCGAGGACGGGCAGATCTCGGAGAAGAACTCGTATGGGAACGACCCGTGCCCGCCGAAGGACGGCCGGTAGGAAAGCTCCCACTCACCACATCCAGGAGGTCAGATGCAGGATTCGACGGGCAGGGCGGCTGCGCGGGTGCGCAAGCCGAAGGGCGCGCGGGCGCTGCTGGGCGCGGCGATCGCGATGGTGGGTGCGCTGGCGACGGTGCATCCGACCAACGTGGTGCTCGTGACGCTGAGCGAGGTGGTGCCGCAGCTGGCGGCGGCGCTGCCGCCGGTGATCACGGCGTGTGGGGCGCTGCTGGCGGCGATGAGTGAGCCGCCGCGGATGGTGCGGCGCAAGTAGAAGGAGGGCAGGGGAGGCGAGGGACGGGGGCCAGCGGCGGACGCGCCGCTGGCCCCTTTGCCGTCCGCATGGGCGCGGGGCGGGCCGGAATCAGGCAGTTCTGCCCAATTCCGGCTCGCCGGCTAACTCCTGCGCGACACGAGTGGCCCAAGACGCGCTCTCACAGGGGCTTGCCGGCTGGTGAGCGCCGGTGAGTATTGGGCGACGGCAGATTCCCTTGCGGTGCTTGGTGCAATTAGAGAGAACTGTCCAGTACTCGCTAGACGCACGACCACCACTGACGGAACTCAGTTGAGCGCACCGACAAGCGACCGAGCCGGCAACCTTGCCGCGTTGGCGGTACAGTTGCGCACCGTCCACGCAGACAGGGAGTACTACTCCGTTTCCTTGACTTTGACCATCGCCGGACATGTCGAGTGGGGCGTATATTCACACTTCGAAGGCTACGAGGACCCTGAGCGGCGCATAGAACTGCGGGCTGCATCAATAGTTCATGCTGACAGGCTCCTGGCGAACTACGAGAAGCTCGGAGAGGAGTGTCTGGTAGTCAACGACGATCGAGGACTGGCCATCTTCATGTCGCGCGGTGGCCACGCCGTGATCGAGCGCAAGTTGGCGGAGCAGTGGTTGCCAGACGTGCTTGCACCGCATCCCTCTGTTTCTGCTGGCCCCATCGGATTTCGCGGACTCTCAACCATCTCGGAAGCCGAGCGGCAGCGTGCACCGTCGCGAAAGCTTAGGATGAGCATCCTGAAGCGTGACCACTACAGTTGCCGCATCTGCGGCGAGCGACCCGCAGACAATGTTCACGTGAAGCTTCACTTGCATCACGTACGGATGTGGTCTCGGGGCGGACTCACGGAGGAGGCCAATCTGCTGACGATCTGTCAAACGTGTCATGACGGCTTGGACCCACACGAGGACTTGACCCTTTCTGAGCTCATTCCTGGGTGGTCCTTCTCAAGTCGCTTGGCGAAACGCCGTTCTGCCCACATGGAGGGAGTCGAACGGTACCGGAAGAAGGTGCTCGAAACCTGGCCTCGCGACGAGAAGTCAAACGAGTAGACGCGAGCCCATCGGCGTCTACCGGCGCTTGGTGACTGACGGCCGGGCTTCGGAAGCGGCGGCGGGGCCGCCGCTCCATGTTTAGGCGGGTATGCGGCGGCCACGCCGCCGCAAAAAATTGGAACGGCCGCAGCACAAACTGACGCTAGGCGCACACACGAAGTTCTTTCGGGGAAGCACGCCGTGGATTCTATCTCGTATCGTTGGATGGACGGCAGGAAGGAGCGACAGTTTATACTCGCGCGCGTCGGCGACACTGCAGACGCGCCTTATCCCTTTGGCGAGTCGACCCCGGGCATTGCCGTTTCGGTGCCGGAGTTCTACATCGGGGCAACCCCGATCACGCAGGCGTTCTGGGCTCATATCGACGGGCTACAGAATCCCGCGGCACACGTTGGTCCAGACCTCCCTGTCGAGAACGTCTCGTCGGACAGTCTCACTGAGCCCGCTGGCTTCCTGCATCGACTGAACGAGAGCACAGCAGCCGACGACTTGCGCGACCAAGCGGGGAGACGCCTCGCATTTCGTCTACCGACGGAATCCGAGTGGGAGTACGCTGCTCGCGGAGGTCCGCACTGGCGTGACGCCTTCCGGTACAGTGGAAGCGATGACATTGATGCCGTGGCATGGTGCGATCGTCGCCTCGGCGATCACACACAGCCCGTCGCGCAGAAGGCACCGAACCAGCTGGGGCTCTACGATATGTCGGGAAAGGTCTGGGAGTGGTGTCAAGACACGTTCACGCGGGACGTTCGCCACATTCTCCGCAGCGGCTGTTTCCACAACTGGGCCGCTCACTGCACCGTCTAGAAGCGCTACGAGATCGCTTCCAGCTTCCACGATGGATGCATCGGATTGCGGGTCGTTCTGGCACCGCGACAGATTGAGCACTCTGGCGCCTAACGATGCTTGGTGGCTGACAGCCACGCCATTGAAGCGTCCGCTTTGCGGACGCCTTTTATGGAGTGTTCGAAGCACAAGCTGACGTCTTCCGGACTAGATTCAGAGGGACTGGTGTCAAGCTACGGTGAGTCAGATCTAACCATTGATTCGACGCAGGTCGGAAAGGTGCGCGTGCTCTCCGCGTATGCAGGAGCATCGCTGTTTCCGCGACTCTTGCTGCGTGTCGGTGTGCTGCTCCAGCGTGCTCCAGCACGGTATCAAGGTCAGGCCTCGACGGAGGCATTTGAGCTTCGTGACCTTGCAGGGGAGCTTCGCCTCAATGAGGCAGGCGACCCCGTCTGCGAAGCGCGCCTGACGGGGCAGCGCCGGCCCGTCCGGTTCCCCGCCGACGGCTACGAGGCGCAGCTAGAACTCGCCTGCGACTTCGACCACCAGCGACTCGAGCGTTTGGAAGCGAGGCGCGACGGTGAAGCTCCGCGTCTCTGGCTGGCGCTGTGGCCCACCGTGCACGACGGCAGCACCGTGCTGCATGCGCAGATTCGCCCGATTCAGCTCGCGATTCCGAGGGACGTTTGGCTTGAGTTCCTTCGTGGCTGTGGAGGCGCCGACTACGAGCTGCTCGAGATTCGGTATCCTGCCGCATCGTCCGAGCACATTCAGCGAGCGGCCACCCACCTTCAGGAGGCAAGGGCACGAATCGCCGCAGGAGACTTCGCCTCAGCGGCTGCCGCCTGCCGCAAGGTAGTCGAGGCGGCCCTTGAGGAGTCGCGGTCAGGGACGGAGGCGAAGGACTGGGGCACGCTGATGTCGCATCTCACTGACGCGAAGAGAGGGCCGGAGTATTCAGGGATCGCCGCTCGACTGAAGCAGCTGTCGAGCTTTGCGGT
Organism: Gemmatimonadaceae bacterium; assembly: GCA_011525845.1. GTDB lineage: Bacteria > Gemmatimonadota > Gemmatimonadetes > Gemmatimonadales > Gemmatimonadaceae > Pseudogemmatithrix. Next base: position 46,137 of record WYBP01000021.1, on the reverse strand, counting down.
GCACGACTTCGCGAGCGACGTGAAGTTCACCCGCGCCGATGCGCTTTTCCTGGTCCGAACTACCCATGCTTTCCTCGTCTTGGTCGCGCACCTGAAAGCCCGTCTCGCTGAGTCGCGAGCCGGATGACGACGCTTGCTGCCGACAGCCGCAGGTGCGGATTGGGTTGGGCGAGGCGTCCGTGATGGCATGAGTTGGTTGCGGACGCCCCGCCCAACCCTTCTAGTTGGAGCGGCTGCAGCAGAAGCGGTCGTGAGGGTCCCCCCGCCACTCCTCCAGTTCTAGGCTGAAAGCTGGGCGAGTGGTGTGGTGAAGGTCTGGGCGTACTCGTGCGGGGTCAAGGGGCGGCAGGCCTCGTGCGGACGGGCCCTGTTGAAGTCGCGGCGGAAGCGCTCGATGTGGAACTGGGCATCGAGCAGCGCGTGAAACCAGTGCTGGTTGAGCCATTCATCGCGGAACGTCCCGTTGAAGCTCTCGACGTGCGCGTTCTGTTCGGGCTTGCCGGGCTGAATGAACTGCAAGGTGATGCCGCGATCAGCGGCCCACGCGTCGAACACGCGACTGCGGAACTCGTTGCCATTGTCGAGCGACAACCGCGTCGGCCGCCCGCGGACGCCGAGAATCGCGTCGAGCGCCACGATCACGGCGGTCCTCGGCAGACTGTACGCCACCGAAATGGCGAGGCACTCCCGGGTGCAGCTGTCGATCAGGGTGAGGCACCGGAATCGCCGCCCGGAGCTGAGCTGGTCACTGACGAAGTCGAGGCTCCAGGTGTCGTTTGGGCTCACGGCGATCGGACGGGGGACCCGCGGCACCGCGAGCCGCTTCCGCTTGTGGCGCCGGACCGCCAGTCCCTCAAGGCGATAGACGCGCTCGACGCGCTTGTAGTTCACGAGCCAGCCGTCCCGTCGGAGGCGCCAGTGCAGACGCGGAATGCCCCAGCGCAGATGCTCGGCGGCCAGCGCGCAGAGCTTCTCGCGCAGCGGAGCGTCCACGACCGGTCGTTGCGGCACGAACCGCATCACCGAACGCTCGAACCCGAGCGCGCGGCAAGCAAAGCGTTCACTGATCTCGTAGCGCCCCCGCACATCGGTGACCACCGCCCGGCGCTCGCCGGTAGTCACGAGTGCTTTCCCAACACGTCCTTCAGGATCTGGAGATTGAGCGCTTGCTCGGAGACAAGCCGTTTCAGCCGTGCGTTCTCATCCTCCAACGCTTTGAGCCGCTTGGCGTCGCTCACCTGGAGGTCGCCGTAGCGTTTCTTCCAGCTGTAGAACGTCTGGCGCGAGATCCCGTGGCGCCGCACCAACTCCGCGGGGGCGGCGCCGGCCGCATGCTCCTGCAGGATCGCGATGATCTGCTCCGTCGTGAATCGGGCTTTCTTCATCTGAGCTCCTTGGTCGCCTCGAAGACGACCGGTGGGGCCCAGGAGTCAAGCATCAACTGGAGGGAGCGGCGGGGGGACCCTCACAAAGAGTGAAGCATCACTCGTCGCTTGTCGACGAGATCGTGACCTTCGCGCGCGCCGCGTATATCCCGGTGAGGCTGCAGCATCTCATGCCGGCCTGACCCCAGGCCCGCGGCACTTTCGCGCGCCCAAACAACGGCGCTGACGCCGCCAAATAGGACCGTGAGGCTTCTCCGCAGAACGTTTCCGCCGTGCATCAAGGGACAAACCGGTAGCAATCCCCAATACGCCCGCGGACACCGACTTTCTCGGCATCCCGTTACGCCGTCTCCTAACCCGCGCAGTCACCTTCTGGGACGATGCTCGGCCGGGTCATGTCGCTGAGCGGTCGTCCCCTGCAGCCTCGGCTGACTTCCAGTTGCTAATGCGCGCACGCGGTACGCGGGCCTCCTACCTCGGGCAGATGGTGCCGTACGGGCAGCGAGGACACTCCCGGTCGCGGTCCTCACTCGGCTCGGCTGGGAACCGGCCGGCGCGGATACTCTGGACCGCCTCACGCACGTCGTCGATCCGCCGCTGCTCCGCGTCCCTTCGGAGCGCGTTCAGCGCCACCACCTCTTCCGGGTAGTGCGCCTCTACCTGAACGGTGCGCCCTGGGGTGGCGGCCGCCGTTGCATGTCTAAGCAGCGCGAAACGATGCTCAAGGTGATCCGTCGTCGCCTTCCGGGGTCGGAAGTACCCATGTCCGAGGCGCACGACACCGCCCTCGTCCCGACTGATGCTCACCGGGATGCTTATGGTCACGCCTTCGATTGCGGTGGACACCAGCCCCATGGGAGCCTGGTCCCACTCGGCCGCCGGCGCCATTCCTAGGCGACGCTCCCACGCTTGGCGCACGTTCTCGATCGCCACCTCCCGATAGAATGCCTCGTGCACATGATCGACAGGACCACGCGTCTGCCAGCGTTCAGAAAAATGGTCCTGCACGACCGACCACTCTCTCGGCATGGCACTAGCGCGATGTGCCTCGTCCATCCACTCAATCATCTCGCGAGACACACTGTGGTACCGGAGATAGGCGCTCCCGCTGTCGGGCTCCGGCAGGTTGAGCACGTGCCGGTAGTAGAACCGGCGAGGGCACTTGATGAAGGTCTCGAACTCGCTATACCGAAGAGAAGTCACCTCACGCGGCTCGCTCGCCGGCTCTGTCGCGCTGGCGCCCGCAGTCGATGACGGCCAGTGTTGCTCCTCGAACCATGCCTGCTCCCGGGCCGGTGCGATGAGTCGAAGCAGCCGCGAGAGCTTCGGTGGCTTGCCCGTGTAGCTGATGGCGTGGCTTATCACCAGTTCGTCTCGAGCGCGAGTCATCGCAACGAAGAACAACGCCTCGAGCTCGGCGTCCTCCGCGACCGGATCATGGGGCAGCATCCCTGACGGGGGAGGGGCGTGATCGTGCGGCGCCTTGAAGGGGAATCGACCCTCGACCAGGAAGGGGAGGAACACAACGGGAAACTCGAGCCCCTTCGCGCCATGCACGGTGCCGACGTGCACCGCGTCGAGTGCGCTGGCCGGCACCGGCACGCGGCGATCACGCGCTGCCCAGAGCCGGCGCATGAAGCTGAGGAAGGATCGCTTACGCGCGAGGCTATTGGCAACTTGTGACTCGCTCCTCAGGAAGTCCACGGCGTCTGCCGTCGCTCCCCCGACCTCCATCGCAGGAACGACCTTCTGCTCTCGTGCATCAAATGCCCGCGCCATGAGCAGAAGCTGCCCGATGGCGAGCTGCTGTGCGCGAGCGTGGGCCGTATCCGTCGCGACGATGTGGCGGAGGAAGCGCCCGTCGTCGAACAGGTAGCCCGCAAAGAACGACCACACCTCGTGGCGACACGCGAAGCTCGAGAGCATGCGCCAATCGGTCGATGAACGGCGAAACGCGTCCTCCGTCATGCCGTCGGGTGGAGTCGCGGCGTTCAGGACGGCGGGGAGCCCGCCGTGGGCGCGAAGCGCTGCGGCGAGGAGCGCCTGAAAGTCGGCGTCGCTAAGGGTGTGCGGACCGCACGTACGAACGCGCGGAAGTGCGGTCGCTCCCCACTCGACGACGTACGAGAGGAGCGAGAGCAGGTCGAGTACCTCGTCGCGTTCAAAGAAGTCGCCGAAGTTCGCAACCGGGACGCCGCGCTGCTCAAGCGCGCGCGCGACGAGCGGCACATCCGCATTCCGGTGACAGAGCACGGCGTGCGCACCAAACGGTCGCCCTGCCGCGACCGAGTGGTTGATCCAATCCACGATCGCCGAGAGTTCTGCCTCCTCGTCGTCGGCGGTGCCGAAGACCGCGCGGCCTGTAGCCCCTGAGCGACTTGCTTCCCAAGCGGAGAAACTCTCCGCGCCCCGCATCTCCTTCGCTGCGGAACTGAAGAGTCGAAGCAGTTCCGGCGCCGATCGGTAGTTCCGTACGAGCGGTACCGGCTCCCCGGCAGCGGGGAAGTCCTGGGCGAAGTCGGAGAGGTTTCGCGCCGACGCTCCACGAAAGGCGTAGATGGCCTGCCGGACGTCGCCGACGACCCAGAGCCCTTGGCCACTCGGACGAAGCAGCTGGAGCAGCCGGGCCGACGCGCGGTTCACGTCCTGATACTCGTCGACCAGGATCTGCGGGTAGCCGTCGGAGACCTCGGTGGCCACCTCCGGATGAGACTCGAACAGGCGCACCACGCGATAGATTAGGTCCCCGAAGTCTACAGCGCCGTGCTGCTGCAGGAGGGTCTCGTACTTGGCGTAGACGTGTGCCACCTCCACATGCCGGCGCGCCGCCTTCTGGGCCTTGTCATCGCCACTCTGCGCGGACGCGGCAGTGGCGCGCGCGAGCTCCATGTAGCGATCCGGGCCCACCATCTCGTCCTTCGCCGCGGAGATCGCGTCGAGGATCGATGGAAGATAGAAACCGGGGTCGCCGATGTGGCGGTACTCGACGAGTTTGAGCTGCGTGAGATGTCGGTCGAGCAGATCCTCGGCGTCGAGCCGATCAAGCAGTGTCACATCGTTGCGAACGCCGGCCTGGTCTGGGTAGTCGCGGAGCCGATCCAGCCCGAACGCGTGGAAGGTCTGCACCCGAACCTGACGCGCAGCTGGCCCCAGCGCGCGCTCGCAGCGCTCACGAAGCTCGGCGGCCGCCATGTTCGAGAAGGTCAGGCAGAGGATGCCCTCGGGTAGCGCCTGTCGGTTTCGGATCAGGTGCACCACGCGCTCGGTCAGCGTCCGCGTCTTGCCGGTGCCTGGACCCGCCGAGACCGCAGTCGGTCCGGGATTCGCATCCCGAGCTTCCTGCTGACGGGGGTCGAGATCGAACGACTGTGGCGCGTGTCCGACCGGCGGGGCGTCGTTGTCGTGTTGGTCGGGCGCAGTTGCTGTGCGCACGCCCTCCGCGCTGAGAAATGCGGCGGTGAGCTGGCCGTAGATTACCGATGTCGAGACGCCTAGCGCCTCAGCGATGTCCGAGGCCGATCGCCCACTCAGGAACTCCGAACGGACCAGCTCAAGTGGGGACACGAACTCCGCAGCGAACAGGCTGGCGTTGATCTCCACCTGCTGTCGCGGACCGTAGCCAGTGACGTACTGCTCGCCGAGTGGAAAGACGTCGAGGATCGGCCCGTTTAGATCCACCCCACCGCATTCAGGGTCGATGAGGTCGAGCATCGTGTGCCCGAGCTCATGAGCGAGTGTGAAGCGTCGCTCCTCGTCGGTGAGGGTCTCGTCGAGGACAATGACGCGCCGGAGACCATCGAACCTGCCACGAGCACCTTGCAGGAGGTCCGACCCCGGCGCGCACGAGATGACATTGAGGTCGGCCAGCTCAATCGCGGCTTCGATGACGGCGTCGAGCGACTCAGCCCCCTTGCCGACACCAACCCGAGCGGTCGCGGCAGCGCGGGCGCGACGAGCAGCTGCTCGAATGGCGGCGGGAGTATGAAGAACGGAGCTCACAATCTCTTGTCCGCGTGAAGATGGATCAGGACTGCTCGGGCGCTTGTGCGATGCTTTCACTCTCGGCGGCGACCACCTGACGCCAGTGCCGCTTGACTTCTTCACCCAGCTTGCTGGCCTCGATGATCTCGAGGAAGTCGCGTAGAGTGGCTGGCTCGGCGACTTTGGCCCCACGTCGGCCATGTGCGGCCATCCGCGGCACGTCTCTATGACCCGGGGCCAGGCAGCGCGCCACTTCACCACGGTCTATCCTGAGCGTCGCGGCAGCCGCAGCGATCAGCGCCCGTGGCACCTCTCGGGCGGCACCGCGATCCAGCTCGAAGAGCGTCTGCGAGTCTAAGTGCAGCTCCGTGGCGACGTCGGCTAGCCTGAGATTGAGCGAACTGCAGTGGCGCACGAGGCTCGGCCGCACCGACGCGGGCTCAGACGGAGCCTTCACGCTAGCCACCTGCGCCTCGGCGATAGACGACGCGACGACAGGCGATGCCTCGGTCGAGGATTCAGTTGCAACCGGCGTCGTCCCGAACCGCCGCCGGAGGACGCCCTCTCGGATGCGGGCGAGCCGCTCCTCGGAGACTGGTTCCGCCTCCGCGAGGTCAAAGATCAGCTCTGCCTCCTCTTCCGTTAGCTCACGATCGTTGCCGTCTTGCAACCCGATGATCCGAAGCAGCCCCTCGACCCTACGATCTGTGTCGCTCCGACTCCCGGCGTCGTGCGCCCCGGCGTTGTCCGCGTCGTTGACGGATGCCTCGGCCCTGTGGGCGACCTGCTCGGCCCTCTCGTCCTGCTTCTCCCCCGTCCCGGGGTCCTTCCGATCCTTCATCATCGTATGCGCTCTCGTGTTCGAGTGCCGTGCTCATTGTGACGGAGTTTCCGTCCACGGGTCGGAGCTATTCGTTTGGGTATCTACGCGTTCGGGTGGGCGTTACGCCCCGACGTCCCACTCAGCCGTCGCCTGAGCCGCCGGCCAAGACCCTCTTGGCGCGCGCGATTAGGCGGTGCCCCCGAACCCTCGCGGTTCCGGGCGACACGGGGTCGCCGAGGCGGGTAAGCCGCTCCGCTACCTCCTCCCACGACGCAACGAGCCTGTAGCGATCCAGCAGCACGCGATCCTCCGGGCTCAGCGATGCCATCCAGTCAAGCAGCGCGGGCACCCGTGAGGTCAGCGAGCCGACCGGCGCTTGCGCATCGGCCCCACCCTCCTCTCCCCCCGCGTCAACACCCAAGGCCGCGTCTGTAGCTGTTGCCTCTCGGATCTGCGTTTGCAGCGCCTCGGGCCCATCCTCGTCCATCGCCGCTTCGTAGGAGACGTGTGTGGGGACCAGACCAGACTCTCCCTGCACCCACTCCCCAGCGTGGCGCTCCATGAAATCGAGCGCCCGCCGCTTGGTGATCGTGAGAAACCAAGCCTTGAATGGCCTCGTGCGGTCGTACTTCCGGAGATTGGAGATGACCTCGAGGAGAACGTCCTGCACGAGCTCGTCGTGCTCCGCTTCGCTCATGCGCGCGAAGCTCACCCGCAGATACGCCAGCGCGACCGGCGTGTACCGGTCCACGAACTCGGCAGTCGATCGGCGGTCGCCCTGCTGGACCAGATCGAAGAACTCAGGCGGTGGCGTTGGGGACCACATTCATGTGCGCTCGTATGTCTTGCACGGTTTTGGGTGCGCCTGACCGGGCCTCGGCGGCGCGGTGGCGTCGGACACTGTCACATTCGCCGAGGCGTTACAGCCCCCGGCCACCGAGGCGCCTGTCGGGGGTCCACCCAACCATTCGGTTGGGCGTCACAGCCCGATGCGCCAGGTCCCGCTGGGTGCGGGAGTCGGAGCCCCCGTGCTGTAACGCATTCCGGAATGGTACGGCGAGAGACAGGGCGACCACAACCTTCGCCCGCTACCACCCTAGACCGGAGTATCGAGAGATGGACACGCACATGAACGCGGGCGTCGAAACCATCGACGTCGAGACCTACGCCAAGTCGGGGCGCACCCCGCCGGCGGGACAGCAGTACCGGATCCGCGTGGATAAGACCCACATCGTGGTCGAGACCTCCACGATCACGGGCCGCGAGATCCTCACGCGGGCCGGGAAGACACCGCCGGAGCGCTACCGGCTCGATCAGAAGCTGATCGGCGGCCGCACCGCGAAGATCGAGCTGAATCAGGTGGTCGATCTGACGACGACGGGCGTCGAGCGGTTCATGACCCTGCCCCTCGACCAGACCGAGGGGGCCACGGATCTAGCGCGGGCCGACGCGTGCGGCCGGAGCCAGTGGTGACGGCGCCGGCGACCACCGTTCCAGCGCTGCGCCGACAGTTCGCGCTGCCGGAGGAGGACGAAGTGCACCTCGACGCCCGCAGCCTGCTCTGGGAGACGATCGTCTCCCAGGGTGGGCGCTGGCTTTTCGTGAACGAGTTCCCGGTCCCGAGCGGCTACGACCAACCTAGGGTGACCCTGGCGATTCAGATCACCGCGGGGTACCCGACCGCGGCGCTCGATATGGTCTATGTGCACCCGCCGCTCGCCGCCAGCGACGGTCGAGTTATCGGTGCGCTCACGGCGATGGCGATCGACGGCAAGACGTTCCAGCGGTGGTCCCGCCATCGGACCAGCGCCAACCCCTGGCGTCCTGGGATCGACGACGTGGCGGCGCACCTCGCCCTCGTCGACGAGTGGTTCGCGCGCGAGTTCCGGAGGGGCTGACATGACCGAGACAACTGCCATCGCCGCGGTGGATGCCTACCGTTCGCCCCGCCCGTTCGCCGCGCTCAGGATGACGGGCAGGCAGCACGCGCACCTCCGCCAGCACCTCTTCCCCGGAGACGGACGCGAGTCGATTGCCCTCGCGCTTTGCGGCCGACTCGCGGCGCCTCCGGCCGCCCCGGAATCTGATGGCGAAGACGGCGAGATCCTCACGATCTACAAGATCGAGCTGGTGCCGCACGAGCGCTGCCTCGAGCGGACGCCCGAGCGCGTGCGCTGGCCGACCGACGCCCTGCCAGCGCTGCTCGATCTGGCACAGAAGAGTGGCCTGAGCCTTCTCAAGATCCACAGTCATCCCGGTGGACTTCGCCGGTTCTCGAGTGTGGATGACCGCGCGGATCACGAGCTGTTCGCCGCCGTCGGCGCGTGGCTCGACAACGACCGACCGCACACCAGCGCGGTCATGCTGCCGGAGGGCCGGATCTTCGCCCGGGCAGTCAGCCCCGATGGCGCGACGGCCCCGGTCCCGAAGGTCGCGGTCGTCGGAGAGGAGATCAGGAGCTGGCGGTGGACCGAGGTCGTGGAGTCGAACGCGCAGTCCAAAGGTACCGGCCCGTTCAAGGACCGCCACAGCGTCTCCGAGTTCGCGCGGCGCACGGCGCAGGCGCTCGGCGCCGGTACGACGACGCTGCTCTCCCGAATGACGGTCGCCGTCGTCGGCTGCTCGGGCACCGGGAGCCCGACGATCGAGATGCTGGCACGGCTCGGTGTCGGCGTCCTCGTCCTGGTCGACCCCGACCGCGTCGAGGAGAAGAACCTGAATCGCATCTACAACGCGACGATGGCCGACGCGGTCGCGGGGGAGTACAAGGTCGACGTGCTCGCGGGCGCCGTGAAGGCGATGGGCCTCGGCACGATCGTCAAACCGATGGCGAAGGACCTCTTCTCGGCGAATGTGGTCCGTCACGTGGCACGGTGCGACGCGGTGTTCGGATGCATGGACTCGATCGACGGACGCGACCTGCTGAACCGCGTGGCCTGCTTCTACAGCGTGCCGTACTTCGACGTGGGCGTTCGCCTCGTCGCGGATGGACTGGGAAGCGTGGACCAGATCTGCGGCACCGTGCATTACCTCCAGCCCGACGGCTCCAGTCTGCTCAGCCGGAGCGCCTACACCGCCGAGGACGTGCGCGCCGCGGCCACGCGCCGGGAGGACCCCGCACAGTACGAAGCGCTGCGGAGCGAGAAGTACATCTCCGGCGTGCAGGAGGACCGGCCCGCGGTCATCAGCGTGAACACCCTCTACGCCAGCCTCGCAGTCATCGAGCTCCTCGCGCGGCTCCACGGCTTCCGGGATGATGGTAACGGCGACTTCGCGAGCTTCAGCATGAGCCTCACGCAGGCCCGGCTGCTGATTGACAGCGATGGCATGCCGTGCCCCGCACTCTCGCTGCTCGCAGGGAGAGGAGACCTTCGTCCGCTGCTCAACATGCCCGAGCTGACGGAGCCGGGCACCGCCCCGTGACGCGTGTCGGTTGGCGTCGCCCGGCCGACAGCATTCTGTGCGCGGCGCGGTTCGCCGTCGAACTGTGGTGGAGGGCCCGCATCCTGCGCGCGGCGCCCGCGCGAGCGACGCGCTTCGCGGCGGAGTTGCCGGACTTCCTCGACCCGTGGACGGTGTACCTCGTGGGCGAGGGTGTGCATGTCTGGTTTGCCGCGCTGATCTGCCCCTGCGGCTGCGGCGAACTGCTGCAGATCAGCCTTCATCCCAACGGACGTCCGCGCTGGCGGCTGACCCTGCACGCCGGCGGCACCGTGTCGCTGACGCCATCGGTCTGGCGCCGGACAGGCTGTCGCAGCCACTTCTTTCTGCGACGGGGGCGCGTCGAATGGTGCGATGTGCGTCCGAGGAATCCGTTGTCGTGGACCGTCTACAGGCGGTGCTGATAATCGGACACCAGAAAGAGAGCGGGGACGCCTGGGGCCGTCGGGGTTTGTAGCCGCCGCTGGTCGCCGGGGCCGCGTCGGGCATGCTCGGGCCGAGGCCAAGGAGCACCGAGCATACGACCAACTCGACTGCTGGCCGTCACCGTTCCGTTGCGCGACGGGCTGTTTCGACACGACATCGTCGTGACGCAGCCAAACGATGCTTGCTGTTGCCGAGCGGACCAACCATTCGCACAGCGTGACGCCTCGTGCGGTCCGCTCGCAACAGAAGCTGACGTTATGCGTCCAATCCGGCACTGAATCGGAGTACTGGGCTGGCCCAATCGACCTGCAAGCCCACAGCGGGCTCGGCGCCACTCGTCACGGCGCAGCACCGCCACGTAGCAATGTGCAACGGGCTCCCTGATTCCGAGAGCCCGTCGGTTCATTTGCCCGGCCGCTGCAAGGTGCTTGCTATGCAGCGCTCCAATCGGCGCGCTCGGCCCACTGAGAGAAGGGCGTCGGCTCGATCCCGAACCGGGCGGAGGTCCTGCCGACGTCCGCGTCGTAGCCCACACTCTCGAACCACTCGAACATCAGCGCCAGGTCATCACTGAACTTTCGCACTTCCTCGATCGGGACCTGCAGATGCGTCACAGTCCGGCCGGCGGCCCGCGAGATGGCAGCAGCAACCTCAGGCATCGTCAGTGCGTCGCCTGCGATGTCGACCGCCTCACCGTTCAGAGTGGCGTGCCCCTCGAACGCCGCACGACCGTACCGGCCGATGTCACCGACCGCAATCATCTGCAAGGGCACCGACGGAGACATGCCGACCGCGAGGACGCCTTGATCGATCGCCTGCTTGAACGACGGCGACAGGAAGTTGTCCATGAAGAACACCGGGCGCAGGATCGCGTACGACGGGAACCCCAGAGACCGCACGGTCTCCTCGACCCGGGACTTGTTGTCAAAGTGCGGCACGCCGGTCTTCCGGTGTGCGGATCCCACCGAGGCGTAGACGAAGTGTTGGACGCCCGCCCGCTGGGCCGCCTCGGCGATGCGCTTGCCCTGCACCTCCTCCAGTTCCACGCCGGCTTCCCAGGTGTTCTGCACCGCGAACACGCCCCAGGCACCAGACAGGGCGCGTTCCACGGATGCCGGATCGTTGAGGTCGCCTTGAACGACTTCCGCGCCGAGCGCGGCCAGTGCCCGACTTGCTTCACCGTCGGGCTTGCGGGTCATGGCGCGAACCTTGTGGCCGGCCGCTAGTAGTTCGCGCGCGGTCGCCCCGCCCTGCTGACCGGTCGCGCCGGTCACGAGAATGAGATCTCTGCCGATGTTCATGGAGTCACCCCGCCTTGTTGAACATGTACCGCGCGATACGCCAGGCCCCGTCTTCCTGCGCGAACGCGAACAGCTCGCGATTCGCCTCGGGCCCCGACGCACCCGTGGCGTTCACACGCACGGACCCGCTCGACCGGGTGATCGCGGTCGCGAGCCCGCCACTGATCTTCACCTCATCGACCTCGAAGCCGATCGTGAGCGTGATGTTCGAGAAGATGGCGCGGTAGGACTCGAGGACCGCCGGTCGGCCCTGTGCCGTCGGAAATCCTTGGGGCATGAAGATGCCGTCGCTCGCGTACAGTCCAGCGATGGCGTCGGGATCTGACGCGTTCAGGCGCGCCTCATAGCTCGCCAACAGGTTCCGAATCGCTTGCTCGTCGTGGTGCATGGTGTCTCTCCCGTGATGGGCTCCGCGCGAGGAGCGAGTATGGCCGTAGTACGCACGCGTGCGGTACGGATGCATCGCTAGCCGCCCGTTGCTGGCGCGACAGCCGTCAAAAGGGCTTCGAGCCGCTTGAGGTCGGCCTTGCCGAGGCCGCCCAATGAAGCGATCGCGGCGTCTCGTACGTCCGCGTCAAGGCGATCGAGCAGCTCCCGGCCGTGCTCGGTAATCACACTCACCCGCACTCGGCGGTCGAGCGCAGAACGCCGATCGCGCACCGCCCGCATACCGATCAGTCCGGACAAGATGCGCGTCAAGTCTGGGTCCCGCGTCACCATGCGCTCCCCGATTCCGTTTCGGCTCAGGCCTTGGGGCCCAGAGAATCGCAGGATGCGCAGGACGTTGTACTGCGACGGCGACAGCCCTGCCTGTCGAACGATGGCGTCGGAGCGCACCGATGACGCCCACGCCGCCCGCACGAGCGCGATCAACACGCGCTCCTCAGGGACTTCCACGCCCATCGCGTCGGCTGGATTCGGCGGTCTCATGCGACGAATAGTACTCCTCGCGAGGAGTATGTCAAGCCCGTTGTCAACTCTCCCCTTAGACTGTCCGTTGGAAGCTGGACTCCGGGGGTGCGGGTGACCTCCGCAGGGGCTCCTCCGCACCACCCCGACCGATCCTAGTCGGCGGTACCTCGGTCCCGAACCCACTCACTCGAACTCTCTCCCCAACTCTTCGCGAGCGGCGCCAGGATCCGCCAACTGAAGAGCCCGAGGATCACCAGCACCACCCCCACCCCCGCGAAGATCGCCTCCCACCGCGGATCCCCCGCCGGCGTGCGGAGCGTCTCCACGAGCACGCCGCCGACCAGCGGCCCAGCGAGGAATCCGAAGCTCCCCGCCACCTGGAAGGTGCCGAAGAGTCCTTCCCCCGCTCCGTGCCGCGAGAACTCGCTCACCAGCACGAGGCTCGGCGCGAACATCAGCGCGCTCAGCACCCCGGAGAGCACCATCGCCGCCGGGAGCCAGGTGAAGGGCACCAGACCATAGCTCGCGTAGACGAGGCCGAAGAGGATGTTCGCGGTGATGATCGGCGCGAACCATCCCACGCGGTCGGTGAGCTTCCCAGCGGGCCAACAGAGGAGCGCGAAGGGGAGGAGGAAGAGCGACATCAGCATCCCCCGCGCCGCCGCATTCACCCCGTGCACTTCCGTGAGGAAGAGCGTGAAGGTCGAGACGAAGACGCCGATCAGGAAGCGGTCGGTGAATCCGTACGCCAAGGGCATCCACGCCGCGAGGTTGCGGCGGTCCCAGTGGTAGCGACGGTGCGCCGATGGGATCGGGGATGCGTCGGCGGGAGTGCGCACGAACGCGGCGGCCGCCGCGGCGACCACGAGCAGGACGGCACCCACGCTGTAGACGAGGAGCGGGTCCCGGTCCACGAGCACGCCCCCCAGCGGCGCGCCGACCCCCACGCCGACCATGAGGGCCGAGGCGGCGATCCCGAGCGATGCCCCACGCCGCCGCCCGCCGGCCCGGTTGGCCGCGATCATCAGGAGCGTCACCGCGGGGAGGTGCGCGATCCCGTCCACGGCGCGCCAGGCGAAGAGCACCTCCAGCGAGCCGGCGGCGCGCATCCCGGCGAACGAGAGGGCATCGAGGAGGAGGAGGCCGACGAGCCAGGCGCGCGTGTTCTCGTTCCGTCGGTGCAGCCGGATGACGAACGGCACCGCGACGATGCCGGCGAGCTGGTTGAGCGCGACGAAGAGGTGCGCCTGGAAGCGCGTCCCGCCGTGCATCTCGACCACGAGCTCGGTGAGCCCGGGGACGAGCAGCGTGATCGGGACGAGGGTCAGGAAGGTCGCGGCCGCGATCGCGCGCAACGCCGGGCGGTTCATCTCATGCACAGCCGCGAAATCTAATCCGGCGGGCCGCCGAGGTCCGGTCCGGGTTCACCTCGGCACGAGCCGGAGCCGCCGGATCGCCAGTATCCCGAGCGCGGGTCCGATCGCCAGCATCGCGAACGCCCCCTCCCACCCGAGCCGCGCGACCACGGGCGGGACGGCCTGGATGGTGAGCGTCGTGAGCAGGAACCCGAGCGAGACCTGCACGGTGAGCGCGGTGCCCACCGCGTGCGCCGGCACCGACTCCGTCACGAGCACGGAGAACTGCGCCGAGTCGGCGATCACGAAGAACCCCCACGCGAGCGCCACGGGGGCGAGCAGCCAGGGGGAGCGGCCGAAGAGGAGCCCGATGGCGAGCGCGCACGCGCCGCTCGCGGCCATCGCGATGATCACCAGCCGCTCGCGCCCGATGCGGTCGCTCACCACGCCGCCCCAGAGGCAGCCGAGCCCACCGACGGCGATCGTCCCGAAACTGAGCAGCCCGACCCAGGGACGCGCGGCCTCGGACGCGCCACCACTGGCCAGCGCACTCGCGGCCACGAATGCGGGGATCCAGGTCCAGTACGAATAGAGCTCCGCCATGTGGCCCAGGTACCCACCGGTGGCGAGCCGCCAGCGGCGCGAGCCGAACACCTCGCCCACGAGCCCCCACGAGAAGGGGCGGGAAGGGAAGGCGAAGGGACCGTCGCGCCAGAGGACGGTGACCAGCAGCGCGGCCAGCAGGGCGAGCCCGGACGTGGAGAGCACCACGTCCGCCACGGACGCGTCCGGCACGAGCCGCCAGAGATAGGGGCTCGCCTTCCCGACGGTGAGCGCACCCACCACGGTGCCCACCGCCACGCCACGGCGCGCGCGGAACCAGGTGGCCGCCATCTTCATGGCCGGTGGATAGACCCCTGCGAGGCAGGCGCCCGCGAGCGCGCGGCTGGCGAGCGCGAACGGATAGCTCTCCGCCAGCAGGAGGCCGGCGTTCGCGGCCGCGCCAGAGGCCGCCGCCAGCGCGAAGAGCCGCCGCGCGGGGACGATGTCCGCGAGGTTGAGCACCGCCGAGAGCGCCGTGCCGAGCACGAAGCCGAGCTGCACGGCGGTGGAGAGCCCGCCCACCTGCGCATCGGAGAGCGCCCAGCGCGCCTGGAGCTCGGGGGCCACGGCACTGCCGCTGAACCAGAGTGCCATCCCGAACAGCTCGGCCACGGAGAGGAGCGCGAGCATGGTCCACGCGCGGCCGCTGTCGCCCGGCCCCAGTTGTGCGCCCCGGTCGGCGGCCTGGGGCGGGGCGGGAGGCGCTGCGGAGGGCGCGTCGGCGGGTGCCATCGCGCAAAGTTACGCGCGGGCCGTGGCGGGGCTACACTTCAGGATCGCCCGGCGCATGACGCCCCGGGCTCCACCGGAGATGCCATCGATGAACCTTCGACTTCCCGCCACGATCGCGGCCCTGGCGCTGATCACCTCGGCCTGCGCGACCACGTCCGCCACCACCACGACCGTCGAGGGGACCCCGGTGCTGCAGCCAGCCCCGGCGCCGCCGTTCAGCCCGGCGGGCAAGTGGTCCCTGGGCCTCGTGGCGCAGGGTCAGGCGATGGAAGTGGTGATGGAACTCTCGAAGCTCCCGGACGGCACCTGGACCGGCACCCTCTCGAGCGCCGCCTTCCCGCCGATCCCGATCTCCAAGGCCACGCTCACCGACAAGAAGATGATGATGACCTTCCCGGTCCCCACCGGCGACTCCGGCGCGATGACGCTGACCTTCAATGGGGACCTGGTCGAGGGCGAATGGAGCATGCCCGGCGACGGGTCGAAGGTGAGCGGCAAGAAGATGTAGCGGTCCGCGCGCGTCCCCCGCGCGCCTCCGGCCGGCGTGGGCTAGTTGCCCGCGCCGGCCGCGTCGTTGAGGGGCTGGAGCTCCTCGCCGGGATTGATGAAGAGGTCCTTCTCGATCTCGTGCTGCGTGTCGTGCAGCTCCCGGTAGCGGCCGTTGAGCGCCATCAGGTCGCGGTGCCGGCCGCGCTCGACGATCTCCCCGTGCTCGAGCACGAGGATCTGGTCCGCGCTCCGGATGGTCGAGAGCCGGTGCGCGATGACGAAGGTCGTCCGCCCCGACCGCAGCGAGCGCAACGCCTCGCGGATCTCCCGCTCGCTCTCGCTGTCGAGGCTCGAGGTGGCCTCGTCCAGCAGGAGGATCTGCGGGTCGGCGAGGATGGCGCGGGCGATCGCGACGCGCTGCCGCTGCCCGCCCGAGAGCTTCACCCCCCGCTCCCCGACGATCGTGTCGTACCCGTCGGGGAACCCCGACACGAACTCCTCGCAGTTGGCGATCCGCGCGGCCTCGCGCACCTCCTCCGCCGTGGCGCCCGGCTTGGAGAAGGCGATGTTCTCGGCGATCGTGCCGTCGAAGAGGAAGTTGTCCTGCAGCACGACGCCCAGCGTGGAGCGGTAGTCGCGGAGCCGCAGCGTCGCGAGGTCCTGCCCGCCGATGAGCACGCGCCCGCGGTTGGGGCGGTTGAAGGCGAGGATGAGCGAGATCAGCGTGCTCTTGCCGGAGCCGCTGGAGCCCACGAGGGCCGTGGTGGTCCCCGCCGGGGCGGTGAAGGTGATGTCCTTGAGCACCGGGATCCCCTCGCGGTACTCGAACCAGACGTGCTCGAACGCCACGTCCCCGTCCGGCCGCGCGAGCCGGTCGCGCGAGAGGTCGTCCTGGTCCTCCGTGGGGGTCTCGAAGATCTCGCGGATCCGGTCCAGCCCGGCGAACGCCTCGGTGATCTGCGTCCCGATCGAGGCCATCTGGACCACCGGGAACGAGACGATGCCCACGAAGAAGATGTAGGACACCAGGTCGCCCATCGTCATGGTGCCGGCGGCGACCGCGCGCCCGCCCACCGTGAGGATCAGCACGCCCACGGCGCCGATGATCACGGTGGAGACCGCCCCGATCGCGCTCGTCCCCGTGATGGTCGACGCGATGTTCCGGAAGAGCCGGTGCGCGCCGTGCGTGAAGACGATCTCCTCGCGCTTCTCCGCCGTGTACACCTTCACCACCCGCACGCCCCCCATCGCCTGCCCCAGCCGCCCCGAGACCTCGGCCTGGATCTTCGAGCGCTCGCGGAACACCGGGCGCAGCTTGGCGAAGGCGTACGCCATCACCCCGCCGAAGATGGCCAGGAAGCCGAGGGTGCAGGCCGTCAGGAACCAGTTCAGCCAGAAGAGGTAGGCGAGCGCGAGGCTGGCGGTGACGAGGCCCCCCACGAGCTGGATGATCCCCGTGCCGATCAGGTTCCGGATCCCCTCGGCGTCGGTCATCACGCGGGTGATCAGGATGCCGCTCTGCGTCGCGTCGAAGAAGGTGACCGGGAGGCGGAGGATGTGCGCCTGCACGCGCCGGCGGAGCTCGGTGATGGCGCGCTGCGCGGCGACCGAGATCACCTGCGAGAGCGCGAAGGAGCTCGAGGCCTGCAGCAGCGTCGCGACGCCGGCGGCGACGGCGATCGGGGTGAGCAGTTCGAGGCGCCCCTTGGTGAGCACCTCGTCGATGATCCACTTCACGCTCCCCGGCAGGACGAGGCCGGCCAGGCGGTTCACCAGCATGAGCGCGAGCCCCGCCCCGAGCGCCGTGCGATGCTGGCGCATGAGCTTCCGGGTCTCCGCCCAGGCGGCCCGGTAGTTCGTCTTGCGCTTCTCCGCCTTCCCGGGCTGCACGGCCGCGGTCACGCCGGTCCCCCGCGCTCGAGGAGCATCGCCGCCGGGTCGTCGCTGATGATGCCGTTCACGCCGCGCGCCCAGAGGCGGCGGGCGACCCGGCGGTCATTCACCGTCCAGACGTGCACGGTGCGGCCGTGCGCGCGCATCACGCGGGCGAACTGCCGGACCGGGATCGGGAGGCCACGATGGGTGCGCGGGATGCACATGGAGTCGTAGGGGATGTCGCGCGGGGTCGCGCCGAGGAGTGCCGGAAGGTACAACCGCGCCAGGGCGTTCGGTGCCCCGCAGACCGGGACACCGGCGCGTGCAAAAGGGAGGAGCGCCTCATCGATGAAGCTGCCGATCAGCACGTGGCCGAGCGCGCCGGCGCGCTCGAGCACGGCGAGCGCGGGCGCGGCGACCTCCACGGTCTTCATCTCGATCACCATCGGGTGCCCCGGGTGCTGCGCCAGCGCCTGCTCCAGCGTGGGCACGCCGATCCCGCGTCCGCGGTAGGGGAAGGTGCGGCCGCCGTCGGTGGTGAACCGTGCACCCGCGTCCACCTTGGCAAGTTCGGCCGCCGTCCGGTCGCGCGCCTCGCCCGTGGCGTCGGTGGTGCGGTCGAGCGTGGGGTCGTGCAGCACCACGGGCACGCCGTCGCGCGAGAGGTGCAGGTCGAACTCGATGGCCTCGGCGCCGCAGGCGACGGCCTGCGCGAGCGACTCGAGGGTGTTCTCGGGCGCATGGGCGCGGTTGCCACGGTGCCCGATCACCGGGCGTTTCGTCGGGTCGAGGAGCACGAGCACCCGTGGAGTATAAACGAAGCGGGGTGGGCCGAGTGGCCCACCCCGCTCCGTTCACCCCCGTCGCGGGGGTCCTGCGAGGCCTGCTAGAAGGTGTACTGCAGGCGCGAGCTGATGAAGCGCCCCATCACCGGCACGCCGATGAAGGTGGCCTTGTAGTTGTTGAACACGTTCTGCGCGTTGAGCGAGAAGCGGACGTTCGACGCGAACGGCAGGCGGTACGAGACGCCCGCATCCACCAGCGCCGCGGTCTCGACACGGTCGTACGGGATCGGCGTGCCGACGTTGTAGCTGTTGTAGACGCCGGAGTTGACGTCGAACGCGTCGGTGTACCGGCCGCGGACCTCGCCGCTCAGGCCCCGTCCCTCGTTCGCGTAGTGGAAGGTGAGCGTGCCGCGGTGCTTCGGCGTGTTGGCCGCGAGCGGGTTGGCCGCCGAGGCGCCGGGCGCCTTGGTGAAGACGTTCTTGCTGAGGTTGGAGTAGGTGGCCTCGATGGTCCACGAGTCGGTCAGCAGGTAGTCCAGCGCGACGTCCACCCCGCGGACGTCCACCTGGCCGGTCGAGTTCTGGTACGTGAAGACCAGGTAGGTCTTGTCGTAGTTCGGGTTGTTGAAGTTGAGCATGCCGCCGGGGAGCGCGGCCAGCTGCGTGACCCAGCCGGTGATGACGGCGTTGATCGCCGCCCCCGGGACGCCGTTCGAGGCGAGGACCGGGCCCATCGTGCTGCCGAGGTAGGCGCCGAGGGTCGCCGGGTCGAGGAAGACGGCGTCATCGCCGTTCACGACCTGGGTGGTGGGATCGGCCGGGCGGATCTGGTACCAGTAGTCCACCGCGATGCGGAGCCTGTTCGCGAGCACGCCCTTGTAGCCGAGCTCGAAGGTGTTGGAGAAGTTGGCGCCGAGGGGCGAGAGGTCCACCGGGTTCGTCCAGGGGACGATCGGCGTGCCGGGAGCGAGCAGGTTGCGGAGCACGCCCGCCACCTGCGCGTTGGTGGGCGTGAGGCCCACCAGGCCGGCGCGGATCGCGTCACGCTGCGCGTTCGAGAGGCCGAACGCGGTCTGCGTCGCCGTGGCGAGCGCGAGTCCGTTCACCGCCATCACGCCCGGCACGAGGTTGGCGCCCGTCGCGGGCACCGGGTTCGGGCCGGCCAGCGGCGAGCGCATGCAGAGGCCGCCGTTGATGGCCGGGTCGCAGCTGCGGTCGTAGCGCCACCCTTCCTTGGGCGGGTTGCCGAAGATCTGCACGTCCACGTTCCCGAGCGCCGGTCCGAGGTTCTGGCGGACGCCCGCCCACTGGTCGAGGAAGAACGAGAACGAGGCCGGGGAGTTGAACGCCCGGTTGTACGTCAGGCGGAAGTTCTGCGTCGGCGTCGCCTTGTAGAGGAACGCGGCGCGCGGGGAGAACTGGCTCCCCTCGATCCGCGAGTTCATGTCGCCGCGCACGGCGCCGAGGAAGTCGACCTTCTCCGAGATCGGGTGCGTGATCTGCAGGTAGCCACCCATCTCGTTGATCTTGTCGTCGTTCTCGTTGCGCCCCATGATCGTGCCTTCGGTCTGCGGCGTGGTCGCGATGTAGTCGACGCCGGCCGTGAACTTCGTGTCGCCGAGGCTGAAGCCCTGCTGCGCCTGTCCCACGAGCACCGTGGAGTTGTCCACCACGGGGAGGCCCGAACGCAGGTAGAAGCTGCCCGCGTCGTCGGTCGGGGTGCTGTTGCCGGAGTTCGACGAGTTGTAGAACACCTGCGCGAAGAACTTCTTGTGCCGGAAGCGCTGCTGGAGGTTGGTGTAGCTCCAGTTCTTCACTTGGGCGCCGCCGAAGGTCGTCGTGATCTCGACGCCGCTGCCGAAGAGCGAGTAGCCGACGGTCGAGATGAACTCGGTGTCCTCGTTCGGGCGGTAGTCGAGGCGCGCCTCGCCCGAGTACTTCTCGAGGTCGTGGTCGCGGACCTTGAGCTGGCCCTGCCGCGACGCCGGGATGCGGGCGTCGGTCGCCGACCAGCGCGCGTACGCCGCGCGCTCCGCCGGGGTGGCCGAGGGGCCGAGCTGCGCCTCGTTCGGGTCGGTGTACTCCCAGTCCTTGGCCGTGAAGTACTCGCCCGAGAGCTTGTAGCCGAACTTGTTCTCGCCGAAGGTGCCGGCGTTGCGCCCGGCGACGCGGAGCATGGAGCGCGAGCCGCCGTCGAGCGTGAGCGTCGTGCCCTGCGACTGGAAGGGCGACTTGGTGATCACGTGGAGCACGCCGGCGCCCGAGTTCGGGCCGTAGAGCGCCGAGGCCGGACCCTGCAGGAGTTCGATGCGGTCGATGTCCTCGCCCGTGCCCGTGAAGAGCGCCGGCACGTTGACGCGCAGCGACGGGACCCCGGCGAAGCGGTAGTCCTGCATCATCAGCATCGACGTCGAGAACGCGTTGTTGAAGCCGCGCGAGACGATGTTCGACTGCACCAGGCCGCCCTGCGAGATCGAGAGGCCGGGCTGGCCCTTGATGTGGTCGGTGACCGTCAGGGCCGGCCGCTCCGCGATCCGCTCCGCGGTGACGACCGAGATGGCGTTCGGCGAGTCGAGGATCTTCTCCGGCTCCGCGCCGCGCGTGGCCGTCGTGACGACCTGGTTCAGCTGCGCCGCCAGCTCGGAGAGCTGGACGTTCACCGTCGTGGTCGCGCCGGCGGTGACCGTCACGCCCTCGATGCGCCGGACGACGAAGCCGATGCGCGTCACGACCACGGCGTAGGTGCCCGCCGGGACGTTCGCGATGCGGAAGGTGCCGTCGTCGCCGCTCTGTCCTGCGCCGACACGAGTGGCGCCCTGCACCACGGAGACCTGTGCCGCCGAGACGGCGTTCCCAGACTCGGTCTGGGTCACGCGGCCGGAGACGGTCCCGGATTGGGCGTCGGCGGTACCTGCGGCAGCGACAAGGCCGATGACCGCGAGCACCGTGCTGACGAGTCGGATTCGCATACTGATGACACCTCGAGGAACTGGTGTGGAGTGGGCGGCCGGATGCGGCGACCCAGCCCGACGGGTGTGACCGTGGTCACACGCCCACCGGGGACGCGCTTAAGTTCCGCCCCCAAGGCGCTGACGTCAATACGCCGGGCGCGGGTTCTTCGGGCCGGGCCGGGACGCCACCCGGGCGTGATCCGGGCGTGACCGGGGCGTCAGCGGACGCCGACGACCTTGTGCGTCTGCACCGAGAGGCGCCACCGCGGATGCGCCAGGCAGTAGGCGACCGCCGCCGCGGTGTTCTCCGCGAGGCGCGCCCCGTCCATCGGCTGCAGCATCCAGTGGCGGAAGTCGAGCCCGGCGAAGCGTTCGGGCGGCGCCAGCGGCTGCGGATAGACCAGCTTGAGCTCGTCCCCCCCGGTCACCACCACCGGGGCCGCGGCCTTGGGGCTCACGCAGACCCAGTCGAGCCCACGCGGGAGCGGCTGCGTCCCGTTGGTCTCCACGGCCACCTCGAAGCCCCGCGCGTGCAGGGCATCGATCGCCGCCTCGTCGAGCTGCAGCAGGGGCTCACCCCCCGTGCAGACGACGAACCGGCGTCCCTCCCCCGAGGCCGGCCACCGCGCCGCCACCGCGTCGGCGAGCGCCTCGGCGGTCGCGAACCGCCCCCCGTCCGGGCCGATCCCGACGAAGTCCGTGTCGCAGAAGTCGCAGACGGCGCTCGCCCGGTCCTCCTCGCGCCCCGTCCACAGGTTGCACCCCGCGAAACGGCAGAACACGGCCGGACGTCCGGCGTGGACGCCCTCGCCCTGCAGCGTATAGAAGATCTCCTTGACGGCGTACACGGGATGGGAAGAAGGGGGCGATGCGACGGCCCCTGCGCCACCGGAATCTACGCCACACGGGTCAGGAGCTGGCGGCTTCCTCGAACCCGCGGCGCCGGATCAGGCAGGAGTCGCAGTGCCCGCAGGGCGTCCCGTCCGCCGAGGGATCATAGCACGAGAGGGTGGCGTCGTAGTCCACTCCGAGCGCGCGCCCGGTGAGGATGATCTCCGCCTTGCTCAGGGCGATGAGGGGCGTTAGCACGCGCGTCCGCATCGTCCCCTCCACTCCGGCGCGCGTGGCGAGGTTCGCCATCCGCTCGAACGCGGCGATGTACTCCGGGCGGCAGTCGGGATAGCCGCTGTAGTCGAGCGCGTTCACGCCGATCATGATGTCGGACGCGCCCACGGTCTCCGCCCAGGCCAGCGCGAACGAGAGGAAGATCGTGTTCCGCGCCGGCACGTACGTGACCGGGATGCCTCCCTCGGCCGACGATCGGTCCTTCGGCACCTCGACATCGGCGGTGAGGGCCGAGCCCCCGAAGAGGCGCAGGTCGATGTCCACGACGACGTGCTTCGCCACGCCCCAGGTGGTGGCGAGCGCGCGTGCCCGCTCGATCTCGAGGCCGTGTCGCTGGCCGTAGCGGAAGGTGAGCGCGTGCACCGCGTACCCCGCGCGGGTCGCGAGCGCGAGGACGGTCGCGGAATCGAGCCCCCCGCTCAACAGCACCACGCCGGGCGTGCCGCGCGGGACATCGGCCAGCGTCGCCCTGCCCGACTCGCCCGTGGGGGGCACGGCCTTCCCGCTCATTCCGTGCGGAGCCCGGCGACGATCTCCTTGAGGCGCACCGACCCCTGGAGGAGGGCGGTCGCCGCACCCGACATCTCCTCGCACGCGGCGCTCTGCTCCTGCGTGGACGCCCCGACCTGCTCGGCCGCCGCCGCGTGGCTCTCCGCCGTGCGCGCGGCCTGCGAGATGCCGGCCGCGGCCGCGTTCACCGCGCTCACGTTCAGGTCGGCCGCCTCCCCGAGTCCCAGCGCGGCGGTGCGGGTCTGCTCGGCCGACCGGCCGATGGTCTCGAGCGCGCCGTCGATCCCGGCCGAGACGGTCTCGATCTCCGCCACGCGGGTGGCGCCGGTCTCCATCGCCGAGGTGGTGGAGCCCACCCGGCGCGTCACCACGGCGGTGAGCTGCACCACGTCGTCCGCCGCCTGCTGCGCCTGGTCGGCCAGCTTGCGCACCTCGTCGGCCACGACGGCGAACCCGCGGCCGGCCGCGCCCGCCCGCGCCGCCTCGATCGCCGCGTTCAGCGAGAGGAGGTTGGTCTGCTCGGCGATGCGGCTCACGATCCCCACGAAGCGGTTGATGCTCTCCGCCGTCGCGTTCAGCTCGCGCACCTCGGCCGCGGCGCGGTCCACCGACTGCCGGATCTCGAGCAGCAGCGCCCGCGCGCGGGCCACCTCGGCCCGCTTCTCGCGCGCCTGCCGCTCGATCTCGGCCGAGAGGTCCACCACCTCCTCCGCCCCCGCGCGCACCTCGTGCGCCCGTTCCCGCACCGTCTGGAGCGACTGGTCCGCGTCGCGCAGCGTCGACACCTGCGACTCCGCGCCCTCGGTCACGTCGGACATCGCGGTGGCCGTCTGGGCGGCCGCCATCGAGATCTGCTCCGCCGCGGAGGTCAGCTGGTGCGCCGAGGTCGCGACCTCCTCGGAGGTGCTGCTCGCCACGCTCGCCACGCGCGAGAGCGAGCTCGCGGTGGTGTTCATCGCGTCCGCCAGCTCGCGGAACTCCCCGGGGAGCTCGGAGTCGGTGCGCACCGTGAGCCGTCCCTGGCTGAGCGCGCGGGCGTGCGCGACCAGGAGGCGCAGCGGCGCGTCGATCGACCGCAGGGTGCTGATGAAGGTGGCGATGCCCAGCAGGATCGCACCGATGATCACCGCGAGCAGGAAGCGCTGCCGCTGGCCGGCGGTCGCCTGCAGGTCCTGGATCCGGCCGTCCACCTGCCGGCTGCGCATCTCGCCGAGGCGCGCCACGTCGCGGGTGAGGTCGGCCTCGAGCGCACGGACCGCCTCGGCGCCGGCCAGGGCCTCCGCGGTGCGCCCGAGGTCGCGCAGGAGGTGGGCCTGCGCGAGCCCGATCTCGATCGTGGAGAGCCGGTCGTCGATGCCGGCGATGAGCCCAAGTTCGGTGGAGGTGAGGCCCTCGCTCTCGTTGAGCGCGCGGATCGCGGCGTGCGCCTCCCATCCCGCGCTGCGGAACAGGTTCCGGTCCTGCGGCGCCCCGCGGTCCACGTAGCGCGCCGCGGCGCCGAGCTCCTGCGCCACGCTCGTGGTGAGCGACGCGGTGAGCGACGTCTCCTGCCGCACCGAGGTGAGCGCGGTGCCGATCTCGTCGCTGAACGCGCTGATCGCGAGCCGCCCGACCATGCCGGCGACCACGAGCAGGCCGACGAGGAGGAGGAACCCGGCGATCAGGCGGCCGCGGATGGTGGAGAGCGCGAAGATGTTCATCGCCCCGCCTCCGGGACCGTCAGACGCCCGGCGGCGATCCGCGTCATGGTGAACGACTTGCCGATCGGGTCGCCGTCCGCCTGGAAGGCGATCGCGCCCGTCACGCCGGCGAAGGGCTGGGCCGTCGTCCGGCTGGCGAGCCAGTCGCGGATCGCGCCCCGGTCGGTGCCCACCGCGCGCACCGCGGCGGCGAGGAGGTGCACCGCGTCGTAGGCCAGCGCGGCGTTGCCGTCGGGCTCCACGCCGAAGCGGGTGCGGAAGGCGTCCACGAACCGCTGGGCCTCCGGGCGCGGGTCGAGCGGCGTGAAGGGCGCGCCGACGTAGGCGCCCTCGGCCGCGGCCGGGTCCGCCACGACGCCCGTCCACCCGTCGCCCCCGAGGAAGTCCACGCTCAGCTGCTGCCGGCGCGCCTCGCGCATGAGCGCGATGCCCGAGCGCTCCGTGCCGGCGACGAAGACGAGGTCCGGGCGCCGCTGCACCAGCCAGGCGACGTAGAGCTCGGCGCGCGAGGCGTCGGCGTCCATGGGATCGAGCGCGATCACCTCGCCCTCGAAGTTCCGCCGGAAGTTGTCCGCGAGTCCCCGGCCATACGCGTCGTTCTCATAGAGCACGGCCGCCCGGCGCTTCCCGAGCCGCTGGGCGAAGCGCGCGAGGTCCACGCCGTTGGCCGAGTCGCTCGAGATGACGCGGAACGCCCAGGGGGAGATCCCCGTGAGCGCCGCGGAGGAGGCGGTGGTGGCGACCGCGGCGAGCTGTCCGTCGTAGACCTTGGCCGCCGCGAGCATCGCGCCCGAGGTCACGTGCCCCACCACGGCCGAGATGCGGGGGTCGTCCACGAACTCCTGCGCGATGCGTGCGGCGCGCGCACCGTCCGCGGAATCGTTGCGGAACTCGAGCACGAGCGAGTCGCCCCCGATCCCCCCGGCGGCGTTGATCTCGTCCATCGCGAGGCGCGCGCCGTTCTGGTTGGCGAGCCCGAACCCCTCGTGGAAGGGGCCGGCCATGCCGAGCCGGACCTCGCCGGAGGAACCGCCGCAGGCGGCCTGCAGCGACGCGAACAGCAGGGCGAGCGCGATCGTACCGGTCAGCCCGGACCCGGGCGCACGACGGGCAGGCTCGGACGTCACGAGGTCTTCTTCCTCCGCCGGCCCAGCGGGGCCGGCTGCTGCTGCGTGAGACAATGGATCGTGCCAAGACCCCAGACGAGGTCCACGGCGTGGATCCCCGTGACCGCGCGGTCCGGGAAGAGCTCGGCCAGCGTGTTCAGTGCCATGCGGTCCGCGGGGTCGTTGAAGGTCGGCACCAGCACCACGCCATTGCCGATGTAGAAGTTGGCATAACTGGCGGGCAGCCGCGCCCCGTCCATCACCACCGCGCGCGGGAAGGGCAGGGTCACCGTGCGGATCGCCTCCCCCTGAGCATCGGTCGCTCCGCGCAGGCGCTGAAGGTTGTCGAGGGAGCGCCGATGGTTCTCATCGGCCGGGTCCTCCTCGTGCGCCAGCACCACCACCCCCGGCGCGACGAAGCGGGCGATGTCGTCCACGTGCCCGTGCGTGTCGTCCCCGATGCACCCCTCGCCGAGCCAGATGGTCTTCGTGATCCCCAGCTCCTCGGCGAAGACCCGCTCGTAGTCGGCGCGAGCGAACCCCGGGTTCCGCACCTGCACGTCGGAGAGGAGCCACTCCTCGGTGACGAGCATCGTGCCCCGTCCGTCCGTCTCGATCCCGCCCCCCTCGAGCACCACGCGCCCCTTGCCGTCGGCGCGCTGCGGTTCGCGGCGCGTGAGCCCGGTCTCCGCCGCGATGCGCGCACCCAGCTTCCGGTCGTGCGCGAAGTTCTCGTACTTCGCCCACGCGTTGAAGTCCCAGTTCACGAGCTCCACGCTGCCGTCGGCCAGGTGCACACCCGTGGGCGCGGAGTCCCGCAGCCAGACGCGGTCGGTGGGGCAGCGGTGCAGGTGGTAGCGCGACTTGCGCACCTCGTGCATCTGCAGGCAGTGCCAGGCCTGCTCCTCCGTGGCCTCGTCGTGGCAGAGGATGTGCACGGGCTCGTGCGCCGCCAGCACGCGGGCGATCTCCGCGTACACCCAGGGGATCGGGCCGAACTTCCCCGGCCAGTCGGGCTCGTGGTGGGGCCAGGCGATCCAGGTCGCGTCGTGGCGTTCCCACTCGGCGGGCCAGCGGCGCGTCACGCCCCGAGCCAGCGGTTCAGGATCGGCGCGTAGGCGTCCACGCGACGGTCGCGCAGGAAGGGCCAGTTGCGGCGCGTGTACTCGATCAGCGCCGGGTCGCACTTGGCGATCAGCGTCGCCTCGCCGGTCTCGGCCTGCGCGACATACCGGCCGTACGGGTCCGCGATGAACGAGTGGCCGAAGAACTCGATGCCATCCGTGCCGGCCTCCGCCTCGAATCCCACGCGGTTCGGTGCCGCCACGAACACCCCGTTCGCGATCGCGTGCGCGCGCTGCGTGGTGCGCCAGGCGTCCACCTGCGCGGCCCCCCACTCCGCCTTCTCCGCCGGATGCCACCCGATCGCCGTCGGGTAGAAGAGGATGTCGGCGCCGAGCAGCGACGTGATGCGCGCGCCCTCGGGGTACCACTGGTCCCAGCAGATCAGCACGCCGATGGTCGCGTAGCGCGTCTTCCAGACCATGAAGCCCCCGGCCTCCCCGGATGGGCCGCGCGCGCCCTTGGGCTGCACCGCGCCCCCCGACTCCCCCGGGGCGAAGTAGTACTTCTCCTCGAAGAGAGGGTCATGCGGGATGTGCATCTTGCGGTAGACGCCGAGCAGCGCGCCGTCCGCGTCGACCACCGCGGCGCTGTTCCGGTAGACGCCCGGCGCCTGCTTCTCGTAGATCGGCACCACGAGCACCACCGCGAGCTCCTTCGCGAGCCGCTGCAGCCGCTCCGTGGTCGGGCCCGGGACCGGCTCGGCGAGGTCGAAGCGCGATGCGTCGAGCCGCTTGCAGAAGTAGGGCGCGTTGAAGAGCTCCTTCAGGCAGATCACCTGCGCGCCCTTCGCGTGCGCGTCACGGATGCGGCGCTCCGTCGCGGCAAGGGTCTCCTCGGGGGTCGCGGCGACGCCGTCCTGGATGACGGCGACGGTGAATGCGGGACGCGGGGTCATGCGAGCAATCTCATCAGCTCAGCCACGCACCGCCACCACGATGTCCATGACGTTCGTGCCCGTGTCGCGCGCGGGGATCAGCGCCCCGGCGGCATCCAGCGCGGCATGCGCGTCACACCGGGCGAGTGAGCGGCGCGGGTCCCCGCCGCGCTCCGCGCTCGTGCGCCACGAGGCGGCGTGCACGAGGGCCCCCGCCGCCGGCGCGGGGCCGTCGCGGCCGTCCGTCCCGGCCGCCAGCAGCCACGCCTCCCGCGCCCCCACGTCGTCGAACACCTCGGCGGCGGCGAGCGCGAGTTGCTGGCAGCGTCCCCCGAGTCCATGGTCCGCCGGGAGGCGCACCGTCGTCTCCCCACCCCAGATGAGGCAGCTGCCGGGCGCCGCGCGGGCGAGCGAATGGGCGAGGGTCCGCCCGGCGGCCGTCGCATCCCCCTGGAGCGCCGAGCGCGCGACGAGCACCGGGGAGCGCCCCGCGGCGTGGGCGCGCGCGGCGATCGCCTCGAGCGCCGCCGTGTTGCCCACCACGAAGGGCGCCTCGACGTGCCCGAACAGGGCGTCGCCGGGCTTCGGGGTCTCGGGCAGGATCCCCGCGCGCATCGCACCGAGCGCGGAGGCCACTGAGAGCGGCACCTGCACCGCGACGCCCGCGTCGCGCAGGATGCGCTCCACGTGCCACGCCTCGATCGCGTCCGGGGAGACCGGGCCGGAGCCGATCATCGAGGGGTCCTCGTTCGGCACGTCCGCGAGGAGGATCGGGATCACGCGCGCGCACTTGAGCGCGGCGGCGAGCCGTCCCGCGCCCCAGCGCGAGAAGCGCTTGCGCACGGCGTTCATGCGCGTGATGGGGACGCCGGCGCCGAGGAGCAGGGCGTGGAGCGCGGCGAGGTCCTCGGGGCGCACGCCGTCCATCGGCGCGCCGACGAGGCTCGTGGTGCCCCCCGAGAGGAGGACGAGCACGACATCGTCGCGGCCGACGCGCTCCGTGAGCGCCGTGAGTCGCTCGGACGCGTGCGCGGATCGGAAGCCGGGGACCGGATGGTCGCCCGCGACGCGTTCGAGCGGGTCCGTCGCGGAGCCGGCCGCGGAGCCCGTCGCTTGCGCCGAGGTCCCCACGACGAGCCCCCCCTCCACGTGCAGTCCGGCGTGCGCGCAATGCGACAAGGCCGCCCCCGCCATGGCGGGAGCGGCCTTGCCCAATGCGATGATCCAGTGCGGACGGTCGCGCCCGAGTTCGAGCACCACCTCGCGCGCCGCCAATCCCTCGCGGACCACCCGGGCCGGGTCCGCGGCCTTGAGCGCCGCCCCGTAGTAGCCGAGCAACTCCTCCGCGACGGCGCGCGGGGACATCAGGGTCCGGAAGCCTTCTTCACCGCCTCGCCGAGTTCGACGTACGCATCCGCGGAGAGCTCGCGGAAGGGCCGCATGATGTGCGCGACCCGCCCGTCGGGCCCGATCACGAAGACCACGCGGCGCATCAGGTTCACCGCCGGATACTTCGTGTCGTAGAGCCTGCCGCTCACCGCCGCCGGGTCGCTCAGGAAGGTGACCGGGAAGGACTTCTCCGCGGCCCACGTCTGCTGCGTCTCGACGTCGTCGGCGCTGATGGCCAGCACCTTCACGCCGTTCCCACCCTTGAAGATCGTGGCGTACTGATCACGGTACGCCTCCATTTGGGCCGTTCAGCCACCCGTCCTCGCCTTCGGGAAGAAGGCGAGGACGACGGTCTGTCCGCGGAAGTCGGAGAGGCGGACGGGCATCGGGGTGACGCCGTCCTTGGTGGAGCCCGGGAGCGTGAAGTCCGGCGCCATGTCGCCGACCTTCGGGCCTCCCTCCGGGGCGGCATCCTGCGCCTGCACCGGGGCCGCGAGCGCGAGGGCGCCCAGGGCGAGGATGGAGAAGACTGTTTTTCTCATGCCCGTAGTCTGCCGTGGGACCGTGGGCGGCGCAACGTGCGCGCGGAGTCAGCCGTCCACGACGCGGAGCGCGCCCGGCACGCTGGCGATCTCGACGCCCGGGCCCGCCGCGAGATGGAGCTCGCCGTCGGCCTCGAACCAGGGAGGCGTGCCGAACTCAAGACGGCACCCCTCGGTGCGGAAGTGCCGGACGGCGTCCTGCGACCGGTGCGTCGCCCGGAGGACGCTCATGAGCACCGCGGCACGCCGGAGCGAGGGGACGTCCGCGACGACGAGCGCGTCGAGCCGCGCGTCGTCCACCTCGGCGTCCGGCGCGACCAGGAACGCGCCGCCGAAGCGGGCGCCGTTCGAGAAGACGAGCATCAGCCGGCGCCCCCACGCCCCGTCGACCGCCACGTCGATCCCCTCGAACCGGACCAGCTCCTGGATCGCCGAGACCACATACACCGCAGAGCCGCGCAGCAGGCGCCACCCATGCGAGCGGCGCAGGACCGCCACGTCGAAGCCGAAGCCGGCGACGTTCAGGAACCAGGTGTCGTCCACCCGCCCGAGGTCCACGCGCCGTTCCCCGGCTCCCTCGGCGATCCGCTGTGCGAGCGCGAGCGGGTCGCGCGACGGCATCCGCAGGTTCTGCGCGAAATCGTTCCCCGTGCCCGCCTCGAGGAACGCCATCCGCGCGGGCGACCCCGCGCGTGCGAGCGGCACGGCACACTTGGACCAGGTCCCGTCGCCGCCGGCCACGACGATCGTCTCGATCCCGTCCTGCAGCGCCTCGTCCACGAGCCGCGCTTCGTCCCCGGCTCGGGCGGTGCCCCGCACGTCGGTGAAGCCGAAACGGGCGAACGCGGCCCTGGTGCCCGCGATCGCCCGTCCGCCGCGTCCCCGTCCGGACGCGGGATTGTAGAGGAGCCGGACCCTTACTTGGCGCTCCCCGCGAGCTGGCGGAGCACGTAGTGCAGGATCCCGCCGTGCCGGAAGTAGTTCATCTCCTCCGGCGTGTCGATCCGGCTGCGCACCTTGAAGCTCGTCACCTTCCCGTCGGCACCCGTCGCCTTCACGGTCAGCGTCGCACGCGGGGTCATCTGCTCGGACATCCCTTCGATCGAGATGGTCTCGAAGCCGGTGAGCCCGAGCGTCTGGCGCGTCTGGCCGTCGGCGAACTCCATCGGGAGCACGCCCATGCCGACCAGGTTCGAGCGGTGGATCCGCTCGAAGCTCTCGGCGATCACGCCGCGCACGCCGAGGAGCGCCACGCCCTTCGCCGCCCAGTCGCGCGAGGAGCCGGTGCCGTACTCCTTCCCGGCGACGATCACGAGCGGCGTCCTCGCCTTCTGGTACGCCATCGACGCCTCGTAGAACGAGGTCGGCTCGGAGCCCGGCGCGGTGCGCGTCCACCACCCCTCCATCCCCGGGGTGAGGTCGTTCTTGAGGCGGATGTTCGCGAGCGTGCCGCGCATCATCACCTCGTGGTTGCCGCGCCGCGCGCCGTACGAGTTGAAGTCCTTCTTCTCGACGCCGAGCGACTTGAGCCACTGGCCGGCCGGGCTCTTCTCGGCGATCGAACCCGCCGGGGAGATGTGGTCGGTGGTGATCGAGTCGCCGAACATCCCCAGCACGCGCGCGTTGGTGATCGCGTGGATCCCGGGGGGCGTCATCGTCATCCCCTCGAAGTACGGGGGATGCTTCACGTAGGTGGACTTGGCGTCCCACGCGTAGCGGTTCCCCTTCGGCACGGCGATCGCCTTCCACTCGGCGTCGCCGCCGAAGACGTCCGCGTACTCCTTCTCGAACTGCTCGCGCTTGACCGAGGCGAGCACGGTGTCCTCGACCTCCTTCGGCGACGGCCAGATGTCGCGGAGGAAGACGGGGCCCTTGGTGCCCACGCCGAGGGGCTCGGTGGTGAGGTCGATGTCCACGCGTCCCGCGAGGGCATACGCCACCACCAGCGGCGGCGACGCAAGGTAATTGAAGCGCGTCTGCGGGTTCACCCGCCCCTCGAAGTTCCGGTTCCCCGAGAGCACCGAGGCCACCGTGAGCTTGTGCTCGTCGATCGCCTTGCTGATCGCCTCGGGGAGCGGCCCCGAGTTGCCGATGCAGGTGGTGCAGCCGTAGCCGACGATCTGGAAGCCCAGCGCGTCGAGCGCGGGCTGCACGCCGGCCTTGGCGAAGTACTCGCGCACCACCTTCGAGCCCGGCGCGAGGGAGGTCTTCACCCAGGGCTTCACCTTGAGCCCGGCGGCGACCGCCTTCTGCGCGAGCAGCCCCGCCGCGAGCATCACGCTCGGGTTCGAGGTGTTGGTGCAGCTCGTGATCGCGGCGATCACCACCGCGCCATCCTTGAGGTCGAAGCTCTGCCCGCGGTGCTCGCACTTGGCCGAGGCCACGGCCATGTCCACCGGGCTCCCCTCGGCCACCATCGTGGCCGCCTCGCCCCCGGCCTTCACCGCCGCCGCTGCCGCGACGCGCTGCCGCTCGGCGGCGAACGAGTCGGCGTAGCTCTGCTTCATCGCCGTGAGGGCGATCCGGTCCTGCGGCCGCTTCGGCCCCGCCAGCGAGGGCACCACGGTCGAGAGGTCGAGCGTGAGCGTGTCGGTGTACTCGGGGTCCGGCGTCGCGTCGGTGCGGAAGAGCCCCTGCGCCTTGCAGTACGCCTCCACGAGCGCCACCTGGTGCGCGGAGCGGCCGGAGAGCGTGAGGTACTTGAGCGTCTCCGCGTCGCAGGGGAAGAAGCCCATCGTCGCGCCGTACTCCGGGGACATGTTGGCGATCGTCGCGCGGTCGGCCAGCGCGAGCGAGGAGAGCCCGGGGCCGTAGTACTCGACGAACTTCCCGACGACCTTCTTCTTGCGGAGCATCTCGGTGCAGGTGAGCACCAGGTCGGTCGCGGTCGCGCCCGCCGGGAGCTTCCCGGTGAGCTTGAAGCCGATCACCTCGGGGATCAGCATCGAGACCGGCTGGCCGAGCATCGCCGCCTCCGCCTCGATCCCGCCCACGCCCCAGCCGAGCACGCCGAGGCCGTTGATCATCGTGGTGTGCGAGTCGGTGCCGACGAGGGAGTCGCAGTAGACCGTCTTGACGCCCTCCTCCTCCCCCACGAACGCCACCTGGCCCAGGTACTCGAGGTTCACCTGGTGGCAGATCCCCGTGCCCGGCGGGACGACGCGAAGGTTGCGGAGCGCGGTGCCTCCCCAGCGGAGGAACTGGTAGCGCTCGCCGTTCCGCTCGTACTCGAGCCGGGTGTTGATCAGCTCCGCCGCCTCGGTGCCGTACTCGTCCACCTGCACCGAGTGGTCGATCACGAGGTCCACCGGCTGGAGCGGGTTGATCTTCCCCGGGTCGCCGCCGAGCGTGGCGATCGCGTCGCGCATCGCGGCGAGGTCCACCACGCAGGGGACGCCGGTGAAGTCCTGGAGGAGCACGCGCGCCGTGCGGAACGCGATCTCCTGGTCCACCGGCTTCTTCACGTCCCAGCGGGCCATGGCCTCGATGTCGGCGCGCTTGACGAACGCGCCGTCCTCGTTGCGCACGAGGTTCTCGAGCAGGATCCGGAGCGAGAAGGGGAGGCGCTCGACGCGGCTGCCGGAGAGGCCGGCCAGGGCGTCGAGGCGGTAGTAGCGATAGGCCTTGCCGTCGACGGTGAGCGTATCGCGGGCGCTGAAGCTGTTGGAGGAGGGCATACCGGGAATCTAATGATCAGAGGTCGGAGGAGTCGTCGAGGATCGGCATCTCCAGCGTCTCGCGGCGCTGCAGGCCGTCCACGACGTCCACGTGGATCGCGTTGGTCGGGCACTGGTGCACGAAGTCGCCGTCCGCGCGGGACCACTCCACGGGACTCACGAGCACCTCGGCCTTGCCGTCCTGGCCCATCGTCATCA
Source organism: Gemmatimonadaceae bacterium (assembly GCA_011525845.1). GTDB lineage: Bacteria > Gemmatimonadota > Gemmatimonadetes > Gemmatimonadales > Gemmatimonadaceae > Pseudogemmatithrix. The sequence continues at coordinate 12,832 of WYBP01000021.1, read as the reverse complement.
TCTGCGGTGCCAGCGTGACGCAGAGGGTGCATCCGGTGCAGGCGGCGCGGTCCACGCGCACCTCCACCAGCCGGCGCGGCCAGACCCCGCCGAGCATCAGCGAGGCGCCCGCCCGGTCCAGCGCGTCGTTCGCCGCGATGTAGCCGAGCTCGATCATCCGGCTCACGTGCGCGAAGCTGAAGAGCCCGTAGCGCCAGACCGCGGGCCGCACGAGCAGGAGGGGCGGGCCGCGCCACCGGTCGAGCTGCAGGCTCTGGAGCGACTTCATCATGATCTGCGCGGCGCGCCCGTAGATCGCGGCGAACCCCTTCTCCCGGATGCGTCGCTGGCGCGCGATGTTCGTGCTCCCCACGTCCACCGCGATCACGGCGTCCATCCCGTGCGAGGCCGCGAGCGCGGGGACGTTGTCGGAGATGCCGCCGTCCGCGCAGGTGCGCCCGCCCACCAGCCCCGGCGGGAAGAAGCCCGGGAGCGCGCACGATGCGTAGACGGCGTCGGCGATCGGCACGTCCTGCAGCCCGGGCAGCCCCCAGAGCACCTGGGCGGCGTCCTCGAGGTCCACGGTGTTGATGAGCAGCGGTCGCCCGAGCTCGCGGAACGTCCCCTTCGGCACGATCTCCGTCACCAGTCTGGTGAGCGGCTTGGAGAGGTAGAGCGAGGGCGAGAGCATCCGCTTGGAGACCATCGAGATGTGGTCGATCCGGAAGAGGTCGCTCTTCCGGAGCGAGCGCGCCCTCCGCTCCATCTCGTCCAGCGGCATGCCGCCCGCATACGCCGCCGCGATCAGCGAGCCGATGCTCGTGCCGGCGAGCACCGTGGGCCGGATGCCGCGCTCCTCGAACGCCCGCAGCACCCCGATGTGCGCGAACCCCTTGAGGCCACCGCCCCCGAGCACCAGCGCGAACCGCTTCGGCAGCACCACGGAGCCGTGGTTCGCCCCGTCGCCCGGCAGGTCGGAGTCCGCCATCGCGCTCCCGGCTACTGCAGGTACAGGTAGAGTCCGTACAGGCCGTATCCCAGGCCGCCGAGCATGATGAGCGTCCCGACGTCGTCGCCGACGATCGCCCCGCCGACGAGCGCGGCGCCCCCGATGATCATCTGCGGGACGCCACGCCGGCGCGTGACGGGCGGCTGCAGGGAGGGGGCGGCCGAGGTCGTACCATGGGCCTCCGCCCGGTCGGCGATGCGGACGTCGAGGTGAGCGCCCGCCTGGACGCCGACCTGCAGCGCGCCGACGCGCGGTCCGGCGCTCCCGTCCGCCACCGTGATCGCCTGCGCGCCCGCCGCGAGCGGCAGCATCACGAGCGCGGCCACCGCGCAGGCCACCGTGCAGGCCACCGCGCTGGCGATCGCGGCGGCCATCCGCCGCGGTGCGGCGCGCGGGGTGAGGGCTCCCGAGGATCCGTGCATCGTGGTGCTCCTGGCTGAGGTTGCGAACTGGATACGTCATCCCCCCTCGTCCGTCAATCGACGGGCGATACCTTAAGATGTCGCCGCCGCCACGCCGCCGCTCCCGATCCCCGGACCCGTGACCGATCCCCTCCTTCGCTTCCGCGACGAGTTCCCGATCCTCTCGCGGTGCACGTACATGGTCTCCAACTCGCTCGGCGCCATGCCGCGCACGGTGCCGGAGCGCCTGGCCGAGTACACGGAGGCGTGGGCCACGCATGGCGTGCGCGCCTGGGCGAAGGGGTGGTGGGAGATGCCGCTCACGGTGGGAGACGCGGTGGCGCCGCTGATCGGCGCCGCTCCGGGCGAGGTGGCGATGGCACCGACCGTGACGCTCGCCCAGGCCGCGATCCTCTCGGCGATGGACTTCCGCGGCGGCCGCGACACCATCGTGATGACCGCGCTCGACTTCCCCAGCGTCCGCTATGCGCTCGAGCAGCTCGCGCCGAAGCTCGGCGCGCGCGTGGTGGTCGTGCCGAGCGAGGACGGGATGGGCATCGCCCAAGACCGCCTCCACGCGGCGATCGACGATCGCACCGCGCTCGTGTCGGTCTCCCACGTCCTCTTCCGCTCGGCGTACATCATCGATGCGGACGCGCTCTGCGCGCACGCGCACGCGATGGGGGCGGTGGTCGCCCTCGACGCGTACCACTCGGTGGGGGTGATCCCCGTGGACGTGAAGGCGAGCGGCGCGGACTTCCTCACGGGGGGCGTGCTCAAGTGGCTCTGTGGCGGCCCCGGCGGGTGCTTCGTGTACGCCTCCCCCGACGCCCGCGAGCGCTTCGCGCCGGCGCTCACCGGGTGGCAGGCGCACCAGCGTCCCTTCGCGTTCGAGGAGTCGATGGCGTACGCGCCGGGCATCGCGCGCTGGCTGGGCGGCACGCCGGTGGTCCCCGCGCTCTACGCCGCGCTCGACGGGCCCCGGCTCGTGCGCGAGGCCGGTATTGAGCGCGTGCGGGCCAAGAGCATCCGGCAGACGGCGCGCCTGGTCGCACTGGCGGAGGAGCGCGGCTACCGGGTGCACGCACCTCGCGACGTGGCGCGGCGCGGGGGCACCGTCGCGTTCGACGTGCCGCATGGCGCGGAGGTGGCGCAGGCGCTGCTCGCGCGCGACGTCGTGATCGACTACCGGCCCGGCGCCGGCATCCGCGTGGCGCCGCACTTCTACACCACGGACGACGAGGTCGAGCGCGTGGTGGGGGAGATCGACGGGATCCTCGCGACGGGGGCGTGGAAGGCCTTCGCGGACGTGCGTCCCACGGTCACCTGATCCCGCGCCGCGACCCTTTCGGACGCCGCCGAAAGGGCATAACTTCGCCACGTCGTCACCCCACTTCGCCCGCACCCGACGAACCGATGCCCCAGCCTCCCAAGAAGCTCCGCAAGCAGTACCTCAACAGCGACTATCCGAACGTCGTCCTGCGCTTCGAGGATGGACACGAGATCGTCGTGAAGCGTGGGGTCGGGAAGGCGTTCGACTGCTACGCCGGTGAGAGCGTGAAGCTCCTCGCCGTGTACGATCCCGACGCGCGCGAGCGCGACCTGGTCGAGACGCGCAAGGCGGACGACTTCCAGGACGCATGATCAGCGCCGCCGTCCGGGCGGCGCTGGACGAGGGGAGGCCGGTCGTTGCGCTCGAGAGCTCCGTGCTCGCGCAGGGCCTCCCGATCCCCGCCAATCGTGAGGCGGAGCGGCGGATGCGCGCCGCGATCACGGCGCGTCACGCGACCCCGGCGATCACGGCGGTGGTGCGCGGCGCGGTCACCGTGGGGCTCGAGGGCGCGGACCTCGAGCGGTTCCTGCGGCGCGAGGGCGTGGGGAAGGTCTCCGCGCGCGACCTCCCGGTGGCCGTCGCCCAGGGCGCCGACGGCGCGACGACCGTCGCTGCGACCCTCGCCTGCTGCGTCGCGTCCGGGCTCGAGGTCTTCGCCACGGGAGGCATCGGCGGCGTGCATCGCGACGCCCCCTACGACGAGTCCGCCGACCTGGCCGAGCTCGCGCGCTCCCCGGTGACGGTGGTCTGCGCCGGCGCGAAGTCGATCCTCGACCTCCCGGCGACCCTCGAGCGCCTCGAATCGCTCGGTGTCACCGTCGTCGGCTACCGGACCTCGGAGTTCCCCGGGTTCTTCACGGCGGGCACCGGGCTCCCGGTCCCGGCCCGCGCCGAGTCGGCCGACGAGCTCGTCGCGATCGAGCGGGCCATGCGCGCGCTCGGGCGCCCGGGGGCGCTGCTGGTGGTGCAGCCCCCGCCCGCCGCGGACGCGCTGGGGCGCGAGGAGGTCGAGCGCGCGGTGGCCGGGGCCCTCGACTCCGCCCGCGCCTCCGGCCTGCGCGGTGCGGCCGTGACGCCCTTCCTCCTGGCCGCCGTGGAGGCCGCGACCGAGGGGCGCTCGCTCCGGGCGAACCTCGCCCTGCTCGAGGCCAACGCCGCCCTCGCGGCCGAGATCGCCGCCAGCCGGGCGCGAGGTGCGCAACGCCGTTGAACCCCTCGTGTACCACTGAGTAGGTTACCGAGCAGTCCCCCGAACCGGAGGTCGGTCGAGCGATGCCCTCTCCGTTCCTGAGTTCCGAGGAGTACGACGAGCGCGCGCATCAGCTGTACAACGAGGGGAACTACGACGAGGCCCTCGCGATGCTGCGCGAGGGGTTGGGGCTCTACCCGAACTCCGTCGAGCTGCACGTCGGCGTCGGCTACGCGCGGATGGCGCGCGACGAGTTCGCCTGGGCGCGGCGCGCCTTCGAGGAGGCGCTCGTCCTCGACCCCGAGCACGAGGACGGGCTCGCGGGACTCGGCGAGACCCTGCTCCGCTTCGGCCAGACCCCGCAGGCGATGAAGGCGTTCCGGCGCATCCTCGAGCTCGGCTACGCCGACGACATCGAGCTGATGCTCCAGGTCGGGCGCGCCCTCTTCCGCGACGGGCTCATGGAGGAGGCGAAGGAGTTCTTCGAGGTCGCCGTCCAGCAGACGCCGGAGAACGCGGAGGCGCTCTCGATGGTGGGCTACGCGCAGCACCGGCTCGGCGACGACGCCGGCGCGATCGAGACGCTGCGCAAGGCGCTCCAGCTCGACCCGGAGCATGCGGAGGCGCGCATCTACCTCGGCAACCTGCTCTACGACCGCGGCGACTACGAGGCGTCCCTCTACCACCTCGATCGCACGAGGCCGGAGGAGCACTGGGACGAACTCGGCATCTGGCGGCTGCTGGAGCTCAAGAAGTCGCACCTGCGGCTCCCGGACGACGACCCGTCGTTCCGCCCGTGGGAGGAGCGGCTCGCCGAGCTCGCGCCGACGCTCGACACGATCGACGAGATGCTGGAGGAGATCGAGACGCGCGCGGCGGAGAAGGAGCAGGTGGAGGCGCGCTCGCAGCTCGAGCTCTTCGGTGCGCTCCTCGCGGACCTCACCGACCACAAGCACTCCCCGGACCGGCACCGCGTGGTCGGGCGCGACGGCCGTCCCTACGAGGGGACCTGGGAGGAGATCGTCGCCGGCATGCGCGACGCGGCGATCGGCGCGCGGGAGCGCTCGCTCGAGGAGTTCATGCAGAGCGAGGCGCGGCGCGGGTTCGCGCTCACCGGGATCCTCATCCCGACGCGCGACGCCGAGGGATTCCTCCGCGCCAGCGCGGACGCCGGCCTCCTGCGGATCCTCCACTGATCGCATTCGAGTCCGTCGGGAAGGCGTACCGCTCGGCCTTCGGCCGCGCGGTCCCCGCCGTCACGGAGCTCTCGCTCGCGATCGCGCCCGGCGAGGTGGTGGGCGTCGCCGGCCCGAACGGGGCGGGGAAGAGCACGCTCATCGCGATGCTCCTCGGGTTCCTCCCCCCCGACACCGGCACCATCCGCATCGACGGCGTGGAGCCGCGAGCGTTCGTCGAGCGCGAGGGGATCGCCTACCTGCCGGAGCTCATGACCCTGCCGCTCGCGTGGCGCACCGACGACGCGCTCGCGCGGCTCGCGGCGCTCGCGGGCATCGCACCGACGGAACGCCCGGTGGCGTGCGCGCGCGTGATCGACGCGGTCGGCATCGCCGAGCACGCCGGCAAGAAGCTCAAGGCGCTCTCGAAGGGGAACCTGCAGCGCGTGGGCCTGGCGCAGGCGCTGCTCGCGGACCGGCGCGTGATGGTCTTCGACGAGCCGACGCACGGGCTCGACCCCGTCTGGACCGCGCGATTCCGCGACATCGTGGGCGGCCTGCGCCGGCCCGACCGCGCGATCCTGATCGCCTCGCACAACCTGGACGAGCTCGAGCGGCTCTGCGACCGCGTCGCGATCCTCGACCGGGGCCGGCTGCAGCGCGTCGTGTCCGTGCGCGAGGCGGACGGCGTCGTGGGGACGGTGGTCCGGCGGTGGCGCATCCGGGCGGCCGCCGGCGCCGAGGTGCTCGCGGCGCAGCTCCCGGGTTCGACGGTCAGCGGCCAGGTCGTGGACTGCACGCTCGACCTCGCCGCGCTCAACCACGGGGTCGCGGCGGCCATCGCGCAGGGGGCGCTCGTCTCGGCGATCACGCCGGCCGAGTCGGCGCTGGAAGAGGCGTTCCGCACGGCGGTGGCCGGGTGACCGCCGGAGCCCCGCTCGCCCTCTACGCGCGCTGGCAGCTGCGCGACGCGGTCGGCCGCGCGCTCATCGCGCCCCTCGTCTTCGTCGGCATCGCCGGCATCCCACTCTGGAGCGTCCACCGGCAGCTCGCGACCACCGTCGGCGGCGAGGCGGACTTCCAGCAGATCGCGCGCGTCGTCTACGGCCAGACCCTCGACCTCGCGCTCGTGCTCGGGGCCGTGATGCTCGTGAACGGGGTCATCTCCACCGACCGCGAGAAGCAGCACTTCCGGTTCCTGTTCTCGCGTTCGGTGCCGCCCTGGCGGTTCTACCTCCAGCAGTTCGTGGTCAGCGTCGCGCTCTTCGTGGCCCTGTTCGCCCTGATCCCCGTCGGCTTCGGGCTCCTCGTCACCGCCGTGCCGATCGCCGCCGCGCTGAAGGCCGCCGCGCTCTACGCGCTGCTGATCGGTGCCCTCTCGCTCCTCTGTGGGGCGCTGGTCAACAAGGACGGAGTGCTCCTCGTGCTCGTGGCCATGCTCGGGTTCACGTTGCAGCGCGCGGACCTCACGGGCGAACTGCCGGGATGGGCCTCCTGGCTCGCCGACCTGCTCCCACCCTTCCTCGCGGCGGACGCCGTGAGCACCGCCTGGCTCGCGGGGCGCTCCGCGAGCGCCGGGGACGTGACGCTCGTCCTCCTCTACGCGCTCGGCATGCTCGTCGCCGCGCTCGCCATCATCCGCCGCGCCCCGCTCGCCCGCTGAGATGCCCGCCCGCCTCGACGCCGTCCTCCCGCCCGAGTCCGTGCTCCGCACGAAGCTCCCGAACGGGCTCACCATCCTGGCGCGCCGCGACCCGACCGCCCCGGTGGTCGCGATCGTCACCTGGGTGCGCGCGGGATACTTCGACGAGCCGGACGACCGCGTCGGCATCGCGCACGTGCTCGAGCACATGTACTTCAAGGGGACGCCGACCCGCGGCGTCGGCGAGATCGCCCGCGAGACCAAGGCGGCCGGCGGCTACCTCAACGCCGGGACGATCTACGACCACACCCACTACTACACGGTGCTCCCGGCCTCCGGCTTCGACCGTGGGCTGGAGGTGCAGGCGGACGCGTACGCCAACTCGGTGATCGACGCCGAGGAGCTCGCGCGCGAGCTCGAGGTGATCATCGAGGAGACCAAGCGGAAGGCCGACACCCCCACCGCGCTCGCCCTCGAGACCCTCTTCGAGCTCCTGCACGACGAGCACCGGATCCGCCGCTGGCGGATGGGGCGCGAGGAGCCCCTCCGCGCGATGACGCGCGAGCAGCTCATGGGGTTCTACCGGAACTACTACCGGCCGTCGAACACGGTGCTCGCGATCGTCGGCGACGTGGACCCCGTCGCCGCCACGGCGCGCGCCACGGAGCTCTACGGCGGGATCCCGGATGCGCGCGTGGTGCGCACGCCGGGCCCGGCGGAGACGACCGCCCCCGGCTTCCGCGTGCGCGAATGGCAGGGCGACATCGCGCAGACGGAACTCCTCTTCGGCTGGCGCACGCCCCCGCTCGCGCACGAGGACACGCCCGTGCTCGACGTGCTCGCCACGGTCCTGGCCGGGGGCCGCGCCTCGCGCCTCGTCCGCGCCGCGCGGGACCGCAAGCTCGTCTCCACCGTGAACGCCTACGTGTACGCGCCCACGGAGATCGGCGTCTTCGTCGTGCACGCGGGGGCGCGACCGGAGCAGACCGCGCACGCGGCGCGCGCGATCTGGGACCAGCTCCGCCGCGTGCGCGAGGGGGAGATCACCGCCGGCGAGGTCGAGCGCGCCCGCCGGCTGCTCGAGGCCCAATGGCTCCGGCGGCTCGAGTCCCCCGAGGGCCAGGCGAACTTCCTCGGCTCCTGGGAGCTCCTCGGCGACTGGCGGCGCGGCACCGACTACCACGAGCGCCTGCACGAGGCCACCGAGGGTCGCCTCACGGCCGTCGCGCGGAAGTGGCTCGATCCCTCCGCCGCCGGCATCATCGCCTACCGGCCCCTCGGCTTCCCGCCCCTCGGCGCCGACGCGCACGCGGTGCACCAGCTCCTCGACGACGGACGGCCCGCCCCCGTCGACCCGGCGGCCCCGCGCACGGCCGCGCCGGCCCTCGTCGGACGCGGGGCGCGCCACGAGCGCACCGTGGGGGATGTGCACCTGTACCGGACCGCGGAGGAGGTGCCCATCCTCGTCCGGCGGCGTCCGGGCGTGGCCCTCGTGCACCTCGGGTGCTTCGTCTCCGGCGGCGTGATCGCCGAGGGCGAGGAGAACAGCGGGATCACCACGCTGATGGCGCGTTCCGCGCTGCGGGGCACCTCGCGACGGACGGCGTCGCGCCTCGCGGAGGACGCCGAGCTCCTGGGGGGCACCCCCTCGGCGGTCGTCGGCACCGAGTCGTTCCAGTGGACCCTCGGCGTCCCGCGCCGCTCCTTCGCGGGCGCCGCCGAGCTCCTCGCCGACCTGGTGCTCGATCCCGTCTTCCCAACGGATGGCGTCGACGCGGAGCGTGCGGTCACCATCGCCGCCATCGCCTCGATGCGCGACGACATGTACCGGCAGCCGCTGCGACTCGCGGCCGCGCTCGCGTGGCCCGATCATCCGTACGGCCGCTCCACGCTGGGCGTGGAGGAGTCGATCGGCCGGCTCACGCCGGATACCCTGAACGCGTGGCACCGCGCGCGCGTGCGGGAGTCGGCCGCGCTGCTCTGCGCCGTCGGCGACCTCGATCCCCAGCAGGCGGCGGACGTGCTCGCCAAGCGCTTCGCCGAGCTCCGCCTGCGCGACGACGTCGCACCGCCTCCCCCGGCCTGGCCCGACCGGTTCGTGCGCACGGTCGAGGAGCGGGACAAGGCGCAGACCGCACTCGCGATGCTCTTCCCGGGTCCGCGCCGCCGTGACGAGGACCGGTTCGACGGCGAGCTCATCGGTGGGATCGCGAGCGGGCTCGGCGGACGCCTCTTCGAGGAACTCCGCGACCGGCAGTCGCTCGCATACACCGTGCTGGCGCGCGCCTATCCGAAGGCGCGATCGGGGGCGTTCGCGGCCTACATCGCCACCTCACCCTCCAAGGAGGAGGTCGCGCGCGAAGGGCTGCTGCGGGAGCTCGCGCGCTTCACCACCGACCCCGTCACGCCCGCGGAGCTCGAGCGTGCTCGCCACTATGCCCTGGGCACCTGGAAGATCCGGCAGGCATCGGGCGCCGCCGTGCTCGCCGAGGTGGCCGAGGCCTGGCTCCACGGGTCGCTCGAGGACCTCACGCGCTACCCCGCCGACCTCGAGGCGGTGACGGCGTCGCGGATCAAGGCCGCGGCGCGCCGATGGTTCGACCCCGCCCGCCGCGTCGAGGGGATCGTCCGCGGCGCCACCTGACCCTCAGCGCCGCCGCGCGCTCGGGTAGCCGAGGGTCCCGTTCAGCCAGCGCACCAGGGGGAGGAGCGCGGCGTAGTCCTTCATGATGGTGTCCACCAGCTTCGGCGAGAGCGCCTCCGCGTCCGTCAGCGGGCGTGAGGCGGTGAAGCTGTTGAAGCGCAGCCAGTGCGCCGCGGGGTGGTCGGGCGCGAAGCCGCGGGGCACCCGCGTGAGGCGCACGCCCGGCTCGTCGTCGGTGAGCTCGCCGAAGCGCGCCACGAACGGCTTCGCCTTCACGATCCGCTCGAAGGGGCGCCGGTCCTCCGCGATCGCGTCGCGCAGGGTCGAGAGGAGGGGGCGGGGGGGCATCCAGAAGCCGCCGGCCACCATCGACGCTCCCGGCTCGAGGTGGAAGTAGAAGCCGGCACCCCCATGCGCGTCGCGGCCAACGCCGCGCCCCGCATCGCGGTGGAAGACCCAGAGCGCGGCATGCGTCTTGTAAGGTGACTTGTCCTTGGAGAAGCGCACGTCCCGGTGGATCCGGAAGAGCGCGCGCTTCGGCGGCGAGACGAACTCGGGCGCGAGCCGCGCGAAGCGCACGTCGAGCTCCTCCGAGAGGAGGCGCAGCGGGCCGAGCACCTCGCGCTCGTAGGTGGGGCGGTTGGCCTCGAACCAGGGGCGTTCGTTGTGGCGCTTGAGTCCGCGCAGGAAGGTGAGCGCGCCCGGCGTGAACCGGGAGAACGCACTCACGGCCGCGCGGCGGGTGCGAGGCGTGCCCCGCCCGGCGCGCCCACCACCGTCGTGAGCGAGCGATGGCCGTCGGCACCCACCGCGCGCACGCCCACCCAGACGTCGTCGAGCTGCTCGTCGAGGAGGAACTCCGTGCGGTTCCCCGCGGCGACGATCCGCCGGTAGGTCGGGTCGGTGGTGCGCCGCACGAGCAGTTCGTAGGAGGCAGCGCCGGGCACCGCGGACCAGCGGATCGTGAACGCCTGGCCGCCGGAGGCGCGGTCGCGCTGGTACGCGGTCGCCTCGGGACGCGGGGGCGCCGCCGCGAGCGAGACCACCGTCGCGAGGTTCAGGCGCGTCACCTTCGCGATGTAATTGAAGTCCACGTCCGCCAGCGCGTCGGTCGGGAGGTGCTGGCGCTTGTAGTTCTCCAGGCGCTCCGTGAAGCGCAGGCCGGGGATCCCCTGGCGCACGAACGGGGCGTGGTCGCCGCCGCGCCCGAGACGGTCGAGCCGGAGCACGGGGAGCACCTCGAACGCGGGCTGGTAGAGCGCGCCGGTGGCCCAGACGTAGCGCGCGAGCTCGCCACCCCCCACCGCGAGCGAGTCGACCGCGAAGACGCGCACGGAGGTCGAGTCCACGCGTCCGTCGTCGGCCACCACGTTCCCCACGATGTCGTCGGTGAAGGCCGCGGTCACCGTCTTCTTCTCGCGCTGCAGGCGCTCGGCGAACTGCGTGGAGCCGAGCAGGCCCAGCTCCTCCCCCGTGTAGAGCACGAAGGCCACCGTGGCGTCGAACCCCCGTGGGAAGCGCCTCGAGACCACGCGTGCGAGCTCCATCACCGCCACCGTGCCCGACCCGTCGTCGTCCGCACCCGGTGCGTCGGAGGTGGCGTCCATGTTGTCGATCGAGCAGATGCACGAGTCGTAGTGCCCGCCGATCACGACCACCCGGCTGGTGTCCCGTCCCGGCAGCCAGGCGACCACGTTGACGAGGTGCTGCGTGGGCCGCTCCCGGCTGCGCGTGATCACCGCGCTCCCCGTGTCGTACTCGACGCGCAGGCACCCGCCGCAGTCGGCTGCGTACTGGGCGAGCTGCGCGTGGATCCAGCGCCGCGCCGCCCCGATGCCCCGGGTGGGCGAGAGCGTGTCGCTCATCGTGTGCCGCGTGCCGAACGCCACGAGCGTGGAGTCCAGCGCGCGGAGCCGCGCGGGGGAGACATCGGCGAACGCCTCCGCGATACGCGCGTCCTTCTGCAGGCCGAGCGTCGAGGGCGCCTGGGCACCCAGCGTGGGCGCGGGAGCGGCCGCGGGAGCGATCGCCAAGGCGGTCACGAGGGCGAACGTGAGCGCGGCGAGCGCGCGGGCGGTCGTCGGGAGGGTCCTGGTCATGTCAGGTCACGGCTGGGAGAGGGACGACTCAGAACATCGACATCGCGAGGAACGACCGCAGCGAGTCGTTCGTCGCGCGCAGCCGTCCGGAGAGGAGGCGCACGCAGCTCCAGAGCACCTTGTAGGCGATGTCGCGGTTGAAGTCGAGCAGCAGGTCGAAGTCGCTGCGCGAGATGGTCAGCACCTTGGTGCCGCCGTTGGAGATGGCGTCGGTGGATCGCTCGCTGCGGTCGAACACCGACATCTCGCCGAAGAGCGCTCCCGGCTTGAGGACGGCGAGCGCCTCCTCCCCGCTCCCGGGCACCTGGCGCGAGATCCGGACGTCCCCCTCGACGATGAGGTAGAGCCGGCTGCCGGACTCCCCTTCCTTGAAGATCACCTCGCCGGAGACGAACTCCTGCGTGCGGCAGACCTCCGCCACCCGGGCGAGTTCGCCGTCGTCGAGGTCCTGGAAGATCGCCACGCCACGCAGCAGGGCGACGGTGTCCGGCATCATGCCCCCGAGGGAAGAACGGAACGTCTGGCGAAGCTATCGGGGGTGGGGGGTGCTGGCAAGGCAAAATGGCGCGCGCGAGTTGCCGCGCGCTGCCGCGCGTCGCCGCGCGCCGTGAAGCATCGCGTTGAGTGCGACCGTGGCGCGTCGTACCTTCCGCCGGGCATGGACTCCGCGCGCGCGCTCCCCACCCAACGACTCCCGATCTCGTCCCGCGCGCTCCGGCGCGGAGTCGCCGGGTGCGCGCTCGCATGCGCGGCAGCGTCCGTGCTCGCGGCATCGGTGGCGGAGGCGCAACGCCCCGTGCCCGCGGATCCACGGGTCACCATCCGCGTGGGGAGCGATCTCTCGCCCCGGCTGGCGCCACATGGCGGCCTGGCCCTCGACCTCCGCGCAGGCTGGTACGCGCGACTCGGATTCGTGGCCGAGGCGGGGGTGATCCAGGTGAGGGACGGCTGGGTCGGGAGTCGGCGCGTGAGCGCCACCGCGCGATTCCTCCTCGACCCCTTCGGCGAGCGCCGATTCGGGCTCTATGGAGGCGCGGGACTCGCCGTGCACGACGTCGCCGGCGCGGGAGCGCAGGGGAGGCTCGTGCTGCTGGCGGGGCTGGAGGGCGATGCGTTCCGGCGGTCGTTCGTGCCCGCGCTCGAACTCTCGGCGGGTGGCGGGGGGGGGGGGGGGGGGGGGGGGGGGGCGGCCCCCCCCCCGGCCGGCGGCCGGCGGGGGGGGGGGGGGGGGGCGGGGGGGCGGGGGGGCGCCCCCCCCCCCCCCCCCGCGGCGGCCGCCCCGCGGGGGCGCGCGGGGCGGGGTGGGGCGGCGCGCCCGGGCCGCCCCCGACGGCAATCCGCTCGAGGTGCAGCTCAACGCC
>WYBP01000020.1 GCA_011525845.1 Gemmatimonadaceae bacterium | reverse complement strand
GCGGGCCCGAGCGCGGTGACCGGCGCGACCGTCACCGACGTCTTCCCGGCGCAACTGACGGGCGTGACCTGGACCTGCGCGGCGAGCGGCGGCTCGGCCTGCCCCGCGAGCGGCAGCGGCAACCTGAGCGCCAGTGTCGACCTGCTGAGCGGTGGGACGGCGACCTTCACCGCGATCGGGACCGTGACGGGCACCGGCACGCTCTCGAACACCGCGACGGTCGCAGCGCCCGGCGGCATCAACGATCCCGCCGGCAACAACAGCGCGACCGACGGCAACACCGTCATCACCCCGACGGCCGACCTCGCGATCACGAAGACCGACGGCGTGACCTCCGTGAACCAGGGTGGCACGGTCACCTATACGATCGTCGTGAGCAACGCGGGCCCGAGCGCGGTGACGGGCGCGACGGTCGTCGACAACTTCCCGCTCCAGCTCTCCTCGGTCACCTGGACCTGCGCCGCGAGCGCGGGCTCCGCCTGCCCGGCCAGCGGCACGGGTGACTTCAGCGCCAGCGTGGACCTGCTGAGCGGCGGCACCGCGACCTTCACGGCCACCGGCACCGCGACCGGCACGGGCACGCTCTCCAACACGGCGACCGTCACCGCGCCCGCCGGCGTGAACGACCCGGCCGGGAACAACAGCGCCACCGACGGCAACACCGTGATCGTCGCCACGGCGGACCTGGCCATCACCAAGACCGACGGCGTCACCTCGGTGGACCAGGGCGGGACCGTCACCTATGTGATCGTGGTCAGCAACGCGGGTCCGAGCGCGGTGACCGGTGCAACGGTGAGCGACGTCTTCCCGGCGCAGCTCACGGGCGTGACCTGGACCTGCGCGGCCAGCGCCGGCTCGGCCTGTCCGGCGTCCGGGGCGGGGAACATCGCCGCCACGGTCGACCTGCTCGCCGGTGGCACCGCGACCTTCATCGCGAGCGCGACCGTCACCGGCACGGGCACGCTCTCGAACACCGCGACCATCACGGCGCCGGTGGGCATCAACGACCCGGCCGGGAACAACAGCGCCACCGACAACAACACCGTCATCACGCCGACGGCGGATCTCTCGATCACGAAGACGGACGGCGTCACCGCGGTGAACCAGGGCGGGACGGTCACCTACACGATCGTCGCCTCGAACGCGGGCCCGAGCGCGGTGACCGGTGCGACCGTCGCTGACATCTTCCCGGCGCAGCTCACCGGCGTCACCTGGACCTGCGCGGCGAGCGCGGGCTCGGCTTGCCCGGCGAGCGGCAGCGGGAACATCAACGCCACCGTGGACCTCCTCTCCGGCGGCAGCGTCACCTTCACCGCCACCGGGACGGCGACCGGTACGGGCACGCTCTCCAACACGGCGACGGTCACCGCGCCAGCGGGCGTGAACGATCCCGCCGGGAACAACAGCGCCACGGACAACAACACGGTCATCACCCCGACCGCCGACCTCTCGATCACCAAGACGGACGGCGTCACGGCGGTCGTGGCGGGCGGCACGCTCACCTACACGATCGTCGTGAGCAACGGCGGCCCCAGCGCGGTGGTGGGCGCGACCGTCACGGACGTCTTCCCGGCGCAGGTCACCGGCGTGACCTGGACCTGCGCGGCGAGCGGCGGCTCCGCCTGCCCGGCGTCCGGCGCGGGGAACATCGCGGCCACGGTCGACCTCCTCGCCGGCGGCACCGCGACCTTCACGGCCACGGGGACCGTCACGGGCACCGGCACCATCTCCAACACCGCGACCGTCACGGCGCCCGCGGGGATCAACGATCCCGCCGGGAACAACAGCGCGACCGACAACAACACCGTCATCACCGCGGCTGCGGACCTCGCGATCACCAAGACGGATGGCGTCACCTCGGTGAACCAGGGCGGGACGCTCACCTACACGATCGTCGCGACCAACGCCGGGCCGAGTGACGTCGTCGGCGCGACGGTGGCGGACGTGCTGCCGGCGCAGCTCTCGGGGGCGACCTGGACCTGCGCGGCGGTCGGGGGCGCCGCCTGCACGGCCTCCGGCTCGGGGGACATCAACGCGACCGTCGACCTCCCGGCCGGGGGCACCGCGACGTTCACGGTGACCGCCACGGTCACGGGGACGGGCGCGCTGAGCAACACTGCGACGATCACCGCCCCGGTGGGAGTGGTGGACGCGCCCGGGAACAACAGTGCGACCGACAACAACACCGTCATCACGCCGAGCGCCGACCTGTCGATCACCAAGACGGACGGCGTCACCAGCGTGCTGCAGGGCGGGACGGTCACCTACACGATCGTCGCCTCGAACGCGGGCCCGAGCGCGGTGACCGGCGCCACGGTGACCGATGTCTTCCCGGCGCAGCTCACCGGCGCGACCTGGACCTGCGCGGCCAGCGCGGGCTCGGCCTGCCCGGCGGCGGGCGCGGGCAACATCAATGCGACCGTCGACCTCCTGAGCGGCGGGACGGCCACCTTCACCGCGACCGCGACGGCGTCCGGCAGTGGCACGATCTCCAACACCGCGACGATCGCTGCGCCCGTGGGCGTCAACGACGCGCCGGGCAACAACAGCGCGACGGACAACAACACGGTCATCACCCCGACCGCCGACCTGTCGATCACCAAGACGGACGGCGTCACCACGGTGTCGCAGGGTGCGACGCTCACCTACACGATCGTCGCCAGCAACGCGGGCCCGAGCGCGGTGACCGGTGCAACGGTGAGCGACGTCTTCCCGGCGCAGCTCACCGGCGCCACCTGGACCTGCACGGCCAGCGCGGGCTCCGCCTGCCCGGCGAGCGGGACCGGGAACATCAGTGCGACGGTGGACCTCCTCAGCGGTGGCACCGCGACCTTCACCGCGACCGCCACGGCCTCCGGCAACGGACTGGTCACCAACACGGCGACCATCACCGCGCCGGCGGGCACGAACGACCCGGCGGGGAACAACAGCGCCACCGACAACAACACGCTGATCACGGCCATCGCGGACCTCGCGATCACCAAGACGGACGGCGTCACCACGGTGAACCAGGGTTCGACGCTCACCTACACGATCGTCGCGAGCAACGCCGGCCCGAACGCGGTCGTCGGCGCGACGGTCACGGACGCCTTCCCGGCGCAGCTCTCCGGCGTGACCTGGACCTGCGCGGCGTCGGCGGGCTCGGCCTGCGCGGCCTCGGGCATCGGCAACATCAATGCGACGGTCGACCTCCTGAGCGGCGGCACCGCGACCTTCACGGCGACTGCCACGGTGAGCGGCACCGGGACGCTCTCGAACACCGCCACCATCGCCGCCCCGCTCGGCGTCACCGACCCCGCGGGGAACAACAGCGCCACGGACAACAACACGGTCGTCACGCCCACCGCCGACCTCTCGATCACCAAGACGGACGGCGTGGCGACGGTGAACCAGGGCGGGACGCTCACCTACACCATCGTCGCGAGCAACGCCGGGCCGAGCGCGGTGACCGGTGCGACCGTGACGGACAACTTCCCGGCGCTCCTCGGCGGCGCGACCTGGACCTGCGCGGCCTCGGCGGGCTCCGCCTGCCCGGCGAGCGGGAGCGGGGACATCGCCGCGTCCGTGAACCTGCTGAGCGGCGGCAGCGCCACCTTCACGGCAACGGCGACCGTCATCGCCACCGGCTCCATCAACAACACGGCGACCATCGCCGCGCCCGCCGGGATCAACGATCCCGCCGGGAACAACAGCGCCACCGACGTCACCGCCGTCACGGTCACCGCCGACCTCGCCATCAGCAAGACGGACGGGGTCGCCAACGTGAACGTGGGCTCGACCGTCACCTACACCATCGTGGCGAGCAACGCCGGGCCGAGCGCGGTCACGGGCGCCACGGTCACGGACAACCTGCCGCCGCAGCTGGCGGGCGCGACCTGGACCTGCACCGGTGCCGGCGGCGCCGTCTGCCCCGCCTCGGGTGCGGGGAACATCGCGGCGGTCGTCGACCTGCCGGCCGGCGCCACGGCCACCTTCGCGCTCACCGCGACGGTCGCGTCGGGCGGGACCATCACCAACACGGCGACCATCACCGCACCGGTGGGCGTCACCGACCCGACGCCCGGGAACAACGGGGCCACCGACGCGACGACGGTGAGCGTCCCGGACCTCGCGGTCTCCAAGACGCACAGCGGCTCGTTCACGATCGGCACCAACGCGCTCTTCACGATCGCGGTGCAGAACGTGGGCACGGCACCGACGGTGGGGCCGATCACGGTCACGGACACGCTCCTCACGGGCCTGAGCTTCGTCTCCGCGACCGGCACCGGCTGGAGCTGCGGCGCGGCGGGCGCGGTCGTGACCTGCACGCTCCCCGGTCCCCTGGCCCCCACGGCGAGCAGCTCCATCGCGCTCACCGTGGGCGTGGCGGCCGCCGCGGCGCCGAGCGTCACCAACCGCGCGCACGTGAGCACCGCCTCGGACGGCAACGCCGCGAACGACGTGGCGACCGACATCGCGGCGGTCTTCCCGCCGGTGGACGTGGCGATCGCGAAGGTGCCCGTGGGCGTCTTCCGCGTGGGTGGAACGGGCACCTACCTGCTCACCGTGACGAACGTAGGCACGGCGCCGACGCTGGGCCCGATCACCGTGGTGGACACGCTGCCGACCGGGCTCCGCTTCCAGTCCGCGACCGGCACGGGATGGACCTGCACCGAGAACGCGGGCGTCGTGACCTGCGCGACGTCGTCGGTCCTCGCCGTGGGCGCCGCGACCGACATCACGCTCCTGGTGGACGTGGACCTCGCCGCGCTCCCGTCGGTCATCAACCGCGCGACCGTCAGCACGCCGGGCGACGACATCGCCGCGGGGAACAACGTCGTGGCGACGGCGCCGGTGGTGGTGAGCGACGCCGGGCTCAGCATCCAGAAGGACGCCGGTCGCACGACGGTCGAGATCGCCGACATCGTGGACTACCGGATCACCGTGCGCGCGACCGGGACCACGCCCGTGACGGACGCGGTGATCGATGACGCGCTCCCCTCGGGCTTCACCTACGTCCTCGGCAGTGCCCGCGTCGACGGCTTCCCGGTGGCGGATCCCACCGGGGCACCGGGCCCGCGCCTCAGCTTCGCCATCGGGGCGGTCCCGCTCGGCGGCTCCGTCGTCCTGACCTACCGCGTGCAGGTGGGCCCGGGCGCACAGCGCGGCGACGGTATCAACCGCGCGGTGGTCTCCAGCGTGCTCACCGGCGCCGTCTCCGTGCAGGCCGCGGCCAAGGTGCGCGTCGAGGGCGGGGTCTTCACCGACCGCGGCATGATCATGGGCAAGGTCTACCTCGAGTGCTCGTGCGACAGCACGCTCGCCGTGACGCAGGGCGAGCACGAGATCGGCATCCCGGGCGTCCGGGTGCTCCTCGAGGATGGCACGGCCGTGATCACCGACGTCGAGGGCAAGTATTCCTTCTATGGAGTGAGCCCGCGGCGGCACGTGGTGCGCGTGGACCGCGCGACGCTCCCCGCCGGCGCGCGCCTGCTCGAGACGGGCGTGCGGAACGCGGGCGACCCGGTGAGCCGTTTCGTGGACCTCACGCACGGCGAGCTGCACGTGGCCAACTTCGCGGTGCTCCGCACCGATCCGCTCCTCGAGGCCGTGCGGGCGCGCCGCAACCAGGGCGAGGTGTCCGGGTTGGTGCGTGACACCGCGGGCGTGGGCGGCGTGCGCGCGCCGGGCGCCGCAGCGGGCGGTGCGGGTGGTGCGGCCGGCGCGGGCGGGTCGATCACGCTGGCGCCGGTCGCGCCGGGTGCGGGCGACGGCACCCCGATGGCCGCGGCCCGTATCGACGGCGTCTACCGCCCGCTCCTCGCCACCGGCACGCAGCTGGGCGCGAACTCGGGCCTCCCGACCGTGCTCCTCCCGACGGACGGCGCGCCGGCCGCCGCCGCGGGCGCCACACCGCCCGCGGGCCGCCGCCTCGAGGTCCGCCTGCCGCAGAGCACGCAGCCGGCCGACGGGCTCACCGCGGTGCCGGTGGTCGTGCGTCTCGTGGACGGTGCCGGCGCGCTGATGGCCTGGTCGGGACCGGCCACGCTCGAGGCGAGCCTCGGGCGCTGGGAGGTCGCGGACCTCGACCTCGCGGAGCCGGGGTGGCAGGTGCAGCTCACGGATGGCACTGGGACGTTCAACCTGATCGCGCCCACGGAGGCCGCGGCCGGCGAGGTGCGCGTGACCGCCAACGGGCTGCAGGGGAGCTCGGCCGCCTACTTCGTCCCGGCGCCGCGCCCCTTGCTGGCCAACGGCGTGGTGCAGGGACGCGTGAACCTCCGCTCGATCAGCGCGGACGCGCTCTCACCCGCGCGCGACGACGACGGGTTCGAGGCGGTCCTCCGCGACGTCGCGGTGGGCGGGGATGGCAGCGGCGTGCAGGCCGGCGCGCGCGGCGCGCTCTACCTGCGCGGCAAGGTGCGGGGCGACTACCTCCTCACCCTCGCCTTCGACTCCGAGCGCGACCCGGACGAGCGCCTCATGCGCGACATCCAGCCCGACGAGTACTACCCGGTCTACGGCGACGCCTCGGTGCGCGAGTTCGACGCTCGCTCGGCGGAGCGCCTCTACGTGCGCGTGGACAAGGGGCAGTCGTTCCTGATGTTCGGCGACTACACCACGCCGGTCTCGGCGGACACGCGCACCCTGAGCGCGTACAGCCGCGCGCTCACCGGCGCCCGCCAGCACCTCGAGGGGAACCGCGGCACGCTCGACGCCTTCGCGAGCCTCGGACGGATGACGCAGGTGGTGGACGAGTTCGCGGGGCAGGGGATCTCGGGCCCGTACCAGCTGCGGCGCCGCGACGGCCTGATGAACACGGAGCGCGTGGAGCTCATCACGCGCGACCGGAACCAGCCGCGCCTGATCCTCCGCGCCGAGCCGCAGACGCGGTTCACCGATTATTCATTGGAACCGTTCACCGGCCGCATCGTCTTCCGGCGCCCGGTGCCGAGCATGGACGCGAACCTCAACCCGATCTCCATCCGCGTGACCTATGAAGTGGAGCAGGGGGGAGATGCCTACTGGATGGGCGGTGTCACCGGCCAGGCGCGGTTGACCGACGCCACTGAGGTCGGGGCGACCGTGGTGCGCGACGCCAACCCGCTCGCGGACCGCACGCTGATCGGGGTGAACGCCACCCTGCGCCTGCGCGAGGGCACCTACCTGCTGGGCGAGATGGCGCGCACCGACGGCGACAGCATCTCGGCCGGGCTCGCCACGCGCTTCGAGCTGCGCCACCAGGGTTCGTCGCTCGACTTCCGCGCCTTCATGACCCAGTCGGACAGCGCGTTCGACAACCCGTCGTCCACCTTCGGCGCCGGCCGCGCGGAGTACGGCATCCGCAGCACCCTGAAGCTCGACCTGAAGACCCGGCTCCGCGCGGAGGCGCTCCGCACCGAGGACCGCGTGACCAGCGGCACGCGCGACGGCGCGCTCCTGAGCGTGGAGCGCTCCTTCAGCGAGCGCTTCCGCGCCGAGCTCGGCTACCGCTACGCGAACGAGACCGCGATCTCTGCGTCGCCCACCACGCTCGGCGCCACGCCGAACGCGACGAGCGCCATCCGGACGCGCCTCACCGGGGACCTGCTCGACAAGCGTCGCGCCTCGGTCTACGGCGAGTTCGAGCAGGACCTCGCCGAGGCCGACCAGCGGCGCGCGGCGCTCGGCGCGGACGTCCGCGTGGGGAGCCGCACGCGGCTCTACGCGCGGCACGAGCTCCTCTCGTCCTTCGCAGGGCCGTACGCGCTCAATGGCGTGCAGCAGGCGGGGAACACCGTGATCGGCCTCGACGCGGACTACCTGGCGGGGCAGCAGGTGTTCAGTGAGTACCGCGTGCGCGACGCCTTCGCCGGCCGCGACGCCGAGGCGGCGATCGGGCTGCGGAACCGCTGGACGCTCGCCAAGGGCTTCGTGGCGAACACCTCGTTCGAGCGCGTGGAGCGCGTGCGTGGGACCGGCCCGGAGGCCACCGCGGTCACCGGCGGCCTCGAGTACACCGCCAACCCGCTCTGGCGCGGCACGGCGCGCCTCGAGTTCCGCGACGCCACCGGCGGCGACAGCTGGCTCGGCACGCTCGGCTACGCCCGCAAGGTGAGCCGCGACGTCACGCTGCTCGGCCGCACGCTCTACAGCGTGGTGGCGGAGCAGGAGACCCGCTCGCGCACCCAGTTCGGCGTGGCCTTCCGCCAGACCGACACCGACACCTGGAACGCGCTCGCGCGCTACGAGTTCCGGTACGAGGACCTGCAGCCCACCGGCGGGATCACCTCGCTGCTGCAGGCGCACATCTTCTCGGGCCACGTGAACGTGCGGCTCCGCCCGGACTTCGTGCTCACCGGCCAGTACGCCGCCAAGATCGCCACCGACGAGACGGACGGCGTCGAGACGCGCCCGAACGCGCACCTGCTCGGCCTCCGCGGCCTGCTCGACATCAACTCGCGCTGGGATGCGGGGCTGATCACGCGCCTGCTCACCAGCGGGGACTTCGGCAACCAGGAGTTCGGGCTCGGCGCCGAGGTCGGCCGCCGGATGGCGACGAACCTGCGGATGGCGGTGGGCGCGAACCTGCTCGGCTTCCGGGACGACGGCCTGGCCGGCGTCTCGGCGACGACGCGCGGCTTCTACATCGACTTCGGCTGGAAGTTCGGCGAGGAGCTCTTCGGCGGTGCGCCCACCACGGCGCCGGCCGCGCCGGCGCGTGCGGGAGGTGCCAAGCCATGAGCCGTCGCCCCGGGCGCTCGTTCGCCGCAGCCGTCGCCACGCTCGCGTTGATCGCGGGCGGGGCGAGCTGCGTGCCGACGGCGCCGACGGGGACGCTCACGCCGGCCGCGGGGCGCATCACGGACGAGGCGATCGCGCAGGACATGGCGCTGCTGCGCTCCTGGGGCGAGCGGCTCGGCCGCGTCTCGCCGCAGGCGACGGGCACTGGGCGCGGTGCGTACAGCGCCGCCAAGGCGCGCGCATGGCTGGCGTTCGCGAGCGACGAGTACCAGGACAACGACCGGGGTGGGATCATCGAGGCCGCGTTCGAGCAGGCGACGAGCGCGATCGAGCGGCTGGAGGCGGGGCTCGCGGTGGTGGACGGCGATGCGGCGCTCCCGCGCGGCGTCCGCCTGGTGCGCGAGGACCTCTGGGAGGCGGTGCGGCGCTTCAAGGCGCACGAGCGGTTCGACCTCGTGGCGGCCGATGTCGGCCTCCTCGAGGTCACGCTGATCCGCGCGGGGCACAGCGGGGCGCCCGGCGCGGCCTGCTCCGCGGCGCCCCACGAGGCGCGTGCGGACTCGCTGGCCAAGGCGATCGAGGCGGCGCTGCGCGCGGTGCCGCCGGTCGTGACGCCGCCGGTGCCGCCACCGGTGGTGCCGCTTCCGCCCCCCGCGGACCGCGACCAGGACGGCGTGCCGGACAGCCGTGACTGCTGCCCGACCTCGCGTCCGGGCGCGGTGGTCAACGCCGACGGGTGCGAGTCGCTCCCGGCGGAGAACGTGCCGCTCGTGCTCGAGGGCGTGAACTTCGAGACGGACCGCTTCTTCCTCCGCCCCGGTCCGCGATCCGTGCTCGACGGCGTGGCGGACATCCTGAACGCGCGCGCCGACATCGACGTCGAGATCTCGGGCCACACCGACTCGATCGGCAGCGCGACGTACAACCAGCTCCTCTCGGCGCGGCGTGCGGCGGCGGTGCGCGAGTACCTCGTCTCGCGCGGCGTGCGCGACACCCGCATCACGAGTGTCGGCGAGGGCGAGGCGCGCCCGATCGACGACAACGGCACCGCGGCCGGGCGCGCGCGGAACCGGCGCGTGGAGCTCGTCTGGCGCCGGCCGGAGCGCACGGAGCCGATGCAGCCCACCTGCCAGGTGCCGGCGGACACGCTGGCGCCGATCCTCCCGCCCGTGGCGGGCGCGCCCCCGCTCGTGCTCGAGGGCGTGCAGTTCGCCACGGGCTCGGCGGAGCTCATCGGCACGTCCCAGCGCACGCTGGAGCGCGTCGCGGCCGGGCTGCGCGCCCATCCGGACGTGACCGTGGTGGTGAGCGGCCACACCGACTCGGTGGGGCAGCCGGAGGCCAACCGGATGCTCTCGCTCGACCGTGCGGCGGCCGTGAGCGCCTACCTGGCCGAGCTCGGCATCGCGGCGGGCCGCCTCGAGGCGCGCGGCTACGGCGCCGAGCGCCCGCGGGCGACGAACGCCACGGCCGAGGGCCGCGCGCTCAACCGGCGCGTCGAGCTGCAGCTGCTCGCGGACGCCGACCGCCCGGTCGCCGGGGCGCAGCCCGGGGATTCGCTCGTGGGTCGCCCGGACGCCGTTCCGGGTCTGCGTCCGGGAGCTCCGCGGCCGCTCGTCACCTCCGGCCTGATGGCGGGGCTGCCGCAGTGCGAACCCCCCGAGTACGAGGGTGCGGCCTGCGTGATCGCGGTGCCCGCGGGCGGCTTCATCGCCGTGGCGGGGCCGGAGTTCCGTGCGGGCACCCCGGGGCTCTCGGATCGCAACCGCGCACTCCTCGACGCGGTCGCGTACTGGATGATGTGGACCTGGAGCGACTTCCTGCGCATCCAGAGCGCGAACCCGGCGTGGAACGCCGAGGTGCGGCGCTACCTGATCGAGCGCGGGGTCGAGCCCTGGCGCCTTCTCGTCGAACTGCGGCGCGTCCCGACCACGAACGGGGTCGAGTTGAGGCAGTGGCGCGCGCCGCGCAGCCCGGACATCCAATGGTGAACCAGCGTTCCTCCGCGGTCGTACGTGCGCTCGCGTGCGCGGTCCTCGTTGCCGGTGCCGCCTGCGATGCCGGCTCGAACTGGTCCGGCACGTCGTTGACGGACATCGCGCAGGGGTGGACCGGGCACGACCGCCTCCCACTCTGCCGCACGACGGGTCCGTCCGGGGAGGATCTCGGCGCCCCGGGCACGCGCTACTGCGAGTGGAAGCTGGAGGCCGGCGACCCGACCGACCGCCTCACGGGGATGGTGCGGGACACTGGCACGGTGATCCACTGGGTGCGCTCGTCCCCCGACTCGACGGACCAGGCGCGCGTGCTCGACTCCCTCGGCGCGGTGCTCGGGGCCGCCGGCCTCCAGCGCCACGAGTGCACGACCCGGACCTCGCTGAGCGGCACGCACTACGGGACCATCTGGGCGACCGACACCCTCGCCGTCTTCGTGGGGCGCATGGTGTCGCGGTCCCGTCGCGGACGGCTCCAGGTCTCGCTCGGCGATTCGCCCGCGGCGCTCCCTCCGACGCTCTGCCAGTAGGCGGGTCGGGAGCTAGCGCCGCCGCGTCAACGCGCGGTCGAGCGCGTTCGCGAACCGCTGCTTCTCCTTCGGCCCGAACGCGCCGTGCCCACCGGTGTCGACGCCGGTGCTCCGCAGCCCATCCATGAAGTTCCGCACCGAGAGCCGCTCCCCGATGCTCTCGCTCGTGTACTCGTCGCCCCGCGGATCGATCACCACCACGCCCTTCGGCACGAGGAGCGCCGCGAGCGGGATGTCCGCGGTGACCGCGATGTCCCCCGCCACCGCGTGCTCGGCGATGTAGGCGTCCGCGACGTCCGGCCCGCCCTCGACGCGCACGGCCTTGAGGTGGGCGTGCCCCACCGGCAGCTGCAGGCGCATGTTCGCGACGAGGATCGTCTCGAGCCCGAGGCGCTCGGAGGCGCGGAAGCAGATCTCCTTCACGTCGCGTGGGGTCGCGTCGGCGTCGAGCCAGAGGGTCATGGGGGCGGGGCAGGGGTCCGAGGGCAAGCTAGCGCTCCCCACAACGCGCGCGCCCGGGGCGCCGTAGCTTAGGGTCGAAACGTCCCCACCCGGAACCGATGACCCCGTCCCGCCCCACCCCGGCCGCGCCAAGCGGTGCCGTGCGACGCCTCGCGCTCGGCCTCGTGCTCTCCCTCGGGCTTGGCCTCACCGCCAATGCCTGTGCGCGCCCCGCGGCGACCGCAGAGACGCGCGCCCGCCCGATCGGCATCCCGAGCCTCCCGCACACCGCGGCCGACGTCCACTTCATGAGTGGGATGATCCACCACCACGCACAGGCGGTCCTCATCGCCCGGTGGGCCCCGACCCACGGCGCCAGCGCGGAGCTGCAGCGGCTCGCCGAGCGGATCGTCGTCGGGCAGAACGACGAGATCGCCCTGATGCAGAACTGGCTGCGCGACCGCGGCGAGCCGGTGCCCGACGGCACGCCGGGCCCCATGAAGATGAAGATGGATGGCATGGAGCATGAGATGCTGATGCCTGGGATGCTCACCGCCGACCAGCTCGCGCAGCTCGACCGCGCGCGCGGCGCCGAGTTCGACCGGCTCTTCCTCCGCTTCATGATCCAGCACCACGAGGGGGCGATCACGATGGTCAACGAGCTGTTCGGATCCCCCGGCGCCGGGCAGGACGAGGTGGTGTTCCGGTTCGCGTCCGACGTGTACGCCGACCAGACCACCGAGATCGACCGCATGGAGAAGATGCTCGCCGCACGCTCGCAGGACGCCTGACGCACCGTTCGCTCACCCCCGCCATTGAAGGAGCACCGATGACGTCCGCTCGACCGCTGGGACCCTCCCGCGCGATCCCCACCGCGCTCTCCGTCGCCGCCGTCCTCCTGGTGAGTGCGTGCGCGACCACCACGCTCGTCCCACCGGCGCCGGGACTCGTCTCGATCGAGTCGGCCGCGGCGCCGAGCCCCGACCCGCGCGTGGGGCTCAAGGCCGGCCTCCACGACGCCGGCGAGGCCGCGTGGAACCTGCGCCTCGTCTCGAACACACCCTCCCCGAAGGACTTCGCGGGGGTCACCAACTCGGACCTCGCCTTCACGGGCAACTACGTCATCCAGGGCAACTACAACGGCTTCATGGTCTGGGACATGACCAACGCCGCCCGGCCCTCGCTCAAGAAGTCGTTCCTCTGCCCGGCGTCGCAGAGCGACGTGTCCATCTACAAGAACCTCCTCTTCGTCTCCGCGGAGGGGATGAGCGGCCGGCTGGACTGCGGCACGCAGGGTGTGCGCGACACGGTGAGCCACGAGCGGGTGCGCGGCATCCGCATCTTCGACGCCACGGACATCGCGAACCCGAAGTACATCACCAACGTGCAGACCTGCCGCGGCTCGCACACCCACACCGTGGTGAGCGACCCGAAGGACCCCGAGAACGTGTACATCTACGTCTCGGGCTCGGCGGGCGTCCGCTCCCCGAGTGAGCTCCCCGGCTGCTCGGCGCTCGCGCCGGACCAGGACGCGAACTCGGCGCTCTTCCGGATCGAGGTGATCAAGGTCCCGCTCAAGGACCCGGCGCGCGCGGCGATCGTCAGCTCCCCGCGCATCTTCAACGACCTGACCGCGCCGCCGCGCCACGCGGAGCCGATGGATTCCGCACAGATGGCCCGCGCGGCCGCCCGCGCCGCCGCCAACCCGGCGGGCGCCGGCCCGCCGCGGCGCGCTGGCGGCCCCACGCAGTGCCACGACATCACGGTCTATCCGGCCATCGGCCTCGCCGGCGGTGCCTGCGGCGGCTACGGCCTCCTCCTCGACATCTCGAATGTCGCGAACCCGGTGCGCATCGGCGCCGTCGCCGACTCGAACTTCTCGTTCTGGCACTCGGCCACCTTCAGCAACGACGGCTCGAAGATCCTCTTCACCGACGAGTGGGGGGGCGGCTCCGCACCGCGCTGCCGCAGCACCGACAAGATGGAGTGGGGCGCCAACGCGCTCTTCACGCTCGTGGACCGGAAGATGACGTTCAAGAGCTATTACAAGATGCCCGCGCCGCAGACCTCGTTCGAGAACTGCGTGGCGCACAACGGCTCGCTCATCCCGATCCCTGGGCGCGAGGTGATGGTGCAGGGGTGGTACCAGGGCGGCATCTCGATCTTCGACTGGACCGACATCACCAAGCCGACCGAGATCGCGTACCATGACCGCGGACCCGTGGACGGCACGAAGCTCGTCAGCGGCGGGTCCTGGTCGGTCTACTGGTACAACGGCTACATCGTGAGCTCGGAGATCGCGCGCGGGCTCGACATCTTCGAGCTGCGGCCGAGCGCGTACCTCACGCAGAACGAGATCGACGCCGCGAAGTCGGTGCGGTTCGAGCAGCTGAACGCGCAGGAGCAGCCGAAGCTCGTCTGGCCCGCGACCTTCGCGCTGGCGCGGGCCTACATGGACCAGCTGGAACGGGGGAAGGGCCAGGACGGGGAGAAGCTCGCCGCCGCCCGCCTCGACCTGCTCGCCGCGGA
The DNA here is from genome assembly GCA_011525845.1 of Gemmatimonadaceae bacterium. Lineage (GTDB taxonomy): Bacteria > Gemmatimonadota > Gemmatimonadetes > Gemmatimonadales > Gemmatimonadaceae > Pseudogemmatithrix. Next base: position 361,127 of record WYBP01000020.1, on the reverse strand, counting down.
ACGCCTCTCGGGGAGCGCGCGCAGTACGGCGCTCACCCAGCTCGCGAACCGGCTGCACGCCGAGGCGCGCACGGCGAAGGACGCGCCCAAGGCGCACCTGATGGCGTCCGCCGTGGGGGACCTCGCGAAGTGATCTAGCCGGCCAGCGACCTCCGGATCAACGCGCCGGGGCGACCGTCAGGGTCGTCCCGGTTCGCGTATACACGATCCTCCCGTCGAAGACGGTCATCTCGCACTGCATCTCCTTGAGCTCCGCCGTGGGCACGGAGTAGAGGTCGCGATCCCAGACCGCGAGGTCGGCGTACTTCCCGACCTCGATGGAGCCGACCTTCGTCTCGAGGAACATCTGCCGGGCCGCCCAGATGGTGAACGACCTGAGCGCGGTGCGCACGTCCACGCTCTCCGCGCTCCCGTAGGCGTCCTTCCCCCAGGTGCCGAGCATCGGTTCGCGCGCGACGGAGGCCCAGATGCCGTAGCGGGCGGGGAAGGGCGTGACGCCATAGTCGGAGCCGCCGGCCCAGCGGATCCCCTTCTGCTCGTACGTGCGGAAGGGGTTGAGCCGCTTCGTGCGCCGCGGGCCGAAGTTCCCGGCGTAGGTGTCGCCGATCCACCACATGAACGTCGCGGAGGGCTCGGGATACGCCGCGTCGTAGCGGCGCTGGAAGTCGGCCATCATGTCCAGCGCGCGGTCGGTGGGGATGTTCGCGTGGATGATGCCGTGCCGGCGCCCGGTCGCGGGGTTGGCCTCGAGCGCCTGCGCGTAGCTGTCCATCGTCCAGTCGATCCCCCGGTCGCCGATCGAGTGCACGCTCACGTGGAAGCCCGCGTCGTGGTAGGCGCGGATCATCGCGCGCAGGGTGTCCGGGTCCGCCGCGGGGTAGCCGCGGTTCCCCCGGTCGACACCGGTGGAGTTCTTGTTCCAGTCGTCGTGCATCCACGCCGTGCGCGCGCCCCCGCTCCCGTCGAGGAAGAGCTTCACGCCGCCCGAGATCACGTGGTCATCCCCCGTGCCCTCGTACGGCCGCGAGGTCGCGGCCTTCGCTTCGATGAGCCGCCTGGCGTCGGCCATGGTCCGTCCGCCGCTCCAGAGTGCGAAGACGCGCACGGTGAGCGCCCCGGCCGAGTCCACCGCGCGGTACGAGTCCCAGGTGCGCTGCCCGATGCCGGGGTCCTTCACCCCGGTCATCCCCTCGGCGTTGAACGCGGCCGCGAGCCCGGCGATCGCCTCGCGCTCCATCGCTGCGTCCTCGGTGGGGATGAGGGTCGTCACGAGATCCTGCGCCGACTCCTTGAGGATCCCCGTCGGCGTGCCGTCGCTCGCGCGGTCGATCGTGCCCCCCGGCGGGTCCTTCGTCTCGCGCGTGATGCCGGCGAGCCTGAGCGCGGCGCTGTTCGCGACGCCATAGTGCCCCATCGTCTGCGTGAGCCAGACGGGATGGTCCGGCGCCACCGCGTCCAGGTCGCGGGCCGTCAGCAGTCGGCGCTCGGCGAGCTTCCCCTCGTCCCATCCGCGGCCGCTGATCCACTCCCCGGGCTGCGCCGCGGCGAGGCGCTCCGTGACCTTGGCCTGCACGTCCGCGACGCTCGTGGCGTTGGGGTAGCTCAGGTCGAGCACGAACATCCGGTCGATGCCGGCGGCCGCGAAGTGCGCGTGTGCGTCGAGCAGGCCGGGAGTGACGGTGCGTCCCTGAAGGTCCACGCGCTGCGTGGCGCGGCCGGCGTGCGCGAGCACGGCGCTGTCGCTCCCCACGGCGATGATCCGGCCATCCTTCACCGCCACGGCCTGCGCGATCGCGTCCGCGCTGTCCACGGTGATCACCTTCCCGTTGAACAGCACGAGGTCCGCGTCCCCCGCTCCAGAGGTGCAGGCGGTGACCAGCGCGAGCAGGAGTGGCAGGGCGGGGCGGATCAGCGATCGCGGCATGGAGTCGGCGTGGTGGGGGATGGAAGCGGGTCGAGGCTGCGAATGTGCAGCCCGCGCGCGCCCGCCGCGAGTCACGTTCAACCGGTGTTGCGCATCCCCGCCGCGACGCCGTTCACCGTCACGAGGAACGCGTCGAAGAGCTCCGGGTCCTCCTCGGCGGCGCGCAGGCGCGAGAGCACCTCCACCTGCACCAGGTTGATCGGGTCCACGTACGGGTTCCGGACGTCGATCGACCGGCGGAGGACGGGATTCCCGGCGAGCAGGTGGTCGTGCCCCGTCACCTGGAGCGTCGCACGCACGGTGCGGTCGAGCCGGGTCCGCAGCTCCGCCCCGAGTTCCTGCAGCGGCGCGGGGACCAGCTGCGCGTCGTAGAACGCGGAGATCTCCGGCGAGCTCTTCGCGAGCACCATCTCGATCAGGTCGAGCGTGGAGCGGAAGAAGGGCCACCCGGCATACATCGCCCGCAGCTCGGCCAGCTGCCCGCGCTCGATCGCGGCATCGAGCGCGTCCCCCACGCCGAGCCAGGCCGGCAGCATCAGGCGGGTCTGCGTCCAGGCGAACACCCAGGGGATCGCCCGCAGCGACTCCACGCCGCTCCCGCCGCCGCGGCGTGCGGGACGGCTGCCGATCCGCAGGCGGCCGAGCTCCCGCTCCGGGGTGGCGAGCCGGAAGTACTCGAGGAAGCGCGGCGTCTCGTACACCACCCGCCGGTACGCGGCGCGCGAGGTGTCGGCCAGTTCCTGCATGAGCCGCCGCCACTCGTCCGGCGCGCGCGCGTGGGGCGCCAGCGTCGCCTCGAGGGTCGCGGTGGTGTACACCTCGAGCGTGCGGTCCGCGATCTCCGGGAGGCCGAACTGCGAGTCGATCATCTCGCCCTGCTCCGTCACGCGGATCGTGCCGTCCACGGAGCCGGGCGGCTGCGACTGGATCGCGAGGTGCGTGGGGCCGCCCCCGCGCCCGACCGACCCGCCGCGCCCGTGGAAGAGGGTGAGGTGCACGCCGCGCGCGCGGCACACCTCGACCATCCGCTCCTGGGCGGTGAAGAGCTCCCAAGCCGCGGCGAGCCGGCCGGAGTCCTTCGCGGAGTCCGAGTATCCCACCATCACCTCCACGCGGTCGCCGACGCGCTCCCGGTACCAGGGGAGGTCGAGCAGCGCGCCGAGCGTCGCGGGGGCGCCGCGCAGGAAGTCCACCGTCTCGAACAGGGGCACCACGCGCAGGGGGCGCCGCACGCCGGCCGCGCGCTGCAGCAGCTCCACGGCGAGCACGTCCGAGGGCCGGCTCGCCATCGAGATCACGTAGGCGCCGAGGGAGTCCGGCGGGAGCGCCGCGGCCACGTGGAACGTGCCCAGCACGTCCCGGACCTCGTCGCTGAACGTGTCGGCGCTCGCGAGTCCGGCGCGCGTCGCCGGCGCGCCGCCCTGCAGCTCGCGCAGGAGGAAGGCGACGCGCGCTTCCTCGTCCCAGGCGGCGTAGGACCCCAGCCCGGCCCCGTGCGTGAGCGCGTCGAGCGCATCGATGTGCCGCGAGGCCTCCTGGCGCAGGTCGAGGCGCACGAGCGTCATCCCGAACACCGCGGTCCTGCGCAGGATGTCGCGCAGGCGGCCGTCGGCGACGCTGGCACCGCCCGTGGCGCGCAGTGACCGGTCGCAGAGCGCGAGCGGCCCCGTGAGCGCGGCGATGTCCACGTCCTCCACGGCCGAGCCGTCCAGCGGACCCTCGTGTTCGAGCCGTGCCTTGATCCGCGTGCGCAGTCCGCGCAGCTGCTCCGCCACCGGCCGGAGCAGCGCGCGGTAGGGCTCCTCCACCTCGCCGGCGCGCGCGTGGAGCTCCTCGCTCCCGCGGCGCATCGAGAGTTCGTGGCGCAGCGCAGTGACCTCCTGCAGGTAGAGGTCCGCCGCCATCCAGCGGGCGAGGAGGCAGGCGCGCACCGTGACGTCGGGCGTGACGTTCGGGTTCCCGTCGCGGTCGCCGCCGATCCAGGACCCGAACCGCACCGGCGCGATGTCGTCCGGCAGGCCCTCGCCCGTCGCCGTGCGCAGGGCGGCGTCGAGGGCGCGCAGGTAGCGCGGCACCGCGTCCCAGAGCGTCTGCTCGAACGCGACGAGCCCCCACTTCACCTCGTCCACCGGGGTCGGCGGCGCGCGCCGCACCTCGTTCGTGAGCCAGGTCGCGGCGACCTCGGCCCGCAGCGCGCGCACCCGTTCGGCGCGCTCGGGCGCGGTGAGGCTCGTGCGGTCGCCGAGGGCGAGGAGCTCGGCGACCCGCCGGGCCTTCCGGCGCAGCGTGCGGCGCACGACCTCGGTGGGGTGGGCCGTGAGGACGAGTTCCACGTGCAGCCCGCACACCCCGTCACGCAGCGCTCCCGGGGTGAGCCCCGCGGCCAGGAGGCGCGTGAAGCTCTCCGCGAGCGAGGCACGCTGCGGTGCCGCCCCGGGGTCGCGCTGGTAGTCCCGGCGGCGGCGGATCCGGTGGTGCTGCTCGGCGATGTTGGCGAGGCCGAGGAAGTGCGCGAACGCCCGCGCGACCGCGAGCGCGTCGTGCACGGAGAGCGCCCGCAGGGTCCGCTGCAGGCCGGCGAACTCACGACCGCCCCCGCGCGCCTGCTTGGCGAGGGCGCGCACGCGCTCGACGGACGCGAAGAGCTGCTCTCCTCCTCCCGCGCGCAGCGCGTCGCCGAGCAGCTCGCCGAGCAGCCGGACGTCGTCGTGCAGGGGTTGGTGCGGGTCGGTGTGCATCTCGCGGTGGAATATGCGGCGGCGGCCGCCCACGTGGCTCCATCAGGCCACTTAGGTTTGCGGGATGCCGGGAGCGTCCTTCCCTCGTCGCGCGTCGCGCGCCACCTCGGTCACGCGCGCCGCGCGGACCCCGCGCGTGCGTCTCTCCGCCGTCGCGCTCGCCGTGGCCCTCGCCGCCCACGCTCCGCGCGCGGCGGCGCAGCTGCGCCCGCTGGAGCCGCTGCCGGCGGCGGCATGGGACACCGCGCACGTGCTCACGCTCGTGGCGGGCGGCTCGCTGCTCACCGACCAGCGCGCCTCGCTCGCGGGCACCGCGGGGACGCTCGCGGAGCTCGCGAACTTCTCCCTCGCGTGGCGCAGCGGACGCGTGGTGCTCGAGGTCGCGGGCACCGTCGCGCGGCGCCTGCGCGAGGACGCCCGCTTCACCGCGGCGGAGAGCGAGGTGGTGCCCGACGCGGACGGTGTGCGCGCCGACGCCGGGGACCTTCGCATCTCGACCGCCGTCCGTCTCACGCCGCCAGGGGCCGGCGTGCTCGGCGTGGTGCGCTTCGGCGTGCGGCTGCCGACGACGGACAACCGGATCGGGCTCGACCGGGACGCGACCGACATCTTCCTGCTCCTCGGCGGCTCGGGGCGCCTCGGACCCCTCTGGCTCGCGGGCGACGCGGGGCTCGGGATCCACGGCACGCGCGAGCTCCGGTACGAGCAGGAGGAGGTGCTGCTCTACGCCGTGCGGGCGGAGTTGCGCGGGGCGCGCCTGACCCCCACTCTGGGTGCCGTCGGGCAGATGCATGCCCGGACGCATCCCGCGATCCGCGGCGTCGAGGACCTTGGCGAGCTCCGTGCAGGACTGCGGTGGGGCACGCGCCGGTGGCTGCACCTCGAGGGCGTGCGCGGGTTCACCTCGTTCTCGCCGTCCTCCGGCGTGCGCCTGGCGCTGGGGACGTCGCTCCGTTGAGGGAGGGCCGATGGTCCCGTGCATCGCGTACAAGAGCGGCTACAAGTACCAGCTGAAGCGGGCGTACACCCTGGCCATCCCGATCCGGCCGCCCCAGGGAATCGTCACCGAGTACGTCTCGCTCGACGAGCGGGGCCAACTGTCGCTGAAGGCCGGGTATGCCTGGGACGGCCCCTCGGGCCCGACGATCGACACACGCGACTTCATGCGGGGCTCGCTCGTGCACGATGCGCTCTACCAGCTGATGCGCGAGCGGCACCTCGACCGGGCGACCTACCGCGCCCCGGCCGACGAGCTCCTGCGCGACCACTGCCGCGAGGACGGGATGTCCCGCGTGCGGGCCTGGTGGGTCTACCAGGCGGTGCGGCGCTTCGCCGACCCGGCGGCCGACCCGGCCGCGGACCGACCGCTCACCTTCGCGCCGCGCGGCTGCACCGCCTAGCAGGCCCTTCCGGGGCGACGGCCCCTACTTCTTGCCGACCGAGTCCTCGCGCAGGACCTTCTTGGCGAAGAGGAAGACGAGCCACGCGACGATCACGAAGTTGATCAGCGCCGCGAGCACGAGGCCCACGGCGAACGGCCCGACCATCAGTTCCTGCCAGTCGCCGCTGGGCAGCACCATGCCGATCAAGGGCATCATGAGGCCGTCGACGACCGCCTTCACCAGCTCGCCCGCCTTGGAGCCGATGATCACGCCGATGGCCAGGCCGATCACGCTGTACTCCTTCAGGAACTTCATGAACTCGCCTTTCATCGTGCGATTCTCCTCGTTGATGGGGGATGCGCACGCCATGGCGGACGAGCGCACGCCATTCGAATATCCCGCGCCGTGCGCATCCAGTCCAGCGCGGACGAGCCCGTGAGCGCCGGAAGCTCACTCCCCCGCCTGCAGCTCGTCGAGCTGGAGGACCTCCCCTGGTTCCCCCGCCTCTTCCGAGACCTGGCCACGGACTACCTCGAATTCGTCGGGACGCGGATCGCGATGGACCGGGAGATCGCGCCCATCCTGCGGGAAGCGCTCGAGCGCGCCGGCGCCACGCGCGTGGTGGACCTCTGCTCCGGCGGGGGCGGCCCGGTGCGGGCGCTCCGCCGCCGACTGGCGGAGGAGGGACTCGCGATCGAGGTGATGCTGACCGACCGCTTCCCGAACCTGGCGGCCTTCCGCCGGCTGGCGCTGGCCGAGCCGGGCCTCGTGGCCGTGGAGGAGGCGGTCGACGCGCGCAGCGTTCCCCCGTCGCTCACCGGGTTCCGCACGCTGTTCAACGCGTTCCACCACTTCGGTCCCGCGGATGCCCGGGGGATCCTCCGTGACGCGGTCCGCGCGGGGGAGGGGATCGCGGTCTTCGAGCTCTCGGAACGCTCGCTCCGGATGCTGATCCCGGTCCTGCTGACCCCCGTCCTGGTCTGGGGGGCGACCCCCTGGATCCGTCCATTCCGGTGGCGCCGTCTCCTCTGGACATATCCGATCCCCGTGGTGCCCCTCCTCTGCCTCTGGGACGGCGTCGTCTCGCAGTTCCGGAGCTATCGCCCCGCCGAGTTGCGCGAGCTGTCCGCGGGCCTCGACGACGGCGGCTACCGCTGGCAGGTGGGGACGGTGCCCGTCGTGGGGGCACCGGCACGCATCACATTCCTGACCGGGGTGCCCGAACGGCGCACGGGGTGATCGGGCCGGCCGGCCGGGGGCGCAACGAACCGCCCCCCTCGCGCGTTTATGCAGGGACGCGCCTCAGGGGCGCGGCCTCGCCGTTCGCTCCCGCACCCCTCGTCCGTTGTCACTCGCGCTCCCTCTGCGGCGCCAACTCGCCGCGTGCTGCACCCTTGCCGGTCTCCTCCTGCTCGCCCTTGGCGCTCCCGTCGGCTCCCTGCACGCGCAGGGCACCGCGAGCGACGGGGGAGCGGCGGTCACGACCTCGCGGCCGCTGAGCGCCGACGCGGCGCATGCGGCCGCCCCGACCGTCACCGCCCGCCGTGCCGCGCGTTCGATCGTGCTCGACGCACGTCTCGACGACGACGACTGGCGCGAGGCGGAGCCGGCGACGGGGTTCCGCCAGACCGACCCGGTCGACGGGGCGCCCGCCACCGAGCGCACCGAGGTGCGGGTGCTCTACGACGACGAGGCCATCTACATCGGCGCCCGCCTGCACGACTCGAGCGGCCGAGTCTCCACCCGCCTCGGGCGGCGCGACTCGGATCTTCCGGATTCGGACTGGTTCATCGTCGTCTTCGACAGCTACCACGACCACACCGGTGGCTACCGCTTCAAGGTGAACCCCTCCGGCGTGTTCGGGGACGAGGCCAACGGCGACCGCTCCTGGAACCCGGTCTGGGAGGTCGCCACCGCGGTGGACTCCGCGGGGTGGAGCGTCGAGCTGCGCATCCCGTTCAGCCAGCTGCGCTTCAGCCCCGCCGCCGACCAGGTCTGGGGCATCCAGTTCTTCCGGCAGATCCGCTCGAAGGCCGAGAACATCGTCTTCTCGCATTCTCCCAAGCGTGAGCGCGGCGGGCCCTCCCGCTTCGGGCACCTGCTCGGCCTACGCGAGATCCCGCGCGGCAAGGCGATCGAGCTCCTCCCATACGTGGCCGGGAGCGCCGAGTATCGGGCGGTGCCGCTCGCCTCGGGTACCGCGTTCGCCAACCCGTTCCGCTCGGGGCGCGACTACTTCAGCCAGTACGGGGCCGACCTCAAGTACGGCCTGACGTCCAACTTCACGCTCAACGCGACCTTCAACCCCGACTTCGGGCAGATCGAGGCGGACGAGGCGCAGGTGAACCTCTCCGCGAACGAGAGCTTCTTCCGCGAGCAGCGCCCCTTCTTCATCGAGGGTGGGAACATCTTCCGGTTCGGCGTCGGGGTGGGCGGCGGCGGCCCCGGCGGCCCGGGCGGTGGGGGAGGGGGAGGCGGGGGCGGCATGACACAGATCTTCTACTCGCGGCGCGTGGGCCGCGCGCCGCAGGGCGCGCTCCCCGGGGAGAGTCGCTACGCCGACGTGCCCGACGCCTCGCGGATCCTCGGCGCGGCGAAGATCACCGGGCGGACCGCCAACGGCTGGTCGGTCGGGATCATGGAGGCCGTGACGCGCCGCGAGATGGTGCCCTGGGTGGACAGCGCCGCGCAGCGCTTCACGAGTGAGCTCGAGCCGCAGAGCAACTTCCTCGTCGCGCGGGTCCGCAAGGACCTGCGCGAGGGGAAGAGCATGGTGGGCGGCATCTTCACGGCCGCGCACCGCGACCTCGGGGACTCGTCCCTCGCGCTCCGCCTGCGCTCATCCGCGTACGTCGCAGGACTCGACTTCGGGCACCTCTTCGCCAACCGGAGCTGGGACGTCAACGCGTCGTTCGTGAGCTCCTTCATCAACGGGACCGAGGCCGTGATCATCGCGGCGCAGCGTTCCTCGGCGCGCTACTACAACCGGCCCGACGCCTCCTACCTCGAGGTGGACTCGTCGGCGACCTCGCTCACCGGATGGACCGGGGCCCTGAGCCTCGGGAAGAGCGCGGGCCTCCACTGGACCGGCAACGTCCGCCTGAGCGCGACGTCGCCGGGGTACGAGATCAACGACCTGGGCTTCCAGAACAGCGCGGACCGCACCTCCCTCAACCTCTCGCTGAACTACGACGAGAACACACCGGGACGTTTCCTCCGCCGGTGGGGCGCAGGACTGCGCCCCGAGTACCGCTCGAACTTCGGCGGGGACATGCTCGGCCGCGCGGTGCGCGGCGACGTCGAGGGGCAGCTGCTCAACTACATGACCGCGCGGGTGAACTTCTCGCATGAGCTGAGTTCCCTGGACGACCGGCTCACGCGCGGGGGACCGCTCTCCGCCACGGTCCCGTCCTCGAACGTGAGCATCGACGTGGGGAGCGACCCGCGGATGTCGCTCACCTGGAACCTCTCCGCGAGCGAGCGCTGGGACGCGGCGGGCGGGTGGTCGCAGTCCCGGGGCGGACGCGTCGGCTTCAAGCTCTCGGACTGGGGCACCGTGGAACTCTCGCCCCGGTACTCGCGCAGCTTCGGCACGGCGCAGTACGTCACCCGCGTCACCGACGCCTACGCCGTGGAGACCTACGGCCGACGGTACATCTTCGCCGAGATCCGCCAGACGACCGCCGCGATGCAGGCGCGGTTCAACCTCACGATGACGCCGCGGCTCGGGCTCTCCGTGGCGGCGGAGCCCTTCATCGCCAGTGGCGCGTACGGGTCCCCGTTCGAGCTGCGGCGCGCGCGCGAGTACGCCTTCAACGTCTACGGACGCGACGTCGGCACCGTGACCGCGAACCCCGCGGCCCGCACCTTCACCGTCGATCCCGACGGCGCCGGCCCGGCGAGCGCGTTCACCGTGAGCGACAACGACTTCAACACGCGCTCGCTGAACGGCACGGCCAACCTCCGCTGGGACTGGCGCCCCGGTTCGGCCATCTTCCTCGTCTGGCAGCAGCGGCGCTCGTTCCCGACGAACCTCGGGGACTTCGACTGGCGCCGGGACACGCGCGACCTCTTCCTCCGGCGCGCCGAGAATACATTCCTGTTCAAGATGAACTACTGGCTCAACCCCTGATCCCCGGAGCGCCCGTCCCTCGATGACCGACGCGACCGACCGACCCTCCGTGGCGCGCGCGTACGACACCTGGGCGGCGCGCTACGACGCGGACCCCAACCGCACGCGCGACCTGGCGGCCACGGCGCTCCGCGCGCAGCCCCTCCCGCTGGACGGCGGGGATGTCGTGGAGGCCGGGTGCGGCACCGGTCGCAACACGGCGTGGATCGCTCCCCGGGCGCGGAGCGTCGTGGGACTCGACTTCTCGGACGGGATGCTCGCGCAGGCGCGGACGCGCGTCGCGGCCCCCTCCGTGCGCTTCGTGCGCCACGACCTGCGCGAGCGCTGGCCCCTCGACGACGCCACGGCGGACGCCGTCATCATCATGCTCGTCCTCGAGCACGTCGAGCATCTCGCGCCGGTCTTCCGCGAGGCCGCCCGGGTGCTGCGGCGCGCGGGGACGCTCTTCGTGGCCGAACTGCATCCCATGCGGCAGCTGCTGGGCCGCAAGGCCGAGTACGTCGATCCCGCGACGGGGCGGCTCGCCCTGATCGACGCGCACCTGCACGACACGGCGGAGTACGTGCGGGCGGGGCTCGACGCGGGGCTGGCGCTGGAGGACCTGGGCGAGTGGCGGGACGAGCCGGCCGACCGCGCCGCGCCGCCGCGACTCATCTCCCTGCGGTTCAAGAGGCCTGAGGCCTCGGGCATGCGCGATGCTTAGGACGATCGTGATGCTGACGACGGCGGTCGGAAGCGGGATCGGCTGGTGGATCGGTGCCCGCGTGGGGATCATGACCGGGTTCGTGGTCGCCATGGTGGGCTTCGGCGTTGGGATGTGGGCGGGACGCCGCATCGCCCGGGACCTCGGGATCTAGCGCGCGCGTCAGTGCCAGCGCCGCGGGACCCGCTCCTGCCAGCGGCGCGTGCGCAGGGGTGCGCCATCGCGGGCCAGGGTCCGCACCACCTCCACCGCGAGCGCATCGCGCGATCCGGAGATCCCGATCCGCGTCTCGAGACGCAGCGTGTCGCGGTCGCGGATGATCTCGCGCACCGCGCGTCCGCGGAAGCTGGCCCGCTCCGGTGCGCCATCGAGCACCCGGTAGTGCTCCTCCTCGACGTCCGCGAAGTGCGTCTCCCCGATCCGCCAGGTGCTCGCCGTGTACCAGCGCACGCTGGTCGCGCCATCGGCGTCGCGTGAGACGAGCGGCCCGTACGACGAGTCGGCGAGGTACGCCACGCCCGGGCGCGCGCTGCGCTCGTCCGGGACGGGCAGCGCGGGCGCGCGACGCGCATCCGCGGGCGGGGCGGTCGGCAGCGCCACCCACGAGTCGCGCGGCGAGACGGTCGAGACCATGGGAAAGGGCGTGGGCCAGAGCATGGGGAACTGCGCATTCGACAGGGCCAGCCGGAGCCGGTGCCCCGCCGCGACGGTCCAGGTCGTGAAGTGCAGGTCGAACGCGAGCGTGTCGAGGGCACCCGGGGTGAGGCGCGTGGGGGAGGTGCTCGAGTGCCGCATCGCGGCGTTCATCGCGCCCCCCGTGACGAGTGCCACGCGACCGTCCGGGGCCACGTCCTCCAGCCGCGCGCTCCAGTGCGCGAGCGGGGCGCCGTGCCGGACCACGAGCCGCACCTGCGGCATCCCGAGCAGCACGCGGCGCGTCGTGTCGGCGGGGAGGTCGTAGGTCAGGCTCGTCGCGCCATCCGTGGCCATGTCCCCGGTGGGTTCGCCCCACCATTCACCCGCCGCGGTCCCGGCGCTCGCCACGTAGTGCAGCGTGTCGGAGTCCCCCGCGCCCAGCCGCACCGTGTCGCGCCGCGCGCCCGGGACGGGCCACTCCTCGGCACGCCACGCACCGGGCGTGAGGGCGAGCGCGGGGTCGGGCGGGTGCCCCTCGCGCTGGAAGACCAGCAGGCGCGGCTCGCGGAGCAGCCCGGTGTCGATGTCGCGGAGCCAGTGGTCCCACCAGCGCGCGGCGCGTTCGCGCCACTCATAGTTGGGCCCCGGGGTGCCGTTGTCGGGCCAGGCGTGCACCCAGGGGCCGATCTCGACCTTCACCGGCGCGGGTGCGCTCGCCTCGAGCGCGCGGATAGGCGTGTCGCGGTACCCGTCGAGCAGCCCGCCGATCAGGTAGGCGGGGACGCGCAGGTCGTCGCGCCGCCAGCGCAGGGCGTTCGCGCGCCAGAACGGGCCGTCCTGCTGCTCGCGGAGGTAGGTGAGGGTCCAGGGCTCGGCGTCGAATCGGTCCACGAAGTAGGCCGAGTCGGTCGCGTACCCCGGGGTGCGGGGGAGGCCGTTCTCGTGGTCGATCTGCAGCGCGTACCGGTCCATGTGCAGCACGCCGTCGATGTACCGCACGTCGTCATGGAAGAGGTCGTCGGAGGCGTGCAGCGCGAGGATCGCGCCCAGCGCCGGCGGAGCGCGCAGCGCGACCTGGATCGCGTTGAAGCCGCCCCACGAGATCCCCCACATCCCCACGCGGCCGTTGGTGCGCGGGTCCGCGGCGAGCGCGGCGATCACCTGCGTCGCATCGTCCAGCTCCCACTCGGAGTACTCCCGGTCCGGCACGGGGCCCGACGAGCCGCCGGTGCCGCGGACGTCGACCTTGACCATCAGGAAGCCGCGCCGCGCGAACCAGTCGTAGAGCGGGAAGTCGCGTGCGTGGAAGCTGTCGTCCTTGCGATAGGGGAGCATCTCCAGCAGGGCGGGGAATCGCTCGCCCGGCTCGCGCGGCGTCGGGACCCACCAGGTGACCGCGAGCTCGGTGCCGTCCGCCATCGGCAGCAGTCCCTGCTCGATCCGGTACTCGTGGGACGCCGGCCGGACCCCGGGCGAGCCGTCCGCCGCCGCGCAGGCAGCGGCGGCCGCGAGGGCGCAAACCCAGCCGGCCACGGTGGTTGCGGAGATCCGGACGAGGCGCATGCCACGAATGTACGGCCCGCTCAAGGCGCCGGGGCGCCCGGACGATACTGGCCTCATGGACACCCTCGTCGCGCGCCAGCCGATCTTCGATACCAAGGGCCTCGTCGTGGGCTACGAGCTGCTCTATCGCGAGGATGACGCGCATCGCGCCGTCGGCGCGACGGGTGACGTCATGGCGGCGCGCACGATGGTCTCGGCGATCGTGGACATCGGGCTGGCGGACCTCGTCGGCACGACGCGCGCCTGGATCAATCTCTCGGAGGCCGCGCTCGTCTCCGACGACTGGATGCTCCTCGACAAGTCCGCGTGCGTGATCGAGATCCTGGAGACGATCCCGGTGACCGCGGAGACGGTGGCCGCGATCGACCGGCTGGCCGCGGCGGGATTCGAGATCGCGCTGGACGACTTCGTGGACCGGCCCGAGTACGAGCCCTTCCTGGCCCGGGCGAGCGTGGTGAAGCTCGACGTGCTCGACGCGGACCCCGCCGCCCTGGCGTCCGCCGTGCGTCGCTACAAGGAACGCGGCCTCCGCGTGCTCGCCGAGCGCATCGAGACGGCGCAGCTCTACGTGGCGTGCCAGGACGCGGGGTTCGAGCTCTTCCAGGGCTACTTCTTCGCGCGCCCCGAGCTCGTGCAGGGGCGCCGCGTCTCCCCCCAGGTGGGGGTGCTCGCGCAGGCGATCAACCACCTGGGTCGCGAGGACACGAACGCCCGCGACCTGGAGCAGGTCTTCAGCGGCGACCCCACGCTCACGTTCAAGCTGCTCCGCATCGCGAACGCCGCCTCGCACGGCAACGGTGGCGTGGACTCGGTGCGGAAGGCCATCACGCTCGTGGGGCGCGCGGCGCTCCAGCGCTGGATGGCGGTGCTGCTCGCCGCCTGCGGCCGGCAGGATCGCGGCGAGGATGGCGAGCGCCTGCGCATGGCCCTCGAACGGGCGCGCTTCGCCGAGCTGATCGCCACGCGCATCGACCAGCGGCGGGCACCGACGGCCTTCCTCACGGGACTGCTCTCCATGCTCGATGTCGTGCTGGAGGTGCCGCTGGATGAGGTGCTGGGACTCGTGAACGTCAGCGACGAGGTCCGGGTCGCATTGCTCGACCGCATCGGACCGCTCGCTGGCCCCATCCTCCTCGCCGAGCATCTCGAGCTCGGGCTGTGGGAGGCGGCACGCGCGCAGGCAGATGACCTGGGCGTGCCGCACGAGGCCCTCCAGCCGACGATCCTCGAGGCCGCGCGCTGGACGCGCGGCATGCGCACCGCGGTCAGCTGAGCCGACGGCTCAGAACCAGTACCCCACGCGGATCAACGCCTCGCGCCGGTCGAGGTTGTTGAAGCCCTGCTCGATCCGGATGGGCCCCACCGGCGTGGCGAGTTCCACGCCCATCCGCACGCCGACCAGCACCTCCCCGTCCTCGGCGCCTCGCCGCGCGAGGAACCCGGTGCCGTTGCCGATGGCGCCCACCATCGGCTCCACGCGCGCCAGCAGGCGGCGCCAGAGGGGCCAGCGGAGGAGCAGGGAGCCATAGGCCTCCTGCGTGCCGCGGCGCTCCTGCATCCGGAGCCCCGCGAAGCCATCCAGCCCCCCGAGGGTGAAGGTGTGCTGGATGGGCAGCTGGTCGCCCCATCCCACGCGGACGCGCGGACGGACCTCGAGCGGTCCGAGGCGGTGGGTGCGCGCGACCTCGAAGCGCGCGCGCCCCCACGCGGTGAGCGCGATCAGCTCGGTGGCGAAGACCGGGTCGGGGTCGGCCGCGCGCCGGAGGCGCAGCGCGAAGCGGCCACCGGCCGAGCCGCGCGTGCCCTGCCCGGGCGCGTGCCAGAGCCGGTAGTCCCCACCCACCTCATACGTCCACCCCGGCTCGAACAGCGGGCGCACGCCGAGGAGCACGGTCAGCTCCTGCGTGTCCGCGGTGGGAAGCTCCCCCGCGCCCTGGTAGAGCCGCACGTTGGCCGCGGCGAGCTCGAGCGACCCGCCGATGGGGAAGAAGCGCGCGCCGATCCGTGCGCGCCGGCGCGCGGCGAGCGTCAGGTCGGAGCGGTACGTGCCGGTGGTGAAGAGGAAGGCGCCGTCGATGTCGCGGTCGAAGAGGGCGCGGTCGACCGCGCCGACCCAGAGCCGGCCGGACATGGTGTGGTCGAACGCGACGCCGATCCCGAAGCTCCGTCGAGGCGCCGCCTCCATCGTGACATCGAAGTCGACCGTCGCACCGCTCCCGGTCGGGTTCAGCCAGAGGCCCCGGTACCGCTCGACCGACGCCACGCGCTCGAGGCCGGTGCCGATGCGGGCGGTGTCCACCGGGCCTCGCGGGACGAGCGCGACGGCACCGAGGAGCGCATCCCGGTCCGGTACGTCGGGGGTCACGATCCGCGCCCGCCCGATCCGGGCGGGGAGCGGCCCGGGGCGACGCGTCTCGGTGAGCGGGCGCAGGCAGGAGGCACTGGCCAGTGCCTCGCGTGCGGCCGCCCGGCCGATCGCCACCAGTGAGTCCATCGCCGACGGCCGGAAGTCGAGCTGGTCGAACGCCGCCGTCGGGTTGGCGACGTGGACGTCCTCGGGCGAGAGCGAGAACGTGTCCTGGACCCAGAGGTACTCGAAGAGCGCGCCCGTGACGGTGAGGGGGTCGTCGAAGGTGGTCCGCTCCGGCTTCGGCGACTCGAGGGTGGAGACGATGACCCGCTCGGCGCCCAGCCGGCGCGCCACCGCGACCGGACGGTTGGAGGCGAGCGCGCCGTCCACGAGCGTGCGTCCGTCGATCGTCACGGGCCGGAGGAGCAGGGGCAGCGAGAGGCTCGCGCGCACGGCGCGCGCCAGGTCCCCCCGGTCGAGCACCACCACCGACCGGTCCTCGAGGTCGGTGGCGACGGCGCGGAACGGGATCGGCAGCGAGTCGAAGTCCCCGCGGGCCTGGAGGTTCGCCGACAGCATCAGGCGGGAGAGCAGCGCGCTCACTTCGCTCTCGCGGGCCGTGCCCGCCTGCAGGTCCCACCCCTGCGGGTTGCGCTCCCAGACGATGACCGGGCGCAGCCCGCCGAGCGATGCGGAGACGACGGGCTCGTAGCTGCGGATGGCGCCATCGAGGGGGAGGCTGCGCAGGCGCGCCCCGACCGACGCGCCGGACTCCCCGCTCGCATAGAGCGCCCCGACCACGGCGCCGATGCTGGTGCCCACGATCAGGTCGGGGACGACCCCCAGGGAGTCCAGCGCCTCGAGCAGCCCGATGTGGGCGAGTCCCTTCGCGCCGCCGCCGCTGAGCACGAGCGCCGTCCGCGCGGGCGCGCAGCTCCCCACCTGCGCGCCGCTGGGCGCGGCGGCGACGGCGACGCACGCGAGGAGCAGCAGGACGGGGCGGAGGGGTCCGATCACCACCGGAATATGCAGCCGGGGACGCCCCGGTCGCCGGTCGGCTCCGCGATTAGCTTCCCGCCGTGCGCCTCCGGGTCCTCCTCGCCTTCGCCGCCACCTGGCTCATCTGGGGATCGACCTATCTCGCCATCGCGTTCGCGGTGGCCGAGGTGCCCCCTTTCATCGTGGCCGGCGTGCGGAACCTCGTGGCCGGACTCCTGCTCTATGGCTGGCTCCGCTCGCGCGGTGCCGCGCGGCCCACGGGTGCGCATTGGCGCCGCGCACTCGTCATCGGCCTCCTCATGCTCGGCGTCGGCAACGGCGCGGTCACCTGGTCCGAGCAGGCGGAACCGTCGGGGGTCGTCGCGCTCGTCGTCTCGCTCGTGCCCCTCTGGCTCATGATGTTCGGCTGGATGGGCCGGGAGGGCGTGCGTCCGGCGCCCGTCGAGGTGATGGGGGTCGCCCTCGGGCTCTTCGGCGTGCTCCTGCTCGTCGCGCCCTGGGGGGAGACGGGGGGCGTGCTCTCCGTCGTCGGGCTGCTGGTGCTGCTCGCGAGCACGGTGGCGTGGGCCGCCGGGTCGCTCTACACCCGGCACCTCCCGCCCCTGCCGCGCCCCCTGCTCGGGTCGGGGATGGAGATGATCGCCGGCGGAGCCGCGCTCCTCCTCGTGAGCATCGGCTCCGGGGAATGGCAGCGGCTGGAGCCTGCGGCGATCACGCTGCGCGGCGCGCTGAGCATGCTCTACCTGATCGGCTTCGGGTCCATCATCGGGTTCAGCGCGTACAAGTGGCTCCTCACGCAGGTGCGCCCCGCGCTCGCGGGCACGTACGCATTCGTGAACCCCGTGGTCGCCGTGCTCCTCGGCTGGCTCTTCGCCGGCGAACCCCTCTCGCCGCGTCTCGTCGTGGCGATGCTCACGATCGTGGGCGCGGTGGCGATGATCACCCTGCGCCCCTACCTTAGCAGGCGATGAGCAAACCCGTCGGTTTCACTCCCGGCGGTCCCGCGAGCGGGGCCGCCGTCGGCACCTTGCCCGCTGAACAACCCGTGGCGACGGGAGAGCCCGAGACGGAGGTCGCGCTCTGGGCGATCATCTTCGCGGGCGGGATCGGCTCGCGCTTCTGGCCGCTCAGCACGCCGGCGCGCCCGAAGCCCCTCCTCAAGCTCGTCTCCGAGCAGACGCTCATCGAGGACGCGGTCGGCCGGCTGCAGCCCACCGTGCCTCCCGAGCGGGTGCTGATCCTCACGAGCCGCGACATCGCGCCCGCCATCCGGTCGGTCACGCGCGACGTGCCCGAGGAGAACGTGCTCGTGGAGCCGCACCCCCTCGGCACGGCGGCCGCGCTGGCGTGGGGTGCGCAGGAGCTGGCCCGGCGTGCCGGTCCCAGCGCGCTCTGCTGCGCCATCCACGCGGACATCGCGGCGGACTTCCCGGAGGAGTTCCGCCGGACCATCCGCCGCGGCGCCGCCTTCGCGGCGCGCGAGAAGGCGCTCCTCTCCATCGGCGTCCGCCCCTCGCGGCCGGAGACCGGGTTCGGCTACGTGATGCCCGGGCTCCCGCTCGACGCGGACCTTCCGCTCCAGCGCGGGGGGGTCGCCACCACGCGCGGGTTCATGGAGAAGCCGAGCGAGGTGCAGGCGGAGTCGCGCATCGAGGACGGTGCGCTCTGGCACGCCGGGATCCTGCTCGGCGCCGCGGGCACCTTCCTCGAGGAGATCGCGCTCCACACGGCCGAGGTGCGCGACGGGCTCGAGGCGCTCCGCTCGGGGAACCTGCCGATGTTCGTCGGCATGGCGCGCTCCACCTCGCTCGAGCGCGGCCTGCTGGAGCGCACGGAGCGCCTGCTCGTGATGCAGGGGGACTTCGGGTGGGACGACGTGGGGACCTGGGCCTCGCTCCGCCGTGCGCGCGACCTCGACGACGACGGGAACGGCGCGTTCGGCGACGTGCAGTTCGTCGACGCGGAGTGCAACGTGGTCCACGCCGGGCGCGGGACGGTGGTGCTCTACGGCGTCGACAAGATGCTCGTCGTCACGCTCGACGGGATGACCTTCGTGACCTCGCTGGAGCGCGCGTCCGACCTCAAGCCGCTGCTCGACGCGCTCCCGGGGTCGATGCGGATCAACCCGACCGGGCTCCCGGGCTAGCGATCTCCGCCGCAGCCGGCGTGCGCGGCGCCGCGAGCGCGGCGGCCGCGAGCAGCACCAGCGCGAGCCAGAGCAGGTCCGCGGTGAGCAGGTGCAGCAGCTGCAGCGCGACCGGCGCCAGCAGGAGCAGGTTCACGAGGCCGATCACCAGCTGCGCCACGACGAGCGACGCGAGCGCGATCGCCAGCATGCGCGTGCGCGGCGACCGCCGGCGCGCCGCGACCACGCCGGCGGTGAGCACCAGCAGGAACGCCATGAGCACCGCGAAGGTCGGATGGATCACCCGGAGCCGCACGAGCAGGTGCGACGCGCTCGAGAAGTCCTGCGCGAACCCCTCGGCGAGCGACGTGGCCGGGAAGAGCGTGTCGCCGAGCGCGGTGACGGCGCCGGTCATGCCGAGCACGAGCGTCCCGAGCAGGGAGGCCAGCAGCAGCGTGCCCTCGGCGCCGGCCCCTCGCAGCCGCGGGGTGCCCCCGCCGGAGGCGAACCAGGGCACGAGTGCGAGCGCGCCGATCAGCAGGAAGGTGTTGAGCAGGTGCGCGGCGAGCCAGTAGGCCCGGGCGATGCTCGCGTTGTCGGCGACCATCTCGAACAGCACGAGCCCCGCGCCCACCAGCGCCTCGGTGAGCATGAGCGCCATCGCCGCGTGCGCGGCCGCGCGCGCCGCGGTCCCGCGCGCGAGGATCCGCCGCGCCCACACCAGCTGCGCCACCACCAGCAGCAGTGCCACGCCGGAGGTGAGCCGGTGCGTGAGCTCGATGATCGTCTCGATCGCGGGCGCGCGCGGGATCACCTCGCCATTGCAGAGCGGCCAGTGGGCGCCGCACCCCGCCCCCGACCCCGAGGCGCGCACGTACGCGCCCCAGAGGATCACGAGCAGGTTGTAGGCGAGGACGCCCCATCCGTATCTTGCGAAGCGCCCGCCCGAATCCATCTCCCGGACCCCCTCGATGAAACGCGGAACCATCATCACGCTCGTGCTGGCGCTCGGCTTCGCCGCACTGCTGCTCTACTCCACGCTCTCGGCGCAGAACGTCGAATGCTCCGCCTGCGTCACCTTCAACGGCCAGACCAACTGCGCCACCGCGTCCGCGGAGAACGAGAGCGAGGCCCTGCGCCAGGCGGTCTCGACCGCCTGCGGGATCCTCACCCAGGGCATGGACGAGTCCATCCGGTGCGCGGGGATGCCGCCGCAGCGTCCGCAGTGCCGCACGCGGTGACGCGGGCCGCCCGCGCCCTCCGCCGCTGACGCGTGGCGAAGTCTAACGACGCCGTCTTGCTCGCGCGCTGGCGCGCGGAGACCCCGGGATGTGCCGCGCGCGTCCACCTGAACAACGCGGGCGCCTCGCTCATGCCCGGCGTGGTCAAGGACGCCATCACCGGGTTCCTCGGCCGGGAGGCGCTCGAGGGCGGCTACGAGGCGGCGGACGCCGCGGCGCAAGAGGTCGCCGACACCTACGCCGCGATCGGCGCCCTGGTGGGGGCCGCGCCGCGGCAGGTCGCCGTCGTCACGAGCGCCACGCACGCCTTCGCGCAGGCGCTCGCCGCCTTCGACTTCGCGCCCGGGGACGTGATCCTCACCTCGAGCGACGACTACATCTCCAACCAGCTGATGTACCTCTCGCTCGCGCGCCGGCTGGGCGTGCGCATCGTCCGCGCGCCGGATGCGCCCGAGGGCGGAGTGGACGTCGACGCGTTCTCGGCGCTCCTCGCCTCCGAGCGCCCGCGCCTCGCCGCGCTCACCTGGATCCCCACGAACAGCGGGCTGATCCAGCCCGCGGAGGAGGTCGGGCGGCGATGCCGGGAGGCCGGCGTGCCCTACCTGGTGGACGCCTGCCAGGCGGTCGGCCAGCTGCCGGTGGACGTCGGCGCCCTGCAGTGCGACTACCTCGCCAGCACCGCCCGCAAGTTCCTCCGCGGCCCGCGGGGGATCGGGTTCCTCGTGGTGAGCGACCGCGCGCTCGCGCGCGGCGACGCGCCGCTGCTCGTCGACATGCGGGGCGCGCGCTGGACCGAGCCGGACGCGTACGCGCTGGTGGACGACGCCCGCCGGTTCGAGCAGTGGGAGTTCCCGTACGCGCTCGTGCTGGGGATGGGCGTGGCGGCCAGGTACGCCGCGGAGGTCGGCGTCGCCCGCGGATCGGCCCGCGCGCACGCGCTCGCCGCGCGGCTCCGCGAGCGCATCGGTGCCATCCCCGGGGTGCGCACACTCGACCGCGGGGCGCGCCTCTCGGCCATCGCCACCTTCGAGCTGCGCGGGCGGGTCGCCCGCGAGGTCATGCTGGCGCTGCGGGGGCAGGGGATCAACACCAGCGCGCAGTCGCGCGGGGACGCGGTGATCGACTTCGACCGCAAGGGCGCGACCTCGCAGCTGCGCATCTCACCGCACTACTTCAACACCGAGGACGAGCTCGAGGTCGCGGCGCGCGCGCTCGAGCGCCTGCTCGCCTGACCCTCAGGTCTCGTCGCGCGCGGGGGGCACCGTCGCCATCCACCAGAGCAGGCGGGCGGCGAGCAGGGTGGAGCCCGCCAGCACCATCCACGCGATGAACCGCAGCGCACGCGCCGTGGCGAGGTCCTGCTGGAGCAGCCCCGCGCGGCCGAGCAGGTAGTTCCAGTCGTGGATCGCGCCCTCGGCCGAGAAGCTGACGAGGTCGAGCATCTCGGTGCGGGCGTCCGCCACGTACCAGGAGAGCTCCGCGAGGCTCGTCGCGAGGAAGAGGCCGCAGACCGCCACCCCGAACCAGTCCTTCGCACGCCAGACCACCGCGGCCGCGCCCACGGGGACGAGGAGCTGGGTGAGGCTGCCGCCGGCGATCCCCCACCACTCGCCGAGGAAGGCCCAGAAGAGGTGGCCGAACTCGTGGGCGCCGAAGATGATCCCCGAGAAGAGCGTCCGCTCGCCCTGCTCGCGCAGCGGGCGCAGCACCTGCCACGCGAGCACCGCGAAGAGCGGCGCGCGCCACCACCACCAGCGTCCCGCGCTCCAGGCGCGCATCCGCGCACCAAGGGGCGGGAGTGGCGCGTCGGAGGGCGCGGCGGCGTCGGCGGCGTGGCGTGGCACGCGCGGAATGTACGTGGGGGGATCCACCGGTCGCCAAGTCCGGCCCGAGTGGTGTACAATAGGGTCATGCGCGCCTTCGCCTCCCTCCTGAGGGGCCGCATCGCGGTTGCGCTCGCGATCCTCGCCGTCGCGTGCGACGGCGGGCCGACGGCGAACGGTGGCGTCCGGCGCCTCGAGCTGGAGGTGCCGGCGAGCACGCTGCGCCCGGGATTCGTCGTGCAGGCGCAGGCGATCCCCCTCGACGCGAATGGCGAGGTGGTCGAGGGCCGCGTCGTGAGCTGGCGTTCGCTCACCCCCCAGACGCTCGCCGTGAGCTCGGAGGGGCTGCTGCTCGCCCTCGCGCCGGGCACGGGCATCGCGCGCGCCTCCATCGGCTCGGTCTCCGCCGAGGTCACCCTCGACCTCGTGAACCCGCCGGTCGCGGCGCTCACGCTCGACGCCGACACCGTGCGGCTCTCCCTGCCGGGGGGCGGGCGCACGCTGGTGGCGACCGCGCGCGACGCCGACGGGATCGGCATCCTCGGCGTCCCCATCACCTGGGAGTCGAGTGCCGCGCGCATCGCGGCGGTGAGCGCCTCCGGAGTGGTCAGCGCGCAGGCGGTGGGCGTGGCCCGGGTCTCCGTGCGCGCCGAGGCGCTCGTGGCCACCGCGGTGGTGGACGTCTCCGCACCCGTCACGCCCGGAGGCCCGCTCATCACGGGCTTCGCGCCGACCGCCGTGGGGCCGGGACAGGTGCTCGCCATCACGGGGAGCAACTTCGGCCCGACGCCGTCGGCGAACAGCGTGATGATCGATGGCACGCCGGTGATCGTCACGTCGGCCACCGCCACGCAGCTCATCGTGGCGCTGCCGGCGGCGAGCGCGTTCGCCTGCGAGCCCACGCGCACCGTGGCGGTGCAACTCACCACGAGCGTCGGCATCGGCGTCGCGCCCATCACGCTCTCGGTCGCGACACGCCGGACGCTCTCCATCGGCCAGTCGCTGGCGTTCTCCACGCTGAACGAGTCGCGCTGCAACGAGTTCTCGCCGGACGGCGGCCGGTACGTGGTCACCGTGCAGAACGCCGCCCGTGCGATCGGCGCGGGCCCGGTGGCGCTCACGCTCAATGGCGCCGCCACGCCGGCCGCCGGCGCATCCCTGCTGGCGCCCTCGACGGTGCCGAGCGACGTGCGGAGCGCCCCACCGCGCGCGCCGGGTCTCCTGACCGGGCCTGCGCTCCAGCTGGGCGGCGGCGGGGACGCGCGACAGGCGCGGCGCGCCCGTGCCCATCGCGGGATCATGGAGGCGAACGCAGCGCTCCTCGCGGGCGCGCGTCCAGAGCTTCGCGCGGGTCCGGACGGCGCGCGCCTCTCCACGCCCCTCCCCGGGGCCGTCCTCCCGGTCCGCATCGCGAACCTCGGCAGCACGAACTTCTGCAGCTCGTTCACCGCGATCGGCGCGCGCGCCGTCTTCGTCGGGGACCGCGTGGTGATCCTCGAGGATACCATCCCCACGTTCAACGGGCAGCCGACGCTGCGCGGGCAGATGGACAACCTGTACGTCGCGCTGGGGGCGGAACTCGAGGGCACCACCTGGCCGATCCTGGGCGTGTTCGGCGACCCGCTCGTGATGGACAGCCGGCTCGACGCGAACGGTCGGGTCTTCCTGGTGTTCTCGCCGCAGATGAACCAGCAGCTGGGCGGGTCGGTGCTCGCCGCGGTGGTGAACTGCGACTACTTCCCGCGGGCGCAGTTCGGCTCCAGCAACGTGGGGGAGTTCGTGTACGCGCAGGTCCCGACCTCGGCCGCCGCCGGATTCGGCGAGGGCACGCGCTCGCGGTGGTTCCACGAGATCCGCGCCACCCTCGCGCACGAGCTCAAGCACGTGACGTCGTTCAGCGAGCGCATCGTGCGCGGGCAGCCGCTCGAGGAACCCTGGCTCGAGGAGGCCACCGCACGGCACGCCGAGGAGCTCTTCGCGCGCGTCGTCTACGGCACGCCGCGGGACGGGAACCACGGGTTCACGGCGACGCTCGCCTGCGAGCTCGGCGCGTCGAATCCGGCGCTCACCGCCTGCGCCGGCGCCCCCCGGGCCATGCTCCCGCACTTCGACGCGCTCTGGGACTTCCTCGCCGCCTCGACCTCGAGCTCCCCCCTCGGCCCGACCGCGCCCGGCGACTTCTCCTTCTACGGCAGCGCCTGGGCGCTCACGCGCTGGATCCTCGACCAGCGGGGACTCGACGAGCCCGCCTTCTTCACGGCGCTCACCCGCAGCGGCCAGGCCGGCATCGCGAACCTCGAGGCGCGTGTCGGCAGGAGCTGGGACGAGATGCTCGGCGAGTGGTCCCTCGCGATGGCCACGGACGGCCGCGCCGGACTGGTGACGGCGTCCCCCCGTGTGCGCTTCCCCTCCTGGGACCTCACGGACGTGTACGCGGGACTCTGTTCCGCGATCGGCGCCTGCGGCGCGACGCCCGCGTCGCCGCTACGCTACACGCGACCGTACCCGGCCGCGCCGGCCCTGCTCTCGGCAGGGGCGTTCGCCCATGAGATCCCGTCGCTCGCCCCGGGCGGGTTCGCGGTGATGGAGGTCGCGCCGCCGGCGGCGGGCCTCCGGCAACTCATCGCCCTCGGCGGCTTCCGGGGCGCGGCGCTCCCCGCCACGCTGCGGCTGGCGATCCTCCGGATCGAGTAGCCGCGCGGCGCGGGCCGCGCGCCGCGCCCGCGGGCGCTACACCTCGCGCAGCGCGGCCATCGGCGTCTCGCGGAAGACGTCGCGGCCGGTGAGCAACCCGATCGAGATCGCGAGGAGGGTCATCGCGAGCGCGATGCCGAGGGCGGGCAGGGGGGCCGCCGCGAAGGTGCCCTCGAACACGAAGGTCACGAGCGCCCACGCGCCCCCGAACGCCAGCACCATCCCGCTCAGGCTCCCCAGCAACCCGAGGAGCGCGTACTCGGCCAGCAGGATGCGCCCGATCTGCGCGCGCGTGGCGCCGAGGGTCTTGAGCAGCACGCCCTCGCGCAGCCGGTCGCGCCGCGTGGCGGCGACCGCGCTGAAGAGCACCGGGACCCCCATCGCCAGGCTGAAGAGCGCCAGGAAGCGCACCGTGAGCGTCACCTTGTCCACGATCTGCCCGATCGTCCGCCGCACGAGCGAGAGGTCGATGCTCGAGACGTTCGGGTAGGCGCGCACCGATTCCCGCTGCAGGCGCGCGACCGCGGTGTCGGACTCGGCGGCCACCACGAAGACGAACTGCTTGGGCGCCGCCGCGATCGCCGCGGGCTGGAAGACCGCGAAGAAGTTGGGCTCGAAACGGCCCCAGTCCACCTCGCGCGTGCTGGTGAGGCGCGCGCGCACCCGCACGCCCTGCACGTCCCAGGTGAGCGTGTCGCCGAGGGAGAACCGCAGGTCGGTCGCGATCTCGGTCTCCATCGACACCTCGAAGACCGAGTCGCGCGGGGATGCCGCCCCGAACCAGCCGCCGGTGAGCAGCTGCTCGGTGGCGACCACCGAGTCGCGGTAGGTGGAGCGGTACTCGCGCCGCAGCGCCCAGTAGCGCTGCGGGAGTCCCTGCCGGGCCGCCCACGCATCCGGCGTGAAGCCGTTCACCTCCGCGAGCCGCATCGTCACGATCGGCGTCTCGGAGACGAGCGCGCTCCCGGAGGCGCGGATGAGGGAGTCGATGCCGCGCCGCTGGTCGTCCTGCACGTCGAAGAAGACGAGGTTCCCGCGCGAGGCCGCCGCCGTGAGGTCGAACGAGCGGAGCAGGTTGGCCTGCACCAGCACGATGGTGGTGACGAGGAAGGAGCCGAAGCCGAGGGCGATCACCACCGCGCGCGTCTGGCTGGCCGGGCGGTAGAGGTTGGCCACCCCCTGCCGGAGCACGTACGGCCAGCGCCGGGAGACGAGCCGGCGAGCGAGCCGCGCGAGCGTGGCCGCGCTCGCGTAGAGCAGCCCGATGCTCGCGAAGATCGCGGCGGCGTAGGCGAGCCCCTGCTGCGCGCTCGACGCCCGGTCGATCGCCAGCCCGACGATGCTCGCCACGAGCGCGAGGTTGGTGATGTGCGTCCAGCTGTCGCGGCGGCGGGAGAGCGCGAGGGCCGCGTCGTCGCGGCGGATGGCCTGCAGCGGCGACACGCGCCGCAGCACGAGGAGGGGGCGGAGCGCGAAGACCACGGCCACCCAGACGCCGATCGCGAGGCCGAGGAGGATCGCCTGCGGCACCAGCGTGACGGCGACGTCGACGGGGAGGAAGTCCCCCATCAGCCGGGGGAGCGCGAACTGGATCCCCACGCCGAGCGCCGCGCCGATGGCCGCGCCGAGCAGTCCCATCGCGGCCGCCTGCACGAGGTAGATCGTCAGCACCTGCGCCCCGGACGCGCCCAGGCAGCGGAGCACGGCCACGGTGTCGATCTTCCGCTGCACGAACGCGTTCACGCCGCTCGCCACGCCGATCCCGCCGAGGAGGAGCGCGATGAGGCCCACGATGCTGAGGAAGCGCGCGAGCTGTGAGATCGCATCGGTGAGGTCGATCTCGTTCTCGACCACCGTGCGCACGCGCACGTTCGCCGCCTCGAACCGGGGCCGCAGCGGGGCGACCCAGGTGGGGCTGTTCACCCCCTCGGGGAGCCGGAGCACCGCCTCGTACTCCGCGCGGCTCCCCACGCCGAGGAGCTGCGTCTCGGGGACGTAGCGGTCGGGGATGAAGATGCGCGGGCCGATCGTCGCCGCGATCCCGGGGTCGCCGGGCACGTCGGTGAGCGCGCCGCGGATCACGAAGCGCGCGTAGCCGATCGCGAGCGTGTCCCCCACCTCGGCGTCGAGTGCGATCAGCAGCGACGGGTCCACGAACGCGTTCGGCCCCTCCTGCAGCCCGGCCCACGCGCCCGCGGGCGCGGTGATCACGTCGCCATAGAACGGGAACCCGGGCGCCACGGCCCGCACCTGCGCGAGCCGCGTGCCCCCGGAGGGGTACACCGTCGCCATCGAGGCGAAGCTCACCACCTTGGCCGAGGGCACGCCTGCCGTGCGCAGCGAGTCGAGCAGCGAGTCGAGCGCGGGCGTGAAGCCCTGCCGGGCGCGGAGGTTCACGTCGCCGCCGAGGAGCGCGCGGGACTGCTCGGCGATGGAGGACTGCACGTTGGCGGCGAACGAGTCGATCGCCACCAGCGCCGCGACGCCGAGCGAGATCGAGCTCATGTAGAGCAGGAGCCGCCGGCGCGCCGTGCGGCTCTCCCGCCAGGCGAGGCGGAGCAGGGTCCCGAGACTTGCGCGCATCAGCGGCTCAGGGCGTGGCCGCGCCGAGCGCGCCCATCGCACCGGCGGCACCCATCGCCGCGCCGGCCGTGGCGCGGTCCTCGACCACCACGCCGTCCGCGAGGCGGATGATCCGCTGCGCGTGCTCGGCGAGCTCGAGGTCGTGCGTGACGATCACCACCGTCGCGCCCGATTCGCGGTTGAGTTCGTCGAGGAGCGCGACGATCCGCGCCCCCGTCGCCCCGTCGAGGTTCCCGGTGGGCTCGTCGGCGAAGAGCACGCGGGGCTGGTTGGCGAAGGCGCGCGCGATGGCCACGCGCTGCTGCTCGCCCCCCGAGAGCTGGTTGGGGAAGTGCCCCGTGCGGTCCCCGAGCCCCACGCGCGCGAGGAGGTCCCGCGCCCGCTCCGCCGCGTCCGAATCCCCCCGCAACTCGAGCGGCACCTGTACATTCTCTGCAGCGGTCAGCGTGGGGATGAGTTGAAAGCTCTGGAAGATGAACCCAACTTTCTCCCCCCTGAGCTTCGCCCGGGCGTCCTCGTCCAGGCGGGTCAGGTCGGCGCCGTCGAGCTGCACGGTGCCGTGCGAGGGCAGGTCGAGTCCGGCGAGGAGCCCGAGCAGGGTGGTCTTGCCGCTTCCCGACGGTCCGACGATCGCGACGAACGCCCCCTGCGGGATGTCGAACGAGACATCCTGCAGCACGGCCAGGCGGGAGGTCCCGCTCTGGTACTCCTTGGACAGTTCTCTGGCGACGAGCATCGGTATGCGTGAGGGCAGGAAGGGCTGGATGATGGCGGTCGGCGCGCTCTGCATCGCGGGCGCCTGCGCGGGGGACTCGGGAGCGAAGCCCGAGCCGCCGCCATCGGTTCCCGTGGAATCAAGCACGGTGGCGACCGCACGGGCAACCGAGGGCGTGCGCGTGCTGATCATCGGCACGAGCCTCACGGCCGGACTCGGCCTCTCCCCGGACTCGGCGTATCCGGCGGTGATGCAGCGCCTCGCGGACTCCGCCGGGTTCCGGACGACGATCGTGGCCGCGGGCCTCTCGGGGGAGACGTCGGCCGGCGCCCTGCGTCGCGTCGACTGGCTGCTGCGCGACCCCGCGGAGGTGGTGGTGATCGAGACGGGAGCGAACGACGGCCTGCGCGGCCTCGACGTGGACACCACGCGCGCGAACCTCGTGGCGATCATCGGAAAGGTGCGCTCGGCGAACCCCACCGCTCGCGTGCTCCTCGCGCAGATGGAGGCGCCGCCCAACCTCGGCGCGCGCTACACGCGCACCTTCCACGAGGCGTTCATGACGGTGGCGCGCGACGAGGGCGTCACCCTGATCCCCTTCTTCCTCGAGGGCGTCGCGGGCGATCGGTCGATGAACCAGGACGACGGGATCCACCCCAACGCCGAGGGCGCCCACCGTGCGGCCCGCAACATGTGGCGCACGTTGGGGCCGGTGCTGCGCGACATCCCCGGCGCGCGGGCGCGCTGACGCCCGCAAGGAGGTCGGTGCCCGCGCGCCGGACCGCCGGCGCTACTTCTTCATAGGCGTCTTCGCGGCGGGGGCGGGCATCGGCGCGGGCGGGGCGTCGCTGCTGAACGCCAGCATCGCGGCCGACCAGGTGCCGTCGACCTTCTTCCAGATGGCGAGATACTTGCCGACGTCGGTCATCTCGCCATCCGGCGTGGCGAAGACCATGCGGTTCACGCCGTGCTCGTACGCCATGTCGCCGCTCGCGGCGAGCGTGAGCCCCGTCCGCGTGCTGCTCATCGACTTGAAGTTGGGGTCCTTCATGAAGGACTCGTAGAGACCGCGCATGGCGGCCGTGCCGCTGACCGTGGGCGCGTTGGCGGGCTGGATCACCGCGTCCGGAAGGTAGAACGCGAGCGCGGCGTCGACGTCCTTGGCGGCCTCCGCGGCGACGACGGCGTCGCTGCGCGCGAGGAGCGCCGAGCGCTCCGCCTCCAGGTCGACCCTCGGCGCGCAGGCCGTGAGGACGACGGATGCCGCGAGCGCGGCGAGCAACGGGGTACCGATGCGGGTCTTCTCCATGTGTTCCTCCCACCGGCCGCCGGGGGATCGTCGCCGGGGCGCCGGAGGGCGCGGCGGGGTCGCGCGGCGACGGCCCGGCCGCGCGGACACCCCTGATTCTACGCCCGCCGGAGCCGCTCGCGACCCGCGGTCCAGTGGCGCCAGGGCCCGAAGTGGGGGAGTTCTGTTGACCGGACTCCAGGGACCCGGTTAAGATTCAAGGCTGTCCCACTTTTTCCGGCGACCCTGCACCCCAGGTCGCGCGCTCCGCACCACCCCGATCCTCAGCGTCCCATGGCTCTTCCCGCCACGCAGATCCGCCGCGGCATGGTGATCGTCTTCAACGGCGATCCGTGCCGCATCATCGAGTTCCGCCATCACACGCCGGGCAACCTGCGCGCGATGGTGCAGACCAAGATGCGGAACCTCCGCTCGGGCAACAACTTCGAGCACCGCTTCCGCGCCGACGACTCGATCGAGAAGGCGGACATGGAGACGCACACGCTCCAGTTCCTGTACAAGGGTGGTGATTCCTACCACTTCATGAACACCGAGAACTACGAGCAGCTCGAGATGGACGAGGAGGCGCTCGGCGACAATGCGCCCTGGATGCAGGACAACATGGAGGTGCTGGCCGAGTTCTATAACGGCAAGCCCATGTCGCTCCAGCTCCCGCAGTTCCTCAATCTCACGATCACGGACACTGCGCCCGTGATGAAGACGGCGACCAAGACGGCGAGCTCCAAGCCGGCGGTGCTCGAGAACGGCGTGACGATCAACGTGCCGGAGTTCATCGCCTCGGGGGAGCGGGTGCGCGTGAATCCCTCCACGGGCGAGTACATGGACCGGGCGAAGGACTGAACCGGGGGAGTTCCCACCGCGCGCGCGGATTCTCGCCGCGCGGTTGATTCGCCCCCCGATGGCGCTTATTTTCCGAAGCTCCGGTGCAGGACGCCGGCATGGTGGCTGTAGCTCAGTCGGTTAGAGCATCGGATTGTGGTTCCGAGGGTCGCGGGTTCGAATCCCGTCAGCCACCCCTCAGGACGGCAGAGGGGAGATGGGAGAGGTCAGAGGGGAGGACCGACGGTTCCTAGGTCCGTAGCTCAATTGGTAGAGCACCGGTCTCCAAAACCGGCGGTTGGGGGTTCGATTCCCTCCGGGCCTGCTTGAGGAGCAGATGGGAGATGGGAGATGTGAGAAGGACGAAAGGCGGTATCGTCTAGGGGACTAGGACACAGCCCTCTCAAGGCTGGAACACGGGTTCGAATCCCGTTACCGCTATCTGGACGGCAGGTGTGAGGTGTGAGGTGGGAGGTGGCAGGTCGCCACCGAGAATCGGCCCCATCGTCTATCGGCTAGGACGGCACCCTTTCAAGGTGCAGAGACGGGTTCGATTCCCGTTGGGGCTATTCGCCGCCCCTCTGGCAGGATGGGAGAGGGGAGATGGGAGATGTGAGATGGCAAGGACACAGGCAGCAGGGCGAGTACGGTCTTCCGTCACCAGCCGGTTGCAGGGTCTGTAGGTTGGGGGCGTAGCTCAGTTTGGTTAGAGCACTCGACTGTCACTCGAGAGGTCGCGGGTTCGAGCCCCGTCGCTCCCGTTGAAGGGCAGAAGGGAGATGGGAGATGTGAGATGTGAGGAGGATCCGTGCTCGCGGATCGCTGGACCTCATCTCTCGCGCTCACTTCTCATCTCTGCGGCAGGGTTTGCCCTGGTGGTGAAATTGGTAGACACGCCATCTTGAGGGGGTGGTGCCGCAAGGCGTCGCGGTTCGAGTCCGCGCCAGGGCATGTGCACGGCAGCAGGGAGATGGGAGGGAGGAGATCTGAGGTCACGACCGACAACGCTCTGCTCACCTCGGCAGTCGCCACAGTAGCTCAGGGGTAGAGCACTCGATTCGTAATCGAGCGGTCGTGGGTTCAATTCCCACCTGTGGCTCTTCGAGACATTAATGACCAGCGGGGCGGTGCACCCAGGTGCGCCGCCCCGCCTGCGTTCCGCCCCCCCCCCCCCCGCCAGCGTGCCGGGCCTGTCCGCGCTCGTCAGCTCACCCGGCGCGGCGCCCAGCCGATGCCCGCGGCGCTCGCCGCCGCGATGAGCGCGATCACCGCGAGCACCCGTGAGGCCGGCGGCATCGCCCCGGCGTGAAACGGCTCGATCCGGGCGGCGACGTGGCGCCGCAGCCAGGCCTCGATCGGCTCGCCCATCTGCTCCTGGAAGGCCTCGTCCGGCGGCTGGGCGCTCCGCCACACGGACTCGAACTGCGCCGGGCCGACCGCCGTCGCCATCGCGGAGAGGAGTCCGTATGTGACGCGCGAGAACTCGGATGAGAGGATCGTCGAGGAGTAGGCCGCCACTTCGTCCGTCTCCACGATCGGCGGCGGACTCCAGGAGAGGGCATCCCAGCGCAGGGACCGGAGCCGGTCACGCTCCGGCGAGAAGAGCCCCCGGCACGCCTCCGACCGCCCCGCCGCGCAGGCCCGAAGGCCCAGCGAGGTCGAGCCGCTCGTGGTGCGCGAGATGGCGAGGCGCGCGGTGTCGTCCGCGATCGCCGCCGGCGGCAGGAGGTATCCCGCACTGCGCAGCCCCGTGGATCGCAGCCAGGCGCTCATCCGCGAACCCGGAGTGCCGAACGCCGCATAGAACGCGCAGGTCCCGAGCGCGCGGTCGGTGACCGCGAGCCGCTCGGTCGCGATCGATGCGGGGGAGAAGCGGAAGAGGACGACGCAGGGGTCCGCCGCCTCTTCAGGGAGCACCACCCAGCGCATGTAGCGGGAAGTCCGGGAGTCATCGGCCATCGCGGCGACCACCACCACCGGGTGGCGCGGTGCCCCGTGTCCAGCGGCCGCGGTCTCGTCCCGTGCAGCACGCTCGATCTCTGAGCGGAGCGGCGCGGGGATCGCCGGGTCCATCCGGAAGCTGAGCCCTGGGCTGGCACCCCGGCGCGCGGCCCGCGCACGCTCCCGAGCATCGACGCGGTCCAGCGCCTCCGCGAGCGCGGCCTCCGTCCGGCCGATCGCCCACCGCCGCCGGGCCGCCGACTCGAGTTCCGGGTCCTCGGGATACCACCCCACGAACCAATCCCTCTCGACGGGCTCCGCACCCGGCACGAGCAACACGACGGCGCCCAGGGCGAGCAGCACCGTCGCCACCGCCACACGCCAACCGGCGCTCATCGCGGTCTCCGGAAGGTCGCGCCACCCAGGAGCAGCAGGGTCCAGCCGGCCACCGAGAGGGAGAGCGGGATCGCCCCGCGACGCTCCGCGGCGAGCGCGACCGCCGTGCGCCGCTGCCAGCTCATGATCAGCGAGTCCTCGGAGACCCCGGCGACCTCCGCGAGCAGGGGCACGGGTTCCCGCTCCGTCGACGAGCGGAACCGCCGGAGGGCGTCGCGCCCGCCGAGGTCGATCGCGTGCATGATGAGAGTCGCCCGCATCCCGCCCGAGAACGGATCCGGTGGCGTGAGTCGGGCGACGATCTGCGCACACGCCGGGTCGTCGCCCGCGAGGCAGGCGCGGCGACGGGAGAAGAAGATCGAGTCGGTGAGAGCCGGGAGCGGGCTCGCGGTGACGACCGCACGCCAGTCGCTCGCGTCGAACAGTAGACCGAGGCGGTCCTCGCCGGGCACCGGCTCGAGGGCCCGTCGGCAGGCAAGGGCCGATCCCGCGCTGCATCGCCGCCCGACGGCGGCCCAGGAGAGCGCCAGTTCACGCCCCGCCTCGGCGAACCGCACCTCCTCGCCCGCCAGCGAGACCGACCAGGGGGACCACGCACTGAGCGCCGGGGAGCTCGGCGCGAGCGAGGCGCCCGCCGCCTGCAGCACGAATCTCGCGACCCGCTCGGGGTCGAGCGGCCGCGGGAGGTGGAGCGACTCGGCGGCGCCCGACGTCGCCGTGCGCAGCTCGACACGCCGCTGGCCGAACCACCACGGGATCCCCACGGCGACCCAGGTGGCCGAATCGACCAGCGTGCGTCCCTCCTCTCCGAATCGCTCGACCAACCGGTCCAGGCCGAGGGCGAGGCCCGCGGCGATCCCGCCCGAGTCCTCCGGGGTCAGCAGCGCTGGATCGTAGGCCACCGTGCGCCCTCCGGACCTGATCCGCGCGGTGCGTCGCGCACGCCGCTCCTGTTCCAGGCGCCGGACGGTGGTGTCCGCAAGCGCCCGGGCCGCGCTGACGCGCCCGAGCCGCGCACGCAGCGAGTCGGCGGACTGCGCCGGGAGCGCGGATGGGGTGCCCGCCACGAGCGCGAGCACGAACGCTGCGCCCACCGCGCACGCGAGGGCGCGACGCTCAGACATCGACGAGCCTCCACTCCGCGGCGAAGATCGAGAGCGGGCCCGGCCACTCGGTGATCAGGCGGAAGAACTGCTCAGCACCGCGTCCGGCGCCGACCGCCGCACCCAGCACGCCGACGGCCGCCACGACGATCAGCAGCACCAGCAGGATCACCGGCGCCCGCCGACCGGCGAGGTACTGGAGCAGGAAGGTGAAGGCATAGACGAGGAGCGAGGCGAAGCCGAAGCGGATCGCGAGCCCGCCCGGATAGGCGCGCAGCGTGGCCGGAAGCTCCATGAGCGCGAGCGTGACCAGCGCGCCGAGCCAGAGGGACAGCACCGGCAGCAGGAGGAGGAGCGCCCCCGCACCGAATCGCATCGAGACGTACCGCCTCCACGGGAGTGGGAGCGAGAGCGGATACACGTGGCGCGACGCGCCGTCCACGTTCCACGGGACCGCCACGAGGAGGAACCCGAGCAGGCAGGCGGCGCTCATGAGGATGAGCCCCACCGGCTCGAACCCGGCGCGGACCGCGAGCGCGCTCGGCGTGCCGGGATACCCGCCCGAGGCGCCGATCCGCCAGGCGAGCGCCGGCGCCGCGAAGGTGGTCACCGCGAAGGCGGCCACGAGGGTGCGCGTGACCTTGAACTGGGTCCTCAGGATCTGGGTGAACATCAGCGCGTCTCCTCCGCATTGTCGCGTGCGCCGCGCAGCAGCTCGACGAAGCTGTCCTCGAGGTCGAGGTCCTGGATGTCGCGGACCTCGGCGCCGGCGCGTTGGAACCACTCCCGCATCCCGGGCTGCCAGCCGCGGACCACCCACTCCTCGTCACGGAGCGGGAGCGCCTCGCGCGAGAGGAGCGCGAAGGGCGCGGCGTCCTGCGTGGGAGGCGCCTGGGCGATGCGCAGCCGCTTGATCCCCGAGCGGAACTCCTGCATCGGGAGCTCCGCGATCAGGCGGCCCCCGTCCATCACGCCGATCCAATCGCAGATCCGCTCCTGCTCGTGGACGAGGTGGCTCGAGATGAAGACCGTCGCCGCGCGCGACTCGACGTACTCGACGAGCGCCGAGAGCACCTCGCGGCGGATCACCGGGTCGAGGCCGTCGGTGGGTTCGTCGAGCACGAGGAGTTCGGCGCGCTGCGCGAGCGCGAGGAGCATCATCAGCTTCCCGGCCTCGCCCTTGCTGAGGCGCGAGACGAGCTGCTCCTCGCGCAGGCCGAAGCGGCGGCGGAGGCGCTCCGCCTCGGCGTCGTCGAACGCGGGATAGAAGGCGCGATGGAAGCGGATGGACTCCTCCACCGTGAGCATCGGGTAGAGGTGCAGCCGCTCGGGGACGAAGCCGACGCGCGCGAGCGCGCGGTGCGCGAAGCGGGGGACGGAGTGGCCGAGGACCTCGATCTGCCCGTCGGCCGGGGGGAGCATCCCGAGCATCAGGCGGATCGTGGTCGTCTTCCCCGAACCGTTGGGGCCGAGGAAGCCGTAGATCGCCCCGGTGGGGACGGTCATGGAGAGGTCGCGGATCGCGAAGTCGCGGCCCGCGCGCCAGGTGAGGTCGCGGATGCGGATGGCGTCGGTCACTTGGACTCCGGGAGTTCGCGGTCGAGGGCGTCGCGCAGGTCGGTGGGGGAGAGGCCGAGTCGGGCGGCATCGGTGAGCATCTGTCGGACGAAGCGGCGGGCGGCGGCGGTGCGCTCGCGCGCGCGGGACTCGGCGGGGACCTCGGCGACGAAGGTGCCGGCCCCCTGGCGCATCTCGACGATCCCGTCCCGCTCGAGTTCGCGGTAGGCCTGCACGACGGTGGCGGGGTTCACGCGGAGCCGGGAGGCGAGCGCGCGCACGGAGGGGAGGCTCGTGCCCGCGGTCAGCTCCCCGGACGCCACGGCGACGCGGACGCGGTCCGCGATCTGCGCGTAGATCGGTGTGGGGCTGCCGGGGTCGATGGAAGTGATCATCTCAGTGTATTGGTGTGACCATACACTAGGACTGTCATTCCGGGCTGTCAATACCCCCCGGGGACGGTGCCTCGCTTGTTCGCCGCCGCGGGCCCGGGTATACTCCGGGCACGCGGGCGTAATTCAGTTGGTAGAATGCCAGCTTCCCAAGCTGGACGTCGCCGGTTCGAGTCCGGTCGCCCGCTCTCCACCTTGGTCGCGCACAGACGAAGGGCCCCCCGCCGTGTGGCGGGGGGCCCTTGGTGCGTCCCGGGGTCCGTGCGACGCGATCAGGCCGAGGGCTTGCCCGTGTTCTCGATCCGGAACGACGGTGCCTGGTAGTCCGCCGGCAGGTAGCTCGCCGGGATGGTGACCATGTTCCCGTCCCGCGCCGCCCGGTAGTGCGGCGAGAGGATCTCCACGCCACCCTCGTTGAAGCAGTCCTGGATGTTCTGGTGGAGCAGGGAATAGATCCCCGCCTGCATGTCGGCGCGGTCGGTGTAGGCGTTGATCTGGTAGGCGACGTAGAAGTCGTCGAGGCTCGTCTGGAGCACGAAGGGCTTCGGCTCCTTGAGGATGTGCTCGGTGCGGTCCGCCGCCTCGAGGAGCAGCGCGTGCACCTGCTTCCAGGGCGCGTCGTAGCCGATCGTGACGCCGGTGTGGAGGATCAGGCCCCGCTCCTTCGCCATCGACGTGTAGTTCACGATCTGGCCGCCGAGCACGCTCCCGTTGGGGATGGTGATCGAGACGTTCTTGATGGTGCGCACGCGCGTGACGAGGAGGGTCTTCTCGATCACGTCCCCGGTGGTGTCGCCGATCTTCACGCGGTCGCCGAGCTGGAAGGCGCGCGTGTAGGTCAGGATGATGCCGGCCATCATGTTCCCGACGGCGCCGGACGACCCGAGGGAGAAGAGGACGCCGAAGAAGAGGGAGACGCCCTTGAAGGCGTCGGAGTCGGAGCCCGGGAGGTACGGGTAGAGCATGATCGCGCCGAACGCGAAGACGAGCACGCGGACGATCTTGTACGTCGGGTCGACCCACTCCGGATAGAACCCGGGCAGGCTGATGGCCCCGCTCCTCACCGCCTCCGCGACCAGGAAGATCAGCTTGAGCAGGTAGCGGATGATGACCACGCCGGCCGCGAGGTAGAACAGGTTCGGCGCGTAGGCGATGAAGCTGTCCCAGGCGTTGGCGAAGGGACGGAGTGCGAGCCCCACGATCCGCCGCGAGAGGGGCGTGGTCCACGGGAAGAACGAGAGGACGAGCGGGATGTAGATGTAGAAGACGAGGACCGTCGCGATCACGCGCGACACGCGCGCCAGCCACTGGAGCGTGGCATGGATGCGCGCGGCTGAGAGGAGCTCGAGGTTCTGGATCCGGAGCGACGGCAGGCGGTCGGCGCTGATGGCGTCGACGCGCGCGTAGAGCCTCGGGAAGACGAGCGTGAAGAACCAGAGCACGAGCACCAGCACGCCGGTCGCGAGGATCGCGAGGCCGGTGTCGATCAGCAGCGCCTTGACGGACTTGCTCTTCGCCGAGGCGATCAGGCGCTCCTGCATCAGGGTCGCGTACCGGCGCGCGAGGTCGGCGCGCGCGATCCCCGTCGGCACCGCGTCCGCGTCGAGCACCGACATCACGACCTCGTCGCCGACGCTCAACTCGCTCAGCGACTCCCGGTCCGTGACGAGCACGGAATCCCCGTCAGCCACCAGCGGGGCGACCCGCGAGAGCCTCCCCTCGACCGCGCGCGCCCGCGCCTCGGCCGTGAAGGGGCCGAGGCGGCCGTAGAGGATGAAGAGCGTGTCCCCCGAGAACACCACGGCGCTGGACGGCGCGACGGCCGCGCTGTCCGCGGCAGGTTGCGCCGTGGCCGTCGCCTGCGCCCGAACCTTCGGCGCCACCGAGAGGGACGCGAGGAGGATTCCCGCGACGGCCATCGGGCCGAGGAGAGGGGCGATGAGGGGACGAGAGCGCAAGGGAGCTCCGGGATCGGTGGGCGGGGGAGGACGGACGACGAACGACGGGCGCCGGCAGCGGGCACTCGCGGCCCTCCTAATAATAGCCCGCCGCCGGTGGGCGGCGGGGTCGCCGCCACGCGCTCCATTGACGGCCGCCGGGATCGGCGGTTGGATATAGGGTCCTGATCGGCCCCGTCCCCACAGCCTGGCGTCCCCGATGATCCACGTGATCGCTGAACTGACCATCGCGGCGGGTGCGCGCGACGCGTTCCTCTCAGCGTTCCGCCGCCTCGAGCCCCTGGTCCGGGCCGAGGAGGGTTGCCTCGAGTACGGAGGCGCCCTCGAGGTCCCCACGGCGCTGGCGGCGCAGACGCCGCCGCGCCCGGACGTGCTCCTCGTGATCGAGAAGTGGACGAACGAGGCCGCGCTCGCCGCGCACCTCGCGGCCCCGCACATGGCCGAGTTCGCCGCGCAGACCTCGGGCCAGATGACGGGGCGCGTGATCCGCGTCGCACGCGACGTCAGCGGCCCGCACGCGGTGCGCTAGCGACGCTCACGTCGCTCCGAGGGCGAGCCGGTCCACGGCCTCGAAGAGCTGGTCGAACGAGTCCACCACGAAGAGCGTCTCCTGCAGCCGGTCGATCACGAAGGGCTGCGCGACCACGGCTTCGAGCGAGAAGGGCCGCCGGTCGCAGGCGGGGCCGAGGGCGTTCTCGGCGTCCCCCGCCGAGGAGATCAGCCCGCTGCCGTAGATGCGCACCTCGCCGCGCTCGCGGACCAACCCGAACTCCACGGTGAACCAGAAGAGCCGCGCCATCCGCTCCACCTCGGGCGCGGTGCGCGCCGCGGCGGCGAGCGCGCCGAAGCGCTGCAGGAACGCCGCGAAGGTGGGGTCCGCGTGGAGCGGCACGTGCCCGAACACGTCGTGGAAGATGTCGGGTTCCGGGAGGTAGTCGAGCTGCGCGCGCGGGCGCACGGTGAGCGTCGTGGGGAATCGCCGCGCCGCGAGGCAGCGGAAGAACTGCGGGGCGGGGATGAAGCCGCCGACCCCGACGGCGCTCCACCCGGTGCGCGCGGCGAGCCGGCGGTTCACGTCTTCGAGGTCCGGGACGCGGTCGCTCGAGAGGCCGATCCCCGACATCCCATCGAGGAAGACGCGGCTCGCGGTGCGCTCGAGCGCCTCGGTCCGGCGCGCGGCGAGCAGGCGCCAGACCTCATGGTCCTCGGCGGTGTAGCGCGCGTGGTCCTGCGCGAGGAACTCCGGCAGGTCGTCGCTTGGCGTACGGGGGCTCGGGGCGGGGCGTGCGGGGGCGGACATCGGTCACTCCTGGGACGAGGGGACGAAAAAAAGCGGCCCGTGGGGATCCACGGGCCGCGGGAACTCGGAGGTCGCTCTCTACGCGCGCACACGCCTCGGTCCACGTCCCGTGTCAGGGGGCGCGTAATAGCTCGCGTAGGCGGTGGTCAGGCCGGCGGCGGTGCGGGGCATGGCCGCAATGTAGGGGACCGCCCTCGCGCCCGTCAACCCGCGACCCACCCGACCAGCGCGCCGCCGAGGATCAGCCACGCCGCGTTCACGCGCCAGCGCGCCAGCAGTGCCAGGGCGGCGATGCCGAGCGCGGCCGCGGGGAGGACGCCGAGCGTGCCGCCCACCGCGTCGGATGCCAGCGGGAGGCAGACGGCGGCCATCAGCGCGAGCGACGCCACGTTCACCCCGTCGAGTGCGCCTCCGAGGATGTCGCTCGTCCGGAGCCGCGGCAGGAGCGGAGCGCTCAGCGCGACGAACACGAAGGCCGGGAGGAAGATCCCGAGGGTCGCCCAGAGCGCGCCCGCGTGGCCGGCCAGCAGGTACCCGATGAAGGTCGCCGTCGTGAAGACGGGGCCCGGCGTGAACTGTCCCACCGCGATCGCATCGAGCAGTTGCGGCTCGGTGAGCCATCCCAGCCGGACCACGAGATCCGAGTGCAGGAAGGCGACGAGGACGTAGCCGCTGCCGAAGAGGAAGCTCCCGGCCTTCAGGAAGACCAGGAAGAGCGCCGGCAAGGTGGCGGCCAGCGCGGCTCCGACGGCGGTCCCGACACCGGCGACTGCATCGCCCTGCGGCAGGGGTGCGGCGACCAGGACCGGGAGGGGAGGAAGTCCGCCCGCCGTGAGCCGCACGTCCAGGGCCCCGATCATCCCGGCGAGGGCGAGCGCCACGAGCTCGTGCGTGCCGAGGAGCACCGCGAGGAAGGCCGCGACGCCGATCGCGCTGGTGAGCGCCGACTTGAGCGCCGTGCGCCCCAGCGTCCAGAGGGCGTGCGCGATGATGGCGACCACCACCGGCTTCACCCCCGCGAGGACCCCGCCGACGGCCGGGAGCTGCCCGTACCGCACGTAGCCCCAGGCCACGAGCCAGACGATCATCATCGCGGGCAGGATGAAGCTGAGGCCGGCCACGAGGAGGCCGGGCCAGCCGGCGCGACGGTGGCCGATGTGGATCGCGAGCTCGGTGGAGTTCGGTCCCGGAATCAGGTGCGTCGCGCCGACGAGGTCGAGGAACTCCTCGCGCGTGAGCCAGCCGCGCCGGCGCACGACCTCGTCCTCCATCATCGCGATGTGCGCCGCGGGACCGCCGAACGCCGTCGTGCCGAGCCGCAGGAAGAGCGCGGCGAGCGAGGGGAGTCCGGATCGCATCGGCGGAAACTATCCGCCCGGGCGCCTCAGGGGCGCGGGCGCGCGCCGATGTGCCGCTCGACCTCCGCGCGCAGCGCGTCGATCCGCAGCGGCTTCGCCAGGAACCCGTCCACCGAGGACATGAGCTGCTTGATGCGCTGCTCGGTGCCCCGGAGCTCGCCCGACATGAGCAGGATGGGCGGCCGGGGGACGCGCGTGCCCACCGCCGCGATCAGCTCCTCGATCAGCGGCCCCGGCATCTGGACGTCCGAGACCACCATCGAGATGCGGTCCCGGTTCGCCTCCCAGTGCCGCATGGCGCTGGGGACGTCGATGGCGGTGAGGACCGTGTACCCGCTCCGCTCGAATGCGTGCGCGAAGGCGCGCAGGAGCGACTGCTCGTCCTCGACCAGCAGCAGCACGGGCGACGCGGGGTTGGCGTTCGGGGCGGGGTCCACGCGGTGTGTCGATTCGGGGGGGCGTCACCGGGAGGGGTGACGCGGGATGCGCGGCCCAGAACGACCGCAACCTGATTGGAATACTGCCATCCGGCGGCGGGCGCAACCGACGCCCGTCACATCGTGTCGGGCTCGGCGTCGGCCTGGTCGGCTCCGGCGGCGTTCACCGAGATGCCGTTCCGGTAAGGGAGCATGATGGAGATGCGCCGGTTGCGCGGGTCCCGCGGGAAGTCCCGGATCTTGGGGTAGCGGTCCGCGAGGCCGCGCACCGAAGCGATGCGTGCCGGCGCGACGCCTTGCAGCTGGATGGCGCGCCTGGCCGCGTTGGCACGGTCCGAGGAGAGCTCCCAGTTGGAGTAGCCGCCGGGGCGCTGGAGCGGCACGCCGTCCGTGTGTCCCTCGATGATGACCTCGTGCGGGAGCGCCGCGATCTCGCCCCCCAGGATCGCGATGGCGCGCAGCATGGGTGGGGTCATCCTGGCGGACCCCGAGGCGAAGGTGGCGTCACCGGCGAGCCCCTCGCCGAACTCCACGCGGAGCCCCTCGTGCGTCACCTCCACGTCCACGTGCTCGCGGAGCCCATCGAACTCCGACCCGCGGAGCGCCTCGCGGAGTCGCTCCTCGACCGCCCGCATCGCCTCCTCCTCCGCCACGCGCGAGGGGAGGGGGGTGGTGGGGCGCTGGAGGACGAACGTCTGGCCGCTGGCGATGGGGCTCTGGCCGGAGCCATAGCCCTTCTTGAATCCCACCGGGTTGGCGAAATAGCCCTGGATCGACTCCTTGGCGCTGTCGTCCATGCCGACGATCCACATCACCAGGAAGAACGCCATCATCGCCGTCACGAAGTCCGCGTAGGCCACCTTCCAGGAGCCGCCGTGGTGCGCGTGGCCATGACCGCCCTTCACCTTCTTGATGATGATCTTCTTCTGGCCCTTGTCGGCGGGAGGCATCGTCGGGACCCTAGGCCGCCTGTGACTTCGCGCCCTTCATGAGCGCCTCGAGCGCGCTGAAGCTCGGGCGCACGTGCGGCTCGAGCGAGCGCCGCGCCGCCTCGGCGGTCTGCTTCGGCGCGTCGCCGCGGGCGAACGCCAGCAGGGCGGCGCGGATGCAGAGCAGGTAGGCGTGCTCGGACTCGATGCGGGACTCCACGGCGCTGGCCATCGGCCCGATCACGCCATAGGCGAGGAGGATGCCCAGGAAGGTCCCGACGAGCGCGGCGGCGACCTTCTCGCCGATCTCGGAGGCGCTCCCGCCGATGGACTGCATGGTGATGACGACGCCGAGCACGGCGGCGACGATCCCGAAGCCGGGCATCGCATCGCCCATCTTGTTGATGGCGGCCGGGACGAGCTTCTCCTCGTGCTGGTGCTTCTCGAGGTCCGCGTCGAGGACGTCCGCGAGGTGGTGGTCCTCGATGGCGCCCGACGAGAGGGACTTGAGGGTGTCCGTGAAGAAGGCCACCGCGTGGTGGTTGGCCAGGAAGAACGGGTACTTCTTGAACACCGTGCTCTTCTCCGGGTCCTCGATGTGGGCATCGAGGCCCACCAGACCGTCGCGCGCGGCGATCTGCATGATCTCGTAGAGCATCGTGAGCAGCTCGGCGTAGACCTTCGGCGTGTACGCGTTGGGCTTGAGAAGCTGGAGCAACCGTGCGATGCTCCCCTTGATCACCGGGCCGGTGTTGGCCACCACGAACGCCCCGATGGCGGCACCACCGATGATGATGAACTCCGCCCACTGCAGCAGCACGGCGATCTGGCCGTGGTGCATCGTGTAGCCGTAGAGGATGCTGCCGAAGACGATGAAGAGTCCGATGCCGAGCTGCACGGGGCTCCAGGGCGGTGGCGGGAATGGCGGGTGCGGCCGACGGGCGGTCGCACCTCTGACACTCCCAGTATCGGCGGCGGGACGATGAACGTGACCGGAGGGCCGAACACGTGATACCGAGCCAACATGCGCCGCCATCGGCGGGCCCCGACGACGAGGGCACGCTCTCGCAGGTGATGCGCGGGCTCCTGCACGACCTCGCCAACCTCGCGACCGCGCTGGACGGCGCAGCGGCCGCGCTCGAGCATGACGGCACCAAGGCGGTGCCGCGGGTGGCGGACGACCTCCGGCGCACCACGGACCGGATGTTCGCCCTGCACGCGCAACTGCGGTCGCTGCTCCCGGACCGGGGCGGCGCCGAGGCGATCGACCCGCGGGCGATCGCGGAGGAGGTGGCCGCGCTGCTGGCGTGGCACACCACGCGCTCCTGCGCCGTCCTCGTCGCGCCGGGCAACGCGGCGCCCATCCTCGGCGAGCCCTGGCGGGTGCGCCGTCAGCTCCTCTCGGCCTGCGACCTCGCGGCGGGCGCCTCCGGGGACCTCGCCTTCTCCTTCCGCGTGGACGGGGACGTGGTCTCCGCGGTGCGCGACGGGGATGGCGTCGTCTTCTGGTCGGCGCCGACCCTGTCCGCGGCGCGCTTGCGCGAGCGGCCGCCGGGCTGAGGCACCGGCCGGCCCAGGCCGAGCCGCTCCAGCGCATCGCGGGTGGCCACGGCGGCCACCGTGCCCGCCGTGACGTCGTCCACGATCTCCTGGCGGAGGATGCTCACCTCCGCCGGGGCCTCGATCCCGAGCCGCACCTGCCCACGCTCGGTGGCGATCACGCTCACGCGGATCCCGCCGGAGAGCAGGATCGCCTCGCCGGCGCGACGCGTCAGGATGAGCATGGTGGCGCCGCGCCCGCCGTCAGCGCTTGATGTCGAGGAGCGTCTGCATCATGCTGTCGGCGGTGTTGATCATGCGGGCCGCCGCCGCGTACGCCTGCTGGAACTTGATCAGCCGCACCATCTCCTCGTCCATCGAGACGCCGGACACCTCCTGGCGCCGCGTGTCGGACTGCGTCATCAGCGCGCCGTCGATCACCTCGCGGTCCGCCGCGCCTCGCGTGGCGAACGCGAGGTCCGTCGCGATGCGCTGGAGGAACGCGCCCGCGCTCTCCGACGCGCGCGGCGATCCATCGGGCGCGGTGAAGGGGACCGCCGTGGTGCGGAGGCCGGCGAGCTGGAGCGCGATGCTCGCGTCGCCCGGCCCCGTGGCCGTCGCGGCGGAGGCGGCGATGGCGGCGGTGGAGCCGGCCACCGCGCTGTCCAGCCGGATGCCGCGCGCCGTCCGGAGGGGATCCACCTCGGGGGCCATGAGCGGGTCGCTCGCGAAGAAGTCGCCGGCGGCGGCCGACACCGGTGGCGTGCCCGACCAGGTGACGCCCTGGCGGTGGAGCGTGTTCACGCTGTCGACCACGCCGCGCGCGAGCGCGTCGAGGTCGGCCTGCATCGCCGGGATGTCGACGTTGGCCACCTGGCGCAGCGCCCCGAGCTCGCCGCCCACCTGGATCGGCGTGCCCGGGACCGACGCACGCGTCACCTCGGCGCGTCCGCCGACCATGTTCGTCGCGATCGGCCGGACCGCCACGCCATCCACCAGCGAGAGCCCGCCGAGCAGCACGGCCACCGAGCCGTCCTCGTGCTCGATCACCTCCGCACCGGTGAGCTTCGCGATCCGGTCGAGGTGCTGGTCGCGCGCGTCGCGCAGGGTGGGGGCCTGCACGCCGGCCGCCTCCTGCGAGACGATCTGGCGGTTCAGCGTCGCGACGGTCTCCGCCAGCGCGTTCACCTCCTGCACGGTGGATTCGAGACGCGCGCTGTTCTCGGCGGCGATGATGTCGAGCTGGCCGACGGCGCGGTTGAACTGCAGGGCGAGCTGCGCGCCCGCCTGCTGCACCGCCGCCTGCGCGCTCCCCACCGTGGGGCGTGCCGAGAGGTCGCTCCACGCGCCGTAGAACGCGTCGAGGGCCGTGCCGAGCACGCTGCCGTTCGGCTCGCCGAGGACCTGCTCCATGCGCGCGAGCGAGGCGCTGCG
This sequence comes from Gemmatimonadaceae bacterium, assembly GCA_011525845.1. GTDB lineage: Bacteria > Gemmatimonadota > Gemmatimonadetes > Gemmatimonadales > Gemmatimonadaceae > Pseudogemmatithrix. Next base: position 317,047 of record WYBP01000020.1, on the reverse strand, counting down.
GAGCTGGCTCCCCGCCGCGTCGGAGGAGGCGCGCCGGAAGTTGGCGTCGAGGAACTGGTCGCGGGCGCGGGTGGTGCTCGTGATCCGCACGCCCGCGCCGAACTCGCCGTTCGCGTAGCGGATGGGACGCTCGGCGATGGCCTCGACGCGCTGCCGCGAGTAGCCCGCGGTGTTCGCGTTGGCCACGTTGTTCGCGGTGACCTCGGCGGCGCGCTGCGCCGCCAGCATCCCCGAACGCGCGGTGCTGAGGATCGAGCCGAGCGACATGGTCAGCCCCTGAGGTCGACGAGGCGGGCACCGGCGGCCGCGACCGCGGGCCGTGCGCCGTGCCCCATGCCGTGCCCATAGCCCTCCGGCGCGGCGCCGACGCCGGTGAGCAGGCGGAAGAACGCATCGCCCGAGGACATCGCGGCCTGCAGGAGCCGGCGGTTCACGTCCACCGCGTCCACCAGCCGGCGGGCCGCGTCGCGCAGGTCGTCGCTGGCGGTGCGCTCCACGTCGGTCATCCGGTGGCCGAGGGCCCGGGGCAGGTCGTCGATGCTCCCCTCGCCGCCGCCGCAGGCGAGCATGACGGCGCTCCGGCGGCGGCTGCGCGCCTCCCGGTAGGCGCTCAGGAGACGGTGCGCGGCGAAGACGGAGTCGTTGACCGACTCGATGTCGTCCTTGGCCACCGCCTTGCGCTGCCGTTCGAGCGTCGAGACCAGGTCCTCGAGGACCGTGTGCTCGTCCCGGAGGGCGCGCGTGAGCTGGCCGGCGCCGGGCGCGGGCGCAGCGGGGGAGGCGGTCATCGGCATCGACAGGACGGAGGGGGAGGCCATGATCGGTGTCTGGGTTCAGGAGCCCGTGCGGTCAGTATCGGCCGGTGGGCCGAGACGCTCGCGCAGGGCGTCAAAGAGTGACGTGGACAGCGCGCGCGGCCCGGTGCTCCGTTCGGCGACCCGATCGGCGATGCGCTGGTCCAGCATGGAGTTGAAGAGGTCCTCACCCGGGCCGCGCTCCACCAGCCCGTCCGTGGGGACGTTGGCGCGCATGGCCTGGAAGAGCTGCTGCACGAAGAGCGCCTCGAGCTGCTGCGCCGACGCCTTGAGCGCCCGCTCGTCGGCGGCGCGGTCGCGGCGCCCGTTGAGCGGGTCCGCGCCATGGGCGCCGGCCGGGCGCGCCATGTCCGCGGAAAGGGGACCGAGGCTCATCGGACGATGACCTCGACCGGCAGCGCGCCGACCTCGCGGAGGGCCAGCAGGATCGCGGCCACCTCGCGCGGCTGGGCATCGACGGCGCGCAGTGCGGCGGTCACCTCGAGCACCGACGTCCCCACGGGGAGCCGGAGCGGGATCTCGCCCTCCGCAGGCGCCGGGCGAGGGGGTGCCGCGGGCGTCGCGCTGTCCGCGGGCGTCCCGGCCGCGGCATTCGGCGTGGCGGCCGCGTTCGCGGCCGCGTTCGCGGCCGAGGGCGTGGGGCCGGCGATCGTGAGCCCGATGCGGCCATGGCGGATGGCCGCGGCACCCACCGCCACGTCCCCACCCGCGACCACCAGGCCGCTGCGGGCGTCGAGGAAGATGGCGCTGCGCGACGGGGTCCGGATGCGCAGCTCGCGCACGCGCCCCATCGCCTCGGCCTTCTCGTCCGTGGTGCCGCCGAGGTCCACGGCGATCGCGCCCGGATCCTCGACCTTGGCCTTGCCCTCGCCGAGCGCCGCGTTGATCGCGGAGGCGATGCGGTTGGCGGTGGCCAGGTCGGGCTCGCGGAGCCAGAGCTTGGTGGCGAGCGGCACGGCGGGCTTGGGGAACTCGAGCTCGAGCACGCCCCCGTCCGGGATGACGCCGTGGTTCACCGGCATCGCGGTGCGCGGGCGCCACCGGACGGTGGAGAGCGTGGATTCGTTCGAGGCGGGATCGTCCACCACGAGCGCGCCCTGCGCGGTGGCGTACGCGGGGCCGCCGGGGGTGGCCACGAGGGGCGTCACCCAGAGCACGCCGCCCCGGATGGAGCGCGCGTCGCCGAGGGCGGAGACGTGCGTGACGAAGCGACCGCCCGGGCGCAGGTAGGGCGAGACCTCCGCCGTCACCAGCACCGCCGCGACGTTCGCCGTGCGAAGGAGCTCCGGCGGGACCGCGAGGTCGAAGCGCCGGAGGAGGTTCACCACCGACTGCACCGTCATCCCGCCCTGGCGCGAGGCCATGGCGCGGTCGCCGGTGCCGTCGAGCCCGACCACGAGGCCGTACCCCACGAGGCGCTGCGGCACGGCCGAGCCCTCGATGGTGAGGTCGGCGATGCGCGGCTCCTGCGCCTGCGCGGTGGCGGCGAGCGCGAGGAACGCGAGCACGTGCCAGAGGACCGTCCCGTCGCGGCGCGTCATGGCCAGAGCAACCCGAAGATGCGGCCGAAGATGCCGCCGCGCGTCTTGCCGAGCTTCCCCTTCTGCTTGACGGTGATCTTGGCGTCGGCGAGGCGGTTGCCGTTGGCCTCGTTGTGCACCGTCACGTCCTGTGGGCGGAGGACGCCCTCGACGCTGATCTCCTGCGAGTTCTTGTCGATGTCGAGCGCGCGCATCCCCTTCACCTGGTACGAGCCATCCGGGTTGCGCGCGACGACGCGCACGCTCACGGTGGTCTGGAAGGAGGTGCTGCGCCCCATGTCGCCGGTCTGGTCGGAGCTGGCGCGCTTGGAGGTGCTGAAACCGGCGCCGGTCGCGGGAGCACCGGGCGTGGCCAGACTGAAGTCCATGTCGCGCGCGGTGTTGTCGCGCCCGGTCTGGGTCTTCCGGGCGGAGGCGATCGCGGCCTCGTCCACGTAGAGCGTGATCACGTCGCCTACGGCGAGTTCGCGCCGGTCGGAGGTCCAGCCGCCCGTGGCGGGGCGCATCGCGGCCGCGGCGCCCTGCGCCGGGGGCGTGCCCTGCGCCGAGAGCGAGCCGGCGGCGAGCAGCGTCGCGACGGTGAGCGCCGTGACGGCGCCGAGGAGTCGGAGGTCGGTGTTCATCGGATCATCTGGGTGGCGACCTCGGACATCTCATCCGCGGCCTTGACGGACTTCGAGTTGATCTCGTACGCGCGCTGGGCGGCGATCATCTCCACCATCTCCTGCACGATCTCGACGTTGGAGGCCTCGAGGTATCCCTGCACGAGCCGGCCGAAGCCCTCGTCCTCGGGATAGCCGTCGAGCGGGCGGCCGCTGGCGGGGGTCTCGGAGTAGAGGTTCTCGCCGAGGGCCATCAGGCCGGAGGGGTTGGAGAAGCGGTGCAGCGAGATGCGGCCGAGCTCGACGATCTCGCCCTGGCCGCGGATCCCGCTCACGATGCCGGCGCGCGAGATGCTCACCTGGCTCATCCCCTCGGGGATGCGGATCCCGGGCTCGACCGTGAGGCCGGCCTTGGTGACGATCACGCCCTGGTCGGAGACGTCGAACGAGCCGTCGCGGGTGTAGAGCACCTCGCCCGTGCCGTTGCGGACGGCGAAGAGCCCATCCCCCTCGACCCCGACGTCGAGCGGCCGGCCGGTCTGTTCCATGGCACCCTGCGAGTTCACGCGCGAGATCGCGGCGAGCCGCGTGCCGCGGCCGACCTGGATGGCGCCGGTGGTGCTGGCGTCCTGGTTGCTGACGAGCTGCACGTCGCGGACCGCCTGGTAGAGCAGGTCCTCGAAGCTGGCCCGGCTGCGCTTGAACGCGGTGGTGTTCACGTTCGCGAGGTTGTTGGCGATCACCTCGGTGCGTGTCTGCTGGGCGGCCATCCCGGTGGCGGCGGTGCGAAGGGCGGAGTTCATGGCAGTGGTGGCTGAGAGGGAACGGTCAGACGGGCTTGCCGAGCTGCGTGGCGGCGGTCTCGCGAGTCTCGTCGAGCACGCGGATGGCGCGCTCGAGCAGGGCGTGGTGGCGCTGGATGCCGAGCATCTCGACCATGGTCGAGACGGGTTCGACGTTGCTCCCCTCGAGCGCACCCTGGCGGAGCTTGCGCTCGCCGACCTCCGCCACGCGGCGGTCGGCGCCGGGGATGAAGGTGCCCTGGGGCTCGCGGTCGAGCGGCGCCGCGGCGTCAGTGGGGCGCTCGACGCGGAGGCGGTCGAGCTTCCGGCCGTCGACGAAGACGTCGCCGTCCGGCTGGATGGAGAGCTCGTCGTAGCGGGCGGGGAGGGTGATCACACCCTTCTCGCCGAGCAGCGGGGCGCCCCCCTGGGTGAGGCGGTTCGCGGGGTCGATCGTGAGCGTGCCGCCCCGCACCCAGCGCTCGCCGCGGGGCGTGGCGATCACCACGAACCCCGGGCCGTCGAGGGCGAGGTCGAGGGGCTCCCCGGTGTCGCGCACCGCGCCCTGCGAGACGTCGGCCTTGGTGAAGAGCACGGGTGCGCCCTGCGCCTCGCCGAGGAGGCGCGCGAAGGTGCGCTCCGCCTTGAAGCCGTCGGTGGAGGTGTTCGCGAGGTTGTTCGCGACCACTTCCATCTTGCGCTCCGCGGAGCGGAGCGCCGAGGCGGCGATGCCGAGGCCGGAGACAGGGCTGGTCACGGCGCGGCGCGGCGGAGGCCGGCGGAAGGGGTCATCGTGGCACCGCCCGACTTCCGGGCCATCGGCTTCCGGGCGGGCACGGCGCGCGGCACCGGCGCCGAGCCCTGCTGCCGAACCGGCGCCATCACCGAGCGCAGGCGCGTGATGGCGCGCGAGCGGATCTGCGAGACGCGCGACTCGGTGAGCCCGAGCACGGAGGCGATCTGGTGCATCTTGAGCTCTTCGTAGTAGTAGAGCGCGAGCACCGTGCGCTCCTGCTCCTTCAGCAGGCCGAGGGCCTCGCGGAGTTTGTCCTGCTCGGCCTCGGCCGTGAGGACGTCCTCGATGGAGGGGGCGTCGTCGTGGAGCGAGGTCTCCCAGTCGGTGTACGCCGTCTCGCTGTCGTCCTTGCTGGTGCGCTCGAGCGGGACACGCACCCCGCTCTCCAGGTCGGCCTCCCAGCGCCAGAGCGTGAGCTTGTCGATCCCGAGCCGGTCGGCGATCTCGCCGTCGCTCGGCGCGCGCCCGAGTTCCGCGCCCAGCGCGTCGCGGGCGCCCGCGATGTCGCGGGCCCGCCGCCGGATGGAACGCGGCACGTTGTCGAGCCGCCGGAGCTCGTCGAGGATGGCGCCGCGGATGCGCGGCACCGCCAGCGTGCTGAACGCCAGCCCGCGCGTCGCGTCGAAGGACTCGATGGCCTGGATCAGCCCGAAGGTGCCGGCGCTGACCAGTTCATCGATGTCCATCTCGGTGGAGAGCGAGCGGGCGAGTTGCTGGGCGACGTGGTGGACGAGGCTCAGGTTCTCGCGGATGAGCGTGTCACGCGCATCCATGTCGCCGGCGGCGAAGGCGGTCCAGAGTGTGGCGGGCGAGTTCATGCGGTTGCTCCGAGAGGTGCGGAGGTGGAGAGCGCGGACCAGAGGGCGCCGGCTGCGAGGGTGAGGGCCGTTTCATGGACGGCATCCGCGAGGGGGATCCCGGCGCCCAGTGCCACGGGCAGGGTGGGATCGATCGGCAACGCGGGTGCGGCGAGGAGCGAACGCCCGAGCCAGCGCTCGACGGCGTGGTGGAGCGCGGAGACGTCGGCGTCGCCGCATGGGGTGACCGCCGCCTGGAGCTGCGGGCGGCGGCCCAGGAGGAGCTTGAGTACGGCGAAGGACGCGGCGAGCGCGCTCGCGCCGGGGTCGGCCAGCACCAGGGCCGTCGCCGGCGCGGTGTGGGCCGAGAGGACGTCCACCGCGTCGAGCATCGACTGCGCGCGGCAGGCGGGGACGCAGAGCACGACGTCGGCCCCGCTGATGCGCGGCATGCTGCCGCACACATGGATGTCGCGATCGAGGCGCACCGGCGGCGCCGCGGTGGAGGGGAGGAGCACGCCGAAGAGCGCGGCGATGCGCTGCGCGCGGAGCGACGGGCCCACGATCAGCACGCGCGCGCCCTCCGCCTGCGCCTCGAGCGCGAGGAGCGAGGCGGTGACGCTGGCCCCCACGCCGTCCGAGCCGGCGACGACGAGGACGCCCATCGGCGCACGCGAGTGCCGGCGTTCACGCGGCGACACGCTGCACCTCCCACGTGGCGATCGCCGAGAGCTGGACATTCGCCGGGAGCTCGGCGAGCGAGAGCACCGGCTGGTACGGGAGGACCGGCTCGAGGACGTTGCGCACCCCCAGGCGGAGCGCGCTCGGCACCACGAGCGGGGGGAGGCGGCCGTCGATCGCGCGCGCCGACGCCACGTGCTCGAGCTCGCGGATGAGCTGCGAGACCGTCTCGGGCGTGAGGTTCGGCGCGGGCTGGCCGGAGCGGGGCGCGAGGAGCGCCGAGAGCTGCTGCTCGAGCCGGGGCCCGAGCGTGATGGCCGGCAGCACGCCCTGGTCGTCGAGGTGCGAGCGCACGATCGCGTCGGAGAGCGCGCGGCGCACGTGCTCCGTGAGCATCACCGGGTCCTTCGTGCTGTCGGCGGCATCGCCGAGCGCCTCGAGGATGGTGACCAGGTCGCGGATGGGCACGCGCTCGCGCAGCAGGCGCTGGAGCACGCGGTGCACGCCGCCCAGCGAGAGCTTGCCCGGCACGACCTCCTCGACGACGGCGGGGTGCGTCTTCTTGAGCGCGTCGAGCATCTGTTGCACGTCCTGGCGGCCGAGGAGCTCGGCGGCGGAACGCTTGACCGTCTCGATCAGGTGCGTGGCGATCACCGTCGCGGGCTCCACCACGTCGAAGCCGGCGGCGAGCGCGTCGGCACGGCGCGAGGTCGCCACCCAGCGCGCCCGCATGCCGAAGCTGGGGTCGATGGTGTCGATGCCCTCGACGTGGCTGGTCACGCGGCCGGTGTCGAGCGCGAGCAGGAACTGCGGCATGACGTCGCCGCGCGCCTTCTCGGTGCCGCGCACCTTGACCACGTACGCACCCCCGGGGAGCCCGAGGTTGTCGAGGATCCGCACCGGCGGCACCAGGATGCCGGGGTCCTGCGCGCACTGCTGGCGCAGGAGCCCGATGCGCTTGAGGAGGTCGCCCCCCTGGCTCTGGTCGGCGAGCGGGATGAGGAGGTAGCCGACCTCGAGCTCGATCGGCTCGATCTGGAGGAGGTCGTCGAGCGGGTCGGCCGAGACCGGGGCCGGGGCGGGTGCGGCCGCGGGGACCGCGGCGGCCTTCGCCTCCGCCTGGCGCGTGTCGACCGCGCTCGCGATGAACAGCAGCGCGAGGCCGATGCCGAGGAAGGGGAGCTTGGGGAGCCCGGGCACGAGCCCGAACGCCGCGATCACGCCGCCGGCGAGCCGGAGCGCGCGCGGGTGGCCGGCGATCTGCTTGGAGAGCACCGTCCCGACCTGCACGCCCTCCGAGGCGTGGGTCACCATGATGCCGGCGGCCGTCGAGACGATCAGCGCGGGGATCTGCGAGACGAGCCCCTCGCCCACGGTGAGGATCGTGAACTTCGCGGCGGCGTCCGCGAGCGGCAGCCCCTGCTGCATCACGCCGATCACGATGCCGCCGACGATGTTGACCGCGGTGATGAGGAGCGCGGCGATCGCGTCCCCCTTCACGAAGCGGCTGGCGCCGTCCATCGCGCCGAAGAAGTCGGCCTCGCGCCCCACCGCCTCGCGGCGGATCCGCGCCTCGGCGGCGTCGATCGCGCCGTGCGCGAGCTCGCCGTCGATCGCCATCTGCTTGCCGGGGAGGGCGTCGAGCGTGAAGCGCGCCGAGACCTCGGCCACGCGGCCCGCGCCCTTGGTGATCACGATGAAGTTGATGGCGACCAGGATCAGGAAGAGCACCAGGCCGACCACATAGTTGCCGCCGATCACGAACTCGCCGAACGCCGGGATGATCTCGCCGGCGTGCCCGCCGCTCAGGATGAGGCGGGTGGAGCTGACGTTCATCGCCAGCCGGAAGAGCGTGAGCAGGAGCAGGACGGTCGGGAAGCTCGAGAAGTCGAGCGGCCGGGTGCTCTGCAGCGCCACGAGGAGCACGATGATCGAGGCGCCCAGCGAGAATGCCAGGAAGAGGTCCACCAGGATGCCCGGGAGGGGCACGATCAGCAGCGCGAGCACGAACAGGACGCCGAGGGCGGTCCAGACCTCGGTGTTCCTGGCGGTGCGGGCGGCGACGGTGGAGGGACTCATGGCATCCGTCCAATGCGAAGGACGTGCCAGTGTTCGACAGCAGCTAAATGATTGCGGCGGAGAGGTTTAGCTTGCTTCGACACCGGGTGGCAAGTTTCGCCGTTCCCGCCGGGCGGCACGATTTGCCGAGCCCCGTGCGGCCGTTTGTGCCGCCCCCCGGATCAGGCCTGGGTGCTCCCCTGCCAGGAGCCGCGCTTGGCGCGGGTGCGGTACACGTAGGCGAGGATCTCGGCGACCGCCATGTAGAGCTCGAGAGGGATGATCGACCCCACGCTCGCCGACTTGTGCAGGGCGCGGGCGACCGGGACGTTCTCGACGATCGGCACCCCGGCCTCGGCGGCGATCGCCTTGATCCGTTCCGCCACCTTGTCCTGGCCCATCGCGACCACGGTGGGGATCGGGGACTCCACGTCGTCGTAGCGGATGGCCACGGCGATGTGCGTCGGGTTCGTGACCACCACGCTGGCCTTCACCACGTCCTTGAGCATCTGGCCGAAGGCGACCTCGCGCGCGAAGCGGCGCCGCGCGGAGCGGATCACCGGGTCGCCGCTCTCCTCCTTGTTCTCTCGGCGGACCTCGTCCTTGGTCATGCGCAGGCTCTTCTCGTTCTGGTAGCGCTGCCAGAAGTAGTCGAGCCCGGCGACGGCCAGGTACGCGATGCCCACGGAGACGAGCATCCGGCCGACGTGCGTCATCAGCCAGGGCGCGATGGCGGCCGGACCGGCCTGGGAGAGCGAGCCGGTCGCCGGGAGGGCGAGGGCCAGCGCCTTCCAGACGAGCACGCCCACCACGGAGACCTTGAGCAGGGCCTTGAACGTCTCCACCAGCTGCGCGGGGGAGAGCAGGCGCTGCGCGTTCTTCACCGGGTCGAGCTTCTCCCAGTGCAGCTTGAGCGCCTTCGGACTCACCGCTCCCTTCGCCTGGAGCGCGGCGACGGCGAACGAGGTGCCGGCCACGGCCAGGAGGAGGAACCCGCCGGCCGCGGCGGTGCGGCGCACCATCTCGCGCAGGAGGAAGGTCGCGCCCCCCTCGTCGAGCACGAGGGTGCCGGCGGAGGCGAGCGAGCTGCCGACCAGGTCGCGCATGGCGACGCCGGCGGAGCCCGCGAGGTACTTCACGACGATGGCGGCCGCGACGATGGCGGCGGCGACGCTCGCCTCCTGGCTGCGGGGGATGCGTCCCTCATCCACCGCCTCCTGCTGTCGTTTCGCAGTGGGTTCCTCTGTGCGTTCGCCGCCCTGTTCCTCGGCCATGGCCGGTCAGCGCGGGGCGCGGAGGAAGGCGGAGAGCACGTCGCCGCTCATGCCGCGCACCTGCTCCCCCCACCCGCTCGAGACGAGGCCGAGGAAGGGGAGGGAGGCGGCGAGCGTGACGAGGCCGATCGCGATTTGGAGCGGGAAGGCGAGGTTGATCAGGTTGAGCTGCGGGACGGCGCGGCTCATCACGCCGAGTCCGGCGTGCGTCACGAGCGCCGTGCCGATCACCGGCGCGGCGATCTGGAGGCCGAGGGTGAAGAGCACCGCCCCGTGCTGCGCGAGCACGAGGAGCCCGTTCGGGATGTTCACCACGGCGCCGACGGGGATGCGCGCGAAGCTGTTCGCGACGGCGTCGAGCATCACGAGGTGGCCGCCCGTGGCGAGGAGGAGCGTGGCGCCGAGGAGCGCGAAGGCCTGGCCGAGCACGGAGGTCTGGTGGCCGCCGGCCGGGTCCATGACGGTCGCGCCGGAGAGGCCGATGGCCTGCGAGGCGAGGTCCGCGGAGAGCTCCGCCGCACCCACCAGGAGCGCGGCGCCGAACCCGAGCGAGAAGCCGATGAGGGTCTCGGTGAGGAAGGTCGCGGGCGTGATCGTCGCGCCGGCGATGGCGCTCGCCTGCGCGGCGGGCTGCATCACGATGGTGAGGACCAGGAGCACCGCCGTGCGGATCGGCATCGGCACCGTGCGCGACGCGAACATCGGCGCCACCAGCACGAGGCCGCCGACGCGGCAGGCGGAGAGGATGGTGATCTCCGCCGTGCCGGGGGCGATGAAGTCCCACGGGCTCACGGCGGCCATCAGCGCGGGAGGTCCGCGAGCCCCGTGAGGATGCCGGCCGTGTAGCCCACGATCGAGTGCAGCATCCACGGCAGCGTGATCACGAACACGAGGCCGATCACCACGAGCTTCGGCACGAACGCGAGCGTCTGCTCCTGGATCTGCGTGAGCGACTGGAAGATGCCCATCAGCAGGCCGACGATGAGCGCGGCCAGCAGGAAGGGCGCCGCCAGCTGCAGCGCCATCAGGAGCGCCTGGCGGGCCAGGTCGAGGACGAATTGGTCGTTCATGTCCAGAGCATCAGCGGAACCCGGCGACGAGACTCTGGGCGATGAGGCCCCAGCCGTCCACGAGGACGAAGAGCAGCAGCTTGAAGGGGAGCGCGATCATCGTCGGCGGGAGCATGAACATGCCGAGCGACATGAGCACCGACGCGACCACCACGTCGATCACGATGAAGGGCAGGAAGAGCGCGAAGCCGATCGAGAAGGCGGTGCGGAGCTCGCTGATCACGAACGCGGCCATCAGCGTGACGAACGGCACCTGCGTGCCGGCGACCACGGGCTGGCGGCTCAGGCGCACCATCCGGCGGAGGTCGGCGGGGCGGGTCTGCCGCATCATGAAGTCGCGCAGCGGCGCCGCGCCCTTCTCCATCATCTCCACCTGCTCGATCTTGCCGTCGAGCCAGGGGGTGAGCGCCTCCTGGTTGAGCCGCGTCATCGTCGGCGCCATCACGAATCCCGTGAGGATCAGGGCGAGCGCGGCGATCAGGGGCGCGGGGGGCGAGGTCTGCGTGCCGAGGGCCTGGCGGAGGAAGTAGAGCACCACGAGGATCCGCGTGAACCCGGTGGTCATCAGGACCAGCGTCGGGAGCAGGCTCATCAGGCCGAGCATGATCACGACACCCACGGTGCCGTTCATCCGCAGGCCGTCCCCCTGGCCATTCTCGCCCAGGCGGAGGTCCATGCGCGGGGCGAGGCGGTCGACGACCTGCGCGCCGGTGGCGATGGGGTTGGCGGCGCGCGCCTGTGCGGAGCTGGTCGCGGCGGTGCCGGTGCGCGCCGGCGCGGCCTGCGCCTGGAGCGGGGCCGCGAGGGCCGCGGCGGAGAGGGCCGCCACGAGCAGCAGCGCCGCGCCGCGCTTCATTCCCAGTGCCTGGGTGAGGGCGCGCTTGAAGATCTCGCCGCCGCCGAGCGGCGCGTGGACCGCGGGGGAGCCGACCAGCGGGGTGGGGGCCGCGGGCGCGAGCATCAGCGCCGCGTCGTCCGACGCGACGTCGAGCAGGTGCCGCACGCCGCCGTCACCCATCGAGACGAGCACGACCTTGGAGCCCACGCGCACCAGCGCGAGGCCCTGGCGCGGGCCGACCGACGCGCGATGGAGCACGTCGAGCGGGGCGCCCGTGCGCCCGCGCATGCCGTCGAGCCCGAAGCGGCGGAACCCCCTCGCCATCATCCCCACCAGCGCGAGGACCGCCGCCAGTGCGAGGAGCACGCCGAAGTACGCGAGCACTCGTGCTTACCCCTCGAGGGCTTGCGTGGGGAGCTGCGCCACGATGCGGCGCAGCCGGAAGCCGTAATGCTCGTTCACGACCACCACCTCGCCCTCGGCGAGCTTGAGGTCGCTGACGTAGAGGTCCATGGGGTCGCCCGCGAGCCGGTCGAGCTGCAGCACCGAGCCGCGGCCGAGCCGGAGGAGCTCGCCCACCGTGACGGTGGAGCGGCCCACCTCGATGCGCACGGGGAGCGTGATGTCGATGAGCGCCGCGAAGGGCACCTCACCGCCGGCGAGGAGCGCGGCGCCGAGGTCGGCGAAGGCCGGGGGCTGGCCGTCGGCCGGCGCACCGGCGATGGCGCCGTCGGATTCCGTGGAGGGAGCGGTCATTTGTCGGATCTCGGGCGCGGTTCGTCCGCGCGTTGGGGGAACGAGGGAGTCGAGGGAGGAGCCGGCGAGGACCTCGAGCACGCTCACGGCGCGCAGCTGCTTCACGCGCCCGGCCTGCACCTTGAAGCGGGGCTGCCCGCCGATGAGGAGCTCGAGGGGAGAGTCGATCGGGATCCCGGTGGCGATCATCGTGCCGGCGGAGAGCTTGAGCATGTCCCGCATCGGGATGCGGAACTCCGGGAGGCGCGCGATCGCGGGCACGGTGGTCATGCGGAGCGCGGACTCGGTCTGGTCGCGCGTGGCGATCCGCTCCGCCTCCGTCCCCACCGGGTCGCTCAGCCGGCGGTCCGAGGAGCGCGTGAAGAACTGCTCCACCACGTTGAGCGGCAGGCAGATCGAGAGTACACCGGTGTTCTCGCCGAACTTGGCGTTCACGGTCGCCACCAGGCAGGGCACCTCGCGGTCCACCGCCTGCATGATCTCGGGGATCGACTCGAACCCCTCGATCGCGAGCTGCAGCTTGGCGTGGTCCCACCAGATCTGGCCGAGGTCCGTGACCACGCGGTCCGCGACGGTGTCGAGCGCCATCCGCTCGATCGGGGAGAGCGTGCGGTCCAGGATCGTGGGGGCACCGCCGCCGCCGAAGAGCCGGTCGATCAGGAAGTAGGCGAGGGAGGGGTTGAAGTCGATGACCCCCTGCTGCCCGCCCGCATCCTCGATCCGCACCAGGAACGACGCGCTCGGCGTGTTGAGCGAGAGGAGGTATTCGGCGTAGGAGACCTGCTCGATGCTCTGCAGGCGGAGGTCGATCGAGTCGCGGAGACGCGAGACGAGCCACCCTTCCACCGAGCGCACGAGGCGCTCGTACATCGCCTCGAGTGCGCGGAGCCGGTCGCGCGAGACGCGGGCCGGCCGCGCGAAGTCGTACGTCTGCACGTCGGCCGCGACCGCCGCGGTGGCGACCGCCGTGGCCGCGCCGCCGCCGGCCCCTCCCTTGAGGAGCCGGTCGATGTCGTCCTGCGACAGGGGCGCTGCGTCGGGGGGCGTCATGGCCGGCCGGTCACTGGATGACGAACTGCGGGAGGAGCACGCGCTTCACCACCCCTTCCTCGAAGAGCGCGCCGATGGCGGCCGCGAGGTCGGTCTTGAGCGCATCGCGATTGGCCGGGTCGCTCAGGTACTCGATGGTGCGCGCGCTCAGGAGGCCGACGATGCGGTCCCGGATCTCGGCGTCGCGCGCCGTCATCTCGGTGAGCGCGGCGCCATCCTTCACCACGATCGATGCCGTCACGAGCAGGAAGCGACCGCCATTGGTGTTGGCGGGGTTGAGGACCAGGTTCTCGATCTGGTGCACCACGGCCGGGACCCGGGGCTCCGGCTTCGTCTCATGCTCGACGACCACGCCATCGGCCCCTGCGCCGAGCTTCGGCGCGATCACGAAGGCTCCGACCCCGCCGCCCAGGACGAGTCCGGCGGCGGCCATGATGATGATCATCCTCGAGCCACCTCCCTTGGGGGCGGCGTCGCCTTCTGCGGCGGCTGGGACTGGAGCGGCAGCGGTGGCCATCAGTTCGTGAAGTCGGAGGACTGGGTGGACTGCCAGAGCGGAAACGGCTCCGCGTGGACCATTCAGGCAGGACGTGTACCACGAGCGGTGCCGTGGTCGTACCATCCGGTAAGATGTTGATACGTAAGTAGTTACGGCGATGCTCCGCGACCTGCGGCGACGTCGGGCACCCGGCAAAAGCGCGCCCGCCGCCGGTCACGACGGCAAGGGTTGCCGTGTGCCCGACGGCGGGCGTTGCCGCTCCGCTCAAGTCGTTGCGGGGCCTACCGCTTCATGTTCACCAGCTCTTCCAGCAGCCGGTCGGAGGTCGTGATCACGCGGCTGTTCGCCTGGTAGCCGCGCTCGGCCACGATCATGCTCGTGAACTCCTGCGCCAGGTCGACGTTCGACATCTCGAGCGCGCCGGAGACGATCTCGGACTGCGCACCCTCGAGGGCGAAGCCGTACACCGGCGAGCCGGAGTTGCCCGACGTCGAGTACATGTTGTCGCCGACGCGCATGAGGCCGCCCGGGTTGTTGAAGTCGCTGAGCACGATCTGCCCGAGCGGCTGGGTGGTCCCGTTCGTGAAGGAGCCGACGATCGTTCCGGTGCGGTCGATCGAGAAGCTCTGCAGCGAGCCGGAGGTGTACCCGTCCTGGTCGCGCAGCACGGAGTTGTGCGTGCCCGCGAACTGGGTGAGGCCGTTCACGCCGGCCCCGCGCGGGTCGATCGTGATGGTGACGTCCGCGGCGCCCGAGTTCGGGCGGAAGGAGATCTGCGGCGGGACAAAGGTGGCCGGGTTGGTGTCGAGCGTGCCGTCAGGGAGGAAGGTGAAGGGGTTCGTGCCGCCGACGATCGAGATGCCCGCCGTGCCGAACGTCGCATCGATGTCCATGCCCGTGGGGTCGATCTGCCAGCTCCACTCGCTCGGACCCGACTTGTAGAGCACCATCTTCAGCTCGTGCTGCTCGCCGAGCGAGTCGTACACGGTGATGGAGACGTCCTTGTACGAGCGCTCGTTGCCGGGGATCTGGCGCTGCGACGGGTCGAGCGGGTCGACGGTCGCGGCCGTGCCCTGGGAGAAGACCTGCGCGGCGGCGTCGAGGTTGCCGGCGAGCGTGGTGTTGCTCGTCGGGAGCGCGGCGGTCTTCTGGCCGAACGGGAGGCGGATGTCCTGGATCCCGTCCTGGAAGGTGCCGTTCACGGCGACGCGGCCCTGCACGACGAAGCCGTTCGCCGGGGAGACGAGGCGCCCGTCGGCGTCGAGCTGGAAGTTGCCGGCGCGCGTGTAGAAGAACTGGTTCCCCTTCGAGACCACGAAGAACGAGTTGCCCTGGATGGCCAGGTCGGTGCCGATGCCGGTGGTCTCCACGTTCCCCTGGCTGAAGAGGGTGTCGACCGAGGCGACCTGCGAGCCGAGCCCCACCTGCACGGGGTTCACGCCACCCTGGTTGCCGGGGGGACGCGTGGCGCCGGAGACGAGCTGGGCGAAGCCTTCCTTGAAGGCCACGCGGCCCGACTTGAAGGCGGTCGTGTTCACGTTGGCGACGTTGTTACCGATCACGTCCAGCCGCAGCTGGTGGTTGCGCAGGCCGGTGACACCGGAGAAGAGCGAGCGGATCATGGGAGTCCTCTAGAGGGAATCGGGGAGCGAGCGTTCGGTCTGGATCGCGGAATAGCCATCGAGGGGCGAGAGCGGGAGCAGGCCCATGCCGTCGAGCTTCTCATTGATGCCGATGAGCTGTTCGAGACTGGAGAACTGCGCGAGCTGCGCGGCGAGCTGGTCGGCCGAGGCCGGGTTCGTGGGGTCCTGGTTCTTCATCTGGGCCACGAGGAGCTTGAGGAACATGTCCTTCGTCTGCGCGGCCTTGCTGGCGGCCGCGGAACCGGAGAACACGCTCCCGCCGTTCGGGCCGGTGGACGTGGTGGGTGGGATGTACGGGATGGTCATCGGCAGCTCGTGTGAGGGGGGATCAGAAGAGGCGCGGACGGAGCAGTCCGAGCTGCCGTGCGCGTTGCTGGTCACGCTGCGCGTCGCGGGCCTGTTCGCGGGCCTGTTCGCGGGCGTCACGCGTTGCGGAGTGCGAGGCGGACTGGTCGGCGCGCTCACGCGACGGCGTGTCGGTCGCGGCGGCGTCGGCCGCAGCGCGCAGCGGCGCGGCCAGCGTGGGCGAGTCGACGGAGATGCGCGCGGCGTCGAGCCCGTGCTTCTCCAGGGAGCGGGTGAGCGTGGCGAGGTCGGCGCGGAGGTCGCGGCCGAGCGTCGCGTCACGCGTGAGCAGCGCGGCGTCCAGTTCGCGGCCGGTCATCGAGAGCCGGGCGGAGTCCAGCCCGTCCCGGGCGGGATCGAAGGCCAGCCGGAGTTCCGTCACCGGACGGGGGGGTGCGGCATCGCGCGCCTCGAGGAGCTCGAGCACGCGCGCGGCCGCGACACTGCCGGCCGGGGCGACACGCGCCACGGGAGCGCCGAGGGTCAGCGAGGAGAACGTCGGGGCGGCGGCCCGCGATGCACCGGCCTCGGGATCCGAGGAGTGCCCGGCGCCGTCACGCAGGATCTCACCGACGATGCCGCGCTCGCGTGTCTCCGGTTCCGTGACCGTGCGACCATGCGCGGTGCGCGCAGCGACTTCCGTGGCCGGCGCGGCCGCGCGGGCCTCGGCGGAACGAAGGACGGGCGCATCGATGTCGGCGGGGATGTCGGCGCGGCCCTCGGCGCGGAGCGCGGCGGGAATGGCGGCGGGGA
Source organism: Gemmatimonadaceae bacterium (assembly GCA_011525845.1). GTDB lineage: Bacteria > Gemmatimonadota > Gemmatimonadetes > Gemmatimonadales > Gemmatimonadaceae > Pseudogemmatithrix. The sequence goes on along the minus strand of WYBP01000020.1, from coordinate 300,747 downwards.
TCGCGCCGGCCACGCTCCGCGCACTCGCGGACCGGGGGCGCACATGTCCGCTCGAGAGCACGGTGGAAGGCGTGGCGGACTGTGGAGCACGGCGCATGGCTGACTCCGTGGAGGTGACGAGCGTGTCGTTCGTGGATGTGATGGTCGCGGTGCGACTCGAGGCCCCGGTGGTCCCGACGCGTGCGACCTGCGCCACGGCGGCGGGCACGGCGACCGCGGCCACGGCCGCGATGCGGCCGACCGACGCGACCGTGGCCACCTGCGCGACGCGCGCGATGCCGGCGACTCCCTGCGGCTGGTCCTGGGCGACACGCGGCGTGCTCGTCGCACGGCCCGGCGCCGCCGGACGCGGCAGCTCGAGGTGGCCGGGGTCGCGCGCGCCGAGCGTGCGCAGCCCCTCTTCCTTGGCGATCCGGTGCATCAGGGCGTAGCCGGCGGCTTCGTTCCGGCCGTGCAGCCGCACGTCGGCGGCGGTGCCCGAGAGATGGCGCGAGTCCAGGGTCCAGGTCACCACCGGCTTCGAGTCGGTGCGACCCTGGGCGTAGAGCGCCTGCTGGCGCTCCGGCGTCCGGAGCGTCTCCGTCACGGTCACCTGGTATCCGGCCTCGGCCATCCGCTCCACGACGCGGTCGAGCCGCTCCGCGAACACGGGATCCAGCACCTCGGTGGAGGACTCGATCCGATGACGGCCCGCCGCGCGGGGCCGCGGTTCCACGAGCGGCATCTCGAGCTGGCGCTCGTCGGCTTCCGGTGGCGACGACTCGGTCGGCTCCGGCGCCGCGGCCACTCCGATCGAGGGCAGGGGAGCGCGCGCCGGCGGGGCTGCGGGCACGGGCTGGGCCAGGAGGGCGCCCAGCATCGCACCGAAGTCGACGCGCTCGGCGTCCGACGGGGGCGTGCCGGTGCCGATCGCCGGAAGGATGCCCGCGACTGGCGCAGCGTTCGACGGTCCCGCGGGCGTGATCATGGGACGGCGGGCTTGGGGACGAGCGCGAGCACGGCCTGCAGGAGCGCGGCCGCCTTCTCGGGGGAGAGCTGGCCGAGCACCGCGGCGGCGGACTTGTCGTTCATCTGGGCGAGTGCGCGTGCCGCCTCGTCACCCGAGAGCTGTTCGACGGTCCGTGCCGCCTCGCGCGGGGACATCTTGGTGAGCAGGCGCGCCATGCGCGCGTAATCCGGGATCGCCTGGAAGGAGCCGGTCGGCTCGGGTCCGACCGTGCCGTCGGGACGCAGCATCACCGTCGCACCCGTGTTCGTGCCGACGAGCGAGCCGATCGTGATCGGATCCCCCTCACGGGTGGTCGCGCGGGACGAGGCCGCCGGCGTCACCTGCCCGGGGGAGGACGTGCCCGCGGCCGATCGCTCGTCGCCGATGCTGCCCGCGGGGACGGCCGCGGACGGAAGCGGCGGGTCGGCCACGTGCGGGTCGTCCGAGCCCACGGCGGGATCGTAGACGGAGAGCGGCGGCTGGAACGGCGCCGTCTCCGGCGTGGCCGGAGCTCCCGGCGTCGCCGCGTGCGAGGTATCCGCGCCGGCCGACGCGGTCGGCGCCGCCGGCTTCATCAGGATCGCCGCGGTCCCGCCGCCGATGGCGAAGGTGGCGAGGAACGCGATGAAGGGAAGGAGCTTCTTCATTCCTGCCCCCCGGTGATGGGTTCGTCATCCGACTGCCGGGCGTGGCGTTCGACGGCGAGGGCATCCATCGCCGAGCGCTCCGAGCGCGTGAAGGCCTGGCGCCACTCCTCCTCACGCCGCTCGCGCAGCCGGGAGATCACGCGGCGCGCCTGCATCGCCGTGGCCAGCTCCGACCGCACCTCGTCCACGACCGCTTCGCGCGAGTCGAGTTCCTGCCGCGCGACGTCGATCTGCGCGTCGAGCGATGCCATCACGCGCTCCTGCTGGTGCAGTTCGCCCGCCGCCCGCGTGAGGCGGTGGGCGCGCGAGAGGTCGTGGGTGCTGGCATCGCGGACCGCGGCGAGCGCGTCCATCGCGTTCCGCGCGTCCGCGGCGGCCTCGGCGGCGGCGCCGAGGCGTCCGGCGATCGCCTGCTCGCGCTGCTGGCGCAGGTCGAGCACGCGCTGGAGCCCGAACGAGAAGCGGCTGGAGGGGGCGGTCACGCCGACATCCTCGCCGGTGCGCCGGCGGTGGCGGCGCCTGTGGCGGCGCCTGCGGCGGGCGCGGCGGCCTGCACGCGCGGTGCGACGCCGGGTCGCGGCACGGCGGCCGCGCCCCGCGCGCCGATCTCCGCGAGCATCGAGACGGTGCGGTCGAGGGGCGTGTGCTCCTCGGGCGGCTGCTGCAGCAGGTCGAGGATCGGGGAGCGCAGCTCGAGTGCGGCGTCCACGAGCGCGTTCGAGCCGCGCTGGTACGCGCCGACGAGGATCAGGTCCTCCTTCTCGCGGTACGCCGCTTCGAGCCGCTGGAGCATCCCCGCGTGGTCGCGGTGCGACTTGGTGATCACCCGGTCGCGCACGCGGCTCTTGCTCTCCAGCACGTCGATGGCCGGATAGTGTCCCGCGGACGCCAGGCGCCGCGTGAGCACGATGTGGCCGTCGAGGATCGAGCGGCTCGCGTCCGCCACCGGCTCGGAGAAGTCGTCGCCGTCCACGAGCACCGTGTAGAGCCCCGTGATGCCGCCCGTGCTGCCGTTCCCGGCGCGCTCGAGCAGCCGCGGCAGGTAGGCGAACACGGAGGGCGGATATCCCTTGGTGGTGGGGGGCTCGCCCACGGCGAGCCCGATCTCGCGCCACGCCATCGCCACGCGCGTCACCGAGTCCACCATCAGGAGCACCTGCTTCCCCTGGTCGCGGAACCACTCGGCGATCGCGGTCGCCACGAGGGCGCCGCGCGAGCGGAGGAGCGCGGACTCGTCGCCGGTGGCGACGACGATCACGGAGCGGGCCAGCCCCTCGGGGCCGAGCGAGTGCTCCACGAACTCGCGCACCTCGCGTCCGCGCTCGCCGAGGAGGGCGATCACGTTCACCTCCGACTCGGCGCGCCGCGCGATCATCCCGAGGAGCACCGACTTGCCGACGCCGGAACCCGCGAAGATGCCGACGCGCTGGCCGCGGCCGATGGTGAGCAGGCCGTCGATCGCGCGGACGCCGGTCACGAAGGGCTCCTCGATCCGCTCGCGCTCGAGAGGGTTCGGCGGGTCCGCGCTGAGCGGGACGCGCTTCTCGAACTCGATCTTCCCCTTGCCGTCGATCGGCATGCCGAGGGCGTTCACCACGCGGCCGAGCAGTCCCTCGCCCACGCGCACGCCGAGGTTGCGGCCGAGGTCGGCGACGCTGGATCCCGGGTGCAGTCCCTCGATGTCGCCGAGCGGCATGAGGAGGGCGCCGCGCTCATGGAAGCCCACCACCTCGGCCAGCACCGAGCGGTCGTCGCTCGAGTTGGTGACGCGGCAGAGCGCGCCCATCCCGAGCTCGAGGCCCGTGGCTTCCATCACGAGCCCGACGATCCGCGTGACCCGCCCGAGGGGGCGGAGCCGCGGGACTTCGTGGACTCGTTCGTGGAGTGCGTCGAGCGTGGAGGCGACCATGGACGGGATCGGGTGAGATGTCTCCCAAGAGGGAAGGCAACCGCCGTGCCGTCGCGCCGCGCGCCGTCGGGATTCTGCAACTCGTTGTGATTGAACGCGATAGGGGCGATGCGCGCCAGGTGCCCCCGCGTGCTCCGTTCCCGGCAAACGGTGCCGTCCGGCAAGAACCGCCGAGCGTGTCACGCGTCGATGCCGGAGATGTGGCGGAAGATCTGGTCGAGTGCGATGTCCACGCGGCCGTCCACGATCCGCTCGCGCCCCTCGACGATGCAGCCGCCGCGCTCGACGCGCGGGTCCGCCACCCAGGTGACGTCCGGGTAGCCGGCGTCGCCCGCGAGGAGGGAGTGGTCCGCGGGGTTGAGGCGCACCTTGAGCGTGCTCTCCTGCGGGAACTGGGCGAGCGCATCCTGGACGAGGGCGCGGATGGCGGAGGGATCCATCAGCACCTCGCGCTGGATCACCTGGCGTGCGACGGCGCAGGCGAGGGCGGTGAGGTTCTCCTCCAGCACGCCGATGTAATGCTCCTCGTGCTGGCGGATGGCGGCCGCCGCTTCGGCGACCGCGCGGACCACCTGTCCGAGGCGCGCGTCGGAGGCGCGTTCCGCCTCGGCGCGTCCGGCGCTGCGTCCCTCCTCGAAACCGGCGCGGCGCGCGTCGGCAGCCACCTGCACCTGCGCCGCCTGCATCTCCTCGCGGAGTGCCGTGAGCTCGGAGGCGGAGCAGCCACCGTTGGGGCCGTTCCCCAGTCGCGTGCGGAGGGGGATCGGCGGCTGCGCCGGCGCGTGCAGTTCCTTGAGCGCCCACGGCACCGGCAGCGCCGGCGTGCGGGTGCGCGGCGCCACCGGGCTCGCGGGGGGCGTGACGTGCCGGGGTGCGCTCATGCGACGACGTCGTCCGCGGCGCCGGAGAGGACGATCTCCCCGTTCTCCTCGAGCGCGCGCAGCGCGGTGACGATCGTGGATTGCGCCTTCTCCACGTCGCGCTTCCGCTGCGGGCCGAGGTTCTCCATCTCCTCCTGCAGCGAGGAGACCGCGCGGGAGGACATCCCGCCCATGATCTTCGCCGTGAGCCCTTCGCTCGCACCCTTGAGTGCCAGGGCGAGAGTCTTGACCTCCACCTCGCGCAGCAGGCGCTGCACCGACTTGTCGTCGAGTCCGGTGATGTCCTCGAAGACGAACATCAAGTCGCGGATCTGCGTCGCCAGCGCCTGGTCGCGCTGGGCCACGCCCTCGAGGAGCGCCTTCTCCGACGCGCCCGGGATGAGCGCGAGGATCGCGGCGACGGCCTGCGGGCCACCGGAGGTCGAGAGCCCCTGCTGCGTCTGGAGCTCCTCCGTCCAGATGGAGCGCTCGATCAGCTGCAGCATGTCGGGGGACACCTTGGCCATCGTCGCCATGCGGTAGACCACCTCGGAGCCGAGCTCCGGGGCGAGGTCCTTGAGCACGGTGGCCGTCTGTGCCGGATTGAGGTGGGCGAGGATGAGGGCGATGGTCTGCGGGTGCTCGTTGCGGAGCATCGTGCTCAGCTGGCCGGCGTCGGCACTGCGGAGGCGGTGCAGGCCCGCGGTGTCCGCGAGCTGCGTCTGGATGCGCTTGAGCATCGAGGCGGCCTGCGTGGAGCCGTAGGCGCTCTCCATCATCCGCTGCGCGTAGTCGAGCCCGCCGTGGGCGATCGAGTCGGAGACGCCGAGCATCCCGACCCACTCCTGCAGCACCTCCTCCGCGAGCGTGGACTCCACCGCGTTGAGCCGGGCGATCTCGACGCCGATGGCCTCGGACTCGTCGGGGCTCAGCTTCTGCTGGAGCTTGGCGGCCGGGTCGGCGCCGAGCACCATGCACACGATCGCCGCCTTCTGGCGGCCGTTGAGGTCGGAGATCTTCTGCGGGCGGTTCGCGGTGCTCATCGTCGGTCAGTGAGGCCGGGGAGGGATCGGGCGGGGAACGGTCAGCCGTCGCGCAGCCAGGCGCGCATCAGCTTCGCGGCGGCGTCGGGCTGCTGCTGCACGGTGGCGAGCACCTGGTCACGCACCGGGTTGCTCGGGATGCTGATCATCGGAAGGGGCCGCCCCGGCGCTCCGCCGTGCTGCCCTCCGTCGGACATGTGCGCCTGCGCGCCGAAGGGCGCCTGGTAGCGGCCGGCGGCGCCGGCGTCCGTGGGGAGGTAGCCGGGTGCCCCGGCCAGTGCCGTGACGGTCTCGCTCGTCTTGCCCGCCGCGCGGAGCGCGAGGAGCGCGATGATGAACGCGAGCAGGATCCCGAGCGCGTTGAGCGCCGGGCGCTGCACCGACTGCAGCGTCTCGAGCGTGGAGAGCGGGGAGACGGCCGGGAGGGCCGGCGCCGGGATGAAGGGGAGCATCGCCACCGTCACGACGTCGCCGCGTGCCGGGTCGTAGCCGACGGCGCTCCGCACCAGCGATTCCACCTGGCTGCGCAGGCCGGCCGTGTCGTTCGCGATCGCAGGCGCGGCGCCCGCCGCGTCGGCCGCGGCCGGCGCCGGGGCGGCGAGCAGCACCGCGACCGAGAGCCGCTTCAGGTTGCCCACCGCCTCGGCCACGCTCTCGGTCTGGGTGCTGTTCAGGTAGGAGGCGGCGGTGTTGCTCGTGCTCGCGCCGCCATCCGTGCCCGCGATGACCTCCGCCTTCTGCTCGGTGGAGACCGACTGCCGCTCCGGGTCCACGCGCTGCGAGCTCCGCTCGATGCGGTCGAAGTTGAGCGTCGCGTTCACCTGCACGCGCGCGTTGCCGTTGCCGACCACCGGCACGAGGAGCCGCTCCGCCTTCTCGCGCAGGCTGTTCTCGATCTCGAGCTGCATGGCGAGCTGGCGGCTCGACATCCCGGAGGAGCTCATCGGCTCCTCGCCCTCGGAGAGGGGCCGGCCGGCGTCGTCCACGATGGTCACGTGGTCGCTGGTGAGCCCTTCCACGCTCGCCGCGACCGTGCGGGCGATGCCGCGCACCACGTCGGCGCTGATCGGGTCCTCGCCGCGCGGCTCGAGCATCACGCTCGCCTCGGCCGGGAGCGGGGCCACGCCGTAGCTCTCCGCCTCGCGGATCACGAGATGCACCTTCGCGCGCTTGATCCCGCGCATGCTGCCGATCGTGCGCTCCAGCTCGCCTTCCAGCGCCCGACGATAGTTGACCCGCTGGGTCAGGTCCGTCTGGCCCCAGCTCGGCTGGTCGAAGAGCTCGAAGCCGGGGCGGTCACCCGAGGGGAGGACTCCCGCGCGTGCGAGCGCCACGCGCGCCTTGGCGACATCGGTCGTTTGCACGAGCAGCGTCCCGCCGTTGCCGCCGAGCTTGTACTTGACGCCCGCCTGCGTGAGTCGGTCGGTGATGGCGCCGACATCGGAGATCGGGACGTCGCCGAAGGCCGGGACCCACCCCGGGGCGCTCGCCCAGCGGGCGAGGCCGAAGACGCCGACGGCGGCCGAGAGGCCGACGAGGAGGATGATCGCGCGGCGGATGCCGCCGACGCGGTCGAAGATCGAGAGCAAGCCGGGAGGCATCTACTCAGCTCTGCATGTTGATGAGGGTGCGGTAGGCCTCGACGACCTTGTTCCGCAGTTCGATGGCCAGGTCGAGGGCCAGGCCGGCCTCCTCGGACGCGGCCATCACGGTGTGCAGCTCCACGGGTTCGCCCGCGGCGAAGCGCCGGGCGAGGTCGGCGCCGCGGTCGCGCGTCTCGCTCACCTCGTTCATCGCCCGGGAAAAGGTCTCGGCGAACGTCGGACCTTCGCTCGGATCGACCGCGCCGGGCTTCCCGTTGCCGGGGAAGACCGGCACCGTGATCGAGCGCGCGCCGTCGAGGCCGCGCATGGCGCCGCCGGAGGGGGAGAGGGGGCCGATCGGAGCGGTCATGGTCGGCTCAGCCGCGGAGGTTGAGGCGGCCGCCGCGCGCCGGGATCGTGGGGCCGGCGGTGATGCGGTGCCCGTAGCTCAGCGGACCCATGGCGTCCTCGCGGGCGAAGAAGGCCCGTTCGTCGGCGGTGAGCACCTTCCAGAGTTCGGGGTCGGTGCCCTTCGGCGGCCGGAGCGAGGATGTCTCCTCGCGGGGCGCGACCTCCGGCGACCGCGCGGGCTCGACGGCCGGCGCCTGCACGCGCGACGGGAAGGTCGGGCGCACCGCGCCCGCGCCGGCCGGCATCCCGGTGTCGATGCCGTAGGGCGAGCGGGAGGAGGTCGGACGGGAGAGGGGCGGCATGGGAGCGCCGAGTCCGTTGGTCTGCATCGCGTGGGAGTCCAGGGAGGGAGTCAGGGGGTGCGGTCTCAGATGTCGATCGCGCGGCGCAGCATCGACTTCGTGGCGGCGAAGACGGTGGCGTTCGCCTCGTACAGGCGGCGTGCCTCCATCATCGTGACCAGCTCGGTGGTCGGGTCCACGTTGGGCATGCGCACGTAGCCGGCCTTGTCGGCATCGGGATGCGACGGGTCGTAGACGAGCGCGCCCTCGGAGGTGTCGGTCGCGATCCCGGTGGCGCGCACACCGCCCGCGGAGGGCGCGTAGTCGCCGAACGCCTGCGAGGCGACCGCGAAGGCCGGGGTCGGTTCCGCGGTGACCACCTGCCGCTGGTAGGGGCCGCCGTCGGCGGTCCGGGTCGTCTCGGCGTTCGCGAGGTTGGCGGCGGTCACTTCCATCCGGAGGCGCTGGAGCGAGAGTCCGCTGCTCGCCACCGCGAGCCCCTGGAACGGGGCGGGGGTCGGACGCTCCGGGCTCCGACCGGCGAAGGGGAGCAGGGGGGGGAGGGCGGGGGCCTTGATCGAGTCCATGGGTCAGTCCGCCTCAGCGGTCGCGGATGGCGCTGCGGAGGGAGGCGTACGCCTTCTCCAGCAGCTTGGCGGTGGCCTCGAACCGGAGTTGCTCGTCGGCGAGCGCGGACATCTCGGCCTCGACGTCCACGGGCTCGGTGATGCCGTCGCCGGGGACGTGAGCACCCTGCTTCGCCATGGAGAGCGCGAAGCCGTCACCGTTGAGCGACGCGCGGGCGACGCGGGACTGGATGCCACGCACGCGCATCTGTCCATCGTCCAGCGCCTGTTTCAGCGAGGTGGCGGTCGTGGTCCGGTCGACGAATCCGTAGAGCATCGAGGCCTCCGTGGCGGGACGCGGGGCTGGCCGGATTGCCGGACGCACGTCTCGCCAAGGACGTGGTAAGGCAACAGCCGGGCCGCGGGCGTGCCGAGTCTCGCGGGGCTCGCTCGATGCAGGCTAACGTGTTGTTATGTAGCGCTTTACGAGCGGCGCATGGGGGCGGCTCCGGCCATCCTCACGGAGCGTCGCTGCCCGGCAATGCTTGCCGGAAGGGTAAAGGTTGCCGTGAATCCGGCGGGCTCAGCTCTCCTTGCCGGCCGCGTTCAACTTATGCCGAAGGGTGCGCACGCTCATATTGAGGAGCTGTGCCGCGCGCGTGCGGTTCCCCTCCGCCCGGTTGAGCGCCTCGGCGATCAGCAGACGCTCGGCTTCCGTGATGTCGAGCGACGGGAGCCGGAAGCTGCCGGGGTCGCCCTCCTCGATGGCCGTCGAGGCGCTCCCGGGGGTCACCGCCTTGATGATCGGCGTCCCACGCAACGGCGTCGGTCCGCCCCCACCCGCCACCAGCCCGAAGCGCGCGGAGTCGAAGTGGTGCGGCTGGAGCACCGGGTCGGTGGCGAGGATGACCGCGCGCTCGATGGCGTGCTGGAGCTCGCGCACGTTCCCGGGCCAGTCGTACTCCTGGAGGAGCTGCACGGCCGCGGGACTGATCCCCTCGAAGGTCCGGCCGATCTCCTTCGCGGTGTGGAGGGCGAAGCGGTAGGCGAGGAGCGGGATGTCGTCCCGGCGCTCCCGGAGCGGGGGGATCCGGATCGGCAGGACCGACAGTCTATAGAAGAGGTCCTGGCGGAACCGCCCGTCGTTGGACTCCAGGGCCAGGTCGCGGTTGGTGGTGGCGATGATGCGCACGTCGACCGAGATCTGCGACGTGCCGCCCACGCGCTCGAAGCGCTGCTCCTGGAGCACGCGGAGGAGCTTCGCCTGCAGGTCGAGGCGCATCTCCGAGATCTCGTCCAGCAGGAGCGTGCCGCCGTCGGCGCGTTCGAAGGCCCCCTCGACGCGCTTGAGCGCCCCCGTGAACGCCCCCTTCTCGTGGCCGAAGAGCGCGGACTCCACGAGGTTCTCGGGGATGGCGGCGCAGTTGAGCTGGATGAAGGAGCGGTCCCGGCGCGGGCTCTCCTCATGGATGGCGCGCGCGGCGAGCTCCTTGCCCGTGCCCGACTCCCCCTGCAGGAGGACGGTGGCGCGGGTGGGGGCGGCGGTCGCGATCACGTGCAGCATCTGCCGGATCTGCGGGGAGTCGCCGACGATCTGGCGCTCGTGCCGGAGGGCCATCACCTCGCGGCGGAGGGCCTCGTTCTCGCGCCGCAGGCGTGCGAGCTCCAGCGCGGCGGTGACCGCGACCTCCAGCTGGTCCGCGCGCACGGGCTTGGTGATGTAGTCCACCGCGCCCGCCTTGATGGCCGCGACCGCGTGCTCGATGGAGCCGTGCCCGGTGAGCATGATGACCGGGACGTCGGTCCCCTCCTCCCGGAGGTACTCGAGGAACTCCAGTCCCGTCATCCCGGGCATGCGGTGGTCGAGGATGATCAGGTCGAGCGACTCGCTCTGGAGGACGCCGAGGGCTTCCGGGATGTTGGCCGCACCGAACGGCTGGTGCCCCATCCGGAAGAGGGTGTCGTGCAGGATCGCGCCTACGGTCGTGTCGTCGTCGACGTACAGGATCTGCGCCATGCCGGGTCGCGTCTCGTGCGGGGGCTCAAGTATGCAGCGGGGGTGCCGACAATGAGGTCGTGGACGTGTAGCCGCGCGGGCAGGAGCCCGTTCGCGGCTGTCCGGCCACCACTAAGGATAGCCCGAATCCCAGGGGAGCACACTCCCCGGCACCCCGGAGTCCCATGCGAGTCACGAGCAACCTCCTCGTGCGCGACCAGATCTCGGCGCTGCAGGCCACGGCGACCGCGATGTCGCGTGCGCAGCAGCAGCTCACGACCGGCCGGCGCATCGCGGTCGCGTCGGACGACCCGGTGGGCGCGCGCGATGTGATGGCGATGGACGGTCGCCTGCGGGCGATCACGCAGTACCGGCGCGGACTCGACGCCGCGAAGGCGCGCATCGCGCTCCAGGACAACGTCACGACGTCCATGTCGACGCTGCTCACGCGCGCCCAGGAACTCACCGTGGCGGCCGCGACCGACACGGTCGGGCCGAGTGGGCGGCAGGCGATGGCCCAGGAGGCGGAGGCGATCTTCCGGGAGCTCGTGGCGCTGAGCAACACCACCGTGGAGGGCGAGTACCTCTTCGGCGGCCAGCGCGTGACCGAGGAGCCGTTCACGGCGACCGGCACGGGGGCGACGCTGGGCTACGCGACCACCGGCGCGGCCGGTGCGCGTCCCGTGGAGATCGACGCCGGGCGCACCCTCGTCCCCACCGACGACGGTGCCACGCTCTTCCTCGACACCGGGGTGCTGACCGCGCTGCGCGACCTCGCGGTGGAGCTGCACGCCCCCGCCACCGCTGGGCACGACCAGCTGCGCGCGGTGGGTCGCTCGCTCGCGTCGGCGTTCGACCGCGTGCAGGAGCGGATCGGCGCGCTCGGCGCCCGGGCCGGCACCGTGGACCTCGTCGCGGCGAACCTCGACGCGTTCGAGGGGTCGCTGCAGGCGTTCCGCTCGCAGGTCGTGGACATCGACCTCGAGCGGGCGGCGGTGGAACTCGTCTCGCGGCAGAACGCCTACCAGTCGGCGCTCTTCGCCAGCAGCAAGCTGCTCGGCCTCAACCTCTCGGACTACCTGCGATGATGACCGCTTCCGTGGCCACCGGCCCGGTGCACACCGAGCGCCGCCGGCGCCGGCGCTTCCACTCCCAGCTCCTCGGCGACGTGATCGTGCCGGAGGAGCAGGTCCTCCAGTTCGCCGATGGATTGTTCGGCTTCGCCGCGCAGCGCGAGTGGGTGATGATCGCGGCGGGGCGCCAAGGGTGGTGCTGGCTGCACGCCGTGGACCATCCCGCGCTCGCCTTCCTCCTCGTGGACCCGTTCGAGGCGTTCCCCGACTTCGGCGTGGAGCTCACCACCCAGGACCTCCGGGCGCTCGGCGTCACCAGCGCGACCCAGGTGGGGATCTTCGCGATCGCGACGCTCCCGCTCGCGGCCGACGCCCCGATCACGGTGAACCTGCAGGGGCCGGTGGCGATCGCGATCCCGACGCGCCGTGGGCGTCAGCTCGTGATGAGTGATGCGCGCTTCGGCTCCCGCGCGCCGCTCGCCGCTCAAGTCCCGGCCGAACGCACCGACACTGAGTCGTGAAGTCGATGACGGGTGATCGCCCGTCGCGGACACGGAGCACGGACGCTCCACACACCGTTCCAAGGGAGGAACACCCGTATGCGCATCAACACGAACGTCGCGGCGATGGACTCGTTCCGGAATCTGTCGCGCGTCGAAGCGGACGTGAACTCGTCCATGGCGAAGCTCTCCTCGGGCTTCCGCATCAACAAGGCGGGTGACGACGCCGCCGGCCTGGGCATCGCGAACAAGCTCCGCGCCGACATCCGCGCCCTCACGCAGGCGTCGAAGAACGCCGAGCAGGCCACCTCGCTGCTCTCCGTGGCGGAAGGCGGGCTCCAGACCATCAGCAAGATCCTCGAGCGCATGAAGGAGCTCGCCACGCAGTCGGCGTCGGACAACACCGATGCGGGCGGCCGCGTCGCCATCCAGGCGGAGTTCGCGGTGCTGCGGACCGAGATCAACGCCATCACGGCGACCACGAAGTTCCAGGGCAAGACCCTGCTCGACGGCTCGTTCGGCAACACCGTCTCGGCGTTCGCGCCGGGCGACATCGCCGCCGGCTTCGCCGCGGTGCGCCTCAACGGCGCCGCCGCCGGCACCTACACGCTCGCCGGCACCACGGGCACCTACACCCTCACGGAGGCGGGTGGGCGGTCGCAGACGATCGTCGGCGTCGCCAACGGCACCGGCACGCTCGACTTCAGCGGCCTCGGCATCAAGATCGAGACCAACTCGGCCTTCACGAACAGCGCGGACCCGTCCGCGGCGATCGTGGTCACCGCCGGCTCCGGCGGCGGGTCGTTCATGGTCCGTTCGTCCGGCGACTACGCCGGCAACGACAACGTGAACCTCTCCGGCCTGGACGTGGATGCCACGACCCTCGGCATCTCGGCCTCCTCGCTGAGCACCGTCGCCAACTCGCAGACCGCCCTCTCCGCGATCGACGCGGCGATCGGGCTGGTCAACACCGCGGTCGGTGAGGTGGGTGCGGCGCAGAACCGGATCGCCTACTCGCTCGAGAACGTGCGCTCGCAGATCACCAACTTCACCGCGGCCGAGTCGGTCATCCGTGACGTCGACATGGCGGAGGAGATGACGAAGTTCTCGAAGAACCAGATCCTGGCGCAGGCCGGCACGGCGATGCTGGCGCAGGCGAACCAGTCCGCCGCTGGAGTTCTGCAGTTGCTTCGTGGCTGATGCATCCGCTCCCGACGGGGCCGGCGACCTGGTCGCCGCGCCCCCGACCGGAGCCTCGTAGTGCCCCGCGTCCCGCATCACCGACCGGTGATGCGGGACCGCGGGCCTTCCGGACCGAACCGTGACGACACCCATCTCGTCCTTCCAGGGACTCGCCAGCGGCATCCAGTGGCGCGACCTCGTCGATCAGATCGTCGAGCTCGAGCAGGCGCGCGCACTCGGGCCGGTGTCCCTCGGTCTCAACTCCGCCTCCGCCCGCGTCGACGGCTGGAGCGCGCTCTCCGCCGCCGTCACCAAGGCGAAGGACGCGCTCGCCGCGTTGCAGAGCGGCACCGCCTTCGGCGGCCGCTCGGCACTCGTCGGGGTGACGTCGTCCGGGCGCTCGCTCGCGACCGTCACGAACTTCGCCACGGCGGCCGCCGGCCGGTACCGCGTCGAGGTCCAGGCGCTCGCGCAGTCGGAGAAGCTCTCCGGCATCGCAGCTGCGGACCCGTCCGCCGCGCTCGGGATCTCCGGGCGCTTCTCCGTGAACGGCGCGTCCGTGACGCTCAGTGCGACCGATTCGCTCACGCTGGTCCGCGACAAGATCAACGCTGCGAACACCGGCGCCGCCCCCACGCGCGTCAGCGCGTCCATCGTGACCAGCGGCGGCGCCTCGCGCCTCGTCCTCACCGCGGACGCCACGGGCGCCCGCGGGATCGAGCTGGCCGACGACCGGAGCGGGGCGGGCGGGACGAGCACGCTGGAGTCGCTCGGCCTGGTCGACGCGACGCGCGCCATGAACACCGGGGCCGACGGCAAGACCCGCGCGATGCGCGTCTCCTCCGCCACCGTCACCGCCGCGGCGGCGCTCGGCGTGAACGTCTATCCCTCCCCGGCCAGCATCCGGGTGAACGGACGCACGATCCTCGTCGATCTCGAGTATGATTCCATCGCCGACATCGCCGCGAGGATCAACGCGGCGAGCGCGGGCGCCGCGTCGGTCGAGACCGAGGCGGACGGGGGCACCACATGGTCGCGCCTCGCGATCTCGGGGAGCGTCGCGAGCGACGGCACCGCCGGCTCGGACCTCGTGCTCGAGACCCTCGGCCTCCGGGTCGGCGGGCGCACGAGCAACGTGTCGCAGGTGGTGGCGTCGGCGACGGCGCTCACCGGCGCCGGTGCGGCGCCCGCGACCGGCGCGACCCTCCTCACCGACCTCGGGACGGGCGCGGCGGCGGGCGTCCAGGCGGGGGACGTGATCTCCCTCTCCGGCACCGACGGCAGCGGCGCAGCGGTCACGATGAGCTACACGGTGACCGGGACCGACACCCTCGACGACCTCAACACCGCGATCGCGGCCGCCTTCGCCTCCGGGCGGGGTGTCACGGCCGCCGTCGTGGACGGACGGATCCGGCTCACCGACAGCGTGAGTGGCGACTCGCGCCTCGCCTTCACCCTCTCCGCCGGGCTGCAGGGCGGGGGAACGCTCGACTTCGGCGGGACCTCGACCACGTTCGGGCGGGTGCGCCAGCTGAGTGCCGGCGCGGACGCACGCATCCTCGTGGACGGCGCCCAGGTCACGGGGCGGTCGAACACGATGGCCGGTGTCCTCGGCGGTGCGACGCTGAACCTGCAGGGCCAGGAGCCCGGCAGCCCGTTCGACGTGACGGTGACCGCGACCCCGGAGACCTCGGTCGAGAACGTGAAGGCGTTCGCGACGGCCTACAACGAGCTGCTCACCGCCGTGAGCGCCGAGACGCGCGCCGGCGGCCGGCTGGCGTTCTCGAGCAGCGCGCGCGCGGTGATCGGGGCGTTCAAGGGCACGCTGCTGAACACGCTCGCGGGCTACGCGGATGGGGCGCGGTACACGCGCGCCGGTGACGTGGGGCTCGAGCTGCAGCGCGACGGGACCCTGCGGCTCGACGAGACGAAGTTCCGTGCCGCCCTCGCCGCGGACGCCACTGGCGTGCGCGCCCTCTTCGCGTCGGGTGGGAGCGCCACGAGCGGCAACGTCCAGTTCGTCGGTTCGGGCTCCGTCTCGCCCGCGGGCACGTTCGCCCTCGCGATCACGCAGGCGGCGACGAAGAGCTCCACGCTCGGCGCCCCCCTGGCCTCGTACGCGCCTGGCGCCACGCCGGCGACCATGACGGTCACGGACGAGATCCAGGGACGGAGTGCGACGATCACGCTGTTCGCCGGCGACACCGGCGCCCTGGTCGCCGCGCGCCTGCAGGCCGCCTTCGCGGAGCAGCGGGTCGCGGTGACCGCATCGGTCGAAGGGGGCGCGCTGCGCCTCACCGGCACCGAGTTCGGTTCCGGCGCGGGCTTCACCGTCTCGTACACGGACCCGGGGGCGGAAGACCCCGCCACGCAGCTCGGGATCGCCGCCGGCGCGTTCGACACGGGACTGGATGCCGCGGGGACGCTGGCCGGCGAGGTGATGACCGGGGAAGGGCAGATGCTCACCGCGCCGAACGGGATCATCCTGCGCTATACCGGCGTCGCGGACTCCGAGGCGTCCACGGTCCGGTTCGCGAGTGGGCTCGGCGGTACGATGGCGACGGCGGCCGATGCGATGCTCCGCGCCGGGACGGGCACCATTCCGCTCCAGAGCTCCTCGGCGCAGAACGTCATCGCGTCGCTCGAGCGGCGGGAGACGGACATCCTCGCGCGGATGGAGCGGCGACGCGTGGCGCTCGTGGCGGAGTTCACGCGCATGGAGACGATGCTGGGGCGGTTGCAGAGCCAGGGGCAGTGGCTCACCTCCCAGGTGACCTCGCTGCGGTCGATCAACAACGCGTCGTACAACTAATCGGGGTTCCTGCCGATACTCTGGCTGAACCCCATCCACGCCCCCCATGAGCTACGCGACCCGTCCACGCCACTCCGCCAGCCGCGGCGACCGATACCGGGAGATGGAAGTCCTCTCGGCGGCGCCCGGGGAGCTCGTCGTGATGGTGTACGACCACCTGCTGGCGAGCCTCGCTCGCGCGCGGCAGGCGATCGCTGCCGGCAACCCCGAGGTCCGGGTCGCCGAGTTCGCGCGCGCCAGGGATGCCGTGGGGGAGCTGCTGATCACCCTCGACGCCAAGCAGGGCGGTCCGGTCGCGAGTCACCTCGCCGGGCTGTACTCGTTCTTCCTGCGCGAGCTGACCTCCCTCGGACTCGACCCGGCCCTCGATCGCCTCGACCGCATCACGGGGATGGTCCGCGAGCTGCGCGACGCCTTCGCCGCCATCCGGACCGGGGCCGCGCGATGAGCCTCGTCCAGACGCGTGGTGCCCTGATGACCGAGTACGCACGAGGCATCTGCGAGCGCCTCGCGAACGCCGACCAGGCGCTCCGCGAGTCGGTCGCGGCCGGCGACTCGGCGGCCCTGCTGGTGGGGATGGCGGAGCGCGAGGCCTCGCTCGCGGCGACGGAGGACCTGGTCGGCGAGCTCGACCTGTCCGGCCTCTCGGCCGCCGAGCACGCCGCGATCATCCGGCTGATGGTGCAGGCGCTCGAGCGGAGCCAGGTGGCCCAGGCGGCGCTGGAGGCCGAGCTGTTCCGGGCGCGCCGGGCCGTGGTCCGGGCCCTGTCCGAGCCGGCCGCCCGGGCCGAGGCCGTGGACCGCTCCGGATACGCCCTCCAGGTCCCGCGGAAGGTCCTGCGGTCCACCGGATGAGGCTCCCGCCTAAAGTCGGCGGCTGTGGCGTCGATACTCCACTGCATAGGAGGTAGTCCATGTCGATCAATCCCACCGGTCCGAGCCGCCCCTTCGTGGATGGCACCGGCCCGTCCCGCCCCGCCCAATCCGTGGTCCGCGCCGACGAGGCGCCGGTCCGCCGTACGCCGACGCCCCCGCACGGTCAGCGCGACGTCCTCGATCTCTCTCCCGCCGCCCGCGCCCTCGTGGCCCAGGCCGGGGAGGAGGACGGCCTCTCCGCCGAGCGGCTGCTCGAGATCCGCGGCCGGGTGCTCGACGGGAGCTACGACGCTCCTGCAGTGCTGGACGCGATCGCCGCCAACATCCTCCGGAGCCGCGACCTGGGCTGAGCCCGCAGGTCGCGGTCCCGCGAACCCTCTCCGTTCCGCGACCCCATGCGTTTCCTCGTCGTCGACGACTCTGCGACCATGCGTCGCATCATCGTGAACTCGCTCGCGCGCATCGGACACGACGATGCCCTCGAGGCCGGGGACGGTGCTGCGGCGCTCGAGGCGTTCGACCAGGGGGGCGTCCAGTTCATCATCACGGACTGGAACATGCCCCAGATGTCCGGGCTGGACTTCGCCCGCCGCGTGCGCGCCCACCCCAAGGGGGCGACCGTCCCCATCCTGATGGTCACCACGCGCTCCGCACGCGAGGACATCCTCGCGGCCGTCGATGCCGGGGTGAACAACTACGTGCTCAAGCCCTTCACGCCCCCGGTGCTGAAGGAGAAGATCGACGCGATCCTGACCTCTGCGGCGGCGGCCTGAATGCCGCACGAACCCGGGCGGCCGCTGCCGCCACAGACGCATGCCGACGTGCTGCACGCGACCGACACCGCCCTGCGCCTCGTGAACCAGGCCGTGGCCGACCTGGGCACGCCGTCCAGTGCCGCGGGGAGCGCTGGGTCGCTGGTCGCCTCGCTGACCAACAGCCGGCAGCTCGCCGCGATGGTCCTGCACGCGAACACCCAGGTGGCCGCGCTCCTCGAGCGCATCCGGGTCTCGCGCGGGCTCCTCGCGAGTGCCCGTGAGGCCCAGCTCGCGCAGATGTCCTCGAAGTTCTCGGCGGTCACCACGGCCACGGAATCGGCGGCCACCTCCATGATCGAGGGACTCGAGCGCGCCATCCGCGTGGTGGAGGAACTGGAGCAGGGATCGGCGCCGGACGCCCCTCCCGAGCGGAAGGCGCGGTTCGCCGCGCTCCGGGAGGAGCTGTTCGACGTGATGAACTTCATCCAGTTCCAGGACATCACCAGCCAGCAGCTCAGCCACGCGTCGGCGGTGATCGACGAGGCGGAACGGCGGCTCGCCGACCTCGCCTCCGTGATGAGCGGCCCCGCGGGGGTCGAGCGCGCCACGCCCGCGACGCCGCCGACACCGCACCCGCACTACGACGCGGACGCCCTCGCGGACAAGGCGGAGTCCCAGGCGTTCGCCGACGCGCTCTTCGACCACCGCTGACCGGGAGACCGGTGACGCCGCCGACGATCGACGACGCCGTCGCGGCGTTCGTTGCGTGCGAGCCGGGGGACGCCGACGCGCGCCGGCGCCTGCGCGAGATCCTCTGGTCCGTGGTGTGCGACCGCTCGCTCGCATCCGAGGCGCGGAACGCGCTCGCCGACGCCGTGGCGCTGCTGGACGACCCCGCGGCGTTCGCGCCGGCCGCGGAGGCGTCATCGCTGGTGCTCCTGCGGCTCCACCTCGAGGTCGCGGTCGACCGCCTCGAGATGGCGGCCGCCGGAGGCGCCACCGTGAACGGGAGCGCGCGCACCCCCACCGACGGTGCACCCGGAGGGGCCGCCGTCGCGACGTGGTTCGAGATCCCGGGCGACGCCGACGGCGCCCTCATCGGGGATTTCGTCGGGGAAGCGCACGAGTTCCTCGAGGTGGCGGAGGCGGCCCTCCTGCGCCTCGAGGGCGCGCCGGACGACGCCGAGTCGGTCAACGATGTCTTCCGGGCATTCCACACGATCAAGGGCACCTCGTCCTTCCTGGGGCTCGGCGCGATCGCGTCGTTCGCGCACCACGCCGAGGACATGCTCGGGCGCGTCCGCGGGGGCGAGCTCGCCTTCACGGGCACCGTGCCGGAGCTGTCGCTCCGCGCGGTGGACCAGCTCAAGGCGCTGATCGCGGCGATCCCCGCCGCGCGCGCCGGTGGCGTGGAGCTGTCGCCGGAGTACGCGGTGCTGATCGCCGCGATGGAGGATCCGCTCGCGGTGCCCGCCTCGCCGGCGACGCCGTCCGCGGAAGCGCGGGCGGCCGCCCCCGCCGCGGCCGCGCCCGCCCCCGGGCTCCCGGAGGGCACGGTCAAGGTGCGGGCCGAGAAGCTCGACCGCCTCGTCGAGATGGTCGGGGAGCTCGTCATCGCCCACGGGATCCTCAAGGAGACCCCGGCGGTTCAGGACGCGTCGCAGCAGGAGCTCACGCAGCGCGTGCTGCAGGCCGACAAGATCGTGCGCGAGCTGCAGGAACTGGCGTTGGGGCTCCGCATGGTGCCCCTCCGCGGCGCCCTCACCAAGCTCACCCGCATCGTGCGCGACCTCGCGGCGCGGAGCGGGAAGCAGGTGGTGTTCGAGACCGCGGGGGAGGACACGGAGCTCGATCGCACGCTCGTGGACCTCGTCGCGGACCCCCTCATGCACATGGTGCGGAACGCCGTGGACCACGGGATCGAGACTCCCTCGGAGCGGCTCGCGGCCGGCAAGCCCGCGATGGGGACCATCCGCGTGGAGGCACGGCAGGCGGGGGACCGCGTGCTGGTGCGGCTGCGGGACGACGGCCGCGGACTCCAGCGATCGAAGATCATCGCGAAGGCGATCGAGCGGGGGCTCATCACGTCGGGGGAGGGGATGCCTGATGCGGCCGTGTTCGAGCTGATCTTCGCGCCCGGGTTCTCGACGGCGGATGCGATCACGGACGTCTCCGGGCGCGGCGTCGGCATGGACGTGGTGCGGCGGAACCTCCTGGCGATCCGCGGTCGCACCCTCATCGAGTCGGAGCCGGGGAAGGGCTCGGTGTTCACCATCGAGCTCCCGCTCACGCTCGCCATCACCGACGGGATGGTGGTGCGGGTGCAGGGGGAGCGGTTCATCATCCCCACCGCGCGCATCCGGCGCTGCGTGCGCCCGGCGCCGGAGATGCTGCGCACCGCCCTCGGGCGCGGGGAACTCCTGCAACAGGGCGGGGAGGTGCTGCCGCTGCTCCGCCTGCAGCGCGAACTGCGCATCCCCGGCCCGAGCGCCGACCTGCTCGCGGGGATCCTCATCGTCGCGGGGGATGGCCACAACCGCGTCGCGCTCCACGTGGACGAACTCCTCGGCCAGCAACAGGTCGTGGCCAAGCCGCTCGGCGAGTCGATCGGGCGCGTGCGCGGCCTCACCGGGGGCGCGATCCTGGGCGACGGGCGCGTGGGGCTCATCCTCGACGTGGACGAGCTGGTGCAGGCGAGCCGGAGCGCGGCGCCGGCCCCACCGCACGCGGCCCCTCACGCGGCCTGAGTCTCAGGACTCCCGGCCCTCCGGCCGATACTGAGGGGGCTCGCCTTCGCCGCGTCCCCCAGCCCCTGAGCCACCCGATGACCGCACCCACCGTCGAGACACGGACCCCCGGCCGGAACGTGGAGGGGAAGTACCTCACCTTCATCCTCGCCGGCGAGGAGTACGGGTTCGAGATCCTCGCGGTGCATGAGATCATCGGGATGCTCCCGGTGACTCCCGTGCCGCACAGCCACCCGGCGGTGCGCGGCGTGGTGAACCTGCGCGGGCGGGTGATCCCGATCCTGGACCTCCGCAAGCGGTTCTCGATGCCGCCCGGCGACGTGCCGGAGACCTGCATCGTGGTCCTGCGTGCCGGTCCGCAGCTCCTCGGCGTGGCCGTGGATGCGGTGACCGACGTGCGGATGGTCCGCGCGGACGAGATCGAGCCGCCGCCGCTCTTCGGCCAGGAGGTGGACGTCTCCTGCCTGCTCGGCATCGCGAAGTCGGACGGACGCGTGCGCATCCTCCTGGACGCCGCCCGCGTGCTCTCGATGGAGCCCCTGGCGTCGGTGCCGGTCCCGGCCGACATCGCATGAGCGCTCCCACCCGCCCGGCGGGCGCGCGGCTCGACCTGGAGCTCTCCCCGGACCGGTACACGGCGGTGGCGGAGGCGCTCCACCGGATCGCGGGCATCCGCCTGGGTCCCGGGAAGCGCGCGCTCGTGGTGTCGCGTCTCGGGCCCCGGGTGCGTGCGACGGGCGCGCGGAGCCTCGACGCGTACGTGGACGAGACGCTCCGCGGCGGCGACGACACCGAGCTCTCGCACTTCGTGGATGTCCTGACGACGAACAAGTCGGCGTTCTTCCGCGAGCCGGCGCATTTCGACCATCTCCGCGATTCGGTCTTCCCCCGGCTCGAGCGCACCGCGCGTCCCCTCCGCTTCTGGAGCGCCGGTTGCGCCGCAGGGGAGGAGCCCTACACGCTCGCCATGGTGGCGCGCGATGCGCTTTCCGCGCCCGCGCTCGCGCGCACGCGCATCCTCGCCACCGACATCTCGCACCGCATCCTCGCGGCCGCGCGGGAGGCACGGTACGGCGCCACGCAGCGTGACGGCGTGCCCCCGGCGCAGCTGGCGCGCCACTTCGACGTGACGCCGGCGGCGGACGGGACGCGCCGCGTGAACGAGCCGACCCGGGACCTCGTGCGCTTCGCCTGGCTCAACCTCATCGGCGACTGGCCCATGCGCGGGACCTTCGACGTGATCCTCTGCCGCAACGTGATGATCTACTTCGACCGGCCGACGCAGGAACGGCTCGTCGCGCGGCTGGGGTCGCTCCTCGTGGCGGGCGGGTTCCTGTACGTCGGGCACGCGGAGAGCCTGACCGGCGTCCCGCACACCCTGGAGCCGGTGATCCCCTCGGTCTACCGCAAGCCGGGAGCGGACGTATGAGCGCCCGTCCCCCCATCCGCGTCCTCATCGTGGACGACTCGGCCGTGGTGCGCCGCATCCTCGCGGCCGCGCTCGGCCAGCACGCGGACATCGCCGTGGTGGCGAGCGCGCGCGACCCGTACGAGGCCCGCGAGCGCATCGTGGAGTTCGCGCCGGACGTCATCACGCTCGACATCGAGATGCCGCGGATGGACGGCCTCACCTTCCTCGAGAAGCTGATGCGCGCCCAGCCGTCGCGCGTGGTGGTCGTGAGCTCGGTGGCTCCCGCGAGCAGCGCGAACGCGGTGCGCGCCCTGGCGCTCGGCGCCGCCGAGGTGGTGCTCAAGCCGCAGGACGCGGCCTCGCTTCCGGACGTGGCGCAGCAGCTCGTGCGCGCGATCCGCAACGCCGCCGCGATCCCGCTCGCCTCACTCGCGTCGCTCGCGCTCGTCGAGTCGGCGAGCGCGCGGGCGCACCAGCGGGACCCGGAGCAGGTCGGAGGCGCCTCGAGCCGGCTGGTCGCCATCGGGGCCTCCACCGGCGGCCCGCGGGCGATCGAGCAGGTGCTCTGCCGCCTGCCGGCCGGGAGCCCGGGGACGCTCATCGTGCAGCACATGCCCGCGCGCTTCACGAACGCCTTCGCCGCCCGGCTCGACACCGTCTGCGCCCTGCGGGTGCGCGAGGCGGTGCATGGCGAGCTGGTGCGCGACGGGGTGGCCTACGTCGCGCCCGGCGGCCTGCACCTGCGCGTCCAGCGCGACGCGCAGGGCTTCGTGATCCAGCTCAAGGACGCGCCCCCCGTGCATCACCAGCGGCCGGCGGTGGACGTCCTCTTCGACTCGGTCGCGGCCGCCGCGGGACGCGCGGCCGTCGGCGTCCTGCTCACCGGCATGGGGGCGGACGGCGCGCGCGGCCTGCTGGCCATGCGGGACGCCGGGGCACACACCATCGCCCAGGACGAGGAGACCAGCGCGGTGTTCGGCATGCCGCGCGAAGCCGTCGTGATGGGCGCGGCCGCGCAGGTGCTCCCGCTCGCCGAGATCGCCTTCGCCATCACCCACAGCGTCCACGCACCCCACCCCTCGCACGCCGGCGCCGCCGGCGTCGCTCCCTGAGCGCTCCCGGAGATCCCATGCGCACCTCACTCCCGTTCGTCAGACTCACGCTCGCGGCGCCCCTGGCGTTCGTGCTGCTCGCCGCCTGCGGTCGTTCCAAGCCCGCCTCCGGCCCCGACGTGCGCGGCGATGCCCCGTCCATCTCCGAGCGGGAGGCCCGCGCGCGGGCCGGCGCGGTGCGCCTCGAGCCGTACCAGTCGGTGGACCACGCCTTCCGCGACGCCAAGAGCCACCTCACGCACTCGGTGCGGCTGACCGTGCAGGACAGCGCGGACTGGCGCGCGGTCTGGGCGCGCATCGCCGGCCCGAACAGCCGCACGCCCGCGCCCGCCGTCGACTTCTCGCGCGAGATGCTCCTCGTGGCCGGCATGGGGGAGCAGCCCTGCATGGGCTACCTGATCAACATCGACACCGTCTTCCGTGACGACGAGCGCCGCATCTACGCCGTGGTGCGCGAGCGGCATCGCGGGGCCGGCTGCGGCTGCCTCAACGAGGTCGTCTCCCCCGTGGACGTGATCCGCGTGCCGCGGACCATCCGCCCGGTCACCTTCCTCGAGCGGCGCGAGTCGAACGTCTGCGAGGTGCGCTAGCCGGCGTGCAGGCCGGCCGCGCGCACGGCGTCCGCGACGGCCGCCAGGAGGCGCTGCGGCCGGAACGGTTTCTCCAGCGCGACGGTGTGGTCCCCCGCGAGCGTCCGCTCCTCGTCGGTGATCGGCCGGCCGGAGATCAGCACGGTGCATCGGGCCTCGCCGCGCGCGCGGATCGATCCGCTCAGCACGGAGCCATGGACGCCCGGGAGCCCGAGGTCGCAGACGAGCACGTCCACCGGCTCGCTGCGCACCAGCGTCTCCGCCTCCTCCGCCGACGCGGCGAGGCGCGTCTGGTGCCCGGCCTTCTGCAGCGTGCGCCTGAGCACGCGGCCGACCTCGGGATCGTCCTCCACCACGAGGATCTGCAGGGGGGGCGTGTCGGCGGTGCCCCCCCCGTGGCGGGGATCGGAGATGCGCCGTTGCGCCTCCTCGCGGCGCGGGAAGTAGAGCCGGAACTCTGAGCCCGCGCCCGGCGCGGTCTGCACGTCGAGTGCCCCGCCGGACTGCAGCACGGTGCCGAGCACCGCCGGGAGCCCGAGTCCCGTGCCGCGTCCCTGCGGCTTGGTGGTGAAGAAGGGCTCGAAGATGCGGCGCCGCGTGGCGTCGTCCATCCCGACGCCGCGGTCGCGCACCGCCACCACGACGTGCGGGCCGCTGGTGAGCTGGCCGAGCACCTGGGCGCGGTCCATGTCGAGCTGCTCGTGGGTCACCGAGACGCGGATCTCGCCACCGTTCGGCATCGCATCCTGCGCGTTCATGATGAGCGCGGTGATCGCCCGCTCGATCTGCGACCGGTCCGCCTCGATCAGCCAGGGCGCGTCCGGCACGTTCACGATGAGCGGATGCTCCGGGCCGAGCACCCGGTCCATCCACCGCTTGAGGCGCACCACCACCTCGCCGGGGTCGAGCGGGCCGGGTTCGAGCCGCTGCCGCCGGCCGAACGCGAGGAGCTGCCGCGTGAGCTCCGCGGCGCGTTCGGACGCGATCCGGATCTCGTCCAGCGCGTGCGCGATGGGGTTCTCCTTCCCCAGCTCGTCCGAGGCGATGTCCACCCACGCGAGGATGCCGGTGAGCATGTTGTTGAAGTCGTGCGCCACCCCGCCGGCCAGGAGTCCGACCGCCTCGACCTTCTCGGCCTCCGCCATGCGGACCTGCAGCGCGTTGGCCTCCGTCATGTCGGTCACGGTGCAGAGCAGGGCGGGGCTCCCCTCGAAGTCCACGATGCTGCTCGCCACGTCGATGTCCACCAGCCGTCCGCTCGCGTGACGGCCGCGGAGGTGGACCCGCGAGGAGTGCGACGCCCCCATGGCGAGCTCCGCGCGGGCGCGCCGCACGGCGGCCACCGACCGCCGGTCGATCAGTGGCAGCACCCGCGGCCGGAGCGCCACGGCGTCGGCGTCGAGCCCCGCGAGCTCGAGGAGCCGCGGGTTCGCGTACACGATCCGACCGTGCTGCACCACCACGATGCCGGTGAGCGCCTGCTCCACGAGCTGCCCGAACCGGTACTCCACCTCGCGCAGCGCCGCCTCCGTCCGCTCGCGCGCCGTGACGTCGCGCGCGTTCACCACGAACACCGAGTTGCCGAGCACGTCGGGATTGAAGCCGGAGGTCGTGGACTCGAGCGTGCGCCAGCCGCCGTCCCGGTGCCGGGCCCGGAAGACGGTGCTGCGCACCGAGGTCGGTTCGGCCTTCAGGGCCCGGAGGAGGTCGAGGAGGAGGGCGTGGTCCTCGGGATGGGTGACGTCCTGGATCGACCGGCCTTCGAGCTCCTCTGGTGTCCAGCCCAGATGCACCGACACGGAATCGCTCACCGAGCGCATGGCGCCGTTCTCGTTCAGCAGCGCCCAGATGTCGAGCGAGTGGGCCGTCAGGGCCTGCAGGCCGGACTCGTACTGCTGGAGCGTCTGGCTCGCCTCCTGCTCGGACGTCAGGTCCGTGGCGTGGGCACGGACCCGCTGGGGACCGTCGGGGGAGAGCACGAGCCGAACGGAGCGGTCCTGGCGGCCGTGCTGCAGGAACCGCACCTCGATCGAGCACCCTGGCCACTCGCCGGAGGCCACGGCGTGGAGGGCGTGCGCGAGCGCCGGGCGGTCCTCGGGGTGGGCGGCGGCGGGGAGGGGCTGCGAGAGGAGCTCGTCGCGGCGCACGCGGAGCGCGGCGGTGAAGGCCCCGCTCACGGCCCGCACCCGGCCGAACCCGTCCACCAGCGCGGTCGCGCGATTCCCCGCCTCCACCTCGCCTTCCGCAGCGCGGGAGCGGTCGATGATGTCCACGGAGGGAGGGGTCGCCGGCACCATCGGAATATGCGCCCCGGACGTCCGGGCGAAAGCTCCAGTCCCGGCCGCACCCGCCGATACTGGCTTCAGACAGAAAGGCTTCATCCGTCCGGGAGGCGGTATCACCATCAGCCCCGATCTCCACTCGCCCACACCGGGGCGGGATATGACGCGCCCCGCAGGGCGGATCACGCCCGCGTCCCCACGGACCACGAACGGGGAGGCCGAGGGCGACGTGCGCGCCGTCTCGGTCCTCATCCTCGAGGACCATCCCTTCCAGCGGCGGATGCTCGGCCGGCTCCTGCTCGGGTTCGGCCACGTCTCGATCGTCGAGGCCTCCACCGGCGACGAGGCGCTCGAGGCCGTGCGGCGCGCGCAGCCCGACCTCGTGATCGCGGACCTCGAGACGCCCGGCATGGACGGCGTGACCTTCCTGCGCATGCTCTCGCAGGAGCCCTCCTCCCCGCGCGTGGTGCTCACCTCCGCGCATGACCCCGCGGTGCTCCGCTCCGTGGACGAGATGGCGAAGATGTACGGGCTCACCGTGCTCGGCGCGATCCCCAAGCCGGTCTCGCTCGAGGTGCTGCGGGGATTCCTGGCCACCGTCCGCGCCGCCGAGGGGCCTGCCGGCAAGCCGGGGGCGCGCCAGAGTCGCGCGCAGGCCGCGCAGCACTCGCTCGAGGAGATCGGCGAAGCGATCGCGGCGGGCCAGATCCGCCCCTGGTTCCAGCCGAAGATCGAGGTCGGGAGCGGACGCCTCGCGGGCGTCGAGGCGCTCGCGCGCTGGTACCACCCCACGCAGGGCCTCCTCGGCGCGGGCGCGATCATCCCGCCCATCGAGAGCACGCCGCTGATCGATGAGCTGAGCCAGAGCATGCTCACCCAGTCCCTCGCGCAACTGCGCCGGTGGGAGCGGGTGGGACTCTCGGCCTCCGTCTCCGTCAACCTTCCCGGCGGGGCGCTCGCCGATACGGGGCTGGCGGATCGCCTGAGCGCGCTCGTCCGCACCGCGGGGGTCGAACCCGGTTCCCTCGTGATCGAGGTCACCGAGACCACGGTCAGCCGCGAACGCGCGCTGGCGATCGAGACGCTGGCCCGCCTCCGGATGGCGGGGTTCGGGCTCTCGCTCGACGACTACGGCACCGGCTACGCCTCCATGGAGATGCTCAAGACGATGCCGGTCACCGAGGTCAAGGTGGACCGCCGGTTCGTCCACGGCGCCTCGCGCGACCCGAAGGCCACCGCCGTGCTCGCCTCGCTCCTCGAACTCGCCTCCGGCCTCTCGCTCTCCGCCGTGGCGGAGGGCGTGGAGACGGAGGAGGACCTGGTGCTGCTCGAGGCGCTCGAGTGCCCGTATGCCCAGGGGTACGTGATCGCCAAGCCGATGCCGCCGGACGAGCTGCTGGCCTGGGCGCAGGCGCGCGGCGGGGTCGAGGGGTGAGCGTGCGTCCACTCCCGGAGGCGGCGAGTACTGGCATGGCGGTGCGGAACCGCCTGCTCCGCGTGGTCGTGGTCACGGGGTGCGCGAGTCTCGTGCTGCTCGCCACGGCGCTCGTCTGGAACGAGCACGCGGAGATCCTCCGCTCGCTCGAGTCCGGCTCGGTCACGCGGCGGCTCGCGGCGACGGCCGACCTCGCCGAGCGTCACTCGTCGCTCGCGACCGGTGTCGCGGTGCTCCTCGAGGGGCAGGCGCGGGACCGCTCCGGCGGCCGCGCGCTGCGCGTCGAGCGCCGGGCCGGCCAGGACGCCGTCGAGCTGATCGCCTCCGACACCGAGTCCGGGCTGGCGGTGGGCGGCGTGTTCGCGCTGCAGGCGTCCACCGGGGAGCCGGCGGGGCAGCCGCGGGCGATCACCGAGATGCTGACGGCGCTCCCCGCGCAGCGCCGCGTGCTCGACGGGGAGACGGACGTGGAGGCGATCTACATCGCCGTCGCCCCTGCGCACGTGGTGAGCCGCGTGCCGTACGTCAACGCCGACCAGCTCCGCCTGCGGCAGCGCGACGCCCGGCTCGCGGAGTGGTTCGAGCGCGATGTGCTCGGGGGCCTGGCCACCGACCGCAATGCGGTGACCGACGAACCCTTCGTCAGCCGGGACCCGGCCACGGGCG
Source organism: Gemmatimonadaceae bacterium (assembly GCA_011525845.1). Lineage (GTDB taxonomy): Bacteria > Gemmatimonadota > Gemmatimonadetes > Gemmatimonadales > Gemmatimonadaceae > Pseudogemmatithrix. Next base: position 273,022 of record WYBP01000020.1, on the reverse strand, counting down.
CCGCCGTGCTGCGCGTGGACCAGCCCGCCTGGCTGCCCGCGCGCGCGACGCCGGCCACCGTCATCGTGACGGTGCCACTGCGCTCCTACCTCGAACGGCTGACCGACCGCCGTGCCGAGGTCGCCGCCGTGGCGGGGCTCATCGCCCGGGATGGCTCGGTGGCGAGCACGGCGTCGGATGCCGCCGGCGAGCGCACCCTCTCGCTCTCCCCCCTCCCACACGGACTCGAGTCGCGCGTCGCGACCCTCTCGCCGCAGTTCCGCGCGGCGGGGAGCTGGTACGCGCTCTCCCGCCCGGTCCCCGGCACTCGCCTCGACGCCCTGTTCGCCGTGCGGCGGAGCGACGTCCTGATGCTCACGCTGCAGCGCAGCGGCCCGGAGCTCGCGTTCGTGCTCCTCTGCACCGTGGCGCTCGGGTTGCTCTACTGGATCGTGCGCCGGCGCGTCGTGGAGCCGGCGGATCGGGCCGTCGCCGACCTGATGGACGCCGAGTCGCTCGTGCGCGAGATCACCGACGGCGTGCCGGGGCTCGCGGTGTTCAAGGTGGTCCGCACCGATGCCGGGGAGACCTCCGTCGAGTTCGTGAGCCGTGGCGCCGCCGCGGTGCTCGGCGTGCCGGCCGTCGCCATCGCCGCCGACTGGGAACACGTGTACGACACCGTCGTGTCCGACGACGCGAGCTCGGTGCGCGCCACCTGCGACCGCTCCCTGCTCGAGTGCGCACCCTGGCAGCAGGAGTTCCGGGTGCGCCGACGCGACGAGGACCGCTGGGTGCGGGTCGAGGCGCGGGCCAACCGGGTGGGGAGCGCGGTGGAACTCGTCGGCTCGTGGCGCGACGTCACGGAGAGCCGGGAGCACACCGAGCTCCTCGCCGACGCACACCGCCGGCTGATCGAGCTCGCGGATGGCGTGCCGGGGGCCGTGATCCAGTGGCGCGTCACGAGTGATGGCCGGCACCAGGTCGCCTTCGTGGGGAACCGCCTGCCGGAGATCGCCGGGATCGGCACCTCGGACCTCTACGCCGGGCTGCACGCCTTCGAGCAGGTGCAGATCGCCGAGGACGTGGAGCAGGTGCGGCGCGCGCGGCAGGATGCGGTGAACGCGAACGCGGGATACGCGGTCGAGTACCGCGTGATGCACCCGGGGCGCGGCCTCCGCTGGCTGCGCGAGGAAGCCGTGTCGCACCCCATCGCGGGGTGCCTCGCGGCGTTCACGGTGCACATCAGCGACGTCACGCAGCAGCGGAAGGAGGCCGGGGAGCTCCGGCGCGCGAAGGAGGAGGCCGAGATGGCGACGCGCGCCAAGTCCGTCTTCCTCGCGACGATGAGCCACGAGATCCGCACGCCGATGACCGGCATCAGCGGGATGATCGAGGTGCTCGCGCGCACGGTGCTCGACGCCGACCAGCGCCAGCAGCTCGCGACCATCGCGGACTCCGCGCGCACGCTGCGCCGCATCCTGGACGACGTGCTCGACTTCTCGCGCATCGAGGCGGGGAAGATGACGGTCGAGCACCGGCCCCTCTCGATCGACGACGTGGTGGAATCCACCGCCGGCCTCTACGCGGCCGCGGCGGAGGAGAAGGGGGTGCGTCTCCGCGCCATGGTCGACCCCAAGGTCGGCGAGCTCCTGATGGGCGACGCGGTGCGCCTGCGGCAGGTGCTCGGCAACCTCGTCTCGAACGCGGTGAAGTTCACCGCGCGCGGGAGCGTCCGGCTGGCCGTGGTGCAGGAGGCGCTCACCGAGACCCATCGCGTGCTCCGCTTCGAGGTCACCGACACGGGCGCCGGCATCCCCGACGACGTGCAGTCCCGCCTCTTCGCGCCCTTCGAGCGCGGCGAGCGCGAGATCACCACGCAGGTGGGGGGCACGGGGCTCGGGCTCGCCCTCGTGCGCCGCATCGTGGAGCTGATGGGGGGCACCGTCGAGCTGCGCAGCCTCCCGAACGTCGGCACGGCGGTGCAGGTCCGCATCTCGTTCGAGCGCCTCCACGAGGAGACCTCGGACAGCCGGATCTGGCTCACCGGGCTCCACGTCGCGGTGCTGCACGAGAACGAGGTCGACGCGCGCTTCCTCTCCACCCTGCTCGAGCAGCGGGGCGCCGCGGTCTCGATGGTCACCCCCGACCAGGTGGCCGGCGTCCCGGAAGGCACGCCGGCGGACGTGGTCGTCACCGGCCCCGACGTGCCGCGTGAGGTGCAGCACGCGCTGCGCGCCCGCGTGGCCGCCGGCCCGAGCGGCCGCACGCAGGTGGTGCGACTTCTCGAGGGGGGCGCGATCCGGCCCGAGGTGCGCGGCGACGGCGGCGTGACCATCGCGCCGCACGCGCGCCGCAGCGCCTTCCTGCGCGCCGTCGCGATCGCCGCGGGGCGCGACGAGCCCGACCTCCCGACCAGCTCGAGCGATCCGCGCTCCGCGTCCGCCCCGCAGGTGGTCACGGTGGACGAGGCGATCGCCGAACGCCGGCTGATCCTGGTCTGCGAGGACCACCCCATCGCGCAGCGCGTGATCGAGAAGCAGCTGCGCGTGCTCGGCTACACCGCCGAGCTCCACGGCAACGGGCACAGCGGCTTCACCGCCTGGCGCACGGGGCGCTACGGGCTCGTGCTCACGGACCTGCAGATGCCCGAGATGGACGGCCTCTCCCTCGCCCGGCGCATCCGCGCCGAGGAGGGGCGCGACCCGACGCTCGGCCGCACGCCGATCATCGCGCTCAGCGGGAACGCGTTCGACGAGCAGCGCGTGGTCTGCGTGGAAGCCGGGATGGACGACTTCCTCGCCAAGCCCGCGCTCCTGAAGGAACTCGACGCGACGCTGCGCTTCTGGTTGCCCCCCTCCGCGCGTCCCGTGGACGCGCGGGAGAAGGACTCCGCGAGCACGCCGATGCCGGTCACCCTCCCCGCGCCCCTCAGCCACAAGGCGCTCAAGGAGAGCCTCGGTGACGACCCCGACGTGCTGCGGCAGGCGCTGGGCGAGTTCCTCGCCGCGGACGCGGACGACTTCGCCACGCTCTATGCGGCCGTCGAGATCGATGATCGCGCGCAGGTGGTGAGCTCGGCGCACCGCATCGAGGGGGCGGCGCGGATGCTCGGCGCGATGCCCTACGCGCGTGCCGCGGAGCGGGTGAAGCGGCTCTTCGGGCTCGACCAGGGCGCCGAGGAGCGCGTGGACGCCGTGCACCGCCTCCAGCAGGAAGGGGAGCGCCTCCGCACCTGGCTGCACACCACGCGCGACTGGTTCGAGCGCGTGGCGGTGGGCTCAGCGATCTAGGCGGGCCCGCCAGTACGGCTTCCGCCCCTCGGGGAGGAGCCAGGCCACCTCGCCGGCGACCGGCACCCGGACCCCGTCGCGCAGGGCGTAGTCCCAGAATCGACCCTCCCATGGGGTGGGCACCATCACGCCGCCCACGCTGCGGTCGCGCGCGGCGGCGTGCACCGTCGCGACCAGGGAGTCGGCGCCGAAGGTGAAGCGCAGCGTGACCTCGTGCCCGTCGGCGGTGAGCGTGGCGTCCGCGGACGCATCGTCCACCGCCTCCCACGAGACATCACCCCCCGGCAGCAGGATCCAGGGATACCAGGGACTCTCGGCGAGGAAGCGCATCAGCTCGCCCCGCGCGAGCGCCGTGGTGTCGCGCAGGTGCGCGACGTCGACCAGCCCGAGCAGTGAGGCGCGCAGGATCCCCTCCCGCTCCACGTAGGCGTCGTGCACGCGCACGCCGAGCCCGCGCGTGAGCCGGATGTGCGCGTTCCAGTCGAAGGCCGGGGGGGAGGTGCGCACCAGTTGGCTGGACGTGAAGGGGAGCCACCGGTCGGACTCCTCCCCCATGTTGAAGTCCCCCGAGTGCCGGAACTCGACCACCGTCGGTGGCCGCGCATCCAGCGGGAGCACGGCGCGCAGGTAGCGCTCGACGGGCGGCGGGACGGACGAGGCGCGCGCGAGCTCGACGGGGGCACCTGCGGAGCCCGCCGCCGGCCCGGGCATGCGCGCGCGGATCTGCGCGGTCACGCGGCGCCAGCGCCACTCCCCGGCGAGGTTCGCGAGCACGAGGAGGAGGACGGCGGCCGCGAGCACCTTCGCGGCGACGAGCATGATCCGCAGCAGCAGGGGGGTGGTGGGCATCGCGCGCTCCCATCGGGTCCACCCGGAGTCTGGGGTCGTGCGCGCGCCGAGCGTGTCGGGCGTCCTGCGGTTCGCCTGTGGGGGGTCTTCCCGAACCGCTATCCGACCGCGACCTGGCCGTCGGTCGGGAGGCCGGCGGGGCGCCGCTCGAGCGCCGCCTGCATCGCCTCGGGGGTGACGGGCTTGAGCACCACGTCATCCATCCCCGCCGCGAAGTAGCGGTCCCGCTCGTCCGGCGAGGCGGAGGTGCCCAGCGCGATGATGTGCGCCTCGTTGTGCGGCGGGGCGAGGCGGCGGATGAGCGCCGTCGCCGCGAGGCCGTCGAGGTGCGGCATCTGGATGTCCATGAAGATCACGTCGAACTCGTGGCGCGAGGCGAGCCGCACGGCCTCCGCGCCATCGCTCACGACCTCCACCCGGCACCCGAGGCGCTGGAGCATCGTCGTGGCCACGATCTGGTTCACGCGATTGTCCTCGGCGAGGAGCACGCGCAGTCGCGCGTCCTCGAGCGGCTCGGGCGGGTGCGGGCGGGGCGACGAGGGGGGCTCGATCGTCGGGATCTGGCCGTCGGTGCGCTGCACGGGGGGACGAGCGGGGGCGCCCCCCAGCGTCTCGCCCCGGATGATCGGTCCCCGCCCGCGCTCCTCGCGCGGGCGTTCGACCACGGCGGCCAGGGTGCGCGAGAGCGCCTGCGCGCCGAAGGGCTTCGTGAGCACCGCGTCGCATCCCGCCTCGCCGAGGCGCTGCGCATCGAACGTGCCGCCCCCCGCGGTGGAGACGAGCAGCCCCGTGCCCGCGAGCGCGGGCTCCGAGCGCAGGCGGCGCGCGAAGGCCTCCGCCTGCTCCCCGACCGTCTGGCGGTCCACCAGCGCGACCTCCACCGGGTCTCCCTCGGCCGCGGCACGGCGCAGGTGCCCCAGCGCCTCCTCGGCCGTGGTGGTCGTCTCCACGCGCATCCCCCAGCTCCGCAGCCACTCGCGCGTCACGTTGAGGTCGTTCGGCGAGCTGTCCACCACGAGGGCACGCGTGCCGGCGAGCGAGCTGGAGGCCGGTGTGCCGGCGGTCTCGCGCTGGTCGGCTGCACGGAGCGTGATCCGGAAGCTGAAGGTCGTGCCCTCGCCCTGGACGCTCCTCACGTCGAGCTTGCCGCGCATGAGGGTGACGAGGCTCTTCGCCATGCTGAGCCCGAGGCCGCCTCCCTGCAGGCGGCTCACCGTTCCCTGGTCGGGGGCGAAGAGGCGCTTGACCGTCTCCGGGTCCATCCCGGGTCCGGTGTCCGTCACCGACACCCGGAGGTCGACGCTGCCGCCCTGACGGGCGCCATCGACCGCGATCTCGACGCGGCCTCCCGGCGTGTGCCGGATCGCGTTGCCGACGAGGTTGATCAGCACCTGCCGGAATCGCGCGGAGTCGCCGATCACCCAGACCGGCGTCGCTTCGCTGATCCGCGCCTCGAGTGCCGTCGCCTTGGCGCGCGCTGCCGGGAGGTTGAGCTCCGCCACGTCCGAGAGCGCCACGCGCAGGTCGAACGCGCCCTCGTCGAGCTGCAGCGAGCCCGCCTCGAGCTTCGAGAGGTCCAGCACGTCCGTCACGAAGGTCATGAGGAGCTGGGCGCTCCGCATCAGCGACTCCACGTACCCCTTCTGCGCGGGGTTCAGCGGCGTCTCGTTGAGCAGGTGCGCCATCCCCACCACGCCGTTCATCGGCGTGCGGATCTCCTGGCTCATCACCGAGAGGAACTCCGCCTCCTGACGTCGCGCTCTCTCGGCTTCCTGGCGGGCCGCGCGGAGCGCCTCCTCGGCGCCGCGGCGCGTACCGGCCTCGAGCAGCACCACCACGAAGAGGCGCCGCCCATCCGACTCCCCCGCGCCCACGCGGACGTCGATCGCCACCGGGTCGCCGTCCGCGCGCCGCCCCTTGGCGCCGCGCGCCGCCGCCTCGAGGAAGGCCGAGACGCGGTCGGACCGGAACTCCGCGTCCGTGCCGATCCACCGGTCCACGGAGGACCCGATCAGGGTCGTCGAGGCGGCGTCGAGCAGGTGCGCGGCCTTCCGGCTCGCGCGCCGCACGATGCCCTCCTCGTCCACCACGAGTACCGGGTTGGGGCTCGACTCGATCACCGTGGCGAGCTCCTGCTCCCGCGTGGCGTGCGCCACGCGGAGCCGCTCCACGCCGCGCTGCTGGTGCACCACCACCAGGGCCGCGAGCAGGAGGATCGCGGCGAGCGCGATCCCGGCGCCCCCCGGGGCCCGGCTCGCGCCGAAGAGGTCGTCGGCCGCGAGCTCGAAGACCACGCGGGCGGCGAAGGCGCCCGCGGCGCCCCACGCGGCCACCACCGGCGTGCCGTTCGGGCCCGTGTAGGGGGTGCGCGCGAGGCCGGCGGCGCTCCGCGTGGCGGGCGTGCCCAGGACATCGATCGCGGGGACGGGCTGGGCGGCGCTGGCACGCTCGGTGGCGGTCCGCCCCAGGTGCGAGAGCACCATGCCGCGCTCGTCGATCAGGTACGCCGTGGCGCGCGAGTCGGACTCGAGCGCGAGGCGCACGCGACGCAGCGGGGCGTCGGTGTCGTAGAGGAATGCGAGGACCGCCGTGACCTGGCCGCTGGCATCGGTGACCGGTGCCGCAGCGACGAAGAGCCACTCGGTGGCGTCGGAGGTCGCGCGGGTCCCGGCGGCGGAGACGGGACCCGCGACCGACGGTGTGCCGGCGCGCGCGCGCTGGATCGCGGCGACCCGCTGGCCCAGCATCGGATCGATGAGGACGCTCGGGGCGGTGGTGGCGAGCATCGCGCCCTGCGGCGCGAAGAGCGCCACGGCGCGGAGCCCGTCCGTGCCGGCCGCGGTCTTGGCGAAGGCGGCCAGCCCCGGTGGGATGCCATCGGGGCCCTTGCCCAGCGAGGGGTCGTTCGCCCAGGCGCGCACCCGCGCGAGTTCGTCCCGCTCCCAGACCTGGAGGCCCTGCTGCGCCCGGTCGAGGGAGCTGGTGAGCCGTTCCTCGAGCGCGAGCCGGCCCTGGGACGCGAAGAGCACCAGCCCGGCGGCTCCGCTCACGAGTGCCACCACGACGGCGGCCGTCGGCACCCAGTGTGGGAGACGGCGCTCGGGACCACCCGGGCGTGGACGCTGGGTTCGTGGGACGGACGGCATGACTCGGAGTATCGGCGGCGGCCCGCGACGGTTGAGTCCGGGTTTGCGCCAGCCCCGGGAGGGCGGCTCAGTCGGCGCTGCCGCTCACCCCGCGGCGACCGTCTTGGCGACGCGGACGAGCGAGGCCAGGTCGTACGGCTTCTGGAGGAATCCCGCGAGCGCAGCCGGGGGAAAGAGAGGGTTCACGTCGGACTCGCAATGGCCGGAGGTGATCACCACGCGTGCGGTGGGGTCGATCTCCCGGATCGCCTTGAACGTCTCCGGACCGCCCATCCCCGGCATCGACATGTCGAGCAGTACGCACCGGATCCGGCCCTTCGACTCGGCGTAGCGCTTCACCGCGGACGCGCCGTCGGCGGCCTCGATCACCTCGAACCCCGCGCGCGCAAGCACGCGGCGCGAGACGTCGCGCACGCTCGCCTCGTCGTCCACGACGAGCACGGCGCAGGACGGCGGGGCCGTGGCCGGGGAGGCCTGCGCGGCCGGCGTGGCCGCGGGAGCCGGCCGGTCCGGCGGGAGCAGGAGCTGGAAGGTCGTGCCGGCGCCCGGCGCGCTGGTGACGCGCAGCCCACCCGCGTGCGCGCGCACCGTGCCCACGAGTGCCGCGAGCCCGAGGCCGCGTCCCTTCGCCTTGGTGGAGAAGAAGGGGTCGAAGATGCGCGCCAGCGTCGCCTCATCCATGCCGCATCCCGTATCGGAGACCTCGAGGCAGACGGCGGGTCCGGGGGCGATGCCACCATCCACGGCGAGTCCGGCGCGCGCCGCCTCGTCGACCGTCTGCACGGAGGTGCGCACGGCGATCTCCCCCGCGCGCCCCTCGAGGGCGTCGCTCGCGTTGGTGAGGAGGTTCATCACCACCTGGCGGAGCCGTGTCCCGTCGCCGCGCACGGCCGGGAGCGCCGGGTCCAGGTCGAGCGCGATGCGCGCGCGGGGGGAGAAGGAGGTGCGCAGCAGCTGGAAGGTCTCCTCCACGGCGGCCGAGAGCGCCACCGGCTGTGCGGCGCGCGTGCCGCGCCCCGCGTACGCCATGAGCTGTGCGGTGAGGTCCGTGGCGCGCTCGGCGGCGAGCTGCAGGTCGGACAGTGCGTCGGCCGCCGGGCTCCCCGGGGCGAGGTCGAGCTGGGCGAGGGAGGCGTTCCCCATGATGCCGACCAGGAGGTTGTTGAAGTCGTGGGCGATGCCGCCGGCGAGGAGGCCGAGGCTCTCGAGCTTGTGGGTCTGCTGGACCTTGACCTCGAGGGCGCGGGCGCGCTCCTCCTCGGTGCGCACCTCCGTGATGTCCTCGAGCACGCCGGCGAGTCCCGTGATGGCGCCATCCTCATCGCGGATGGCGGAGGTCCAGACGCGCACCCAGCCGCCGGCACGGCGCGGGCAGATGAGGCGGAAGTCGCCGCGCGCGTCGCCCCCCGTGACCAGCTGTTCCGCGATGCGCGTGACCGCCGCGTCGCGGTCGTCGGGGTGGAGGTACCGGAGGAATCCAAGCCCCTGCAGCGAGCCCTCATCGGTGCGCGCCATCGCGAGGAGGCGGGGGTTGGCGAAGGTGAGCTCTCCCGACGCGTCGATCAGGAAGATCCCGGTGGGCGACGCCATCGTGGCGAGCCGGTGCCGGTCGTCCGTGGCGGTGGCGAGGATCAACGGCCGTCCCTCATCGGGTAGCGTTGCCGGAGCCAGCGCTGCTCCTTGATGATGCGGCCGAAGGGGAGGGTGCCCGTGTCGAGGTGGAGGATCAGCGTCTTGCGGTCGAAGCGCACGACCTCGCCCTCTACGGGTTCGACCTCGCCGTGGGTGAAGCGGATCTCCCCGGAGATGCGGTCGTGGGGGGCCAGCGTCAGGTCGGAGGGGATGGATCCCGTGATGGCCACGCGCACGCCGGTCTCCGAGCAGTCGTTCACGAGCCCCTCGAGCGCGCCCGCGCGGAACCCAGGCCGGTCGAGCACCGGGTACTGGATGCGGTAGTGGGCGCGACGGTTCGACGCGTCGGGATCCGGCCTGCGGAGGGGGTCGGTCATCTCGGGAAGTGGGTGCGAACGGGACTCCTCGGGATGAAGTATCGGGCGCTCGGAGGGGCACTTGAGCGGCCGCCGTCGCGTGGCGTCCGGGGGCGTGGGATCGACATTGCCCGTAGACGCGCGGGGGATGTCGGCCTAGATTCCGCCCTCTGTCCGCACCGTAGGCGTATCGCGGCGGACGGGACGTAGCGCAGCCCGGTAGCGCACCTGAATGGGGTTCAGGGGGTCGCGGGTTCGAATCCCGCCGTCCCGATGTTGGACAACGCAGAGATCACGCACTGGCGGCGCATCCTCAGTCGAGGGTGCGCCGCCAGTGCGTTCCAGCCCCTCGCCACCCCCGATTACCTTTCCCTCATGACGACGTGGGTCCGGCGCCTCCTGGTCGCCAACGTGGTGGTCTTCGCCCTCCAGTACCTCTGGCCCTGGCTGACGGTGCTGCTGGCGTTCACCCCGCGCTTCGCGCTCCTCGAACCCTGGACGGTGCTCACGCACATGTTCGTCCACGGGTCGTTCACGCACATCCTGTTCAACATGATCGGGCTCTTCTTCTTCGGCTCGCGCGTGGAGGAACGGCTCGGCTCCCGGCGCTTCGTGATCCTCTACTTCACGGCCGGGGCCACGGGGGCAGCCCTCTCGGCGATCATGGCCTTCAACGCCAGCATCATCGGCGCCTCGGGCGGGGTGTTCGGCGTGATGCTCGCCTTCGCCCGCTACTGGCCCCGCGAGCGCATCTACATCTGGGGGGTGCTCCCGATCGAGGCCTGGCTCCTCGTGGTGATCACCACGGCACTCTCGCTCTACTCCGGATTCGGCGGCTCCCGCGGCGGGGTGGCGGACTTCGCGCACCTGGGGGGCTACCTTGGCGCCGCGGTCTACCTCTGGGCCCTCGAGCGCTTCTCCAGCGCGCGCCGCTTCAAGGACCGGGTCACGGCCGTCCCCAAGGCCGCCCAGCGCTCCATCAAGCAGAACCTCAGCAGCCTGAACCTCGACGGGGTGCACGAGCTCTCGCGCGAGGAGGTGAACCGCATCCTCGACAAGATCAGCGCCGAGGGGCTCGGGAGCCTGACGGCGGCGGAGAAGCTCTTCCTCTCCAACTTCGTGCCCCCGGACGACCGGAAGTCCTGGACCCAGTAGCACCGCGCAGCACGCGCCTCGCGTCACGCGCACTCACACAGAGTGACGGCGTGTAGGGAAAAGCCTTCAGTTCACCCCGGGAATTGGTGATACTTCGGCTGGCGGAAGGAACCGCCGCTCTCCCGCCCCTGGATGGGCGCTCACCCGAGGTAGGTCCCGGCGATGGTCTGTAGCGCCTGCAACAAGGAAAGCAGCAACCAGCGCGTCTGCCCGTACTGCTTCACGCCGTACCCGGTCGACGCGCCCGCGAAGCGCGGCTCGACGGCGGCGCGGCGCCCCACGGGTGCGTCCAGCGCGGTCTCCGGGCCGGGGGGAGGCGCCGCCACCTCGATCAACAACGCGGCCGCCGGCGTCGCGGCGTTCATCAAGCGGCAGTCGCCGGTCGTGCGCTGGAGCGGGTTCGGCATCATCGTCGTCGCGCTCATCTGGTACCTGAGCGACCGCCCGGCGTCCGTGACCTCGCCCCCGGGCACCGTCCCGGCGAACATCATCACCGCGCCGATGACGCGCGAGGAGGCCCTCGCGCTCGTCAAGCAGACGCGCGAGACGGCCCAGGTGGAGACGCAGGCCGACGAGGTGTTCGTGAGCTACGAGGCGCGCACCTTCCCCGGGCAGGTCGAGGGGCAGCTCGCCCTGGCGCAGCAGTTCGCGCGCGCCGACGAGATCGTCGAGGGGCGCAAGCGCCGGATCGTCTTCTACGACCCGAGCGGACGCATCTTCGCACGCTCGGACGGCGTGCTCGGCGTCTCGCTCACCCAGTAGTCGGCGGCACGCGACGCTCGGGCGTCGAGCCGCCCCCTAGAACCGAAGCCCGACCCCGAACGTCAACCAGCTCCCCTTCGGATCCTGGAAGGTGGTGTTGTAGCTCGCCGTGATCTCGTACCGGAGCAGCTTCACCGAGACGTTCGGGGCGATGCCCAGCTCCTGGAACTGGCTGAAGTACGCCGCCTCGAGACCGATGTCGAGCAGGGCCGTGGAGAAGTGCGGGCCCACCTGCCCACTCACGACATCGAGGTCGGTGGTCCCGGCGCCCTCGATCCCGCGCAGCCGGTTCCACGTGGCGCTCGCCATCAGCTTCACCGGTCCCACCGGCATCCCCACGCGGCCGTACACGCCGAAGCCCGCGTCGTAGAAGTCGCCGAGTTCCGCGGTGGGCATCGCCGCGTGCGCTCCCAGCCGGATGTCGAGTCCAGGCACCTGTGCCAGTGCAGGAGTCGAGGTGACCAGCGCGACGGCGAGGACCTGCAGGGAGCGGCGAAGCATGTCGGACTCCGGGGTGGGGAAGGGCTGGGCGCCGCGCGAGCGGGACCGGCTGCTGGGCGCTGGTCTCGGCTACTGGTACTGGATGTACAGCACCTTCGGGTTCAGGCGCAGGATCTCGGCGATGGTCGTGCGCGGGTTGTCGTTCTTGGGCTTGTAGAACTGCTTCCACCCCACGAACTGCACCGGCTCCGCCTTGATGAACTGCCGGAAGGTGCTCCGCTTGAGCACCGGCGTGCCGAAGCCGTCCATGTGCATCACGATCTGCACCTCGCTCGAGAGCGTGATCCTCTCGTAGTTGGTCACGCCGCGCTTGGTGAAGCGGTGCACCACGAGGATCTTCGGCGGCAGCTTGTGGTTCGTCACCAGGTCACCGAGGAACTTGGTGGCGTAGTTGATGTCCTCGGCGTCGAAGGTGCCGATCCGCTGCCCCGGGATCCCGCCGTTCTTCATCGAGAACTCGGGGTCGATCCCCAGGTGGAAGTTGGGTCGCACGAGGAAGGAGGCCAGGCGCGGGAGCTCCTCCTGCAGCGTGGAGAGCCCCACCTGCACGTCCAGGAAGACGAGCGCGTTCCGCATCGCGGCCCAGGAGGCCACGCGCTCGATGAGCGTGTCCGCCATCCGGAGCCGGTACTTCCCGTCGCGCCCGGGCGATGCCTGCGCCACCACGGCGATCAGGTGCAGCGCGGGCTGGACCGGGGTCGAGGGGTCGGCCTCCTCCCACGCGCGCACCTCGGCGTCCAGCATCGCGAGCATCGTGTCGGTCGGGTACTCGCCGAGCACGCCCATCCGCTTGGAGAGGGGGTTGCCGTAATACGCGATGATGCGCTTCTCCGGGAGGATCGCCCCGGGGAGGGGCTCCGGCCCCTTCACGGGCCAGAGCGCGTCCAGCACCGAGTCGCGGCGCGCGACGGCGATCTGCTCCGCCGTCAGAGGCCGGCGCGCCTCCGCGGCCGGAGCGGGCGCCTTGGCGGGCACGGGAACGGAGTCCGGGACCTGCGCGGCGGAGTCGGCGGGTACGCCGACCAGCACCGCGAGGGCGAGCGCGGGAAGGGAACGGTGGAGCGTTGAGATCACGACGGTTCTGCGGGGATGGAGGGGGCGGCCCCGGCGGGGACGCAGGTGCAATCTATCGTCAGGGTCCGGTAACGACGATTCGCCGATCCGCGCGTATCACATACTGACCCGCGACATCGATCTCCAGCTGCACGAGGTAGTCGCCGGGCTTGAGGGTGGAGATGTCGAGCTGCAGGGCACGGGGCGAGGTCCGGCTGCCGCGCGCCGAGAAGTCCTCGGCGCCCACGCTCACCGGCTGCGCCTCGCGGGAGAGCCGCAACGCGCGCGCGCTCCGCGCGAGGAATCCGGTCTCCTCGGTCTCCGGCACCACGGTGAGGGAGATCTTCATCCGCTCCCCGTCCGGATTCGTGTTGTACGCCTCCCAGTAGACGCCGAGCGGCTGGCTCGACCGGATGCGCTGCGTGGCGAGGGCGTGCGGGAGCACTTCCTCCACCGTGGTGGGGAACTCGCCGTATGGCGAGTAGAAGAGCAGGTCCGAGAGCGAGACGCGCGCGCCCATGGCGTAGGGCGGACGGATCCCGTAGCGGGCCCGCGCGAGTGTCGAGGACCCTTCGGCCGCGACCTCGGCGCTCATGAGCAGGGCGCCCCAGGGCGCGCGCGCCGTGATCGTCCCCTTCGCGCGCGCGTCGCGGGCGAGGCTCACGGTGCCGGTCGGCTTCACGCCCGGCGTGAGGGCGAGTGCGACGTCGAGCGTCTGCCCCATCATCTCCGGGACCCCGGACACGTCGTACGCGAGCACCACGAGCGCCGTGTCGCCACGGCGGAAGAGCGCCTGCTGATGCTCCAGCATCTTCAGGTTCGCCGCGTACGCCGGGTGGTAGCGTGCCACCACCGGAGGGAGCTGGACGGCCCATTCCGTGGAATCCGAGGTGGCCGGGCTCGCGACCACCTCCCAGGGCGGGATGAAGCGGTGCGCGGGCACCGCCTCGTGGCCGACCACGTTCGGGATGGCACCGCGGTCGCCGTCGAATCCTCCGCGCACGTAGCCGTCCTGCGACCAGGCCCGCTGCCATCCGAAACGGATCAGGAGTTCGCGTTCGCTCTCGTCGAAGCCGAACTGGTGCGCCGAGGGCGCGTTGCGCACGAGCTCCACGTACGTGAGGCGGGAGAAGTGCTCGGTGCGCGAGTCGTTCCCGTCGAGTCCGTAGCGCGTGCGCGCCAGCCACCAGAGCTTCGCCTCGAACGCCTCCCGCTCGGCGGTGCCGCAGTCGTTCCGGTTGTACTGCCGGCGCGTGTCGTCGTCGAGGTAGGGGACCATGCTGCGCCAGGTGCAGCGCTCCCGCGTGCCCATCGCGGCCAGCACCTTCTCGAAGGTCGCCTCGGCCTCGGCGTACCGGCGGAGTTCGTGGAGGCTCAGCCCCGTGATCGCGTCGCACCACCAGCCGACGGAGGTGCAGCTGCGCGCCACCTTCAGGGCCTCCTCGGGGCGTCCCGCCTCGAGCAGGTAGCGCACCCGCTGGCCGCTGATCCAGTTGTCCCCGGGTTGCAGCGTGCCCACGGAGTCGAGGACCCGGAGCAGCCGCTCGCGCGCCTGCGTCACCTCGGGGAGCTCCTTCGGCAGCTCCCGGTCCCGCTCATCGTACCAGTAGCAGAAGCGCCCGACCTGCTCCTGGCACGAGCTTGGCCGGCGCCCGTCGAACTTGGGCAGGTGCGCGCGGCGGAAGCGCTCGAACTCCGCCTGCGCGGCGATCCCGACCTCGCGGGGGTCCTGGATCAGCGGCTTGGCGTAGATCGTCGTGTCCTGCGCGTGGGCCGGGGCGCGGGGAGCGAGCAGGGCGCACACGATGAGCGCCGCGAGGAGGCCGGATCGGGGGGTGGTCACGGGTGCATGATACCCGGTCCGGGGCGCGAAGTGTCGCCCTCGCCCCGGCGGCGCACCGAGTAGTTTACGGGAGTCATGCCCGAGATCATCTTCGAGCCGCTCCATGCCGGCGTGGTCCCGCCGCGGCGGGCGACCGCCGCCAGCGCCGGCCACGACCTCGCGGTCTGCCTCAGCGGCGGCAGCGTGCGGGTCTTCGTCGCGGGGGTCGCCGAGGCGCGTCCCGTGGGCGCCGACCCGGAGGGTTCGCACGTGGTGCTCGGGCCCGGCGAGAAGGCCCTCCTCCCGCTGGGGTTCCGCGCCCGGCTCCCTGAGGGGTATGAAGCGCAGGTGCGTCCCCGCTCGGGGACGAGCCTCAAGACGGACCTCGTGATCGTCAACAGCCCGGGGACCATCGATGCCGACTATCCCGACGAGTGGTGCGTGCCGGTGAAGAACGGCGGGACCGCCCCGATGACCGTGCGGCACGGTGAGCGGATCGCGCAGCTGGTGCTCACCCGCTTCGAGACGTTGCCGTTCACCGAGGGGCGCGTCACGCGCACCACCGACCGTGCCGGCGGCTTCGGATCCACCGGCAGTTGACCCAGACCCGTCCACCCCTGACGTCCATCATCCGCAGGAGAGATGCGATGCGATCGCGCTGGCTGAGTCCCGTCGTCCATGGAATGGTGAGTGGCGCCCTCGCGCTGCTCGCGGCACCGGGGCTCACGCCCCTCGCGGCCCAGGAGCCGAGCCCCGTGCGCGTGGAGTCGTTCACGCTCCCGAACGGGCTCCGCGTCCACATGGTCGAGGACCACACGGCGCAGGTGGTGGCCGTGAACGTCTGGTACGACGTCGGCTCGCGCAACGAGCGCGCCGGCCGCACCGGCTTCGCGCACCTCTTCGAGCACATGATGTTCCAGGGCTCGGCGAACGTGCAGAAGGCGGAGCACGGCCAGCTCATCGAGCGGGCCGGCGGCTCGCTCAACGGCTCCACCCAGCCCGACCGCACCAACTACTACAACGAGGTCCCCTCCAACCGGCTGAACCTCGCCCTCTGGCTCGAGGCCGACCGGATGCGCTCGCTGGCGATCACGGCCGAGAACCTGAAGAACCAGCAGGAGGCGGTGAAGGAGGAGCGGCGGCTCCGCTTCGACAACCAGCCCTACTTCGCGGCCTTCGTCGACTCGCTCCCCACGATGTTCGACCGGGAGCGCTGCTTCGCGTACTCGCACTCGATCATCGGGTCGATGGACGACCTGAACGCGGCGACGGTGGAGGACGTGAAGGCCTTCTTCGACCTCTACTACGCGCCGAACAACGCGATCCTCGTGATCACCGGCGACTTCCGGCCGGCCACGGCGCGGCAGCTGGTGCGCGACTACTTCGGCGGGATCCCCGCCGGGAAGCCGGTGCCGGCGGTGACCTGCGCCGCCCAGGCGGCGACGGGGAGCGAGGTGGTGAAGCGGATCCCCGACCGGAACGCGAACCTCCCGGCGGTGCTCACGGCATACCGCGCCGTGCCTCCGTCGCATGCGGACTATCCGGCGCTGGAACTCCTCTCGACGATCCTCGGGGCGGGCGAGAGCTCGCGGCTCAACCGCGCGCTGGTGCGCGAGGCGAAGGTCGCGGTGGCGGCGCAGGCGCTCTTCAATCCCTTCGGGCCGATGCGCGGCGCGGGGGTGTTCGGCGCACTGGTGATCGCGAACCAGGGCGTGGACGTGGACACGCTGCACCGGAGCCTGCTCCGCGAGATGCGCACCGCCGCGGAGGGGATCACGGCGGAGGAGCTCACCAAGGCCAAGAACTCCTGGCGCTCGGGCACCATCTTCGGCCGGCAGACCGCGATCGCGCTCTCCGAGGCGGTCCACTACGCGGCGATGTTCCTCGGCTCGCCCGAGGCCATCAACGCCGATGCGGCGCGCTACGAGGCGGTGACCGTCGCCGACCTGCGCCGCGTGGCGGCGACGTACGTGCGCCCCGAGAATTCCCTGACCCTGCTCATCGTCCCGGAGGGCCGCTAGATGCGCCGCCACTCACTGCTGCCGCTCGCGCTCGTCGCGTCGGCCTCGCTCGCGGCGTCCCCACTCGTCGCCCAGTTCCCCACGCGTCCGCCCGCGGCGATGCCGCTCGAGGCCGCGCAGTTCCCGCCCTTCGCCGAGACGATCCTCGAGAACGGGCTCCGCGTGATCGTGGTGTCGAACAACAAGCAGCCCGTGCTCTCGCTCACGCTCGCGATGCCGGGGGGCGCGTTCTATGACCCGGCCGGGAAGAGCGGGGTCGCCGAGATGATGGCGGGGCTGCTCACGAAGGGGGCGGGGAATCGCGATGCGGACCAGATCTCGGCCGCCATCGAAGGCGTCGGCGGCTCGCTCTCCGCCTCCGCCGGCACCGACTTCCTCACGCTCAACACCGCCGTGCTGAACGGCGACCGCGCGCTCGCGTTCGAGCTCCTCGCCGACGCCGCGCTCCGGCCGACCTTCCCGACGTCGGAGCTGGAGCTGCTGCGCAAGCAGACGCTCTCGGCACTCGCGCTGCAGAACTCGCAGCCCGCGGCGATCGCGTCCCGCGCCTTCGCCAAGGGGCTCTTCGGCGACCATCCCTATGGCCGCTCCGCGGACGAGGCCAGCGTCACGGCCATCACCCGCGACGACCTGGTGGGTTTCCACTCGCAGCGGATGCGGCCGAACCAGGCGGTGCTCGTGATCGCGGGGGCGATCGACACGCTCGAGGCACGCCAGCTCGCCACCAGCGCGTTCGGCGCCTGGGGTGGGGTCGCGGCGGGCACGCCGGCCACGCGTGCCGCGCCGCAGCGGATGCGGAACGAGATCCTGCTGGTCCACCGGCCGGGCTCGGTGCAGTCGAACCTGATGGTCGGCAACACCACCTGGACCGCCACCGACGCGCGCGGCTATGCGCTCACGCTCGCCAATCAGGTGCTCGGCGGCGCGAGCGATGCGCGGCTCTTCCAGATCCTGCGCGAGCAGAAGGGGTGGACCTACGGCTCGTACTCCAGCGTGGTGCGCCGCCGGACGCTCGGTTCCTTCGTCGCGACGGCCGAGGTGCGCACCGAGGTCACCGACTCGGCGCTGGTGGAGCTCCTGAAGCAGATGCGGACGCTGAGCGCGGAGCCGATGCCGGTGGAGGAGTTCGAGCGGCAGAAGCAGACGCTCGTGGGGCGCTTCCCGCTCGAGATCGAGACGGCGGCGCAGGTGGCCTCGCAGGTGGCCGGCGCGCGGCTGCTCGGGCTGGCGACGGACTACGTGCAGACCTACCGGCAGCGGCTCGCCGCCGTCACGCCCGAGCAGGCGCGGGCCGCGGCGCGGCAGGGCATCCGGGCGGACGCGGCGTACATCGTGGTGGTCGGTGACGCGACCAAGCTCACCGACCGGCTGAAGGCGATCGCGCCGGTCTCGGTGGTGGACGTGGACGGGAAGCCGCTCGTGAACGACGACCTCGAGGTGAAGGGGGGCGCGCTCGATCTCGACCGCGCTCGCATGGTGCCCGTGAGCGACTCCTTCACGGTCATGGTGCAGGGCCAGCCCTTCGGCTTCCAGGTGACCTCGCTCGAGCGCGACGGTGACGGCTGGGCCTATCGTGAGCGCTCGCAGCTCGCGACGGTCGTGCAGCAGCAGACCGACGTGCGCTTCGGTGCCGACCTCACGATGAGGTCCACGCGGCAGTCGGGCCGGTTCCAGGGGCAGGACATGCGGCTCGAGCTCTCGTACGCGAACGGCACCGTGAGCGGTGAGGGCGTCACTCCCGGCGCCCAGGGGATGTCCCCGGTGAAGTTCGAGGGCGTCGCGACGCCCGTCGGGACCGTGGACGACAACCTGGTGCAGGGCCTGCTCCCCTACTTCAAGTGGACGGCGGACGCGAGCTTCACGGTCGCGGTGCTCGCCTCCGGCAAGGGGGTCGTCGAGCCGCGCACCTACCGCGTGGCGGCGCAGGAGGAGATCACGATCCCCCTTGGCACCTTCAACACGTATCGGGTGACGGTGAGCGGCGGTGAGCAGCCGGGCACCTACTGGGTGGAGGTCGCCGCCCCGCACCGCGTGATGAAGTTCGGGCCGGCGAGTGCGCCGATCGAGTTCGTACGAGCGAGGTAGGAGGGGTGAGGTGTGAGGTGTGAGGTGTGAGGGAAAGGCGAAGGGCGCCGCGCGGGTCTTCTCCGCACGGCGCCCTTCGCCTTACCGGTGGTTCCTCACACCTGCCACCTCACACCTCTCTCCTTACTTCGGCTCCAGCATCTGCTTGATCTGCCACCGCGCGTCCGCGATGTGTGCGCGGGTCGCGGTGTCGGCCGCCTTGGACTGCGCGGCCGCGAGCTGGCCGTCGAGCGTGCGCATCTCCATTCGCAGCATCCCCTTCACGTCGGTGCTCGGCCGCGGCGCCTGCGTGTAGAGCTGCCCGGTCTGCGCACTGCTGGAGATGCGCGGGGTGGTCGGCGCCGACGCGGCCAGCTTCGCCGCGACCAGCTCGAGGTAGACGCGCTGCAGGCCGCGCCGGTATGCATCCACACGCACCGAGCCGGCGCCGAGTTCGCTCCAGATCCCGCTCCGCACGTCGCCCAGGAACTCGGCGAGCGAGTAGGTGTTGGTCGCCCCGGGGAAGGCCTCGTACTCCACGAGGCGCGCCATCCGCTCGTCCTGCATGAGCGTCGAGAGGATCCCGCGCTGGCCGGTGTTGATCCGTGCCACCGCACCCTCCGGCTCCAGCCGCCGCAGGATCGCGGGGTCGAGCAGCCAGGTGGGCGTCTGGAACATGTTCTCGTTCACGAACCGCACCGCCGCCTTCTGGCGGTCGCGCGGGATCGGCGTGAAGCGCGCCCCCGGCTGCGAGCCGTACTTCTCCTGCCCCGTGGAGGAGCCGACGATCATCGCCACATGGCGGATCTCGGTCGCGAACTGGCCGAGGATCCGGCCGTATCCCTCCTTCGTGTACGCGATGTCATCGGTGGCGTGCGTGGTGGCCGGCACGAGCATCGGCACGAGCCGCTTCAGGTTGCGCAGCCCCATCGTGGTGCTCTTGATCGCGTCCTGGTCGCCCACGGCCTCGGAGTACGAGGTGAAGGGGATCGCGCCGAAGTCGTCCGGCACGCCGTAGCGGAGCCAGGGCGTCGCGTCCTGCTCGCGCGCGATCGCGTCGAGCGCCGGGCGCTCGTCATCCGAGGAGCGCGCGCCCGGGATGGGGCTGTAGCCCCACCGGATCGCGTACTTGTCGTACACGCCGACCTTCGGGATCAGGTCGTTGAGCGGGATCCCGTCCTCCGGCTGCGCCACGTAGTTGAAGCGCGCGTAGTCCATGATCGACGGGGAGTGCCCCATGCGCGCCACCCAGCTCGGCGAGCGCACCGAGTCCGCCGGGTACATCGCGCTCGCGATCTGGTTGTGCGGGAGGCCGAGCGTGTGTCCCACCTCGTGCGCGACGACGAACTGCACGAGCCGGCCCTGCAGCGAATCGGGCAGCGGCAGCCGCGCGGCACGCGGGTCGAGCGGCCCCACCTGCGTCCAGTACCACCAGGTCTGCAGGTTCATGATGTTGTGGTACATCTGGATGTCCGACTCCAGGATCTCGCCCGAGCGCGGGTCCACGATGCTCGGGCCCGACGCGTTCTCGATCCCGGACGGGAGCCAGCGCACCACCGAGTAGCGCGCGTCCTCCGGCGCCCAGTCGGGGTCATCCGCCTTGCTCGGAGCGTCCTTCGCGACGATCGCGCGCCGGAAACCGGCCGCCTCGAACGCGGACTGCCACTCCTCGATGCCGGCCTTCACCCAGGGCTTGAGCCAGTCCGGGGTCGCGGGGTCGACGTAGTACTCGATCGGCTTCACCGGCTCCGAGATCGCCGCCGTGGGATCCTTCTTCTCGAGCTTCCAGCGCGAGATGAAGTTGCGCTCCTGCGCCCGCTGCTCCGGGCGGCTGTAGTCCGTGGTGGAGGTGAAGAAGTAGCCGACGCGCGAGTCGCGGAGCCGCGGCATCATCGGCTTGTCGGGGAGCTTCACCATCGACCAGTGCACCACGTACGACTTGGTGGTGGGGGGCGTGCCGGGGGGTGGCGTCGCGGCCGGGAGACCCGGGAAGAACGACTGCGGCGTCGGCGTCGCGTTCACGGTGAGCGTCGCCTCGACCTCCACGTTCTGCGGATAGGTCGCCACCCGCTCGAGGAACGAACGGCCCGCGTCGATCGACCCGCGGTAGCGGCGCAGCACGCTGATCTCGCTCGGGGGCGCGGTGTAGAGGCGCGAGACCTCGATCACGGCGGCCGAGTCGGGGCCGTACGTGGCGACGTTGAACGCGGCGAGGATCGCGTCATAGTTCGCGTTGGCGACCGCCTCGGCGATCGGCGCCGACGGGTCGGAGACGATCGCGTACGACACGCTGCGGAAGAGCACGCGATTCCCCTTCCGCTCCCAGCGCACCACGCGCTCGTCCAGCGACTGGCCGCCGTAGCCGTCCCCTTCGTTCGTCTTCGCGATCTGCGTGACCAGGAGGAGGTCCTTGCCCAGTTCGGCGGCGGGGATCTCGAAGTAGAGCTGGCTACCGATCATGTGCGTCTTGAAGAGCCCGCTCTTCGTGGTGACGGCGCCGCGGATGACCTGTGCGTACGGCCGCGGCTGCGGATCGGCGGGCGTGGCGCCACCTTGGCCGCCGGCGCCCTGTGCGTTGGCCGCGCCCGGCGCGCCAGCAGGAGTCGCCGGTGGAGTCCCCGCCGGGTTGGCCGGCGTCGCCGCCGGTGTGGCGGGCGTCGGCGTGGTGGCCGGTGGGGTGGGCTGGCAGGCGAGCGCGAGGAGCGCCGCGCCCGCTGCGATCGCGAGCGGTCTGGTGGTCTTCATCGATGTGATCGTGGGTGGGTGTCCAGGGCGTCGAGCGGTGGGGGCCGCGCGCTCAAGATGGGCGGTGCGCCTCGGCCCCGCCACCTGTGCCCGCTCGGATGGCGCCGGCGCCGAACCGCTCGCGCACGCGGTCCACGGCGCGCGACACCGCCCGGTCCTGCGCCCGTTCCACCACGGGGCCCGTGCCGAAGAGCGCGAGCTGCTCAGCGTCGCGTGCGGGGACGAAGTTGCCGAGCGCCACGCCCACCAGGCGTGCGGGTCCCCGGCGCGCCGCGCGGAGCTTGCCAAGCAGCGCCACGGCGACCTCGGCGATCGCGCGGTCCGACTCCACCGGTTCGCTCAGCGTGCGACTCGCCAGCCGGGTGGTGAAATCCGCGTCCTTGAGCTTCACGGTCACCGTGCGCGCGCCGAGGCGGTCCCCACGCATGTCGGCGGCCACGCGCGCCGCGAGGCCGCGCAGCGCGGCGGCCAGCGCGGCCGTCTCGGCGATATCCCGGTTGAACGTCGTCTCGCGGCTCATCTGCCGGGCCGACGCGCGCGCCTCCACCGGCGAGGCGTGGATGCCGCGCACGCGCGCCCAGAGCCACTCGGCCGGCCGGCGCCCGAGCCACCGCGCGAGCGTGTCGCGCTCGAGGGGGAGCACATCCTCCACGCGCACGAGGCCGAAGCTCGCGAGCCGCTGCTGGAGCTTGGGCCCGATCCCCGGGATCTCCGCGAGCGTCAGGCCGCGCAGGAACTCCTGCTCCTCCCCCGGCGCGATGATCCGCACCCCCGTGCCGCCGATCTCCGGGCGGGGCTTCGCGCGCTCGGCCGCGAGCTTCGCCACGAGCTTGGAAGTGCCGCCCCCGATCGAGAGGAGCATCCCGGTCTCCTGGCGCACCGCGGCGCGGATCCGCTGCGCCGTCCCCTCGAGCGTCTCGCCCGCGTAGAGCGCCTCCGTGCCGGAGAGGTCGAGGTACCACTCGTCGATGCTCGCCCCCTCGACCACGGGCGTGAACCGCGCGAGCACGGCCGCGATGGCGCGCGAGGTGGTGCCGCAGGCCTGGCGCGGCACCGGCACGCACATCGCATCGGGACAGAGCCGGAGCGCCTGCGCGATCGGCATCGCCGAGCGCACGCCGAAGGCGCGGGTCTCGTACGAGGCGGAACAGACGACGCCGCGGCCGCCGGGGCGACCGCCGACGATCAGGAGTGGAGCCTTGCCCGCGCCCTCGGGATCCGCCATGCGCGCGACGGCCACGAAGAAGGCGTCGGCGTCGGCGAGGAGGATGCGGCGGTCGGGCATCCCCGAACGTTAGGGCGTGCGGGGTCCGTCGGCTATATTCGGCGCTCATGTCCTCCACGCCCGACCAGCCACTCTGGCGTCCGGACGCCGCGCGCCGCGAGGCGTCGGCGATGGCGCGCTTCTTCCGCGAGGTCGCTGCGCGCGAGGCGGGTGCGCCCGCGGCGGACGCGAGCTATGCGGCCTGGCACGACTGGTCGGTGCGGGAGCCGGAGCGCTTCTGGGCCGCGGTCTGGCGCGAGGGTGGCGTGATCGCCGACGGAGCCGCGCCCGGCGGGACAGCGTGGACCTCCGTGCTGCGCGGCGGCGGGGTGATGCGACCCCCCGACCCGGTGCACGGCCCCGCCTGGTTCGAGGGCACGCGCCTCAACTTCGCGGAGAACATGCTCCGCCGGCGCGACGCGGCGCCCGCGATCATCGCGCGTGACGAACGGGGGCGACGGCGCGAGATCGGCTTCGCGGACCTCGCGGACGAGGTGCGGAAGGTCGCGGGCGCGCTGCGCTCGCTCGGGATCGCGCCGGGGGACCGCGTGGTCGGCTTCCTGCCGAACATCCCGGAGGCGGTGGTCGCCGCGCTCGCGGCCTCGGCGATCGGCGCGATCTGGTCCTCCTGCTCCCCGGACTTCGGCCATGCCGGCGTGCTGGATCGGTTCGGCCAGGTCACGCCCACGGTGCTGGTCGCCGCCGACGGCTACCAGTACGACGGCAAGCGCATCGACCTCGTGGAGCGCGTGCGCGAGATCGCGGCCGCGCTCCCGAGCGTGCGGCAGGTCATCATGGTGCCCTTCCTTGGCGATGCGGCCGCCCGCTCCGCCATCGCCGCGCGCCTGCCGGACGCCGTGGAGTGGTCGGCGTTCGCGGCGCGGGGGGCGGAGGCCCCGCTCACGTTCGAGCGGCTACGGTTCGACCATCCGCTCTACGTGATGTACAGCTCCGGCACCACCGGCCTCCCCAAGTGCATGGTGCACGGCGCCGGCGGGACGCTCCTGCAGCACCTCAAGGAGCACCGCCTCCACACCGACCTCCGGCCGGGGGACCGCCTCTTCTACTTCACCACCTGTGGGTGGATGATGTGGAACTGGCTCGTGAGTGCGCTCGCGTCGGAGGCGACGATCGTGCTCTACGACGGCGCGCCGCTGCCGGACGCCAACCCCGGCATCCTCTGGGACCTCGCGGCCGAGGAGCGCGTCGCCGTCTTCGGGACCAGTGCGAAGTACCTCGCGATGTCGGAGAAGCTGCAGCTCGCGCCGGCACGCACGCACGACCTCCAGGGGATGCGGGCGATCCTCTCCACCGGGAGCCCGCTCGCGGAGCACAGCTACGACTACGTCTACCGCGACGTGCGGCCCGGCGTGCACCTCGCGAGCATCTCCGGTGGCACCGACCTCCTCTCCTGCTTCGCGCTCGGGAATCCGCTCCTGCCCGTCTGGCGCGGGGAGCTCCAGTCGCGCGGGCTGGGGATGGCGGTGGACGTCTGGGACGACGAGGGGCGGCCGGTGCGGGGCCGGGCGGGGGAGCTCGTCTGCACCCGTCCCTTCCCGTCGATGCCGGTGGCGTTCTGGGACGACCCGGACGGCGCACGATACCGCGCGGCGTACTTCGAGCACTTCCCGGGCGCGTGGCGCCACGGCGACTGGGCCGAGATCACCGCGCACGACGGCCTGGTCATCCGCGGGCGGAGCGACGCGACGCTGAACCCCGGAGGGGTGCGCATCGGGACGGCGGAGATCTACCGGGTGGTCGAGACCTTTCCCGAGGTGATGGACAGCGTCGTCGTGGGGCTCGAGGGCGCCGACGACGCGGACGTGCGGATCGCGCTCTTCGTGCGCCTCCGCGATGGCGCGACGCTGGACGACGCGCTGCGCGACCGGATCCGGCGCGCGGTGCGCACCGCGGCGAGCCCGCACCACGTGCCGAAGGTGATCGAGGCGGTGCGGGACATCCCCCGCACGCTGAGCGGCAAGGTCACCGAGATCGCAGTGCGGCACGCGCTGCACGGGCGGGAGGTGGCCAACACCGACGCCCTCGCGAATCCCGGAGCGCTCGAGGAGTTCCGCGCGCTCGCCCGCCGGGTGCACGCGCGGCCGTAGGCCCCCGGCGGGGAAGCCACGGTATATTGGAAGGGAGCGCGGGACGGTCTCCCGCGCGCATCATCACCGAGGACATTGTCATGGCCACCAGCACCGCGCCGGCCGACGCCACCCACGTCGACACCTTCCCGATCAACGGCACCGACTACATCGAGTTCTGGGTCGGCAACGCCAAGCAGTCCATGCTCTTCTATCGCGCGGCCTTCGGCTTCACGCTCAAGGCCTACCGGGGCCCGGAGACGGGCGTCCGCGACCGCGCGAGCTACCTGCTGGAGCAGGGGAAGATCCGGCTCGTGCTCACCACGGCGCTCGGGCCCGAGGGGGAGATCGCCGCGCACGTCGCGAAGCATGGCGACGGCGTGCGCGACATGGCGTTCTGGGTGGACGACGCGCGCGATGCCCACCGGAAGGCCGTGGAGCGCGGCGCCGTCTCGGTGCAGGAGCCCACGGTGCTCAAGGACGAGCAGGGCGAGGTGGTGATGGCCGGCATCCGCACCTATGGCGACACGATCCACTCGATCGTGGAGCGGCGGAACTACCGGGGGCTCTTCCTCCCCGGCTTCGTCCCCGCGACGTCGCCCTTCGCGCCGAAGGGCGTCGGCCTCAAGTACGTCGACCACTGCGTCGGCAACGTCGAGCTCGGCCGGATGAACCACTGGGTCGAGTTCTACTCGAACGTCCTCGGCTTCTTCAACCTCCTCTCCTTCGACGACAAGACCATCTCCACCGAGTACTCGGCGCTGATGTCGAAGGTGATGTCGAACGGGAACGGCCGGATCAAGTTCCCGATCAACGAGCCGGCCAAGGGGAAGAAGAAGTCGCAGATCGAGGAGTACCTCGACTTCTACCGGGGCCCCGGGGTGCAGCACATCGCCGTGGCCACCGACGACATCATCACGACCGTGCGCGAGCTCCGGTCGCGCGGCGTGGAGTTCCTCAGCATCCCGCGCACCTACTACGAGACGGTGCTCGACCGCGTCGGGAAGATCGACGAGGAGATCGCCCCGCTCGCCGAGCTCGGGATCCTCGTGGACCGGGACGACGAGGGGTATCTGCTGCAGATCTTCACCAAGCCGGTGCAGGACCGGCCCACCCTCTTCTTCGAGATCATCCAGCGCAAGGGCGCGAAGAGCTTCGGTGCCGGGAACTTCAAGGCGCTCTTCGAGAGCATCGAGCGCGAGCAGGCCCTGCGGGGGAACCTCTGATGCCGGTGTACCACACGCTCGGGAAGATCCCGCGCAAGCGCCACATCGTCTTCCGCCGGCCGGACGGCGGCCTCTACTCGGAGCACCTCGTCGGCATCGAGGGCTTCACGGGGCCGGCCGCGCTCCTCTACCACATCCACCCGCCGACGATGGTGACCTCGGCGCGTCGCGTGCGCGAGACGAAGTACGAGGCCGATCCCGACGCCACGCTCAAGCACCGGCACTTCCGCACCGCGCCCATCGCGCGCGGGGGCAGCCCCACGCTCGACCGCGTCCCGATGCTCTTCAACAGCGACATCGCGATGCTCTACGTGGCGCCGGACAAGGAGGACGAGCACTTCTACCGCAACGCCCAGGGCGACGAGGTGGTGTATGTCGCCGAGGGGGAGGGGACGCTCGAGACGCAGTATGGCGACCTCCCGTTCATCCCCGGCGACTACCTGGTGATCCACCGCGGCATCCTGCACCGCTACCGCTTCACCAAGCCGGCGAAGCTCCTGGTGATGGAGAGCCGCGGCTACGTGCGCCCCCCGTCGCGCTACCTGAACCACTATGGCCAGGTGCTCGAGGGCGCGCCCTACAGCGAGCGGGATTTCCGGATCCCGCGCGAGCTCCGCACCTTCGACGAGAAGGGGGAGTTCCCGATCATCGTGAAGCAGTACGACGGCTTCAACGAGATCGTCATCGACCACCACCCGCTCGACGTCGTCGGCTGGGACGGGATGTTCTATCCCTGGGCGTTCAACATCCACGACTTCGAGCCGATCGTGGGGCGCGTGCACCAGCCGCCCCCGGTGCACCAGACCTTCCAGGGGGACGGGTTCGTCATCTGCTCCTTCTGCCCGCGGCCGTACGACTTCCATCCCGAGGCGATCCCCGCGCCCTACAACCACAGCAACGTGGACTCCGACGAGGTGCTCTTCTACGCCTCGAGCGAGTTCATGAGCCGGAAGGGGATCGAGTACGGGTCGATCACGCACCATCCCGACGGCATCCCGCACGGCCCCCATCCGGGGCGCGCCGAGGCGAGCATCGGGCAGAAGTACACGAACGAGCTGGCCGTGATGATGGATTCCTTCCGCCCGCTCAAGGTGGCGAAGGCGATCCTGCCCTACGAGGACCCGAAGTACCAGTACAGCTGGGTCGAGGGCGGGGGCGGGTTCTCGCCGCCGACTTCTTGAGGTGGCAGGTGTGAGGTGGGAGGTCAAAGGTCAGAGGTGGGTGGAGTGAGGCTCCTCCGCCTCGCCGACCTCGCCCCCCGCGAGCGCCACGCCTGGCTCACGCCGCTCATCGCGCCACGGCCGATCGCGCTCGTGAGCTCGCTGAGTGCCGAGGGTGCGGGGAACCTGGCGCCATTCAGCTTCTTCGCGATGGGCGGTGGGAATCCGCAGTCGGTGGCGTTCTGCCCCGTCGCGGACCGGGAGGGGAATCCCAAGGACACCCTCCGGAACGTGCGGGCGACCGGGGAGTTCGTGATCAACATCGTCTCGCGCGCGATGGCGGAACGGGTGAACGCGGCGTCGGCGCCCTTCGCGCCCGACGTCGACGAGTTCGACATGACGGGGTTCACGCGGATCGCATCGACCGTCGTGCGCCCGCCGCGCGTGCTGGAGAGCCCGGCGCAGCTCGAGTGCAAGGTGTTCGAGATCGTGACGCACGGCAGCGGACCGCAGCACTCCAACTGGGTCATCGGCGAGGTGCTGGTGCTCCACGTGGACACCGCGGTCCTCGGGGACGACGGGCTGCCCGACACGGCGAAGGTGAACCCGGCGGCCCGCATGGGACGGCAGGAGTGGGCGCACGTGACGGCGGCGAACATGTTCGCGCTCGAGCGGCCGACCGTCGCCACGACGCGGACGCCCTGAGGGAGTGCCCAGGCCCCGCGTGCGCAATTCCGCGTTCCACGGGGTAACACAAGGGGAGGTGTTGCCCATGCGATCGCGCGATCGACACCGCGGCGCGCCCGGGGCGCGCGCATGAAGTTCATCAGCACGACCTCCGGGACCGTGGGCGGCACCGCCGGCCTGGTGCTGAGCGTCGCGCTACACCTCGCCATCGTGGTCGCGTACAACCTCGGGACGTCCGGCGTCGTGCGGTCGGAACCCATCGAGGAGACGCTCCCCGAGGGGCTCCGCTTCCTCGTCCCCCCCAGCGCGAGCCCGGAGCAGCCGATGCAGACGCTCGGGTATCGGGACCCGTCCGTGGGGAGCGGCGAGACCATGGACGAGGCCGAGGAGGCGCGCCTCGCCCAGCTGGCCGAGCTCGCGCGGCGCCGCGGCATCCAGGATTCGCTCGATCGGGAGCGCGCCTCGCTCGCGGCGGCCGTCGCGCCGTCCGCGATGGAGGATGCGGCGCCATCGGTCTTCGCCGATGCCTACATGGAGATCGACGTGGACTCCGCCGCCTCACGGCATCCCGAGAGCGCCGCGCCGGCCTACCCGCCGGAGCTGATGCGCAAGGGGATCTCGGGGTTCGCGGCGGTGCGCTTCGTCGTCGACACGAACGGCATGATCGACCTGGCCTCGGCGCAGCGGCTCGACGCGAGCCATGAGGAGTTCTGGGAGGCGGTGCGCGCGGCGCTCCCGAAGATGCGCTTCTACCCGGCCCGGCGCGGCGCGACGGCGGTGCGCCAGCTCGCCGAGCAGATGTTCCGCTTCGAGATCAAGGCGGTGGACAGTGCGACGAAGGTGCCGCCGCCGGCCCCCACGCCCGGCAAGCGCCCACCGGCCTGAACGCGTCGAGTAGTTTTCGGGGCGCGGCACCGTCATCATCCGCCCCCCACATTCCCCGACGTGCGCACCACTCGCCGATTCGACTCGCTGCCGGTCTACCTGCTGGCGACCATCCCCCAGAAGAAGCGTGACCTGATCGCCCGCGGGGTCGACGTGATCGACCTCGGCGCAGGCGATGCCGACCTCGCGCCGCCGCCGGCCGCCGTGGAGGCGCTCGCCGCCGCCGCGCGCGAACCCGCGATGAGCCGCTACGGATTCGGCCTCGGACTCCCCGCCTTCCGCGACGCGACGACCGCGTGGATGGAGAAGCGCTTCGGGCACCGGTTCGACCCGCTCAAGGAGACCGTCCCGCTCATCGGGAGCAAGGAGGGGATCGCCCACCTCGCCCTCGCGTACCTCCAGCAGGGGGACGTCGCGATCATCCCGGACCCGGGGTACCTCTCCTACCTCGGCGGCACGCTGCTCAGCGATGCGGAGCCCCACCTCTATCCGATCACGCCGCGGACCGACTTCCTCGTGGACCTCGACGAGATCCCCGAGAGCGTGATGGCGCGCACCCGGCTCCTCTACCTGAACTACCCGAACAATCCGACGGCGGCGGTCGCGCCCCTCGACTACCTCGAGCGGGTGGTCAGGACCTGCCGCGAGCGATCGATCGTACTCGTCTATGACAATGCGTACTCGGAGTTGACCTTCGACGGCTACGTAGCGCCCAGCATCTTCGACGTGCCGGGCGCGCGCGACGTGGCGATCGAGTTCCACTCGCTCTCCAAGACGTACAACATGACCGGGTGGCGCTGCGGGTGGGCCGCCGGGAACGCCGGGATCGTGGCCGCCCTCGCCAAGACCAAGAGCTTCGTGGACACGGGGCAGTTCATGGCGGTGCAGAAGGCGGGGATCGCGGCGCTCGAGTCCTGGGAGAGCTGGGTGCCGGGGAACGTGGCCGTCTTCCGCGAGCGGCGCGACGCGGCCGTCGCGGCGTTCCGCGCCAACGGCTTCAGCGTGCCCGAGGTGCCGAAGGCGTCGATGTACCTCTGGGTGCCGCTCCCCGAGGGCGTGCAGTCGATCGACTTCCACGAACGCCTGATGGAGGAGGAGGGCGTGATCGTGCTCGCGGGCGCCGCGCTCGGCGCGGGGGGGAAGGGGTTCTTCCGGATCTCCTTCATCACGAGCCCCGCGCGCATCACCGAGGCGGCGGTGCGCGCGGGACGCGTGCTGCGGCGGATGGTCAGCGGCGCGGCAGGCTGAACACCACGAGGCGCGACGTGGCGCCCCCGCCCGTCGCGACGGCGATGAACTGGCGCCCATCTCGCGTGCGGTAGGTCATCGGGTTCGCGTAGATCACCTGGCCCACGTCATGCTCCCAGAGCGTGACTCCGCTCCGCGTGTCGATCGCGTGGAGCACGCGCCCGCCGCCGGAGACGAACACGAGGCCGCCGCCGGTGACGAGCGCTCCCGGTGAACCCGCGACGCCGAGGCGCTCGGGGAGCACGGCGCCGCGAAGCGCCGGATGGTCGCGCACCTCGGGGGTGTCACCGAGCGGCACCGTCCACCTGGTCTCGCCGGTGTTCATGTCGACGGCCGTGAGCGTGCCGTACGGCGGCTTGTTGATCGGCAGCCGGGCGGAGGCGCGCACGGCGCCCTCGGCGTTGTCCCGCTGGGAGACGCCGAGCGTGGAGCGCGGGAGGTCGACGAGGTAGGGAGTGTCGATCGTGTCGCTCTTCTGCTCGTGCTTGCGGAGCGTGAAGAGGGCGGGGGAGTTCGACGCCTTCACGAAGAGCCAGCCGGTCGCCGGATCCACCGCGGCACCGCCCCAGCCCGCCCCGCCGATCACCCCCGGCATCGTCACCGTGCCCTCGAGCGAGGGGGGCGTGTAGAGCGGTCCCGTGCGGTAGGTGGCGATCTCGTCGAGTGCGGCCTGCCGGAGCGCGGGCGTGAACGAGGTCACGTCGTCGCGCGTGAAGCCCTGCGCGGAGAAGGGGGCCGGGCGCGTGGGGAAGGGCTGCGTGGGCCACGCGCGCTCGCCGGGGACGTCGCTCGCGGGCACCGCGCGCTCCTCGATCGGCCAGAGCGGACGCCCCGTCGCGCGCTCGAAGGCGAAGAGGAACCCCTGCTTGGTGGGCGCGACCACGATGTCCGTCGCGCGCCCCTCGTGCTGCACCGTGAGGAGGTTCGGCGGCGCAGGGAGGTCGTAATCCCAGAGGCCGTGGTGCGCGACCTGGAAGTGCCAGACGCGCCGACCCGTGCGCGCGTCGAGGCAGACCAGCGACTCCGCGAAGAGGTTCGCGCCCGGGCGTTCACCGCCGTACCAGTCGTCGCTCGGCGTGCCGACCGGCAGGTAGACGAGGCCGCGCGCGCTGTCCACGGTGAAGGGAGCCCAGACGTTCGTGTGCCCCTTGAACGCCCACGAGCTGTCCCCCCAGGTCTCGTTCCCGAACTCGCCGGGCTCGGGCACCGTCTTGAAGCGCCAGACGCGGCGTCCCGTGCGCACGTCGAACGCCTGCACGTCGCCGGGCGGGTCGCCGCGGTACATGAGCCGGTCGCCCACGCCGTTGCCGACGATCACGAGGTCGCCCCAGACGACGGGCGGTGAGGTGTTCGTGTAGTGCTCGCGGCGCACGGGGCGCGAGAGTCCGGTGGTGAGGTCGATCTCCCCGCCGCTGCCGAACCCCGCGATCGGCCGCCCCGTGGACGCGTCCAGCGCGATCAGACGCCAGCGCGAGTTGAGGAAGATCCGGCGCGAGGTGCCGTCGGTCCACGTGGCCACGCCGCGATGCACGAAGCCAGTGCCGTTGCTGGGCTGGCCGTAGGTCTTCCACACCTGCGGGTCGTACGCCCAGAGCTCGCGCCCCGTCGCGGCGTCGAGCGCGATCACGCGGTTGTAGGGCGTGGGGAAGAAGAGCGTGTCGCCGATCGCGAGTGGGGTGGCCTGGAAGAGCCCGGGGCGCGCGGGCTTCTGGTCCGGACCGGCCGGGATCGGGCGCTCGTTCGCCTCCCAGCTGAACGCGACCTCGAGCCGGTGGACGTTCGTGCGGTCGACTTCCGCGGCGCTCGAGTACTTGAGGCCGCCCGCGTCGCCCCCGTAGGTGGGCCAGTCGTTCCGCAGCGAGGCGGCGCCTGCCGCCTCGCCTGCCGCGGCACCGGATGGCCGCTCGCCGGGCGGCGCCCTCACGGGCTCGCCGCGCGCCATCACGAAGCCGATGCGCTGCAGGGCGGTGATGTCCGCGAGCGGGTCGCCCTCCACCGCGACGAGGTCGGCCACGTGGCCCACGGCGATGGTGCCCACGCTGTCGCCGATGCCGAGTGCCTCGGCCGCCAATGACGTGGCGGCGATGATCGCGTCGCCCGCGGGCTGCCCCGCCTCCCGCACGCGGAAGATGATCTCCCGCGCGTTCTGCCCATGGCCGCCGGCCACGGCGTCGGTCCCCATCACCACCTTGAGCCCCGGCGTCCGGATCGCCTCGCGGAAGAGCGTGCGGTTCACCGGCACGATCTCCTCCATGAACCGGAACCCCTCCTCCGTGTAGTTGCCGATGCCGAGGAAGCGCGCCTTGTTCTCGAGGTAGTTCTGGATCACGAGCCCGATGTTCGGCTCGAAGTAGGTGCCGCGCTCGGCCATCAGCGCGAGCTCCGCGGACGTGGCGCGCGTGCCATGCGTCACGCCCGTGCACCCCGCCATCGCGGCCGCACGGATGGCGGAGGCGGCGTGCGCGTGCACCCAGGAGCGCACGCCCTGTGCGCGCGCCTCGCCGCACGCCGCCGCGATCTGCAGGTCGGTCAGCGTCTGGCCGCCGCCGTCCCGGATGCTGCGGGACGCGAAGATCTTGATCACGTCCGCGCCACGCGCCCTGGTCTCGCGCACCCACTGCCGGATCTCGTCCGGAGTGCGCGACGTGTCGGAGAACTGCCCGGCCGAGGTGATCAGTCGCGGCCCCGCGTAGGTGCCGGCGGCGATGTGCCGGCGGAGCTCGACGTCCTGCGGCGACCCGAGGCTCTGCACCGTGGTGAAGCCCGCCAGGAGCGTGCGCTGCGCGTTCGCCGCGGCGGCGATCATCCGCTCGGCCGCCGTCTCTCCCCGGTTCGAGGCGCGGCCGTCCGCGCCGAAGTGCGCATCGATGTGCACGTGGGTGTCAATCAGGCCCGGCATCAGCGTCATCGCGGAGAGGTCCCACGTGACAGGGCCACCGGCGCGCCAGGGCGCGACAGCCACGATGCGCGACCCCTCGACCGTGACGACCACGTCGCGCTGCGCGCCGCCGCGGCCGTCCAGGAGCGTTCCGGCGCGGATCGTCACGCGGGAGCCGGGCTGCGTCGCGGTGCGTGCGAGCGCCATCGCGTCCTCGCGGGGGAGTTCGCTCGTGGCGTGGGCGGCGGACACGGTGGCGAGCGCGCCGGCGAGCAGGAGGGCGCGGCCGCGGATCGTGCGCGGGTGCGGTCGGCGGGTGCGGCGATGCGGCATCGTGGCCTCGGTGGGACGGACGGGCGGGAATGTGGCCGCCGCCGCGCGCCACGGCCAGCGCTCGCCACTCTCCCGGTGCGGGCGTAGAATCCCCCCATGGCCCCTGACCGTCGGAGCTTCATCAAGCGCGCCGCACTCGGCGCAGCGGCCGCGGCCGCAGGCACGGCCGGCGCGACCGGCTCGGCGGGTGCTGCAGCCCCGCGCGTCGCTCCCGATGCGTCAGCGGCGCAGCGGACCACGCTGGATCCGGCACTCGCGATGGCGGTCGGCGAGGCCGTCCTCCCCGAGTCGATCGGCGCGCCCGCTCGCTCGGCCGCCGTCGCCGCGTTCCTGGCATGGATCGGGGACTACCGGCCGGTGAGCGAGGAGATGCATGGCTACGGCGATGCCGAGATCACCTATACGCCCGCGGATCCCGCCCCCGGATGGAACGCGCAGCTCGCCGCGCTCGACCTCCTGTCGCGCGCGAAGCATCGCACGGGGATCGCCGCGTTGGACCTCGCGCGCCGGCGCGCGCTCCTCACCGCTCAACTCTCGCGCCTCCCGGGCAACCGGCTGCCGGCGAACCCCATCACAGCGCCGCACGTCGCGCTCGCCCTGATGGCGCACTGGGCCGCGACGAGCGCGGCCATCGACCTCGCCTACGAGGCGAGGATCGGGGCAGGGAACTGCCGCGTGCTCGCCGAGGTGACGCGGCCTCCGCTCCCGCTGGCGCCCGGAGATTCTCCATGAGCGCGGCACGCGAGATCGAGAGCGACATCTGCATCGTCGGCTCGGGGATCACCGCCGCGCTGATGGCCGAGAAGCTCGCCGCCGAGCGCGACGTGACGATCACCGTGGTGGAGGCGGGAGGGCACACCACGCCGCTCCGCGAGCGCGCGCTGCGCCGTGCGCGCTGGCAGCAGTATGGCGAGACGCCCTGGCCGAACGACCACGTGGACGACCAGAACGCCCTCGGCACCGCGTACGGGTTCTCGCCGAGCATGAACGTGGGCGGGCTCGCGATGCACTGGGGCGGTGTCACCCCGCGCTTCTCCCCCGAGGATTTCCGGCTGCGCACCCTCTACGGCGTGGGCGACGACTGGCCCATCAGCTACGAGGAGCTCGACCCCTTCTACCAGGAGGCGGAGGAACGGATGGGGATCGCGGGGGAACAGGGGCCGCCGGAGATGGACCCGCGCGGCCAGCCCTTCCCGATGCCCGCGCTCCCGCTCTCGCAGAACCTGCAGCTGCTCCGCGAGTGGGCGGGGAAGGCCGGGGTCACGATGTGGGGCCAGCCGAGCGCGAAGAACTCCGTCCCCTACGCGGGGCGCGCCTCGTGCCAGCGCTGCGACACCTGCTATCCGATCTGCCCGACCGGCGCCAAGTACTCCCCCGACTTCTCCTTCGACGCGCTCGTGCGCGCCGGCCGCGTGCGGCTGGAGACGGAGACGCTCGTGCGGCGCATCCACGCGGACGCGCGCACGGGGCGCATCACCCACCTGAGCGCGAACTCGACCCGGCGCCCCGGCGAGACGGTCGAGTTCCGGGCGCGGAGCTACGTGCTCGCCGCCGGGTTCACCTGGACCCCGCACCTCCTGCTGCTCTCTAGCGACGCGCGCTTCCCGGACGGCGTCGCCAACCGCTCGGGGCTGGTGGGGAAGTACCTCTGCGGCCATCGCAACGTGGCCGCACAGATCCAGCTTCCGCTTCCGCTCTTCCCGGGCGTGAACGCGCAGCACTCGCTCGTGACCAAGCAGTTCATGCGCCCCGGAGCGCTGGCGCGCTACATGCGGCACGACCTGCGCGTATGGGAATCGTCGTTCGGGCAGGAGCCGCGATTCAAGGACGCGTCGGGAGGCGTGCTCCTCGGGGATGCGATGCTCGCCGAGTGGCGCTCGCGGGCGCGGCGCGGCGTGGCCCGCGTGCGCGCGTACTACGACGTGCTCCCGGCCCGCGAGAGCGAGCTGCGTCTCGACCCGACGGTGCGGAACGCGTGGGGCGACCCGATGCCGCGGCTCGCCTTCCGCGACGCGCCGGAGTCGGTGGAGTTGCGCGGGCCGACGGAACAGGCCATCCGCGAGCTCTTCGCGCGCATGGCGCGCGCCGGGGATGGGACGATCGTCTCCTCGGCCAGCGCGGCGGGGGACATCGGGCAGGAGCATCCCGGCGGTGGGTGCCGCATGGGCACCGATGGCGCCACGAGCGTGGTGGACCGCGACGGACGTGCGCACGATCATGAGAACCTCTTCATCGCCGGCGCGCCGACGATGGTCACGGCGAGTTGCTGCAACGGGACGCTCACCTTCGGCGCCCTCGGCCTCATGACCGCCGCGCGCGTCGGACGCGACTTTCCCGCGCGCGCCTGAGCGCGGGATCCGCCGCGCTACCTTTCGAGTGAATCGCCCTCAACCGGAGTATCCCAGCTGATGCATCCTCCCCTCACGCGCCTCGTGGCGTCGCTCGCCCTCCTGCTCGTCGTGCCGTCCGTGCTGGACGCGCAGCGCGCCATGCAGCCCAACGACTGGCACCGCCTCACGACCCTCTCCCAGCCGGCGATGTCCCCGGACGGGCGACTCGTCGCCTTCACCGTCACCACGGTGGCGGAGAGCGAGAACAAGCGGCACCAGGAGGTCTGGGTGGTGCCGACGGCCGGCGGCGAGCCGGTGCGGTATACGAGTCCGAGCACCGAGAGCTCGTCCCCGCGCTTCTCACCGGACGGCAAGTACCTGTTCTTCAACTCGCAGCGCACGGGCGGGAGCGGGCCGGTGTGGGCCATCCGCATGGATGCGCCCTCGGGCGAGGCCATGCAGCTCACCGACTATCCGAGCGGCTCCTGGCCCCGGGACGGGAAGTTCGCCGTCTTCGCGTCCACCGTCACGCCGGACTCGACCCCCGCCGCCGCTCGCCCGGCCGACCCGTACGCGCGCATGCAGCCGATGGCGCGTCCCCCCTTCGGCGCGATCACCAAGCCGGTGGACCCGGCGCGCTTCGACGGCCGCCAGATCACCGAGATGCGCTACAAGGCGAACGGGCAGGGATTCATCCCCGGGCCTCGTGAGGCCCGCGTGATCCGACCGCAGCAGCTCTTCACGCAGGTCCCGGGCGCCAAGCGCGTGCAGCTCACGAGCACGGCGTACTCGCACCGCAACCCGGTCGTGTCGCCGGACGGGAAGTGGATCGCCTTCGTCGCCGACGTCTCGTTGCGGCCCGATTCGGTGGTGAGCGCGATCGCGGACTCCATCGCGCTGCTGCCGTACGACCGCGCCCGGGACGAGGCGGAGCGGAACGACTCCGACATCTACGTCATCCCCGTGGCCGGGGGGACGCCGAGGAAGGTCGCGGAGCTGCCCGGCTCCGAGGGAGACCTGGCCTGGTCCCCCGACAGCCGGCGGATCGCCTTCATCGACCAGCCGGCGCGCACGAAGAACGCGCGCCTGATGGTCATCGACGTCGCTGGTGGCCGGCCGACGAACCTCACCCCCACCTGGCGCTATGAGCCGAACGGCATCGCCTGGCTGCCGGGGGGCGACATCGCCATGTGGGCGGACATCGGCGGCTCGAGCGGGCTCTTCCTCGTGAATGCGCGGGACGGGCGGATGAAGGAGGCGCTCGGCGGGCGTCGCAAGATGAACGGCTACTCGTTCGACGCGCAGGGACGGCAGGTGGCCTTCGTCGCCACGAGCGTGAACAGGCCCACCGAGCTGCACGTCGCCGGCGTGGACGGCAGCGGCGAGCGGCGGCTCACGTCGTTCAACGACAAGCTCAACGCCGAGGTCGCGTGGTCGGATGCGGAGCGGCTGACCTTCACGAGCGTCGGCGGGCTGGAGATCGAGGGGTGGCTCATGAAGCCCTTCGGCTACACGGCCGGCACGCGCTACCCGCTCGTGCTCTACGTGCACGGCGGCCCGCACAGCCAGTACGGCGAGCAGTGGTTCGACGAGACGCAGAACCTCGCGGCCGCGGGGTTCATGGTGCTCTACACCAACCCGCGCGGCTCGAGCGGCTACGGGGCGGACTTCACCTTCTCCACGCGCGGGCGCTGGTTCGCCGAGGACTATGAGGACCTGATGAAGGCGGTGGACGTCGCCGCCGCGCGACCGGACGTGGATTCCACGCGGATGGGCGTCACGGGTGGCTCCTACGGCGGCGTGATGACGGCCTGGATCACCGCGAAGACCCATCGGTTCAAGGCGGCGCAGGCCGACCGCATGATCTCGAACTGGTGGTCCTGGTACGGCACCTCCGACGCGCAGGGGCTCACCGAGTTCGAGTTCTTCGGCAAGCCCTGGGACAATCCGGCGATGTACGACTCGCTCTCGCCGATCCGGTACGTGCGCAACGTGCGGACGCCGACCTTCATCCTGCAGTCGGAGGAGGACCACCGCACGCCGATGACCGATGCGGAGCAGTGGTTCATCGCCCTGAAGAAGCAGGGCACGCCCGTGGAGTTCGTGCGCTACCCGCGCTCCACGCACGACCTCTCGCGGACCGGGGAACCCTGGCTCCTCGTGGACCGCCTCGGACGGCTCCGCGACTGGTTCGGGTACTGGCTCAAGACGGATCCCGCGATGGACTGAGCGCTCCGCGACGGATGCGGAACGGGGAGGGCGCCTCGATCGGCGCCCTCCCCGTTCTCGTTCCCTGTCCCTCAGGCCTCGCGCCGTGACGCGAGGTGCCGCACCGCTACTTCTTCTTGTCGGTGAGGAGCCGGTAATACGCCCACCCGACGAGTCCGAGCACGCCCGCCCAGCTGAGCGCCATGAAGATGATCGATGGTCCGGACATCAGGCGGCCTCCCCGGTCTGCGGGACTTCCACGAATCCCTGGCGGTCATCGTACTTGTTGCGCTTCCACGCCGCGCGGATCAGCACGAGGAAGGTGACCGCGATGAAGAGGATCGCGGCGCGCGAGAGCGTGATGTACGGCACCGCCTCGGGCGTCACCACGCCGCCTCCCGCGGTCTTCTCGTTGAGCAGGATCGGGATCGCGTCCGTCCACCCCCACCAGCCGAGGATGATGAGCAGGTACACGGGCGTCACGTACGTCATGATGAACTTGAAGACGGGCCAGATCGTGATGTCCGCCCCCTCGTGGATCGCCGCCCACGCCTTCTCGGGCTTGAAGATCCAGACGAACACGATCACCTCGAGCACGGCGACGAGCACGAGCCCGAAGGTCCCGGCCCAGTAGTCCCACTCGTCCAGGAAGCCGTGCTGCAGCCAGTGCACGTGCATCATCCCGAACGCGAAGCAGACGGCACCGAGGGTCCACGCCACGTGCTCGCGCTTGAACCCGAACTCCTCGCGGAAGAACGCGACGATCGGCGTGAGCATCGCCACCGACGAGGTCACGCCGGCGAAGAAGAGCAGGCTGAACCAGGCGACGCCGAGGAACTGGCCGCCGGGGATCTGCTGGAAGACCACCGGCATGGTCGCGAAACCGAGGTCGAACGAGCCGCCTTGGGCGATCGCCATCGCGCCGGCGACGCCGAAGAAGGTGACCGCCGCCGGGATGGCGATGGTCCCGCCGAGCACCACCTCGACCGCCTCGTTCGTCGAGGCCGTGGCGATGCCGCTCAGCGCGATGTCGTCCGTCTTCTTGAGGTAGGACGCGTACGCCGCCAGCGACCCCATGCCGACCGAGAGCGTGAAGAAGATCTGGCCGGCCGAGGCGAGCCAGACGCTGGGCTCATCGAGTCGCGAGAAGTCGGGGTTGTAGATGAACTCGAGGCCCTGCCAGGGGGTGGTGCCGATCCCCGGCTGCGACGGGAGGGTGAGCACCACCACCGCGAGGATGATCGCGAGGAAGAAGAGGATCGGCATGCCGATCTTCGCCAGCTTCTCGATCCCGCCCGAGATCCCCTTGGAGAGCACCCAGATGTTCAGGGCGAGCGTGCCCGCGAAGAAGGCGTAGGGCGTGTACGACGAGTGCACGGGCGTCATCCCCTCCACCGGCACGCCCTGGAACGAGCGGAGGTACCCGATCATCCCTTCCTGGGTCGTGTGCCCCCAGTAGTCCTGCGTCAGCGAGAACCAGGCGAAGGCTGCGGTCCAGCTCTCGATGTACGTGTAGTAGATCATCACGCAGAGCGGGACGATCATCCCCACCACGCCGAGGTACTTGGCGGCGGGATGCTTCCAGATCGCCGCGAGCATGCCGGGGAGGTGCCCCTTGCGATACTTGCCGCCGTTGCGGCCGATCCCCCACTCGATCCACATGAGCGGGATGCCCAGGAGGAGCAGGGCGATGAAGTACGTGATCATGTACGAGCCGCCGCCGTTCGCGGCGGCCTGGCGCGGGAAGCGCAGGAAGTTGCCGAGCCCCACCGCAT
Organism: Gemmatimonadaceae bacterium; assembly: GCA_011525845.1. Lineage (GTDB taxonomy): Bacteria > Gemmatimonadota > Gemmatimonadetes > Gemmatimonadales > Gemmatimonadaceae > Pseudogemmatithrix. The sequence goes on along the minus strand of WYBP01000020.1, from coordinate 233,566 downwards.
TCCCCGCCATCGCGAGGATCAATCCGATCCTACTGCCCCACGCCTCGTTCGAGCCGCTGGACGCCAAGGGTGCACTCCAATGTGGAGGTTGAAGCCGTGAATACTGGAGCGTGCGGGTCGGGGCGGCCAGTGGAGCCCCGGTGCACCGCGCCCGAATGTGACCCCGCACCTGTCGCGATGGTCCCGTGAACGGTATGCTTGCCCGACGCGTTCTGGAGCGGAACCCGCACGGGCCGGTCCCTCGTCCACCCTCTTCCCACACATCGTGAGACTCGTCCCCCTTCTCTCGACCGCCTGCCGGTCGGTCGCGACGGCCGCTGCGGCGCTGCTCGTCGCCGCCCCGCTGGCCGCCCAGACCAATGTCGCGGCGTCCTCCCCGGGCATCATGGGCCTCGCGGACCGCGCGATGGGCGCGTGGAACGGCTTCATCGGCGCCTTCCTCTTCTACGACGTGATGTTCTGGGACCAGACGGTGACGCTGCCCTTCATCGTCGTCTGGCTCGTGGTGGGGTCGATCTTCCTCACCATCCGGATGGGGTTCATCAACATCCGCGCCTTCACCCACGCGGTGAACGTCACGCGGGGGAAGTACACTGATCCTTCCGACCCCGGCGAGGTCTCGCACTTCTCGGCACTCGCCACCGCGCTCTCCGCGACGGTCGGGCTCGGGAACATCGCCGGCGTCGCCATCGCGGTCAGCCTCGGCGGTCCCGGCGCCACGTTCTGGATGATCTGCGCCGGCCTGATCGGCATGACGGCCAAGTTCACCGAATGCACGCTCGGCCAGATGTACCGCGAGGTCCGCTCCGACGGGCATGTGCTCGGCGGCGGCATGCAGTACCTCTCCAAGGGACTGGCGGAGAAGGGACTCGCCGGCCCGGGGAAGGTGCTCGCCGTGATGTTCGCGCTGCTCTGCGTCGGTGGCTCGGTGGGGGGCGGGAACGCGTTCCAGGTGAATCAGTCGATGAACGCGATGCAGGAGACCTTCCCCGTGCTGGCCCAGATGCCCTGGGCGTACGGCCTCCTGATGACCTTCCTCGTCGGCATCGTGATCGTGGGCGGCATCAAGCGCATCGCGAACGTGGCGGACAAGATCGCGCCGGCCATGACGCTCGTGTACGTCGTCGCCTGCCTCTTCGTGATCTTCACGAACTTCGCGCACATCCCGGCGGCCTTCGCGTCGATCTTCACCGAGGCGTTCGCCCCGGACGCGATCTACGGCGGCTTCATCGGCACCCTCGTCGTCGGCTTCCAGCGCGCGGCCTTCTCCAACGAGGCCGGCGCCGGCTCGGCGGCCATCGCGCACTCCGCGGCGAAGTCCGCCTACCCGGTGCGTGAGGGCGTCGTGGCCCTCCTCGAGCCGTTCATCGACACCGTCGTGATCTGCACCATGACCGCGCTCGTGATCGTCGTGAGCGGCGCCTACAACAATCCGGCGTACTCCGACCTCATCGCACGCAGCGCGGGCGCCGCGCTGACCTCGCGGGCCTTCGGCGAGCACATCAGCTTCTTCCCCTACGTGCTCTCCGCGGCGGTCTTCCTCTTCGCCTACTCCACGATGATCTCGTGGTCGTACTACGGCGAGCGCTGCTGGGTCTGGATGTTCGGCGACGCGTCCTCGAACTACTACAAGGCGCTCTTCCTTCTCTTCGTCTTCCTCGGGTCGATCATCACGTCGGTGAACGTGCTGAACTTCGGCGACCTGATGATCCTCGGGATGGCGTTCCCGAACATGATCGGGTTGTACTTCCTGAGCGGGAAGGTCCGGAAGGCGCTCGACGAGTACTGGCAGAAGTACAAGGCCGGGGAGTTCAAGGTCTACACCTAGTCCCCACGGCCCCACGCAACGAGGCGAGCCCCGTCCGGAGATCTCCGGACGGGGCTCGTCGCTTCTTCCTCACATCTCCCATCTCCCATCTCCCATCCTAGGGTGCAACCACCACCCGCCCCCCCTGCATCACGAACCGCACATCACGCGTGCGCGCGACCTGCTGCGTCGGGTCCCCGCCCACCGCGACGAGGTCCGCCAGGAGCCCCTCGCGCACCGTGCCGAGGCGCGCGTCCAGCCCGAGGAGCCGCGCGTTCCCGCTCGTCGCCGCCCGCAGCGCGGCCGGCGCCGGCATCCCGGCCGCCACCATCAGCTCGATCTCCCACGCGTTCGTCCCGTGCGAATAGACGCCCGCGTCCCCTCCCACGCAGAGCGGGACGCCCGCCGCGAGCGCGGCCGCGAACCCGGCGCGCTTCTGCGCCATGCGGGGCGTCGGCGGCGTGCCCTCCTTCCAGCCGGCGTACCGCGCCGTCGCCTCCACGGCCGCGAGCGTCGGGCAGTAGCCGACGCCACGCTCAGCCATCAGGCGCCAAGTCTCCGCCGTCCCGCCGTCGCCATGCTCGATCGTCGCCACGCCGGCGGCGATCGCGCGCCGCATCCCCTCGGCCGTCGCCGCGTGCGCCACCACCCTGCGGCCGCTCGATGCCGCGACCTCCACGAGCGTGCGCAGCTCGAGTTCGCTGAAGGTGGGGCGCGCCTCGCCCTCGGGGCCCCATCGGTAGTCGGCGTACACCTTGATCCAGTCGGCGCCGTGGCCGATCTGGTCGCGCGCGACGCGCGTCAGCCCCTCCACGCCGTCCGCCTCCTCGGCACCCTGGGGCACCGCCCACTCGCTCGCGAACCCCCGCGGGCCGTAGCTCCCCGTGGCGACGATCGCCTTGGACGTGATCAGGAGCCGCGGCCCCGGGATGATGCCCTGCTCGATCGCCTGCTTGAGTCCGGCGTCGGCGTACCCGGCCCCCTCCGTCCCCAGGTCACGCGCCGTGGTGAACCCGGCGCGCAGCGTGGCGGCCGCGTGATTCACCGCGCGCGCGGTGCGCAGGCTGAGCGACTCCTTCAGCACCTGGTCGTTCCAGCTGGTCTCGTCGTAGGGGTGCAGGAAGAGATGCGTGTGCCCCTCGATGAATCCGGGGAGCAGCGTGGTGCCCGGCAGGGCGATGGCGCGCGTGCCTGGCGGCGCGGTGATCCGCGAGCGCGGGCCCACGGCCGCGATCCGGTCGCCACGCACCAGGACCACCCAGCCCGCGCGCGCCGTGTCGTCGAGCCCGGTGAAGACCCGGTCCGGCACGAGCAGCACGCTCGACTCCGCGGGTGCCCCCGGCTGTGCGGCGAGGGCGCCGGCCGCGAGGAGGAGCGCCGCGGTCGCGGCGCCCAGGGTGCGGGCCGCGCCGCGCTTGACGCGCGCCCGACCGCGGTCGGCGCGCACGCGCGAAGCGCACGGGCGAGTGTCAGGGTGCGGGCTCATGGGTCGCTCCTCAGGTCCTGGCCACCGGCACGTCCGTCACGCCGCCGGAGACGACGAATGCGAGCACGTCCGAGCTCACCGCCTCGAGCCGCGTGACGCGATCGCGCGGCACGACGACGAGCTGGCCGGCGAAGTTGTACGACTGCGGGAAGTAGACGGCCACGTCCCCCGGGAGCCCGAGCAGCTCGAGCGAGGGCTGCGTGATGAAGCCGAAGGTCCGCACCGCGCCGTCCGCCGAGAGCGCGACGAGCACCGGCGCGTCGAACCGGCGCTTCTCGCCGACGAACGCGTTGAGCAGGTCCTTCGTCGACGAGTAGAGCAGCCGCACGAAGGGGAGCCGGTTGAGCAGGTCGTCCATCTGCCGCTCCACCTGGCCCCAGATGAAGGTCGAGCCCACGAACCCGACGATGGTGATCGCCACGATCGTGACCACGAACCCCACGCCCGGGATCGGGAGGCCGAGCCAGCCGTCGATGCGGGTGAAGACGATCCAGCACACCGCCACCGTGAGGACGAGCGGGACGGTGAGGACGAGGCCGCGGAGGAAGTACGTGAAGGCGCGATTCATGGCAGGGGGCGCAACGGGGGCGGGGGGAGGTGCGTACTTTGGACGCCGAGCCGAGAAGATAACCCTGAACCGTCGAGTCCGATGAAGATCCGCGCGCGTCGCTCCCGTCTCCTCGCCCCCTTCGCCGTGCTCTGCATGGCGACGCTGCTCTCCGTCCTCTTGGCGCCCGTGCCGATCGGCGCGCAGTCGGCCAAGCTCCCGCTCACGCAGGACACCTACGACCTCTGGCGGTCGATCCTCCAGCCGCGGCTCTCGCCGGACGGTGCGTGGGCGGTCTACACGCTCTCGCCCACGCTGGGCGACGGGGAACTGGTGGCGCGATCGACGTCCGGCTCCACGGAGCACCGCGTGGCGCGGGGCTGGACCGGCCGGCCGCGGACCACGGTCTCCGGCGCGCCCTTCTCGGCGCAGGCGCCCCACGTGACGGCGGACTCCCGGCACGTGCTCTTCCTCAAGTATCCCCCGAAGGCGGCGATGGACTCCGCGCGCGCGCGCCGCGCACGCCCGGCGGACCAGCCGCGGAACCAGCTCGCGATCCTCTCGCTCGCCACCGGTGCGGTGACCACGGTGGATCGCGTGCGCGGATTCCAGGTCGCGCGCGAGGGGACGCGCTTCGTCGCCTACCAGGTGGATGTGGACACCACGGCCGCCACCGGGGGTGCTGCGAACGGCGCCGCGCGCGGTGCGGCCGCCGCACGGCCCGACTCCGCGCGCCCCGCCCCGCGCCGCAAGGACTCGGGTGCCCCCCTCGTGCTCCGCGAGATCGCGACCGGCACCGAGGTTCGGGTCGAGGGCGTGACGAACTACACCATCGACGACGGGGAGCGGTGGCTCGTCTACTCGGTGACAGGGGCCGACTCGCTCGGCGTGGACGGCGTGTACGTGCGAGACCTCGCGACGGGCACCGTCACGCCCCTCAAGGTCGCCACGGGGAACTACCGCTCGCTCGCGATCGACGAGGCGGGAACGCAGGTGGCGTTCGTGACCGATGCGGACGAATGGAAGGAGGAGAAGCCGCGTGTGACGCTCTATCACGCGACGCTCCCCGGCAGCGGCGCGCGGACGCGTGGCGCACCACCGGCCGCGACCGTGGCCGTCGCCGCCGGGGCGGTCGGGGCGGGGCAGCGCATCGCGGAGCGCGGACGCGTGGAGTTCGTGAAGACCGGCGCGGTCCTGCAGTTCGGCGTGCAGCCGGTGCCCCTCGACTCCATCCCGGCCGACTCGCTCGCGGACAAGGCGGTGGTGGACCTCTGGCACTGGCGCGATGCGCGCCCGCAGCCGATGCAGCGCCTGCAGGCCGCCGCCGACCGGAACCGCGCGTACACCGCGGTCTTCCACGTCGCCACGCGGCAGGTGCGCCGCGTCGCGAACGACTCGATGCCCAATGCCCAGCTCTCCGAGGACGGCCGCACCGCGGTGCTCGTGACGAACGTGCCCTACCAGATGGAGGCGCTCGCGGGGGAGGGTGGGAACGACGTCCACGTGATGAACACGGTGACCGGTGCCTCCCGCCTCGTGGCACGCCACATCCGGGGCGCGGGCCAGCTCTCGCCGGCGGCCAGGTACGTGGTCTGGTGGGAGGGGGGCGCCTGGCAGGCGCACGACGTGGCCGCGAACCGCACCCGGAACCTCACCGCGGCGATCCCCGGAGTCTCGTTCGCGCAGGAGACCCACGACACGCCGAGTGACCCGTCGCCCTGGGGCGTCGGGGGGTGGACCCGCGACGACGCGCGCGTCCTGATCTACGACCGCTACGACATCTGGGAGGTCGACCCTTCGGGTGCGGCGCCGGCCCGCAACCTCACCGACGGGGTGGGACGCCAGCGCAACCTCACCTTCCGCCTGATCGACCTGGAGCCGGAGGAGCGCGCGTACGACCCGGCGAAGCCGCTGAACCTCCGCACCTTCGACAACACCACCAAGCACGCCGGCCTCTACCGCGACCGCGTGGGTGGTTCCGCCGCGCCGGAGCGCATCATGATGGCGCCGAAGTCCTGGCCCCTGCTGCAGAAGGCGCGGAACGCGGAGCAGTACCTGGCCACGCGCGCCGACTATCGCGAATACCCGGATCTCTGGACCGGTCCCTCGTTCGACCGCCTCACGCGCATCAGCGACGCGATGCCGGAGCAGGCGCGGTACTCCTGGGGCGACGTCGAGCTCGTGAAGTGGCTCAACAGTGACGGCGTCGAGCTCGAGGGGCTCCTCTACAAGCCCGAAGGGTTCGACCCCGCGAAGAAGTACCCGATGGTCGTCTACTTCTACGAGCAGCTCTCGGACGGGCTCTACAACTACGTGCGCCCGGCCGGGCGCAATGTGGTGAACGCCCCCGTCTACACCTCGCTGGGCTACCTCGTCTTCATGCCCAACATCCACTACACCCCCGGCTACCCCGGCCCGAGCGCCGTGAAGGCGATCGTGCCCGGCGTGCAGTCGCTCATCGCGCGCGGGATCGTGGACCCGAAGAAGGTCGGGATCACGGGCCAGTCGTGGGGCGGATACCAGTCGGCGTACATCATCACGCAGACGCAGATGTTCGCGGCCGCCGTGCCCAACGCGACGGTGGTGAACATGACCTCGGCGTACGGCGGGATCCGCTGGGCGTCGGGGGTCGAGCGGGCGATCGTGAACTACGAACGCGGCCAGAGCCGCATCGGCGGGTCGCTCTGGGAGTACCCGGAGCGCTACATCGAGAACTCGCCGCTCTTCTACCTGGACCGCGTGACCACTCCCGTGCTCTTCATGGCGAACGACAACGACGGGGCGGTGCCCTGGTACCAGGGGATCGAGTTCTTCGTCGCGATGCGGCGCCTCGGGAAGGAGGCGTACATGGTCAACTACAACGGCGACGAGCACAATCCGAGGAAGTACGCGAACCAGAAGGACATCGACCGGCGGATGCAGGAGTTCTTCGCCGTCAAGCTCCTCGGCGCGCCCGAGCCGGAGTGGATGAAGCGCGGCATCCCCTTCCTCGAGAAGGGGCGTGACCAGGTGGCACCGGCGATCGTGCCCTGAGGCCGCGAGGGGGGGAACGCACGACGGCGCGCCGGTATCCCGGCGCGCCGTCGTCGTTGCTGGAGCTCCCCGTGCTCAGCGCGTCCCGAACGGCTTGGACGGCAGCGACGCGAGGTACCGGTGCACGGCGGCGATCTCGATCTCCGTCATCCGCTTGGTCGCGCCGATCGGCATCAGCTCGTGCAGCTTGGTGCCGTCCGGGCGCTCCCCCGTGCGGAGGACGTGCGTGAACTGCTCCCGGGTGTAGTGCCCGATCCCCTGCGGCGTCAGGTTCGCGGCCTTCGGCCAGTCGGGGGGAACGCCGGGGATCGGGCCTCCGCCGTAGCCGGCGCCGTGGCATCCCGCGCAGCCGACGTTCCCGATGTACCGGCCGTACTCCACGGTCGAGTCCACGGGCACGCTGGGCACGGGATCCTCCCGGTGCGTGACGCGCGGGTACTCGAACAGCGGCAGCTGCCCCGCGACGTACAGCGCGCGGCCGAGCATCCGGATCCTGGTGGGCGCGACCTCGCGATCGACCGCCGGGAGGCTGCGCAGGTACGCGATCGCGGAACCGAGGTCCTCGTCCGACATGTGCTGGTACTCGCTCGACGGCATGAAGACCAGCTTCCGGCCGTCCCGCGCGATGCCGTGCCGGATCGCCAGTTCGAAGTCCTGGTCGCTGTACCCGGCGCCCACGCCCCCCTTTCCGGCCGTGAGGTTGGGCGCGACGATCGTCCCGAGCGCCGGATCGTCCACGACGACCATGCCGCCCAGGTCCTGCCCGTGGCAGTCGGCGCACTTCACCAGCGCGCGCACCACGTGCTCGCCGCGCGCGACGCTCTCGACCCCCGTGGGTGCGGTGAACGCGTGCGCCGGGACCGGCACGCGCTCGCCCATCTTCGATCCGGCGTAGGCGTACACCCCCGCGGCACCCGCCGCGCCGATCAGGAGCAGCGCCCCGACCGTGATCCCCAGCACCTTCAAGACCCGTAGCATCCTCGTCTCCTCCTGCGGTTGATCGCCAGCACCGATTGTGGCGCCGTGCGATACGGACCGCAAGCGGCCGCGGTTTCACCGCGGCTTCACCGCGGTTTCACCGCGGTCTCACCTCGCGCTCAGCGCGCATTCGGCGCGCGTGTCCGCGCGTGGGAAGCGGAGTCGGTCCCGATGCATTCCATCCGGCCTCGCCACGCCCTACTATTCTCGCATGTCCGCGACCCCGACCAGCGAGACCGGGCCGGCGTCCGCGCCGCCCGCGACTCCCCCCGTGCCTCCCGCCGCCGCACCGACGTCCGCCTGGACGACGGAATCGGCGCGCGCGCTCTACAACATCGACGGGTGGGGGGACGGCTACTTCGACGTGAACGAGAAGGGGCGCATGGTGGTGCGGCCGAACAAGGACCGCCCCGACCAGACGCTCGACCTCTTCGAGCTCGCCCACGACCTCGAGGCCCAGGGCGTGGGCCTCCCCGTGCTCCTCCGGTTCTCCGACATCCTCAAGTCGCGCATCGAGATGCTCCACGCGCGCTTCGCGTCGGCCATCGCGGAGTTCCAGTACGAGGGGAAGTACACGACCGTCTTCCCGATCAAGGTCAACCAGCAGCGGCACGTGGTGGAGGAGATCGTCGAGTTCGGCGAGCCCACCGGCGTCGGCCTCGAGTGCGGGAGCAAGCCGGAGCTGCAGGCGGTGCTCGCGCTCTCCGAGCGCACCGACCACCTGATCGTCTGCAACGGCTACAAGGACGAGGAGTTCATGCGCCTCGCCCTGATGGGCCAGAAGCTCGGCCACACGGTGATCATCGTGATCGAGCAGGTGAGCGAGCTCGACGTCCTCCTCCCCGTGGCCGAGGCGATGGGGGTGACGCCCCGCCTCGGCGTGCGGATCAAGCTCTCGAGCGAGGGGTCGGGGCGCTGGGCGCAGTCGGGAGGCGAGAAGTCGAAGTTCGGGCTCAACTCCGCGCAGCTGATGCAGGTGATCGACCGCCTCACCGCGGCCGGGAAGCAGGACTTCATCCAGCTGATCCACTTCCACCTCGGCTCGCAGATCACCGACATCCGGTTCATCAAGCAGGGGCTGCAGGAGGTGAGCCGGTTCTACGTCGAGCTCCGGCGGCTCGGGCTCGACATCAAGTGGGTGGACGTCGGCGGCGGGCTCGGCGTCGACTACGACGGCACGCAGTCCACCGCACAGGCGTCGATGAACTACTCCGCCCAGGAGTACGCGAACGACATCGTCTACACCCTCGCCGAGACCTGCCGCGAGGAGTCGCTGCCGATGCCCGACATCATCTCCGAGTCCGGGCGGGCGCTCACCGCGCACCACGCGCTCCTCCTGCTGAGCGTGATCGACGTGGAATCGCACGCCGAGCCGGCCGTGCCGACCCTCTCCGAGGACGACCACGCCCTGCTGCACGAGATGGCCGACGACTTGAAGACGGTCTCGCGCAAGAACGTCTCGATGCGCCGGGTGCGGGAGATCTTCCACGACGCACAGTTCGACAAGGAGCGCGCCCAGCAGCTCTTCTCCACCGGCGTCCTCTCGCTGCGCGAGCGCGCGATGGCGGAGCAGTTCTACCTCTGCACGCTCAACGTCGTCGCCCGCCTCGCGGCAGGGAAGCGGAACCACTTCGACGACATCATCCGCGACATGGATGCGGCGCTGGTGGACCGCTACTTCGCCAACTTCTCGGTCTTCCAGTCCCTCCCCGACAGCTGGGCGATCGACCAGCTCTTCCCGATCGTGCCGATCCACCGGCTCGACGAGGAGCCCACGCGGCGCGGGACGATCCAGGACGTCACCTGCGACTCCGACGGGAAGATCGACCGCTTCATCGGCGGCCGCGACGGATCGCCGTCGATGCCGCTGCACGTCTTCCGGGACGGCGAGGCGTACATCCTCGGCATCTTCCTCACCGGTGCCTACCAGGAGATCCTCGGCGACCTGCACAACCTCTTCGGCGACACCAACGCCGTGCACATCCGGCTGATGGGTGACGCCCATGAGATCACGCACCTCGTGCACGGCGACACCGTGACGGAGGTGCTCAACTACGTCCAGTTCCGCGCGTCCGACCTCCTCACGGTGTTCCGGCGGAAGGTGCAGGCCGCCAGGGAGATCTCGCGCGAGGAGGCCAACATGTTCATCGCCGAGTACGTCGCGGGACTGGAGGGATACACCTACCTCGAAGGCGAGGCCGCCCGGTGATCGACGCGACCCTGTTCCCCGCGCTCACCGCGGGCTTCCCCCCCGCCTTCCTCGCCGCCGCGGGCGCGAGCGGGTTCCAGGAGGTGCTCTTCGTCCTCGTCGTGGTCATCGCCGGGACGAAGCTCTTCGGCGAGATCGCGCAGCGCATCGGCCAGCCGGCGGTGCTCGGTGAGCTCCTCGCCGGGGTCGTGCTCGGCGGGAGCGTGCTCGGGTACCTCGACCCCACGGACGCGGTCATCCACGCGTTCGCCGAGCTCGGCGTGCTGATCCTGCTCTTCGAGATCGGCCTGCACACCAACCTGCGCTCGCTCGCGAAGGTCGGCCCGACCGCGATCACCGTGGGCATCGTCGGGGTCGTCCTCCCCTTCTTCGGCGGTTACGTCGCGGCGCTGGCGTTCGGCGTGACGGTGATGCAGGCCGTGGTGATCGGCGCGGCCCTCACCGCCACCTCCATCGGCATCTCGGCGCGCGTCCTCTCCGACCTCGGGCAGCTGCGGACGCCGGAGGGACAGGTCGTCATCGGCGCCGCGGTGCTCGACGACGTGGTGGGCCTGATCATCCTCTCGATCGTCGCGGCGAGCGTCGGCGGCGCCGCGGTGAGCGTCGGCGGGGTCGCCAGCACCACCATCACGGCGGTCGGGTTCGTGGTCCTCGCCATCACGCTCGGGAGCATCGCGATCCCGCCCCTCTTCCACCTGCTCGAGGGCGCGCGCGTGCGCGGGGCCCTCGGGATCCTGGCCCTCGGCTTCGCCCTGCTCCTCGCCTACCTCGCGACCCAGGGTGGCTCGGCGATGATCATCGGGGCCTTCGCCGCCGGCCTGATCCTGCACCCCACGCCGCAGCGCAAGGAGATCGAGCGGAGCGTGACGCAGGTCGGGTTCCTCTTCGTCCCGATCTTCTTCGCCTCGGTCGGTGCGGCCGTGGACCTCCGGGCGCTCATCTCGCCGACCGCGCTCTCGGTGGGGGGCACGCTGATCGTCGTCGGCCTGCTCGGCAAGATCCTCGCCGGCTTCTCCCCCTGGTGGTTCAAGGGGCACCGGCTGCTGGTGGGCGTGGCGATGGTGCCCCGCGGCGAGGTGGGGCTCATCTTCGCACAGATGGGACTCGTCTCCGGCGTGCTCACGGGCGAGCTCTTCGGAGCGCTGATGCTCATGGTCGTCGTCACGACCTTCGTGACGCCCCCGCTCCTCGTGGCGCTCGCGACGCGCCGGCCGCCGGGACCGGACGCCGCGCCCGACGCGAGCGGGATCGACGACCTCGTCTCCGGCGGTCACCGCCGGAAGTCGAAAGCGGCCACGCCCCACTAGGGGGCATGGCCGCTCCGCCGCGTCGGTCCGGATAAGGACCCGCGCGCGGGAGCGCGGGTCATCCGGCGTCGCGCGCCTCAGCGCGCGTCGTAGCGCTTCGCGACCTCCCCCCAGTGCACCACGTTCCACCAGGCGCCCACGTAGTCGGCGCGGCGGTTCTGGTACTTGAGGTAGTACGCGTGCTCCCAGACGTCGAGGCCGAGGATCGCGTGGCGCCCCTCCATGAGGGGGTTGTCCTGGTTCGGCGTGGACTCGATGCTGACCGTGCCGTCCTTCGCCGCCACCAGCCACGCCCAGCCCGAGCCGAAGCGGCCCATCGCGGCGGCCTGGAAGGCCTCACGGAACTTCGCGAAGTCGCCGAACGCCTTGGTGATCGCGCCGGCGACGTTCCCGGTGGGCTCGCCCCCGGACTTCGGCACCATCGCCGCCCAGAAGAGCGAATGGTTCCAGTGCCCGCCGCCGTTGTTCCGGACGGCGCCGCGCACGCTCTCGGGCACCTTCGCGAGGTCGCGGCAGAGCTGGTCGAGCGACCACTTCGCGAGGTCCGGCGCCTTCTCGATTGCGGCGTTCAGGTTGTTGACGTAGCCCTGGTGGTGCTTGCCATGGTGGATCTGCATGGTCTGCGCGTCGATGTGCGGCTCGAGCGCTTCGTGCTTGTAGGACAGCGCGGGCAGGGTATGTGGCATGTGTCGACTCCTTGAATGCGAGGTATGCTTCCAATATGGGGCGCGTGCGCGCGCCGTGCGACCGCGCCGCGCGGCTGCGCGGGCACACTCCCCTACGCCCGCGGGGCCTCGTCGCCGCGGCGTGCGCCGGCCCACTCCAGCAGCAGCACCGCCACCGCGCCCACCACGGCGAGGACCAGGGCGAGCGCCACGTCGGTGGTGAAGGCGGCCGGCAGGATGTTCGGGTCGCCCACGACGATCCCGTCGGCGCCCGGCGCCTCCTTCCACGGCCACACCTTGCGGAGCGCGCCGATCATGAAGCCGACCAGCACGGCGACCGTGATGTCGTGGTAGTGGTCGAGCAGCCAGCGCAGCACGTTCGAGAACGCGATGATCCCCGTGGCGGCGCCCGCGATGAACACCGCGATCACCGGGACGTCGAAGGCGACGAGCGCGCCGAGCACGTACTCGTACTTGCCGAGCAGCACGAGGACGAACGCACCGGAGATGCCCGGCAGGATCATCGCGCAGATCGCGATCGCCGCGCTCAGGAAGATGAACCAGAGTCCGTTCGGCGTCTCCGTGGGGGTGAGCCCGACGAAGACGTAGGTGAGCACCGCGGCCACGGCGACGACCCCCACCGTGAGCGCCGTCCACTTCCGCACGTGGTTCCGCACGACGTGCACCGACGCCACGATGAGGCCGAAGAAGAGCGCGAACACGAGCGAGGGGTGCGTCTCGAGCGCCCACCCGAGGAACTTCGCGAGGCTCAGGATCGCCGTCCCGATGCCCACCAGGAGCGCGAGGAGGAAGCGCCAGGGGAGCACCGCGAAGGCCTCGCGGAACCGGAGGCGGACCGCCAGGCCGAGGAAGGGGATCGCGGCGCGGATGGCATCGATCAACTCGTCATAGATGCCGAGGATGAACGCCATCGTGCCCCCCGAGACGCCGGGGATCACGTCCGCGGCGCCCATCACGAAGCCGCGCCACGTGACGCCGAGGTACTGCTTGAGGGTCCGCCGCGGGGCGGTGGTGAGGTAGCTCAACGGTCGGGCCTGTCTGGGGAAGGGTGGGATGCGTGGGTCCGGCGCGGGGCGGCCGCGGACCCGCGGGAGGACCAGGGGCAGCACCAGCGGGACCGCCAGCGGAGGAGCAGCACGAGGGCCAGCGCGCGAAATCTAGCGCGACTAGCTTCCGCGCTGTGTCCGCCCTCGACGCCGTCGCGATCGTCCTCCACCGCCCCCAGGATCCGGTCAACCTCGCCGCGACCGTGCGGGTGATGAAGAACATGGGGCTCTCCGACCTGCGGCTTGTCGAGCCCATGCCCTACGACCCCTGGCGCATCGAGGGTGTGGCGCACGGCACCCGCGACCTGGTCGAGGGCATCCGCCACTTCGAGACGCTCCCCGCGGCGCTGGCGGACTGCGTCTACGTCGCGGCCTTCGGCGCGAAACGGCGCGCGCACCGCTGGCCCACCACCTCGCCGCGTGCCCTCGCGCCGGTCGCGCTCGAGAAGGCGCGCGAGGGGAAGGTCGCGCTCCTCTTCGGACAGGAGGACCATGGCCTGCCGAACGACGCGATCGACCTCGCGCAGGTCCTCGTCGCGATCCCCACCACGGAGCACGCGTCGCTCAACCTCGCGCAGGCGGTGCTGATCGCGGCGTACGAGCTGCACCTCGGGGCGGGGGACGCCACGCGCACGGTCGCGCGGCACAAGCACCACGCGCCGCTCCCCAGGCACGACGAGTGGGAGCGCGCCCTCGGCGACATCGACCGCGCGCTCGCCGCGATCGCGTTCTACCGCACGCGGAACGCCGAGCACATCCTGCGGTCGGTGCGCTCGCTGCTCAATCGCGCCGGGCCCGACTCGCGCGAGCTCACCCTCGTGCGCGCCATGGCGATCGAGGTGCTCCGCACGATCGACCGGGTGAAGCGGGGGCTGGAGTAGTGAGCGGAGCAGCTACGCGACTCGCGCGCCTGCACTTGCGATGCGTGGGGGCGCGGAACATTTTTCCGTGTGCCGTACGCTTGTGAAATCGTTCACAAGCCGAGTGGAACATTCGGGTTTCCCCATCGCCGAGTCTTGCGCATGACAGGTCGCAGGAAATGGATCGTGATCCCAGGGTTGGTCGCCATCGCGCTCGCGGCGACCATGATGTCCGCCTACGCGGGCTCCCAGGCGGCCGACGCCGCGCAGGACCCGGCACCGGAAGCGGTCCCCGAGACGGCGACCGACTCGGCCAATCGCGAGGCCTTCGGCAAGGCCAAGCCCGGCCCCTGGGCGTACAGCGGCGCCTCGGGCTACACCAACTACATCGGCGGCGGCATCGGCCGCTCCCCGGAACAGCCGATCAAGTTCCCGCATCCCGTGCACGTGAACTCGCTCAAGATGAACTGCGCGTTCTGTCACAATGCGGCGAACCAGTCGCCGGACCCCGGGCTCCCCGCGGTCGGCACCTGCATGGGGTGCCACCTGATCGCCGGCGCCGGGCGGCCTGAGATCGCCAAGCTCAGCGAGTACTGGAACAAGAAGGAGCCGATCCCGTGGGTGCGCGTGCACAAGGTGCCCGAGTACGTGCACTTCCCGCACATGCGCCACGTGAACGCCGGCGTCACCTGCCAGACCTGCCATGGCCAGGTGAACAACATGCAGCAGGTCTTCCAGGTGCAGTCGCTGAACATGGGGTGGTGCGTCAGCTGTCACGTGAACGGCTACTCCCCCGCCGAGGGTGTGCGCGCGGCGGGACTCGAGCCGGACTCCGCGACGCTCGCGCTCCCGCGCAAGAAGGCGAAGTACGACTGCGCCACCTGCCACTACTAGGAACGCTGATGACCCCAGATCTCAAGGAAGGGAAGGACGCCGGCGTCAAGCGCCGCGACTTCCTCAAGGTCCTCGGCGTCGCCGGGGCGGCCACCTCCGTGGTGGGATGCGCGACGGGCGACGTGGAGAAGTTGATCCCCTACCTCGTCTCCCCCGACAACACGGTCCCCGGCGTCTCGAACCACTACGCCACCACCTGCCGCGAGTGCGCGGCCGGGTGCGGGCTGATCGTCGAGGTGCGTGACGGGCGCGCCATCAAGGCCGAGGGGAACCCGGCGCACCCGGTGAACAAGGGCGCGCTCTGCGCGCGCGGGCAGGCGGGGTTGCAGGGGCTCTACAACCCGGACCGCTTCCGCGGTCCGATGAAGCGCGAGGGCGATGCGCTCGTCCCCACCACCTGGGACGAGGCGCTCGAGACCCTCGCCGCCCGCCTCGGCGAGATCAAGAGCCGCGGGCAGGGAAGCCGCGTCGCCTTCGTGAATCAGCACGAGCAGGGCTCCTTCCCGGCTTTCCTCGACTCGGTCCTCGCCGGCTACGGCATCGCGCCGCACCTCTCGTACGACGCCGAGGCGCCCATCGCGGTGGCCCAGGCGAACAGGGCGGCGTACGGCGCCTCCTGGCCGCACGTGGACTTCGCTGCCGCGTCGCTCATCGTCTCCTTCTCGGCGGATTTCCTCGACGCGTGGGGCCTCCCGGTCCCGCAGCAGCTCTCGTTCGCCGACGCGCGCGCGAAGATCGACGGGGCGCCTCGCTTCATCTATGTGGGGGCGCGCCGCTCCCTCACCGGGCTCAACGCCGACCACTGGATCCCGGCGCGGCCGGGGAGCGAGCTCGCGATCGTGAACGCGCTGCTCGGGCGCGGGTCGATGGCGGCGGCGGCCGAGGCGGCCGGCGTGGGCGTCGCGCTGCTCGAGGGGCTTGCGAGCGAACTCCGCGGTGCGAGCGCGAGTGCCATCCTCTCCGGCGGGTACGGGGCGGGCGCGGGTGAGCTCGCGAGTGCGGTCGCCGAGCTGAACAAGCAGCGCGGCAACGTCGGCAAGACCATCAAGCCGGCCGAGGGCTACCTCGCGTTCGAGGGCGTGGCGGGGCAGGCGGAGATCCGCGCGCTGGCCGAGCGCATGAACGCGGGCGAGGTGCCCGCCTTCTTCGTGCGCCACGCGAACCCCGTCTACACCAGCGCGCCGGGCACCGGATTCGCCGCCGCGCTCGCCAAGGTGCCGTTCAAGGTCTCCTTCTCCAGCGTGCCGGACGAGACGACGTCCATGTGCGACCTCGTCCTTCCCGACCACCACGGTCTCGAGAGCTGGGGCGACGCGGAGCCGGTGCGCGGCACGCTCTCGCTGCAGCAGCCGACGATGGACCCCGTGTTCGACTCGCGCGCGACGGCCGACGTGCTGCTCGCGCTCGCGAAGGGGGACCCCGCGATGGCGTCCCGCTTCCCGCAGTCCGACTACCGTGGATGGCTCGCGGCGCGCATCGGCGGGAACGCGAAGCTCAAGGACGGCCTGGTGGGCGGCACGATGGCCGGCTCCAGCGTCGCCCGCGGCGCCACACCGGCGCGCGTGGCACCCCGCGCCGCGACCGGGGACAACACCGGCGAGTACTTCCTGCTGGCGTATCCCTCGCCGACGCTCGGCGACGGGCGCGGGGCGAACAAGCCCTGGCTGCAGGAGCTCCCGGATCCCGTCACGAAGATCTGCTGGCAGACGGTGGTCGAGATGCATGGCGAGACCGCCGCGGCGCTCGGCGTCGTGGACGGTGACCATGTCACGGTGAGGACCTCTGCAGGCGAGCTGACGGCGCCTGCGTTCGTCTACATCGGCATGCGGCCGGACACGATCGCCGTCGCGCTCGGCCGCGGGCACTCCGCCTCCGGCCGCTACGCGGTCTCCGGCGAGAACGCCTGGCAGCTGCTCGCGCCGATCGAGGACTCGCGCTCCGGCGCGGCCGCGTACGGTGCCACGAAGGCCACGGTCACCAAGGCCACCGGCGGCGCGCGCATCGTGACCACGGAGGGCTCCGGCCGGCAGCATGGCCGCGGGCTGGCGCAGGCCATCGCGCTCCCGGCGCTGCTCGCGGGCGAGGAGGGCGCGCACCCGCACGTGTTCGAGGGGCAGGCGAGCACCGAGTTCCTGCCGGGGCTCCGCTCGCCGGTCGCGAACGACGCGCAGGGCGACTACGGCGACCCCAAGTCGAAGGACAAGGGGATGTACGACCCCGAGCACTGGTCCGGGGCGGCGAAGCGCCGGTGGGCGATGACCGTCGACCTCGCGCGCTGCACGGGGTGCTCGGCCTGCATGACCGCCTGCTACGCGGAGAACAACATCCCGACGGTCGGGGCCGCCTGGCAGGGCCCGCAGGTGCTGCCGGACCGCACCGGCTTCGGCGCGAACATCACGCGCTCGCGCGAGATGGCCTGGATCCGCCTCGAGCGGTACTGGGAGATCGACCGCGAACCGAAGGACGTGAAGTTCGACCCCGAGCACCCGGACTTCGAGACGCGCTTCCTGCCGATGAT
This sequence comes from Gemmatimonadaceae bacterium, assembly GCA_011525845.1. GTDB lineage: Bacteria > Gemmatimonadota > Gemmatimonadetes > Gemmatimonadales > Gemmatimonadaceae > Pseudogemmatithrix. The sequence goes on along the minus strand of WYBP01000020.1, from coordinate 216,195 downwards.
GTGCCAGCACTGCGGCAACGCGCCCTGCGAGCCCGTCTGCCCGGTGTACGCGACCTACCACGCGCCCAACGGGCTCAACGTGCAGGTCTACAACCGCTGCGTCGGCACGCGCTACTGCTCGAACAACTGCCCGTACAAGGTCCGCTACTACAACTGGTTCGGGTACGGCGAGCCGGACCGGGCGCAGTACGCGTTCCCGGAGCCGCTCCACTGGCAGCTCAACCCGGACGTCACCGTCCGCGGCAAGGGCGTGATGGAGAAGTGCTCGTTCTGCGTCCAGCGCATCCACGAGTCGGAGCACCGGGCCGCGGCGGAGGGGCGTGAGGTGCAGGCGGACGAGTTCACCACCGCCTGCGCGCAGGCCTGTCCCTCGCGCGCGATCGTCTTCGGCGACGCCGCGGACGAGGCGTGGTCGGTGGCCAAGTGGGCGAAGGACCGGCGCGCGTACCATGTGTTCGAGGAGCTCAACACCTTCACGGCGGTGGTCTACTTGAAGAAGGTCAACCATCCGGCGCCCGCGGCGTCGGCGACGGCGTAAGGGGGCGCGGACCATGGCAACCCTCGCGCAGCCCTCCGGCGACACGCTCCACCGGCCGAACATCGCCTCGGCGGACATCCAGCTCCCGGCGGTCAGGGACTACGAGCAGGTCGACCGCGAGATCACGGCGGTCCTCCAGCCGACCAAGGCCTGGTTCCTCGGCCTGATGCTGGCGGTCGGCGCGCTCGGCCTCGGCGTCGTCTCGTTCCTCTACCAGGTGCACCAGGGCCTGGGCGTCGCCGGGTACAACCCGCCGGTGATGTGGGGCGTCTACATCATCTCCTTCGTGTTCTGGGTCGGCATCGGGCACGCGGGCACGCTGATCTCGGCGATCCTCTTCCTCTTCCGCGCGGGCTTCCGCACCACGATCTATCGCGCGGCGGAGGCGATGACGGTCTTCGCCGTGATGACGGCGGGGCTCTTCCCGATCATCCACATCGGGCGGCCGTGGAAGTTCTTCTGGCTGATCCCGTACCCGAACTGGCGGCTGATCTGGCCGAACTTCAAGTCGCCGCTGGTCTGGGACGTGTTCGCGATCACGACCTACCTCACGATCTCGACCACCTTCCTCTTCGTGGGGCTCATCCCCGACATCGCGGTGCTCCGCGACAAGGAGAAGAACCCGCTCCGCAAGCGGATCCTCGCGCTCCTCTCGTTCGGCTGGCGGAACACCGAGCGCGAATGGCGCCACTTCGCCCGCGCCTACCTGTTCCTGGCGGCGTTCTCGACCCCGCTGGTGCTCTCGGTGCACTCGGTGGTGTCGTTCGACTTCGCGATGGGCATCGTGCCCGGGTGGCACACCACGATCTTCCCGCCCTACTTCGTGGCCGGCGCGATCTTCTCCGGCTTCGCGATGGTCTGGACGATCATCATCCCGATGCGGAAGTGGTTCGGGATGAAGCACTACGTCACGCTGAACCACCTCGACGCCTCGGCGAAGATGGTGCTCTTCACGTCGCTCGTGGTGGGGTGCGCGTACATCGTCGAGTTCTTCATCGCCTGGTACGGCGGCATCGCCTACGAGCAGGACTACTTCTGGAACCGCGTCTTCGGGCAGTGGTGGTGGGCGGCCTGGATCATGCTCACCTGCAACATGATCCTCCCGCTCTCGCTCTTCTCGCAGAAGCTGCGGCGCAACCCCACCTGGCTCTTCATCCTCTCGATCTTCATCAACATCGGGATGTGGTTCGAGCGCTTCGTGATCGTGGTGCCGTCGCTCTCGCACGACGTGAACCCGTGGCAGTGGTCCAGCTACATGCCCACCTGGGTGGACTTCGGCATCCTGATCGGCTCGTTCGGGTGGTTCTTCATGTGGTTCCTGCTCTTCGTGAAGCAGCTGCCGGTGATGGCGATCACGGAGATCAAGGAGATCATCCCGCCCAAGCTCAAGAAGGCGCACGCCACCCACGGCCACGGAGGGCACTGAGATGATGCGCGGCATGCTGGGCGTCTTCCAGGAGCTCGACTCCACGGTGGAAGCGATCGAGGAACTGAAGCAGAAGAAGGTCGGCGACCTCACGGTCTACACGCCGACGCCGCGGCACGAGCTCGAGCACGCGGTGGAGCCGCCGCGGAGCAAGGTGCGGGTGTTCACGCTGGTGGGCGCGCTGAGCGGCGCGGCCTTCGGCTACTGGATCGCGATCTGGGGCTCGGAGTACTGGCCCCTCGTGGTCGGCGGCAAGGCGATCTCCACCTGGCTCCCCTACACCGTCTTCGGCTTCGAGGTGATGGTGATGGTGGGCGCACTCTCCACGGTGTTCGGCATGTTCTACCTGCAGGGGATCCCGCGATTGACGATGACGGTCGGGTACGACGAACGGTTCAGCCACGGGAGCTACGGCATCTGGTGCGAGTGCGCGCCGGACAAGCTCGCCGAGGCGGAAGCGATCCTGAAGCGGCACGGGGCGGTGGAGGTGCGCGGTGAGCGCTGATCGCCCGACCCTGCGCGGGGCGCGCCGCGCCCTGCTCGTCGCCCCCCTCCTGCTGGCGCTGGCCGGCTGCGAGGACTGGCTGACCGACTTCAAGCAGCAGCCCTCGGTGGGCACCTGGCAGAAGTTCCGCACCGACTCGCTCGGCGAGGTCACGCCCTTCCGCGGCAACCCGCAGGGCTCCGTGCCCGTGACGGGCGTCGCGGTCGCGGCCTGGCAGGTCGGCTACGACGCGATGCCGGGCACCGTCGACTCGCTCTCGGGGCTCCAGAACCCCGTGGCGGCCGACGCGCGCTCGCTCGAGAACGGCCACAAGGTGTACGCGATCAACTGCGCCGTCTGCCACGGCGACCTCGGGGACGGCAACGGCGGCATGCGACAGCTGAACCCGATGTACGGGTTCGCGCCGAGCCTGGTCACCGAGATCACGATGTCGCGGACCGACGGCTACCTCTTCGGCATGATGCGCAACGGCCGCGGCCTGATGCCGCCGCAGAACCGCATCCCGGAGCGGGACCGCTGGGACGTGGTCAACTACATGCGCGGGCTGCAGGGGCGCTACACGGTCGCCACGGGGCCCGTCGGGTTCCCGGGGCAGACGGGTGAAGCGCTCCCCGGCTACTCCGCGATCGGCCCCACCATGCCGGCGGCGTTCGTGAAGCCGAGCATGGCCGGCCTGACCCTGAAGGTGGAGCAGCCCAAGACCGAGGGCGCGCGCGCTCCGGGAGGCCACGAATGAGTGCCACGCAGCATTACGCGCCGCCGCGCGACCAGCTCGTCAGCGTCCTGCAGACGAAGTCGATGCCGGCGAGCGTCAAGACCGGCGGGCTCGCGCTCGGCGTGCTCGGGATGATCCTCTTCGCCGTCGGCGCGGCCACCGGCGAGGCGCGCGCCTGGCAGGCGTTCCTCGTCAACTGGCTCTTCTTCACCACCATCGCGTCGGCGGGCGTCATGTTCGCCGCGGTGCAGCGCATCGTCACCGCGCGCTGGTCGCGCAGCATCGTGCGCTTCCTCGAGGGGTTCGTGGCGTTCCTCCCCTTCGCCGCGATCGGCCTGCTGGTCATCATCTTCGGCGGCAAGTCCCACATCTATCCGTGGTGGGACCTCGTCGGGACGGGGGAGCTGATCCATGAGAAGGAGGTCTGGTTCAACCACACCTTCTTCTGGCTGCGCTCCATCGTCGTCTTCGGCGCGCTCCTCGTCCTCCAGCTCTGGTTCACCTGGACCTCGGTGCGGCTCGACGTGGGCGTGACGCCCGAGCACGGGGCCTCGTGGGCGGCCGGGATGCGCGCGCGGATGCGCGCGGGCTTCGGCGACGAGCGTCGGGAGCTGCACAGCACGCACTCGCTCCAGGGGAAGCTCGCCGTGCTCATGGCGATCGTCTTCGGCTTCGGCTGGTGCGTGCTCGCCTGGGACCACTCGATGTCGCTCGACTTCCACTTCTTCAGCACGATGTACGGGTGGCAGGTCTTCATGGGCGGCTGGCTGGTGGCCCTGATGGTCTGGGCGATCCTCCTCCGCTGGTGGAAGGCGCAGTTCCCGGAGCTCCCCGGCATGGTGACCGACAAGCATTACCATGATGTCGGCAAGCTCGGCTTCGCCTTCACGGCGTTCTGGGGCTACATCACCTTCTCGCAGTTCCTGATCATCTGGTACGGCAACCTCGCCGAGGAGACGCACTTCTTCACGCTGCGGCTCACGGGGGCGTGGACGACGACCACCACGATCGCGGCCGTGCTCACCTTCCTCATCCCGTTCTTCGGGCTGCTCTCGGTGAAGGCGAAGCTCTACTCGCCGACGATGGTCCTCTTCGCGCTCTGCTCGATCGTGGGGCTCTGGTTCACGCGCTACACGGAGATCTACCCCTCGATCTACGGCACGCGCGTGGAGCACGCCCCGCTCGGGCTGTGGGAGGCGGGGATCACGCTGGGCTTCCTCGGCATCTTCGCCTGGAGCTACGCGCACTTCATGGACGCCTTCCCCAAGGCGCGCGTGCTGCTCATGACGTCGCCCTACCGGGACGAGGTGCAGGTGCCGGTGGATCCGCGCACGATGGAGCCGCTGCCCGCGCACGAGTAGCACGGGCGCAGCGCGCGCACACCGTCACGGTGTGCGGCCAGGGGTGGCGTGGGGCTCGGACCCCGCGCCACCCTTCGTGCGTCGGGCCGCTACCACCGTCCCGCTCTCCCCGGTTATCTTTCCGGCGCACCACTTCGGGGCGTTAGCTCAGCTGGGAGAGCACCTGCTTTGCAAGCAGGGGGTCGCCGGTTCGATCCCGGCACGCTCCATTCGGCGCCTTCCCGCGCGTCCGCCCGGGCGTGCCCCCACCCGCGAGGACCCGATGACCACCCTGGCGACCGCTCCCCTCCCGACCGTCGGCGCCGAAGCCCCGGGCTTCGTCCTCGACTCGACCACCGGCTCGAAGGTCTCCCTCGCCGAGTTCCGGGGCACAAAGCACGTCCTGCTGGCCTTCTTCCCGCTCGCCTTCACCTCCACCTGCACGGCGGAGATGTGCGCGTTCAGCGACGACTATGCGGCGTTCGCCGCCGAGGACGTGGTCGTGATCCCGATCAGCGTGGACTCGGTGGCCTCCCTGAAGGAGTACAAGGCCAAGTACAACATGGGCGTGCAGCTCGCCTCCGACTTCAAGCGCGAGGTCTCGCGCGCCTACGGGGTGCTGAACGAGGAGCGCTTCCTCGCCCGCCGCTCGTACTTCCTCGTGGACAAGGCGGGGATCCTGCGCTGGTCGTTCGTCGAGGAGCATGGCGGACACCGCCGCGAGAACGCGGAGCTCCTCGCCGAGATCGCGAAGCTGCGGGCCTGACGGCGCGCAGCCCGGCGCGGCAGCCGGGCGCGGCGGTCCGGCGCGGCGGCCCGATGCGCCGGTTCGCGGCGGCCGCGCGCGCCGGCCGCGTGTGCCGACGGGGGAAGGAGGCCAGACCAGCCCTCCTCCCCCCGACCCTCGCTTCCCTACGCCGACCGGACGGCGATCTTCTTCGGCTTCGGAACCTCGGCCTTCGGCACGCGGACGGTCAGGAGCCCGTGCGCGAAGGTCGCGTCGATCCCGTCCTCCTTGACGTTCTGCGGCAGCTGGAAGGTGCGCCGGAACTCGCCCGTCACGCGCTCCACGATGTGCCAGCGCCCGCCCTCGTCGGCGGTGTTGCGCTCGGTGCGCTTGGAGCCGCTCACCGTGAGCACGCCGTTGTCGGAGCTCACCTCCACCCCTTCCGGCGCCACGCCGGGGAGCTCCAGCTCGAACACGAAGGCGTCGTTCTCCTCGCGCACGTCCACCGCGGGGGTCCAGCTCGTGGGCGCAGCCGAGGCGCGGCCGAACGCATCCTCGAAGAGGCGGTCCATCTCGCGGCGCAGGGTGAACATGGGGGTCAGCGTCGTGCGGTACACCATGGGATCCTCCTTCAGTCGGTTGGGTGTCAGGGGCCGCGGTGATCTGCCGCGCCCAGCTGCCCGCTGAGGGCGCAACGCGCGTGCCCGCCCAGAGGTGCCGCGCTGGCCGTTCGCGCTGCCGACTCGACCGCCGGCGCTGTCAGGGTGGCAAGCCCGGACCCGGACTCACCTTGTCCCCCCTCCGGGGGGTCCGTACCTTCCCGCATCGCCCCTCCCCACAGCCCGTGACTCCCCTCTCCCCGACGACACCGGCCTCCGATGGCCGGGCCGGCCGCGCCCTCGCCACGCTCGCTGGCCTGAGCGCCGAGCTCTCGTCCGCGCGCTCACTCGAGACGAGCATCGAGCGGATCCTGGAGACGCTCCGCACGACCCTCGAGAGCCAGGAGTGCGCGCTCTGGATGCACACACCCCAGGGGCTGCGCCGGGCGTGGGGGAGCGGGCTCGGGCACTTCACCGAGGCGCAGGTGCGCGCGGCGCTCACGAGCGCCGACGACGCCGGGGCGCCCGCCGAGCTCCGCGTGGTGCCGATCGTGCTCGGGCCGCGGCGGCTCGGGGCACTCGCCCTCCGGCTCGAGCGGGTGCCGGAGCCGGAGGAGGAACTGCTCCTCCAGGCGCTCGCGAACGTGCTCGCGCCCGAGCTGGCGCACGCCGAGCGCTCACGCCAGCTCGAGGTCGAGGTGGCGAGCCGGACGATGGAGATCGAGCGCGGGCGCCGCTTCACGGAGAAGATCATCGACTCGCTCCCCCTCGGCCTCTACGTGATCGACCGCGAGTTCCGGATCCAGAGCTGGAACCGGAAGCGCGAGACGGGGATGCAGGGCGTGCAGCGCGAGGAGGCGATCGGCCGGACGATCTTCGAGATCCTCCACCGGCAGCCCTCCGAGATGCTGCGGCGCGAGTTCGAGGACGTCTTCTCCACGGGGCGGATGCAGGAGTACCAGATGGAGAGCATCTCCTCCGGCGAGGCGCGCACCTACCGCATCACCAAGATCCCGATGCGGCTCGGCGACGGGCCGGTGACCCACGTGATCACCATCGGCGAGGACGTCACCGACTGGCGGGAGGCGCAGGAGCGCTTCTCGCAGGCGGAGAAGCTCGCCGCCATCGGCCAGCTCGCTGCGGGCGTGATGCACGAGATCAACAACCCGCTGGCGACCATCGCGGCCTGCGCCGAGTCGCTCGGGTACCGGATCGAGGACCTCGAGCGGTCGGGGGTCACGCTCGCGCCGGAGACGCATGACTTCCTCGGCATCATCGACAACGAGGTGGTGCGCTGCAAGCAGATCGTGGACGGGCTGCTGGAGTTCAGCCGGCCCAAGCAGCCGCGCAAGGAGCGCGTGAACGTCAACGAGGTCGTCGAGCGCACGCTCTTCCTGCTCAAGCACCACGTGCGGTTCAAGAAGCTCACGGTCGAGACCTCCCTCGACCCGTTGATGGGGCGCGTGCCCCACGCGAACGCCGAACAGCTCGTGCAGGTCTTCATGGCGCTCCTCCTGAACGCGATGGACGCCATGGGGGACCGCGGCCTGGTGCGCATCGTCTCGCGCGTGGGGGCGACGCCGGCCGAGGGGGCGGTCGTGGAGGTGATCGACATGGGGCACGGGATCGCCCGCAGCGAGATCGGCAAGATCTTCGAGCCCTTCTACACGACGAAGGGGCCCGGGAAGGGCACCGGGCTGGGACTCTCGATCTGCTACGGCATCGTGCAGGAGCATGGCGGGCGCGTCGAGGTCGAGAGCGTGCTGGGGCAGGGGAGCACCTTCCGCGTCATCCTCCCGGTGGTGGAATCATGAAGCTGCTCGTGATCGAGGACGACCCGACGGTCGGGCAGTTCGTGAAGCGCGGGCTCGAGGAGCAGCGCTGGTCCGTGGACCTCGTGACGGACGGCGAGGAGGGGGAGGCGCTGGCGCGCTCGCAGCCCTACGACCTCGTGGTGCTCGACCTCCGCCTCCCGGGGCGCTCGGGCGAGCAAGTGCTGCGGAACCTCCGTGCGCGCGGGTTCGAGAAGCCCGTGCTCGTGCTCACCGCGCAGGATGCGGTGGACGCGAAGGTCGAGACCCTTCGCGCCGGCGCGGACGACTACGTCACCAAGCCCTTCGCGTTCGAGGAGCTCCTGGCGCGCGTCGAGGCGCTCGCGCGCCGGCCGCGGTCGATCGTCAGCCCCAAGATCACCGTCGCCGACCTCGTGGTGGACCTCGATGCGCGCGAGGTCTCGCGCGCGGGGAAGCCGATCGAGCTCACGCCCAAGGAGTTCATGGTGCTCGGGTACCTCGCGCGGCACGCGGGGCGGGTGCTGAGCCGCACGCTCATCACCGAGTACGCCTGGGGGTACCACTTCGACCCGGGCACGAACATCGTGGACGTCGTGATCAACCACCTGCGGAAGAAGGTGGACGCGCCGTTCAAGAAGAAGCTCATCACCACCGTGCGCGGCGTGGGTTACGTGCTGAAGGGCTGACGGCCGGGCGATGAACTCCATCCGCGGCCGGCTGACGCTCGCCTACGCCATCGTGCTGGCGCTCACGCTCGCGATGTTCTCGGCGGTGCTGCTGAGTGCGAGCCGGGGCGCGGCGGAGCGGGCGATCAAGTCGCGCGTCGAGGACGTGGCCGAGCTGGCCTCCGTGCTGTTGCAGCAGGCGGGCACCGCAGCGCTCCCCGTCGTGGCGACCACCGACTCGGTGATCGGCCAGGAGCTCTCGGCGGGCGTGCGGCGCCTGCTCTCCGGGCTCCCCGGGTACATCATCGTCACCGACACGGCCCGGGTGCTCTATGCGAGCGCGGCCGTGGAGCGCCTGACGACGAAGGACCGCGGCGCGCTGACCCGCGCGGTCTTCCGCGAACTCACGCCCGACCAGCCGGGGGGCATCGTCGCACTCGACTCGGCCCGGCTCTTCGTGCTCGCGCACTTCGAGACCCCCTCGGCGCGCGTCCCCATCTACCGCGTGGTGGCGGGGGAGCCGGCGCAGTCCCTGGACCTCTCGCGGCTCGACATCTTCGCCTCCGTGACGGTGGCGTTCCCGGTGCTCCTCCTCCTCTCGGTGCTCGTGGCCTGGGTGCTCGCGGGCGCGAGCCTCCGCCCGATCGACCGGCTGATCGGCGAGCTCGAGGCGATCCAGGACGGGCGCTCGCTGCACCGGCGGCTGCCGGTGGAGACGGACGAGAACGAGCTCGACCGGCTCGCGGGCACCATCAACGCGATGATCGCGCGCCTCGAGGGCTCGTTCGCGGCGCTCCGGCGCTTCACGGCGGACGCGAGCCACGAGCTCAAGACGCCGCTCACGGTGCTGCGCGCGGACATCGAGCGTGCGATGCAGTCGCCGCAGGTCTCGATGGACCAGCTGCCCGCGCTGGAGGAGGCGCTGGCCGAGACGACGCGGATGGCGGACCTCGTGGAGTCGCTCCTGACGCTGGCGCGCGCCGACGAGGGACGGTTCGACATCCATCGGGAGGTGGTGGCGCTCGCGCCGCTCGTGGAGGACGTGTACGAGACCGCGGCGATGCTCGCCGAGTCGAGCGGCGCGCGGGTGGAGCTCCGGCGCCTCGACCCCGCGACCGTGAGCGGCGACCCGGTGCGGCTGCGCCAGCTCCTCCTGAACCTCGTGACGAACGCGCTCAAGTACACCTCGCGCGGCGGCAAGGTGACGCTCGCGCTCGAGCTGCGGGGGGAGCGGGTCGCCTTCTCGGTGCAGGACACCGGGCTCGGGATCGCCGCCGCGGACCTCCCGTTCATCTTCGACCGGTTCTGGCGCGCGGACCGGGCGCGCTCGCGGGGCGGGGAGCGCGGCGGGTTCGGCCTGGGGCTCGCGATCGCGCAGTGGATCGCGCACGCGCACGGCGGCAACATCAACGTGGCGTCACGCCTCGGGCGGGGGAGCACCTTCACGGTCTCGCTCCCCGTGATGCCGTCCCCGAACGTCATCGAATCCTCATCGGAACCCACCGGCTGACGTAATGCGGCGTGGGTATGATCGTGCAGGCGCCGGACACGGTGCGCGCGGTTCCTGAACGGTTCCTTAAGGGAATCTTAATGTTACCGGAGGTAGCGGTCGGAGCCGGGTGCGGTAGGTTCGGGGTACGGTCGATGCGGATCCGCTGACGCATCGTCACGCGACTTTTCACGATTGGAGACGTACGCGTGTTCAATAACCTGATCGAGTCGAAGAAGACGAAGCAGAAGTCGTTCGGCGCGACGGTCATCTCCACGATCTTCCATGGCGCGGTGATCGTGCTCTCGGTCTACGCGACCGCGGGCGCCGTGCAGGAAGACGACGGGCCGATCGTCCAGAAGGTGGATTTCGTCGAGATCAAGAAGGACGAGCCGCCTCCGCCGAAGGACGAGCCGCCCCCGCCGCCGCCGGACATGGTGGCCGCGCCGCCGCCGCCGAAGGGGTTCCAGGTGCTCACCGCGCCGGTGAACATCCCCGACGTGATCCCGGAGATCGACCTCTCCAAGAAGCTCACCAACGAGGATGACTTCTCGGGACGTGGCGTCGCGGGTGGTGTCGCCTCGGGCGTGGTGGGCGGGACGGCGCCGGTGAACAACGAGCAGACCTACTTCGACTTCCAGGTGGAGAAGCCCGTGGCGACCGCGCCCGGCTCCGCCGCGCCGCGCTACCCGGACATCCTCCGGTCGGCGGGCGTCGAGGGCGAGGTGCTCGCGCAGTTCGAGGTGGACACGCTCGGGCGCGTGAACATCGCGTCCTTCAAGGTGCTCCGGAAGTCGCATGACCTGTTCGAGACGGCGGTGCGCAGCGCGCTGCCCAACATGCGGTTCCTCCCCGCGGAGATCGGTGGCCGCAAGGTGAGGCAGCTGGTGCAGCAGCCGTTCGTCTTCGCGCTCCAGAAGTAACACGACAGCAACTCGAAACTCTTCACACGTTCCGTCAGGAGAACCGTTCCATGAACCTGTCCATCGGTTACATCTGGGAGCACAGCCCGGTCTTCGCCAAGGGCATCTGGCTCATCCTCGCGATCATGTCCCTCTGGTCGCTGACGGTGGCGTTCGGCAAGTGGTGGAACCTGCGCAAGGCGCAGGCCGAGACGCTCAAGTTCGCCCCCGAGTTCTCGCAGTTCCTCGAGGAGGACAACCTCACCGAGGCGATCAACCTCGCGCAGGGCTACAAGAAGTCGCACGTCGCCCGCGTCCTCGGCGGCGCGCTCGATGAGGTCAAGCCGCTGATCATGGACGGCTCGGTCACGGTGTCCGACATCAACTCGGCCGAGCGTGCGGTCGAGCGCAACATGCTCGTCGAGATCGTCTCGCTGAAGCGCGGCCTCGCCGTGCTCGCGACCGTGGGCTCCACGGCGCCCTTCGTCGGCCTCCTCGGCACGGTGTTCGGCATCATCAACGCCTTCGCCGCCATGGGCTCGTCGGGCTCCACCGGCATCGCCGCCATCACGGTCGGCATCGCCGAGGCGCTCATCGCGACGGGCTTCGGCCTCATGGTCGCCATCCCGGCCGTGTGGTTCTTCAACTACTTCCAGACCAAGATCGACAATCTCACCGCCGAGATGACGTACGTCTCCAAGGAGATGATCGATTACCTGATCAAGGGCGTCTCGGGCGAGTTCGGCCGGTCGCGCTTCACCCGCGAGTTCAGCACGAAGGCGCAGGCCGGTTCCTCGCCGATCTCGCAGTAAGCGCACCGACTCGCACCACGACCCCAGGAGGGTTTGACGATGGGTATGTCGGTAAGCACGGGGGCAGGCGTCAAGGCGGAGCCGAACGTCGTCCCCATGATCGACGTGATGCTGGTGCTCCTCATCATCTTCATGGTGGTGACGCCGGCGATCGCGGCCGGCTTCACCGCGGAGCCCCCTTCGGGCATCAACCTGAAGGGGCACCCGGAGGCCGATGAGGACCAGGTGCTGGGCATCGACAAGTACGGGAACTACTTCCTGAACAAGGTGCAGATCCCGAACGAGAAGCTGGGCGAACTGCTCACCAACATCTACTCGGTGCGCACGGTCGACCAGATCCTCTACGTGAAGGCGGACAAGAACCTCGAGTACGGCAAGATCCTCGACGCGATGGACATCGCGTCGCGGAACGGGGTGCGCGTCGTGGGCGCCATCACCGACCAGCAGCCGGGGACGGAGTCCACGGTCGCCGGCGACGAAGTGAAGCCCCCCGGCTCGAACTAGGAGAACGCACCATGGGAATGAGCGTAGGTGGAGGCAGCTCCAACCTGAACAACGAGCCGAACGTCGTTCCGATGATCGACATCATGCTCGTGCTGCTGATCATCTTCATGATCATGCAGCCGATGATGCGGAAGGCGATCGACCTGCAGTTGCCGGACCCGCAGCCGGCGGTCGTGACGGCCAACCAGGCGTCGGACCAGATCGTGCTGGAGGTCCTGCCCGAGGGGATGTTCGCCGTGAACAAGGAGCCGATCACCAAGGCGAACCTCGCCGACCGGCTCAAGGCGATCTACGACCCGCGGCCGGACAAGATCATGTTCGTGAAGGGTGACCCGACGGTGATCTACCAGGACGTCATCTACGCCATGGACGTGGCGCGAGGTGCCGGAGTGAAGGTCATCGGCGTGCCGCCCAAGGACACGAAGTAGGCAGAGTCCCCGCCGCAGCTCGGCGGATGATGCGGCGGACGAACCTTTCACGGTTCGTCCGCCGTATTAGTTATGGTAGTGGATGCCCGGGCCGCCCGGCCGCGACCCTCCCCAGTCCCACCCCGACAGAGCCGTGACTCCGGAAGAACTCGCCCCTCCGCCAAGGACCAAGCGCCCCCTCCGACCCCTCCACGGGATCCCGGAGCGGGATCCGCGCGGACCGACGGGCCTCCTGGTCTCCACGCTCGTGCACCTCGCGATCCTGGTCGCCCTCCTCCTGCCGCCCATCGTGGCCCACCAGCTGGACCGCGAGCTGAGCACCGGCGGGGGAGGCGAGGGGCCTGCGGGCGGTGGTGGCGGCGGCACGGGCGGCACGGGGGGCGAGGTCGTGCGCCCCGAGAAGCTCCGGTACCTCCAGGTGGCCGCGCCCCCGCCTGCTGCCACGCCCGTGGTCACGCCCCCGAAGGTCGAGCCGCCGAAGCCGGTGCCGGAGCCCGAGAAGACCCTGATCACGCCCCCGGCGCCGACGGAGAGCGCCGTGGTACCCGAGGCGGCCGGCACCACGATCCCGACGCCCGGTGTCGGTGGGGGCTCCGGGAACGACGGCACCGGGGGGAACGGGCCGGGACGCGGCGGGGGCGTCGGGTCGGGGGTGGGGACCGGGCGGGGCTCGGGCGTGGGGCCGGGAACGGGGGGCGGGCCCGGAGACATCTACCCGGCGCAGGTGACGAACCTCGCGCTCCTCCCGATCCCGGTGCCCGGCAAGGTCCGCCCGTACAAGATGATCGCCTGGTTCGACGTCGACGAGCGCGGCAAGGCGACCCTGATCTCGTTCAACCCCTCTCGCGACGGCAGCTACAACAAGAAGATCCGCGACATGCTCGCCGAGATCCGCTTCCGTCCCGCCGTCCGCGCCGACGGCACCCCCGTGCGCGACACGGTCCCGGTCATCGCCGAAGCCCCGCTCTGACTGGCCCTCTGGGGCCATGACCTGTAGGTTCTCCCGGTCCGCCCGCTGGCGCAGTCCCCCTCAGTGAACTGGACCTGATGACTTCCGGCAGCGCCGCACCGGCGGCGGGTGTACAGGGCACGGCCGGCCCTGGGTTCGTCAAAGCGATGTCCCTGACGGATGCGACGATGCTCGTCGCCGGCACGATGATCGGCTCCGGGATCTTCATCGTCTCCGCCGACATGGCGCGGCTCCTCGGGTCCCCCTTCCTCCTCCTGCTCGCCTGGTTCCTCACCGCCGTCATGACGCTCCTCGGGGCGCTGGCCTACGGCGAGATGGCGGCGATGTACCCGCGGGCCGGCGGCCTCTACGTCTTCCTGCGCGAGGCGATGGGCCCGCTCGTGGGCTTCCTCTACGGGTGGACCCTCTTCGTCGTGATCCAGACGGGGACCATCGCCGCGGTCGGCGTCGCCTTCGGGAAGTTCCTCGGCCTCCTCGTCCCGGTGATCGGACCCGACCTCTTCACCTGGCTGCCGCACGCCGAGGTGCGCACCTCGGGCGCCCTGCTGGAGCTCGGCCTCTCCCCCCAGCGCCTCGTCGCGCTCCTCTCGATCTGGGTGCTCACCTGGATCAACCTGCGGGGCGTGAAGGAGGGGAAGTTCGTCCAGACCACGCTCACGGTGGTGAAGACCGCCGCCATCGCGGTGCTGATCATCCTCGCGGTGACGATCGGACGGAAGGCCGACGTGATCGCCGTGAACTTCGGGACCGGGTTCTTCGGCCCCGGGGTCTTTGGCGCGGACGGGTTCTCCGGGGCGTTCGTGGTGGTGTTCGGCGCCGCGATGGTGGGCTCCCTCTTCGCCGCCGACGCCTGGCATGGCGTGACCTCGGCGGCGGCGGAGGTGCAGGACCCCACGCGCAACCTCCCGCGCTCGCTGGTGCTCGGTGCCGGGCTCGTGATGCTCCTCTACTTCCTGGTGAACGTCGCGTATCTCAGCGTGCTGCCCTTCGAGGGCGTACAGCATGCGAGCCTCGACCGCGTCGGGACGGCGGCGGCCGAGGCGATCTTCGGCACCGTGGGCTCCACGCTGATGGCGCTCGCGATCCTCGTCTCCACCTTCGGCTGCAACAACGGCTTGATCCTCTCGGGCGCACGCGTCTACTGGGCGATGGCGAAGGACGGGCTCTTCTTCCGGCCGGCGGCGGCGCTCAACCGCGCGGGCGTGCCGGCCTGGGCGCTCGTCGCGCAGGCGGCCTGGACCAGCGTGCTCTGCCTGACGGGCACCTACACCCAGTTGCTCGACTACGTGATCTTCGCCGCCCTCATCTTCTACGTGCTCACGACCATCGGGCTCTTCATCCTCCGGGCGAAGCGCCCGGACGTGCACCGGCCCTACCGGGCGATCGGCTATCCGGTGCTGCCGGCGCTCTACATCGTGATGGCGGCGGCCGTCGCCATCATCCTCCTGGTCGCGGACAAGACCCGTCCGCAGGCCCTCTCGGGGCTCGTCGTGGTGCTGGTCGGCGTGCCCGTCTACTTCCTGACCCGCCACGCGGTGGCGGCCGAGGCGACGACATGAAGTCACTCTGGGCACGCAAGCCGATCGCGGCACTCGTCCCCGACTCGCCGGACGGCACGGGGATGAAGCGCACCCTCGGCACGCGCGACCTGATCGCCCTCTCGATCGGGGCCGTGATCGGGGCGGGCATCTTCTCCACCCTGGGCACGGCCGCCGCGGGCGAGGTGAGCTCCACCGGCGAGGTGATCCGGTACGGCGCCGGTCCCGCGCTCATCCTCTCCTTCGTGCTCCTCGGCGCGGTCTGCTCGCTCGCGGCCCTCTGCTATGCCGAGCTCGCGAGCATGATCCCGCAGGCGGGGTCGGCATACGCCTACAGCTATGCCTCGCTCGGTGAGCTGATCGCCTGGATCATCGGCTGGGACCTCATCCTCGAGTACGCCGTCGGCAACGTGGCGGTCGCGATCGCGTGGGGCGGGTACTTCGAGTCCCTCGTCTCGCCCTGGTTCGACATCCCGGGGTGGCTCACGCACGGGTACTTCCAGGTGAAGGCGAGCTCGAGTCCGGAGATCCTCGGCCTGCTCGAGAGTGCGCCGCGCCTCATGGGCCTCCCGGTGCTGATCAACCTGCCGGCCTTCCTGATCGTGGCCGCGATCACCTGGCTGCTCGTGATCGGCGTGCGGGAGAGCGCGCGGGCGAACAACATCATGGTGCTCATCAAGCTCGCGGTGCTGACGCTCTTCGTGGTGGTCGGCACCATCCACATCGACCCGGCGAACTACACGCCCTTCGCGCCGAACGGGTTCACCGGGGTGCACCAGGGGGCGGCGATCGTCTTCTTCGCCTACATCGGCTTCGACGCGATCTCCACGGCGGCGGAGGAGACGAAGGACCCGCAGCGGACGCTGCCGCGCGGGATCCTCTGGGGGCTCGGGATCTGCACGCTCATCTACGTGATCGTTGGCGCGGTGGCCACCGGGCTCGTGCCCTACGAGCAGCTCAAGTCCTCCGACCCGCTGGCGCACGCGTTCGAGGTCGCCGGGCTCACGCAGTTCTCCTGGATCATCGCGCTCGGCGCGGTGGTCTCCATGTCCGCGGTGCTCCTCGTGTTCCAGTACGGCCAGCCCCGGATCTTCTACGCCATGGCCCGCGACGGCCTCCTCCCGAAGGCCGCCGCGAAGCTGCACCCCAAGTACCGCACGCCGCACGTCACGACCATCATCACGGGCGTGGTGGTGGCCTCCGCCGCGCTCGTGGCGGACGACGCGGCCACCTACGACCTCACGAACATCGGGACGCTCTTCGCGTTCGTGGTGGTCTGCCTCGGGGTGCTGGTGCTCCGCATCACCGAGCCCGACCGGCCCCGGCCGTTCCGGGTGCCCGCCTTCTGGTTCGTGACGCTCGGCGGCGCTTCCGCGTGTTTCTTCGTGATGAAGGGCCTCCCGCTGCGCGCCTGGAAGGGCTTCGGGATCTGGCTCGTCATCGGGCTCGTCATCTACGCACTGTACGGCTACCGCAACTCGAAGCTCCGCCGCGGGCTCGACCCGCTCCCACACGAGGACTAGATGGCTGAATCGATCGGCAACACCGGCACGGGCATGAAGCTGCACACCAAGATCCTCCTCGCGCTCCTCATCGGCGCCGCGGCGGGGATCCTGGCCAACACGCAGCTCGGTGGCGACGCACCGCTCGTGATCTGGGTCAACAAGTACCTGGCAGGCCCGATCGGGCAGATCTTCCTGCGGCTGCTCTTCATGATCGTGATGCCGCTCGTCTTCGCGTCCATCGCGCTTGGCGTGGCCGGCCTCGGGGACCTGCGGAAGGTCGGACAGGTGGGCGGGAAGGCGATCGGCTACTTCTTCGGCACCACGCTGCTCGCCGCGACCTTCGGCCTCGTCATCGTCGCCGCGGTGAAGCCGGGCGCCGGGCTGCCCGACGAGATCAAGACGGAGCTGATGACGACCTACGCGGACGACGCCTCGTCCAAGATCACGGCGCAGGAGACCGGTGGGTTCGGCATCAACACGTTCGTGAACATCGTCACACGCAACCCGGTCAAGTCCGCGGCGGACGGCGACATGCTCGGCGTGATCTTCTTCGGCCTGATGTTCGGGGCCGCGCTCACGCAGCTCAGGCCGGAGACGGCCAAGCCGATGATCGACGTGCTGCAGGCACTGAACGACGTCGTGATCGAGATCGTGGGGATGGCCATGAAGCTCGCCCCGGCCGGCGTGACGGGCCTGATCTTCGGCGTGACCTCACGCTTCGGCTTCGCCCTGCTCGAGCCCCTCGCCGGCTACGTGGCCGTGGTGCTCGGGGCCCTCCTCCTGCACGTCCTGATCAATCTCTCGCTCATCCTGAAGTTCGTCATCGGGATCAACCCGTTCGTCTTCTACTCGCGCATCCGCTCAGCGCTCATCACGGCCTTCTCCACCAGCTCGAGCAGCGCCACGCTCCCCACGGCGATCGCCGTCGCGACGGAGGACCTCGGCATCCCGCCGAAGGTCGCCGGGTTCGTCCTCCCGCTCGGCTCCACGATGTGCATGAACGGCACGTCGATCTTCGAGGGGATCACCGTGATCTTCCTCGCCCAGGTGTTCGGCGTGGACCTCTCGCTCGGGGGCATGATCATCGTGGTCGTGATGTCCGTGATCACCGCCATCGGGGCCGCGGGCGTGCCCGGCGGCTCCATCCCGCTGCTCGTGGGCATCCTGGCGATGATCGGCGTGCCGGGCGAAGGGATCGCGATCGTCCTCGGCGTGGACCGGATCCTCGACATGACGCGCACGACGGTGAACGTCTGCTCCGACCTCTCGGCCACGGCGTTCGTCGCGCGGTCCGAGCGCGTCTGGGATGCGTCGATGGTGCCCGCGAAGAGCGCTGCGACGCTCTAGCGGGCGCCGCAGGACCCCTAGACGGCGGTGAGCGCCCGCTGCGCCATCTTCACGGCGCCGCGGGCCGCCACCACCTCCTCGCCGTGCAGGTGCGAGCCGGGCACCGCGCTCTTCAGGCGGTGCTCCACCAGCCGGCGCAGGAACGAGCCCCGCCGGAGCATCCCACCCGCCAGCGCCACCGGCACCGTCGCGCGCTCGTCCACGAACAGCTGGCGGGCCAGCGTCCGCACGTGGAGCACCAGCTCCTCGGCCGCGATCGTGCAGATCGAGTTGGCGCGCAGGTCCCGCTCCGACGCGAGCGTCACCACGGGCACCGCGAGTGCCGCGAGGTCCCGCGGCGTGGCCTGCGCGGCCCAGGCGACCAGGCCATCCACCTCGTCGAGTTCCAGCGCCGTGAGCACCGCCCCCACGAGCCGCGTGTCGGGCTCGCGCTGGTCATGCGAGGAGGTCACCACGCTCAGCGCCCGACGGCCGATCCAGGCCCCGCTCCCCTCGTCGCCGCAGTCCGGACCCCAGCCGCCGCAGCGCCGGAACTCTCCCGTGGGGCCCCGGCCGAACGCCACCGAGCCGGTGCCGGAGATCAGGAGCACGCCGGGGCCGTCGCCGAAGGCGTCGGTCATGGCGATCTCCGCATCGGGCACCACCACCAGCTCCTCCGCGAGCGCCTCGCCCTCGAGCGCGCGGACGAGCGCCTTCCGCTCCTTCTCGCGCCCGATCCCCGCCACGCCCACGACGAGCACCCGCGGCCGCTCCCCCTCGCGCTCCGCCATCGCGATCGCATCGCGCACCAGCGCGCCGATGACCTCGGCGGAGTGCAGCGCCTCGCCCGGACGCACGGCGCTGGCGGCGCCGGTGAGCGTCGCGAGCTCCTTGCCGCGCTCGTTCGCGACGATCACGTGGGTCTTGCTCCCTCCACCATCCACTCCGACGACGAGATGTGCCATTGCGCGAGGTCGTTCCTTGGGGGTCCGGTCAGGGCTGGCGCGCCGCGGCCGGCGGGGCCGGCGCGGCGTGCGTGAATGAGGACAAGATACCCACCGACATCGTGATCGTGGTGCCGATGAGCACGAACCAGGGCCAGGCGATCCCGACCACCGGGGAGAGCGGACCCGCGAGGGCGGGGAACGCCGCCGCCAACCGCCCGGCGAAGACCACGACACTCATCACGGCGATCCCGACCGCCATGCCGGTGATCGCGTCCCGCTGGAGCGCGCGGGGCCAGAGCATCGCGAGGAAGAACCCGCCGAGGAGCCCGCCATAGGTGAACGACGCGATCGAGAGCGCGATCACCACCACGGGCGTTCCCTCGGCGCTGTACAGGAGGGCTCCGCCGATGAGCACCGCGGCCCAGCAGAGCGTGAAGATCTTCGAGACCCTGAGGAGCCGGGGGCCGTCGGCGATCCCGCCGCGGAAGGGCACCCAGAGGTCGTGCGTGGTGGCCGCCGCCAGCGAGTTGAGCGATCCCGACACCGTGCTCATCGCGGCCGCGAGGATGGCCGCGATCACGATCCCGGTCATCACCGGCGGCATCTCCTGGATGATGAAGGTCGGGAAGATGCGGTCCGGCGCCGAGAACGCCTGCGCGTCGTAGAACGCCCAGAGCCCGATGCCGATCAGGAGGAAGAGCGCGAACTGGGCGATGACCGCCACGCCGCTGCCGATCAGGGCGCGCCGCGCCTCCGGGAGCGAGCCCGAGGTGAGGAGCCGCTGCACGATGATCTGGTCGGCCCCGTGCGATGCCATCGAGAGGAAGGCGCCGCCGAAGAGGCCCGCGAGGATCGTGTGCGGGCGGTCCATGCCGAGGTAGGGGTCGAAGATGCGCAGCTTCCCGGCCTCCCCCGCGCGGTCCAGGATGGCCGTCCATCCGCCCTCCACGCCCGCGCCGATCAGGTACATCGCCCCCAGGCCACCCCCGATGTAGACGAAGGTCTGGATCACGTCGGTCCAGACGACGGCGCGCATGCCGCCGTGGTACGTGTAGAGGAGCGTGGTGGCGCCGAGCGCGAGGATCGCGGCGGGCGTGGTGTACTCGGCCGGCACCACCGGCCCGAGGATGAGGGCCACCGGGATCGCCGTGGCGAAGACGCGCACGGAGTCGCCGAAGGCGCGCGTCACCATGAACGTCACCGACGCGAAGCGGCGCGTGAGCCCGCCGAAGCGCTGCTCGAGCAGCGCGTACGCCGTCACGAGCTCGCCCCCCACGTACCGCGGGAGGAGCGTGTACGCCACCACGATGCGCCCGAGCAGGTAGCCGGTGGCGATCTGCAGGAAGGAGAGGTCGCCGATGTACGCGAGCCCGGGGATCGAGATGAAGGTGAGGGCGCTGGTCTCCGTCGCGACGATGGAGAAGAGCACCGCCCACCAGGGGATCCGGCCCCCCGCCACGAAGTAGTCGCGCGCATCCTTCTGCCCGCGGCCGAGCCAGACGCCGAGCGCCGTGGTGCCGGCGAGGTAGAGGAGGAGGACCGCCCAGTCGATGGCGGTGAAGGCGTTCGCCGAGGGAGTCACCGGAGTTGGCAAGGGGGGAAAACACGACGGGCGCCCCTGCGGACGCCCGTTGGTGCTGCCACTGCGATCAGCCTATGCGTTGAAGCTGCTGCCGCACCCGCATCCGCCGGTGGCGTTCGGGTTCTTGAACGTGAATCCGGAACCCTGCATCGAGGTCACGTAGTCGATCGTGACGCCGTTCAGGTACTGCATCGAGAAGGGGTCCACGAAGACGTTGAAGCTCCCCTGCGAGATGATGGAATCATCCTCGGCGGGCTTGTCCTCGATGAGGAGGCTGTACTTGAAGCCGGAGCAGCCACCGGGCTGCACGCTCACGCGGAGCCCGCCGACCTCGGGGGCGACGTTCTCGGCCGACATGAACTTCTGGACTTCGACTGCCGCGGCCGACGTGATGGTGACCGCGACCTCTGGGGCATTCATGGTGCTCATTGCTACCCTCCGAACGGGGCCGGGCATGGCGGGGTCGCCACACTCCAGTACATAGCGGAATATAGGGCGTGGGGTTCCATCGACAAGCGCCGGGGTGTCAGGTGGCCGCCCGGACGAGGCCGAACCGGGCCCGCAGCCTCGTGCGCCAGGGGCGCTCGAAGGCGCGGTGGATCAGCAGGGTGGAGCCGAGGGCGAGCAGGAGGTACACCGCGAAGAGCACCCAGGAGAGGTCGTGCCCGCGCCCGACGAGCCGGTTCGTGAGCGCCAGGACGTATCCGTGCATCGGGGCGTGGAAGAGGTAGAGCGCGTAGCTCGCCTCCCCGAGGAGCACGAGCCAGGCCGTGCCGAGCCCTCCCGCCGGAAGGCCTCGCAGCGCCCAGCACCCCGCGACGAGCGCCATGAAGCCCGGAACCGCGACCGGGAGCAGGTCGAGGCCCTGCGCCGCGACCGCGCCTCGCAGCGCGACCGCGAGCGCGAGCCAGCCGAGTCCCGCCAGCACGAGGGCCGCCCCCGGCACCGGTCCGCTCGGGCGCCAGTCCTTGAGCAGTGCGGCGAGCCCGATCCCGGCGAGGAACTCGGGCCAGCGCGCGAGCGGGGAGAGCGCGAAGAGGGGCAGGGGCCAGTCGCCGCCCACGCGCACCAGCCCGGGGAAGATCAGCGCCGAGGCCGCGAGGCTCGCGACCGCGACGGACATCCCGCGCAGGGGCCGGCGCATCAGCCAGGGGCCGATGGCGAGGATGACGAGCGGGAAGGCGAGGTAGAACCAGGCCTCCACCGAGAGCGACCAGGCTGGGCAGTTCCACTCGCACGCGAGCTCGGGGCGCCACGCCTGCTGGAGCGAGAGCGCGCTCGCGACGACCGCCGCGATCCGGCCGGCCGAGAGCGCCTCCACCGCCGCGTCCCGCACGAAGAGCGGGATCGCGAATGCCATCGCCAGCAGGTAGGTCGGCCCGAGGCGCGCGACGCGCTCGAGCCAGAAGTCGCGCCGCGGCCGGAGGAGCACGCCCGCCGGCGCATAGCGGATGGTGAGGAGGAAACCCGAGAGCACGAAGAAGAGGGAGACGCCGAGCCACCCGCTCTCGCCCAAGGCCGCCGTGAGCGACCCCTCCGGGCCCCTGGGGAGCGCGTGGTGCATGAGCACCCAGAGCGCCGCGAGGAAGCGGAGCGAGGTGAGCGGCCGGACGTGCTCCCGCGGGTCGTGCACCGTCACGCCGGACGCGCGGCGCGGGCTACGGCGAACCGCGCGACGCCCCGGCACTCAGCGCGGCGGCACTCGACACGAGGTCCGCCACCGCCGTGCGCACGGGGCCGATGCGCGAGTTCGCCCGCGACGGATTCACCCGGTTGGTCAGGAGGATCACGAAGCGGTCGTTCGCGGGATCGATCCAGATCGACGTCCCGGTGAAGCCCGTGTGCCCGTACGCGGGGCGCCGCATCTCGCGGCCGGCGGAGTTGGTGCCGTTGGGCGTCTCCCAGCCGAGGGCCCGGTGCGAGAGGAGCACATTCTGCACGCGGGTGAAGTCGCGGAGGGTCGCCGCCTGCACGATCCGCGTGCCGTCGAGCGCGCCGCCGGCCAGCAGCGCGCGCGCGAAGCGGCTCAGGTCCGCCGCCGTGCTGAAGAGTCCCGCGTGCGCCGAGACGCCCCCCAAGCGCGAAGCGTTCTCGTCGTGCACCTCGCCGCGGAGGTGGCGGCCGCGCCAGGGGTCCACCTCGGTCGGGGCCGTGCGCGGTGACCAGTCGGCCGGGGGCCGGTATCGCGTCTCACGCATCCCGAGCGGGCCGAAGACGTGGCGGGCGAGGTAGGCGTCGAGCGACTCGCCGCTCACGCGCTCGATGATCAACCCGGCGAGGATCGCGCCGAGGTCGGAGTACACCATCCGGACCCCGGGCACCGTGTCGAGCGGCGTGTCGAGCACCAGCTGGCGCGCGGCGGCGGGGGAATCGGTCTCCTTCCAGAGTTCGCGCCACGCGGGCAGGCCGGAGGAGTGGGTGAGGAGGTGCCGCACCGTGACCCGCTCCTTGCCGGGGCCGCGCCACTCGGGGACGTAGCGCTGCACGGGCGCGTCGAGCGAGACCCGCCCACGCTCGACGAGCTGCATCATCGCCGTGGTCATGCCGACGACCTTCGTGAGCGATGCGAGGTCCCAGACCGTGTGCAGGTCGGGCCCGGGTGCGTCCGCGGCCCAGTCGATATGCCCCGCGCTCACCTGCGCGAGGATCCCCGCGCGATTCCCGACCACGGCGATGGCGCCGGGGAAGACGGAATCGCGCACCGCGGCCAGGAGCAGATGCGAGAGCGAGTCGGGGAGTGAGACCGGGGCGGGGCGTTCCTCGCGCGGCACCCCGGCGCCGGCCTCGAAGAACCCGGGGAGGGTGATCGGCGCCTGGCCGCGGAACGGGATGCGGCCGGCGATGGCGCGCGCCGCGGCGCGCTCCATCGCCTCGCCACGACCGAAGGTCGCGACGTACCCCGAGACCCAGGGGAACTCGCGCAGGACGTACGGATTCGAGAACGCCACCACGGTCACCGGCCGGTCGATCGCGACCGAGTCCACCCAGCGCGCGATGTGCTCCCCCACCGCGAACCGGCCCTCGCCCTCGATCGTGCGCACGAAGGTGGCGAGCACCACGCGCTCACCCGGGCGGAGGAGGGAGTCGAGCCGCGTGCGGGGCGTGGCGGGCGAGACCCGCAGCGCGCGCGACTCGGGGATCAGCCCGCGGAGCTCGGCCGCGAACGCCCGCCCCGCGGCCACGTCCGACTCGCTGGCGAAGGTGAGGACGGCCGTGCGTCCGGCCGCGGCGAGCGGGAGCTGCCGGTCGTCGTTCCGCAGGAGCGTGATCGCGTCCTCCGCGATGGCCTGCGCGTAGCGCCGGTGCGGGGCGCTCCCCACCACGCGCCGGAGCGAGTCGAGCGAGACCACCGGCCGCTGGATCGCGCCGGTGCGGATCTTGAGCTCGAGGATCCGGCGCACCGAGGCCGCGATCCGCTCGGCCGGGATGTCGCCGCGCTCCACGGCGGCCACCACCGCCGCGATCGCCGTCGGGATGTCGGGGGGCATGAGCAGGATGTCGGTGCCGGCCTGCACGGCGCGGATCGAACTCTCCTCCACGCCGTAGCCGGCTCCCACGCCGCGCATGTCCATCGCGTCCGTCACGGTGAGGCCGCGGAAGCCGAGGGTGTCGCGCAGGAGGTCGCGGAAGATCGCGGGGACGAGCGTGGCCGGCGTCGAGTCGCCCGACACCGCCGGGAGCGCGATGTGCGCGCTCATCACCGCCGCCGCGCCCCCGCCGATCGTCGCGCGGAAGGGGAGGAGTTCCAGCGAGTCGAGCCGCGTCCGGTCCGCGCGCACGACGGGGAGCGCGAGGTGCGAGTCGGTGTCGGTGTCGCCATGCCCCGGGAAGTGCTTCACCGTGGCGGCGACGCCGGTGCCCTGCAGTCCCGCGACGAAGGCGGCGCTGAGCCGCGCGACGGCGTGCGGGTCCTCGCCGAACGACCGGACGTTGATCACCGGGTTCGCGGGGTTGTTGTTCACGTCCACCGTGGGGGCGAACGCGAGGTGGATGCCGATCGCGCGCGACTCGGCTCCCGTGATGCGCCCCGCCTCACGCGCGTGCGCCTCGCTCCCGGTGGCGCCCATCGCCATGTTGCTCGGGAGGACGGTCGCACTGCCCCCGGCGAGCAGGCCCGGCGTGAACACGCCCCCCTCGAGACGCCCGAGCCCGGGCTCCACGTCGCTCGCGACCAGCAGCGGGATCCGCGAGCGGCGCTGCATCGCATTGATCTTCTCGGCCACCTCGATCGGCGAGCCCAGCGACATCACCACCCCGCCCACGCGGTCGATCTCGATCCGGTCCAGCGTCCAGGCGAACGAGGAGTCCGCCGTGCTGGTATAATCCCCGAGCACCCAGATCATGACCATCTGGGCCACCTGGTCCCGCAGCGGCATCGCGCGCACCGTCGCGTCGATCCAGCGCGTGGCCTCGGCGGGGAGGGGCGTGGTGAGGGAGGCGGGGACGTGCCGGAGGGCCGCGCCGACCGGCGCGGTGCCGCCCGGCGTGGCGCGCGGGGCGCAGGCGCCGAGGACAATGCTTCCGGCGATGACGCCGGTACGGAGGAGTGCGTGACGCATCACGAGGGACGGGTCCTGGGTCGCGAAGGGCTGGTGGCGGCGGTCCTGCTCTGGACGAGTGTCGCCTGTGCGGCGGCACCCGCTGCTCAAAGCAATCGCCCTGAACGCCCGGATGTCCAGCCGGGGCTCACGGTCCTCATGGAGGATTCGCTCGGTCTCGTGGCGGGGAGGCGCATCGCGCTGGTCAC
Organism: Gemmatimonadaceae bacterium; assembly: GCA_011525845.1. Taxonomy (GTDB): domain Bacteria; phylum Gemmatimonadota; class Gemmatimonadetes; order Gemmatimonadales; family Gemmatimonadaceae; genus Pseudogemmatithrix. Next base: position 191,137 of record WYBP01000020.1, on the reverse strand, counting down.
GAACCAGACCGGTGTGGACGCGCGCGGGAACTCCGGGGTCGAGTTGCTTCAGCGTGACCCGCGCGCGGTGCGCGCCGGCGTGCAGCTGGTCCGGCTCTTCTCCCCGGAGCACGGGATCCGCGGCGGCGAGGACCGCACCAATCTCCCCGACGAGGTGGACGCGCGCTCGGGCCTCGTGGTGCACTCGCTGTACACGCGCGAGACCGTTCCCCCGCCGGACAGCCTGCTGCGCGACCTCGACGCCCTCGTGTTCGACCTCCAGGACATCGGGACCCGCACTTGGACCTATGTCGGCGTGATGATCTACTCGATGCGCGCGGCGGCACGTGCCGGCATCCCGCTCATCGTGCTGGACCGCCCGAACCCGCTCGGCGGGCGCGCCGAGGCGCCGATCCTCGACGCGGCGCTCGCCAACCCGGAGGATCCGACGCCGGAGCGGCGGGGCCAGGCATACGCACTCTACCCCACGCCCCTCCGGCACGGGATGACGATGGGGGAGCTGGCCCGGCTCTTCGCGGCGGAGCTCAAGATCCCGGTGGAGCTCAAGGTCGTGCAGATGCGGGGGTGGCGCCGCTCGATGAGCTGGGAGGACACGGGCCTCCCCTGGGTGGTGCCGTCGCCGTCGATGATCTCGCCCCGGAGCGCACTGGTCTATCCGGCGCTCGTGGCGTTCGAGGGGACGAACGTGAGTGTCGGGCGCGGGACGGACCTCCCCTTCCAGCGCTTCGGCGCGCCCTGGATGGACGCCGAACGCGTGGTGGACCTCCTGCGCGACCGCACGCTCAGCGGCGTCCGGTTCGAGGCCGAACGCTTCACGCCGACGAATCCGGGGGACAACAAGTACGGGGGGCGCTCGATCCCGGGTGTCCGGATCGTGGTGGAGGAGCGGGACCGCTTCCAGGCGGGTCGTGTGGGTGCGGCGATCCTCTGGGCGCTGGCGCGCACCTCCCCCGACTCGCTGCGGGTGACGGCGCGGACCTGGGACCTGCGCTTCGGCAGTCCCGCCGCGCGCGAGGCGCTCATGCGGGGCGACGATCCGGACGAGATCATCGACCGCATGCAGGGCGAGGTGGTCGCGTTCCAGCGGCGCGTCAGGCCGTATCTGCTCTACTGATCCCGGCGCGAGGGTCGGATCCGGGGCCCTCGGCGGGCGTTGCTACCGGCGCGTTGCGCTCATAGGTTTGTCTCGTCGCGGACGGGTCGGAGGTCGTGACCCGTAGGTCTGGTCGCCGCAAGCAGTTACGCCGCCTGCAACGGAACGGACAGCATGCGCAGCCTCTGGGGTTGGATCCAGGCGGGCTACCTCCGCCTGATCGAACCCATCATCGAGTGGTTCGTCAGCCGACGCGTCTCGCCGAACGTCATCACGACCGTCGGCACCGGCTTCGCGTGCCTCGCCGCGCTCTTCTTCGCCACCGGGCACATCTCCACGGCCGGATGGACGCTTGGCCTCACCGCGTTCTTCGACGTGGTGGACGGGATCGTGGCGCGGCGCACCGGGCGTTCCTCGGTGTTCGGCGCCTTCTACGACTCGACGCTCGACCGGGTCTCCGATGGTGCGCTCTTCGCGGGGCTCACCTACTTCTACGCGAGCGCGACGCCCCACCACTCGATGACGATGGTGACCATCGCCATCACGGGGCTCATCGCGACCTTCCTCACCTCGTACACGCGGGCGCGCGCCGAGGCGCTCGGCGTGGACATGAAGGGGGTCGGCGCGCTCGAGCGGCCGGAGCGCGTGACGCTGCTCGCCGCGCCGCAGGCGTTCTTCGGCCTCGCGCTCGACGGCTGGATCCTCACCTCGGTGGTGACACTGTTGGCGGCGGCCGCCGTACTGACGTTCGTCCAGCGCGTGCGACACGTGGCGCGCAGCACCGTCGTGCCGCGCGTGACGGTCTGACCTCACTCATCCCAATCGACCCCCTCGCATGATCCGCCCCGCCACCGGCAAGCTCGGCATCCTGACCCCCGGCCTCGGCGCCGTCGCCACCACCTTCATGGCCGGCGTGGAGGGCGTGCGCCGCGGCGCCTCGCTCCCCATCGGTTCGCTGACGCAGATGGCCACCATCCGGCTCGGCAAGCGGAGCGACAACCGGTCGCCGCTGATCCGCGAGTTCGTCCCCCTCACGCCGCTCGAGGACATCGTCTTCGGCGCGTGGGACCCGATCCCGGACGACGCGTACACGGCCGCGCAGAAGGCGGGCGTGCTCACCCCGCAGGACCTCGAGCCGCTCAAGGACTTCCTCTCGGCCATCAAGCCCATGCCGGCGGTGTTCGACCAGCGCTACGTCACGCGGCTGACGGGCACGAACGTCAAGCAGGGGAAGAACAAGCGGGACCTCGCCGAGCAGCTCCGGGCGGACATCAGGGGCTTCAAGCAGGCGAGCGGCGTCGAGCGCGTGGTCGCGGTCTGGTGCGGCTCCACCGAGATCTTCATCAAGCCGTCGGCCGTGCACGAGAGCGTGAAGGCGTTCGAGGCCGCGATGGAGCAGGACCACCCGGACATCGCGCCGTCGATGCTCTACGCCTGGGCCTGCATCATGGAGGGGGTGCCGTACTGCAACGGCGCGCCGAACCTCGCGGTGGACACCCCGGCGCTGATCGCGCTGGCCAACGCGCAGGGGGTGCCGATCTCCGGCAAGGACTTCAAGACCGGGCAGACCTGGATGAAGACCGTGCTCGCGCCCGGCATCAAGGCGCGGATGCTCGGGCTCGAGGGGTGGTACTCGACGAACATCCTGGGCAACCGGGACGGCGAGGTGCTCGACGACCCCGCCTCGTTCAAGACGAAGGAGGAGTCCAAGCTCTCGGTGCTGCACACCATCCTGCAGCCGGAGACCTACCCGGAGCTGTACGACGGGTTCAGCCACGTGGTGCGGATCAACTACTATCCGCCGCGCGGGGACAACAAGGAGGGGTGGGACAACATCGACATCGTCGGGTGGATGGGGTACCCGATGCAGATCAAGGTGAACTTCCTCTGCCGCGACTCGATCCTCGCGGCGCCGATCGTGCTCGACCTGGCGCTGTTCAGCGACTTCGCCCACCGCGCCGGGCTGAAGGGGATGCAGGAGTGGCTATCTTTCTACTACAAGAGCCCGATGGCCGCGCCCGGCCTGCAGCCGGAGCACGACCTGTTCATCCAGCAGACCAAGCTCAAGAACACGCTGCGGCACCTGATGGGCGAGGCGCCGGTCACCCACCACGAAGTCGAGGACGATCGCTGATGACCACTCGCCGGCACCTCCTCGCGCTCGCGATGCTGTTCGTCGCCGGCGTGAGCTGCGGTCCGCCCCCGGACGAAGGGGTGGTCCGGCTCTGGACGGACGACTTCGAGCTGCGCGTCACGGCGGACGTGATGCCGCCGCGCGCGCTCGAGCGGATCACCTACACGGTCGTGGTGCGTGACAAGAAGACGCAGGAGCCGATCGCGCACGGCGAGGGGCGCATCTTCGCCACCAACGCCGACCGCAAGACCTCGTGGAACGGCTTCACCTACGGGCCCGAGGTCGGCACCTACCGCGCGACGCTCACCTTCGTGACCGCCGGCGACTGGGCGATGGGCATCCAGTTCCGCCGCGATTCCACGCAGGCGCTGCAGCGCACGCTGGACTGGCGGCAGACCGTCCGCAACGAAGCCCCGCCCGGCGACTGAGCCGGCGCGCACGACCGATCCCCCACTCGAGCCCCCTTGATGCGCCACTTCCACCGCACCTCCCTCCACCCCGACGCCGTCCTCGCGACGGCGGACGCCTTCTTCCCGACCATCGGCCTCCGCCCCACCGGTGAGGGCGCGCGCACGCGCACCTACCAGGGCGTCGTCGGCACCCCGGACGTGACCGCGACGCTCGAGGTCACGGTGCGGATGGAGGGCGGGCACTACACCTTCGTCGAGGCCGCCTCGGACCAGCCGGGGGAGAGCCGCCTCGACCGGAACATCAAGAAGTTCTTCGTGCAGCTCCACACCCAGGTCGATCCCGCGCACACGTTCGCGCCATCCTACTGATGCCCCCACGCCGTCGCCGGGCCGCTGAAGGCCCGGGCAGTCCACACCTGGGGGAGTTGCTCGACCTCGAACGGAAGCTCGGCCTCTACTACTGGATGCGCCTCACGCGCACCCTCGAGGAGCGGCTCGTCGCGCTCTACCGGCAGACCAAGGTCGTGGGCGGGCTCTTCCGCTCCCTCGGGCAGGAGGCCGACGCGGTCGGCTCCGCCTTCGCGCTCGAGCGCCGCGACATCCTCTCCCCGCTCATCCGGAACCTCGGCTCGATGCTCGTGAAGGGCGCGACGCCGCTGGAGATCCTCAAGCAGTACATGGCCCGCGGCGACTCCCCCACGCGCGGCCGCGAGCTCAACATCCACTTCGGCGACACCGACCGCGGATTCATCGGCCAGATCTCCCCGCTCGGCGACATGGTGCCCGTGATGGCGGGGGTCACGATGACGTTCAAGATGCGCGGCGAGGACCGCGTGGGGCTCGTGTATGTAGGGGACGGTGCGACCAGCACCGGCGCCTTCCACGAGGGGATCAACTTCGCGGCGGTGCAGGGGCTCCCGCTCGTCGTCATCGTCGAGAACAACGGGTGGGCGTACTCCACGCCGACCTCCAAGCAGACCGCCGCCGCGCAGTTCGTGGACAAGGCGATCGGCTATGGCGTCTACGGCGAGCAGGTGGACGGGAACGACGTGCTCGCGGTCTACGATTGCACCAAGCGCGCGGTGGACCGCGCGCGCGCCGGCGAGGGCGTCTCGCTCCTCGAGTTCATGACCTACCGCCGGAAGGGGCACGCCGAGCACGACAACCAGTCGTACCAGCCCCCCGCGGAGATCGAGCGCTGGGCCGCGGAGAACGACCCGATCGACCGCTACGTGCGCGTGCTCCTCGACCGCGAGAAGGTGGAGCAGTCCGCCCTCGATGCGATCGACGCGCGCGTGGTGCGCGAGGTGGACGCGGCCACCGACGCCGCCGAGGCGTCCCCGATGCCGCACCCGCACGATGCGCTCCTCGGCGTCTACGCGGACCCGCCCGCCGAGCGACCGCTCTGGTACCGCGAGGGCGCCGATGTCTCCGGGCTCGGCCGCGAGCGCGCCGAGGGATGGGGCACCTGGGACGCATCCAAGCAGGAGACCCGCTGATGGCCGGCACCGAGATCACCTACCTCGAGGCCATCCGCGAGGCGCTCGACGAGGAGATGGCGCGCGACGAGAACGTCTTCATGATGGGGGAGGACATCGGCGCGTTCGGCGGCGCGTTCAAGGTCACCGAGGGTCTGCTCGCCCGGTACGGGGAGCAGCGCGTGATCGACACCCCGATCTCGGAGATCGCGATCGTGGGCGCGGCCGCCGGGGCGGGGCACATGGGGATGCGGCCGGTGGTCGAGATGCAGTTCATCGACTTCATCGCGAACGCGTACGACATGCTCACCAACTACGTCGCCACCGCTCGCTACCGCGCCTTCCTCCCCTGCCCGATGGTGGTGCGCGGGCCGAGTGGCGGGTACGTGCGCGGCGGCCCGTTCCATTCGCAGAACCCGGAGGCGGGGTTCATCCACACGCCGGGGCTCAAGGTCGTCTATCCCGCGACGGCCGAGGACGCGAAGGGTCTCATGAAGGCCGCCATCCGCGACGACGACTGCGTGCTCTTCTTCGAGCACAAGTACCTCTACCGCCGCATCAAGGGCGTGATGCCCGCCGGCGACCACGTGGTGCCGATCGGCAAGGCCCGCACGGCGCGCGAGGGGACGGACCTCTCGATCATCACGTACGCGGCGACGGTGCACAAGGCGCTGGAGGCCGCGCAGCGGCTCGCCGCGGAGGACGGGCTCTCGGTGGAGGTGATCGACCTCCGCACGCTGAGCCCGCTGGACGACGAGGCGATCTTCGCCACGGTGCGCAAGACGAATCGCGTGCTGGTCGTGCACGAGGACACGCGAACGGGCGGCATCGCCGGCGAGATCACGGCGCGGATCAACGAGAGCTGCTTCGCGCACCTCGACGCGCCGGTGCTCCGCGTGACGGCGCACGACATCCCGCTCCCCTACGCACCGGCGCTCGAGGACTTCGTGCTCCCGCAGACGGACGACATCGTGCTGGCGGCGCGCCGGCTCGCGGCGTGGTAGGATGAACGGACGATGAGCAGACCCCAAGGCACTCCCGTGGTCGAGCCCCCCGCCACCACCCGCGTGGTGGCGATCGGCTGCTTCATGGCCTGGATCGGCGCGTTCTCGGGCGCGATGGTCGGCGTGCTCGTCTCGAAGTCGGTCGCCTGGCTGGCCAAGGCGCCCCGCTGTGACGGCATCCCGTCGTGCGATTGGTACATTTATGCAGCGGTCGGCGGCGCGATCGGCGCCCTGACCCTTCCCTGGCTCGTGGTCTCCGCGTTGCGCCGCCCGCCGGCGCCGCCGGAGTCCCCTGACGACAAGAACTGAGGTTGGTGCCGTGGCCCGTATCGATGTGATCATGCCGCAGATGGGGGAGTCCATCGCCGAGGGCACGCTCTCGCGCTGGCTCAAGAAGGTCGGCGACGAGATCAAGCGCGACGAACCGATCTTCGAGATCTCCACCGACAAGGTGGACGCTGAGATCCCCGCGCCCACGGCGGGCGTGCTCGCGGAGATCATCGTGACCGAGGGGACGACCGTCCCGGTGAACGCGGTGGTCGCGCGGATCGAGACGGAGAAGGGGGCGTCGCTCGCGCCGAGCGCTGCCCCGGCCCCCGCGGCCAGCGCGCCGGCCCCGGCACCGGCTGCGGCACCCGCGGCACCCGCGGGCTCCGCGGGTGCTCGTGCAGCCGCTCCCGCCGCGGCCGCGACGGCATCGCGCCCCGCGGGGAACGGGAACTCCTTCGAGGAGCGCGTCCGCACCAAGTCCTCCCCGCTGGTGCGCCGCATGGCCGCCGAGGCCGGCGTCGACATCGCGGGCCTCTCGGGGTCTGGGATCGCGGGGCGCGTGACCAAGAAGGACCTGGTCGACTACCTCGAGAAGGGCCCCGCGCAGCCGGCGGTGGGTGCGCCCGGCGCGCCGGCGGCGATGCCCTCGGGACTCCCGGCGGCGATGAGCGTGCCGGTGGGTGCGCACGCCGAGCCGACCTTCGCCCCGTGGCCCGGGGACGTGGTCGAGCCGATGTCGAAGATCCGCCGTCTCACCGCCGACCACATGCGCCAGGCCCGCCAGGTCGCGGCGCACGTCACGAGCTTCTTCGAGATCGACCTCACCCGCATCGCCAGGCACCGCGCCGAGACGCGCGCCGCGTTCGAGAAGGAGACGGGGCAGAAGCTCACCTTCCTCCCCTTCATCATCCGCGCGGTGGTCGAGAACCTGCGCCGGCACCCCGTGCTGAACGCGACCGTCAGCGGCACCGACGTGATCCTCCGCAAGCGCTACAACATCGGGATCGCGGTCGCGCTCGAGCCCAGCGGCCTGATCGTCCCCGTCATCAAGGATGCCGACGGGCTCAACCTCACGGGCCTCACGCGCGGCGCGAACGACCTCGCCGCGCGGGCGCGCTCCAAGCGCCTCAGCCCCGTGGACGTGCAGGACGCGACCTTCACCATCACCAACCCCGGTGTCTTCGGGTCGTTGATGGGCACGCCGATCATCCCCGTGGGGACGACGGCGATCCTCGGGCTCGGGGCGATCGAGAAGCGCGCGAAGGTGCTCACGGGGGCGGACGGGGAGGACACGATCGCCATCCGCACCTGCGCCTACTTCTCGCTCAGCTTCGACCACCGCGTGGTGGACGGCGCCGACGCCGACCGCTTCATGGCCGACCTCAAGAAGACGCTCGAGGCCGCCACGGACTGACCATGCCGCGCTCCCTGACCATCCACCGGACCGTGGTCCCCCCGGCCGACCGCCCGAAGTTCTTCGAGCGGCTGCGCGCCAAGGAGGCGCACTACACGGGAGCCGGGTGCCGGTTCTGGGTGTTCGAGGAGCATGCGTTGCCCGGCGCGTTCGTGGAGTTCTGCGAGGCCGGCGACATCGCGACCCTCACCGCCGCACACGCGGCCGCGCCGGACCCGATCCTCGATCCGGCGCGCATCTATTCCATCGTGGAGCTGAGCTGATGCCGACCCGCCGTGTGGAGATCGACGGCCGACAGTGGCAGGTGTATCCGAGTGGGTACGTCACCCAGTATGACGCCGACGAGTTCGGGCTCATCTTCGTGCACGGCGTGGCCGATGCACGCGAGGTGCGCATCACCCGCTACTCGCCGGCGGGCGCGCGCTCGCGCGAGCAGTCGCTGGCCGAGATGACGGACGCCGAGGTGCGACGCCTGTTCGGGATGTCCCAGCCGAGTGCGACCTCGCCCGAGGCCGGCTACGCCTCGTGATGGCCGACCCGGGCGCGGCGACCGTCGCGCCCCACGTGGACCTTCACGCGCACTCCACCGCCTCGGACGGCGCGGCCTCGCCCGCTGACGGCGTCGCCGCGGCGCACGCGGCGGGCCTCGCGGCCTACGCGCTGACGGACCACGACACCCTCGCGGGCATCCCCGAGGCGCAGCGGGCCGCCGACGCGGTCGGACTCCGGCTCGTGCCGGGCGTGGAGCTCAGCGTCCACGAGGGGCCGCTCGAGATCCACCTGCTGGGGCTCCACATCCTCGCCGTCGCCGAGCTGCAGCAGCGGCTCGTGGGGATCCGGGAGCATCGGCGCGCCCGGGCGGAGTCGATCGTGGCGCGGCTCGCCTCGCTCGGCGTGCCCGTGACGCTGGAGGCCGTGCTGCACGAGGCCGCGGGCGGCTCGATCGGGCGCCCACACGTCGCGCGCGCGCTGATCGCCGCCGGCCACGTGAAGGACGCGCGCGAGGCCTTCGATCGCTTCCTGGGCGCCGGCCGTCCGGCCTTCGTGGAGAAGGAGCGGCTCGAGGTCGCCGAGGGGATCGCCCTGATCCACCAGGCCGGCGGGATCGCGGTGATGGCGCATCCGCAGGCGGAAGGGCGGCGCGAACGCATCGAGCCCCTCGTCGCGCACGGCCTCGACGGACTCGAGGTCCGCCACCCCAGCCACTCGAACGAGGACGCCAAGCGGATCGCCGCGCTCGCCGAGTTCTTCGGCCTCGTGCCGAGCGGGGGATCCGACTGGCATGGCGCGATGCAGGGCGGACGCGTGCTCGGCGCGATGAAGGTGCCGCTCGCCTGGCTCGAGGCGCAGGACGAGCGCGTCGCCAGGCGGCGCGCGGGCTGATGTCGGTGCCGGGCACGCGGACCGCGCTCGTGACCGGCGCCGGCCGGCGCGTGGGGCGCGCGATCGCGTTCGGGCTCGCCGAGCGCGGCTGGCGGGTGGCGGTGCATCATCACGGCTCCTCGGAGGGGGCGGCGGAGACCGTCGCTGCCATCGAGGGGCGCGGGGGGGAGGCGGCCACGTTCCGCGCCGACCTGCTCTCGGCGGCGGCGCCGGACGCGCTGGTCGCCGAGGTCGTGGCCCGCTTCGGGCGGCTCGACGCGCTCGTGAACTCGGCCGCGAGCATGCTGCGGACGCCGGTCGGGGAGACGACCGCCGCGCAGTTCGACGAGGTCGTCGCGCTCAACCTGCGCGCCCCCTTCCTGCTCGCGCAGGCCGCGGCGCGCGTGATGTCACCGGGGAGCGCGATCGTGAACGTCGGCGACCACATGGCGGACGAACCGGTGCCGGGGTACGCCGTGCACGGCGTGGCCAAGGCCGGCGTGCACGCGATGACCCGCCACCTCGCCGCGGCGCTGGCCCCGGGTATCCGCGTCAACGCGGTCGCACCCGGGTTCGTGCTCGCGCCCGAGGGATATCCGCCGGACGCCATCGCGCGCTTCGCCGCGGCGACGCCGCTCGAACGCATCGGGACCCCGGAGGAGGTGGCGGACGCGGTCGCCTTCCTGCTCGACGCGACCTACATCACGGGGGAGACGCTCCGTGTCGACGGCGGCCGACGGCTCCGGCGCTGAGCCCGCGGCGCCGCAGTCGTACGGCGACATCATCGTCGTCGGCGGTGGGTGCTACGGGTCCTACTACGTGCGGCAGCTGCATCGCGGCCGCGACGCGGGCGCCATCGGCTGGGAGCGCCTGCTGGTCGTGGATCGCGACCCCGACTGCGCCGTGGCCACCGGGAGCGCGGCGGTCGAGTTCGTCTGCCGCGACTGGACGCTCTTCTTCAACGAGTACCTCGGCCGCGCGGCGGAGCGGGGGAGTGGCGCGGTGGCGCGCGACGCGATCGTCCCGTCGCCACTGATGCCGCACCTGATGTCGCACTGGGTGGTGGCGCGCGCCCGGGCGCGCTGGCCGGGCCGCGCGATCAGGCTCTCCTCGCTCGAGGGTGCGCTCGACGTGCCCTGGCAGCGCCCCGGCGACGACGGCACGCACTACGTGAGCTTCGCCACCTGGATGTGCCCGATCAACTGCATCGAGCCCCGCACCTGCCCGCACACGCGCGGGCCGCGCGCCTGGAGCCTCCCGCCGACGGTGCGCGCCTTCGTCGAGACCTCCCGCCTCCAGGGGCGAAGGATCGACGGCCCCGCCATCCTGCACTGCGTGCACCGCGCCTATGGCGTGGGGATGTTCGGCGTGGACGAGGTGCTCGCCGCCGATGCCCTCGTCGCGTCCGCCGCGGCCGGCCGTGCCGCCGAGGTGCTGGTGGGGACGGTCTCCCACTGCCACGGCGCGCTCGCGGTGCTCGCGCTCGGAGAGCTAGCGGTCGGCGGGTCGGAGAGCGTAAGTAAGGGCGCTGCGGAACGCCTCCGTCCCCTCACTCACGACTGACCATGCGCCTGCCGACCCTCCGTCCTGCCCTCCTCGCCTCCGTGCTCCTCGGCGCGTCCCTCGCGACCGCCGCCGACCTCGCCGCCCAGCGCCGCGCGGCGCCCCCCGCGCCGGCCGACACCATGGTCGCCAAGCGGCTGCAAGCGGAACGGAAGGAGGACCCCACGCCCGCCTCGGCGCGGGCCGAGGGGGAGGGGCCGTTCGCGCGGCTCATCATCCGCGGCGTGAACCTGATCGACGGCTATGGCAGCGCCCCGCGCGGGCCGGTTGACATCGTGGTCGAGGGGAACCGCATCGCCGAGATCGTCGGCGTCGGGTACCCGAAGGTGCCGATCGACACGGCGAAGCGCCCCAAGGGTGCGACGCGGGAGATCGACGCACACGGCATGTACATCATGCCGGGACTGGTCGACCTGCACGTGCACCAGGGGACGCAGCAGAAGGCGCCGCACAGCGACTACTTCAACAAGCTCTGGCTCGCGCACGGCATCACGACGGTGCGCGGCGTCCCCTTCGCGAGCTTCGACTATTCCGTGAAGGAGCGCGCACGGAGCGCGAGCAACGCGATCACGGCGCCGCGGTACGTCGTCTACCAGCGGCCGGGCACGGGGTGGGGGCGCGGCACGCCGCGGACCCCCGAGGTCGCGCGCGAGTGGGTCCGGTGGGCGAAGGAGAACGGGGCGGACGGGCTCAAGCTCGGCGCCGAGCGGCCGGACCTGATGGAGGCCTACATCGACGAGGCGAAGAAGCTGGGCCTCGGCACCACCGCGCACCTGCAGCAGAGCGGCGTGGCCCAGGTGAACGGCGAGGTCGCGACGCGGATGGGGCTGGAGGCCATCACGCACTTCTACGGGATCTTCGAGTCGATGTACGACGCGAACCAGGTGCAGCCCTGGCCGCTCGACGCCAACCTCGGCGACGAGCAGACGCGCTTCTCGCAGGTGGCCCGGCAGTGGAGCCTCGTGACGCCGCGCAGCGAGAAGTGGAACCGGTTCCTGAAGAACCTGCTGGACCGCGACGTGACGCTCGACCCCACGATGACCACGTACCTGACCGGCCGCGACGTGATGAAGCGCATCACCGCGCCCTGGCACGAGAAGTACACGCTGCCGACGCTCTGGGACTTCTACATCTCCGACCGCAGCAACCACGGGGCGTACTTCTACGACTGGACGTCGGCGGACGAGATCGCGTGGAAGAACTTCTACCGCGTCTGGATGATGTTCCTGAACGACTACAAGAACATGGGCGGCCGGGTGAGCGCGAGCTCGGACGCGAGCTTCATCTACAACACGCCCGGCTTCTCCACGATCGAGGAGCTGGAGCTGCTCCAGGAGGCGGGGTTCTATCCCGGTGAGGCGATCCGCGCCGGCACCTACCATGGGGCCGTGACGATCTTCAAGCCGATGAAGAAGCCGATCGAGTACGGCGTCATCGAGCCGGGGATGCTCGCGGACCTCGTGATCGTCGAGGACAACCCGATCCAGAACCTGAAGGTGCTCCTCGGCACCGGCTGGTTCCGCCTGAACGACGCCACGGGGAAGGTGGAGAGCTACGGCGGCGTGAAGTGGACCATCAAGGACGGGATCGTCTACGACGCGCGGCGCCTGCTCGCCGACGTCGAGGAGATGGTGAACGCGCAGCGGAGGGCACGCGCGGGGCGCTGAGCGTATTCGTCCCGGACAGTGGTACCGCCGCCTTGCGGTTCCTAGATTGCGACGATCTCAACGACTGTCCGGAGTGTACGTGGCGATTCACGAGTACGAAGTGGTGATCATCGGGGCGGGGCCGGCGGGGATGTGCGCCGGCCTCTACGCGGGGCGTTCGATGCTGAGCGCGGTGGTGCTGGAGCGTGGCTTCCCCGGGGGCGAGCTCCTCAACACCGAGGTCATCGAGGACTACATCGGGTTCGAGACCATCCTCGGGCACGAGCTCGCGACGAAGTTCGCCGCGCACGCGGAGAAGTTCGGCGCGGAGATCCGCACGTCGACGCCGGTGGAGGCCATCCGCAAGCGCGCGGACGGGCTCTTCGAGACCCTCGTCGAGAATGGCGACCTCTACGTCTCCCCGGCCGTGATCGTGACGGCGGGCGGGACCCCGATCAAGCTCGGGATCCCGGGCGAGATCGAGTACGCGGGGAAGGGCGTCTCCTACTGCGCGATCTGCGACGGCGCCTTCTATCGCGGGCACACCATCATGGTGGTGGGAGGTGGCGACGCGGCCTGTGAGGAGGCGGACTTCCTCACACGGTACGCCGAGAAGGTCTACCTCGTGCACCGCCGCGACACCTTCCGGGCCTCGAAGCTCATCCAGCAGCGCGTCTTCCAGAACCCGAAGATCGAGGTCGTCTACGACACCGTCGTCGAGGAGATCGTGGGGGCGGACGGGCTGATGACGCACGCGCGCATCCGGAACGTCCACACCGACGCCTCGCGCGACCTGGTCGCGACGGGGATCTTCATCTTCATCGGCTTCAACCCGAACACCGGCATCATCAAGGAGCACATCGAGCACGACGCCGGCGGGTACGTGATCACCGACTCGAACATGCAGAGCTCCGTGCCCGGGCTCTTCTGCGCCGGCGACATCCGGGCGCAGCTCACGCGGCAGGTCACCACCGCGGTCGGCGACGCGACGACCGCCGCGATCGCGGTGGAGAAGTACCTGACCGCCCGGAAGAACGGGACGCCCGCGCCCGCGCCGCAGCCGATGCTTACCGGGGCCGCCACGTGAGGGTGGAGTCCCTCGTCGTCGGCCCGTTCCAGGAGAACTGCTGGTTGCTCCAGGACGAGGCCGCCGGCGACGTGGTGCTCGTCGATCCCGGCGACGAACCGGCGCGCATCCTCTCGGCGGTCGCTCGGATGGGCGGCAGGCTGGCCGCGATCTGGCTCACGCACGCGCACCTCGATCACATCGGTGCCATCGCCGGGATCCGTCGTGCACATCCCGGCGTGCCCGTGCACCTGCATCCGGCGGACCTCCCGGTGTACCGGTACGCGGAGCGCAGCGCGCGCGCGTACGGCCTGCCGTTCGAGCAGCCCGCGGATCCCGAGCACGCCCTCGCGGAGGGGGACGTCCTCCGGCTCGGGGACCAGGCGTTCGAGGTGATGCACCTCCCGGGGCACGCGCCCGGGCACGTCGCGTTCGTGGGCAAGGAGCTCGTCCTGAGCGGCGACCTGCTCTTCGCGGGCTCCATCGGACGCAGCGACCTCCCGCTCTGCGATCCCGCGGCCCTCGAACGCTCGCTGCAGCGCCTGCTCACGCTCGACGCCGAGCTCGCGGTGCTGCCCGGTCACGGGCCGCGGACGACGCTCGGCGCGGAGGCGCGCACCAACCCGTTCCTCACCGGCGCCGCGCTCATCCCGCGGCGGTAGCGGCCCACCGTTCCCGCGCGTGACAGGGACCGCGCGGGCATGGTATACTGGTGCAGGGCATTCCCGCACAGACCTTCCGTCCCGCACATCCTGTGACCGCATCCTCGCGCGCGCTGGCGTCGCTCCTGCTGGCCGCCACCGCATCCGCCTGCCTCGACGTGGGCGCCCCGAAGCCCGTGGCCGTGGGGTTCCTCACCCAGTCGGCGCACTCCGACGACTCGACCGGGTACCTCCTGGCCCCGGAGGCGACCTTCTACGGCAACGTCAACCTCGCGGTCAACAACCCGCCGGCGGACTCCTGCTTCATCGCGGTCGTGCAGTCCACCGGCGGTGACACGCCGATCTACACCACGCTCGACGCCGGGCCCGGGATCTTCACCCGCCTCGGCACGACACGGCAGGACACGCTGCTGCCGGTGCTCTCCGGCGGGATCCTGAGCTATCGCCCGCGGCTGGGGGAGCGCATCCCCTTCGTGCCCGGCGACTCGATCGAGATCGTCGTCCCGGGCGCGGCCGTCGGGTTCCCGGCGGTGATGCTGCAGTCGCGCACCTCCGAGGCCTTCACCCACGACCCCATCCCCACGCCCACCGCGGTCGCGGCGATCCCCTTCACCTGGACCCCGGCCCCCGCCCCCGGCTCGGCCATGGTCCTCTCGCTCCGCTACGCGAACAGCTTCTCCAGCGGGGCGGTCAACGAGCAGATCTACTGCGGATTCGTGGACGACGGCTCCGCGACCGTCCCGGCGAACCTCACCACCGGGTGGGTGAACTCGCTCGACGGCAGGCGCGAGATCCGCGTGACGCGGCTCCGGACCAAGACGACCCTCCTCGACGGGGGCCGCCGCTTCACCTTCATCTCGACCTTCACGCTCCCCCTCCCGGCCTTCCCGTCGGGGTTCTGAGGCGGGGATGAGCGAGGGCGCCCGCCGCGAGCGCGACCCGCTCGGCGAGGTCGAACTCCCCGCCGGGGCGCTCTACGGCGCGCAGACGGCGCGCGCCGTGCGGAACTTCGCCATCAGCGGCCGCCGGTCGCATCCGGCCCTCATCGACGCCGTCGTGCGCATCAAGCGCGCGGCGGCGGTCGTGCATCGCGACACCGGGCGGCTCCCGGCCGAGGACGCGGAGGCGATCATCGCGGCCGCCGACGCCGTGCTCGACGGCGCGCACCGCGACCAGTTCGTCGTCGACGTCTTCCAGGCGGGGGCGGGGACCTCGCTCCACATGAACGTGAACGAGGTGCTGGCGAACCTCGCGAACGAGCGGCTCGGGGTCGCGCGCGGGACGTACGCCCGCGTGCACCCGAACGACCACGTGAACATGGCGCAGTCCACCAACGACGTGATCCCGACGGCCATCCGGATCGCGGCACTCGGGGAGCTCGCGCCCGCGCTCGCGCACTGCGACGCGCTCGCCGCCACGCTCCGGGAACGCGCGCACCGCTTCGACCCGCTCGTGAAGGCCGGACGCACGCACCTGCAGGACGCCATGCCCATCCGGCTGGGCCAGGAGTTCGGCGCCTGGGCGGGCTCCGTGGAGCGCGCCACGCGCCGGGTGCGTGCGGCGGCGGACGACCTGCTCGACCTCGGGATCGGGGGCACGGCCGTCGGCACCGGCGTGAATGCGGAGCCGGGGTACGCGGAACGGATGGTCCGGGAACTCGGCCGCACGACCGGCCTCGCCCTGCGCGAGGGCGCGGACCGCGTGCAGCTCATGCAGAGCATGGGCGACCTCGCCGCCCTGAGCGGGCAGTGGCGCACCCTCGCGCTCGAGCTCGGGAAGATCGCCAATGACGTCCGCCTGCTGGCGAGCGGGCCGCGCACCGGGCTCGACGAGCTCCGGCTGCCGGCGGTCCAGCCCGGCTCGAGCATCATGCCGGGCAAGGTGAACCCGAGCATCGCCGAGATGCTCAACCAGGTGGTGTTCCAGGTCGTCGGCCACGATGCCACCGTGGCGGCCGCGGCCGCAGCCGGGGAACTCGAGCTGAACGTGATGATGCCCGTGCTCGGGCAGAACCTCCTCGACGCCATCACGGTGCTCGGGCACGCCGTGCGGACCTTCGATGAGCGTTGTGTGCGGGGGATCGAGGCGGAGGAGGGGATGCTCGCGCACTGGGTCGAGCGGTCGGCGGCGCTCGCGACGGCGCTCGCGCCGGCGATCGGCTATGCGCGCGCGGCCGAGCTCACCAAGCGGGCCGTGGACGAGGGCGTGACCGTCCGGGAACTCGTGGTCCGGGAGGGACTCCTCACGCCCGAGGGCGCGGCCGAGGTGCTCGACCTGCGCCGGCTCACGGAGCCCGGCGTGCCGGGCCGTCCGCGCCCGGACCGCTGACGCAGACTTGTCCGAGGTGGATGCCCCGGGCCATCTTGAGAGCATGCGCATCACCACGTGGGCCGAGTACGGCGTGATCTGTTCGCTGCACCTCGCGCGCCGGTCGACCGAGGGGCCGGTCACCGGGCGGGACATCGCCGCGCGGGAGCGCCTGCCGGGGGACTACGTCGAGCAGATCCTCCTCCGCCTCCGCCGCGCCGACATCGTGCAGAGCACGCGCGGTGCGAAGGGCGGGTACGAACTCGCGCGCCCGGCGACCGAGATCACCGTGCGCGAGATCATCTCCGCCGCGGAGCTCGGCACCTTCGACCTGCACTGCGACACGCACCCCGTGGATGAGGAGCGCTGCTCGCACTCGAGCGACTGCAGCATCCGTCCCGTCTGGGTGATGCTGCAGCAGCGGATCGACGAGGTGCTCGACGGCGTCCGCCTGGCCGACCTGCTCGTGGCGGAGCCACAGGTGCGCGAGCGCGTCGGGTTGCCCGTCCTGCAGGCCTGAGCGCCGTCCGGATGCCGCTTCCCTTCACGAGCGAGTGGCGGACCGAGCGGGACCGGCAGCGGCGGGCGCGGAGCGTGGTGGCCGCGCTCCGGCGGGAGCCGGACGAGGCGGACGTCGCCTGGCTGGCGGACGCCGCGGCGGACGGGGACGCGGACCACGCGCGCTGGGAACTGCGCTACGCCCGCGCCGCGCTCGGGCTGCTGGTCGCGCAGCGCGACGCCCTCGACGACCGCACGGCGGCGGAGATCTCGGCCGCGCTGCTGGCGGCGCAGGCGGAGGACCCGGGGGTCGCGCTCGACCGTCGTGAGCTCGCGGAGATGCAGTTCAACGAGCGCCTCACCGCGTACCGGGAGGCGATGCAGCTGCGCGGCGGGACGGTGAGCGCGGCGGACCGCGTGGGGCGCTGCCTGCTCGCCTTCGCGAGCGACGGCGCCCGGACGGCGGGCACCCCGCTCCCCTACGCCATCGAGCTGCTGGAACGCTATGCCGCCGAGGCGGGGGACCTGCTCCGCGAGACGTACGGCGAGGCGCGCCTCCCCGAGGACGTGAAGCCCTCCGTGCTGCGGCCCGGCGGGCGTCCGTAGCAGCCAGCGCGGGGCGGCGGGACCCGGGAATGCTGACGGGGCGGCCTCCGAGTGGAGGCCGCCCCGTCGCGCGCGCGGCCCGGAGGCCGTGCGGATCATGCCGAAGGGGGGACTCGAACCCCCACGGGCTTGCGCCCACTGCGCCCTGAACGCAGCGCGTCTACCAATTCCACCACTTCGGCGAAGGGCGAAACGTACCCGGTCGCGGATACCCAAGTCAACGCTCGGTCGTCTATTGTTCAGGGAGCAATGCCGAAGCCAGCCCCTGACGACTCCATCGTTCCCGTCGCACGGAACAAGCGCGCCCGACACGACTACGAGATCCTCGAGACGTGGGAGGCGGGGCTGGTGCTGTCCGGGACCGAGGTGAAGTCCCTGCGCGATGGCCGGGCGCAGATCACCGACGCGTATGGCGTGGTCAAGGACGGCGAGGTCTGGCTCCTGAACGCCCACATCGCGCCGTACGCGATGGGGAACATCTGGAACCATGAACCGACGCGCTCCCGGAAGCTCCTGCTGAACAGGAAGGAGATCCGGCACATGATCGGCGCGGTCGAACGCAAGGGGCTCACGCTGGTGGCACTCGAACTCTACTTCAAGCACGGGCGCGCCAAGGTGCGCATCGGGCTCGCGCGCGGCAAGAAGCTGCACGACAAGCGCGCCGACCTGAAGGAGCGCGATGACCAGCGCGACATGCAGCGCGCGCTGAGGGTGCGGTGAGCGCGATCCTGCTCGCGGTCCTCGTCGGGCTCGGCGCGGGGGCGGGCGCTGGCGCGTCGGCGAGCGCCACCGCCGCGCCGCGCGCGGACGCCCGTGCCCTCACGCCGCCGGGGTATGTCATCCGGGTGAAGGGCGTCGCGGGCGACACCGTCATCCAGCTCCTCCCCACGGAGTCGGGCGGGATGGTGCGCGCCGAGCTCCTGACCCGCCTGCTGGGCGGCTCATGCGACAGCGTCGGCGTCGGGCGGTGGCGCCTCGCGCTCTATGGGACGACGCTCGAGATCCAGGAGGGGGTGCCCTTCGCCGGCTACGGCGGCTTCGCGCTCCCGCTCATCGAGGCGACGCGCGTGGTGGACGGCGCGCCGCACGTGACGTTGCAGCTCTTCAGCGAGATCATCCCGCGCTTCGGGATCGGGATCCTCTGGGACCGCTCCCGCTCCGAGGTGCGGCTCTTCCAGGCCATCGCCCGGCGTGCGACGCCCACCCCGGGCCCCGGCGTGTCGCCGGGCACGCCGACGACGCCGGCCGTCACCGCGGCGGCGACCGTCGCGAGGACGCCCGAGGCGCCGCCGGCCACGGTGCGCACGGCCGCGGAGTCAACGCCGCCGGCGGCGCGACGGCCCGCGTCCGGACTCAGCCGTCGGTTCACCGTGGTCGTCGACGCCGGGCACGGCGGGGTGGACCCCGGGAACCCGGGCTCCATCGTGAACGGCCGCCGCGTGCGCGAGGCGGAGCTCACGCTCGCGTTCGCGAAGCAGTTCGAGAAGGAGCTCAAGCTGCGCGGGATCGACGTCTTCATGACGCGTCGGACCGATACCCTCATCGCCCGCGACGACCGCGGGAGGATCGCGAACGCGAACCGCGGTGACCTGTTCATCTCGATCCACACGAACGCGGCGAACCCGGCCTGGCGCAACGGCAGCAGCGTGCGGGGGTTCGAGACGTACTTCCTCTCCACCGCACGGACGGAGGACGAGGCGCGGGTCGCCGCGATGGAGAATGACGTCGTGCGGTTCGAGAACTCGAGCGTCGACGCCCAGAGGGGCGACCCGCTGTCGTTCATCATCGCCGACATGGCGCAGAACGAGCACCTGCGGGAGTCGAGCGACCTGGCCGCGACCATCCAGCAGGGGCTCGCCGGCACGCATCCGGGGCCGAACCGCGGCGTCAAGCAGGCCGGGTTCGCGGTGCTCGCCACGGCGCACATGCCGGCGGTGCTCATCGAGATCGGCTTCGGTTCGAACCGCGAGGAGACCGCCTGGATGGCCAGCGCCAAGGGACAGCAGGACACCGCGCGCGCCCTCGCCGAGGCCACGCTGGAGTATCTCCAGCACTTCGAGCGGCGCACGCGGACGTCCCAGCGATGACGCCGCCGACCCTCGAGGTCGCGGCGGGCCCACTCACGTTCCAGAATCCGATCGTCCTCGCCGCGGGGACCGCGGCCTACGGCCGCGAACTCGCGGACGTGATGGACCTCGAGCGGCTCGGCGGCCTCGTCACCAAGGCGGTGAGCCTCGAGCCGCGCTCGGGGGCCGCCGCGCCCCGCGTGACCGACTTCGACGGCGGGATGATCAATGCGGTGGGGCTCGCGAACCCCGGCGTCGACGCCGTGCTCGCCGAGGACCTCCCGTGGCTCGCCGCCCACGTGCGGGCGCCTCGCGTGCTGGTCAACGTGGTCGGGCGGGAGGCCGCGGAGTTCGGCGCGGTGGTCGCCCGGCTCGACGGCGCGACGGGATTCCAGGCGTATGAGCTGAACGTGAGCTGCCCGAACGTGCGGCAGGGAGGGCTCGAGTTCGGCGCCGACCGGGACGCCCTGACGGCGGTGGTCCAGGGAGCCCGGGCCGCGACGCGCCGGCCGCTCTTCGTGAAGCTCTCGCCGACCCTGCCGCAGCTGGCGGATGCCGCGCGCACGGCCGTGGACGCGGGGGCCGACGGGATCTCCGTCATCAACACCATCCCGGGGCTCGTCGTGGACGTCGCCCGCCGTCGGCCGGTGCTCGGCTTCGGGTCGGGTGGCGTGAGTGGTCCGGGACTGCTCGCGGTCGGGGTCCTCGCGACCTGGAAGGTGCGGCAGGCCGTCTCGGTCCCGATCCTCGGCGTCGGCGGCGTGCAGCACGCGACGGACGTGCTGCAGTACATGATCGCGGGTGCATCGGCGGTCGGCGTCGGGACGGCCGCCCTCGTCGATCCGAAGCTCCCGGCCCGGCTCGCGCGGGAGCTGGCGACCTGGTGCGAGGCCAACGGCGTGGCGCGCCTGGCCGACCTCGTGGGGACGCTCGAATGGCCGCGCTGAAGGCCCAGCCGATCCTCGCGCTGGACGTTCCCTCGCTCGCGGCCGCGCAGGAACTGCTCGCTCGCGTGGGTCCGGCGGCGGACTTCGTGAAGATCGGGCTGGAGCTCTTCACGGCCGAGGGGCCACGCGTGGTGGACTGGATGCACGCGAACGGGCGGCGGGTGTTCCTCGACCTCAAGCTCCACGACATCCCGAACACGGTACGCGGTGCCGCGGCGAGCGCGCGCGCGATGGGGGTGGAGCTCCTCACCGTGCACGGTTACGGGGGCGCGCCGATGGTGCAGGCCGCCGTCGAGGGAGCGGGGGAGGGCACGCGGATCCTCGTGGTGACGGTCCTCACGAGCTTCGACCGGGCCGCCCTCGGCCTGGCGCTCGGGCGCGAGGTGGAGGAGCTGGGGGCCGAGGTGCTCCGCCTGGCGGGCGTCGCCCACGCCGGGGGAGCGCACGGCATCGTCTGCTCGGGGCATGAGGTGACCGCCGTGCGGACCACCTTCCCGACGCTCGCGCCGCTCGTGCCGGGTCTGCGACTCGCCGGCGGGACGGCGCACGACCAGGCGCGGGTGGTGACCCCCGAGCGCGCCGCCGCCGCGGGCGCCGCCTACCTGGTGCTCGGGCGGGCCGTGACCGCAGCGGAGGACCCCGCGCGGGTCATGGCCGACCTGGTGGCCTCGCTGGCGCGCTGACCGGTCCCGGAGGGGCCTGCCTCCCTGTGTGAGGGGCGCTTCCAGCACTTCGGTACACGTCAGTCGCCCCACTTGTGTCAAGGGTCACCTCCGGTTATCCTACGTGTCTGCCCAAGAAATGGGCCTTTTTTCGCTTGTAAGTCGTTCCTGTCCGAGTCCTCTTGGAGTCCCCGTGAAAGTTCGCAGCAGCGTGAAGCCGATTTGTGAGCACTGCAAGGTCGTGAAGCGGGCCGGTGTGACGCGGATCATCTGCAAGCGCAATCCCAAGCACAAGCAGCGGCAGGGTTAACCGACCATGGCACGTATTTCAGGCGTTGACCTTCCGCGCGACAAGAAGGTCGAGATCGGCCTCACCTACATCTACGGCATCGGACGCGTGCTCTCGCGCCGCATCCTCGAGGCCACCGGGGTGAACCCCGACCAGCGCATCCGCGACCTCACGGACACGGACGTCAACAAGCTCCGCCAGGAGATCGAGAAGCTCTATCGCGTCGAGGGCGCCCTGCGCACCGAGATCGCGATGAACGTCAAGCGTCTCATGGACATCGGTTCCTACCGCGGGATCCGTCACCGGCGCAACCTGCCGGTGCGCGGCCAGCGGACCCACACGAATGCCCGCACCAAGAAGGGCCCCCGCCGCGCGATCGCGGGCAAGAAGAAGGTGACCAAGTAATGGCGCTCGGGAAGAAGACGAAGAAGGTCGTGGACGCCGAGGGCGTGGCCCACGTGAACGCGACTTTCAACAACACGCTCATCACGATCACCGACGCGCACGGCAACGCCGTGTCGTGGGGCTCGGCGGGCAAGGCGGGGTTCAAGGGGTCCAAGAAGTCCACGCCCTTCGCCGCGACGGTCGCGGCCGAGCAGTGCGCCCGCGAGGCCATGACGGCCGGCGTGCGCCGCGTGCATGTGAAGGTCCAGGGCCCGGGTTCGGGCCGCGAGTCGGCCATCCAGGCGCTCGCCGCCGCGGGCCTGACCGTCAAGTCCATCAAGGACGTCACCCCGATCCCGCACAACGGCTGCCGGCCGCCCAAGCGCCGGAGGGTCTAAGCCATGCGTTACACAGGTCCCAGCTGCCGGCAGTGCCGGCGTGAAGGTACGAAGCTCTTCCTGAAGGGCACCAAGTGCTTCACCGAGAAGTGCCCGGTGGAACGCCGCCCCTACGCGCCCGGTGCGCACGGCCAGACCACGGCCCGTCGCCGCAAGGTGAGCGAGTACGCGAAGCAGCTCCGTGAGAAGCAGAAGATCAAGCGCATCTACGGGCTCAGCGAGAAGCAGTTCCGGAACACGTTCGAGCGGGTCTCCACCCTCCCGGGCGTCACCGGCCACAACCTCCTCGCCGCGCTCGAGAGCCGGCTCGACAACATGGTGTACCGGATGGGCTTCGCCGCGAGCCGCAAGGCCGCGCGCCAGCTGATCCGCCACCGGCATGTCGAGGTGAACGGCAAGAACGTGGACATCCCGAGCTTCGTGGTGCAGCCTGGCCAGGAGATCCGGATGCGCGAGAAGTCGCGTGAGCTCGTGATCGTGAAGGAGGCGCTGGAGGTGGCGGCGCGCGGCGCGACCCCGAGCTGGCTGGCCGTGGACAAGGAGACGTTCTCGGGCCGGATGCTCGAGCGGCCGCAGCGGCAGAGCATCCCGATCGCGGCGCAGGAGCAGCTCGTGGTGGAGCTCTACTCCAAGTAGGGCAGATGTGAGATGGGAGATGGGAGATGTGAGGTCACGACATCTCTCCCTTCCACCTCGGCGGAGCGGGACGGTGTCGGGCGGATGTGAGCGTCGCGGGCGTAGTGCCCTCACCTCTCACCTCTCCCATCTCCCCTCCGCAGTTCAAACGGTTCCCTGACAACCGAACGAGCGTACCGCGCGTCAGGGGCGGGGTACGGCGTCGGTGGCGCGTCATCGCCATCGTGACACACTTCTCCTAAGGAACACACCGATGTCGAACACGATCGATCTCCGCGGGCTGGTCCGGCCGCAGCTCGTCGAGATGACGAAGCGCGAGGACCAGGCGAACGTCGCGGAGTTCCGGCTCCAGCCCCTCGAGCGCGGCTTCGGCCACACGCTCGGCAACAGCATGCGCCGCATGCTGCTCTCCTCGCTCCGCGGGTCCGCGGTGTGGGGCTTCCGCATCGACGGCGTGCTCCATGAGCACCAGACCATCGTCGGCGTCGTCGAGGACGTCCACCAGATCATCGGGAACCTCAAGACGCTGGTTCTCGCGCTCGACGAGGATGTCGAGGACGCGATCCTGCGCCTCAAGGTCAAGAAGGCCGGCGCGGTGACGGCGGGCCAGCTCGAGTGCCCGAGCGGCGTGACCATCGTGAACCCCGCGCACCACCTCTTCACGATCCAGGACGAGCGCGACCTCTCGGTCGAGCTCTACGTGAACAAGGGGCGGGGCTACATGGAGGCCGACCAGCACACGCACGACCGGTCGCTCCCGGTCGACCTCGTCCGCATCGACTCGATCTACTCGCCGGTCCGCCGCGTGAACTTCTCCGTCTCGGAGACCCGCGTCGGCCAGCGCACCGACTACGACCGGCTCTCGCTCTCCGTGGAGACGAACGGCACGGTGACGCCCGAGGAGGCGGTGAGCTACGCCGCCGCCCTGGCGCAGACGCACTTCCAGTACTTCGCGAGCTTCGGCACGCACCTCGCCGCGGCGGTCGCGGTGCCGGGCGTGGAGGGGAGCTCCGAGGCGGCCAAGCTGGCCGAGCTGCTCCGGACCCCGATCGACGACCTGAGCCTGTCGGTCCGCTCGGTCAACTCGCTCAAGAACTCGAGCGTCCGCTCGCTCGGGGACCTGGTGCGGCAGTCGGAGACGCAGATCCTGCAGGTCAAGAATTTCGGCAAGAAGTCCCTCCAGGAGATCGCCGACCTCCTCGAGAAGGAAGGACTCAATTTCGGGATGAAGTTCGAGGAGTCGACGGACGGGGTGCGCGTGGCCGATTGGGGCACGCCGCCGAGCCGCGCCGCCGCGAACGCGCCCGACGACGAAGAGGAGTAGGACCCATGCGTCATCGCAAGGCGGGACGGAGTCTCCGCCGCACCTCCGAACAGCGGCTCGCGCTGCTGCGCAACCTCGCGACCTCGCTCATCGAGCAGGGCGCGATCGAGACGACCGAGGCCAAGGCGAAGGAGCTCCGGCCCTTCGTCGAGAAGCTGATCACCAAGGGCCGTGAGGGCACGCTCCACGCGCGCCGCCTCGCCGGCAAGCACGTGCAGAAGCGCGCCGCCGCCGACAAGCTCTTCCAGGAGATCGGGCCGAAGTACGCCAAGCGCACCGGCGGCTACACGCGCATCCTGAAGACCGGTCACCGCAAGGGTGACGGGGCCGACATGGCGCGCATCGAACTCGTGGAGGGCTGACCGATGGCCATCCAGCGCAACCGCTGCTTCGTCTGCGACAAGGGCGTCGCCCACGGCAACAACCGGTCGCACGCGAACAACTCGACGCGCCGCACCTGGAAGCCCAACCTCCAGGTCGCCCGCATCGTCCTCGACGGCACGATCACGAAGGTGAAGGTGTGCACGCGCTGCCTGAACGCCGGCAAGATCCAGCGTGCCCCGCGCGGAGCCGGCGCCGCCGTCTGACGTGCGCGCGCTCCGGGAGCAGGACCGGCGGGGGGAGCGTTCTGCGCTCCCCCCGTTTCTTCAACGGCCAGCAGGGGGTGTGAGGTGGGAGGTGTGAGGAAGGGCCGCACGGCGCTCATCACGGGGATCACGGGGCAGGACGGCTCGTACCTCGCCGAGCTGCTGCTCGAGAAGGGATATCGCGTGGTGGGCGTGGTCCGGCGCTCGTCGACCACGCCGTACGAGCGCATCGCGCACCTCGTGGACCGGATCGAGCTCGTCTCGGCCGACCTCCTCGACCAGACGTCGATCGTCGACGCGCTCGCCGAGGTCCAGCCGCACGAGATCTACAACCTGGCCGCCCAGTCGTTCGTCGCGACCTCCTGGACGCAGCCGGTGCTCACCGGCGAGTTCACGGGACTCGGCGTCACGCGCATGCTCGAGGCCACCCGTCGCGTGGTGCCGGAGGCGCGCTTCTACCAGGCGTCGTCGTCCGAGATGTTCGGGATGGTGCAGGAGACGCCGCAGAAGGAGGCGACCCCGTTCTATCCGCGTTCGCCGTACGGCGTGGCCAAGGTGTACGGGCACTGGATCACCGTGAACTACCGCGAGTCGTTCGGGCTGTACGCGGTGAGCGGGATCCTGTTCAACCACGAATCGCCGCGCCGCGGCCTGGAGTTCGTGACGCGCAAGGTCACGGACGCCGCGGCGCGGATCAAGCTCGGGCAGGCGAGCGAGCTGCGCCTCGGCAACCTCGATGCGCGGCGCGACTGGGGGTACGCCGGGGACTACGTGGACGCGATGTGGCGGATGCTGCAGCCCGAGCAGCCCACGGATTACGTCGTCGGCACCGGAGAGACCTGGACCGTGCGGCAGCTCTGCGAGGAGGCGTTCAGCTACCTCGACCTCGACTGGAAGGCGTTCGTGCGCACGGATCCGAAATTCGAGCGCCCCGCCGAGGTGGAACTCCTCGTGGCGGACCCGTCGAAGATCCGCCGCGAACTCGGGTGGGAGCCGACGGTGCGATTCCGCTCGCTGGTGCGGATGATGGTGGACGCGGACCTCGAGCGGCACCGGCACGTCGTCCAGACGCCCGCCTGAGATGGCCCGGGCGCTCGTCACCGGTGGCAGCGGCTTCGTCGGCCAATGGCTCTGTCGGGCGCTGGTGCGTTCCGGCTGGCAGGTCACCGCGACGACGATCGATCGCACGCCGCAGCCCGGGACGCTCTCGAGCGAGGAGGTCGAGGCGATCACCTGGCGTGCCATGGACATCCGTCCCGGGGTCGACCGGCGCTCGCTGCACGGGCTCCTCGAGCGCGACCGGCCGGACGCGGTCTTCCATCTGGCGGCCGTGGCCTTCGTGCCGGCGGCCGGGGACGACCCGATGCGCGCGCTCGACACGAACGTGGGCGCGACCGTACGGCTGGTCGAGGCGATGCGGCTCATGCGCGCGGCCGGGACGCTCGACCCCGTCCTCCTCGTCGTCGGCAGCGCGGAGCAGTACGGCCGCCACGAGGTGGCGGAGATGCCGCTCACGGAGGCGCACGAGTGCCGGCCGCGCACCTTCTACGCCGCGACCAAGATGGCGCAGGAGCACTTCGCGCTCGCCGCGGCGCGCGCGGACGGCCTCCGCGTGATCGCCACGCGCTCGTTCAACCACTCGGGACCGGGGCAGTCGGACCGGTTCCTCCTCCCGGCGCTCGTGGGCCGGGCCCTCGCGGCCCGCCGCGCGCCGGGTGCGCCGGTCACCATCGGGAACACCGCGACCGTGCGCGACTTCCTGCACGTCGAGGACGTGGCCGGCGCGTATATTGCACTCGTCGCGACGGGTCGCGCAGGGCAGGTCTACAACGTCTGCAGCGGCGCGGGCACGACGGTCGGCGCGCTCGCGACCGAGGTGCTCGCCCGGGCCGGCGTCACCAGTCCGCTGGTGCCGGACCCGGCGCTCCAGCGCGCGGTCGACGTGCCGCATCTGGTGGGCGACAACTCGAAGCTGCGCACCGACACCGGCTGGGTCCCGTCCCGGTCGCTCCACGACATCATCGACGACCTCCTGCATGCCGCGGCGTAACGACCTCCATCGCATCCTGCTCATCGGTTCCGGCCCCATCGTCATCGGGCAGGGCGCCGAGTTCGACTACTCCGGGACCCAGGCGGCCAAGGCGCTGCGGGAGGAGGGGTACGAGGTGATCCTCGTGAACTCGAACCCCGCGACGATCATGACCGACCCGGAGGTCGCGGACCGCACCTACATCGAACCGGTGACGCCCGACTACGTCGAGCTGATCATCGAGCGCGAGAAGCCGGATGCGCTCCTCCCGACGATGGGCGGCCAGACGGCGCTCAACGTGGCGATGGCGCTCCACAAGAGTGGCGTGCTCGAGAAGCACGGCGTGGAGCTGATCGGCGCGAACGCCCACGCGATCGACCTGGCGGAGGACCGCAAGCTGTTCGGCGAGGCGATGGAGCGGATCGGGCTCAAGTGCCCGCAGGGGAAGATCGCCACCACCTGGGACGAGGCGCTCGCGGTGGCCGAGTGGACGGGGTTCCCGGCCATCATCCGGCCGGCGTTCACGCTCGGCGGCTCCGGCGGGGGCATCGCGTACAACCGCGAGGAGTACGAGTCGATCGTGCGCCGCGGGCTCGACGAGTCCCCGATCTCGCAGGTGCTGATCGAGCGCTCCCTGATCGGCTGGAAGGAGTACGAGCTCGAGGTCATGCGCGACTCGGCGGACAACGTGGTGATCATCTGCTCGATCGAGAACATCGACCCGATGGGCGTGCACACGGGGGATTCGATCACGGTCGCCCCCGCCATGACGCTGAGCGACCGCGAGTACCAGGTCATGCGCGACGCGGCGATCAAGGTGATCCGCGAGGTCGGCGTGGCCGCCGGCGGGTGCAACATCCAGTTCGCGGTGAATCCCGAGGACGGCGAGATGATCGTCATCGAGATGAACCCGCGCGTCTCCCGGTCCTCGGCGCTCGCGTCCAAGGCGACGGGGTTCGCCATCGCGCGGATCGGGACCAAACTGGCCGTGGGGTACCGGCTGGACGAGATCCCGAACGACATCACGAAGACGACCCCAGCGAGCTTCGAGCCCGTGCTCGACTACGTGGTGGTGAAGGTGCCGCGATTCGCGTTCGAGAAGTTCCCCGGGGCGAACCCGGTGCTGACGACGCAGATGAAGTCGGTGGGCGAGTCGATGGCGATCGGCCGGACGTTCAAGGAGGCGTTCCAGAAGGGGCTGCGCGCGCTCGAGGCCGACCGGATCGGGTGGGAGGTCGCGGAGCGCCCGGTGGACGACCGCGTGGCGGACGATTCGCTCGCCGCGGTGGAGACGGCCCTCGCGATGCCGGTGCCGGAGCGCGTCTTCCAGGTCAAGCGGGCGCTTCGGCTGGGGATGTCCGTGGATGAGCTGAACCGACGCACCCGCATCGACCCGTGGTTCCTGCAGCAGTTCGAAGAGCTGGTGCACGCCGAGCGCGCCTACGCGGCGCTGCCCTCGGTGGACGCGGCGGCACTCCGCCGGATGAAGCAGATGGGCTTCGCGGACCTCCAGCTGGCGCGCCTCCGGGGCGAGGCGGAGGTCGCGGTGCGGGAGCGGCGCTGGGGGATGGGGATCCGGCCGTCGTACAAGATGGTGGACACCTGCGCCGGCGAGTTCCCCTCGAACACGCCCTACCTCTACTCGACGTACGACGAGGAGTCGGAGGCGCCGCGCTCGGGGCGGAAGTCCGTCATCATCCTCGGGAGCGGGCCGAACCGGATCGGGCAGGGGGTCGAGTTCGACTACTGCTGCGTGCGGGCGGCGCTCGCGCTCCGCGAGGCGGGGTACGAGACGATCATGGTGAACTCGAATCCGGAGACCGTCTCCACGGACTTCGACACCTCGGACAAGCTCTACTTCGAGCCGCTGACGTTCGAGCACGTGCTCGAGATCGTGCAGCGGGAGCAGCCGGTGGGCGTGATCGTGCAGCTCGGGGGGCAGACGCCGCTCAAGCTCGTGAAGCCACTCGAGGCGGCGGGCGTGCCGATCCTCGGGACCTCGCCCGAGGCGATCGACATCGCGGAGGACCGCGAGCGGTTCGAGAAGCTCGCGCGCGAGCTGGGCGTGACCCAGCCGCCGAACGGCACGGCGACGAGCGTCGATGCGGCCGTCGCGATCGCGGCGCGGATCGGGTACCCGGTCCTCGTCCGGCCGAGCTACGTGCTCGGTGGCCGCGCGATGGAGATCGTGTATGACGAGGCCTCGCTCCGGGACTACTTCGTGCGCGCGGTGCGCGTCTCGGAGGAGCGCCCGGTGCTGGTGGACGCGTTCCTCGAGGATGCGTTCGAGGCCGACGTGGACGCGCTCTCGGACGGGACGAACGTGGTGATCGGCGGCGTGATGCAGCACATCGAGGATGCCGGCATCCACTCGGGCGACTCGGCGTGCGTGCTCCCGCCGTACCGGATCGCGAAGGAGCACCAGGACGTGATGCGCGCCCACACCGTGGCGTTCGCCAAGGCGCTCGGCGTGGTGGGACTGATCAACGTGCAGTACGCCGTGAAGGATGGCGTGGTCTACGTCATCGAGGTGAACCCGCGGGCGTCGCGCACCGTGCCGTTCGTCTCGAAGGCCATCGGGCGGCCGCTGGCCTCGTACGCCGCGCGGGTGATGCTCGGCGAGACCCTCGAGGACCTCGGCTACACGGAGGAGATCGTGGCGCCGTTCGTCGCGGTGAAGGAGGCGGTGTTCCCGTTCACCAAGTTCCGGGAGTTCGACCCCATCCTCGGCCCGGAGATGCGGTCCACCGGCGAGGTGATGGGGATCAGCGACACGTTCGGCGACGCGTTCGGCAAGGCGCAGCTCGCGGCGGGGAACGGGCTGCCGACCACCGGCACCGTGATGATCACGGTGAACCGGTCGGACCGCGCCGGGATCGTGGCGGTGGCGCGCCGGTTCCACGAGATGGGCTTCGGCCTCGTCACGACGGCGGGGACCGGCCGCTACCTCAAGGAGCGCGGCGTGCCGTCGGCGCACGCGTTCAAGGTGAGCGAGGGGCGTCCCAACGCGATCGACCTGATGGTCAACGGCGACGTGCAGCTGCTGATCAACACGCCGCTGGGCAAGAGCTCGCAGCATGACGACTACGTGATGCGCGCGGCGGCGATCTCGAACCGGGTGCCATACACCACCACGCTCTCGGGTGCGAGCGCGGCCTGCGACGCCATCTTCTCGCTGCGCGAGCGCCGGCCCGCCGTGCGGACGGTGCAGGAGTGGCAGGAGTCGATCGCGTGAGCGCGCCGATGATCCACGCGTCCGCCTACGTCGATGAGGGCGCGGTGGTCGGGGCCGGCACCCGGATCTGGCACTTCTGCCACGTGATGCCGGGCGCCGTGATCGGGGAGCGCTGCTCGCTCGGGCAGAACGTGGTCGTGATGAACGGCACCCGCCTCGGCGACAACGTGAAGGTCCAGAACAACGTCTCGATCTACGAAGGGGTGGAGATCGAGGACGACGTCTTCTGCGGGCCGTCGATGGTGTTCACGAACGTCGTGAATCCGCGCAGCCACGTGAGCCGCAAGGACGAGTACCGCCGGACGCTCGTGCGCCGCGGGGCTAGCATCGGGGCGAACGCGACCATCGTGTGCGGGGTCACGCTGGGGGAGTACTGCCTGGTCGGGGCGGGGGCCGTGGTGACGAAGGACGTCCCGGCCTACGCGCTGATGGTCGGCGTGCCGGCGCGCCGCACGGGGTGGGCCTGCGCGTGCGGGGTGCTGCTCACGGGGCCGGGGCCCGAGTACCGCTGTGCCGAGTGCGCCGCCGCATATCTGGCGGCGGACGACCGACTGACACCGACCGTGCAGGGACACCGATGACCAAACGAACCTTCCGTGTCGCCCTCGTGGGCTGTGGGCGGATCAGCAGCAACCACTTCGACGCGATCTCTCGCGTGGACGGCCTCGACCTCGTGGCCGTCTGCGACACCTCCGAGGAGCGCGCCCGGGCGGCGGGCGAGCGGACGGGGGTCCCCGCGTTCACCAACTACGAGCGGATGCTGCGGGAGGTGGAGTGCGACGTCGTCACGATCGCGACGCCGTCCGGCCTGCACCCGCAGCACGGCGTCCTCGCGGCGCGCGCGGGCAGGCACGTCATCAGCGAGAAGCCGATGGCGATCACGCTCGCGGCGGCGGACGACCTCGTGAAGGCGTGCGATGACGCCGGCGTCCACCTCTTCGTCGTGAAGCAGAACCGGCTGAACACCACGGTGCAGCTGCTCAAGCGTGCGGTCGACAAGGGGCGCTTCGGCCGCATCTACATGGCGAACGCGACGGTGCGCTGGGCGCGTCCGCAGGAGTACTACGACCAGGCGGCGTGGCGCGGCACGTGGGAGTTCGACGGCGGCGCCTTCATGAACCAGGCGTCCCACTACGTCGACCTCATCCACTGGCTGGTCGGGCCCGTCGAGGGCGTCATGGCCAAGACGGCGACCATGGCACGGCGCATCGAGGCCGAGGACAGCGGAGCGGCGCTGCTCAAGTTCCGGAACGGGGCGATCGGCGTGATCGAGGTCACGATGCTGACCTTCCCCAAGAACTATGAGGGTTCGCTCACCATCCTCGGCGAGAAGGGGACCGTCAAGATCGGCGGGACCGCCGTCAACCGCATCGAGCACTGGCAGTTCGCCGACTATGACGATGACGACAAGCTGGTGGAGGCGGCGAACACCAACCCGCCCTCGGTCTACGGCCATGGCCACGAGCCGTACTACCGGAACGTGCTCCAGGTGCTCCGCGGCGAGGCGGCTCCCGACACCGACGGCCGTGGCGGCCGGAAGTCCCTCGAACTGATCCTCGGCATCTACGAGTCGGCCAAGACGGGACGCGAGGTCCCCCTCCCGCTGCGGACGTGACGCGGGTCGTACCGCGCGACGGGCGGTTCATTGACTCCGCCCTTCCGTCCCGTGAGCTTTCTTGGCTGTGCGCCAAGTGCCGCTCGTCCTGACGATCCAGCCCTTCCCATGACCCCTATGTCCGTTCCACTGCTCGACTTGAAGGCCCAGCACGCCACCATCCGCGACGAGGTGGTCGGTCGCGTCATGCAGGTGATCGACGATCAGGTGTTCATCCTGGGCGCCGCGGTCACGACCCTCGAGGCGGAGGTCGCGGCGCTGTCGCGGACCAAGTACGCCATCGGGTGCGCGAACGGCACCGACGCGATCCTCCTCGCGATGCGCGCGCTCGACATCGGGGCGGGGGACGAGGTCGTCACAAGCCCCTTCACCTTCTTCGCGACCGCGGGCACGATCCACAACGTGGGGGCGAAGCCGGTCTTCGTGGACATCGATCCCAAGACCTTCAACATCCGGCCGGACCTCGCGGCGGCGGCCGTCACGAGCCGCACGAAGGCCGTGATCCCGGTGGACCTCTTCGGGCAGATGGCGCCGATCGAGGAGATCCGCCGCCTCTTGCCCACGATGCCGATCATCGAGGACGCCGCGCAGAGCATCGGGGCGCGGCGCCGGATCGACGGCACCTGGCGGATGGCGGGCGAGGCCGCGACGATCGGCACCTTCTCGTTCTTCCCGTCGAAGAACCTGGGCGGGTACGGCGATGGCGGGATGATGGTGACGCAGGACCAGGCGATCCGCGACCGGCTGATGCGCCTCCGCACGCACGGCTCGGTGCAGACGTACCTGCACGAGGAGGTGGGCTTCAACTCGCGCCTCGACGCCCTGCAGGCGGTGGTGCTGTCCGCCAAGCTGCCCCACCTGGCCGCGTGGAGTGCCGCGCGCCGTCGCAATGCGGAGTTCTACACGGCGGCCTTCGCCGACCTCGCGGACGTGGGCACGCCGTTCATCGACCCGGCCAACGAGAGCATCTACAACCAGTACACCATCCGCGTCCCGCGGCGTGATGCGCTGCGCGAGCACCTGAACGCGAAGGGGATCGGGCACTCGGTGTACTACCCGCTCCCGCTCCACCTGCAGCCCTGCTTCGCGTACCTCGGCTACAAGGAGGGCGCCTGCCCGGAGTCGGAGCGCGCGTCGCGGGAGGTCCTGTCGCTCCCGGTGTTTCCCGAGCTCACGAGCGCCCAGCGCGACACCGTGGTCGCCGCCGTCCGCGGCTTCTTCGGGAAGTGACCGTCTCCCAGACCCGTTCCCTACCGATGCACGCGTCCCTCCTCGAGAAGATCGAATCGCGCAAGGCCGTGAGCGCGGTGATCGGCCTCGGCTATGTCGGCCTGCCCCTCGCGATGGAGCTCTGCGAGGCCGGGTTCCGCGTGGTCGGCTATGACGTGAGCGAACGCGTCTGCGGCCTCCTCACGCGCGGCGAGTCGCACATCCAGGACGTGCCCGCGAGCCAGGTCGCCAAGCACGTGAAGAGCGGCCGCTTCGTCGCCACCACCGACGAGACCGCCCTCCGGGAGGCCGACACGGTCTCGATCGCGGTCCCCACGCCGCTCGCGAAGACCCGCGACCCGGACATGTCGTACGTGCTCTCGGCGTCGGAGACGGTGGCGCGGCAGGCGCATCCCGGGATGCTGATCGTGCTCGAGAGCACCACGTATCCGGGCACCACGCGTGAACTCCTCCAGCCGCGGCTGGAGGCCGAGGGCCTGGTCGTCGGCGAGACGGTCTTCCTGGCGTTCAGCCCCGAGCGCGTGGATCCGGGCAACCCCGTGTACCACACGAAGAACACCCCCAAGGTCGTGGGCGGGATCACTCCCGCCTGCAACACGGTCGCGGTCGCGTTCTACGCCTCGACGGTGGACACGGTCGTGCCCGTGTCGTCCCCGGAGGCCGCCGAGCTCGTGAAGCTGCTCGAGAACACCTTCCGCTCGGTGAACATCGGGCTCGTGAACGAGATGGCGATCGTCTGCGACCGGCTCGGCGTGGACGTCTGGGAGGTCATCGACGCCGCGGCCACGAAGCCGTTCGGCTTCATGAAGTTCACGCCGGGGCCCGGCATCGGGGGACACTGCATCCCGCTCGACCCGCACTACCTCGCGTGGAAGATGCGCTCCCTCAACTACAAGACCCGGTTCATCGACCTCGCGAGCGAGGTGAACTCGGCGATGCCCGACTTCGTCGTCGAGAAGGTCGCCTGGGCGCTGAACGACGACCGCAAGTCCGTGAACGGCAGCAAGGTCCTCGTGCTGGGCGTCGCCTACAAGCGGGACATCGACGACATGCGGGAGAGCCCGGCGCTCGACGTGATCCGCCTGCTCCAGGAGCGGGGCGCCGAGGTGGCCTACCACGACCCGCACATCCCGTCGTTCCGGGAGGACGGACATGAGATGCACGGTGTCGCGCTGACCGACGATCGACTCGCCGCGGTGGACGCCGTCGTCGTGATCACGGATCACAAGGCCGTCGACTACCAGAACGTGGTGGATCGGGCCGCGCTCGTGATCGATGCGCGGAACGTCACCGGCAAGCTCCGCGCGTCGCGGGCCCGGATCGTCTCGCTCACCTCGTCGCGCCCGATCGGCGCGACCCTCCAGGAGCCGCAGTCGTGAAGATCGCCGTCATCGGGTCGGGATACGTGGGACTGGTCGTCGGCGCCTGCCTCGCCGAGACCGGCAACGATGTCACCTGCGCGGACGTGGATGCCGCCAAGATCGAGGGGCTGAAGCAGAACATCCTCCCGATCTACGAGCCGGGGCTCGAGGAGTACGTGGAGCGGAACCAGGGGGCCGGTCGCCTCTCCTTCACCACCGACGTCCCGGCGGCGATCCGCGAGGCCGAGGTCGTGTTCATCGCCGTCGGGACCCCGCCGGACGAGGACGGCTCCGCGGACCTGAAGCACGTGCGCGCCGTGGCCGAGCTCATCGGCCGGCACGCCGGCCGCGAGCTCGTGGTCGTGACGAAGTCGACGGTGCCGGTCGGGACCGCGCAGATCGTGGCGAAGGCGATCGAGCCGAACGCCAAGCATCCGTTCCACATGTGCTCCAACCCGGAGTTCCTGAAGGAAGGGGCGGCGATCGACGACTTCATGAAGCCGGACCGCGTGGTCATCGGCGTGGAGTCGGATTTCGCCCGCACCCGGATGGCGGAGCTCTACGCGCCGTTCGTCCGCACCGGGAAGCCGATCATCTTCATGGACATCCCGTCCGCGGAGATGACGAAGTACGCCGCGAACGCGATGCTGGCCACGCGGATCTCGTTCATGAACGAGATCGCGAACCTCTGCGAACGCGTCGGAGCCAGCGTGGACCTCGTGCGCAAGGGCATCGGCAGCGACAGCCGCATCGGTCCGGCCTTCCTCTTCCCGGGGCCCGGGTACGGCGGGTCGTGCTTCCCGAAGGACGTGCAGGCGCTGCTGCGGACCTCCGAGGAGCGGGGGGCCCCGATGCAGGTGCTGCGCGCCGTCGAGGACGCGAACCATCGCCAGAAGCACCGGCTCTTCGAGAAGCTCAGCGCGGTCCTCGGCGCCAAGGTGAAGGGCGCGCGCGTCGCCGTCTGGGGCCTCGCGTTCAAGGCGAACACGGACGACATGCGCGAGTCCCCGTCGCTCACGCTCATCGAGGAGCTGCTCGCGGCCGGCGCCACCGTCGTCGCGCACGACCCGGCGGCCGCGCACGAGGCGGAGCGCCGCCTCGGCAGCACGGTGACGTTCGCCAAGAGCAGCTACGACGCGGCCCGGGGCGCCGACGCGCTCTGCATCGTGACCGACTGGAACGAGTACCGGTTCCCGGACTTCACCAAGCTCCGCACGCTGCTCACGCAGCCGGTGATCATCGACGGCCGGAACCTGTACGACCCGGCCAAGATGGAGAGCCTCGGCTTCACCTATCGTTCCATCGGTCGGGGCGCGGCGTGAGGGTCCTCATCACCGGGGCCGCCGGGTTCCTCGGCTCACACCTCTGCGACCGCTTCCTGCGCGAGGGGCACACGGTCGTCGGGCTCGACAACTTCCTCACGGGCCACCCGGACAACATCGCGCACCTGATCGGTCACGAGCGCTTCAGCTTCGTCCGCCACAACATCTCGGAGTTCACCTACCTGGCCGGGGCGCTCGACGGCGTGCTCCACTTCGCCTCGCCCGCGAGCCCGGTCGACTACCTCGAGATGCCGATCCAGACCCTGAAGGTCGGATCGCTCGGCACGCACAACGCGCTCGGGATCGCCCTGGCGAAGGGCGCGCGCTTCCTCCTCGCCTCCACCTCCGAGGTGTACGGCGACCCGCTGGAGCATCCGCAGGCGGAGTCGTACTGGGGGAACGTGAACCCGATCGGCCCCCGCGGCTGCTACGACGAGGCGAAGCGCTTCGCCGAGGCGATGACGATGGCGTATCACCGGGCGCAGTCGGTGGACACGCGGATCGTGCGCATCTTCAACACCTACGGCCCCCGGATGCGCCCGGGGGACGGCCGTGTCGTCTCGAACTTCATCGTCCAGGCGCTGCAGGGCGCGCCGCTCACGGTCTATGGCGACGGCAGCCAGACGCGCTCCTTCTGCTACGTCGAGGACGAGGTGGAAGGCATCTACCGGCTCTTCGGGAGCTCGGAGACGATGCCGGTGAACATCGGGAACCCGAACGAGTTCACCGTGCGGCTGCTCGCCGAGCTGGTCGTGGAACTTACGGGGAGCTCGTCACCTATCATCTCGCACCCGCTCCCGACGGACGATCCCAAGGTCCGGCGACCCGACATCACGCGGGCGCGGAGGATCCTGGGCTGGGAGCCGACCATCCAGCTGCGGGACGGCCTCGTCCGCACCATCGAGTATTTCCGCGGACTCAAGGGGTCCGCCCGCATGCAACCACCGACCTGATGCGACGTCCGTTCCTCGTCCTCTGCCTCCTCGCCATCGGCGCCCAGGGATGCTTCCGCTCCTTCAACGTCCGGCAGTTCTCCACGTCGGTCTCGCTCTACGAGGCCGGGATGGCGAAGTACCGCGAGGGCAAGTGGGATGACGCGGCCCAGGCCTTCGAGCGGCTGACGCTCGACCTGCCCGCGCGCGACACGCTGCTGCCGCGCGCGCACTGGTACCTCGGCCAGTCCCGGTTGAACAAGGGGGAGCGGCTCCTCGCGGCCCAGGCGTTCATCCGGCTGAGCGAGACGATGCCCGACGACTCCCTGGCCGACGACGCGCTGATGCACGCCGGACGGGCGTACGCGGCGCTCTGGCGCCGCCCCAGCCTCGACCCGCAGTACGGCTACCTCGCGGAGACGCAGTTCCGGCTGCTCGTGGGCGTGTACCCGAACTCCCCGCTCGCCGACTCGGCGAACGCGGAGCTCCGGCGCCTCGACGAGTGGTTCGCGGACAAGGACTTCCAGACCGCCCGGCACTACCAGCGGCGGAAGGCCTACGACTCGGCGATCCTGTACTTCAAGGACGTGGTCAAGAACTACCCGGAGACCGACAAGGCGCGTCAGGCGATGCTGCACCTCGTCGAGGTCTACCGGCTCCCGGTCCTCGGATACGTCGAGGACGCCGACGAGGTCTGCGACGCGCTGCGGGCGGCCTATCCCTCGGACGCCGACGTGCGCCGGGTCTGCGTGCGTCCCGCCCCCGACAGCACGCGCACGACGGGTCCCGGGGGCTGAGCCCCGCGCGTGTCTGAGCAGATCGGCCTCCTGGGTGGGAGTTTCGACCCGCCGCACCTCGGACACCTGTTCGTGGCGTACACCGCCTTCGAGGAACTCGGCCTCACCTCGGTTCGGCTCATCCCGACCTACCGACAGCCCCTGAAGCAGGGGCGACCCGTGACCTCCGCCGAACACCGCGTGGCGATGTGCCGGCTGCTCGCGGCCGAGGACCCGCGACTCGCGGTGGACCCGCTCGAAGTGGAGCGGGGCGGGTTATCTTACACGATCGACACCGTCCGGGCCTATCGCGCCGCGCGGCCGTCGGCGGAGCTCGTGTTGCTGCTCGGCGAGGATGCCGCGGCGACGCTGCCTCAATGGCGGGAGCCGCACGCGATCGCGGCGGAGGCCCGGCTGGTGGTGGTGTCGCGTGGTGAGCCGGGGCCGGCGATCCCGGGTTCCATCCAGGTCGAGTCGCTCGCCTCGCGGCGGATCGACATCTCGTCGACGGAGATCCGCGCCCGGGTCGGGGCGGGACTCCCGATCCGTGGATTCGTCCCGGGCTCGATCGCCGAGTACATCGGGCGGCACGGGCTCTATCGCACCACCTAACGAGTGAAAAACGCATGCTGAAGAAGTTGATCGGGGCGGTGTTCGGGACGCGGCACGAACGCGAACAGCGGCGGGTGCAGCCGATCGTGGACGAGATCAACGTCCACGGCGAGCGCCTGCGCGACCGCTCGGATGCCGAGATCCAGGCCCAGACCGAACGGTTCCGGGCGGTGATCAAGGAGCGCACCGCGGAGCTGCGGTCGCGCATCGACGAGGTCCGGGCCCAGAAGCACGACGCCGAGGACGCCGCGGCGCGCGAGGCGCTCGACCACGAGCTCACGGGTGCGGACGGGCAGGGGGGACTCGAGAAGGCGTACCGCGACCTGCTCCGCGACGTCCTCGACGAGCTGCTGCCGGAGGCGTTCGCGACGGTGCGCGAGGCCGCGCGGCGGCTGGTGGGGACGCAGTGCGCCGTGACGGGCCACGACATCACGTGGGACATGGTGCACTACGACGTGCAGCTCGTGGGCGGCATCCAGCTGCACCTGGGGCGCATCGCGGAGATGGCGACGGGCGAGGGCAAGACGCTGGTCGCGACGCTCCCGCTCTACCTGAACGCGCTGCCGGGGCGCGGCGCCCACCTGGTGACGGTCAACTCCTACCTCGCGCGGCGCGACTCGCAGTGGATGGGGCACCTCTTCACCTGGCTCGGCCTCACGGTCGGGTGCCTCGATGACACGGAGCCGGGCACCCCGGAGCGGCGCGCCGCCTACGGGTGCGACATCACCTACGGCACCAACAACGAGTTCGGCTTCGACTACCTGCGCGACAACATGGTCGTCTCCCTCGACCAGCGCGTGCAGCGCCCCCACATCTACGCGATCGTGGACGAGGTGGACTCCGTGCTCGTGGACGAGGCGCGGACGCCGCTGATCATCTCGGGCCCGGTGGGGAACGAGGGGGACCTGCAGTACGCGGAGCACAACGCCGCCGTCGCGCGCCTCGCGCGGGCGCAGACCGAGCGCGCGAACGACCTCGTCGCGCGGGGCGAGAAGGCGATGGCCGCGGGGGACGAGGACGCGGCCGCGATCGCGTTCTACCAGGCGCGGCTCGGCAACCCGAAGAACAAGCGTCTCCTGAAGGTGCTGCAGGAGACCGGCGTCAAGCAGCTGGTCCAGAAGCAGGAGCTCCGCCACCTGGCGGACCGCAAGCTCCCGCAGTCCAAGCAGGAGTTCCGCGACCTCGAGGAGGACCTCCTCTTCGTGCTGGACGAGAAGGGGCACACCGTGCACCTGACGGACCGGGGCGTGGAGTTCCTCTCGCCGAAGGATCCCGAGGCGTTCGTGATGCCCGACATCTCGACCGCCATCGGGCAGATCGACCGGGACCCGGATCTCGACGCCGCGGCGAAGCTCGAGGCGCGCCGGAAGATCGAGGTCGAGTACGCCGTGAAGTCCGAGAAGCTGAACATCGTGCACCAGTTGCTGCGGGCGCACGCGCTCTACGAGAAGGACGTGAACTACGTCGTGCAGGACGGGCAGGTGCTGATCGTCGACGAGTTCACCGGCCGCACCATGCCGGGGCGGCGCTGGAGCGAGGGGCTCCACCAGGCCGTGGAGGCCAAGGAGGGGGTGACGGTGCGGGGCGAGACCCAGACGCTCGCCACGATCACCATCCAGAACTACTTCCGCCTCTACGAGAAGCTCGCCGGCATGACGGGCACGGCCGAGACCGAGGAGACCGAGTTCCACTCGATCTACAGCCTCGACGTCTCCGTGATCCCGACCAACCGGCCGATCATCCGCGACGACCGGCAGGACCTGATCTACAAGACGCGGCGCGAGAAGTACAACGGGATCGTCGAGGAGACGCGCCGCCTCCACAAGCTCGGCTTCCCGGTGCTCGTCGGCACCACGAGCGTCGAGGCCTCGGAGACCATCGCGCGGCTCTTCCAGCGCGCCGGCCTCCCGCACAACGTGCTGAACGCCAAGTACCACCAGCGCGAGGCGGAGATCGTCGCGAACGCGGGGCAGAAGGGCGCGATCACGATCGCGACCAACATGGCCGGCCGCGGCACCGACATCAAGCTCGGCGCGGGCGTGAAGGAATCACAGCCGTCGACCGTGAAGGACGCCGACGGCAAGGAGGTCGAGGTGATGGAGCCCGGCGGGCTCCACATCATCGGGTCCGAACGGCACGAGTCGCGCCGCATCGACCGCCAGCTGCGCGGACGTGCCGGCCGCCAGGGCGACCCGGGCACCTCGCAGTTCTTCCTCTCCCTCGAGGACGACCTGATGCGGCTCTTCGGGTCGGACCGCATCGCCCGCCTGATGGACGGGCTCGGCGCGCAGGAGGGCGAGGTGCTCACCCACTCGCTCATCACCCGCTCGATCGAACAGGCCCAGAAGCGCGTCGAGCTGCAGAACTTCCAGCAGCGCAAGCGCCTGCTCGACTACGACGACGTGATGAACCAGCAGCGCG
The DNA here is from genome assembly GCA_011525845.1 of Gemmatimonadaceae bacterium. Lineage (GTDB taxonomy): Bacteria > Gemmatimonadota > Gemmatimonadetes > Gemmatimonadales > Gemmatimonadaceae > Pseudogemmatithrix. The sequence goes on along the minus strand of WYBP01000020.1, from coordinate 150,798 downwards.
AGGTGATCTACAGCCTGCGCGCGTTCGCGCTGGAGGGCGGGGAGGAGCTCAAGGGCGAGGCCGAGAAGATGGTCGCCGCCGCCGTCGCGCGGCGCGTGGACACCGCGCTCGCTGGCTACGAGGACGTGCTCGACTGGGACGTCGAGCTGATCCGCCAGGAGCTGCTCCTGCACTACCTGGTGCAGGTGCCCGGCTTCACGCCGGAGGGCACGCGCCCGGCGTCGATCCCGGAGGCGCAGGCCGAGGCCTCGGCCGAGGCGCTGAAGGCGTTCCACGGGAAGTTCACGACCCTGGGCGATTTCGCCGGCCGCCTGCTCTCGCTCGTCATGCTGAACGTCCTGGACGAGAAGTGGAAGGACCACCTCTACGACCTCGACCAGCTGCGCGCCGCGATCGGCTACCGCTCCTGGGGGCAGAAGGACCCGCTCGTCGAGTACAAGCAGGAGGCGTTCTCGATGTTCGAGGACCTCATGCGCGACATCCAGCACACCTTCACGGAGCGCTTCCTCAAGGTGCAGCTGGTGTTCGACGACGCGCCCCCGGGCTCCCGCGGCGCGCCGCCGCCCCCCCCGCCGAAGAAGAAGTTCAACGCCCTTGGCGTCGCCGAGGGCTCGGCGGTGGCCCCGGAGACCGCTCCGCCTGCTCCGGGGGCGACGCCCGAGCCCGACCGCGCGGCCCCTCGCGTGGTGGGCGCCGGTCGCGGGGTCGGCGACCTCTCGGGCTCGACCACGAACGCGGGGGACCTCGACTTCACGGGGGTCGGCCGGAACGACCCGTGCCCCTGCGGGAGCGGCAAGAAGTTCAAGAAGTGCCACGGGGGATGACGCTGCCGGGGTAGGGCACGCCCGGCAGCGAAACGGTGGCGCGGCGCCGCGGTGGCCCGCCCATCGTCCCCGCGTGTCCTCCGTCCTCGACCTGCCGCCCTCCGATCGTCCTCGCGAGCGCCTGCGTGCCTTGGGGGCTCAGGCGCTGACCACGAGCGAACTCCTCGGCCTGCTGCTCGGCGTCGCCACCGCCGGCCAGACCGCGACGGAGACCGCCACGGACGTCCTCCACCGCGCTGGCGGCTCGCTGCGCCGGCTCTCGCAGATGCCGATCGCGACCCTCGTCGGGCTCCCCGGGCTGGGCGAGGCGCGCGCGCTGGCGGTGCACGCCGCCCTCGAACTCGGGCGCCGGCAATCGGCCGAGTCGGCGGAGGAGGGAGAGCCGATGCGCGGCCCGCGCGACGTCTGGCGGTTCTACGGTCCCCGCATGGAGGGACTGACCGTCGAGGAGTTCCGGGTCGCGGTCCTCGACTCGCAGCACCGGCTCGAGCGGGACGTGCTCGTGAGCCGTGGGATCCTGAACAGCTCGCTCGTGCACCCGCGGGAGGTGTTCCGCGAGGCCATCGCCGAGCGGGCGGCGAGCCTGGTGCTGGTGCACAACCACCCGTCCGGCGACCCGACGCCGAGCCCGGACGACCGCGCGATCACGAGCCAGCTGGTGGCCGCGGGCCGCCTCCTCGACATCCCGATCCAGGACCACGTGGTGATCGGCCGGGGGCGCTTTCTCTCCTTCGCCGAGGCCGGGCTGCTCTGAGCCGGCCGGAACGCCCTTCCGCGCCCGGGGGTAGGACGATGGCTTGACCCCCTGCGCCCGCCCGGCGATATACCGTCGACGGGCGCGGGCTTCACCGCGCCCGAGCCCCGACCGCCTGTGACCGCGCCCGTCCTCACCGACATCATCCCCGGGTGGGACCTCTCGGCGATGACGCTCAACGAGCGTCTCGACACCGAGCTGCTCGCGCGCGCGTACCGGTTCAGCGAGAAGGCGCACGCCGGGCAGACGCGGCGGAACGGCGACCCGTACGTCACGCACTGCGTGGAGGTCGCCAAGGTCCTGGCGGACCTGCAGCTCGACTCCGTGACGGTCGCGAGCGGCCTGATCCACGACGTGGTGGAGGACACGGCCTTCTCGGTCGAGGACGTGGAGCGCGAGTTCGGGCGCGAGATCGCGCAGATCGTCGACGGCCTCACCAAGATCGGCCACCTGCCGATGGCGTCCCGCGAGGAGCGCCAGGTCGAGAGCTACCGCAAGCTGCTGCTCTCGGTGGCGAAGGACGCCCGAGTGATCCTGGTGAAGCTCGCCGACCGCCTGCACAACATGCGCACCCTCGAGTGGATGCCCGAGGAGAAGCGCCACCGCATCGCGCTCGAGACGCGGGACCTCTACGCCCCGATGGCGCACCGCTTCGGCCTCGCCTCCATGAAGGCCGAGCTCGAGGACCTCGCCTTCAAGTGGCTCGAGCCGGACGAGTACCGGAACCTCGCCAAGCTGATCGCCAACAAGCGCGCGGACCGCGACGCGCTGATCGGCGAGATGATCGGCCCCCTGGAGGCGCGGCTGCGGGACGCGGGGGTGATCCTCCACGAGGTCAGCGGGAGGCCGAAGCACCTCTGGTCGATCTGGAAGAAGATGGAGCGCCGGGACAAGCCGTACGACGAGATCTACGACCTCTACGCCATCCGCGTCCTCGTGGAGAACGTCCCGGAGTGCTACCACGCGCTCGGCGTCATCCACGGCGCCTGGACGCCGCTCCAGGAGCGGATCAAGGACTACATCGCGAGCCCCAAGTCGAACGGCTACCAGTCGCTGCACACGACGATCTTCGGGCCCCGCGGGACGCTCTTCGAGATCCAGATCCGCACGCGCGAGATGCACCGCACGGCGGAGTACGGCATCGCCGCGCACTGGCTCTACAAGGAGGGGGAGAAGGGGGGGAAGCGCGACCTCGACCGCCACCTCACCTGGTTCCGCCAGGTGCTCGAGCTCCAGCTGGACGCCGAGACCCCCGACCAGTTCCTCGAGTTCCTCAAGCTCGACCTCTACCAGGACGAGATCTTCGTCTTCACGCCCAATGGCGACGTGATCCAGCTCCCGAAGGGCGCGACGCCGATCGACTTCGCCTTCGCGGTGCACACCCAGGTGGGACTGCACACGCAGGGGGCGCGGGTGAACGGCCGCATCGTGCCGCTCTCCCGGGAGCTGCGCAACTCGGAGACGGTGGAGATCATCCGCTCGCCGAGCGCGCGCCCGAGCCGCGACTGGCTGGCGCACGTGCACACCGGGCGCGCGCGGCACCGGATCCGCCAGTGGCTCCGCAACGAGGAGCAGAAGACCTTCGTCACGGTCGGCCAGGAGATCCTCGAGCGCGAGCTGCGCCGCCGGCGGCACGCGAAGCTCACCGAGGGGGAGCTCGCCCGCGGCGCGGCCGCCCTCTCGCTGAACGACACGGACCACATCTACGCGAGCATCGGGCAGGGGGACATCACCGTCACCCAGCTCCTCAAGGCGATCTACCCCGACCTCGACGTCTCGCAGGAGACGGCGCTCAAGCCGAGCGCGCTCGAGCGGCTGATCGACCGGATGCGCCGGCCGGGCACGTCGAAGGGGCTCCGCATCCAGGGCGTGGACGGGCTGATGGTCCGCTATGCCCAGTGCTGCCAGCCGGTGCCGGGGGACACGGTCGTGGGCTACGTGACGCGCGGGCGCGGCGTCAGCATCCACCGGCAGGACTGCCCGAACCTGCTCCACCTGGTGCACGAGCCGGAGCGCCGCCTGGAGATCGACTGGCGGGAGAGCGCCGGCGAGCGCTTCGTGATCCGGCTGGCGATCGAGGGGAGCGACCGCCGGGGGCTGTATGCCGACCTCGCGGCCGCGGTGAGCGGCACCGGCACCGACATCCGATCCCTCGAACTCAAGACCGTGGACGGCCGTGTCGCCGGCGCCGCCCTCGTCGAGGTCGAGAACCTCGCGCACCTCGAGAAGATCATCAAGGCGGCGCGCCGGGTGAAGGGCGTGAGCGCCGTGACCCGGCGGGAGCGCCTGACCGCGGACGAGAGCTAGATTTCCCGGTTCACCTCAGCCGGGTCCGCCGTCCATGCACGCTGCCTTGCTCCATTCGCACAACCTCCTCCGCTGGGTCGTCCTCGTGCTCGGTGCCCTCGCGCTCGTGCGGGCGTACCAAGGCGTCTCGGGGGACCGGCCGTACGCGGCCGCGCGTCGCGTCGGGGTCTTCTTCGTGGCGTCGCTGCACCTCCAGCTCCTGCTGGGCCTCGCGCTCTTCCTCGTGAGCCCGATGATCAAGCTCGCGATGACCGACATGCGCGCCACGATGTCCGATGCCGCCACGCGCTTCTTCGTGGCCGAGCACCCGACCCTGATGGTCGCCGCGGTGGTCCTGATGACGATCGGCGGGATCGTGGCGAAGAACGCCGCGAACGACGCGGCGAAGCACCGCAAGGCGCTCGTCTTCATCGCCATCACGATGCTCATGCTGCTCTTCGGCATCCCGTGGCAGCGGGCGCTCCTCCCCGGCATGGGCTGATCGCCCCGGGGTCCGTGTTCCAGCTCCAGGCTCCCTTCGCCCCCGCGGGTGACCAGCCGCGCGCCATCGCCGAACTGACGGCGGGGCTCGCGCGCGGCGACCGGTTCCAGACGCTGCTCGGGGTCACCGGCTCGGGGAAGACGATGACGATGGCCAACGTCATCGCACAGTACGGGAAGCCGGCCCTCGTGCTCTCGCACAACAAGACGCTCGCCGCGCAGCTCTATGGCGAGCTCAAGGGGTTCTTCCCGCAGAATGCGGTGGAGTACTTCATCTCGTACTACGACTACTACCAGCCCGAGGCCTACGTCCCGGCCTCCGACACGTACATCGAGAAGGACGCGTCGATCAACGAGGACATCGACCGGCTGCGGCTGCGCGCGACCTCCTCGCTCATGGAGCGCGACGACGTGATCATCGTCGCCACGGTGTCGGCGATCTACGGCCTCGGCGACCCGGAGACGTACCGGGCGTCGATGGTGATGCTGCACGCGGGACAGCGGATCGCCCGCGACGACATCCTGAAGGCGCTCGTCCGCATCCAGTACGGCCGGAACGACGTCGCCTTCGAGCGCGGCACCTTCCGCGTCCGCGGCGACACGGTGGAGATCTTCCCCGCCTACGAGGAGCAGGCGGTGCGCGTGGAGATGTTCGGGGACGAGATCGAGCGCATCTCGAAGATCGACCCGCTCACCGGCGGCACGATCGCCACGCTGCAGCGCACCGCGGTGTACCCGGCCAAGCACTTCGTGACCACGCGCCCCTCGCTCGAGCGCGCGGTGAAGGAGATCCGCGTGGAGCTCGTCGAGCGCCTCGCACACCTCAAGGAGGCGGGGAAGCTGCTCGAGGCGCAGCGCCTGGAGTCGCGCACCAACTTCGACATCGAGATGATGCTGGAGATCGGCACCTGCCCGGGCATCGAGAACTACTCGCGCATCCTCGCCGCCCGCGAGCCCGGGGCGCGTCCCGCCTGCCTCTTCGACTACTTCCCGGACGACTTCCTCGTGGTCGTGGACGAGTCGCACGTGACGCTCCCGCAGATCGGCGGGATGTTCAATGGCGACCGCGCGCGCAAGACCACGCTCGTGGAGTACGGCTTCCGGCTCCCCAGCGCACTCGACAACCGCCCGCTGATGTTCGACGAGTTCCTAGCGCTCACGCCGCGGGCCGTGAACGTCTCCGCGACCCCCGGCGACCTCGAGCTCAAGCTCTCGGAGGGGGTGGTGGTGGAGCAGGTGATCCGCCCGACCGGGCTGCTCGACCCCGTGATCGAGATCCGCCCGGTGAAGGGGCAGGTGGACGACCTCCTGCACGAGATCCGCCTCCGCGAACGCCGGGGCGAGCGCGTGCTCGTCACGACGCTCACCAAGCGGATGGCCGAGGACCTGAGCGACTACCTCGCGCAGGTCGGCGTCCGCGTGCGGTACATGCACGCCGACATCGACGCCATCGAGCGGATGGAGATCGTGCGCGGCCTCCGCCTCGGCGAGTTCGACGTCCTGATCGGGATCAACCTGCTGCGCGAGGGCCTCGACCTCCCGGAGGTCTCGCTGGTGGCGATCCTCGACGCGGACCAGGAGGGCTTCCTGCGCTCCGACCGTTCGCTGATCCAGACGGTCGGCCGTGCGGCACGCCACGTGGATGGGCGCGCGATCTTCTATGCCGACAAGGTCACCGGCTCGATGCAGCGCTGCCTCGACGAGACCGCCCGGCGCCGCGAGCGGCAGGAGGCGCACAACCGCGAGCACGGCATCGTGCCCGCCGGCGTGACGAAGAGCGTGGACCAGGTGCGGTTCAGCACGCGCGTCGCGGACGCGCGGGACGGCACGGAGGAGCGCGAGGCGGACCGCACGCGCGGCAAGAAGCAGAAGAAGGTCGCCGAGGCGCAGCGGTCCTACGGCACGGACGACCTCCCGGGGCTCGTGCTGCGGCTCGAGGAGGAGATGCGGACGGCGGCGAAGGACCTCGACTTCGAGACGGCCGCCCGGCTGAGGGACGAGCTCTTCGACCTCAAGGCCGCCATGGGGGAAACCAAGGGAGGACGACAGCGTGCCCGTCGCTGAGTTCACGGAAGCAGAGCTCGTCCGCTGGGGCGAGGAGTTCGGCCGATCGCTCACCTTCCCCACGTGGGTGACGCTCCGGGGAGACCTGGGGGCGGGGAAGACGACCCTGGTCCGCGCGATCGCGCGCGCGCAAGGCATGCTGGAGCCGGTGACGAGCCCGACGTACAGCGTCGTGCGCGAGTACTACTCGCCGCGCGGCCGCGTCTTCCACCTCGACCTCTACCGCCTCGAGGATCCGGAGCAGCTGCACCAGCTCGGATGGGAGGAGATCCGTCGCGCGAAGGGGCTGGTGCTCGTCGAGTGGCCCGACCTCGCCGCGGATGCCCTCCCGGGCGACGTGGTCGCGCTCGCGCTCGAGCACGTGCCCGACCGGCCGGACGTCCGCCGTCTCACATGGTGATCGCCGGGCTGACGCTCGCGCTCGATGCCTCGGCGTCGGTCGGGACGCTCGCCGTGCTGCGGGAGGGCGAGGTCGTCGTGGACCGGACCGTCGAGATGCGCGGGGATGGCGAGGAGGAGTACTTCCCCGCGATCCTCGGCGCGCTCGCGGACGCGGGTGCCGGCCGCGGGGACCTCGACCGCATCGTCTGCGGCGCCGGTCCCGGGAGCTTCACCGCGCTCCGCGTGGTGGGCGCGATCGCCAAGGGCCTCGCCCTCGGCCTGGATCGGCCCCTCCTGGGTGTGCCCTCGCTCGCGCTGATCGTCGGGGCCTCCGAGGAGACCCGTGCCGCAGGCACCCGGTGGGTCGCGACGCTCGACGCGATGCGGGGGGACCGGTACGCGGCACTCGTGACCGTGGGCGCGGGAGGCGAAGTGCGCAGCGTGGAGTCCCTCGGGCTCTTTCCCGCCCCCGAGCTGGCGGCACGCGCCCGGGCGCTCGAGGCGCGGCTGGTTGGTCCGGACGAGGCGGTCCGGGCGGAACCGCACGCCCGCGGGCTCGCGCGCTGCCTCCCGCTCCTCACTGGCGCGACGCCGGTGGATCTCGCCAGCTGGGAGCCGCTCTACGGCCGACTCGCGGAGGCGCAGGTGAAGTGGGAGGCCGCGCACGGCCGCCCGCTCGACGCACGTCGATCCCCCGCGTGAGAGCGCGCGCGCGCCTGCGCGCGGTCGAGGCGCGCGACCTGCCCGGGATCGTCCGCATCGAGCGGGCCGTGTTCGGCGACCCCTGGAGCGAGGCCTCGTTCCGCTCGATGCTCGCACAGCCGCACGTGCTCTCGGCGGTGCTGGAGCGCGAGGGTGCCGTCTGCGGCTATTACGTCGCGTGGATGGTCGCGGACGAGGCCGAGCTCGCGAACCTCGCCGTGGCGCCCGGTGAGCGCCGGCGGGGGCATGGCGCCGCGCTGCTCGACCACCTGCTGGCGGAGGTCGCCGCGCGCGGGGGCGCGACGATCCACCTCGAGGTGCGGGCCGGGAACGCGGCGGCGATCGCCCTCTACCGCAGTCGCGGGTTCGAGGAGTCCGGGCGCCGGCCCGCGTACTACCAGTCGCCCGAGGAGGACGCGCTCATCATGCGGCGCGCACGCCCAGCGCTCGCCGAGCGCGGCCGGCCGGAGGCGGAGTGATTAGCTTACGGGGAGAGCGAACCGATGCCAGCACGCTCCGCAGCGCCCGGTATGGTCTGCGCGCGGACTGACCCAATCCAGGAGGCACTGTGAGCCGCAGCTTGAACAAGATCACCCTGATCGGGAACCTCGGGGCCGACCCCGAGATCCGGACCACGACGGGGGGGAACAAGATGGCGCAGTTCTCCGTCGCGACCAGCCGGCAGTGGACCTCGGCCTCGGGCGAGAAGCAGGAGAAGACCGAGTGGCACCGGTGCATCGCCTGGAACGCGAAGGGCACGGGGCTCGCCGACATCATCGAGCGCTACGTGAAGAAGGGGGACAAGATCTACGTCGAGGGCCGCGTCGAGTACCGCCAGTACGAGGACAAGGACAAGGTCACGAAGTACATCACGGAGATCAACGTCCGCGAGATCCTGCTCCTCGGCGGTGGCCGGGGCGGGGACTCGGGGTTCGAGGGCGGTTCGCGCGCCAAGGCCACGGCCGGCGCGAAGGCCGGGGCGAACGCGGAGGGGTTCGAGGAGTTCCCCTCGGCCATGGACGGCGACGACGACCTGCCGTTCTAGCGCCGGCTGACGGGGCGGGACCGGGCGGGGGCGGCTGCGGTACGGGCCGCCCCCGCTGTCATTCCGGGCCCCCGCGGGACGGGGGCGGGGCGCCCAAATGGCGTCCGGGGGTCCCGGAGGGTATGCTGGAGGCGAGCCGCGTTTCCCGGTTGCCCGGTCGGTCGTCATCCCACGAGACCCGGAGGGCGCGCTTGCGCCGCCGGGTCGTCCCCGCGTCCGCATCCTTTCCCTCGCCATGCGTGCCATGTCCCGCTCACGCCTCCAGCTCTCGCTCGTCCTGACCGCACTCGCGCTCACGCCGGCAATCGGCGTCGCCCAGGGAGCGGCCCAGACCCACACGGTGAAGAAGGGTGACACGCTGTGGGACCTCGCCCAGCAGTACCTGGGCGACCCGTTCCGGTGGCCGGAGATCTACCGGCGCAACACGGAGACGGTGAAGGATCCGAACCTCATCTATCCCGACCAGGTCCTCGTGATCGCGGGTGACGTGGCCGCGACGCCTGGCACCCCGGCGGACGTCGTCGCGCCGCGCGACTCCGCCGCGATGGCCGCCGCAGCCGCCGGCGCGATGCCCCCGGCGATGCCGCCCGCCATGCCGACGGACACGATGGCAAGCCTGCCGACGGCGGGCGGTGGCCCGGCGATGCCGCAGCAGGCCTACGTGCAGAAGCCGATGACGATCTTCAACCCGGACCGCTTCAAGACCGAGGCGCGTGGTCCGCGGGAGTCCCTCGCCCTGATCGGACGTCCCTCCGCCGTCCGCCCGGGCGACTACCTGCGCGCGCCCTTCATGTGGGACCCGAACGGAATGACCGGCTCGGGGCAGGTCGGCGACGTGATCCGGAACGACGCGATCGGCAAGGTGATCGGGGACCGCCCGGTGCAGATCTACGAGCGGCTCTTCGTCACGGTGCCTGCGGGTGCCGCGGGCGTGGCCGGCGAGCAGTTCCTGTCGTACCGGATGGGACCCACGATCCCCGATGCCGGCGTGGTCGTCGTGCCGACGGGCGTCGTGAAGCTCCTCGGCGCACCGGAGAATGGCCGGGCCGAGGCGCTCCTCCTGACGAAGTTCGAGGAGGTGTACGGCGGCCAGGGGCTGATGGCCGTGGACACGCTCGCCATGCCGGACGGGGTCTTCCCGTCGCGCGTCGAGTTCGGGACGCAGACCTCGCTGGCCTGGGTCTACGATGAGCCGGTGCTGCCGTCGATCGGCCAGCACTTGATCCTGCGTGCCACGAGCGCCGACGGGATCGTGACCGGCGACCAGGTCACGATCCAGCGCCCGCTGGGCCGTGACAGCAAGGGCGTGGAGCTTCCTCCCGCCGATGTGGTGGTGGTGCAGGTCACGCGCGTGACCAGGTGGGGCGCGAGCGCGATCATCATCGGACAGAAGGACGGCCTCCTCTCGCCCGGGCAGCCCGCCCGCGTCACCGCGAAGATGCCCTGACGGCTACAGCCAGCGCGGACGGCCGCCTATCTTCCCTCGATGACGACACGAAACGCGCTGGTCACTGGTGGGGCAGGGTTCATCGGTTCACACGTCGCGGACGCCCTGATCGCCGAGGGGTGGTCCGTGACGGTGCTCGACAACCTCTCGAGCGGGAAGCGGGAGCAGGTCCCCGCCAAGGCGCGCTTCGTCGAGGCGGACATCCGTTCGCCGGAGGCGGCGGCCTGCATCCGTGAAGGGGCGTTCGACCTCGTCTGCCACCTCGCGGCGCAGATCGACGTCCGCAAGAGCGTCACGGATCCCAAGTTCGACGTCGACGTGAACATCGGTGGCTCGGTGAACCTGATGAGCGCCGTGCACGCCTCCGGGCGCAAGACGCGCTTCATCTTCGCGTCCACCGGCGGAGCGGTCTACGGCGACTTCGTGGAGCCGCCGAACCTCGAGACCTACGCGAAGGATCCCGAGTCCCCATACGGGATCGCGAAGTTCGCCGCCGAGCTCTATCTCGCCTACTACGCGCGCGTCCACGGCCTCGACTACGTGTCGCTCCGGTTCGCGAACGTCTACGGGCCTCGCCAGGATCCCCACGGGGAGGCCGGGGTGGTGGCCATCTTCTGCGGTCGCCTGCTCAAGGGCACGCCACTCACCGTCTTCGGGGACGGCGGCCAGACGCGGGACTACGTGTACGTCGGTGACGTCGCGCGCGCCCACGTGCTCGCCGCGGGACTTGCGCCGATCCCGCCCGGGAAGGTGGATGACCGTGCGTTCAACCTCGGGACGCAGCAGGAGACCTCGGTGGTGGACCTCGCGCGCATCCTGATGGCGGCCGCGAAGAAGTCCGTCCCCCTCGAGCACGCCGCCCCGCGTCCCGGGGAACAGCGGCGCTCCGTCGTGAGTATCGAGAAGGCGCGGAACGGACTCGGATGGTCCCCGCAGGTGTCGCTCGAGGATGGGCTCCGCCGGACATACGACTACTTCGCTGCCAGGTGATCTTCCTCCAAGTCTCCGCGGCCGTCCCGTCGACGGCACTCGACCTGATCCGGGCCTCCACGACCTTCTCGAAGGCCGTGCTCGCCATCCTCGCGGTGCTCTCGCTCCTCTCGTGGGCGGTGATGCTCTCCAAGTGGATCACCTTCCGACGCGTCGAGGCCAACGCGAAGCGCTTCCTCGGGGAGTTCCACAAGAGCTCGCGCCTCGAGGCGGTGGCCTCGCTCGCCAAGCGCACGCAGCCGAGTCCCCACACGCGCGTCCTGCAGCGGGCGCTGCAGTTCCTCTCCGAGACCCGCACCGTCGCGGCGGAGGGGGGCGGGCCCGTCACGCTGACGGCGTCGCAGGTGCAGGCGCTCCGCATGGTGCTCGACGCCGAGACGAGCTCGGAACGGGACCAGCTCGGCACCTACGTGCCCTTCCTGGCGATGGTCGGCTCCGTGAGCCCGCTCCTCGGCCTCCTTGGCACGGTCATCGGCGTGATCAATGCCTTCCTCGGCGTCGCACGCGGCGGTTCGGGCAACCTGGCGGCGGTCGCCCCCGGCGTCGCCGAAGCGCTGATCGCGACCGCCTTCGCGCTGGCCGTGGCGATCCCCGCCTACTTCGGCTACAACATCTTCGCCGCACGGCTGAACCGCTTCGATGGAGAGCTCGAGGGGTTCGGGTCCGAGGTCATCGCGCTGATGGCGCGCGAGGGGCGGCTGTAGGATGGCTCGCCGCGGCCGCGGGGACCGGACCCCGATGAACGCGGAGATCAACGTCGTGTCGCTGATCGACGTGATGATGCTCCTGATGATCATCTTCATGATCACCGCGCCCATGATGCAGGGCGGGGTGGACGTCTCGCTCCCCAAGGCCGAGGCGCGCCCGCTGAACTCGAAGAGCGGGCTCGTGGTCTCCGTCACGCGGAACGGCACCATCTTCGCCGACGACGTGCGGCTCTCGCTCGCCGAGTTCCGGGGGAGCTTCAAGGCGCTCGCGGCGCAGGCGGGGCGCGAGGGCGTGTACCTCCGCGCGGACAAGGACGTCCCGTACGGCCGGGTGGTCGAGGTGCTGGCGATCATGCGGGCCGCCGGTGTCGGGAACATCGGCATGGTGGCCGAACCCGAGGACGTCGCGCGGTGAGTGTCGCCCTCCGACGCCCACCGGGGCTCGGCGGGCCGCTGGCGCTCTCCGTCCTCCTCCACGCGGCGCTGATCCTGCCCCTCGTGCTCTTCCGCGGCGCGGGCGCGCCGACGCTCCCGCCGATGTATCGCGTGGATCTCGTGGCCGCCCCCCCGGGGGAGCGGGCCGTCGGGGTGGTGCGGGAGACGCCGGCGCCCGAGACGCCGTCCAAGGCGCCCCCGAAGGCGGAGACGCGCGAGGTGGCGAAGGCGGCGCCGATCAATCCCCCGAGCCGCACGGCGCGCCCGCAGACGCGCGCCACGACGAACATCACGAAGACGCCGGAGAAGGTCTCCGCCGCCAAGGCGCCGAGCGCGGGCGGAGGAGAGGTCGGCGGCGCGGGCACCGACGTCGCGACGGTGCGCACGGAAGGGATCGAATTCCCGTTTCCGGGGTATCTACAGAACATCGTGCGCCAGATCGCGTTGAACTTCCGGCCCAGGAATCCCGGCGCGCTCAAGGCCGAAGTGTTCTTCTTCATCCGGCGCGACGGTTCGGTGGACGGATTCCGGTTCGTCACCCGCAGCGGGAACTTCGCCTTCGACCTCGAGGTCGAGGGCGCGGTCGAGGCGGCGAAGGCCGCGTTCGGTGCCCTGCCCGCCGGATTCAGCGACGACATCCTTCCGATCACCTTCAGCTTCGACCCCGCGCGCCTGCGATGACATCCCACGCCCTGACCACCGCCCGACTGCCGCTGGCCATCGCGTGCCTCATCGCCCTCCTCGCGCCTGCGGTGCACGCGCAGGATCCCGCGCCGCAGGGCGTCCGCATCGGGCTGACCTACTCGTCCGGCACGCGCCCGGGGCTCTACATCCTGCCGATGCAGGGGCCGGACGCCGACTCCATCAAGGCGATCATCTCGCGCGACCTCGACTACGGGGATCGCATCACCGTCATCGCGCCCGACTCGGGCCAGCCGACGGTGGGGACGCTCAACTATCCGCTCTTCGCGCGCCTGGGCGCGGCTGCGATCCTCCAGGTCACGCCGTCGGCGGGCGGCACGCTCCGCCTCGTCCTCCACGAGGTCGCGGCTGCCCGCGTGCTGCAGAGCGCGGATCTCCCGCTCCGGGGTGCGCCCCTCTCTCCGGAGTGGCGGATGTCGCTGCACGGGATCGCGGACGAGATCGAGCGCTGGGTCACGGGCGCGCGGGGCGTGAGTGCCACGCGCATCCTGTTCACGCGGGAGGGGACGCTCTGGCAGGTGGACGCCGACGGCGCGAACGCGCAGCGCGTGCCGGGCGTGGTCTCGGGGCTCGACCCGGCCTGGCACCCGAGCGGCCAGCAGATGGCCTACATGGAGATGCTGGACGACGGCACGCACGTGGTGCTGCGCGACATCGAGAGCGGGCGTTCGCGCCGCGTCTCGAGCACCGGGGGCACCAACATGTCGCCCGCCTTCTCCCCCGACGGCAAGACGATGGTGTACGCCTCCGGCGAGGACGGCGTCGACCTCTTCGCGCTGCCGGTGGAGGGCAGCGACCGCCGCATCCGCATCACCGTCGGCGGGTCGACTAACGCGCAGCCGAGCTTCTCGCCGGACGGCCGGCGCATCGCATTCACGTCGTTCCGTCTCGGTCGGCCGGAGATATATATTACGGACGCGGATGGCACGAACGCCGAGCTCCTGACGACATCGGGGTTCGGGGACCAACTGTACCGATCAGACCCGTCGTGGTCGCCCGACGGGCGCTTCGTCGCGTTCTCGACGCAGATCGAGGGCCGGTTCCAGATCGCGACGATCAGCCTGCGCGACCGCAGCGTGAAGCAGCATACGATCGATGCCGTGAACGAGGATCCGTCCTGGGCGCCGGACGCCCGGCACCTCGTCTTCACGTCCTCGCGGAGTGGCAGCAAGCAGTTGTGGGTTCTGGACACCGAGTCCGGGCGGATGCGACAGCTGACGCGCGGACCGGCGGCTCGGATGGCGGCGTGGTCCCCACGCCTCGTCATCACGCGCTAGATTTCGGCTATACACATGTTCCCTTCATTCAGAGGATTCCACATGAACTACCCCACCCGTCTCCTGGCGCCGCTCGCGCTCGCCGTCGCCTTCGTCGCGGCCTGCGGCTCGCCGCCGCCGCCGCCGCCGCCGCCGGCGCCGGTGATCAACCAGGACTCGATCGACGCCGCCGCGCGCGCCCGCGCCGCCGCCGCCGAGCGCGCCCGTGCCGACTCGGTCGCCCGTGCGGAAGCCGCGCGTCGCGCCGCCGAGGAGCGCGCCCGCGCCGAGGCCGCCGAGCGTGAGCGTGCCGCGATCGCCGCGGCCCGTGCCGCGTTCGCCACGGTCATCTACTTCGACCTCGACAAGTCCGACCTGAAGCCCGAGGCGCGCACGATCCTCATGGCCAAGCTCCCGCTGCTGCGGGCCAACATGAACGTGCGCATCCGCATCGCCGGCCACACCGATGACCGCGGCTCCGATGCCTACAACGTCGCGCTCGGCCAGCGCCGTGCGGCGGCCGCGAAGCGCTTCCTGGTGGACCAGGGGATCGCCGCGGACCGGATCGACGTCGTGAGCTTCGGCGAGGACCGTCCGGTCGCGATGGGTTCGGGTGAGGAGAACTGGTCGAAGAACCGTCGCGACGAGTTCGAGATCATCGTGGGTGGGGAGAACCTCCGCCTCCCGTGATCGCTTCACGAGCAGTCCGTGCGCTGTGCGCGCCGGTCGTCATCCTGACGGCCGGCGCGTGCTTCGCCACACGCGGCGACGTGCGGGTCCTGCAGTCGGACCTGCAGGTCGTCCGCGGGGATCTCCACGCCACGCGCGGGGAGATGATGGCGCGCGACTCGGCGTTCGCGCGTACCCTGGCGGATGTCGCGGCGAGTCTCGCCGTGGTGAACGACACCGTCCAGTCGATGCACGCCACCACCATGCGGCTGCGGGGCGATGTCCGTGAGGACCTGCAGGCCATCCGCCAGCAGCTGATCACCATCCAGGAACGGACGGGCGAGTCGGCCCGCCGGATCCAGGAGATGCGCGCCCAGCTCGAGGAGGACGCCCGCGAACGTGCGGCCGCGGACCTCCAGCCGCGCGACACCACACGCCCGCCGGGGACCACGCCCCCCGCCGGTGGCGCATCTGCGGCCCCGGCCGGTCCCGGTCCGGCGCAGCTCTACCAGCTCGCGCAGGACCAGTTCCGCCGCGGGAGTGCGGGCTCCGCGCGCGCCGCGTACAGCGAGCTCCTCACCAAGTTCCCGACCTCGGACCTCGCCGCGGACGCGCTCTATGGCGTGGCGGAGACCTGGGCCGCGGAAGGGAACGGCGTCGCGGCGGATTCCGTCTACGCGCTGGTCGTGGAGCGCTTCCCGCGCTCCGAACGCGCGCCGACGGCGCTCTACAAGCGGGCGACCGCGCTCCGCGTCGTCGGCCAGACGGAGCAGGCACGCGCGCTCTTCCAGCAGATCGTGGACAAGTACCCGAAGTCCGATGCCGCGCTGCTGGCCGAGGGATTCCTCGGCGCCCGCCGGCCCTAGCGTGACACGCCGGCACGGCCGGCCCCGGGCGGCACGATGAGTGACGGACCCTCGGGCGAGATGCCCTTCCTCGAGCACCTGGAGGAGCTGCGCTACCGGCTCCTCTGGAGCCTCGGGGCACTCCTGGTGGCGATGATGGTCGCGTTCGCGATCGTCCTGCGGCCGGGACTCGACCTGATCGGGCTGCTCGCCGCGCCGGTGCTGCCCTACCTGCCCAACGGGAAGCTGATCTTCACGCATCCCGCGGACACCATCACGATCAGCCTGAAGATCGCCTTCGGCCTTGGGCTCATCGCGGCGGCGCCGGTGATCGGCTTCCACGTCTGGCGCTTCCTCTCCCCGGCACTGCACCGGCACGAGAAGAAGCTCATGGTGCCCGTCCTGCTCGCGGCGACCCTTCTCTTCGCGGGCGGGGTATTCATCGGGTGGAAATGGGTGCTCCCGGTGATGATCGACGTGCTGTTCAAGATCCAGTCGGCCGCATTGCAGCCGATGATCACGGCCGCCGACTACTTCTCGTTCATGGTGACCACCTGCCTGGCCTTCGGTGCGGCCTCGCAGCTGCCGATCGTCGTGTTCGCGCTGACCGCGCTCGGGCTCATCACGCCGCGCGGGATGTCCAAGTTCCGCCGGCACGCCATGGTGGGGAGCGTGATCGTCTCGGCGCTCGTCACGCCGGGCGACCTGATCGTGATGACCGCGCTGCTCGCGCTGCCGATGTACGGCCTCTACGAGCTCAGCATCATCGTGTCCTGGTTCACCTACCGGGCGCGGGAGCGGCGGCTGCGTCGCGCGGCAGCGGAGTCGATCGGCGGGGCCGCGGCGTGACCTCGCGGCCGTGGCGCCGCGCCGCGGCCGCCCTCCTGGTCGCCGCCGCGCTCGCGGCGTCCTCCTCGGCGGCCGAGGCCCAGCGCCCGCGCCCGGTCGCGCCGCCGCCGGGCGTCGGGAACCCGGGATCCCAGGACCCGCTCGGGCGCGGCCTCGGGGGGCGCGACTCCACCACCCGGGCGACGCTGGTCGAATGGTCACCGGAGGACTCGGTGATGCTGGCCCTGCTCGCGCGGAAGGGATACACGGTCGTCCGCTACCAGGCCGGCACGGTCGCCTTCGATGCGCAGGGGCGCGTGATGACGCTCGTCCGCACGGACAGCGCGCGCGCCGCGGTGCAGCGCGACTCCACGCTCCTCGTCGCCGACTCGATCCAGTTCAACGACAGCACCAAGGTCGTCTCCGCGCGCGGGGACACGATCGTCATGCGCGACCCCTCCCGCGGGGAGGACGTGATCGGCCGCATGGAGATGACGTACGACGTGGAGCGGCGGGAAGGGCGCACGCGCGACTTCAGCACGGTCGCCAACGCCGGCGAGGACTGGCGGGTGCAGGCGCACCAGGCCGCCTTCTCCTCGGACAGCACGGGGGACCGCACCACCGTGTATGGGCGCGACGGCCTCCTGACCTCGTGCCTCGACTCCGTGCCGCACTATCACTTCCTCGCGAAGGAGCTGAAGCGCGTCAGCGGGAACGTGATCGTCGCGCGCCCGGCGATCTTCTACATCCAGGACGTCCCGGTGTTCTGGTTCCCGTTCATCTTCCAGGACATCCGCGACGGACGCCGCTCCGGGATCCTCACGCCGCGCCTCGGGTTCGCCGAGCTCGTGCGCAACAGCCCCTCCTACCGCCGCACGGCGGAGAACATCGGCTACTACTTCGCCATCTCGGACTACGTCGACGCGCAGGTGTCGATGGACTGGCGGTCGAGTGCGCGCGCGACGCAGCAGGACCCCGGATGGACACGGCTGAACGGCGAGCTCCGCTACCGCTGGCTCGACCGGTTCATCAGCGGCACCCTGGCGCTCTCGCAGAGCTCGCTCAGCTCGGGGAGCCGCAACACGGCCGTGAGCCTCGCGCACAACCAGGAGTTCTCCTCCCGCACGCGGCTGACCACGAACCTGAATTACGTCACCAGCACGCAGGTGCAGCGGCAGACGATCATCAACCCGCTGGCGGCCGTCGCCACGATCGGGTCGCAGCTCAACCTCGTGCGGACGCAGGGGCCGTTCAGCGTGAACATCGGCGGCTCGCGGCGGCAGTACCCGGGGCGCGACCAGGTGGACCAGAACTTCCCGTCGATCAACGTCTCCTCCAAGCCGCTCGAGCTGGGGGAGTGGTTCGTCACGACGCCGAGCCTGCAGTACTCCACCTCGCAGCAGCTGCAGATCGACGCGGCGGGCGACTTCGCCTGGCGCTACACCGACGTCGGCGGCGTGCTCGACTCGGTGCGCCTCAAGCGCAACTCGAGCGCCACCACCCTCACGCTCGGGACGCCCTTCAAGATCTTCGACTTCCAGGTCCAGAGCGGGCTCCGTTTCAGCGAGAACATCAACGACTACCCGTCGATCCGCACCCTGATCGACCCGAGCGACACGACGAGGCGCGTCGACCGCGTCTTCCAGAAGACCTTCCTCTCCACCGCGGACTTCGACGTCTCCCTCGGGCTCCCCCAGCTGCTCCAGGGCACCTGGAACGTCGCGCCGAGCATCACCGCGTCGAACGTCGACCCGTCGGGGTTCTTCGTGCGCAGCGAGCGCACCGGAGGCGCCTGGGTGTCGCAGAGCAAGCGCCTCTCCTACGGGATCGGCGTCACACCCACGCTCTTTCGGCTCTATCCCGGTTTCGGGCGGATCCAGCGGATCCGCCACTCCGTCTCGCCGACGCTCTCCTACAGCTACTCGCCCGCCGCCCGGGTGAGCGACGAGTTCCTGGCCGCGCTGGGACGCACGCGCACCGGATACCTCGGCGCGCTCGCCCAGAACCGGGTGAGCCTCGGCCTCGCCATGACCGTCGAGGCGAAGCTCAAGGGCACGTCCGACTCCGCGGACGCGCAAGGCGAGAAGATCCGGCTCGCGTCGCTGCAGTTCACGTCCTTCTCGTACGACTTCGAGCGGAAGGCGAAGACCGGCTCCGGGTTCTCCACCGACCGCTTCGGCTACACCTTCCGCTCCGACCTCCTGCCGGGGTTCGATCTCGGCGTGGACTACTCACTCTTCCAGGGGGACGTGCTCAGCGACACGGCGGTCTTCAAGCCGTACCGCGAGTCTGTGCGCGCCTCGTTCGCCCTCAACAGCAACTCGGCGATCGTGCGCGGGATCGGCCGGCTCTTCGGCGCGCAGCCGCCCGAGCGCGGCGCACCGGCGGGCGGAAGCGGGGCTCCCTCGACGGACCCGATGCAGGCCGGGCTCGGGTCGGGACGGGATGCGGCCGGGGGGATGGCGGCCGTCACGGGGACGCGGTCCCGGGGCGCGGTGCAGGAGATCCCCTCCGGCGCCGGCTTCCAGGCGGCGTTCACGGTGAGCGCGCAGCGGCAGCGGCAGCCCGTGGGCGGGCGGATCGTCGACTACGACCCCGCCGTGAAGTGCCAGCCCCTGCTCGGGCTGCCGAACTACGACACCTGCGTGCTCCTCGCCAGCCAGACGCCGCCGAATGACCTGAACACCACGCCGTCGACGGTGGGGGGCACCTTCTTCCGGGTGCCGCCCACGACCTCGGTGGGGGTGCGCACGAGCTTCAACCTGACGCCGAAGTGGGCCGCGTCGTGGAGCACCAACTACGACGTGGAGCGCAGCGAGTTCGCGAGCCAGGTGGTCACCCTGCAGCGCGAGCTGCACGACTGGCGCGCGATCTTCGGCTTCACGCGCGCGCCGAACGGCAACTTCGCCTTTACATTCTTCATCTCGCTCAAGGCGCAGCCCGAGATCAAGCTCGACTACGACCGCCAGACGTACCGGCCGCCGTCCACCACGTCCCCGTCCACCGTCCCGTGACCGATCCCGCCCCGCTCGAGCTCGACGGCTCCTCGCTCACCATCGCCGCCCTGCTCGAGGTGGCGGAGTCGCGCCGTCCCGTGCGGCTGGCACCCGCGGCGCGGGCCCGGATGACGGCGACGCGCGGGATCGTGGATGCCATCGTGGCGCGGGGCGAGGCGGTGTACGGCGTGAACACGGGGTTCGGCAAGCTCTCCGACTTCGCCATCCCGCCGGACCAGCTCGCGCAGCTGCAGGTGAACCTCGTGCGCAGCCACGCGGCCGGCGTCGGCCCGCGGCTCCCCGAGCGCGAGGTGCGGGCGATGATGCTCCTCCGCGCGAACGTGCTCGCCAAGGGATTCTCCGGGGCGCGCCCCGAGCTGGTGGACCTGCTCTGCGGGATGCTGGGCGGAGGGCTGCACCCGCCGGTCCCCGAGCAGGGCTCGGTGGGCGCGAGCGGCGACCTTGCGCCGCTCGCGCACCTCGCGCTCGCACTCATCGGCGAGGGCGAGCTCCGGTCCGCGAAGGGCGTCGGGCCCGCCTCGGAGGTGTTGCGCGCACACGGCCTGGCGCCCGTCGCGCTCGGCCCCAAGGAAGGGCTCGCGCTGATCAACGGCACGCAAGCGCACACGGCGGTGGCCGCACTCGCGCTCGAGGGGGCGCGGCGCTGCTGGATGACGGCACACGCGGCCGGTGCCGCGTCGCTCGAGGCGCTGCTCGGCACGCCGACGGCATTCGACGCGCGCATCCATGAGGCGCGCGGGCAGCCCGCCCAGCAGGAGTCCGCCGCGCTGCTGCGCGCCCTGCTCGAGGGGAGTGAGATCCGCGAGTCGCACCGCGCGGACGATCCGCGCGTGCAGGACGCATACGCGCTGCGCTGCATGCCGCAGGTGCACGGGCCGGTGCTCGAGGCCATCCGGTTCGCCGAGCGGCTGATCGCGGCGGAGCTCAACGCCGCGACGGACAACCCGCTCGTCTTCGACGACGGGACCATGCTCTCCGGGGGGAACTTCCACGGGCAGGCCGTCGCCATGGCGCTCGACGTGCTCGCGATCGCGATGACGAACCTCGCCGGCATGAGCGAGCGGCGCATCGACCGGCTGGTGCATCCCGACCTGAACGAGGGGCTGCCCCCCTTCCTCTCGCCCACCGCCGGCGTGAGTTCCGGATTCATGATGGCGCAGGTGACGGCGGCCGCCATCACGAGCGAGTGCAAGGTCCTGTCGCACCCGGCGAGCGTGGACACCATCCCGACGGACGGCAGCAAGGAGGACGTCGTGCCGATGGCGATGGGGGCCGCGATCAAGCTGCGCCGCGTGCTGCACAACGTGCAGCACGTGCTCGCGATCGAACTGATGTGCGCGGCCCAGGGGCTCGAGAGCCGGCGCCCGCTTCGGGCGGGCGTGGGCGTGGAGCGGGCGTTCGCCGCGGTGCGGCGGCACGTGCCCGCGCTCGTCGAGGACCGGGTGCTCGGGCCGGACATCGAACGGCTCGCGGTGGCGGTGGCGGCGGGGGAGTTTGGCTTCGAGGTGTGAGGTGTGAGGTGTGAGGTGTGAGGTGTGAGAGGCACCGTTAGCTTACCGCAAGCCCTCCGCTCACTTCCACCTGTACCGCTGATGCCCGCTTCCAAGCCCCGTCCCGTCCGCGCGCCGCGCGGCACGACCCTCAGCTGCAAGGGGTGGCCGCAGGAGGCCGCGCTCCGGATGCTGATGAACAACCTCGACCCCGAGGTCGCGGAGCGCCCCGACGACCTCGTCGTCTACGGTGGCACGGGGAAGGCGGCGCGCGACTGGGACGCCTTCGACGCCATCGTCACCTCGCTGCGCGCGCTCGAGGACGACGAGACCCTCCTCGTCCAGAGCGGGAAGCCGGTGGCGGTCTTCCGCACGCACCGGCACGCGCCGCGCGTGCTGATCGCGAACTCGAACCTCGTCGGACGCTTCGCCACCTGGGACCACTTCCGCGCGCTGGAGCGGGAAGGGCTCATGATGTACGGCCAGATGACCGCCGGCTCCTGGATCTACATCGGCTCGCAGGGGATCGTGCAGGGGACCTACGAGACCTTCGGGGCGCTCGCCCGCAAGCACTTCGGCGGGACGCTCGCGGGCCGGTTCGTCCTCACCGCGGGGCTAGGCGGGATGGGGGGCGCCCAGCCCCTCGCCGCCACCATGAACGACGCGGCGATCCTCGGCGTCGAGGTCGACCCCTCGCGCATCGAGAAGCGGCTGAAGACGGGCTACTGCGACAAGATGACCGCCGACCTCGACGAGGCGATGCGCTGGATCCGCGAGGCGCAGGGCGCGAAGCGCGGCCTGAGCGTCGGGCTCGTGGGGAACGCCGCCGACGTGCTGCCGCGCATGGTCGAGGAGGGGATCATCCCCGATGTCGTCACGGACCAGACCTCCGCGCACGACATGCTCCACGGTTACGTGCCGCACGGCATGTCGCTCGCCGAGGCGGCGGCGCTGCGGTCGCGCGACGCGGCGGCGTATGTCGAGCGCTCCACCGCCAGCGCGGTGCGCCATGTGCGCGCCATGCGCGCCATGCAGGACAAGGGAGCCATCGCGTTCGACTACGGCAACAACATCCGCACGGTCGCGCTCGATGCTGGCGTCACCGACGCGTTCCGGATCCCGGGGTTCGTGCCGGAGTACGTGCGCCCCCTCTTCTGCGAGGGGAAGGGACCGTTCCGCTGGGCCGCCCTCTCGGGCGATCCCGCCGACATCGCCCGCACCGACGAGCTCGTGCTCGAGATGTTCCCGGAGGACGCGCACCTCCGCCGCTGGATCACGATGGCCCGCGAGCGCATCCACTTCCAGGGACTCCCGGCACGGATCTGCTGGCTGGGGCAGGGGGAGCGCGCGCGGTTCGGCGTCGCGCTGAACGACCTCGTCACCAAGGGGGAGATCTCCGCCCCGATCGTCATCGGCCGCGACCACCTCGACACCGGGAGCGTGGCCTCCCCGTTCCGCGAGACCGAGGGGATGAAGGACGGCACCGATGCGGTCGCCGACTGGGCGATCCTGAACGCGCTCCTCAACGTGGCGAGTGGCGCCACCTGGGTGAGCTTCCACCACGGGGGCGGTGTCGGGATCGGGAACTCCCTGCACGCGGGGCAGGTGATCCTCGCCGACGGCACCCCCGAGATGCGTGTGCGCCTCGAACGGGTGCTGACCAACGACCCCGGGATCGGCGTCGCGCGGCACGCGGACGCGGGATACGAGATCGCGCTCCGCACCGCGCGCGCGCAGGGGATCAAGCTGCCGTCGATCACAGAGATGTGAGGTGGGAGGTGTGAGGTGTGGGACGCGCGCACCGAGTACCTTACACCTCCCACCTCCCACCTCACTTCTGCCGTTCCCATCGCCGTGCTGAGTCGCAAGTTCTCCCCCTGGCACCTCCTCCCGTTCAGCTGGAAGTACGTCCGGCTGCGCGTGCAGCGGCGCCCCGTGCTGGTGAACTTCGAGGTCACGATGCGCTGCAACGCCTCGTGCTCCTTCTGCGACTACTGGAAGACCTCGCCGGAGCTCAAGGCGAAGGAGCTCGACTCCTTCGTGGACGCGGCGCGCAAGTTCGACCCGATGATGATCACTTGGACCGGAGGGGAACCCCTCCTCCGCAAGGATCTCGAGTCGCTGGTCGGGGCGGTGGACCGGGCGATCCGCTGGAAGTACACGGCGCTCCTCACGCATGGCGCGATGCTCACCCTCGAGCGCGCGCGGTCGCTCTGGGACGCGGGGGTCGGGCAGTTCAACATCTCGCTCGACTACCCCGACGAGCGTCACGACAAGGCGCGCGGGATCCCCGGCCTCGCACGCAAGATCCTCACGAACGCGGCCGCGATCCGCGCCGATGGCATGACCGTGCGATTCAACACGGTCATCAAGGATGACAACCTCGACGACGTCTATCCGCTCCTCCTCGAGGCGGAGCGGATGGGCGTCGGCATGAACCTCTCCGTCTACACGGACTTCAAGAACGGCAACACGGCGCACCTCCTGCGACCCGAGCACCAGGCGCGCGTGGAGGAGCTCGTGGCACGGCTGCTCGCCTTCAAGCGCCGCCGGCGCGGCATCATCTCGAACTCCGACCACTACCTCGCCAGCATCCCGCGCTACCTCCGCGGCGAGATGACGGAGCCCTGCCTCTCGGGGCAGGACACGGTGCACATCGATCCCTACGGCGGGATCCGGCGCTGCCCCGACTTCCCGACCGACGGCCACTGGTCCGAGTACGCGGGATACGCGCCGATCAAGTGCGACCGCTGCTTCTACGCCTGCCGCGGAGAGGCGCAGGCGCCGCTGCGTCCGAATCGCTTCCTCGACCTCGTCGCCTCCGCATGAGCACGCAGGCGCCCGATCTCGCGCTCTTCGTGAACGCCGCCGAGGTGGTCACCTGCGAGGGCCCGGCGCGCGCGCGGCGGGGTGCGGAGATGCTCGACGCCGGGGTCCGGCGCGGCGTCGCCGTGCTGGTCGACCGGCGCGCGGGGACGGTGCTCGAGGTGGGGCCGGAGGCCGCGCTTCGTGCCGCGCATCCGGCCGCGTCCGTGGAGGACTGCGCCGGGGGCGTCCTCGCGCCGGGACTCGTCGACTCGCACACCCACGCGATCTTCGGCCGGTCCCGTCATGACGAGCAGGAGCTGCGCGCGGCGGGCGCGGGATACCTCGAGATCGCACGGAAGGGCGGGGGGATCCACTCCTCCGTGCGCGACCTGCGCGAGCGGAGCGAGGAGGAGCTGTTCACCCTGGGCCTCTCGCGCCTGCGGCGCCTCCTCGCCCACGGGACCACCACGGTCGAGGTGAAGTCGGGGTACGGGCTCTCGCTCGAGTCGGAGCTCCGCACCCTGCGCGTGATCCGCCGTCTCGGCGAGGCGCTCGGGGTCCGCCTCGTCCCCACCTTCCTCGGCGCGCACGAGGTGCCGCTCGAGTACCGCGAGGCCCCGCGCACGCGCGAGGACTACATCCGCCTCCTCGTCGAGGAGATGCTCCCCGCCGTCGCGCGCGAGGGGCTCGCCCGCTTCTGCGACGTCTTCTGCGAGCCGGGAGTCTACACGGCCGGGGAGAGCCGGCGCGTGCTCGAGGCCGCGCGCGCGCAGGGCCTGGCGCTGAAGCTCCACGCCGATGAGCTCGAGAACGGGGGCGCCGCGCAGCTCGCCGCCGAGCTCGGCGCG
Source organism: Gemmatimonadaceae bacterium (assembly GCA_011525845.1). GTDB lineage: Bacteria > Gemmatimonadota > Gemmatimonadetes > Gemmatimonadales > Gemmatimonadaceae > Pseudogemmatithrix. The sequence continues at coordinate 126,199 of WYBP01000020.1, read as the reverse complement.
ACCTCCGCCGACCATCTCGCCGCGATCTCCCCCGAGGGCATCGAGGCCCTCGCCCGGTCGGGCACGGTGGCGACGCTCCTCCCGGGCACGATGCTCTTCCTCGGGCGGAGCAAGCAGGCTCCCGCGCGCGCGTTGATCGCCGGCGGGGCCGCCGTCGCCCTCGCCTCCGATTTCAATCCGGGCACCAGTCCCACGGTGAACTTCCCCCTGATCCTCACGCTGGGCGTGAGCCAGCTGCGGCTCAGTGCCGCCGAGGCGCTCGTGGCCGCGACCGTGAACGGAGCGGCGGCACTCGCCCTCGCCGACTCGGTGGGCCAGCTCGCCACGGGATTCCGGGCCGACCTCGCCCTCTTCGACGTGCAGGACCACCGCGAGATCCCGTACTGGTACGGCGACAACCGTTGCGCGCGGACCTGGTCCGGGGGGCGGCGCGTCCAGCTCGCCTGACCGGCGCTCGGCCCGGCGGCCCGCCGCCCGGTCCAAACGCTTGTCACGTCGCGTGTTCGACGGGTAAGTTTCCCCGATGGCCGATATCCTCAAGCTCAAGAAGAAGGCGACCGATTTCGAGGCCAAGAAGCAATTGGACAAGGCCATCGCCGCGTACCGCGAGGTGCTTGAGCTCTATGAGCGCGGCGAAGAAGAGCCGATCGACATCCCGCTCTACAACCGCGTCGGCGACCTCCTCCAGGCATCCGGGAACCTCCCGGAGGCCGTCGCGATCTGGGAGCGCGCGGTCGACCACTACGCCGAGGGCGGGTTCTACAACCTGGCCATCGCCCTCTGCAACAAGATCCTTCGGCAGTCGCCGGGGCGCGCGGTCGTCTACTACAAGCTTGGGAAGATCAGCGCCGAGAAGGGGTTCAAGGGCGACGCGCGGGAGAACTTCCTCGAGTACGCGGGCCGGATGCAGAAGGCGGGCAACCTCGACGAGGCGTTCCGGGCCCTGAAGGAGTACGCGGACATCGTCCCCGACCAGGACGACGTCCGGCTGATGCTCGCGGACCAGCTCCTCAAGGCGGACCGCAAGAAGGAGGCGGTGGAGCAGCTGCAGATCGCGTACGCGCTGCTCACGCGCGAGGGACGCGCGGACGATGCCGAGGCGGTCGCGGCGAAGATGAAGGCGATCGACCCCACGGTGGAGCCCAAGGCGGAAGAGGGGAGCGACGACTCCAAGGGTGGCGGGCTCGTCTTCCTCGACCTCGACGCGCCGGCGGGCCGCCGCTCGCGGCACACGAAGGCCGGCCTCACGCCGACCGCGCAGGTGAAGCGAGCGACGAAGGCCACCGAAGGCCTCGACATCATCGAGTTCGGCGTCGAGGACCCGTCGGCGAAGCCACCGGCCGAGGAGAAGGAGTCCGCCCAGCCTGCCGCTACGGCTCCGGCGGTTCCCGCGGAGCCGACGCCGGAGGCGCCGCCTTCGGACCTCGTCATCGAGCGCACGCAGCACGAGGAGGTCCCGCCCCCATCGCACGGCGGACTCGTCGGACTCGAGAGCACGATCCTCTCCGAGCCCGAGTCGACGCCGGTCGCCGACCTGCCGCTCATCGAGGACCCGCCGGCCCGCAGCACGACGCCTCCTCCGTCGCGTCCGGTGACGCCGCCGGTCGAGCGCGCGGTCACGCCGCCCGCCGCGCGCCCCGTCACGCCGCCCCCGGCGCGCCCCGTCACGCCACCCCCGGCGCGCCCCGTCACGCCGCCGTCGACACGCACGCCGACTCCCCCCGCGCCGGCCGACCCGGTGCGCGACATCCCGCTCATCGAGCTTCCGAGCGCGCCCGAGCCGCCGGCCAAGCGCCCGACGCCGGCGCCCGACCTCCCGCTCCTCGACGAGCCGGCGATCCCGGCGACGGCGGAGCACAAGGTCCCCTCGGCGCGGCGCTCGGCCGACGACACGCCGCTGCCCGAGACCGCGGAACGTCGCGTCCCGGTCGTGGAGCCGGACGGCAAGGGGACCGCCGTCCCGACGGTGCGCCTCTCCGACTTCGGGAGCTTCGGTGCGCCCCCCTCCGCAACGCCGGTCGACACGCCGTCGGTGGACCCGGATGCCCTGGAGATCATCTCCAGCGAGGAGTCGGGCGTGCTCCCCTTCAGCGACTCGGCACCGAATCCGTCGCTCGTCGAGGAGGTGTCGGGACCGATCTTCGGGTTCAAGGACACGAGCGGGGAGCCGCCCCTCTCGCGCACCACCTCCGCCGTCCTCGCGAACTCCGTCGACTCGCTGCGCGAGCGCGCCACGGACACCCCGGAGGACTGGGGGCTCCGCCGGCAGCTGGCCGAGGCGCTGCTGGATGACGGGCAGCGCGAGGAGGGGATCGCCGAGCTGGAGGTCTCGCTCGCGGGGTACGAGCGCGACGGGGACCTCGACACGGCGGCGGAGATCGCCGAGGAGATCGTCCGCCTCGCGCCCAAGGTGATCAAGTACCACCAGAAGCGGGTGGAGTTCGCGTTCCGCGCGGCCGACCAGCGGCGGCTCTCGGAGGCGTACGTCGAGCTCGCCGACGCGCTGCTCGGGGACGGACAGGCCGCGAAGGCGCGCGTCGTCTACCAGCGCGTGCTCGAGATCGCGCCGGACGACCTGCGGGCGCAGGCGGCGCTGGAGACGATCGCCGATGCACCCGTGCCGGAGCCGACGCCCCCGCCGCGCCGTTCGCAGCACGCGGTGCGCGGGTCGGGGACGGCGAAGCCCAAGGCCCCCGCCGCCAAGTCCGACGACGAGTTCGTCTCCCTCGGCGACTGGCTGCGCGAGGACGAGGAGCCCAAGAGCACGCGCATGGTCGTCGAGGAGAAGGAGCCGACCGGCGACGAGCAGGCGGACTTCGCCGACATGCTGCGCAAGTTCAAGCAGGGGGTCTCGGACAACGTCGATGACGAGGACCACGAGGCGCACTACGACCTCGGCGTCGCGTACAAGGAGATGGGACTCCTGGACGAGGCGATCGGCGAGTTCCAGAAGTCGCTGCGCGGCACGACCAACCGGGTGCGCGCGCTCGAGGCCCTCGGGCTCTGCTTCGTCGAGAAGACCCAGCTCCCCGTCGCGGCGACGATCCTGCAGCGGGCGCTCCTCGAGCCGGGGGTCGCCGACGACCAGCTCGTCGGCGTCCTCTACCTGCTCGGGACCATCTCGGAGGAACTGCACCTCTTCCCGGACGCGAAGCGCTACTACCAGCGGGTCTTCGCCGTGGACATCCAGTTCCGGGACGTGGGCGCCCGCCTCTCGGCCGTGGAGCGCCAGCTCACGTGAGGCTCGAGTCCCGGATGCTGACGCCCGTCGCGTCCGCCCTGCTCGAGATCCAGGCCCCGGTGCGCGAGTCGCTCGACCGCGTGCCGGACGAGATCTGGCGCATCGTGCAGGCGGACGTGGCGATCGTCGAGGCGGCGAACGCCCACCTCCGCGGGATGCGGGGCAAGCTCTTCCGTCCGACCCTGCTCCTCCTGGCCGCCGCGGTGGAAGGGAAGCCGGAGGAGCGCGCCATCCCGCTCGCGGCGGTGACCGAGCTCGTCCACCTCACGAGCGTCGTGCACGACGACTCCGTGGACCACTCCGTCCTCCGGCGCGGGCAGCCGACGATCAACGCGCTCTTCAGCCACCAGGTCGCCGTGCTGATGGGGGACTTCCTCTTCTCCAAGGCGATCGCCGAGCTCGTCCGGCTGGGTGACCTCGAGCCGCTCCGCGTCTTCACGCAGGCCTCGAACGAGATGACGCTGGGCGAGCTGCGCCAGCTGGCGTCGTTCGACGCGCTGACCTTCAGCGAGAAGGACTATTACGCGCTGATCCGTGCCAAGACGGCGTCCCTGCTCGGCGCCGCCTGCGAGATGGGCGCGCTGGCCGGCGCGCCGCGCTACCGGGCGCCGATGCGCCGCTTCGGCGAGCGGCTCGGGATGGCCTTCCAGATCGCGGACGACCTGCTCGACTATACCGAGTTGGAGACGGTCACGGGGAAGCCGAGCGGCAACGACCTGCGCGAGCACAAGGTGACCCTCCCCCTGATCGCCGCGATGCCATCGATGTCGCGCGCGCAGCGTGAGCGGGTCGAGGCGCTCTTCGACGACCCGACGCCGAGTGACGAGACGATCGCCGAGGTCGTCGGCATCGTGACGGAGTGCGGAGGCCTCGAGATGGCGCGCCAGAAGGGTGAGGCATACGCCGCCGACGCCGCCGAAGCGCTGGCGGGGATCCCGGGATCCGAGGTGCGGCAGGCACTTTCTGATGCGCTGGGGTATGTCATGGACCGGCGGTCCTGATGCGCCCCCAGGGTTCCGCGAAGCACCGGCCCGGATTCCACGCGATCGTCCTCTCGGTCGGGTTCGTGCTGGGCGGGTTCCTCACGCAGTTCTGCCGGATGTTCCTGCCGTCCGGTGCCGTCAAGGAGTTCCTGACGACGGGGGTCACGCCGTCGATGGGCCCCTTGTCGATCAACCTCGTTATCGTGAACATTGGACTGGGACCCATCGCGCTCGACGTGTCGCTGCTGAGCATCGTCGGGGTCCTGGCCGCCTATCTCATCGCGCGTTCGCTGTTCTAGGAGGTTCAGATGTTCGGACTGGGACCCACCGAGCTCTTTCTCGGGCTCATCGTCGTCCTGCTGCTCTTCGGCGCCAAGCGGATCCCCGAGATCGCGGGTTCGTTCGGCAAGGGCATCAAGGAGTTCAAGAAGAACATGAATGAGGTGCAGCGCGAGATCGCGTCTCCGGCGGAGCAGGATGCGCTGCCGCCCGCGGCGCGCCGCGAGGTGCAGCACGATGACTCGCCGGCCAAGGAGCCGCGTCGCCTGATGTAGGCGCGACCGGCTCGCGCCGGACGATGTGGAACGGGGGGCCCGGTCACTGACCGGGCCCCCCGTTCGCTCGCTGGCTGCGTCCGCCGCGTCCGTCGTCCGGTCGCCGCCGGTGCCTACTGCACCGACTGCCGGCGGAGCGCGGCGTTGATCTCCGTGCGGCGGTCCACGATCTTCGCCTCGCGGCGCAGGTTCTCGAGGAAGATCCGCACCTTCTGCTCGCGCAGCGCCTGCACCGTGCGGTCCCGCTGCATGGCCTTTTGCGCCTCGAACTCGGCCCGCGTCGCCTCCGTGCGGGCGTCCACGCGCATCACGATGACGGCCTCGGCGGTCGTGGCCATCGCGAGCGATCCCACCGGCGCGGCGAACGCGGTGCCCACGGCTTCGTTGTAGTACCCCAGGCCGTTCACGAACCCGAGCCGCGTGAAGCTCCCGCTCGACTCGACGCGCTGTCCGGCGCGGGTCGCGGCCGCCTCGAGCGACGTCGACCGCGCATCGGCCAGCAGGGCCTCGCCGCGCGCGACGAGGGTCTCCACCGCCTTCCGTTCCTTCAGCAGCCCCACGATCTCCTCCTTCACCGTGGCGAAGGGCTGCACGCCGCCGGGCGTCAGGGAGTCGAGGCGCGCGACGTAGTACGCGAACTCGTCGTCGAACAGGTCGCTCGTCTCGCCGACCTGCGGCCCGGAGAAGGCCCAGCCGCTCACGCCCCCGACCTCGCGGGCGAGGAAGCGCGCCGGCTGCCCTTCCTGCACCGCCAGCTGCGTGACGAGGAGGCCCGAGGACCGCGCGGCCTCGTCGAACCGCTCGGGTTCGCTGGCCCCCGCGGTCGCCGACGCCAGCCGGTCCGCGGCACGGTCGGAGAGCGTCGCGGCGGAGTCACTCTGCGTGACGCGCAGCAGGATGTGGCTCAGCGCGAGCGTGTCGCCCTTGCGCTCCGTGGCCTTGATCAGGTGCCAGCCGAACTGCGTCTTCACCGGCGGGGAGACCTCGCCCGTGCGGAGCACGAACGCGGCCGTCTCGAACTCGGGGACGAACCGTCCCCGCGGCCCGCGGCCGAGCTCGCCGCCGGTCGGACCCGACACCGTGTCCATCGACTCGCGGATGGCGACCTCGGCGAAGGTCGAACGGCCGCTGACGATCTCCTCGCGGAGCGCGCGCAGGCGCGCCACGGTCGCGGCCGTGTCCGCGGCGGAAGGCACGCGGCTGATCGACATGAACGATACGACCGCACGCCCCGGCCGCTCGAAGCGGTCCTTGTACTTGTCGTAGTGCGCCTTGGCCTCGGCGTCCGTCACCTGGGCCGCCTCGATCTCCGCGGGCGTCGGGCGGATCGCCACGAAGCTCACGCGGGCGGAGTCGCGCTCGTCCCGGTACATCTGGAAGAGCCGCTCGTCGCTCACCCAGGCGTCGCTCGCCAGCTGGGAGAAGAGCTTCGCGCGCGGCAACTCGTTCCGGTAGTAGTCCTCGAGCTGCGCGAGCAGGCCCTGCTGCCGGGCGGAGGAGGAGCCGAGGAAGCGCTGGTACTTCTCGGGGTCGAAGCGGCCGTCGGTCTGGAACGCCTCGGTCTGGTAGAACTGGGGGGGCGGGGCATATCGCGCCGCGTTGATGATCTCCTGGTCCGTGACCCCGATCCCCCGCTTCTCGTATTCCTGCTGGAGGAGCAGCTCGGCGACCAATTGGTCGAAGGCCTGGTCCTCGATCGCCCGGCGCTCGTCGAGGTTCAGCGAGCGCCCGGTCTGCTGTTCCTGCTGCTGCGACATCGTGCGGGTCAGGTTCTCCCAGCGCAGGTAGGGGATCTCGTCACCGTTCACCTTGGCCACGACGGTGGACGCGGTGACCGGCGCCTGACCGACGAGACCGGACATGTCGACGAGCAGGAACCCGCCGACGAACGCGAAGAAGACGAAGATCCAGATCCACTTGGCGACGCCCCGCATTTCTTGGAGCACGGGTGACGACCCCTTAAAGCTGACGGTAGATGAAGAGAGCGGGGGAGACGCGCGAGGCGGGCCGATCGGCCCGCCTGGGAATGCACCCGCGACTGGGATACCAGAACCTCGAAGAATACCCGTGCGCGCGACCTAAAATCAAGCCAGACGCGCACTTCTGATTGACGCTCCCTCGCCTGCCGTGGTATCTTCGCTCATCGAGCGGATGCGGCACCGCTCTCCCTCAAGACCAACCGGATGAACGCCCCCAACCGCGTCGAAGAACTGCGCAAGCGGTACCACGAGAACCCCAAGCGGTACTTCGCGCCGCTGGCGAACGAGTACCGCAAGACGGGCTTCGTGGACCGCGCCATCCTGCTCTGCGAGAAGCACCTGGCCGAGCAGCCGGGCAACATGAACGGTCTGGTGGTCTACGGGCAGTGCCTCTTCGAGTCGGGACGGGTGGCGGACGCCGCCGCCCCGTTCGAGGAGGCGCTCGGATTGGACCCCGAGAATCTCATCGCCCTGCGCCACCTCGGCGACATCGCCCGGCTCGGCGGCGACGCCCCCGCCGCGCGGGGGTGGTACGAGCGGGTGCTCGAGCTCGACCGGCGCAACGAGGAGGTCCTCGAGCTCATCGAGCAGGTCGGCGGGCGGGAGATCAGGGAACCGGGCTCGGGGCCTTCCGCGGCGCGCAACATCATCTCGGTCGCCCCCTCCGTGCGCGTCGCGGGGGCGGACGACGCGTTCCACATGGGGAACATCGAGCTGGGCGAGACGCCCGCATCGCCGCCGGCCCGCGACGCGGAAGTACCCGCCCCCGCGATTCCGGCGCCCCGGGCCGAGGCCCCTGCCGCGTCCTCCGCGCCGACCGCGGTACGTCCGTCCGCGCGCGCCTTGCCCCCGGATTCCACGGCGAAGACGCTCGAGATCCCTGACCCGTCGCGTGCCGACCGGCCGAAGCGGCGCGCCTCCCTGCTCGACATCGCCTTCGATTTCGGAGAGGGAGCGCTTGTCGACGCCGGCGCGGGGTCCGCGAAGGCGACCCCGGCGACCCCGGCAGCGCCGACCCGCGCCCCGGAGCCCGAGCGTCCCCGCACATCGATCGCCACACCGAAGCCCGGCCGCGTCGTCGGGGTGCTGGCCGACTACATCGAGGAGAAGTCGGAGCGCATCTCCACCGGCGAACTCCTGGAGACGGTGCCGCCCCCGGCGCCCCCCGACGTACCGGTCGGCTCGCTGATCGAGACGCCGGACGAGCCGATCTCGCTCGACGACCTCCCCACGGTGCCGGGGCTGCTCGCCACCGACTTCAGCCGCGAGGTGAATCCGCTCCCGGACCTCGAGGCGACCGAGTTCCAGAGCGGCCTCGTGCAGGGCATCGAGGGGCTGGAGTCGATGGAGTTCTCCGTCGACTCCGAGTCCCTGATGGGTGCGTCCGAGCCCTCGTCCTTCGAGGGCGGACTGCTCGAGACGGCCGAGGACGTGGGGGGATTGCCCCCGCTTCCGGATGACGAGTCGCGCCCGACCGGCGACGACGCGTTCGAGAGCGTCGCACTCGGCGAACTGCCCATGGACGACGATCACGGCCTGCCGCCGGTGCAGGACATGGACGTCGAACTCCCGGCGGACGACGACGGGGAGACCGTCCATGTCTCGCTGACGGACACCCCGCGAACGTTCGTCACGGAGACGATGGCGCAGCTCTACCTCGAGCAGGGGTTCCGCGAGCGCGCCATCAGCGTCTACCGCCAGCTGATCGAGCAGGACCCGGGTGATGCGGGGCTCCGCGAGCGGCTGGCGGCGCTCGAGGCGACCGACCCGCCCTCCCTCGGGTTCGAGCTGCCGGAGGAGGAGACGGCGGACGAGGAGGTGCCGCCGCCGAACGCGATGCTCGCGGACGTCTCCTTCGCGGACGTCGCGCTCCAGACGCCGCCGGAGCCGCCGCGCGAGCCCGCGCCGCGCACGAGTACCCCCCGCTCGCCCACGCCGGCCGCGGCTTCCGCGACGCCTGCCGCGGGCGCGCCGGCCTCCTCCGGACCGACCGCCCGCGAGTTCCTGCGCGCCTTCGCTCGGCGCGCGCTCACGCCGGTCGTCACCTCGGCGCTCGCGGTCGAGGGGCCGGCCGACCAGGGCTCCGGCGCCCCGCAGCGTTCGATGGGGAGCGCACTCGACGCGCTCTTCGGCGGGAACGTGCCGGCGGAGGACGAGCGGGCGGCGCACCGCCTGGCCGGTGTCGGCGCCACGTCCGGTCCGTCCGGCGGTTCCGCCATGGATTCGCTCTTCGGGGAGGGCCCGTCGGCACCCGCGCCGCGCGCCACGCCGCGGGCGTCCGACCGGATCCGCTTCGATCGCTTCTTCACGCCGGCCGAGTCGGCACCGGCCGCACCGGCCGCGGAGGAGGCGCCTTCGGCGCCCTCGGCCGATCCGGCTTCCGCCGATGAGGACGGGGGGCCGGACGACGACCTCGATCAGTTCCAGGGGTGGTTGCGGGGCCTCACCCCGTGAGGATCGCGGTCTTCAACGGCCCGAACCTCAACCTGCTGGGTGTCCGCGAGCCGGAGATCTACGGCCGCACGACGCTCGCGGAGATCGAGGCGCGGCTCGAGGAGGTCGGCGCGGAGCTCGGTGTCACCCTCCTCTTCTCGCAGTTCAACGATGAAGGCCGGATGCTCGACGCCGTGCACAACTGCCGCGGCGTCGTGACGGGTGCGCTCGTGAACGCGGGCGCGTGGACGCACACCAGCCTGGCGCTCCGCGATGCGTTCGCCGCGGTGTCGCTCCCGTACGTCGAGGTGCACCTCTCGAACATCTATGCCCGCGAGCCGGAACGCCGGCATTCCTGGCTCGCGCCGGGCGCGATCGCGATCGTCGCGGGGTTCGGTGCGGATGGGTACGAACTGGCGCTCCGCGGGCTGGTGCGGGCGCTGAGCCGCGCGGAGCCCAGCACGCCCTGAGCCGGAGGCGCACCGCGCCCGCTATCTTTGCGGGGTGACTGCCTTCCTCTTCGCGGTGCTCGCCGCGGCCGGAAACATCGCGGGTGCCGCCGCCGTGACCGCGCGCCCGCGCTGGTCGCCGCGCAGCCTCGAGCTCCTGCTCGCCTTCGCGGCGGGCTTCCTCCTGGTGGTCTCGCTCACCGGGCTGCTCCCGGAGGCCGTGGAGCGCGGCGGGCGCGACGCGGCGCTCATCGTGCTGGTGGGCTTCCTGCTCGTGCACCTCACGCAGCACGCCCTGGTCGGCCACTTCCACTTCGGCGAGGAGACCCACCAGGTCTCCCGCCAGGTGAGCGCCTCGGCGCTCGCGGGGCTGCTGCTGCACACCATCGTCGACGGCGTGGCGATCGCCAGCGCGTTCCAGGTGGAGGCGGAGCTCGGCATGCTCGTCTTCGGCGCTGTCTTCCTGCACAAGGTGCCGGAGGGGCTCGCGATCGCCTCGCTCTGGATCGCCTCGGGCCGGAGCCGTGCAAGCGCCCTGGGCGCGGCGGGCGCGCTCGGCGTGGCCACGGTGCTCGGGTTCGTGCTGACCACCGTGGTGGACCCGCTCGCGGAGCTGGGCCTCGCGCTCTCGGCGGGGGTGACGCTGTATGTGGGAGCGTCCAACCTGATCCCCGAGTTCCAGGGGAAGGCCGGGTGGACGCACAACCTCGTGTTCTTCGTCGCCTGTGGCGTGGCGCTCGCGCTGCGCGCCATGCTCGGGCATTGACGGTGACGGGCAGGCAGCGCGCACGCGGTGCCGGCGGCGCGGCTCCCGAGCCCGCGCTCTTCGAGCGGGCGATGGTCGCGCCCCTCGCGGCGCGGCTCCGGCCGCGGACCCTCGCCGAGGTGGTGGGGCAGGAGGAACTGCTCGGGCCGGGGAAGCCGCTGCGCGTGGCGATCGAGCGCGGCGAGACGGGGTCCATCCTGTTCTGGGGCCCGCCGGGCACCGGGAAGACCACGCTGGCGCGCCTCATCGCGCGACACGTGCAGGGGGAGTTCGTGCCCTTCAGTGCCGTGACGGACGGCGTGCCGCGCCTGCGCGAGATCGTCGCCGACGCGGAGAAGCGCCGCGTGCTCGGCACCCGGACCGTCCTCTTCGTGGACGAGATCCACCGGTTCAACCGGGCGCAGCAGGACGCGCTCCTGCCGCACGTCGAGAGTGGCCTCCTCACGCTGATCGGCGCGACCACCGAGAACCCGAGCTTCGAGCTCACCGGCGCGCTCCTCTCGCGCATGCGGGTGTTCGTCCTCGCGCCGCTCGCGCCCGCCGCACTCGAGCGGCTCGTCGACCGCGCCCTCGAGGACGCCGAGCGGGGCCTCGGGGGACTCGGCCTCGCGATCGACGCCGACGCGCGCGCACTCCTCGCCGCCCACGCCGACGGCGATGCGCGCCGGGCGCTCACCGTGCTCGAGGCGGCGGTGGTGCTGCTCGATGACCACGACGCCGCGACGGCGGCGGGCGCCGCCTCGGACGGCGGGAGGACGCTCACGCGCGCGCACGTGACGGCGGCGCTCCAGACGCGCGTCGCGGCGTACGACAAGTCCGGGGAGCAGCACTTCAACCTCATCTCGGCGTACCACAAGAGCCTCCGCGGGTCGGACCCGCAGGGGGCGCTCTACTGGCTCGCGCGCATGATCGAGGGGGGCGAGGATCCGATGTACATCGCGCGCCGCACCGTGCGCTTCGCGGCGGAGGACGTCGGGCTCGCCGACCCGCGCGCGCTCGAGATCGCCCTCGCGGCGCGCGATGCGTACCACTTCCTCGGGTCGCCCGAGGGGGACCTCGCGCTGGCGGAGGCGGCGGTGTACCTGGCGACGGCGCCCAAGTCCAACCGGGTGTACGGCGCGTGGAAGGCGGCGCTCGAGGCCGCGCGCGCCACGCCGGCCGCGCCGGTCCCGCTGGCGCTCCGGAACGCCCCCACCGACCTCATGAAGGAACTGGGGTACGGCGCCGGGTACCAGTACGCGCACGCGGTGCCGGAGGCGTACACGCCGCAGGAGTACCTGCCCGACGAGCTGGGAGGCGCGGAGTTCTACGCGCCCGGACCGTTCGGGTTCGAGAAGGAGATCACGAAGCGCCTGGCGTGGTGGCGCACCCTGCGCGACCGGATCGAGGCGCGCGCGGAGCCCGCCGGGACTCCCCCTGACGAGGAAGAGGCATGAGCGGAAGACGGTGGCTGACGGTCGCACTCGCCGTGGTGACGGTGACCGCGGGGTGCAAGACGCTGGCGCGCCAGGCGTTCTCGAACCCCGTCGTCGAGGTGAAGGACGTGAAGGTCACGGGGGTCGGCCCGCAGGGCGGGTCGCTCGACGTGATCCTCGACGTCTACAATCCGAACGAGTACCGCCTCGACGCGACGCGCATCACCTACCAGGTGTGGGTGGACACGAGCCAGGTCGCGACGGGTGCGATCGACCGCCTCGTCACGCTCTCGGAGCGTGGGCGCTCCGACATCGTCGTCCCCGTGGAGTTCACCTTCGCGGCCGTGCGGCACGCGCTCCTGCAGATGTCGCTGCGGGGCACGCTGGACTATCGCGTCACGGGACAGTTCACCGTGGTGACGCCCTTCGGGAACATCACGCGCCCCTACTCGGGCACCGGCCGGCTCGACGCGCTGCGCTGAGCGGGTGCGCTAGATTGGGGGTCCGGCCGGCACGAACGCCGCCCGGACACACCCTGCACCCCGACGGCCATCCGCACCATCATCGAGCTCCAGCCACCGCAGGAGCGCGCCATCCTCGTGGGGGCGCCGCTCAAGCGGTCGAACGCGCGCCACCTGGTCACGGAGCACCTCGAGGAACTCGAGCGCCTCGCCGACACCGCCGGGGCGATCGTCGTCGGCACCCTCACCCAGCAGCTCGACCGCCCGGACCCGGCCACCTACGTGGGGCGCGGCAAGGTGGAGGAGCTGAAGGCGATGGTGGCCGAGCGCGAGGCCACGCTCGTCATCTTCGACGACGAGCTCTCGCCGGCGCAGGGGAAGAACCTCGAGGGGGAGCTGGGGAAGCGCGTGATCGACCGCGCGGAACTGATCCTCGACATCTTCGCCACCCGCGCGCGGTCGGCCGAGGCGCGCATGCAGGTGGAGCTCGCGCAGCTCGAGTACTCGCTGCCGCGCCTCACGCGGATGTGGACGCACCTCGAGAAGTTCCGCGGCGGCATCGGCGTGCGCGGCCCCGGCGAGACGCAGCTCGAGACGGACCGGCGCCTCGTCGGGCACCGCATCAAGCTGCTGAAGGAGCGGCTGGTGGAGGTGACGCACGCGCGGCAGGTGCAGCGGGCGGGGCGCGTCGGGAGCTTCCGTGCCTCGCTGGTCGGCTACACCAACGCGGGGAAGAGCTCGATCCTCCGCGGGATCGCGGGCGCGGCCGAGGTCTTCGTCGAGGACCGGCTCTTCGCCACGCTCGACCCCCTCACGCGCGAGGTGGACCTCGGCGACCACCAGTCGGTGCTCCTCACGGACACCGTCGGGTTCATCCGCAAGCTCCCCCACCACCTGGTGGCGAGCTTCCGCGCGACGCTCGAGGAGGTGGCGGAGGCCGACCTCCTCCTGCACGTGATCGATGCGAGCCATCCCTCGTGGGAGGAGCAGCGCCTCGTGGTGGACGACGTGCTCGCCGAGCTCGGCGTGCAGCACCTCCCGATGGTCTACGTCTTCAACAAGATGGACCGGCTGACGCCCGAGCTGGCGGCGGGGCTCCGCGAGCGCATCGACAACCTCGCGCCGGGGAGCATCTTCACCTCGGCGTCCTCGCCGGAGGGACTGGAGCCGCTGCGCGCGCTGCTGCGGGAGGCGCTCCGCGCCCGGCGCCCGGAGGTCGAGCTGCTCGTGCCGATGACGGATGGGAAGCTCCTCGCCGAGGTGCACCGGCTGGGGGAGATCCTCGCCGCGGTGCCGGACGCGGACGAGGGTGTCATGCGGGTGCGGGGCCGGTTCGAGCCGGCGGAGCTCGCGCGACTGGAACGCGACGGCGCCGTCCGGGCATGAGCGCCGCGTCCACGCGGATCGAGCGCCTGCGCGCCTCGCTCGCGTCGAGCGGGCTCGACGCCCTGCTCGTGTCCTCCCTGCCGAACATCCGCTGGCTCACCGGGTTCTCCGGGTCGAACGCGATGGTCGTGCTCACGCAGGACGACTGCGCGCTGCTCACGGACTTCCGCTACGCGACGCAGGTCAAGCACGAGCTCACCTCCGGCGTGCGGCCGGTGATCGAGGGTGCCTCGATCTGGACGGGGCTCTGGGCCCTGCTCAAGTCGATGCCCGCCGTCTCCGTCCTGGCGTTCGAGAGCGCGCACATCAGCCACCAGGACGCCGCCCGGTTCCTCGACGCGGCGGGTGAGGGGTCGCGGTGGCGCTGGCGGCCGGCGCTCAACCTCGTCGAGATCCTGCGCGAGGCGAAGGACGCGGACGAGGTGGCGCGCATCCGCACGGCGGTGCGGATCGCCGAGGAGGCGCTCGCGCGCACGCTCCCCGAGGTGCGGGCCGGGATGACCGAACTCGCCGTGGCCGGGATCCTCGAGCGCGAGCTCCGCACGGCGGGGAGCGAGGGGTTTCCGTTCGAGACGATCGTGGCCGCCGGCGCGCGCTCCGCGCTCCCGCACGCGCGCGCCTCGACCAATGCGATCGCCGCGGGCGACCTCCTGCTGATCGACTTCGGCGCGCTCCACGCCGGCTACTGCTCCGACCTCACGCGGACCTTCGTCGTGGGCCGCGCGCCCGACGCGCGGCAGGTGGAGATCCACGCGGTGGTTCGGGAGGCCAACGGGAGCGCTTCGGCCCTTGTTCGGGCCGGGATGCGCGGAAGGGATGCCGATGCGCTCGCGCGGGACTACATTCAGCGCCGCGGAATGGGCGAGGCGTTCGGGCACTCCCTCGGGCACGGGATCGGACTCGAGATCCACGAGGCGCCTCGCCTGGCCAAGACCGCGGAGTCTCCGTTGCCGGCTGGGGCGGTCGTGACGATCGAGCCCGGCATCTACCTCGAGGGATGGGGCGGCGTGCGGATCGAGGATGATGTCTGGCTCGCGTCGGATGGGGCTGAGGTCCTGAGCTGCTTCGACCGCGACTTGTTGCAATTGGGATAGGGTGGGGCGTCCTGTAGGGACGCCGCGCCCGATTTCCCGTCGCCATTCCCACAACCACCGATCGATGATCGACCTCCGGTACGTGAAGAAGCTGCTCGAGATGCTCGACGAGTCCTCGGTGGACTCGATGGAGATCTCGTCCGACAAGGGGATGCGGATCCGCCTGGCGAAGACGCCGGTGGCGCGCGGCGCGGTGCAGTACGCCGCGGCTCCCGCGCCCGCCCCGACGGCGGCCGCCGCTCCGGCCGCGCCGGCGCCGGCCGCCCCGGCCGCCGCTGCGCCCGCCCCGGCTGCCGCCCCGAGCAACCTCACGGACGTGAAGTCGCCGATGGTCGGTACCTTCTACGGCGCGCCGGAGCCGGGGGCCAAGCCCTACGTCTCGGTCGGCCAGCAGATCAAGAAGGGACAGGTGCTCTGCATCATCGAGGCGATGAAGATCATGAACGAGATCGAGTCCGAGGTCGCGGGCACGGTCGTCGAGGTGAACGCCACCGATGCGCACCCGGTGGAGTACGGGCAGGTCCTCTTCCGCGTGAACCCGAATGGCTGAGCCGCGCAAGCCCGCGGCCGCGGCAGCCGCGGCGGCCCCCGCCGCTGCGCCGGCATACAACTTCAAGGTCGTCCTGCAGACGATGGCGCAGCAGGGCGGCTCCGACCTGCACCTGAAGATCGGCCGCCCGCCCACCATGCGCCTGAACGGCGAGCTCGTCCCGATGGACCTGCCGCCGCTCCGCCCGGAGGACCTGCGCTCGATCGGCGAGCAGATCATCCCGCCCAAGCAGCGGCGCGAGTTCGACGACGCCAAGGACGCCGACTTCGCGATCGGCGTGCCGGGCGTCGGCCGCTTCCGCGTGAACGTCTACCAGCAGCGCGGCTCCCTCGCGTACGCCTTCCGCGCCATCGCCTTCCAGGCGCTCTCGATGGAGGAGCTCAACCTCCCCGAGAAGCTCAAGGAGATCGCGCTCAAGCCCCGCGGCCTGATCCTCATCACCGGCATCACCGGCTCGGGCAAGTCGACGGCGCTCGCGTCCATGCTCCAGTTCGTGAACGAGCACCGGCACGCGAACATCATCACGATCGAGGACCCGATCGAGTTCCTGCATCGCGACATCAAGTGCCACATCAACCAGCGCGAGGTGGGGACCGACACCAACACCTTCGCCCAGGCGCTGCGCCGCGTGCTCCGGCAGGACCCCGACATCATCATGATCGGTGAGATCCGGGACAAGGAGACCCTCGAGATCGCGCTCAAGGCCGCCGACACGGGGCACACGGTCTTCTCCACGCTGCACACGATGGACGCGACGCAGACCATCAACCGCATCCTCTCGTTCTATCCGCCCCACGAGCAGACCGACATCCGGTTCCAGCTCTCCACCGCGCTGCAGGCCGTGGTCTGTCTCCGCCTGGTGCCCCGCAAGGACAAGCCGGGGCGCATCCCGGCCACGGAGATCCTCGTGAACAGCGCGGCCGTCGCGGACAACATCCGCGACATGAGCAAGGCGCTCGAGATCCCGGCGCTCATCGCCGAGGGCACGGTGCAGTACGGCATGCAATCCTTCGACCAGTCCCTCATGAACTGGTACAAGCAGGGCGTGATCTCCTACGAGGCCGCGCTCTTCGCCTCCACCACGCCGAGCGAGTTCGCCCTGAAGGTGCAGGGGATCGCGGGCTCCTCCGACGGGGACTGGAGCGCGGTCAACCAGGGCGCGCGCTAGGTGTTCAAGAAAGTCCTGATCGCCAACCGCGGCGAGATCGCGCTCCGCGTGATCCGCGCCTGCCGTGAACTCGGCATCGAGACGGTCGCCGTCTACTCCGAGGCGGACCGCGAGTCGCTCCACGTGCGCTTCGCCGACGACGACGTCTGCATCGGCCCCGCGCCCGCCCGCGACTCCTACCTGCGCATCCCACGGCTGATCGCGGCCGCGGAGATCACCGGCGCCGACGCCATCCACCCGGGGTACGGCTTCCTCGCCGAGAACGCGGAGTTCGCCGAGACCTGCGCCGCCAGCGGCATCACCTTCATCGGGCCGACGCCGCACCAGATCCGGACGATGGGGGACAAGGCCGCCGCGCGCGCCGCCATGATCGCCAACAAGGTGCCCGTCGTGCCCGGCACCCCCGGCCCCGTCGAGGACGTCGACGAGGCGCTCGGCTACGCCGAGAAGATGGGCTTCCCCGTGATCATCAAGGCCGCCGCCGGCGGGGGCGGGAAGGGGATGCGCGTCGCCCGCGATGCGGACGACTTCGCCCGCGCCTTCCAGCTCGCGCGCTCCGAGGCACTCTCGGCGTTCGGCAACGGCTCCGTGTACGTCGAGAAGTACCTCGCCCGCCCGCGCCACGTGGAGTTCCAGATCCTCGGCGACACCCACGGCACCGTGATCCACCTCGGCGAACGCGACTGCTCCGTGCAGCGGCGGCACCAGAAGCTCGTCGAGGAGGCACCCTGCCCGGTGATGACCCCGGCCCTCCGCAAGGCGATGGGCGAGGCCGCGGTGAAGGGGGCCAAGGCGATCGACTACGTCGGCGCCGGCACCATCGAGATGCTCCTCGACACCGACGGCTCGTTCTACTTCATGGAGATGAACACGCGCATCCAGGTGGAGCACTGCGTCACCGAGATGCTCACCGGCGTGGACCTCGTGAAGGAGCAGATCCGCGTGGCGGCGGGCGAGAAGCTCTCGATCAGCGAGACCCCCGAGCTGCGCGGCCACGTGATCGAGTGTCGCGTGAACGCCGAGGACCCCGCGCGCAACTTCCAGCCAAGCCCGGGCAAGGTGGAGGTGTTCCACATGCCCGGCGGCAACGGCGTGCGGATCGACACGCACGTCTACGCGGGGTACACCGTGCCCCCCTTCTACGACTCGATGATCGCCAAGCTCATCGTGCACGGCCGCGACCGCGCCGAGGCCCTCGCCAAGATGCGGCTCGCGCTCGACACGTTCATCATCCAGGGCGTGACCACCACGATCCCGTTCCTCGGGACCCTGATGAACCACCCGATGTTCGTCGCCGGGGACGTGCACACGAAGTTCCTCGAGCAGGAAGGCGCGGACCTGTTCAAGGTGGCCGAGACCGGGGCGTAGCCGCACGCCCGTGTCGATCACGGACCTGCGCACGGTGCTGCGCTGGCAGGACGCGGACCCCGACACGGTCGCCGGGCGCACGGTGGTCGTGATCGACGTGCTCCGCTGGACCACCGTGGTGGTGGCCGCCCTCGCGAACGGCGCGGCGCGCGTGGAGGCCTGCGCCACCCCCGCGGACGCCGAGGCGCGGGCCCGCACGCTCGGGCGCGACCGCGTGGTGCTCGGCGGGGAGCGGGAGAACCGGGCGCTCCCAGGGTTCGACGTCGGGAACTCCCCGCTCGAGTACGTCCCGGTCCGCGTCGCGGGACGCGTGGTCGTGACCACCACCACCAACGGCACGCAGGCGCTGCTGCGCGCCGCACCGGGCTCGCACACCATCGTCGGCGCGTTCACGAACTGCGCGGCCGTCGTCGCCGCACTCCTCGGCGCGACGGCGGGCGGGGCCGCCGGGCCGCGCGGGGTCACCCTCCTCTGCGCGGGACGCTCCGGAGAGGAGGCGCTCGAGGACACCGCGTGCGCCGGCGCCATCGCCGACGGCATCGTGCGGGCGCTCTCCGCCGCCGATCCCGCGACGCGAGGTGGGGGCGCACGATTCGACGCCGCGACCCGTCGCGCCATGGACCTCTGGCGCGAGGCGGGGGCGGACGCCGCGCGCGCCGTCTCCCTCGCACCGCACGCGGCGGTGCTACGAAGTGACGGGTTCGGGGCCGATGTGGACGCCGCCTGTTCACACTCCACCGTCTCGGTCGTCCCACAGGCAAGGGGCGCCGGGATCACCCTGGTGCCGGCCTGACCCGTTGTGACCCAGGTCCCCTCGCGAGGTGACGCGAGGGGCATTGCGAGCGCACGCCGATACTCGTCAGTGTACAAGAACCCCCGCCAGCAGGGACCGCTCCTGAACGCTCCAGAGACCGGCACCACCTCACTCCTCGACAAGCTCCGTCGCGCGACGATCGGGCGGTATGACATCTATGCCGAGCTCGGGTCGGGCGGCATGGCGACCGTCTTCCTCGCGCTCGACCTCGCGCTCGACCGCAAGGTGGCGATCAAGGTGATGTCCCCGGCGCTGACCGCCACGCCCGGGGCCATCGAGCGCTTCCGCCGCGAGGCCCGCACCGCCGCGGCGCTCAGCCATCCGCACATCGTCCCGATCTTCGCCATCGGCGAGGAACCGGGGATCGCGTACTACGTCATGAAGTACATCGAGGGGCGCGGGCTCGACTCCGTGCTCCGCGAGGACGGGGCGCAGTCCCCCGCGTTCGTGCAGGCCATCCTGTCCAAGGTCGGCACCGCCCTCCAGTACGCGCATGACAACGGGGTCGTCCACCGCGACGTGAAGCCCGCGAACATCATGCTCGACCGCGATGGCTGGACCTACGTGACCGACTTCGGCATCGCCAAGCGGGAGGACGGGCACGGGCTCACCCAGTCGGGGATGATCATCGGGACCCCAGCCTACATGTGCCCGGAGCAGTTCAACGGCGCACCCGTGACCGGCGCGGCCGACCAGTACGCCCTCGGGGTGGTCGCCTACGAGATGCTCGCCGGCCGCACGCCGTACGACGGACCCTCCCTCGGCGAGGTGATGCGCGGCCACCTCCTCGAACCGGTGCCGCCGGTGCGGCTGGCGCGCCCCGACGTGCCCGAGGAACTCGAGGCGTGCGTCACGCGCATGCTCGCCAAGGAACCGGGGGATCGCTTCCCCTCGCTCACGGACGCCGTCGCCGCCATCGGCACCTTCACGGCCACGGCGGAGTCCGAGGCCCGGACCTCGATCATCAAGCTCGCGCGTGCGTCGGATGCCACGCGGCCGCGCATCAGCGTGCCGCAGAGCCCGACCCCGGGCATCGCGCAGCGCGCGCCCGACCTCACCGTGCGCACGCCCGCGTCCGCCGAGCGCCCCGCCTTCCGCAAGATCACGCTGCCGGAGATCGCGGAGCCGGAACCGGAACCGAGCCGGGGTGGGAGCACGCTCTTCCGCCTCTTCGTGCTCCTCGTGGTCGTGGCAGGACTTGGGTACGGGATCAAGCGGTTCGCCGACAGGGAGCTTGCGCGGACGCGCACGGCCTCGACCACGGCCTCGACCACCGTGCCGGCGGCCGCGGCGAACGTCGCCGCGGAGACGTCCCCACAGGGTCCTCCGCAGGGTCCTCCGCAGGTGCCGGGGGGTGGCGAACCGGGGAGCGTTGCGTCTGCGGGCCAGTCGCCGGTGGAAGCGGCCGGCACCCCACCGTCGACGCCGCCCGCCGTGCCCACCGAGGCCACGCTCCCGAACGAACGCGCCGGTGGCGCGCGGGCGTCCGAGGACGAGGGCGCCCGCAGGAACCAGGGGCAGGGCAGGGCCTTGCGCGAGCGCCTGGAGGCGCTGAACGACCGGCGCGAGGCCGCCGGACAGGCCCCGATCGCCGCCGGGCTCATCCGGATCGGCACCACGGGCCCGCGCTACACGGTCTTCGTCAACGGCCGCGCGCGCCAGGTGGTGAATGGCCGCGGACTGCACGACGTCCCCGTGCCCGCCGGCTCGGTCACCCTCTCGCTGCGGGCGATGAACTGCATCAGCTGGGACACGGTGCTCACGGTGCGCAGCTCGCAGGTCCACGTCATCGGCGAGCGCGCCCCGGCCTGCTAGGTCGGGCGCCCGGGGGCACCCGAAGCGTTTCCGAACACCGGTGCGGATCGTCTCGGGTATGTCCCCCGTACGACCCTTCTCCGCCCGCGAACGATGCCCCGGAAGCTTCCCGCCGAAGACCCGCTCCTGCTCGATTCCCCGCTCGCAGCGGCGCCGCGTCGCACGCGCGTCCGGAAGCGGACCGACGCAGCCCAGACCTCGGCCGGGGAGGCGTCGGGTCCGCGCGCGAGTGACGCTGCCGACGACGCGGCGGGGACGCCGCACCGCGCGCACCTGCGCAACGAGATCGCCGGCATCGTCCTGCTCGTGGGCGCGCTCTTCCTCGCGGGAGCACTGCTCTTCGGGCGGGCGCCGGCCGCGACGGAATCCTGCCTCGATGCCGGTGGCCGGTTCGGCCCCGTGGGCGGGTGCCTCCGCTGGTCGATCCTCGGCCTGGTCGGGGGGATCGCCGCGGTGCTGGTCCCGCTCGTGCCCGCCGTGCATGGACTGCGGCTCCTGGGGCGCCTGCAGGGCGCCTCACGGAAGCACCTGACCCTCCTGCCCCTCGGGCTCGCGCTGATCGTGCCGGTCGCCAGCGGCCTCGCACGGCTCGGGGCGCTCCCGCCGGGAGCGCCGGATCCCCTCGCGGGCCTCTGGGGCTCCTTCGCCAGCTACTACCTGGCCGAGGCGCTCGGCACCGGGGGCGCCTGGTTCGTGATCGTGATCGCGGTGAGCGCGCTCACCGTGGTGACGCTCGCGTGGAATCCGGTGCGCGCCGTGATCTCGGTGAAGGTGCCGGGTGCGGCCGCCGCCGCCGCGGCGCTCACGAAGGCCGAGGCGCTCGAGCCGAGCGCGGAGGAGATGCCGCAGGTGGACCTCGCGCTGATGGGGCTGGACGCGTCGGTCCGCCCGGACACCGTGCCGCCGAAGACGCAGGCGGAGGACGCGGGTGCGGACGAAGACGACGAGGAGGATGAGTCCTCCAGCGACGCGCCCGCCCCGGCACCCCGCACCGCACGCGCCAAGGCGCGCTTCAAGGCGGCGAGCGTCCCGCTCCCGGAGTCCGACGAGCTGCCGAGCGCCGAGCTCCTGACCAAGGCGCCGGCGCACGACCTCGAGGCGGGGCGGGCGCAGCTCGACCTGATGGGTGCCAAGCTCATCGAGTCGCTGCGGACGTTCAAGGTGGACGGCACCCTCACCGGCCGCACGAGTGGCCCGACGGTCACGCAGTACGAGATCGAGCCCGCGCCGGGCGTGAAGGTGCGCCAGTTCGCGAACCTCTCGAACGACCTCGCGCTCGCGATGCGGGCGCCGAGCATCCGCGTGGTGGCGCCGATCCCCGGGAAGGGGGCGGTCGGCATCGAGGTGCCGAACCCGACGCCCGACCTCGTGGCGTTCCGCGAGATGCTCGAGAGCCCGGAGTACCAGAACAAGCCGATGGCCCTCCCGATCGCCCTCGGGAAGGACCTCGAGGGGCGCGCGGTGGTGAACGACCTCGCCAAGATGCCACACCTGCTCATCGCGGGGGCCACCGGCTCGGGGAAGTCCGTCTGCGTGAACACGATCATCACGTCGCTGGTCTACCGGCACACGCCCAAGACGCTGCGCTTCCTGATGGTCGACCCGAAGATGGTCGAGCTCTCGGTCTACAACGTGCTCCCGCACCTGCGCCACAAGGTGGTCACCGACAACCGCGACGCGGCGTCCGTGCTCAAGTGGGCGGTGCTGGAGATGCAGGAGCGCTACGCCCTGCTGGCGGAGAACGGGGCGCGCAACATCCAGGACTTCAACGCGAAGGTCCGGAACGGGACGGCGCTGCGGAAGCCGAAGGACCCGAACGTCGGGTTCGAGGACCGCGAGTACAAGGCCGGGGTGCTGCCGTACATCGTCGTGGTGATCGACGAGCTCGCCGACCTGATGATGACCGTCGCGGCCGAGGTGGAGACCCCGCTGGCGATGCTCGCCCAGAAGGCCCGCGCGATCGGGATCCACCTGATCCTCGCCACGCAGCGGCCGAGCGTGAACGTCATCACGGGGCTCATCAAGGCGAACTTCCCGAGCCGGATCGCGTTCCGCGTGGCGTCGCAGATCGACAGCCGCACGATCATCGACGGGATGGGCGCCGAGTCGCTGCTGGGGAATGGCGACATGCTCTTCATCCCGCCGGGGAAGAGCGAGCCGGCGCGGCTGCAGGGGGCGTACCTGT
The DNA here is from genome assembly GCA_011525845.1 of Gemmatimonadaceae bacterium. Classification (GTDB taxonomy): domain Bacteria; phylum Gemmatimonadota; class Gemmatimonadetes; order Gemmatimonadales; family Gemmatimonadaceae; genus Pseudogemmatithrix. The sequence goes on along the minus strand of WYBP01000020.1, from coordinate 103,538 downwards.
CGAACGAGGACACGGAGCGCCTGATGCAGTGGTACACCGAGCGGAAGGAGGCCCGGAAGGCGGCGATGGCGGCGGACGGGCTGATCGCCACCGAGGAGCACGCCGACGAGGTGGACGTGCTCGAGGCCGTGCGCGCCCGCGAGGCGCTCGAGGCGGGCGGGGGCGAGGACAGCGCGGAGGAGCAAGGGGACCGCGACAAGCTCTTCCGCGAGGCCGCGGAGGTGTGCGTGCAGCACCAGGGCGGGTCGACCTCGCTCCTGCAGCGCCGGCTCAAGGTCGGCTACGGGCGCGCCGCACGCATCATCGACCAGCTCCACCTGGCCGGGGTGCTGGGGCCGCCGGACGGCTCCAAGCCGCGCGACGTGCTGATCGGGCTCGACGACCTCGACCGGATCGCCGGGGAGCGCACCGCCGCGTAGCGGGCGCCCCCGGCCCGGGCGCGCTCGCGCCCGGCTAGAACCCCACCATCATGCCGGTCACGAAGCGCATCCGTTCGCGCTCGAAGTCCCACGAGCTCTCCCCCATCAGGCGCACGTTGCGGCGCAGGATGTAGTGGGCGCCGAGCGACCCGGTGCGATACCGCGTCAGGTAGCCCTCGCCGACGTTCTGCTCACCAAGGCGCAGGGAGACGACGGGATCGTCGGACTCGATGTAGTTGGCGAGCGCGGTGAAGTACCACCGGGCCACCGGGCCGCCCGGCCAGAAGACGAGCTCCGCGAGTGCCGCGTCCACGCTCGTGGCGAACGGTGAGGTGGCGCCCCCCGGGCACGGGGAGAAGGGCGTGCAGCTCCCGTAGAACGGGTCGCTGTCCCACCGGCGCAGCGCGGAGACGTTCAGCTCCGCTCGGCTCCCCAGCGCGAGGGTGGCGTCCGGGCCGAAGATCCGCGTGCGGTTGTGCACGCCGTTGGCCGTCTCGCCGCCGGCATAGCCGAAGGCACCGAGCCGCAGGGGTCCGAGGTCCTGTGAGAGGCGCAGGACGACCGTCTTGTCGGAATCCCGGTCGTACTGGTTGGCGTCGGTCGCCGCGTCGAGTCCCTGGCCGTTCACGAGTTGCAGCGTGAGGTCGAGTCCCTCGCGCGGGGACCAGAGCGCCATCAGTCCGCGATCGTAGGTGAGGTCGGCGCGCGCCTGGCCCACCCGCACCCGATAGGGCTGGTAGTCCTCGTACTCGAGCCGGAGTTCGCGCTTGAAGAGGGGGTCGGACACCTGGAACTGGCCGGCGATCACGCTCACCCCGCTCCCGCCGATGTCGGTGAACTGGATGTAGGCGTCTTCGAGGCCCGCCACCTCTCCGTGGTCGGAGGCCATGAAGTAGAAGTAGTAGCTGATCTTGTCCGCGACCTGGCCCCCGCTCAGGAGCTTGACGGTCCAGGGGAGCTGCTGGTCGGAGTTCGACTCGCCCGCCGCGGACTTCGAGAGCGCCTGCTGGTAGAGGTCGAGCCGGACGCCGAGGGGGAACTCCTTCTGCAGCCGGAGCAGGGGGTCGCCCGTGAAGATCGTGTCGCGCGCGAGCTCGCCGACGGCGAACTCGAACCCGTTCCCCGCGAAGGCCTCGCCGAAGGCGGTCAGGCGCGGCACGGGCGCGTGGCAGAGCGCGCAGCTGACGCCGTACTTCCGCGCGAAGGGCGGGATCGCCTCCGCGGCCTGCGGCACCGCAGCGGCGAGCAGGACGGCGGCGACGAGCGAGAGGAGAGGCGCGGACCAACAGGGGCGTCGGGACATTCGTTCCTCTGGTCGGGGACAGCACTGCGTGCGACGGTAACGCAATATCCGGCACGGGCGTCGTCGAAGGGAGTCGGGAGCGTGCCGCCGATCGTGCGGGGCGTTCGCCGACAGGGATACGCCCACGCGCGAGAATGTGCTCAGCCGCGACGATCCGGTGACGCCTGGCCGAGCCGGCTCCCTAGGTTCGCGCTCCATGGGCACGCACAACCAGCGACTCGGGCTCCTCGGGGAGGAGATCGCGGCACGATGGCTCACCCGTCGCGGGTGGCGCATCGTGTATCGCCGGTTCCGGAACGGGCGGCGCGACATCGACCTCGTCGCGCAGCGTGATGCCATGATCGCGTTCGTCGAGGTGAAGGCTCGGAAGGGAAGCACCTTCGGCGACCCGGTGGAGGCCGTGAACCAGCGGAAGCAGCGCGAGCTCACCAGGAGCGCGCATGTCTGGATCGATCGGCACGGTCGATCCGAGGAGACCTATCGCTTCGACGTGGTCGGCGTCCTGGTGGACGATCAGCGCGTGCTGGTGAAGCACGTCGAGAACGCCTTCGGAGTCTCCCGGTGAATGTGGACAACCGTGGAGAACCGGGCTGTTTCCACGTCGAATTCACACGCTTTCCACGGCCGGTATTCAAGGTAACTGTATACACATCAACGGCTTATACTGACCGTATGGCCGCGATGGAGCGATTCCTCCGCGAATGTGCTAAACTCGCCCAGGGCCCAAGCCCACCCTTGCGCGATGGGGTGCGATTCGCCATTTGTTCGGTGTTCGAGGTGCAGGCGTTTTCTTCGCATTCCCTTCGGGGTAGCCCCGTCTGTTGAGCGGGGTAGATTCCCTCCACGAGTCGGCCGCGAGGCTGGCGCTACACGCAGGACCATTGGGGTTTCGATGGCTACCACGGCCGCACAGAGGGACGATCGCACGAAGGCGTTGGGACTCGCCGTCTCGCAGATCGAGAAGTCGTTCGGGAAGGGCGCCATCATGAAGATGGGCGCGGAAGGTGCGAAGGTGAAGGTGGATGCGATCCCGACGGGGGCGATCAACCTCGATGCGGCGATCGGTGTGGGTGGGATCCCTCGGGGCCGTGTGACCGAGATCTATGGTCCGGAGAGCAGCGGCAAGACGACGCTCTGTCTGCATGTCGTCGCGAACGCGCAGAAGCTGGGAGGGACGGCGGCGTTCATCGACGCCGAGCACGCGCTGGACACGGACTATGCCGCCCGGCTGGGCGTGGACGTGGACAAGCTCCTCGTGTCGCAGCCGGACACGGGGGAACAGGCGCTCGAGATCTGCGAGATCCTGGTGCGGAGCGGGGCGGTGGACGTGATCGTGATCGACTCGGTGGCGGCGCTGGTGCCGAAGGCCGAGATCGAGGGGGAGATGGGGGATTCGCACGTGGGGCTGCAGGCCCGGCTCATGAGCCAGGCGCTCCGCAAGCTCACCGGCGCGATCGCCCGGTCGAACTGCTCGGTGATCTTCATCAACCAGCTGCGGGAGAAGATCGGGGTGATGTTCGGGAGCCCCGAGACGACGACCGGTGGCAAGGCACTGAAGTTCTACGCGTCGCTGCGGCTCGACATCCGCCGCATCGGCCCGGTGAAGGATAAGGAGGACGTGACGGGTTCCCACGTCCGGGTGAAGGTGGTGAAGAACAAGGTGGCGCCGCCGTTCAAGCAGGCGGAGTTCGACATCATGTACGCGGAAGGGATCTCCCACGTCTCGCTGCTGGTGGACATCGGTGCGGACGCGGGGATCATCGAGAAGTCGGGCGCCTGGTACAGCTACGGGAGCCAGCGGATCGGGCAGGGGCGCGAGAACGCCAAGATGTTCCTGAAGGACAACCCGACCGTGATGGCGGAAGTCGAGGAGAAGGTGAAGGCGGTGCTCGGCATCACGAAGGCCGCGGCGATCGCCGAGGGAGAGACGGAGGAGTAGGCGACAACGGAAGGGACGTCGTCCTCAAGGTGTGCATCGAGGGTGCGATCTGTGGTGAGTCGTCGGGGCCCGGAATCCCCGCCGTTCCACTCGGGTCCACCCTCGGTGTATTTCCGCCCGGTCGTGTGATGGCCGAGGACGCGTGCTCGCCATCCTGCCGCGCCTGCCACCCCCGCGACGGCTACCGAAGCCCTGACCGCAGCCCCTCGAGCGCCCGCACCTCCTCCCGGTCCTTGCTTCGCCCCGTGGCGCGCTTGGAGACGATCAGGGCATCGAGCGTGAGCGCCGGGATCTGCCGGCCGTCGAGAGATACGATGGTCGAGTTGGCCAGGCTCGCGTGGAAGTCGCCGATGCCGGCGATGCGTTGGCGGAGGTCGAGTGGGCCCAGATTCGTGTCGAGGGCGAGGACGGCCGTGTGCGCCAGGGTCCGGGGGTCGGCAGCGAATGGGATCGTGCCGGGCGCGCCCCGGAGCGTGGTCTGGATACCCCTTAGAAAGGTCGCGAGTCGGTCGAGGTTCGCGGGGGAGCGGTCGTACACGATGTCGAGGTCGTCGGTGCGGCCGGGGGCGCCGTGGAGGAGGGCGGCGACGCCACCGACGGTGACGAACGCCACGCCGTGGGACGCGAGGCGCCGCAGCAGTTCCAGCGCGTCACCGCCCGCCGGTTGGGCGAGCGGTGCGGCCGCCCTCGACCTGGGGGAGGACGGAGGCAGGGTCGCGATGGGGAGGATCGCGTCCGTCGCGCGACGTCCGGCGCGCGGGGAGCGCGTGCGCTCCACGGGCGCCGCAGGGAGTGGCTCCGCCCGGATCGTGCGGCCCTGTGCGGCAGCGGCGCCTTCCGCGAGTTCCGGGCGCGCTCGCACGATCTCAAGCAACCGCAGCGCCGCGCCGCGCGGCACTCGTCGTCCGCCCTCCCACGCCTGGACCAGTTCCACGCTCACGTTGAGGATGGTCGCGAGGGTCGACTGTGAGACGCCGAGTCGCGTGCGGAGGGCGCGCACCTCGCGTGCGCCCGCGACAGGTGGTGCCGAGGTGAGGGGTGACTTGAGGCGGGGCATCGCGCGGGGTCCCTCAGGGCCGGAGTGTGACGGGGTGGTACCTCACGGTGTACCATAGTACGGGCCCAGGCCACTCCCATGCAACGACGACGCGAACGATCCCGAGAACTCTCGCTCACCGACCTGCCGGTCGAAGGCGAGGTCACGGCCATCCGCGAGCGGCCACGGACACCCGGCCGGTATCTCGTCGAGATCGACGGCCGCGCGTACGGTCCGGTCTCCGCTGAGGTCCTCGGGGAGCTCGGCATTCGAGTCGGGTCGCACCTGGGCCCCGGCGAGGTCCAGCGGCTGCTCGCGGGAGCCGCCGAGGTCGCCTGCGATGACCGAGCACTCGGCGCCCTCGCCCGGCGGGCAAGGTCGACGGAAGAGCTCCGGCGGTGGCTGCGCACGCGCGGGTTCGAGCCGGCGCCGATCGAGCGGACCCTCGACCGGCTCACGGCGCTCGGCTTGCTGGACGACGAGGCGTTCGCGCGGGGGTTCGCACATGGTCGCGCCACGGGCCGCATGTTCGGCGCGCGCCGGATCGCGGCCGAGCTCGCCCGTCGCGGCGTGGCGTCCGGCGTCATTTCGCGCGTGATGGCCGAGCTGCGGGAGTCCACGGGGAGCGACGAGTCGGCGGCCGTCGAGGCCGCGGCGGCACGGCGGGCGCGGTCGCTGCGGGCGCTGCAGCCGGAGGTCGCCCGCCGCCGGCTCACCGGGTGGCTGCTCCGACGCGGGTTCGGCGCGGGGGAGGTGCAGCGCGTCGTGCGATCCGAGTTCCCACCACGCTAGCGTCCCGTCCGCGCATCCAGCGAAGTTACAGCGCATGAACCGCGCGCTCGTCCTTCTTGCACTGCTGCTGTTGCCCGCCGCCGCGCCCGGCGCGCAGACCTTCGTGAAGCTGAACGGGCTGACGTCGCTCATCGGCGTGCCGGGCGCCGGTCTGGAGTTCACTCTCGGGGAGCGCCTCACCTACCAGGTCGATGCCACGGCGTCGTTCTGGCGCTCCGTCGACCGCGTCCCGATGCAGTTCCTGATCGTCACGAGCGAGTGGCGGTACCACCTGCGGCCCGGTCAGACCGGGCTGTATCTCGGTGCTCACGTCGGCGCGACGGGCTTTCGGCTGCAGAAGTGGGAGTACCGTGGCACCGACCTCTATCAAGAGGGGTTCGGCGTCCTCCTCGGCGGGACCGTGGGATACAAGCGGGAGCTCGGGGAGCGTTGGTCGATCGACGTCTTTGCCGGCGGTGGGACGGCGCAGTCACTCTACAAGGGCTATCACGCCGAGACGGGACTCCGCTACGACATCGGACCGGGGTGGAACAAGAGCGGCGAATGGCTGCCGTACCGGGGCGGTGTGATGTTCGCGCGGAGGATCCGGTGAGCGCGCCCCCTCTCGTGATCCTTGGGTGGGGCGGGCACGCGCGCGAATGCGGTTGGATCGCGCGCCAGTGTGCGGACGGGGGGCCTCGCGAGGTGGTCGCCTTCGCCGTCGATGACGGCACCGAGGGCCGCACGGTCGACGGCCTCCCCGTCCTCGCGCTTGGGGATGCCGCCCGCCGCTTTTCGGGTGCGCGATTCATAAGCGGGCTCGGAAGCCCGAACCTGCGCCGATCCCTCGCGGAGCAGGCGCTCGCGCTCGGGATGGCGCCCGACACGCTGATCCATCCCGGCGCACTCGTCGCCCCCGACGCCTCGGTGGGCGAGGGCTCGGTGCTCTTCCCGGGGACAGTGGTCTCCTGTGGCGTCCGGATCGGCGCGCACGTGCACGTGAACACCGGCAGCAGCGTGTCGCACGACTGCGTGCTGGAGGCGTACGCCACGCTCTCGCCCGGCGTGATGGTCGGGGGCAACGTGCACGTCGGTGCGGGCGCGCTGCTGGGGATCGGGGCGTCCGTCGCCCAGGGCCAGGTGGGGGCCCCATTGCGGATCGGCCCGTGGGCCGTGGTGGGCGCCGGCGCTTGCGTGCTCCGACCGGTCGCGGACGCGTCCGTGGTCGCGGGCGTCCCGGCGCGGCTCCTCGCGGCCAGGGAGCGCGACTCCTGAACGGGCTGGCACGGCACACCGGGACGAAGGGATACGACGTGGCGAAGCGGGCGTTCGACGCGACGGCCGCGGCCGTCCTCCTCGTCGCCCTCTTCCCGGTCCTGCTGGTCATCGGTGTGGCCATCCGCGCGCTGCTCGGCGCGCCCGTGCTCTTCTCGCAGCGGCGCCCGGGTCGGGGTGGCGTCCTCTTCCGGATGCACAAGTTCCGTTCGATGCGGTCGCTCGCGCCCGGGGAGGTGGAGGATGCGGCGTCCGACCGGGCACGCCTCACGCGGTTCGGCCGATTCCTGCGGAGCACGAGCCTCGACGAGCTCCCGGCCCTCGTGAACGTCCTGCGCGGCGAGATGAGCCTGGTCGGACCGCGCCCCTTGCTGCCCGAGTACCTTCCGCTCTACGACGCGACCCAGGCCCGGCGGCACGAGGTGCTCCCTGGCATCACCGGCTGGGCGCAGGTCAACGGGCGGAACGCGCTCGATTGGCCCGCGAGGCTCGCCCTCGACGTCTGGTACGTCGATCATCGTTCCTTCCTCCTCGACCTGCGGATCCTCGCGCTCACCGTCGTCCGCGTGCTGCGACGGGACGGGATCGCGCAGGCCGGGACCGACACCATGCACCGCTTCACCGGATCGAGATGACCGCCTCCCGCCGTCTCTACCTCTCCCCGCCGCACATGGGCGCCGACGAGCGTCGACTCCTGCTCGAGGCGTTCGACTCGAACTGGATCGCGCCGCTCGGACCACACGTCGATGCGTTCCAGGAGGAGTTCGCGTCGTACGTCGGCGTGCCACGGGCCGTGGCGCTCTCGTCCGGGACCGCCGCGCTTCACCTCGCGCTGCTGGTCTCCGGGGTGGCGGCGGGCGACGATGTGCTCGTGAGCACCCTGACCTTCGCCGGGAGCGTCAACCCCATCCGCTACGTCGGGGCGAACCCGGTCTTCGTGGACAGCGAATCGCGCACCTGGAACCTCGATCCTCAGCTGCTCGAGGACTATCTCGCCAAGGCGGCGAAGCGGGGGCGGATGCCGCGCGCGATCGTGCCCGTGCATCTCTACGGCCAGGTGGCGGAGATGGCGCCCATCCTCGGACTCGGCGAGCGGTACGGGATCCCGGTGATCGAGGACGCCGCCGAGGCGCTGGGCGCGACGTATGGTGGCCGCGCCGCCGGGACCCTCGGCGCGATGGGGATCTACTCGTTCAACGGCAACAAGGTGATCACCACCTCCGGGGGCGGCATGGTGGTGGCCGAGGACGGTGCCCTCCTCGACCGCGTGCTGAAGCTGGCGACCCAGGCGCGCGAGCCGGCGGCGCACTACGAGCACCAGGAGATCGGCTTCAACTACCGGCTGAGCAACCTGCTCGCGGCGGTCGGCCGGGGGCAGCTGGGCGTGCTGGACGACCGTTTGCGGGCCCGCGCGCGAGTCTACGAGCGCTACGCGACGGCACTCGCAGGGCTCCCGGGCGTGACCTTCCAGCCTGACACGGGCCCCGGGAGCCACTCGCGCTGGCTCACGACGGCGACGGTGGATCCCGACCGGTTCGGCGCGACCGCGACGGAGGTGCGCCTCGCGCTCGAGGCGCTGAACATCGAGGCGCGCCCCCTCTGGAAGCCGATGCACATGCAGCCGGTCTATGCCGGTGCGACGGCGGTGCTCTCCGGCGTGAGCGAGGCGCTCTATGCCCGGGGCATCTGCCTGCCCAGCGGTTCCGCGATGTCGGAAGCGGACCAGCAGCGCGTGATCGACGTCATCGCCGGGATGGCGCGCGGCTGAGTCAGGCGGTGCGGTGCTCGCCGGTCGTGCGGGGGCGGAGCGGAAGCACGTCGGGTCGGCGTTCCGGCACGTGGAAGTCTGGCACGAGGGCCTGGAGCGCCTCGCGGAGCACCCGTTCGTCGACCCGGGCGTGCGTCGCGAGGCCCACGAGCTCGTCGATGCGCAGGCGGAGTGCCTCGTCGGGCTCGTCGGCGAGCACCCGCAAGACCTTCGCGTGTGCGGTGTCCCGGACGTCCTCGTCCCCGAAGAGCACTTCCTCGTAGAGCTTCTCCCCGGGACGGATCCCGGTGTAGCGAAGCTCGATGTCCACGCCCTCCTCGAGTCCCGAGAGCCGGATGAGGTCGCGGGCGAGGTCCGCGATCTTGACCGCGTCCCCCATGTCGAGCACGAAGAGCTCCCCGCCATTGCCGAGCGCGCCGGCCTGCAGCACGAGCTGCACCGCTTCGGGGATGGTCATGAAGAACCGGCGCATGTCCGGGTGGGTGACCGTCACCGGGCCGCCGCGCTCGATCTGCGCCATGAACGTGGGCACGACCGACCCGCGCGAGCCCAGCACGTTCCCGAAGCGGACCGCCACGAAGTGGCGCTTCTCCCGTGCCGCCGCCAGACGCACGATCAGCTCCGCCAGCCGCTTCGTCGCCCCCATGATGGAGGTCGGGCGCACGGCCTTGTCGGTCGAGATGAGCACCAGGTGCGTGACGTCGAACTCGACGGCGGCTTCCACCACGTTCCGCGTGCCGAGCACGTTGTTGGTCACGGCCTCGCTCACGTTCTCCTCCATGAGCGGCACGTGCTTGTGCGCGGCCGCATGGAAGACGGCGAAGGGGCGGAAGCGCTCGAACGTCCGTCGCATCCGGCGCTCGTCGCGGATGTCGGCCACCACGGGCGCGAGCCCCACCGTGGGGAAGCGTCGCCGCAGCTCACCCTCGATCTCGAAGACCTGGTTCTCCGAGTGGTCGAGCAGGACGAGCAACTCCGGCCTGAGCGCGGCGATCTGCCGGCAGAGCTCCGAGCCGATCGATCCGCCGGCCCCGGTGACGAGCACCGTCTTGCCCTCGGCCAGGGTGCGAACGGCCGCGATATCCGTGGTGATCGGCGCCCGCCGCAGCAGGTCCTGGATCTCGACGGGACGGAGCGCGGTCACCTCCACGCGCCCGGAGACCAGGTCGCCGAGACTCGGGACGGTGCGAGTGCGGGCGCCTGCCTCGACCGCGAGTTCCACCACCCGCCGGACGGCCGTGCCCCGGGCGGACGGCATCGCGATGATGACCTCGGTGGCGCCGAGACTGCGGATGAGCCGCGGGAGGTCGTCGATCCGGCCCTCGACGCGGATGCCGTTCAGGAGCTTCCCCAGCTTGCCCGCGTCGTCGTCGACGAACGCCACCACCTCGAAGTGCGCGCGGTCGCTCGCGACGGACTCGTTGGCGATCATCTGCCCCGCCGAGCCCGCGCCGACGACGATCGTGCGCACCCGCTCACCGATCCGCTTGCGGCGCCGGTGGAGGAGGCGGACGGCGAGCCGCGGCGTGGCGAGCACCGTCACGGCGAAGAGGGCGTCGAGCGCGAGCACGGAGTAGGGCATCCGTTGCGGCGTCAGTGCGAGCCAGTCGCCCAGCGCGAGCCCGACCACGAGGTTCGCCGCCGCCGCGAGCATCGCGGCCGTCAGGATCCGCTCCAGCTCCACGATGCTCGCGTGCTGCCACATGCAGCTGTAGAGACCGGCGCGCCACGCGAACCCGAGGCGGATGGGGAGGGTCACGGCCGCGAAGACGGCGGCGGAGACGAGGTAGCCGGCGGGCCACGAGAGGCCCTCGAACCGGAGGGCGAGGGCGATGAAGGGGACGAGCAGCAGTCCCACGACGTCGAGCAGGAAGAAGTGTCTGTTGCGCAGCATCAAGTGTGTGGTCCCTGAGCCCGTTCCCCCCTGGGGAGGGCACCGGCACAAAGTATTACTTCAGTACACGCCCACCGCCAATCGGTGTCACACCGCTGGCCGGTGCCGTCCCTTCCTTGGACGACTCGGGGGGCGTGACGTAAAGGCGGGATCCGGGGGCGGGCGGCGTTGTGTCGCGAAATCGCAAGGCCTTATTATACAACGATATGCACGCCTCTGAAATCCGCCGGCGGTTCCTCGACTACTTCGCGCGCAACGGCCACGCGATCCTACCGTCCTCCTCGCTGGTACCCGCCGACGACCCGACCCTGCTGTTCACGAACGCGGGGATGGTGCAGTTCAAGCGTGTGTTCCTCGGCCAGGATGGCGCGCCCGGCGGTGCGTCGCGTGCCACGACCTCGCAGAAGTGCGTGCGCGCCGGGGGGAAGCACAACGACCTCGAGCAGGTCGGGCACACCGCGCGCCACCACACCTTCTTCGAGATGCTCGGCAACTTCTCGTTCGGCGACTACTTCAAGCGCGAGGCGATCCGCTTCGCGTGGGAGTTCGTCACGGAGGAGTTGCGGATCCCGCGCGCGCACCTGCGGGTGACCGTCTACAAGGATGACGCGGAGGCCCGCGCGCTCTGGCGCGAGGTCGCCGGCCTCCCCGACAGCTGGGTGTTCGGGCTCGGCGAGAAGGACAACTTCTGGCAGATGGCGGACACGGGACCCTGCGGACCCTGCAGCGAGATCTACGTCGACCTCGCGCACGTCACGAACGACTTCCGCTTCCCCGAGGGCGCGACCGGCGAGTGGACGGAGGTCGACCGCGCCGAGTTCTCGACGGCCGCGTTCGAGGAAGCCGCGGAGCAGGGCCGGTTCCTCGAGATCTGGAACCTGGTGTTCATGCAGTTCGACCGGCAGCCGGACGGCACGCTGATGCCGCTGCCCAAGCCGTCGGTGGATACCGGGGCGGGGTTGGAGCGGATCGCGGCGGTCCAGCAGGGCGTGTCGAACAACTACCACACCGACCTCTTCGCGCCCCTGCTCGCGACGGTGGCGCGCGTGGCCGGTGCGCCCTACGCGTACGGGGACGAGCGATCCGCCAGCTATCGCGTACTGGCCGACCACGCGCGGGCGGTGGCGTTCCTGCTCGCCGATGGTGTCTTCCCGAGCAATGAGGGTCGCGGCTACGTGCTCCGGCGCATCCTCCGTCGCGCGGTGCGCCACGCCTGGTTGCTCGGGCGCCGCGAGCCGACGCTCGTGCACGTCGTCGAGACCGTGGTCGAGACGATGGGGACGCACTTCCCGGAGCTCGTCGCCCGCCGGGCGCACCTGCTGGAGACGACGCGTGCGGAGGAGGAGCGATTCCTCGCGACGATCGACGCGGGGATGTCCCGGTTCGACCAGCTCGCGCCCGCGCGGCGCGCGGGGGGAGCCGGCGCGCGGGCGCCGGTGATCGCGGGCGCGGACCTCTTCCGCCTCTACGACACGTTCGGGTTCCCGATCGACCTGACCGAGCTCATGGCGCGCGAGCGCGGGTACGAGGTCGACCTCGCGGGCTTCGAGGAGGCGCTCGAGGCGCAGCGGAAGCAGTCGCAGGACGACCGGTCGGCGCGCAAGATCTCGGTCGGCGTCGACGCACTCCTCGACCTCTCCAGCTGGACGACGGCCGGCGGTGAGGTCCCCGCCACGGCGTTCGTGGGTTACGGGTCGACGGAGGCGACGTCGGACGTGGTCGCGTACAAGGCGCTCGGTGACGGCATGGTCGCGGTGATCCAGCGCGAGTCCCCGTTCTACGCGGAGTCCGGCGGGCAGGTCTCGGATGCGGGGGAGGTGGTGGGCGAGGGGTGGCGGCTCGAGGTCTCCGACGTGCGGCGGGTGGATGGCCGCGTGGCGGTGCTGGGGCAGGCACGGGGCGCGGTGGGCCTCGGCCCGGCGCGCGCGCGCGTCGACGCCGCGGCCAGGCGCGACACCGAGCGCAACCATACGGCGACGCACCTCCTGCACGCGGCGCTGCGCGCGGAGCTCGGTGACCACGTGCACCAGGCGGGCTCGCGGGTGGAGCCGGATCGCCTGCGGTTCGACTTCACGCACCATGGTCCGGTGGGACGCGACGTCCTCGATCGCATCGAGCAGCGCGTGAACGAGGGGATCTGGGCGAACGTCGATGTGCGCACGGCGGAGCAGTCGTACGAGGCGGCGCTCGCGGAGGGCGCGATGGCGCTGTTCGGCGAGAAGTATGGCGACGTGGTGCGCGTGGTGCGCATCGACGCCTTGTCGGTCGAGCTCTGCGGTGGCACGCACGTGCGGAACACGGGCCAGATCGCCCTGCTGCGGATCCTCTCCGAGAGCGGGGTCGCGGCGGGCGTGCGGCGCATCGAGGCGGTGACGGGCCGCGGCGCGTACGAACACCTGCGCGCCCGGGAGGAGGCGCTCGCGCAGATCGGGGCGCGGCTCAAGGTGCCGGCCGGGTCCCCGGAGCTCGTGGTGCGCCGGATCGACGGGCTCGTGGCGGAGAAGGGCGCCCTCGAGAAGAAGCTCGAGGAGGCCCTGCGCGGCGGGGGGCAGGACGATGCCCTGCTCGCCGGCGCCGAGTCGGTGGGTTCGGCGCGCCTGCTGGCGAAGCAGGTTCGGGCCGACGCGATGCGCGACCTGCAACTGCTGGGGGATGTCGTGCGCGAGCGGCTCGGCAGCGGCGTCGGCGTGCTCGTCTCGGAGTTCGGCACCTCGGCGGGCGGGCTCGTGGTGGTGGTGACCGATGACCTGCGCTCCAAGGGGGTCAGCGCGGCGGCGATCGTCAAGGCGCTCGCCGCGCAGTGCGGGCTGCGCGGCGGCGGCAAGGACCACATGGCGCAGGCCGGTGTCCCGCTGGAGCAGCTCCCGGCGCTCCCCGGGATGGCCGCCGACGTGGCGCGCGTCGCGCTCCGGGGCATCGCATGACCCACCGTGCGTGGATCGCGTCGCGGGAGCCTGCGCCCCATCCGCGGCTCGCGCTGCGCATCGAGCACATGCTCGCGGCGCGCCCGGAGCTCGCAGGCGCACCGACGACGGACGCGATGCTGGCGGCGGGAACGGCGCTGCTCGCGGGCGTCGTGGGTGCCGGAGCAGGGGGTGCGGCGGATGCGGGACGCGCCCAGGCGCTCGACCTGCTCGCCGCCGACGCGTGCGTGACCTGGGCGTTCGAGGCCGCCGCCGACACGCCGGCGCTCCTCGGCGCGCAGGCCCGGCAGGCGATGCGCGCGCTCGCCAGGGTCGTCGCATGAGCGGCGTGGATCCGCTCGCACACCTGCGCGAGCTCGCCGCGGTCGCGACGCGGAGCGCCGAGACGCTCGCGCAGGAGATCCCCGAGGCGCTTCGGCTCGTGCGGTCCACGCTCGAGTCCGGTGGCACGCTCTTCTTCTGCGGGAACGGGGGGAGCGCGGCCGACGCCCAGCACATCGCGACCGAGTACGTCGTGCGCTACCAGCGCACCCGCCGCGCGCTCCGTGCCATCGCCTTGACCACGGACACCTCGCTGCTGACCGCGGCGGCCAACGACTTCTCGTTCGAGCAGGTCTTCAGCCGGCAGGTGGAGGCGCTCGGCCGCGCCGGGGATCTCCTGGTGGTGCACACGACGAGCGGGAACTCCCCGAACTGCCTGCGCGCCGTGGAAGCCGCGCGGGCGCTGGGGATGCGCACGCTGGCGCTCACGGCGCGGGACGGGGGGGCGATCCGGGGGATGGTGGACTGCTGCCTCGTGGTGCCGACGGACCGCACGGACCGGGCGCAGGAGCTGCACCTCGCGATCCAGCACGCGATCTGCGACGCGGTGGACGACGCGGCGCACGACGTGGCGGCCGGATGAGCGATCCCTTCTCGCTGCGCGGCAAGCGCGCGGTCGTGACCGGAGGCTCCCGCGGCATCGGTGCGGCGGTCTCCGCGCTGCTCGCCGCGCAGGGTGCCGCGGTGTGCGTCGGCTATCGCTCGCGACGCGCCGACGCCGATGCGCTCGTCGCGCGCCTCCGCGCGGAGGGCGCGACGGCGATCGCCCACGCGGGAGACCTCAGCGTCCCGGCCGACGCCGAGGCACTCGTGCGCGCGGCGGCCGACGCGTTCGGGGGCGTGGACATCGTGGTGCACAATGCGGGGATCTGGCCGCCCGAGGAGGTCCCGGTGGCGGCGATGGAGGACGAGCGCTGGCGGCGGACGATGCGGGAGAACGTCGACGCGATGTTCTTCGTCTCGCGTGCCGCCTCGCGCGTCCTGGGTCCGGGCGGCCGCATCGTGCACATCGCGTCCACCGCCGGCCAGCGGGGGGAGGCCCTCCACGCGGACTACGCGGCGAGCAAGGGCGCCATGATCTCCTTCGTGAAGAGCCATGCGATCGAGCTGGCGCGGCAAGGGGTCACCGTGAACGCCGTCGCCCCCGGGTGGGTGGACACCGAGATGTGCGCGCTGCCGTTCGCCGACGGCGGTCGGGCGCGGATCGAGGCCGGGATCCCGGTCGGCCGCGTGGCGACCCCCGAGGACATCGCCGTGGCGGTCGTCGCGCTCTGCGTGCCAGGGGCGCGGCACGTGACGGGGGAGATCCTGAACGTGAACGGCGGGAGCGTGCTGTCCGGCTGAACCACCCGGCGCATGGGTGCCCGCGCCCCGACTAGATTGTACCCCGTCGCGTCGCCACAAGGGGCAGCGACATTGGTGAACCTTCCCGGAGGAACTGCATGGCCCGGTCGTTGAAGATTGGCAACACCTCGATCTCGGACGAGAGCGACTGCTACGTGATCGCCGAGATCGGGCACAACCACCAGGGCAGCCTCGAGAAGGCGCTGATGCTCATCACGGCGGCGGCCGAGTCGGGCGCGAACGCCGTGAAGTTCCAGAAGCGGGACAATCGGACGCTCTATACGCGCTCCACCTATGACCGGCCGTATGAGAACGAGAACAGCTACGGCGCGACCTATGGTGCGCACCGGGAGGCGCTCGAGTTCGGGCAGGCGGAGTACGCGGCGATGCAGGCGCACGCCCAGGCGCTCGGTGTCGACCTCTTCGCCACCGCGTTCGACGTGCCCTCGGCGGAGTTCCTCCATGCGCTCGACATGCCGGCGTACAAGCTCGCGTCGGGCGACCTGAAGAACATCCCGCTCATGCGCCACGTGGCCGCGTACCAGCGGCCGATGATCATCAGCACGGGTGGTGCGACCATGGACGACATCCGGCGCGCCCACGATGCGGTGATGCCGATCAATCCGCGCCTCTGCGTGCTGCAGTGCACCGCGGCCTATCCCGCGGAGGCGGAGGACCTGCACCTGCGCGTCCTCAGCACGTTCCGGGAGGAGTTCCCGGACGCGACCATCGGCCTCTCGGACCACTACAATGGCATCAGCATGGCGGTGGTGGCGTACGTGCTCGGGGCGCGCGTCATCGAGAAGCACTTCACGCTGAACCACACGTG
This sequence comes from Gemmatimonadaceae bacterium, assembly GCA_011525845.1. Classification (GTDB taxonomy): domain Bacteria; phylum Gemmatimonadota; class Gemmatimonadetes; order Gemmatimonadales; family Gemmatimonadaceae; genus Pseudogemmatithrix. The sequence goes on along the minus strand of WYBP01000020.1, from coordinate 87,715 downwards.
GAAGGGGACGGACCACGCCTTCTCCCTCGAGCCGGCGGGATTCGCCAAGATGGTGCGCGACCTGCGGCGCGCGCGCGCTGCGCTGGGCGACGGGGCGAAGCGGGTGCTGCCGAACGAGACCGCCCCGCTGATCAAGATGGGCAAGTCCCTCGTCGCGGCGCGTGACCTGCCCGTCGGGCACGTCCTGACCGACGCGGACATCGCCACCAAGTCACCGGCCGGCGGGCTGCCGCCGTACGAGATCGACCGACTCCTCGGCCGTGCGCTCACGCGGGCGGTGCGCGAGGATGAGTTCATCGCACTCGATGGTGTCGCGGATGCCGTGCGCAAGGGCGCGGCGGTCGGATGACACCGCGGCCCACCCCGCGAGGGCTGCGTGCGCTGATGCGTCGCGTGCGCCTCGTCGTCTTCGACTTCGACGGCGTGATGACGGACAATGCCGTCCTCGTCTTCGCCGACGGGACCGAGGCCGTGCGCTGCTGGCGCGGGGACGGACTCGGGTTGCGGGCGCTGCGCGAGAGCGGGGTGGACGCGTTCGTCCTCTCGACGGAGGTCCATCCCGTGGTGCAGGCGCGATGCCGGAAGCTCGGCGTGGAGTGTGCGCAGGGGTGCGAGGACAAGCCGAGTGCGCTGAAGGAACTGGTCCGTGCGCGGGGGATCGCGCTGGAGGAGGTGGCGTACGTGGGCAACGACGTGAACGACCTCGGGTGTCTCGAACTCGTCGGGTTGCCGATCGTGGTCCAGGACGCGCACCACTCGGTGGCGGCGGCGGCCAGATGGCGGACGACGCTGCCGGGAGGGCATGGTGCCGTGCGCGAGGTCTGCGATGCCATCGCCGAGGCACGGGCGGCGGGCCGGCCGGGGAGGAAGCGTGCCTCCTGAGCTCTTCGGTCTTCGCGACCGTGTGGTCGTCGTCACGGGGGGGCTCGGCCAGCTCGGGACGGAGTTCGCGCGCAGTGCCGCGGCGCATGGCGCGCGGGTCGTCGTGCTGGACCTCGACGTCGACCCGTCTCGACGCCCGGCGATGCCGCCGGAGCTCGCCGGGCGATTCCTGTATCTCGCGGCGGACGTCTGTGACCGCGCCTCGCTCGAGGGTGCGCTGGCGACGATCGAGCGGACCTGGGAGGCGCCCTATGCGCTGATCAACAACGCCGCGCTGGACGCGCCGCCCGACGCTCCCGCGTCGGAGAACGGCCCGTTCGAGGACTATCCGAAGGCGTCCTGGGATCGGATCCTCGAGGTCAACCTCGGCGGGCCGTTCCTCTGCGCCCAGGTGTTCGGCGGTCGGATGGCGGCCCTGGGACGCGGGACGATCGTGAACATCTCCTCGATCTACGGCGTGGTCTCGCCGGATCAGCGGCTCTACGAGTACCGGAGAGTCGGGAACGTGCCCTTCGTCAAGCCGGTCGCGTACTCGGCGTCGAAGTCGGGGTTGATGAACCTCACGAGGTACCTCGCCACGTACTGGGCCGGGCGGGGGGTCCGCGTCAACACGCTCACGCTCGCGGGCGTCTTCCGCGGGCAGGACCCCGCGTTCCTCGAGGCGTACATCGCCCGCATGCCGATGGGCCGGATGGCCGATCCGTCCGAGTACAACGGTGCGGTGGTCTTCCTCTGTTCCGACGCGTCGAAGTACATGACGGGGTCGAATCTCGTCATCGACGGTGGATGGACCGCGTGGTGACGCCGGCGGAAGCGACGCACGCCGCGCGGATCCAGAACCGGATCGCCGGCCGATCGGTGCCAGCGGTGGGCGGCGCCTGGTTCGAGAAGCGCAGTCCCCACGACGGGCGCCTGCTCGCGTCGTGCGCCCGTTCCGGGGCCGCCGACGTGGACGCCGGCGTCTCGGCGGCCGCCGCCGCGCTCGGCGAGTGGGCGGCGACGCCACCCGTGAAGCGAGGGGAGATCCTTCGCTCCGTTTGCGCCGGGCTGCGGGAGCGCCGGCTCGCGTTGGCGGCGATGGTGGCGCAGGAGACGGGGAAGTCGCCCAGCGCCGCGCTCGGGGAGACGGACGGTTCGATCCTGCTCGGCGAGTTCTTCGCCGGCGAGGGGCAGCGGCTGTTCGGTCGGACCATGACGAGTGCCGTGCCGCATCGCCTCAACTACACGGTCCGTCAGCCGATCGGGATCGCCGGCCTGATCGTCCCCGCGAACACGCCGATCGCCAACGTGGCTTGGAAGATGTTCCCCGCGCTGATCTGCGGGAACACGGCGGTCCTCAAGAGCGCCGAGGACGCTCCGGGAACGGCGGCGCTGGTGGCGGAGATCGCGGAGGCCGCGGGCCTTCCGCCTGGCGTGCTCAACGTCGTGCACGGCATCGGGGCCGAGGCCGGGAGCGCGCTCGTCGCGCATCCGGAGGTCGGGGTGGTGAGCTTCACGGGCAGCACCGCCGTCGGACGGCAGATCGCACGTGACGCGGGCACGCGGCTGGCGAGGGTCTCCCTCGAGCTCGGTGGCAAGAACCCGTTCGTCGTCTGCGATGACGCGGACCTGGAGCGCGCCGTGCACTGGGCCGCGCTCTCGGCGTTCAGCAATGCGGGACAGCGGTGCGCCGCCGGGAGTCGGGTGATCGTGTTCGACGCGGTCTATGACCGATTCCGCGACATGCTGGTGGAGCGCGCGAACGCGTCCCGGGTCGGCGACCGGGACACCGACGACTTCGGCCCGCTGATCAACGAGCGCCAGCTCGAGAAGGTCTCGACGGCGCTCGCCCGTGCGGTGGGTGACGGTGCGCGGGTGCTCTGCGGCGGCTCCAGGCTCACCGGGCCGTCCCATCGGGACGGCTGCTACTTCCCGGCCACGGTCGTGGAAGGCGTCTCGGCGGATGCCGAGATCTCGTGTGAGGAGCTGTTCGGACCGGTCGCCGTGCTGTACCGCGTGGCGGATTTCGATGCGGCGATCGCGCTGGCGAACCATTCACGGTACGGCCTCACCGCCTGCATCCATACGCGCAACGTCCACCGCGCGATGGAGTTCACGCAGCGGGTCGCGGCGGGCGTCGCCGTCGTGAACGCAGGCACCTACGGCAGCGAACCGCACATGCCGTTCGGTGGCATGAAGGATTCGGGGAATGGGACACGGGAGCCGGGGACGGAGGCGCTGGATGTCTATTCCCATCTCAAGAACGTGGTGTTCCTCAGCGACCCAGAGAGCCTGTAGGTGACGCCGCGCACTTCCGATCCGACCGCGGTCGCGCTCATCCCGGCCCGCGCCGGCTCGCGCCGGGTGCCCCACAAGAACGTTCGGCGACTGGCGGGGCATCCGATGCTGGCCTACAGCATCGCGGCGGCCCGCGCGAGCGGGGTGTTCTCCGCGGTCGTGGTGTCGACCGACGACGCGGGCTATGCGGACATCGCACGCCACTACGGCGCGGAGGTACCCTTCCTGCGCCCGGCGGCGATCGCCGGAGAGCGATCTCCGGACATCGACTGGGTGGTCCAGGCCCTCCGGGGGCTGGAGTCGGCTGACCGCCGCTTCGATGCGTTCAGCATCCTGCGTCCCACCAGTCCGTTCCGCCGGGCCGAGACGATCGCGCGCGCGTGGGCGCTCTTCCGCCGGATGGAAGGCGTGGACTCCCTGCGTGCCGTCGAGAAGTGCAAGCAGCACCCGGGGAAGATGTGGGTCGTGCGTGGCGAGCGCATGACGCCGCTGTTGCCGCTCTCCCCCGTCGACGCGCCCTGGCACAGCCAGCAGTATGCCGCGCTGCCGGAGGTCTACGTCCAGAACGCGAGTCTCGAGATCGCCTGGTCGCGCGTCGCCCTCGAAGGAGGTACCATCGCCGGATCGGTGATCGTACCCTTCCTCACCCAGGATCTCGAGGGGGTGGATGTGAACGACCCTCGCGACTGGGCGTGGGTCGAGCAACTCGTCCGCGAGCATCCCGACGCGCTGCCGGAGATCGACGTGGCCGCGTTCCCGTCCTGACCTTCCCCTACCGATGATGACCAAGCCTCTTTTGACGCCGATCCGGCTCCTGGCGCAGTCCGAGTTCGCGAGAGCGCGTGCCGCCGCCCCCTCCGCGCACGACCGCCTCGCGCTCGTGGCCGACATGTGCCGGTTCAATTGCCTCTCGGCCGTGAAGAAGGCGGGGTCGGGGCATCTCGGGTCCAGCTTCAGCGCGATGGACCTCGTCGTCTGGCTCTACTTCCACCGGATGAACACCGTGCGCGTCGGGATGCAGGATGCGGCGCGCGACGTGTACTTCTCGTCCAAGGGGCACGACGTCCCGGGCCAGTACGCCGTGCTGCACGCCGCCGGCCTGCTGTCCACGGAGCGCCTGACGAAGCTCCGGCGGCTCGGTGGGCTGGACGGGCATCCCGACGTCAACATCCCGGGGATCGAGGCCAACTCCGGCTCCCTCGGGATGGGGATCTCCAAGGCGAAGGGCATGGCGTGGGCGAAGCGGACGCGCGGGGACGGCGGACACGTCTTCGTCCTCATCGGCGACGGAGAACTGCAGGAAGGGCAGAACTACGAGGGCCTGATGACCGCGGCCAATGCGGGCCTGGATGGCCTCACCGTCATCGTGGACCACAACAAGTACCAGACGGACATGACGGTGGACGAGATCAGTGCGCTCGGGGACCTCGAGGCGAAGTTCCGGGCCTTCGGTTGGGCGGTCGCGCGCTGCGATGGCCACTCGTTCGCCGCGATCGAGGATGCCTTCGCGACGTTGGAGCGATCGACGGGACGGCCGCGGGTCCTGATCGCGGACACCATCAAGGGTCGCGGGGTCTCGTTCATGGAGCCCTCGCGCGAGCCGCAGCCGGGCACGTACGTCTATCGCTGGCACTCGGGAGCACCCGACCACGAGAGCTTCACGCGGGGCAGTGAGGAGTTGCTCCAGCGGATCCGGACGCGGTTCGCCGCGCTCGGACTCGGGGAACCGGTCCTCGAGGTCATCGGCGAGAGTGAGCCGGCTGTGGCCGGTGCCCCGAAGGAGTTCATCGCGGACGCGTTCGGCGAGGCGTTGGTCGAACTGGGGGCCCGTCGACCGGACCTGGTGGTCCTCGATGGTGACCTGGCGGCGGATTGCCGGGTGCGCGCGTTCGGCGAGCGATATCCGGAGCGGTTCATCGAGAACGGGATCGCCGAGCAGGACATGGTGTCGATGGCCGGCGGTCTCGCGCGCTCGGGGTTCCTCCCGGTGGTGAACAGCTTCGCCAGCTTCCTCGCGAGCCGGGCGAACGAGCAGATCTACAACAACGCGACCGAGCGCTCGAAGATCATCTACGTCTGCCACTTCGGTGGACTCATCCCGGCCGGGCCGGGGAAGTCGCACCAGAGCCTGCGCGATGTCGCCCTGTTCGCCGCCCTGCCGCACTGCACGATCCTCGCCCCGGCGAACGCGGAGGAGACGAAGCAGGCCATCACGTACCTCGTGGACACGCCGGGCGAGGTGGGCGTCCTGCGGCTCTCGATCGGCCCCTCCCCCCGACGCATCGAGTTCCCGCCCGACTACCGGCTGACCGAGGGACGAGGCACGGTCCTCGCCCCGGGGAAGGACGCGATCCTCTTCGGGTACGGTCCGGTGATGCTGCACGAGGCGCTCGTGGCCTCCGAGGCGCTGGCCCGCCAGGGGTTCGGGCTCTGCGTGGTCGGGCACCCCTGGCTCAATCGCGTCGACGCCGAATGGCTCCGCGAGGTCGTCGCGCCTTACACGGCCATCTACGTCCTGGAGGATCATGGCCCGAACGGTGCGCTCGGCGATCGCCTGCTCGAGGCGCTCGCGTCGACGGGGAGTCTCGATGGCCGGCGCCTCGAGAAGTTCTCGGTGCGTGGCTTCCCGGCGTGCGGCAGCCCACCCGAGGTCCTGCAGCGCCATGGACTCGACGGGGCGTCGCTCGCGGAGTCGATCCTCGGCGCGCGCCCCGTCGCGGACATGACGGTGGATGAGCGGTCGTACACGCTGGACGCCCCGCAGTGACCCGCGCGATCGGGTGACGGCGGTGTCTCCGCTCACCCGAAACATCTTCGCGAACTTCGGGGGACAGGCAGCGACGACCGTCATCGCGTTCGTGACGGTGCCGCTGTTCCTCCGCTTCCTCGGCCCGGAAGGGTACGGCCTCGTCAGCATCCTGCTCGTGCTCCAGGCGCTGACCGCCGTGCTCGACTTCGGGCTCAGCACCACGGCGAACCGGGAGGTGACCCGGTATGTCGCGCAGGCGCGACCGCCCGAGGACCGGCATGACCTGGTCCGCACGCTCGAGGTGTTCTTCTATGCCGTCGGCGTGCTCCTGCTGATCGCGTTCGCGGCCGGCTCCTCCTGGCTGGCGACGCGATGGCTCACCTCGCCGCATTTCGATGCGTCGACGGTCCGCACGGCCGTCTTCGTGGCCGGCGCGGCGATCGCCATGCGGTGGCCGGTGGCGCTGTACCAGGGGATCCTCCGCGGCACGGAGGAGCATGTGGTGCTGAACGTCGTGACGTCGGCGTCCAACCTGATCCGCGGGGTCGGGTCGATCCTCGTGCTGCTGTTCATCGCGCGCAGCGTCCTGGTGTTCTACTGGTGGCAGCTCGCCTTCTCCGCGCTCGAACTCGTGATCTGCCTGACGGCCGTCGGCCGGTACGGGCAGGGTTTCACGGGCGGCGGCGGGCGGTTCCGCGCGCCGCTGCTGCGGGACCTCTGGCGCTTCTCGGCGAGCGTCGGCGGGATGTCCCTCTTCGCGCTGTTCCTCAAGCAGGCGGACAAGCTCATCGTCTCCGCGCTGCTGCCGCTGAGCGCCCTGGGCTTCTACAACGCGGCGAGCCTCGCGTCCAACGGTCTCTCCAAGGTGGCGCAGCCGGTGCAGGCCGCGGTCTTCCCCCGGCTCACGCATCTCCATCAGCAGCGCGACGACCGGAGACTGGCCCAGACCTTCCATCGCACGGTCCGGGCGGTCGCCTTCCTCTCGGCGCCGCTCGCCGCGCTGCTGATGTTCAACGCGCACGATGTGCTCCTGGTCTGGACGCAGAACGCCGAGCTGGCCGCATCGGCGCGCACGGCGTTGGCGATCCTCGCGGCGGCCATGATGTTCAACAGCCTCATGGGCGTCCCCTTCTCCCTGCTGCTGGCCGCCGGGCTCACCCGGGTCCCCCTCGCGATGAACGCCGCCGGCGCGCTCCTGCTCACCCCCCTGACGTACGTGCTGGTCCTCCGGCACGGGATTACCGGCGCCGCGGCCGGTTGGCTACTCTTCAACGTGCTCTACTTCCTGATCGTCCCCTTCGTGATGTTCCGTCATGTCCTGCAGGGCGAGTACCGGACCTGGCTCACGCGTGACACGTTCCCCTTCGTGGTCTCGGCCCTGGCCTGCTTCGGCGCGGCCCGCTGGGTCGCCGGGGGTGCCGCGATGACGGTGCGCGCGGGTCTCGCCGCCGCCGCGATGCTCCTCTATCTCGCCCTGGTCGTCGAATGGGGTCTTCGTCCCCGGGGCGGCGTGCGCGCCCGGTGGGTCGCCGTGCGCGCGCTCCTGCGGCCCGGCGCCGCCGCGTCCGTCGCGGCGACCGCACCGGCGCCGGGGCAGGGAAGGGAGGGTTCACCATGACCGGCGTCCTCTCGCGCGCCGAGGTGTCCGCGCTGGCGACCGGGCGACGCGAATCGCTGATCGAGGCCGACATCGCCGCTCGGCGCGACGAACTCACGGAGCGCCTGCGCGGTCAGCGTGTCCTCGTCATCGGCGGCGCCGGGAGCATCGGTGCCGCGACGATCCTCGAGCTCGCCCGATTCCCGGTGGCCGCCCTGCACGTCGTGGACCTCAACGAGAACGGGCTGGCGGAGCTCGTGCGTGACCTGCGCGGCCAGCCCGACGGCCTCAACGTGCCGGACTTCCGCACGACGCCCCTCGACTTCGGTTCGCCGGTGATGCGGGCGATGCTCGAGGCGGAGGCGCCCTATGGCTACGTGCTGAACTTCGCGGCCGTCAAGCACGTGCGCTCGGAGAAGGACGCCTACTCCCTGCTGCACATGCTCGATACCAACGTGATCAAGGCGGTCCGGTTGCTGGACTGGCTGGTCGCTCGAGGGGGCACCCAGCGGTACTTCTCCGTGTCCACGGACAAGGCGGCGAATCCCGTGAACCTCATGGGGGCGAGCAAGCGCCTCATGGAGCACGTGATCTTCGCCGCCCGCGCCGCCGGACCGGGGCCGGCGATCACGGTGTCGTCGGCGCGTTTCGCGAACGTCGCGTTCTCCGCCGGGAGTCTGCTCGAGGGGTGGCTGCATCGGCTCGAGAAGCGCCAGCCGCTGGCCGTCCCGCGCGACACGCGACGGTACTTCGTCTCGCTGCGCGAGGCGGGGCAGCTCTGCGTGCTCGCCGCCGTGTGCGCGCCGGATCGCCACATCGTGATCCCTCGCCTGGAGGCCGCGTCGCACCTCGTCGACCTCGAGGGCGTGGCGCGCGCACTGCTCGGCAGCCTCGGCTATGTCCCCGAGCCCTTCGACGATGAGCGGCGGGCCCGGGAATCCATGCTGCAGAGTCTGGCGGCGAACCGGTATCCCCTCCTCCTCTCGGCCCTCGATACGAGCGGGGAGAAGCCGTACGAGGAGTTCATCGGGATGGGCGAGCGGGCGGTCGAGCTCGGGCTCCCGAACCTGCTGGCCGTCGCCTATGGCTCGGCCGATGATCCGGCGCTCCGCGCCTTCCTCGCATGGGTCGGCGCACGCGTCGACGGGAGCGCGCCGCCGCCGAGCAAGGCGGAGATCGTCGCGGCGGTCAACGGCGTGGTCTCGGAGTTCCGGCATATCGAGACCCACCGGCAGCTCGATCACCGCATGTGAGCGACTCCTCCGGCGGCAAGCCCGTGCTGGCGCTCACCATCTCCTCGAGCCTGGCGCTGCGGAACTTCTTCCAGACGGGGGTGATCGCTCAGCTGCAGCGGCACTTCACGGTCGAGGTGTTCGCGTCACCCCCGCTCGCGCGGACGATGGCGCGCCTGGGCTTCGACTCCACCGTGCGGGTGACCGCGATCGAGGTCGGGGCGGAGCCCCGGCGGTGGAGCCTGATCCGCCAGCTCAAGAAGAAGGTCCACCTCGAGGGCCGCATGAGCGCGACCGAGGCGATCTGGGCGCGCTACCAGATCCGGCCCCTGTACCAGCGCGTGGGAGGGTGGGTCGTGAAGCGACTCATCCGGCTGGTCAGCGCCGAGCGACTCTATCGCTGGCTCGACGCGCTGGACCTCCGGTGGAACACCGACACCCGTCACGTCGCGCTCCTTCGTGAGCGGGGCGTCCGGCTCTTCTTCGCGACGCACGCGACCTCGTACTGGGAGGAGAGCCTCCTCCGCAGTGCGATGAGTGCCGGCCTGCCGCGCCTGTACATGGTCCTCAGCTGGGACCATCTCTCGTCCAAGGTCCTGCTGCACGAGAACTTCGGCCGGATCCTGGTGTGGAACCGGCATACGCGCGACGAGCTGCTCGCGACGTATCCGACCTACCGTCCGGAGCAGGTCGAGGTCGTCGGGATCCCGCAGTACGACGCGTTCCTCGAGCCCTCGTCGCACACGTACGCGACATGGTGCGAGAGCTACGGGCTGGATCCGGGTCGCCGCACGATCCTGTTCAGCACCATGCCGCAGGTGCGTCACGACCAGCAGCACGTGATCCTCGAGCAGCTCCTGCAGGCCATCGTCGCCGGCGACGAGGTGCCGGGCGACCTGCAGGTGCTGATCAAGTGTCACCCGTTCGACAACTTCGAGGGGTACGGGGCCTTGCTCGACCGCTACCCGGTGGCCTGGCGACGCACCGGGCTGGCGCCGGGGCAATCGTTCGACGAGTGGCTCCCCGGCGTCCGCGAGGTGGAGGAGTCGAGGGATTGCCTCCGCTTCTGTACGATGAACATCAATATCTTCTCCACCGTCACGATCGAGGCCAGCTACTTCGACCGTCCGATCATCCATATCGCGTACGACCCGCTCCCGATCCCCCCGGGTCGGATCCCCTGTCATGAGTACTACAACTGGGAGCACTTCAAGCACATCGTGGAGAAGGACGCCTCGATCCTCGTGCGGAGCCGGGACGAGATGCTGGCGGCCGTGCGTGGGTACGCCGCGGATCCCACGATCAAGGCCGAGGGCCGCCGCCGCGTCGTGGAGACCTACATCGGTGACGGTCTCGGGAGGGCGGCCGCCACGCTCGCGGCGGCTGTCGTCGCCTTCGACCACGAGCGCGGGTGACCGCACCGTGACCCGATGATCCCCGCGCGTGCGCGAGCGCCCCTCGTCGTGGCCTTCTTCGTGGCGCTGCACGCGCTCGTGCTCGTGGCGCTCTGGCGGCGGGACAGCGGTGGCATCGCGCGCGGGGTGGTGCTCGTCAGCGTGATCCCGCTCTCCTTCGCTGGTCCCTACCTGCTCCGGCACCTCACCCGTCCGCTCAGCTGGCTCGATGTCTGGGTGCTCGCGTACGCCGGATGGTCGATCGCCAGCGTGGTCCTGTTCGCGCAGGCCGGCAACCCGAGTCGGGTGCCGGCGTACGCGTACGGACTGTACCACTTCGTGCTGCCCATCGCCTGCTACTTCATGGGCAAGGCCCTGTCGAGACCGGAGCTCCGTGCGGTGCTCGGCGGCCTCGTGCTGCTCAACGCGTTCGCGATGGCGTACGGCCTCTACCTGCACCTCGTGCGGCCGGAGTACTACGTCACCTTCGTCACCAATGCGCTGACGTCCGCCGGGGCGACGGAGGAGTGGCAGTACTTCGCACGACTCCAGTCGTACCTGGGATCGACGACCATGGGCTACCTCGGCGCGACGAGCATCGTCCTCGCGTCCCTGGCCTCGGGGCGCATCCGGCGGATCCTTCCCCTGCTCGCACTCCTCTTCGCGGTCGGGGCCTCGCTCTCGCTGCAGCGCGCGAGCCTGGTGGCGCTGATGCTCGCGCTGGCGTATCTCCTGTTCGCGTTCCGGGAGCACCGCATGCTCCGCCTCGTCACGCTGGCGACCTTCGCCGCCGCGATGGCCTACGGGACGATCCGCCTGGGAGCCGCGGTCGAGCCGCTCCTCCAGAGCGTCCGGCACAGGGCCACCACCGGACTCGTCGAGGGGCTCTCGTCGTTCGTCGACGAGCGCGGCTACCGGCCGGGGTGGCGCTACCTGTCGAGGTTCCCCCTGGGCCTCGGTGTCGGCGCCACCTCGTCGGCGGCGGAGAACGCGGGGTACGTGGGCGAGGGCGAGGTGGCGGACGCGAACTTCATGCGGATCGCCGCCGACCTGGGGATCCTGGGACTGGCCCTCTTCCTGCTGGTGCTCACGGCGATGGCGGCGCGCGCGTGGCGGAGCCCCAACCGGGTCGCATGGGCCACGTTCCTCCTGATACACTGCGGCATCATGCTGAGCACCAACGTATTCGATAGCTTCTACGTGTCCCACAGCTTCTGGTTGCTCGCGGCGTACATCGACCGGGATGGCGAGACCACCGAGCTGCGGGACGCCGTGTCGAGCCCGGCGCCGGCGTTCCCGCCGGCCGCGGCACGATCCATCGCCTGAGAGGATCCGCTTCGTGAGCCACCAGCCAACCGATCCCGCGGGCGCCGCCCCGGGGATCTCCATCGTCGACGTGCTCGCCACCCTGCTGCGGCGGCGGCGGATGATCCTCGCCGTGGCCCTCGTGATCACCGCGCTGATGGCGGTCTGGGTCGTCCTGCGGCCGCGCACCTATACGTCGGTCGCGACCTTCACGCCGCAGGCGACGCGCAGTCCGCTCAGCGCGCTCGGCGGACTGGCGGCGCAGTTCGGGGTCGCGATGCCGACGGCGGATGTGAATCAGTCGCCCGCGTTCTACGCGGAACTGCTCCGGTCGCGGGCCGTGCTCGAGCCCCTGGTGCACCTGCCGGTCGCATTCGAGTGGAAGGGGGAGGCGATGGCGGGAAGCTTCGCGACCTTGGTCCTCCCGACGGTGGAGGACACGGCCGTGCGCAGCATGTCCGCCGTGGTGGCGCTGCGACGGGCGATGCAGGTCTCCGTCGAGGCGCGGACCGGGGTCGTGCGCGTCGAGACCAGGACCCGCTACCCGCAGCTGTCCGTGACCCTCACGGACTCCGCGCTCTCCCTCCTGAACGGGTTCAACGTGGAGACCCGTCGCTCGCAGGCGGCGGCCCAGCGCGCGTTCCTCGAGGAGCGCATCCGGACCTCCGAGCGGGAGTTGGCGAGCGCCGAGGATGCGGTGCGTGAGTTCGCGGAGCGCAACCGCGGCAGCCTGAGCGGGTCGCCGGAACTCTCCATCCAGCAGGAGCGGCTCAACCGGACGCTGGCGCTCCGCGCGGACGTCGTGAGCGGACTCGCCCAGTCGCTCGAGCAGGCAAAGCTGGACGAGATCCGCGACACCCCCCTGATCACCGTGATCGAGCGCGCCGCGGTCCCGGTGCTCCCCGACCCGAGGGGTCTCGTGACGACGACCGTGCTGGCGTTCCTCGTGGGCCTGATCCTGGGCGCCGTCCTGGCGGTCGTCAGGCACGCGGTCGAGGTGGCGCTGCGGGAGCACCCGGCGGGGTTCGCCGTGCTCACGAGCGAGGTGCAGGCGATCCGGGCCGGTATGCGGCGTCTCACCCGTGGGCGCGGCGGCGACTGAGGCGGATGCGCTCCCCCGGCCCCCGGCGGCGGTCGGCGGACGCCGGGCCGGTGTTCGCTCAGCGCCGCAGGAACACGTAGTTGCTGAGGTCCGATCCGCGCCGGAACTGCTGATGCAGCCGGAAGCCCCGCGATTCGAGGGACGGGATCAGTCGGGGCTCCGAGGCCGCGTCGCTCTCGATCAGGATCGTGCGGAGCCGGGGATCGGACAGGGTGCGTTCGCCCCCCGCGATCACGTCGAGCTCGGGTCCATCGACGTCGATCTTCATCACCGTCGGCGGTTCCAGGGCGAGCCGATCGATGAGGTCATCCATCCGGAAGCAGGGCGTGGGCTGCGTGTGGACGGCGCGGTGCTCCGCGCCCAGCTGGCTCGCCGTGCCCTCCCAGCTGTGCTGGGCCGCTCCGGCACCGAGGTCGGAGTAGCGGAAGTCCAGGAGGGCGGTCCGGTCGCTGAGCCCGATCTGCAGCGGGACGATGGACGCCTGTGCCTGGTTCAGCGCCACGTTCGAGCAGAGTTCCGTGAACGTCGCGAATCCGGGCTCGAAGGCGTAGATGCGCGCGTGCCCTTCCGTGATGGCATGGGCCACGAGGGAGTACGCACCGACATTCGCACCGATGTCGAACAGGACGTCGCCTGGCCGCAGGTGCTCCTCGAGCCACCGGATCGTCTCCGGCTCCTTCCGACAGGACCGAAGTCGATACACCTGCCACCGGGAGTTCACCGCCATCCGCACGGCGCTGGGCGCGTAGTCCAGCTTCCCGACGGGCCGGAGCGATTCCTTGACCGCGGCCTGAACGCCCAGGGGGAGCAGGCGGAGCAGGCGCACGAGGGTCGCCGCGGTGAGCGCCCGGAGGCCGCCGGCGAGCCGGGCGAGACCGCGCCACTGCGCGTCCGAGAGGAACCGCCGGAGGAACCGGTGCATCAGCTCTGGGGTGGAGTGAGAGGGTGCGCGATCGCTCGGATGCGCTGACGGCGTTGGCCGACGGGCGAAATGTATCGACCCGACCGCGTTCGCGACGTGGTCGCCACGGCGAGGCGAACCTCAGCCGGCGCTGGCCTGCCAGGACGCGTGAACGCTCGAGGCGAAGCTGCGCTCCGGTGTCCAGTCGAGTTCGCGCTGCGCCTTCGCGCGACTCCCGATCATCTGGTCGACGTCCCCCGCGCGCTGCAGCGCCTCGCTCCCCTCGACCCGCACGGGAGTCCCCGCCGCGTCGAGGAGCATCTTCAGCAGCGCCGAGATCGCGTGTCCCTCACCCGAGCAGAGGTTGTACGCCTCTCCGGGGCGGCCGGCCGCGGCGATCCGCAGGAGGCCGGCGACCACGTCCTCGACGGCGATGAAGTCGCGGATGGCGGTCGTGCGACCGATCGTCACGACCCCGGTCCCGCCGGGTGCGATCGCGGCCCGCAGTCGGGAGATGATCGCGCCCGCGACCAATGTGTCGGGCACTCCCGGACCGATGACGTTGAACGGGCGGGCGATGCACACGCGTGTGCCGTGCGCGGCGGCCGCGGCCGCCGCGAGTCGGGACACCGTCTGCTTCGCTCGCCCGTAGGGTGTGGCGGCCTCTCCCTGGTGCGACTCCCGTACCGGCTGGTCCGCCACCGCGACGTGACCGTACTCCGCAGCGGAGCCCATGACCACGACGCGGGTGGTCTCGCCGGCTGCGCGGCTGGCCTCCAGGATGTTCGCGGTCGTGTCGACGTTCGCGCGCTGCAGCACCTCCTCACTCCCATGCGTCAGTCCGGCCAGATGGAAGATGCGGTCGGGGCGGACTTCGTCGACGGCCGTCCGTGCCGCGGCGGGGTCGGTGAGGTCCGCGACGATCCAGGCGTCGAAGGGCCCCCCGGTCGCTGCCCGGACGTCGACGCCGACGACGCGCCCTTCCCGCTCGTTCCTGATCGCGTGCGCGAGGTGCCGGGCGATGAACCCACCAGCGCCGGTGATCAGGGTGGTGGTCATCCGCGGGGCGGCGCGTCCGGGGAGATGAAGCGATCGGGATCGCGCACGAAATCCTCGCTCGCCCGCGTGTAGTCGTCGAACCGCCCCATGTCCTGCCAGTAGCAGTCGGAGCGGAAGCAGTGGACCAGTTCGCCGGCCTGATGCAGTGAGAGCATGAGCGCGGGCATGTCGAACTTCCCGGTGGGAGGGATGTGCGCCAGCGCGCTCGCGTTCAGCACATTGATGCCCATGCTCACGTAGTAGGGGATGACCGGCTTCTCCCGGTAGTCGGTGAAGGAGCCGTTGGCGTCCATCTCGATCACGCCGTAGTCGACCTTCTCCTCCCGTGCCGCCACCCCGATGGTGCCGGCGGCTCCCCGCGCGCGGTGTGCGGCGATGAGGTCGACGTAGGAGAGGTCGGTCAGCAGGTCCCCGTTCATGACGAGGAAGTCGGCGGGCGGATCCACGATCTGCCGCAGCGGGCCCGCCGTGCCCAGCGGTTCGTCCTCCCGCAGGTACTCGATGCGCAAACCGTACGCCTTGCCCTCCCCGTAGGTGGAGAGGAAGAGCGGTGCCATGTGGCCCAGCGTGAGGATCACCCGGGTGAATCCGCTCGCGGCCAGCTGGCGCAGGATCACGTCGAGGATCGGCACGTCCCCCAGCGGCAGCAATGGCTTGGGGATCGTCATGGTGAAGGGCCTGAGGCGCGCGCCTTTGCCTCCGGCGAGGATGACGGCGAGCATCAGCGGGACACCGACTGCAGCAGCGCCGGCAGTCGCTTGAGGTTCGCCGTGATGTCTCCATGTTCCGCCACCCGGCGGAGGTTCTGCTCCACCGCTGCACCATGCCAGGGGAGTCCGGCCATCGCGGCCTGCATGTGGTGTGTCAGGGTCACGTGATCTCCAGGGGGAAAGAGCAGGCCGTTCTCGCCATGCGTGATCCACTCCCGGTTCGCCGGGATGTCGCTGACGATCGGGAGCACCCCGCAGGCCATGGCCTCCAGCAGCGAGACGGACGCGCCGTCGGAGAGCGACGCCGAAAGATAGAACCTCGCGCCCTGCAGGGCCTCGACCAAGGCGGCGTCGGAGACACCCCCGGCGAAATGGACGCGGCTCCGCACCCCGGCCTCGAGCGTGGCGTCGGCCAGGCGGACGGTCTCCGCCAGCTGCGGTCCCGTGGAGAGGAAGGAGAGGCGAAAGGCGTCGGCGACCGCCGGGAGGCCCGCCACGGCGCGAACGATCGTGGCGTTGTCGTAGACCTCCGCGAAGGCGCGCGAGCAGACGAACGTCGGCGCATCCTGCCGCCGCGCCGGTGGGAAGAACCGCGTGCGGTCGATGCCGAAGTAGAGGAGGTCGACGCGAACCCCGGGTGCGAGCCGTCGCGTGCGCTCGGCCAGGTGTCCGCCGTTGGCCAGCACGAGGGATGCGCCGCGCAGCGAGCGTCGCGACAGGACGTCTCGGCTGCGGTTCGCGAGCAGGACGTCACTCCCCACGACGTAGACGGCGTAGGGCGCGGCGCCGCTGAGCCAGGCGACCGCGGCCTGCATCCCGCCGTACAACGTCAGCACCAGCTGCGCGTCCGTCCGCCGCACCAGCCGTCGCAGCGCCCACGCACCGACGAGCAACCGCACCGGCAGGAGCCGGGGGAGCGTCGCCGCGTGGACCCCTTCCACGCGCTCCTCGAGGCGCCGGATCGTGCCCGCGGTGCTCGCGCGCACCGCGGGCTCGCGCAGCGTGTTGTTCACGTCCATCACGTGAATCGGGACCCCCGCGTCGCTCAGGAACTCCACCACGAGGCGGGACCAGGGACTCGTCACGGCCATCAGCACGATGATGGGGCGAGTCTGCGGTCCTGGATCCGGGGACCGCCTGTCATCCAGAAGCCGATCCGGCACGCGCGGTGAGTGTACGAGGGGAACGGCGGTGGGTCGCGACGCGTGAATGTCCACGGGTGCGGAGGGGAAGTCAAGCGGATCCCGGCGGCCGGGTCGGCCCGGGCGGCAGCGAGGAATCCCGCGGCAGCCCGCCTGCAGGGACCGAGGCCCGGCGGCTATATTCCGGCGAAATGTGCGGAATCTTCGGGATCATTGCGAGAGGCGGTGCGCGCGCGGACCACCTCCGGATCGAGCGGTTGGTGCGGCGCATCGCGCGGATCTCGGAGTCGCGCGGGCGGGATTCCTCCGGCTTCGCGGTCCGCGACGCCGCCGCCGGGGCGTTCCGCGTGCTGCGGGCACCGCTCGCCGTCACGGCGCTCGTGCGCACGGCGCAGTACCGCGAGGTCGTCCGGCCCGCCATCACCAACGCCTCCGTCGGCGACGCTCGCGCCGGCTCGACGATCGCGGTCATCGGTCACTCCCGCCTGGTCACGAACGGCACGCAGCTGGCCGACCACAACAACCAGCCGGTGGTCCGCTCGGAGGTCATCGGCGTCCACAACGGCATCGTCGTCAACGAGGACGCGCTCTGGGCGGAGATCCCGGGGGACGACCCGGCATTCGACATCGACACCGAGGCGCTGCTCGCGCGCTTCGCGCACGCGCGGCGCACGAGCGGTGATTCGGGTCGCGCGCTCCGGTGCCTCTTCGACCGGGTGGAGGGTTCCTTCTCCGTCGCGCTCATGCCGGCGGACCGGGACGAGCTCGTCCTGGGCACCAACACCGGCTCGCTCTACCTCATCACGGACGGCGCGACGATACTGGTCTTCGCGTCGGAGCGCCGCATGCTGGCCAAGCTGCAGCGGTCGGCGCGGGATCCCGGGCTGGCGGCGCTCACGATCGAGCACGTCGAGCCCCGGACGGGGCGCGTGGTGGAGCTCGCCGACCTCTCGATGCGTCGCATCCCCGCCGCGGCCGACGGGGAGGCGCGCGAGGGGCGCGCGGAGGCAGCGGGCACGCACGCGCCCTGGCCCATCCATGTGACGTCGATCGAGGCGCCCGCCGGGCACCGCTCCCTGCTGGTGGACTTCCGGAGCATCGTCGCCGACCCGCGGGCGGCCGGGGAGCGCGCCCTGCTGCAGTACGACCGGGAGCGGCTCGCCCGCCTCCGTCGCTGCAGCGTCTGCGTGCTCCCCGACACCTTCCCGTTCATCGCGTTCGACGGGGACGGTCGGTGCAACTACTGCCGCAACTACGTCCCCAAGAACCAGCGCCGGCCCATCGAGGAGCTGAAGCGGCTGGTCGCGCCGTACCGGAGCACCGACGGGTCGCAGGATTGCATCGTGCCGTTCAGCGGGGGCCGCGACAGCACCTTCGCGCTGCACATGATCAAGAACGAGTTGGGGATGAACCCCATCACCATCACCTACGACTGGGGGATGGTGACCGACCTCGCGCGACGCAACATCGCACGGGTCTGCGGGAAACTCGGCGTCGAGAACGTGATCGTCGCCGCCGACATCAAGTGGAAGCGGGACAACATCCGCAAGAACATCTCGGCCTGGCTCAAGCGGCCACGCCTCGGGATGGTGCCGCTCCTCATGTCCGGCGACAAGTACTTCTTCTACCACACGAACCGGCTGAAGCAGTCGACGGGGATCAAGCTCAACGTGTGGGGGATCAACCGGCTCGAGAACACGGACTTCAAGACGGGCTTCGCCGGTGTCGCGCCCAAGTTCGACAAGCGGCGCATCTACTCGATGTCCCTCGCCGGCCACCTGCGCTTCTGGGGGTTCGTCGCCTCCAATGTCCTGGCCAACCCCGCGTACCTGAACGCGTCGAACCTGGACTCGATCGGCTCGATCATCTCCCGCTACCTCTTCCCGCAGCGGGACTACTACTCGTTCTTCGACTACTACGCGTGGAACGAGCAGGAGATCGAGTCGTTGATCCTGCGGGAGTACGACTGGGAGAAGGCCATCGATACCGACGCGACGTGGCGCATCGGGGATGGCACGGCGAGCTTCTACAACTACGTCTACCTCACGGTGGCCGGCTTCAGCGAGAACGACACCTTCCGCAGCAACCAGATCCGCGAGGGGCTGCTCACCCGCGCCGAGGCGCTCGCGCGCATCGAGCGCGAGAACGCGCCGCGCTACGAGAACATCAAGTGGTACCTGGAGATCGTCGGCCTGGACTACGCCGACACCATCCGTCGCGTGAACGCGATCCCGCGGATCCCGTCGTCGGGCCGCGCGGCATGACGACCGCGACCGCCGCCGTGGTCGACGAGATCGTGGTCCCGCGCCGGCTCGTGCCGGCGGTGGGGTCCCCGGCGCTGCGGGGCGCGTTCGGCGCGCTCGCCGCGCTCGCGGGCCCGTTCGCGATCGCCGCATGGCAGGGCGGGGAACGCCCAGGCCTCCTCGCACTCGCGACCGCGTTCCTGGGTGCGTGGCTCCCCGCGGTCTGGCTCACCGACAAGTACCGGCACAAGTATCCCTACCGGTACCTGACCTACCTGCTCGCCTCGCACGGGAAGGCGGCGGTCATCATGGCTCTCGCCCTCGCGGCCTCGGCCCTCGTGCTGCCGGCGGGCGTCGCGGCCGACGCCACGATCGGCATGGGCCTGGCGGCTGCGGCGCTCCTCGACCTCCTGCTCGAGCTCCCCTGGGTCGAGCGGGCGGCGACCCCGCCGGCGGGTCGCGCCGCGGCGGGAGGGACCACCGGAGCGACCGTGCCGGAGGCGGCCGCATTGCGGGAGGTCGACCGGGACGGCGTCCTGGCGAGCATCGATGGCGCGGTCGGCCCGGTGGTGCTCGAGTTCCTGCGCGATGCGATCCCCGCACCCGAGGGCGCGGAAGCGCGCACCGGGGCCGCGCTCGTGATCGACGACCGGGAGTCCCTCGGCCCCGCCGCGGGGCGCGAAGCGCTCGGCCTCCTCGTCGGGGAGCGTTCGCTCAATGCCGTGCGGCGCCTCAACCTCTACCTCCAGGATGTCGCGTCGAGCGTCGCCATGGGCGGGTACCTCGCGGTGCGCTACGTGCCGCTCGAGATCGCGACCGAGGCGCTCCGCGCACGGGTGCCGCGGTGGCTCTTCCGGCCCGCCTACCTGCTGCACTTCGTGCGGTACCGCGCGATCCCGAAGATCCCGTGGCTCGACGTCCTCTACTTCTCCCGCCCCTTCCGCTGGCTCGACCGGCTGTTCTATCGGCCGCAGCGCGGGCGGCAGCGCGCGCTCTCGCGCTCCGAGGTGTGGGGGCGGCTGGCGTACTTCGGCTTCGAGGTGGTGCGCGAGCACCCGGAACCCGCGGAGTGCCTGATCCTCGCCCGGCGCACGACGCCGCCGGTCGCGAACCGTCGGCCCTCGTACTACATGATCGTCGCGCTCGAGAAGGTGGGGCTCGACGGCGAGGTGATCCGGCTCTTCAAGGTGCGGAGCATGTTCCCGTTCTCCGAGTTCCTGCAGAAGCGGATCTTCGAGAGCCACGGTCTCTCGACCACCGGGAAGTTCAAGAACGACTTCCGCCTCACCGAGTACGGACCGCTCATCCGCCGCAGCTGGCTCGATGAGCTGCCCGGCATCTACAACTGGCTGCGCGGCGACATCAAGCTCGTGGGGATGCGTGCCACGAGTCCCCACTTCCTCGGGCTCTACCCGAAGGAGGTCTACGACCGCTATGTCGTGGTGAAGCCGGGGCTGGTGCCCCCGATCTTCGACGAGAAGACGGCGGGTTTCGCGGAGATCGTGGAGACGGAGGCGACCTACCTGCGTCGGTACCTGCGGTCACCGATCGCGACGGACATCGCCTACTTCTGGTATACCTTCCGCGACATCGTCATCCGGCGCGTCCGGAGCCACTGAGGCCGTCCAGCAGCGCGAGGTACTGGCGCGCGAGGACGGGCCATGGGCGGTGGTCGAACAGCCAGCGTCGGCCTCGCTCTCCCATCGCCTCGCGTTCCGTCCGCGGCATCGCCGCGTAGCGGTGCAGCGCGGCCAGCAGCGCCTCCTCGTCATTCGACGGGAGGTACTCGCCGCAGCCCGCCTCGTTGAGGATCGAGGGGAAGCCGGAGTAGGACGCGAGCACGGGCCGCCGCGAGAGGAGGTAGTCCGTGAGCTTGTTCAGGGACATCCCGCTCTCCCAGACCTTCGAGTCGTGCACCGCGAAGTAGAGCAGGTCGCACTGGCGCAGGATGCCGAGGACCTGCTCGCGCGGCACGCGCCCGACCCACTCGACGCGCGGGCAGTCGGCCGTCTCCGCCATGAACCGGGCGCGCAGGTCTCCGTCCCCGAGCAGCACGAAGTGGAAGCGCGGGTCGTCCTTGAGGCGGACGGCGCACGCGACGATGGTGTGCAGCGCGTTGGTGGTCCCCATGCTGCCCGCGTAGCCCACGACCAGCTCGTCCGGGGATCGGACGATCACGCGCGCCTCCCCCAGCGACGCCTCCTGCCGCGCCACGACGGCGGGGTCGAAGCCGAACGGGATGCAGGCACAGCGGACCTCGCGGCCGGCCATGCGCGATGCGTGCGGGCCAAGGTTGGGCATCGTGCCGACGACGAGTTCGGCGCGCCGGTAGCCGAGGCGCTCGATCCAGCCGAGGAGGAGGGTGAGCGGGTGCCAGGCGCTGAACCCGCCCTCCTCGACCATCGTGAGCGGCCAGATGTCGCGCACCTCGAACACCATGGGACAGCCGAACCGCCGCTTGAGCCGCAGGCCGTTCAGCACCGTCAGCAGGGAGAGCGAGGAGACCAGGATCACGTCGGGCGCCGGCAAGCCGTCCAGGCGCATGCGGAGGAGCCGCCACTCGAAGTGGAACCAGCTCAGCACGCGCCGCATCGACGCGGTCCGCCCGTAGCGCAAGGTGCGGAGCCAGACACACCGCAGGCCGTCGATCCGTTCCTCGACCTGCGGGCGGTCGAGGGTCGGCATCTGCGCCAGGTGGTTCGAGTCCGAACCGATCATCACGGGCTCGCGCCCCTCGGCGCGCCAATGGCGCGCCATCGCGAAGAGCCGCGTCTCGAAGCCGTACTCCTTCGGCGAGAGGTACTTCGAGATCACCCAGATCGTCTGGGCGCGGCCCTGCGGTGTGGCGGTCGGCACCACCCTACCGTGTCAGCACGACGATCGTCGCGAGCGAGGCCAGCAGCTGGGTCACGACGGTGAGGCTCGTCAGCAGGCTGGGGCCGGGCACTTCCTGCCCGCGCTCGGGGACGACGACGACCGCGCCGGGGCGCGGCGTGGGGTCGAGCGTGATGAATCCCAGCGCGCGCCGCCGGCTCTCGATCTTGCCGTTCGGCTGGATGACGTAGGCGCGACGCGTCCGGGCGCGCTCGGTCGTGCCACCGGCGGCATCGAGGTAGTGCCCCAGCTTCTTCCCCCTGGCGTGCGAGAGCGCGGTGGGCGCGTTCACGGCGCCACGGACCTCCACCGTCTGCCGCAGCTTCGGCACGTGGATCGAGTCGCCGTGCTCGAGGATCAGGTCGTCCGCGCGGTCGCGGGTGCGCAACGCATCCCGCAGGTCGACTCCGACGCGGATGCGATTCAGCATCCCGTCGAGCGTCGAGTCGGCCTGAGCCCCCAGCGCGGAGGTGTCGGCACCCGTGGCGGCGCGCTGCAGGCGCTGCTGCGTGGAGCGTACCCGGCGAGCGGCCGCCGAGTCCACCGTGCGGGCGAAGTACGCCCCGTCGAGGTCCGCCTCGGGCGTCAATCCGCCGGCGCGACGCACGAGGTCGGAGATCCGGTCCGCGCGCCCCTCGAGCGTGAAGGTACCCGGGAATCGGACCTCGCCCGTGAGCCGCACGGTCCGTGGTTCCCGCCAGCTGGGATCCTGGAAGATCAGCACGTTGTCGTACGGTTGGAGCGCGATCTCCGGCTCACGCGCGGCCGGCACGGACGGCATGTGGAACCGGTACGAGCTGTCGAGTGCCACGCGCACCGCGATCGCGGTCGCGCGGGACTCGTCGCCCTCCGGGAGCCGCGCCACCTCGGCCTCGCGCAGGTACGCGCGCTCCTGCAGGCCTCCGGCCATCAGGACCAGGTCGCGGAGCGTGAGGCCGGCGCGCCAGGGGAACCGGCCGCCGCTGCGGACGGCACCGGAGATCACGACGTACTGTGGAGGACGGAACTCCGTGCGGCTGTACACCGTGATCTCGTCGTCGTCCTCGAGCGCGAAGGGCTGCGCCGTGGTGCCCAGGGTGTCCAGGAGCGTCGCCCGGAGCTGCACGCGCGTGCTGTCCGGGCGGAGGCGCGAGACATGCACGGTACTCAGGATCGCGTCCGACTTGAGCCCGCCGGCGCGCCGGAGCGCGTCCGCGAGAGTGAGGCCCGGGACGAAGCCCTGCGCACCTGCCGACCAGACATGCCCGCGCACGACGATCCGGTCGCGCACGCGATCCGAGATGCTCGGCACGCGCACCACGTCCCCGTCGACGATCGGGAGCGCCGGCAGGTCCCCATTCGCGGCGAGGGGCACGTCGACCACGGCGCGCGCGCCGCCGGCGCTGCGGTCGGCGATCGGCACCACGCGTTCGACGTAGACGCGGCGCCCGGTCGCCGTCGCACGCAGGCCACCGGCCATCCGTCCGACATCGGCGAGCGTCTCGGTGCCCCGCAACTCGTAAGTCGCGGGTCGTGTCACCGCGCCCACCACGCGGGCCCGCGGCCCGTGCACCGGCACGAACACGACGTCGCCATGCTGCAGCCGCACGTCCGCCGATCCGTCCCCTCGCAGCAGGTAGTCGTACACGTCCAGGGTCGAGACCAGCGCGCCGGCGCGCCGGACCTCCACGCGACGCATCGAACCGTTCTCCGTCGGGCCTCCGGCGGCGTAGAGCGCGGTGAGCGCGGTGCCGGCGCTCGTCACGCGGTAGGAGCCGGGAGACATCACGTCGCCGGTGACGAACACCTGGTTCGACCGCAGGCGCGAGACGGACACGCTGAACCGCGTGGTGGCCCCACCGCCGCGCCGCACGCCGCTGTACGCCCTCCCGAGGCGAGTGTACAGCACGGACTCGAGCTCGCCGAGCGTCAGGTTCGCGACGCCGATCTGCCCCACCTGCGGGATCACGACGAACCCCTCGCGCGTGACCTCGAGGGTGTGCGCCAACTCCACGTCCCCAGTGAGGATGAGCACCAGCTGGTCGCCGGGTCCGAGCCGGTATCCGGCGTCCACCGGGCCGTCGAGGTTCGGCAGGAACCGCGAGGTCACCTCACGGAACATCGCCAACCCGAACACCGTGAATCCCGAATCGGCGGCGATGACACTGTCCGGCGTGGCGAGGACGGGACGCGCCTCCGCACCCTCGCGCGCCCCGGCGAGACGCACGAGCTCGTCGAGGTCCGCCTCATCCACGAGTCCGAGTGCCCGGACGGCCTCGAACACCTGTCCACTCGGGGTCGATCCGACGGTCCCGGTCCCCGAGAGGTAGCTGTCGAGCAGCGACTCCGGGTATCCCTCAGCCCGCAGGCGTTGCCTGATCTGCTCGGGCGTCAGCCCGGATCCCGCGATCCGGGACTGGAGCTGCGAGGCAAGGTCCGGGCGCGCTCGCAGGAGTGCCTCTGCCTGCGCCGCTGTGGGACGCGCTTGGGCTCCGAGTCCGTGGAGCGGGACGAGCGCGAGGGCCGCGAGGCCGAGGAGGACGATGCGGAAGGGACGCACGGCAGAGGGAGTGTTGGGAGTCGACGGAATGTAGCCCCTGCGTCGGAGCACGACAACGCGACGTGCCGCCACCCCTCGAACGACACGAGGGCGCCGCCCCGATGGGACGGCGCCCTGACGAGCGGTGCGTGGACAACATGTTCTGATGGGAGACTTCTGCGAGATGGGCGCGGAGGGACTCGAACCCCCGACCTCTGCTGTGTGAAAGCAGCGCTCTAACCAGCTGAGCTACGCGCCCGAACGGCCCAGGTGCAGCCGTCGGACAGGGCCGGAAGATATCCGGCCACCACCCCTCCTACAAGGTGGTCCGGAGGTGAGCATCCTCCCTCCGGCCCCCTCACATCTCCCCTCTCCCATCTCCCCTCTGCCCTTCATGGGCCCAGCAGGATTCGAACCTGCGCACTTCGGATTATGAGTCCGCCGCTCTAACCGCTGAGCTATGGGCCCTGCGCCTGCCGGTGCCATGCGCCCGTCCGCGCGAAGTCTGCGGCCCCCGGAGGAGCCCGGCAAGCGCCCGGGCCGCCCGCCGCGACTATCTTCCCGCGCATGCCCCCCGCCACGGAGCGCGAACCGCGCGTCGCCGTCGTCGTCGACTGGCTCGCCCAGCTCGGCGGGGCCGAACTCGTCATCCGCGAGATCCTCGCCGCCTTCCCGTCCGCGTCGCTGCACGCGCTCTTCGATGTGATGCGGCCCGCGGACCGCGCCGCGGTCACCGCGCGCGCGGCCCATACGTCCTTCCTCCAGCGCCTGCCGCGCATCGGGGAACGGTACCGCCGCCTCATGGCACTCATGCCGAGCGCCCTCCGCACCCTCGACGTCCGTCACGCCGACATCGTCATCTCGAGCCACCACTCGGTCGCGAAGGGCGTGCGCGTGCGGCCGGGCCAGTTCCACCTCTGCTACTGCCACACGCCCGCCCGCTACCTCTGGGACCGCCGCGACGAGTACCTGGCGGACCACGGCATCCGCGGCACCAAGGCGTTCGTCGCCCGCCGCGTCCTCGACCAGCTCCAGCGCTGGGACCTCCGCACCGCGGCCGGCGTCACCCGGTTCGTCGTGAACTCGGAGTACGTGCGCGAGCGCGTCTCGCGCCAGTACCAGCGCGAGAGCCGCGTGATCCATCCCCCGGTCGACACGGAGTTCTTCACGCCTGCGGCGTCCGGCGTGGAGGCGCCGCGGGAACCGGACCTCTACGTCACCGCGAGCCGCCAGGTCCCCTACAAGCGCATCGACCGCATCGTCGAGGCGTTCCGCGACACGCCCGCGCGCCGCCTCGTCGTCCTCGGCGACGGTCCACAGCACGCCCGCATCCGCGAGCTCGCGTCGGGCGCCGCGCACATCGACGTGCGCGGCGAGGTCGGCCGCGATGAACTCCGCGCCTGGTTCCGCCGGGCGCGCGCCTTCGTCTTCGCGGCGGAGGAGGACTTCGGCATCGTTCCCCTCGAGGCGCAGGCCTGCGGCACGCCGGTGGTCGCGCTCGGGCGGGGCGGGGCCCTCGAGACCGTGCGGGGCGCACCGGGCGAGGACCGCACCGGGCTCTTCTTCGACGACGACCGCGCCAGCGTGATCCGCGACGCGATCGACCGGTTCGAGGCGCTCACCCCGGCGCCGACGGCCTCCGCCTGCCGCGCGCAGGCACTCCGGTTCACCGCGGAGCGATTCCGCGCGCAGCTGCGCGACGAGGTGTTGGAGGGCTGGCGCGCGAGTCGCGGGTAGCCGGGTAGCCGAGTAGCCGCCTGCCGAGAGTGGCCGAAGGTAGCCGGCTGTAGCCGTGGCGGGCCGCGGCGCTACCCCGCGTCGTACGCCGCGAGGATCTCCTCGGGCGAGACGGTCGCCGCGCCCAGCTTCCCCACCTCGACCCCCGCGGCGAAGTTCGCGATCACCGCGGCCTCGAACGCGTCCGCCCCCACGGCCATCATCGCGGCGAGGTACGCCGTCACCGTGTCCCCGGCACCGACCACGTCGTAGACCTCCCGCGCGGTGGAGGGGATCCGCCGGATCGTCGCCCCGGTGTCGATGAGCACCATTCCGCGCTCGGAGAGCGTGAGCAGGAGACGCTCCGCACCCAGTCGCTCCAGCACGGCCGGCAGCGCCTCCGGGTGCTCGAGGTCCACGGCGGCGCCGAGGGCCGCCTCGAGCTCGCGGCGGTTCGGCTTGAACACCGTCGCGCCGCGATACGCGAAGAAGTTCCGGTACTTGGGATCGACGATCACCGGGATGCCCTTGGCGCGCGCCGCGGATATCGCCCGCGCGATCACGCGCTCCACCAGCACGCCCTTGTTGTAGTCCTCCAGGATGAGCGCGCCGGCGTCCGCCACCGCGCGATCCACGGCGGCGAGCACGGCCTCGATCTCCGCGCCCGCGAGGTCCTCGTCGGTCTCCTCGTCCACGCGCACCACCTGCTGGCCACGCGCGACGACCCGCGTCTTCGTCGTCGTCGGCCGCGCGGTGTCCACCAGGCCCCGCGCGCTCGCGCCGAGCGCGGTGAGCATCGCGCGAAGCTCGGCGCCTGGCCCATCCGTCCCCACCGCCGCCACGAGCTCGCCGGTGGCGCCGAGCGCGGCGACGTTCTGCGCGACATTGGCGGCCCCGCCGAGCGCGCGCCGCCGCTCCCGCACGCGCACCACGGGCACCGGCGCCTCGGGGGAGATCCGGTCCACGTCGCCGCGCAGGTAGATGTCGAGCATCGCGTCCCCGACGATGGCGATGCGGGCGCGCTCGCGCCGGGGCGCGTCGAGGAGCTCGTGCAGGCGCTCGCGCGCGATGAGGGCTTTCGGCATGCGGGGAAAGATGCGTAAACTGGCGCCGCGCGCCTACTCTCACTCCCGGCTCCAGTTGCCAGACACCGTTCCGCCCGGCGCACGCCCCCGGATCCTGCCACTCGTCCTCGCGGCCGCGATCGTGGGGATGTCGGTGAGCGGCCCGCTCGCCCGGCTCTCCGAGGCGCACCCGCTCGCCATCGCCGCCTGGCGCCTCTCGATCGCGCTCGTCCTCGTCGCGGGGTTCCTGACGGCGACGCGCGGCTGGGCCGAGTACCGGCGGCTCAGCCGCCGCGACCTCCTGATCGCGCTCATGGCCGGCGCGATGCTCGCCGTGCACTTCTGGAGCTGGATCGCCTCCCTCTCCTACACCTCCATCGCCGCGAGCGTGGTGCTGGTGAACCTCCACCCCGTGGTGATCGTCGCGGGCTCCGCGCTCTTCCTTGACGAGCGCCCGACGCCCCGCCAGCTCGCGGGGATCGCGGTGGCGATGCTCGGCGCACTCCTCGTAGCGTGGGGCGACAGCCGCGGCGCGGACGGCCTCTTCGACCTGAGTGGCCGCGCGGTCCTCGGGGACCTGCTCGCGGTGCTCGGCGCGGTCACCGTCGGCGTCTACTATCTGGTGGGCCGCTCCCTTCGCCAGCGGTTGACCCTCTGGCCCTACGTCGGGCTCGTGTACACGGCCGCCCTCCTCACGCTCCTCGCGTTCGTCCTCGTCACCGGGGCGCCGCTCTGGCCGCAGCCGCCGCGCGAGTGGGCGATCTTCCTCGGCATCGCGATCGGTCCGATGATGCTCGGCCACACGGGATTCAACTGGGCCCTGCGGTACGTGCCCGCCTACGTGGTGAGCCTCGCGATCCTCGCGGAGCCGGTGGGCGCCACCCTGCTCGCCGCGCTCCTCCCCGGCATCCGCGAGCTTCCGGGCGCGTGGACGCTCGCCGGCGGCGCCGTCGTGCTCGCTGGACTCGCACTCGGGACCATCGCGCCCCGTCGCGCGAGAGGGTGACCACGGGCATCTTTCGCGCATGACCGCCGAGCCGCGCCTCCAGCCCCCCGAGGCCATCCGGGAGATCTGCCGTACCCTGGAGCGCGCCGGGCACGAGGCATGGTGCGTCGGCGGTGCGGTGCGCGACGCCCTCCTCGGCATCCGGACGCTCGACTGGGACATCGCGACCTCGGCGCATCCCGACGCGGTGCAGCGGCTCTTCAAGCGGACGGTCCCGGTCGGCCTCAAGTTCGGCACCGTGGGCGTGCTCGACGCCGCCGGCGTCCTGCACGAGGTCACCACCTTCCGCCACGACGTCGAGACCGACGGACGGCACGCGGTCGTGCGCTTCGGTGCCTCGCTCGACGAGGACCTCGCGCGACGCGACTTCACGATCAATGCGATCGCGGTGCACGCCGAGCGCCTCGAGGTGCGCGACCCGTACGGCGGCCGCACCGACCTCGCGGCGGGGATCGTGCGCTGCGTGGGCGACGCGCGCGAGCGCATGCAGGAGGATCGCCTGCGGGCGCTCCGGGCGCTCCGCTTCGCGGGGCGCTTCTCCTTCACGATCGAGCCTGCGACGTGGGCCGCGATCCGCGAGAGCGCCCCGCACCTGGGGCGGCTCTCGATGGAGCGCGTGAAGCAGGAACTGGAGAAGGTGATGGAGCAGGTCGCACGTCCCGCGGCGACGCTCGAGCGCTACCGCGAGTCGGGGGCGCTCGGCACGCTCGTGCCCGCCCTCGCGGCGGCACCGCGCGAGCGCTTCGCCGCGCTCGATGCCCTCGCGCTCCCGGGGCTTCCCGGGCGGCCGCATCGCCGCCTCCTCCGGCTCGCGGCGCTCTTCGCCGAGCCGGGCGTCGCGCCGGCCCGCGACCTCGCGCGCACGCTCAAGGCGCTCAAGTTCTCGAATGTCGAGGCGCGCGCCTGCGAGGAACTCGCACACGCCGTCGCCCGCGTCTCGCTCGAGGGGGAGGGGAATGGGACGGTGCCGCTCTCGCCGCCGCCGAGTGACACGGACCTCCGCCGCCTCGTCGCGGCGGTGGGGCGGCTCACGGTGCCCGGCATGGCCCGCCTGCTCTGGGCACGGGCCTCCGTCCGCGCCCCGGGCGCCACGAGTGCGACAGGCGCCTCGCGCGAGGCGCGCCTCGCCGGCATCGCGCTCTACCGCCGCGCGATGCGCATCGCCTGGCACGACCCCATCGCCATCGCGGACCTCGCGCTCGACGGCGACGATCTCCGGCGCGCGGGCGTGCCCGCCGGTCGCGCGATCGGCGAGGCGTTGGAGCGGCTGCTCGACGCCGTGCTCGAGGATCCGGCGCGCAACACGCGCACGCAACTCCTCGCCCTCATCGCGTCGGGCGCGTCATCCTCCCAGCGCGCCGACTGACTAGCATTCAGGCACCATGCTCGCTCTGAACCTCGATGTCGAAGTCACCCGCGGCGAGATCGTCGAGTCGGTGCACCGCGTGCATGCGGCCGTGATCGGCGAGGATGAGGTGCTCGTGGGCGCGGCCCGCGACACGGGCCTGGTGTCGCACTGGCGCTCCTGCTCCAAGTTCTTCCAGGTGATCCCCCTGCTCGCGTCCGGGGGGTTCGACCAGCTCGGGTGGGGCGACCGCGAACTCGCGCTCGCCTGCGCGTCGCACGGCGGGGAGCCCGAGCACGTCGCCCTCGCGAGCGCCATGCTGGCCTCCCTCGGCCTCGAGGAAGGGGACCTCGCCTGCGGCCCGCACGAGCCGCTCTCGTCGCGCGGGGCCCGGCTCTGGCGCGAGAGTGGCGCGCCCCTCTCGCGCCTCCACAACAACTGCTCCGGCAAGCACGCGGCGATGCTCGCGCGGGCGAAGACCTCCGGGTGGGCGACGCGCGGCTACGAGCAGGCGGAGCATCCCGTCCAGCGGGCCTGCGTGGGCGAGGTGTCCGCCTGGACCGGCGTGCCGCTCGACGACATGCCGCTCGCCGTGGATGGCTGCGGGGTCACCGTCATGGCGCTCCCGCTCGACCGCATGGCACTGGCGTACGCGCGCTGGGCGCGCGCGGTGCACGCCGGTGACGCGATCCCGCTCCGGACGGCGACCGCGTTGCGCGCCCATCCCGAGCTGCTCGGAGGGACGGACCGCTTCGATACGGTCATCCTCCAGGAGACGCAGGGCGCCGTGATCGCGAAGGTCGGTGCCGAAGGGGTGCACTCGATCGCCGTGCCCTCGCTCGGGCTCGGCGTCGCCGTGAAGGTGGAGGATGGGGCGCTCCGGGCGCAGCACATCGCCGTGCTCGCCGCGCTCCAGCAACTCGGGGTCCTTCCCACGGAGCTGCCGCCCCGCCTGGCCGAGTTCGCCGTCCGCCCGGTCCGGAACACGCGCGGGGAGACGGTGGGTGAGCTGCGCGGTGTCGCGGGCGTTCGCCACCTCACGCACTGAGATGGTGTCGTTCGTCGAGGGCCCCGACCCCACCGTCGCGGATGCCGACGCGCTCCGGGCGCTCGTCCGGCTCTCCGCCCAGGTCGCGGCCGGCTCGGAGGAGGCTGTCCGGGGTGCGTGCGCGCAGTGCGTGGCGGCGGCGGTCCCGGACGCCTGGGTGGAGGAGATGCTGCTGCAGTCGTACCTCTTCTGCGGGTTCCCCCGGACGCTCAATGCCATGCGGGAGTGGCGCCGTGTCTCGGGGAGGGTGGCGCCCGTCGCCGAGGACCTGCCGGCGCCCGACCTCGAGCGCTGGCGCGAGCAGGGGGAGGCGACCTGCGCCGTGGTCTACGGCCGCTCGTACGAGAAGCTCCGGCAGAACATCGCCGCACTCCATCCGGCGCTCGACGAGTGGATGATCGTGGAAGGGTACGGGAAGATCCTCTCGCGGCCGGGGCTCGACCTCCGCGTCCGCGAGCTCTGCGTGGTGGCGGCCTGCGTCGCCGCCGGGCAGGACCGGCAGCTGCATTCGCACCTCCACGGCGCGCTTCACGCGGGCGCGACGGTCGAGGAGGTGCGGCGCACGCTGGCCGCGCTCGAAGGGTGCGTCGGGGCGGAGGAGCTGCTCCGGGCGCGCCTCCTGTTCGACCGCGTCGTCGGGAAGTCGCTACAGTAAGGGACGGGCGCATCCGGCGTCCCGTCCATCCTCTCCCTCGCGCCGTCCATCGTGTTCATCGACCTCGTCACCGTTCGCGTCACCGCCGGCACCGGCGGCTCCGGCTGCACCTCGTTCCGCCGCGAGAAGTTCGCGCCCATGGGTGGCCCGGACGGCGGGGACGGCGGGAAGGGGGGCGACGTGATCGTCCGCGGCGATTCCAACCTCGCCACGCTGCTCGACTTCAAGTACCGGGACCACTGGGAGGCGGAGCGCGGCGAACACGGGATGGGGTCGAACAAGACCGGCCGCTCCGGGAGCGACGTGATCATGCCGGTCCCGCCGGGCACCGTGATCCGCGACCGGGACACCGGGGAGCGGATCGCCGAGGTGCTGGAGCATGGGGAGGAGATCCGCGTGGCCAAGGGCGGGCGCGGCGGGAAGGGGAACGCCTTCTTCGCGACCGCCACGCACCAGGCCCCGCGCGAGTGGCAGCCCGGGGAGGAGGGGGAGGCCCGGAACCTCGAGCTCGAGCTCAAGCTCATCGCCGACATCGGCCTCGTGGGACAGCCCAACGCCGGCAAGTCGACGCTCCTCTCCGTGATCTCGGCCGCGCGCCCCAAGATCGCCGACTATCCGTTCACGACGCTCGCCCCGAACCTCGGCGTCGTGCAGCTCTCCGACTCCCGGACCTTCGTCGTCGCCGACATCCCGGGCATCATCGAGGGGGCCCACGAGGGGAAGGGTCTGGGGCTGCGCTTCCTGCGGCACATCGAGCGCACGCGCCTCCTGGCGTTCATGATCCCGATCGACGCCATGGACTGGCAGGCCGAGTACGACCAGCTCCGGCAGGAGGTCTCGCAGTACTCGGCGGAGCTCGCCGCCAAGCCGCACTGCGTCGTCTTCACCAAGCTCGACCTCCTGGGAGAGCCCTACGTGCCCGAGATCGAGGCCCCCGGGGCGTTCGCCAAGCTCTCCATCTCGGCCGCAGGCCGGATCGGACTGGACGAACTCAAGGCGACCTGGTGGACGCAGCTGCTCGAGATGCGCAAACAGGGCGCGTGACGGCCCCGCGGGAGGCCCCGGCCCGGGCGCCACGATGGATCGGCGCGCCGGAGCTTCCCGCGTGCTTCCGGGACATTGCGCACCCGCCGGCGGGGCTCTGGTTGCTGGGCGATCCGGCAGGACTGGACGGCGCGCCGCGGCGCCATGTCGCGATCGTGGGGACCCGGGACGCCTCCCCGTATGGCGTCCGGGTCGCGGAGCGGCTCGCGGCAGCCTGCGTCCGGGCCGGGCTCGTGGTGGTGAGCGGGCTGGCGCGCGGCATCGATGCCGTGGCCCATCGCACGGCGCTCGCGCACTCCGGGAGCACCGTGGCGGTCCAGGGAACCGGGGTCGATGTCCCCTATCCCGTCGGGCACCGGGAGCTCCACGGCACGCTGGTGGACCGGGGCACGGTGCTCTCCGAGGTCGAACCGGGGTCCCGGGCGGGTCCGGGCTGCTTCCCACGCCGGAACCGGCTGATCGCGGCGCTCGCCGAGGTGACCGTGGTGGTCGAGGCCGGGTTCAAGTCCGGGGCGATCAATACGGCCAGCCAGGCACTCGACCTTGGCCGGGTGGTCGCGGCTGTTCCGGGCCAGGTGGACTCCCCCCGGTCGGCGGGGTGCAACGGCCTGATCAGGGACGGCGCGCAGGTGATCACCGATGTGGAAGACTTGTTGGGACTGTACGGGTTATCCACACGGACTGCCGCGCCGGACCCTCGGGTGGACGGGGAGTCCGCTCGCGCACCCCACGTCCCCACGGTGAGTTCGTCCGATCAGCAGCGGCTGTTGGCGATGGCGCTGGTGCGCCCCTGTTCGCCCGAGGAGTTCGCGAACGAACTGGAACTGTCAGTAAGGCAGGTATCGATATGGCTGTCCGAGCTGGAGATCAGGGGACTCGTCGAGAGACGAGGACTGGTGTACGCAGGAAGCCAGGGCGGCTGACCGGGAGGAGGGCAGGGTACACTCCAGGTCTCGGGCCAAGCGGATCGACGAGATGCTGCGAGCTGGTCCCTCCGGCGAGCGGAAGCCTCCTCAAGGAAGCGCGGAATCGAGCTTTGGACGCCCGGAAAGCGGGCGGCAAGTCGTTCCGGCCACGAGATTTCGGCCGCCGAAGTCTCCTGTAGAAACAACATAAACTGCACAGTGTATCCTGTTATTCTGGAATGCTATGAGAAAATACTTTAAGTCTTTCTCAATCGGCGGATCGTCCGCGCCGACGGCCGCTTCGCTTCCTCGGCGGTCGGCCGCGCCGCGCGCTTCGGGCCAGGCTCGATCTGAGTTCTCTGCATCCACAAGTTATCCACAAGGGAGTGCTTCGCCTGATGTGGAAAACGTGACCCGTCGATGAGCTCCTCCGGCCCGACACGTCACATCTACGTCCACGTCCCCTTCTGCGGACGCCGCTGCAGCTACTGCGACTTCGCGATCGCCGTCCGGCGAACCGTCCCGTGGCGTGCGTTCAATGACGCCATTATGGCGGAGTTGGCAACCAGGTCCGTCGACCTCGATCCGCGGTCGCTCAAGTCGCTATACCTCGGCGGCGGCACCCCGTCCAAGCTGGGCCAGCACGGGATCCCGGCACTGCTGGCGGGATTCGCACATCGACTCGGTGTGGACAACTTGTCCACGCTTCCCGGGAATCCGGAGATCACGATCGAGGTCAATCCGGAGGACGTGACGGAGCAGGCAGTCTCCGCCTGGGCGGCCGCAGGCGTCAATCGAGCCTCGCTCGGCGTCCAGTCATTCGACCCGGCGGTCCTTCAATGGATGCACCGCGAACACGGACCTGAGGATTCCGTTCGTGCGGCCCAGCTCCTGCGCGCCGGGGGGATCGGGAGCCTTTCCCTCGACCTGATCTTCGCCCTTCCCGACCAGCTCGAGCGCGACTGGACGCGGGACATCGAGCTCGCCCTTGAACTGGAGCCCGACCACCTCTCCCTCTATGGACTCACGGTCGAGCCGAAGACCCCACTCGGACGGTGGTCCGCCCGCGGCGAGGTGGCCGAGGCGCCCGAGGAGCGGTTCGAGGCAGAGTTCCTGGCGGCACATCGTGCGCTGGGACTCGCCGGGTACGAGCACTACGAGGTCTCCAACTACGGCCGGCCCGGCCACCGGGCCGTGCACAACTCCGCCTACTGGTCGGGGGCCAGCTACCTGGGACTGGGTCCGTCGGCCCACGGCTTCGATGGCAGGGCAAGGCGTTGGAACATAGCGGCTTACGCCGCCTGGTCGGACGCGGTCGCGGCCGGCGCTGATCCGCTGGAGGGAAGTGAGGATCTGTCGGAGAACGACCGGCTCGCGGAGTCTGTCTACCTCGGCCTCCGGACGACCGACGGACTTAGTATCCGTCAATATGACGCGATGACGGTTACTCCATGGATCGAGCGTGGCTGGGCGCGGGTCGCGGCCGATCGCCTCCAGCTCACACCGCTCGGCTGGCTCCGGCTCGACGCCCTGGCCGTCGCCTTGACTTCCGCTAGAAGTCGTTCGTAATCTTCGACTTATGGCCTCCCTCGAGCTGACCGAACGCGAACGGAACGTGCTCGAGGCCGTCGTCCGGTCATACGTGGAGACCGCGGAGCCGGCAGGCTCGCGCACCATCGCCAAGCGCTTCGGCCTGGGGGTCTCTCCGGCCACCATCCGCAACACGATGGCCGACCTCGAGGAGAAGGGGTTCCTCTACCATCCGCATACGTCGGCGGGGCGGATCCCGACGGACAAGGCGTACCGGCTCTATGTGGACGCCCTGATCCGCGTGCAGCCGCTCACCGTTCGGGACCGCGACCGGCTCGCGGAGCAGATCGGCGGTGGTGGGTCCGCGATCGAGAGCATCCTCCGCCGGGCCGCCCAGTCGCTCGGCGTCCTCTCGCAGGAACTGGGCGTGGCGCTCGGACCGCGACTCGACCAGGCCGTCCTGCAGAAGCTCGAGCTGGTGCGGCTCTCCTCCGAGAAGATGATCCTCGTGCTGACGCTCGCCGGTGGCGGGGTGCGCACGATCTTCATCGAGATCAGGGGCGAGATCGCGGACGACGCCATCGCCGAGGTGCAGCGGGTCCTCAACGAGCGCCTGGGCGGCCTGTCGCTCGCGGAGGTGCGCACCACGCTCGGGGCGCGGCTGCGCGACGTCGCTCCCGGCGGCGGCGCCTCCGAGCTCCTCAACATCTTCCTGCAGGAAGGCGAGCAGCTCTTCGACGTGGCCGGCGTGCGCGGCGAGGACGCAGTGGTCCTCGGACAGGCCTCCGTGCTGGCCGAGAAGCCCGAGTTCGCCACGGGCGAGTCGATGAAGCGGCTCATCGCGCTCACGGAGACCCGGACGCACCTGGCGGAGGTCCTCCGCGGTCGCGCGTCGGTGCCGGGCGTCTCGATCACCATCGGCGACGAGCACGGCTCGCAGCTCCTCGGTGGGCTGACCCTCGTGACGGCCGAGTACCGAGCGGGGGGCCTGACGGGCGTCATCGGCGTGATCGGCCCCACGCGCATGCCGTACGAGAAGGTCATCTCCCTCGTGACGCACACGTCGTCCCTGGTCACCGACCTGCTGGGATAGGCCCTCCTCGCGGCCGCCGCGCCCGGACCGCATACTGAGGCGATGCCCGGGGCCGAGCTCGACTCGCTCTTTCTCGATTTCCAGTTCGCGGTCGCGGGGCGGTACTCGCTCGACCGGGAGCTCGGACGCGGTGGCATGGGGATCGTCTTCCTCGCGCGCGAGGTCCACCTCGACCGCCTCGTGGCGATCAAGCTCCTCCCGCCGGAGCGCGCCGGCGACCCCGACCTGCGCGCTCGATTCCTCCGGGAGGCGCGTCTCGCCGCGAAGCTCTCGCACCCGAACATCATCCCGATACACGCGGTCGACGAGGTGGGCGGGTTCGTGTTCTTCGTGATGGCGTACGTCGACGGGGAGACGCTCGCGCACCGCGTGCGCTCCCGCGGACCGCTCTCGGCGTCGGACGGCTCGCGGGTGCTCAAGGAGGCCGCGTGGGCCCTCTCGCACGCGCACGGGCAGGGGCTCGTCCACCGCGACGTCAAGCCGGACAACATCCTGCTCGAGGCGGTCTCGGGGCGCGCGCTCGTGGCGGACTTCGGGATCGCGGCGGCCACCGGCGACCTCGCCGCGGAGGGCGTGGCCGGAACCCCGGAGTTCATGAGTCCGGAACAGGCGCTGGGGAAGCCGGTCGACGCGCGGAGTGACATCTACTCGCTCGGCGCGACGGCCTTCTATGCCTTCACCGGACGGCTCGTGTTCGAGGGTGCCTCGCACACGGAGACGCTGGCCAAGCAGGTCACGGCGGTACCGCCGAGTCTCGCGACGGTCGGGGCGCCCGTGTCGCGGCGACTCGCCGCCCTCGTGGACCGCTGCCTGGCGAAGGATCCCGACCACCGACCGAGCGATGCCGCTGCGCTGGCCGAGCAGCTGTCGGTCGCGGTCGAGGTCCGCCGGGAGGTGCCGGCCCTTCTGCGCGACTTCGTCAAGCGTTCCGGTCGCGTCGACGGGGCGGGCGCACTCGTGGGCGCGACGATCCTCCCCTTCGTCGCGGTCGGCGTGGGATCCGTGTACGGCGCGCTCGCCGGCTTCGGCACGCTGGCGCTCGGCGCCGCGGGCATGCCGCTCGCGTACCTGGTACAGTCGGCGCGGGCGCTCGTCGCGGCCGGATTCACGCATCGCGACCTCGCTCCCGCGTTCCGCTCCGTGCTCGAGCAGGGCAGCGAGGAGCGCACCGCGCACGAGGGGCGCGTGAGAGGGCCGTGGGACAGGATCTGGCGCGGGGCCGCGGTGGCGTCGACCGTGTCGGCCGGGATCTCGCTCCCGGTCCTGGTCGCGGGCGTGACGGTGTTGCCGCTCGGCGGGAGAGCCACGGACGCGCTCGCCACCTGGTTCTTCCTCTCGATCACGAGCTCCATGCTCACGCTGGTCGGACACGGAATGCGCGTGCAACGCTACGAGGATCTCGACACGTCGTTCTGGGGCCGCGTCTGGACTGGCCGCCTGGGGCGCTCGCTGTTCGGGCTGGCGGGTCGACTGACGAAGCGCCGCGCGGGGCTCGGGCCCATGACCCACCGTGCCACGGAGCTCTCGCTCAGCGTGGCCGCCGAGGAGCTCTTCGATCAGCTCCCGCCCGCGACGCGGGAGGCGCTGGGTGACGTGCCGGCCGTGCTGCATCGACTCCAGGATGACGCGCAACGGCTCCGTGAGCAGCACGACCGGCTGGTGGACCTCCTGGCCGCGGCCGGCGAGGCGGGCGCCACCGACGCGTACGAGGGATATCGCGTGATGCGCGACGAGGCCAAGCGCAAGTTGTCCGAGGTGGTCGCGCTGCTCGAGGGGATCCGGCTGGACCTCCTGCGACTGCACGCCGGGACCGGCACGGTGGAGGGCGTGACGACGCAGGTCGGCCTGGCGACCGAGGTGGCGGATCAGGTCGCACGCCTGATCGACGCCCGCGGCGAGGTGGAACGGGCGCTGCGCTTCCCGCGGGAGATCGCGAGGACACCGGCGTAGGGTCCGTGTGCGCGGACCGGGGTTTCGTCGGCCGTCCCGGTGTGGCACCCGGCTTGCTCGACTAGCCACTAACTTTCGCGCGAGCCCGCCATGCCGGCAGGCCCGTGTCACTCTGGCGTTCAATAATGGCTGATTTCTACTCCGCGCTCGGCGTCCCGAAGACCGCCTCCGACGACGAGATCAAGCAGGCGTATCGCAAGCTCGCGATGCAGTACCACCCCGACAAGAACGGGGGATCGAAGGAGGCGGAGGAGAAGTTCAAGTCGCTCACCGAGGCGTACGACGTGCTGCGCGACCCGCAGAAGCGCGCCGCGTACGATCGCTACGGTGAGGCCGGACTGCGCGGCGGCGGCGGGCAGGGGTTCCACCACGTGGACCTCTCCGAGGCGCTCAACATCTTCATGCGCGACTTCGGCTTCGGCGACCTCTTCGGTGCCGGCGGCCGGCAGCAGTCGTCGCCGCGCTCGGGCGCCGACGTGAAGCTGGACCTCGACCTCACGATGCTCGAGGTCGCCACCGGCATCACGAAGAAAGTGAAGCTCAAGCTCCTCGATCCCTGCGACCGCTGCTCGGGGAAGGGGGCGGAGCCCGGCACCACCGCGCAGCGCTGCGCGACCTGCGCGGGGCAGGGCGAGGTGCGGCGGGCGCAGCAGAGCTTCTTCGGGCAGTTCGTGAGCGTGGCGCCCTGCCCGGCGTGTCGCGGCGAGGGCGTGACGATCACGAGCCCCTGCAAGTCGTGCCGCGGCGAGGGACGGCAGCGCGGTGAGCACGAGATCGAGCTCAAGGTCCCGGCGGGCGTCTCGAGCGGCCAGTACATGCACCTGCGCGGCGTGGGGAACGCCGGGGTGCGCGGCGGGCCGCGGGGCGACGTGATCGTCGTCTTCGACGTGCTCGAGGACGACCGGTTCGAGCGCGATGGCGAGGACCTCTACTGCGAGGTGCTGGTCACCTATCCCCAGGTGGTGCTCGGCGCCGACGTCGACGTGCCGGGCGTGACGGGGCCGCTGACGCTCCGCATCCCGGCGGGGACGCAGAGCGGGGAGGTGTTCACGCTCCGGGGCCGCGGCCTGCCGCGCGTGAACGCGAGCGGCGTGGGCGACCTCCACGCCCGCGTGCAGGTCTGGACGCCCCAGGACCTCGACCGCGAGGAGGAGCGCCTGATCGAGCAGCTGCACGAGGTGCAGGCGAAGCCCCCCGAGAAGCGCGCGAAGGGATTCTGGGCGAAGATGAAGGAAGTGATCTCCGGGTGACACCACCCGGGTCACATCTGCCTCCCTTCACCCACCGTCCCATGTGGCATCGCGTCCAGATCACCCCGTCGAGCGCCGACCTCGCCGCCGCCATCGCGGCGCGGATGTTCGAGGCCGGCGCCGAGGGGGTGCACGAGGATGGCGCGCACCTGGTGACCCACCTCGCGCCCGACGCGAGTCCCGAGGCGTTCATCGCCGCCGTGCGCGCGGCCGACGAGGATCTCGTCGGCGCCCATGCGCCGCTGCAGGACGTCGACTGGTCGGTGCGATGGCGCGATCGCATCGGTGCGCACCAACTGGGGTCGCTCACGGTCACGCCCCCCTGGCTCGCCGAGGGGCGCGATCCGTCCACGACGGTCGTCATCGAGCCCGCGATGGCGTTCGGCACCGGGGAGCATCCCACCACACGCGGTGTCGTGCGCCTCCTGCAGGCGGTGATCCGTCCCGGGGATGCGGTCGCGGACCTCGGGGCGGGAAGTGCCGTGCTCGCGATCGCGGCGGTGAAGCTCGGCGCAGCACGCGCCTTCGCGATCGAGAACGACCACGACTCCATCGCGAACGCGGAGGAGAACGTCGTGCGGAACGGGGTGGCGCATGCGGTGGCCGTCCTCGAGGGAGATGCGGAGACGCTCCTCCCGCTGGTCGCGCCGGTGCGGGTGGTGGTCGCGAACATCATCTCCGGTGTGCTGCTCGGGCTGCTCCCCGCCATCGCCGCCGCCCTCACGCCGGATGGCACGGCGATCCTCAGCGGGATCCTCCTCGAGGAGCGCCCGCGGATGCTCGGCGCGCTCGCCGAAGGGGGCTGGCAGGTGGTCGCCGAGGACGCCGAGGAACAGTGGTGGTCGGTGCAGGTGCGTCGATGAGCCTGCCGACCTTCGTGACCGACGACCCGTTCACCGCGCCAGGGACCGTGACGCTCGGAGAGGACGCGGCGCACCACATGCGCGTGCGGCGGCTCGAGAGCGGGGTGCGCGTGGGGCTGGTGGATGGCGCCGGCACGCGGGGCGAGGGGGTGCTGACGCAGCTCGCCAAGCGACACGCGATCGTGAGTGTCGAGAGCGCCGAGCGGGTGGCGGCCGCGCCCGCGGTGCACCTGCTCGTGCCGGTCGCGGACAAGGACCGGATGCTCTGGCTCGCGGAGAAGGCGACGGAGCTCTCGCTCACGAGCTGGCGCCCGGTGCTCTACCGCCGGTCGAAGCACGTGAACCCGCGGGGGGAGGGCACGACGTTCCAGCAGAAGGTCCGGTCCCGGATGGCGGGCGCCCTCGAGCAGAGCCACGGCGCCTGGCTGCCCGTCACCTTCCCGGAGGCCTCGCTCGAGCACGCGATCGCGGGCCGGCCTCCCGGGGTCGCGTACGTGCTGGACCAGGGCGCCCGGCCGCTCTTCGATGCCCTGGGGCCGGCGCTCGAGGGGCCGCTCCGCGCCGGGCAGGGGATCCCGGCGGTGACGCTCGCCGTCGGGCCCGAGGGTGGCTTCGAGCCCACCGAACTGGCGACATTGGAGGCCTCCGGCTTCGCGCGCGTCTCGCTCGCGCGGAACGTCCTGCGCTTCGAGACCGCGGCCCTGGCTGGGCTCGTCGCCGTCCGGGCCACCCTCGACTGGATGGCCGCCACCTTCCACGACGCCGGCGCCGCCGGTGGGGAGTCCACGACATGAGCGATTGCCTGTTCTGTCGCATCGTCCGCGGGGAGATCCCGAGTGCCAAGGTCGCGGAGAGCGCGTCCTGCCTCGCGTTCCGCGACATCGCGCCGAAGGCGCCCACGCACGTCCTGGTGATCCCCAAGGCGCACTTCGATTCCGTGCTCGCCGTGGAGGACGGGCCGGTGGTCGGGGACATGGTGATGCTGGCGCAGGAGGTGGCGCGCGCCGAGGGGATCGCCGAGGGCGGGTTCCGGCTG
This sequence comes from Gemmatimonadaceae bacterium, assembly GCA_011525845.1. Lineage (GTDB taxonomy): Bacteria > Gemmatimonadota > Gemmatimonadetes > Gemmatimonadales > Gemmatimonadaceae > Pseudogemmatithrix. Next base: position 47,225 of record WYBP01000020.1, on the reverse strand, counting down.
GTGATCAACACCGGTGCCGACGGGGGGCAGACGGTGGGGCACCTGCACCTGCACGTCCTGGGGGGCCGGGGCCTCAAATGGCCGCCCGGCTGAGGGTTGCCCGCCGGTGGTGCCCGGCCTAACTTGCAAGGCTACCACCTCACGATTCCCTTGCCGGCGCACAAACGCCACGAAGGGGGGAAGACCAGTTTGTCAGAAGTCATCATCCATGAAGATGAAAACTTCGAGCGCGCGCTGAAGCGCTTCAAGAAGAAGTGCGAGAAGGCAGGGATCCTCTCGGATCTCCGCAAGCATCGCCATTACGAGAAGCCCAGCGAGAAGCGGAAGCGGAAGCTCAACGCCGCCCAGCGCAAGAATCGCCGTACCCGCTCGCACTGATGTCCGGGATGGCGGCACGGCTCCAGGGCGAGCTCAACGCCGCCCGCAAGGCACAGGAGAAGGCCCGGGTCCTGCTGCTGGGCACCGTGCTGTCGGAGATCAAGAACCGGGAGATCGAGCTGGGGCGGGACCTCACCGACGAGGACGTCGTCGAGGTCATCCGCAAGGCGATCAAGCGGCGGCGGGAATCGACCGAGATGTACACCAAGGCGGGGCGCACCGAACTGGCCGCCGTCGAGTCCGCGGAGGCCCAGGCCCTCGAGGTCTGGCTTCCGGCGGCGCCCTCGGATGACGAGGTGCGCGCCGCGGTCCGCGAGGCCATCGCCGGCGGGGCGACGGCGATCGGTGCCGTGATGGGGAAGGTGATGCCGCGCTTCAAGGGGCGGCTCGACGGCAGCGTGATCAATCGCATCGCGCGCGAGGAGCTCGGGACGCCGGCGTGACCTTCCAGGCGCACGCCCTCGAGGTCCTCGAGTTCGCACGATTGCTCGAGCATGTCGCCGGACACGCATCGAGCACACCGGGCGCAGAGCGCATTCGCGCCCTGCGCCCGTTGGCTGTCGGGGGGTCCGCGCCGGAACGTGCGGAGGCGCTCGCGGCGCTCCGGAGCGCGCAGGGGCGGCTCGTCGCCATGCGCGCCTTCCTCGAGGGCGAGGAGGGGTGGCGCCCGGAGGCGGTCCCCGAACTCGGCGACGCCCTCGCGAGGCTCCGGGTCGCCGGCACCGCGTGGACGGGGAAGGAACTCCGCCTCGCGATCGTGCTCCTGCAGTCCTCGCGCCGCACGCAGCTCGCCCTGCGCGACGAAGCACGCCCCGCCGCCGCCCGGGCGGCGCTCGCGCGCTTCGCCGACGCGCTCATCGCCAGGCCCGCGATCGAGCAGCGGCTCGAGCGCGTCCTGACCGAGGAGGGGGAACTGCGCGACGACGCCTCCCCGGCCCTCCGGCGGATCCGCAAGGAGCTGCGCGGCGCGGCGGGTGAACTCGTGCGCCTCCTCGAACGACTGATGGCGAAGCTCGAGTCGCATCACCGCGTGGACGACGCCTCGGTCACGCTCCGCAACGGCCGCTACGTGATCCCGGTGCGCCGTGAGGGACGCGCCCAGCTCGGGGGGATCGTCCACGACAGCTCGCAGTCCGGCCAGACGCTCTTCGTGGAACCTCCGGCCGCCGTCGAGGCGGGGAACCGGATCCGCGAGCTCGAGAACGAGGAACTCGAGGAGTGCGACCGGATCCTGCGCGAGCTCACCGACGAGCTGCGCCCCGAGCGCGAGGGCCTCGCGGCCGCCCTCGACGCGCTCGTGGAACTCGATTCGCTCTACGGCCGCGCTCGGTACGGGATCGCGGCGCGCTGCGCCGACGCCGACCTCGTGGCCGCGCGCGACGGATTCCACATCCGCGACGGGCGCCATCCGCTCCTGCTGGCGCAGGGGATCGCGGTGGTCCCGTTCGACCTCGAGATGGCGCCGGCCGAGCGCACGCTCCTCGTCTCCGGCCCCAACACCGGGGGCAAGACGGTGCTGCTCAAGGCGCTCGCCCTCTGCGCCCTGATGGTCCAGAGCGGGATCCCGGCACCGGTCGGCGCCGAGAGCCGCGTGCCCTGCTTCGACGATATCTTCGCGGACATCGGCGACGAGCAGAGCCTCGAGGCCTCGCTCTCGACCTTCAGCGCGCACCTCAAGCACCTCACCGAGATCCTCGAGCGCGCCTCCCCCGACGCGCTCGTCCTCGTCGACGAACTCGGCTCCGGCACCGACCCGCTCGAGGGCGCGGCGCTCGGCGGTGCGATCCTCGAGGCGCTGACCACGCGCGGCACCACCACCATCGCCACGACCCACCTCGGCGCGCTCAAGGAGCTCGCGGGCGAAGTGCCGGGCGTGGTGAACGCCTCGCTCCAGTTCGACGCGGAGCGTCTCGCCCCCACGTACCGGCTGGTGAAGGGCATTCCGGGCCGTTCCTACGGACTCGCGATCGCCCAGCGACTGCGGATGCCGGCGGATGTGCTCGCGCGCGCGGAGGAGCGGGTGCCGCGCATCGAGCGGGACCTGACGGCGCTCCTCGCGGACGTGGAGCGGCGCGCGGCGGCCCTCGCCGCGCGCGAGGCGGAGGTCGCGGCGCAGCAGGAGGACCTGCAGGCGCGCGCCACGCGCGTGGGTGAGCGCGAGGCCAGCGTGCGCACGCGCGAACGCGACGTGGAGCGGGAGTCGCGCGCGGATGCACGGCGCCATCTGCTGGACGCCCGTCGCGCGGTGGAGCGCACGATCCAGGAGCTCAAGGCGGCGGGCGCCGCCTCGGTGGACGCGGCGGCGGCCGAGGCGCGACGCGCGCTCGAGGCCGGTGCGGCGGCGGAGCAGGAGGCGCTCGACCGCCTCGATGCGGATGAACGCGCCGCACGCGAGGTCGCGGCGCGCGTGCGCGCCGATGCCGCCGGGCTCGAGCCCGCGGACGCCCGCGGCGTCGCGCTCGCGATCGGCGACGCGGTCGCCGTGGGGACGCTCGGCGGGAAGACGGGACAGCTGGTCGAGCGGCGCGGGGACGACGCGGTGGTCGCGGTCGGCGCGATGAAGCTCACCGTGCCGTTCGGCACGCTCCGACGCCTCAGCGCGCGCCACCTGCGCGAGGAGCGGGTGGAGGTCGCGCTCATCGACGTGCCGGAGGTCGCGGCGCGCACCGAGGTGGACGTGCGCGGGATGCGGGTGCACGAAGTGGACGCGGCGGTGCAGCAGGCGCTCGACGACGCGATCCGCGCCGACCTCGGCGCGCTCCGCATCATCCACGGCAAGGGAACGGGCGCGCTCCGCGAGCGGGTGAACGAGCTGCTTCGCACGGACCGTCGCGTGAAGCAGTTCCGCCTGGGCGCGTGGAACGAGGGTGGGGCCGGCGTGACGATCGCCGAGTTCACATGATCCCCGACGACGTGGTCGAGCAGGTCTCGCAGCAGGCCGACATCGTCGCGGTGATCGGCGAGCATGTGCGCCTGAAGAAGGTGGGGTCGGTCTTCCGCGGGCCCTGCCCGTTCCACCAGGGCACGGGGCCGAACTTCTCCGTGGTGCCCGGGGGTGGCTACACCTGCTTCGTGTGCGGGGAGAAGGGGTCCGTCTTCACCTTCGTGCAGAAGCGGCTGGGGATGAGCTTCGTGGAGGCGGTGAAGCACGTGGGCGCCAAGGCGGGCATCGACGTGCAGGAGGTCGACCGGAAGCGCGAGGGCCCCGACCCGCGCGAGCCGATGTGGGAGCTGCACGCCACGGTCTCGGAGTTCTTCCAGCGCACGCTCTGGGACTCGGCCGCCGGCGCGGCCGCGCGCGACTACCTCGCCAGCCGCGAGGTGCCGCGCCCGCTGGCCGAGCGCCTCGGGATCGGCTTCGCCCCGCGCGAGATCGGCACCATGCGCACCTACCTCAACGGCCTCGGCTACGACGACGACCGCCTCCACGCCGCCGGACTGCTCACCCGGCGCGAGGACCAGGAGGAGCTGCGCCCGCGCTTCCGCGACCGGCTGATCTTCCCGATCCTCGACGCCTCGGGGCACACGGTGGGGTTCGGCGGCCGGTTGCTGGGGCCGGGCGAGCCGAAGTACCTCAACTCGGCCGAGTCGGAGATCTTCTCCAAGGGACGGCTCCTCTACAACCTCGGCGGCGCGCGCAATGCGATCCGCCGCGACGACCGCGTGATCCTCGTCGAGGGGTACTTCGACGTGCTCCGGCTCGTGCAGGCGGGGATCGAGTGCGCGGTCGCCCCGATGGGCACCGCGCTCACGGACCAGCAGGCCGAGCTCCTCGGCCGCTACACGCGGCATGTGTTCGTGCTCTACGACTCCGATGCGCCGGGGCAGAAGGCGACCTTCCGCGCGGCCGACGTGCTGCTCAGCAAGGGGCTCGAGGTGCGCGTGGTGACGCTCCCGGAGGGAGAGGACCCCGACACCTTCACCCGCACGAAGGGCGCCGATGCGGTGCACCGGCTGCTGGAGGAGGCGCTCGACGTCTTCGACCGCAAGGTGCAGCTGCTGGAGCGCGCCGGGTGGTTCGCCGACCTCCAGCACAAGCGGCGGGCGCTCGACCGCCTGCTCCCGACGATCCGCGCGGCGAGCGACCCGGTGACCCGGGACCTCTACCTGGCGCGGGCGGCCGAGGCCGCGGGCGTCGCGCGCGAGGTGCTGCTGAGCGAGCTGCATGCCGTGCGTCGCGCGGCGCGGCGCACCGCGGGCCCCGCGGCGACGGCCGACCGCGCGCCCCACGGGCACGGGCCTGGCGGAGGTGGGCCGGGCGACCCCGGCGATCCGTCGCACCGCGAGTCGGCGGCGCTCCCGCTCGGCCCCTATCGCTCGTCCGTGGAGAAGGGGAGTGCCGAGCAGACGCTGCTGCGTGTGCTGCTCACGCACCCGCGCTGGTTCGACCAGATCGTGGAGGAGGTCGGGAAGCTGGAGGACGAGGACCTCCCGAGCGGTTCGGACGCGGCGGACGCGCTCGTGGACGAGCACTCCGGCGCCTGGCGCGACCCCGTCTACCGGGAGATCTACGACGCGGTGGTCGACCTCGGTGCCGACGCGGCGCCGGAGGCGTTGGCCGAGCGGCTGGACCCTCTCGCCGTGCGCGTGTATGAGGACCTGCGCGGCGAGAAGGATGCCGTGGTCGATGCGTCGGCCTCCATGACGGACGCCGTCCGCCAGTTGCGCGCGCGTGGCGTGGACTCGCGCCTGCGCGCGCTCGAATCATTGCTCCCCCTCGCTGCGCCCGGCGAGAAGGATGCGCTCAACCTCGCGATCAAGCGGCTCAGCGACGAAAAGCGCTCCCTCGGCGTACAGCATTGGGGGAGCGTCCGCCGGCGACGTTGACACGATCCGACCGCTCCACCCCCTCGCGCGATCCGTTCACCCACCACACCTTACATCGAATGTCCGATATCCAGTCCCTGCTCGCCCTGCAGTCCGACGATCTCGCGATCCACGAACTCGAGACGAAACTCGCGGCCCTCGAGCCGCGCATCCGCGAGCTCGACGCGCGCAAGCAGCGGATCCTCGACACGATCGAGCGACAGTCCGCGCTCGTGGCGGCGGAGGAGAAGAAGCAGGCCTTCCTCCGCGACAAGATCCAGGAGCACCGGCAGCTCATCGAGCGCAACCAGGCGCAGCTCGACGCGGTGAAGACCATGCGGCAGGCCACCGCCGCGGCCGCGCAGATGGAGCAGGCGAAGAAGATCGTCGCGGGCGAGGAGAGCGACCTGCTCTCGCTCAACCGGAAGCTCGAGGAGATGCGTGGCGCGCTGAACGGCGCCAAGGCGGACCTCGCGGCATGCGAGGAGGAGCAGGCCACCGCCCGGTCGGAGGTCGCCGCCGAGCGCGCGACGTACGAGGGGGAGCTCAAGGCCGCGGTCGCCAAGCGCGCCGTCGCCGCCAAGGAGGTGCCCTCGGCGCTCCTCAACCGCTACGACCGCATCCGCAACAAGAAGCGCGTCCACGTGGTCGTCGCGCTCAACTCCCTCTCCTGCGGCGCCTGCGACACGGCGATCCCCATGCAGCGGCGCCACGAGATGATGTCGGGCACGGCGATCGAGCTCTGCGAAGTCTGCGGCGTCCTGATGTACCACGCGGTGTGAGTCGTTCCCGCCCGGCGGCGCGCTGGCTCCCTCCGGCGCCGGCTCCGGCCGGGGTCGCCGAGACGCTGGCTGCCGCGCTGCGCCCGAACGGGGAGCGCACGGGGCAGGCGGCGGTGCCCCTGGCGGTCTGCCAGCTCCTCGCCGCGCGCGGGATCGTCTCCGTGGAGGAGGCGAAGCGCTTCCTGCGCCCCGCACTCGAGCAGGTCGAGTCGCCCGAGGCGATGGCCGACCTGCCGCGCGCGGCGGACCGGCTCGCCGACGCGGTGCGCCGCGGTGAGACGGTGATGGTCCATGGCGACTACGACGTGGACGGCATCTGCTCGACGGCCCTGATGACGGCCGCGCTCCGGCGCCTCGGCGGCGTGGTGGAGCCCTTCATCCCCGACCGGATGCGCGACGGCTACGACCTCGGGCCCGCGGGCGTGGCGGCGGCGGAGCGGTTCGGCGCGCGCGTGGTGCTCACCTGCGACTGCGGGACGACGGCCCACCCGGCGGCGGATGCGCTGCGCGCGATGGGCGTGGACCTGATCATCAGCGACCATCACCTTCCGGGCGGCCCGCTCCCGCAGGCCTTCGCGGTGGTCAACCCGAGACGGCCGGACTGCGCCTCGGCCGACAAGGACCTCGCGGCGGTCGGCGTCGCGTACAAGCTCGCCCTCGCGGTCACCCGGCGGCTCGGTGGGGACGAGGAGGCGGTGCACGGGATGCTCGACCTCGTCGCGCTCGCCACCATCGCCGACGTCGCACCGCTCCGCGGCGAGAACCGCGTCTTCGCGCGGCTCGGCCTGCGGCAGCTGCAGCAGACGACGAACCTCGGCCTCCGCGCCCTGATCCGCGCGGCGCGCCTCGACGGGAAGCCGCTCACCGCCGGCCGCGTGGGCTATACGCTCGCGCCGCGGCTCAACGCCCTCGGCCGGCTCCGCCACGCGCTGCGCGGCGTGGCGCTCCTGCTGGCCGAGAGCGAGGCCGTGGCCAACGGCATCGCGCGGGAGTGCGAGGAGCTGAACGAGGAGCGGCAGGCGATGGACCGGCGGATCCTCGACGAGGCCGGGGCGCGCATCGACGCGATGGACCTCGACGCGACCTGGGGGATCGTCCTCGATTCCGCGGACTGGCATCCGGGCGTGATCGGCATCGTCGCCTCGCGCGTGGTCGAGCGCACGCACCGGCCGACGATGATGATCGCGGTGCAGGACGGCCTCGGCAAAGGGAGCGGCCGCTCGATCGCCGCATTCGACCTCCACGCCGCGCTCCTCTCCTGCGGCGACCTCCTGGTGAAGTACGGTGGGCACAAGGCCGCGGCCGGGCTGACGATCGACGCCGCGCGCATCCCCGAGTTCGCCGAGCGCTTCAACGCGGTCGCCCGTGAGCGCTTGACGGTCGATGACCTCGTGCCTCGGCTGCGCACGGACCTCGACCTCCCGCTGGAGGAGGCGGACGAGGCGTTCGAGCGCGCGCTCCGGCACCTGGAGCCGTTCGGCGTGGGGAACCCGGGGCCCGTGCTCGTCGCGCGCGGCGTGCGGGTGGGCGCGCCCCCCCGGCGGATCGGGACGGATGGCCTCAAGCTCTCGCTCGAGACGGGGCGCGGCGCGATGGACGGCGTGGGGTGGGGACTCGCCTCGCGGGCGGCCGAGCTCCGGGCGGGGGCGAGCGTCGACATCGCGTACCGCCTCGACGTGAACGAGTATCGCGGTACCCGCACCCTGCAGGCGGTGGTGCAGGACTTCCGGGTGCCCGCCGATGTCTGACCTCCGGATCGTGGCGGGAGAGTGGCGCGGGCGCCGCATCGTCGTGCCCGAGGAGCAGGTTCGGCCGACCTCCGATCGCGTCCGCGAGGCCTGGATGAGCATCGTGGGCCCGTCGATCGATGGCGCGCGGGTGATCGACCTCTGCGCCGGGTCCGGCGCACTCGGCCTGGAAGCCCTCTCGCGCGGCGCCGCACACTGCGACTTCGTCGACCGTGATCCGGCAGTGCTGAAGACCCTCCGCAAGAACATCGCGACGCTCGGCGCCGAGGAGCGCGCCACGATCCACCGCGCGGACGTCGTGGAGTTCCTCGAGGATGTCGAGGGCGCGGGGGGACCCTGGGACGTGGCGTTCTCGGACCCGCCCTACAAGCAGGAGGTCGCCGGGGCGCTCGTCCAGCGCTGGCTCGCGGCCCCGTTCGCGACGATCTTTGGCGTGGAGCACGAGGCCGAACTCGTGCTACCCGACGACGACGCCCGCGCCGCCGACCGCCGCGTGTACGGTGGCACGGCGATCACCCTCTTCCGCACGGACCGCTGAATGCCGAAAGCCGCGCTCTACGCCGGCAGCTTCGACCCCATCACCAACGGCCACACCGACCTCATCAAGCGGTCGCTGCAGTTCGTGGACCGGCTCGTGGTCGCGGTGGCGATCAACGTCTCGAAGGAGCCGCTCTTCAGCGTGGAGGAGCGCGTCGCGCTCATCCGGGCCGCGCTCGACGACGATCCGCGCGTGGAGGTCCGCTCCTTCAAGGGGCTGATGGTCCGCTTCGCGAAGGAGGCGGGCGTGAGCGTGGTGCTGCGCGGCCTCCGCGCGGTCTCGGACTTCGAGTACGAGTACCAGATGGCCCTGATGAACCGCCACCTCGCGCCGCAGCTCGAGACGATGTTCATGGTCCCCTCGCTCGACGTGAGCTACGTGAGTTCGTCCCTCGTGCGCGAGGTGGCGCGGTTCGGCGGGGAGATCGACGCGCTGGTGCACCCGGCCGTCGCGGCGGCGTTGCGCCAGAAGTACCAGTAGCCATCTTTCAGGTGAACCCCGGCCCGAGTACGCCATGAGCCTGCAGGTCTCCAAGAACGGCGACGTCGTCGTCATCGAAGTGGACGGACAACTGATCGTCGGCAACCGCCAGGAGCTGAAGCAGCGCGTGCTCGACGAGGCGGAGGGCGGCGCGCGGAAGATCCTGATCGACTTCGCGCGCGCGGGCTACATCGACAGCTCCGGCCTCGGCGTGCTCGTCTCGCTCGCCAAGCGGATGCGCGAGCTCGGCGGCGACCTCCGGCTCGCCAACCTGAACGACGACCTGCAGACGCTCTTCGAGCTCACCAAGCTCGACTCGCTCTTCCAGATCGCCGACACCCGCGAACGCGCCCTCGAGAGCTTCTAGGTGGGGATGCACGCGGCGCTGGACATCCGGGTCCCCAGCGACGTCCAACAGATCGAGGCCATCGTCGCGCAGGTGGTGCGGCGCTGCCGCGAGCACCGGTTCGACGGCCGGCAACTCTCGCTCAACGTCCCCGTGGCGCTCACCGAGGCGCTCTCCAACGCGATCCTGCGCGGCAACGGCGACGCGGCGGGGAAGTGCGTGCGCGTGCGCGCGGAGGTGACCGAGATGCGCCTGGTGCTCGAGGTGGAGGACGAGGGGGCGGGGTTCGACCTCGAGGCGTGCACCGAGGACCCGACGACGCCCGAGAACCTCGAGCGCGAGGACGGGCGCGGGCTCTTCCTCATGCGCTCGCTGATGGACCGCGTGGAGCGCTTCCGCGGCGACGGGAACGTCGTGCGGCTGACGTTGAACCGCCGGTGAGCGAGCTCGCGCGCGTCCTCGATGCCTTCAGCGAGGCCTATGGGTGCGGCGCCGTGCTCTGGACGCAGGCCGGGGCCGACGCGCCGCTCGAGGTCGCCGCGACCTCGGGCGGGGACGTGACGCCCCCCGCGCGCGCGGAGCTCGGCGCAACCGACGGCGCGCCCGAGGATCAGGTCCGCGAACGCGCCACGGCCCTCGGCCGGCAGCTCGTCGCGCGCATCCCCGGCCGCACCCGGGCCTGGCTCGGCGTGGGCCCCGTGGCGGACGACGATGGCGACGCCATGCGCTGGATGCGCGTGCTCGTCCCGGTGCTCGCGCAGATGCTGCAGAGCCAGTGGGAGGCGCGCCGCGCGACCGACGAACTCGCCGAGCGGTACGAGGAGATCAACCTCCTGTACTCCATCAGCGAGATCCTCGGCCGCACCGTCACGCTCGAGGAGGCGGCGCGCACGATCCTCATGGAGGTCGCCGAGACGGTGGGCGCCGAGTACGGGGCGCTGCTGGTGCACGATGCCGTCTCAGGCCTCCTCCGCCCGGTGACGGCGCTGCGCGTGGCCGGCGCAGCGACGGCCATCCCGATCCCGATCGACGAGGCGGTGAGCGTGACGGCTCGCGTCTTCCGCACGCGGCGCGCCCTCCTCGTGAACGCGGGGGTGCTCGAGAGCGAGTACGAGGCGTCGTTCCGCGAGGGCGCGATGCTGAGCGTGCCGATCGTCTGGACCACCCCGGACGGCGGCATCCCGCTCGGCGTGGTGAGCCTCTCGGGACGCCGGGGCGGGTTCGGGTTCACCGCCGGGGACGAGAAGCTCGTCGCCGCGGTGGGCTCGCAGATCGGCACGGCGATCCAGAACGCGCGCCTCGTGCGCGCCTCGATCGACCAGGAGCGGCTGGCCTCCGAGATGCGCCTCGCGCACGACCTGCAGATGCGCCTCCTCCCCTCGGGCGCCGCGGTCGCGCCGGACGCGATGTGCGCCGCGCGCGTCGAGGCCGCCGACGGCGTCGGGGGCGACTTCTACAACCTCTTCCGGCTCGGGGGAGGACGCACCGGCGTCCTCGTCGGCGACGTGTCGAGCCACGGGTACCGTGCCGCGTTGATCATGGCCCTCGTGATGAGCGCCTCGGCCATCCACGCCCAGACCACCGCGGACCCCGCGGAGACGGTGCAGGCGCTGCTCGCCACGCTCGAGGAGGAGCTGCACGAGACGGAGATGTTCCTTTCGCTCTGCTACGCCGTGATCGACCGCGACGCGGGGACGCTGCGGTGGACGAACTCCGGGCATCCGCACGCGTTCGTGATCGGCGCCGACGGGACGGTCACGCGCCTCGAGGCGACGGACCCGCCCCTCGGGCTCGGCCCGGACGCCCTGCACGCGGCCGCGCGGCCGTGGAAGGCGGACGACCTGCTCGTGATCTTCACCGACGGCGTCAGCGATGCCCGCGACGCGCGAGGGAAGGCGCTCGGCGAGAAGCGCGTGCTCGACGTGCTCACCGCGCGGCGGCGCGAGCTGCCCTCGCGCATCGTGGACGGGGTGTTCGCGCTCGTCGAGGGGCACATGGGGCGCAACCGGCCGCACGACGACCAGGCCGTCGTCGTCCTTCGCAGCTCGTGAGCCTCCCGCGGGCCAAGAAACGGCTCGGCCAGCACTTCCTCACCGACCCCCGGTTGCTCGCGCGCATCGCCGACGCGGTCGGTGCCACGCGCGACGACACGGTGATCGAGATCGGTCCGGGGCGCGGGGCCCTCACCGCGCCGCTGCTCGCACGCGCCGGGCGCGTGATCGCGATCGAGCTCGACCGGGAGCTGGCGCCACTCCTGCGCGAGCGCTGGGCGGATGAACCGCGCCTCCAGGTCGTGGAGGGGGACGTGCTCGAGCAGGACCTCGCCGCGCTCGCCGGCGGCCCCTATCTCCTGGCGGGGAACGTTCCGTACAACATCACCACGCCGATCATCTTCCACGCGCTGCGCCGCCCGCGGCCGCTGCGCGCGGTGTACCTCGTGCAGCGCGAGGTGGCCGAGCGGATCGCGGCGCCGGCCGGCGGCGAGGCGTACGGCGCGCTCTCGGTGAACGTGCAGGCGGTCGCGCGGGCCGAGCTGCTGTTCGGCGTCGCCGCGCGCGCCTTCACGCCACCGCCGAAGGTGGACTCGGCGGTCATCCGCATCACGCCGCGCGCGGATCCGGTGGTCGCGCCCGAGGAGGAGGACCCGTACCGCACGCTGGTGCAGGGGGCGTTCGGGTTGCGCCGGAAGCAGCTGCGCCGGGTCATCCGCACGCTCTGGTCGCTGGGCGCGGAGGAGGCCGACGCGGTGCTCGCGCGTGCCGGGCTCGAGGGAGAGGCGCGGCCGGAGACGCTGTCCCCCGGGGAGTTCGCGCGCCTGCTCCGTGCCCGGACCGGCGCGTGAGCGTCACGCGCGCGGCGGCGCGCGCCACGCCCCGGCGGCGGGACTAGCGGGGTCCGCCCTCGATCCGGTTGGTGAGGGCGAAGGTGAGGATCTCGAGCTCGGTCGCCATGTTGACCGAGCGCAGCGCGACCCCCTTGGGCACCCGGAGCGGGGAAGGGGCGAAGTTGAGCACCGCGCGGATCCCCGCCTTCGTCACGCGGTCGAGGAGCACCTGGGCGGCCTCGCTCGGCACGCAGAGCACCGCGATCTGCGCCTTGAGCTTCGCGATGTCGCGCTCGAGCTCGCTCTCCGCGCGGATGGTGAGTCCGTCGAGGCGCTGGCCGATGCGCGCCGGGTCGCGGTCGTAGACGCCGACCACGCGGAACCCACGGCTGCTGAACCCGCGGTACTGGGCGAGCGCCGCGCCGATCTTCCCCGCGCCCACGATCACGACGGGCCAGGTCTTGTCCAGCCCGAGGATCTCGCGGATGGCCTCGATGAGGTCCTTCACGTGGTAGCCGAGCCCGCGCTTCCCGAAGGACCCGAAGAAGGAGAGGTCCTTCCGCACCTGTGCCGAGGTGGTGCCGCCGAGCCGCGCGAGCTCGCCGCTGGAGATGGTGTCCTGCGCGCGCGCCTCCCCCTCCTCCAGGAACCGGAGATAGAGCGAGAGGCGGCGGACGGTGGACTCGGCGATGTGCTTCACGGGGAGCGTATCCGGGGGCTTGTGAAATCCTTCACAAGCTAGTGCTCCCGCCTTGAGGACTCAATGGGGGAGGGTGGTAGCTTCACGGATGGAGTTGCACACGCTCCCCTTCGTGGTCGTCGACGTGGAAACGACCGGCGGCCAGCCCGGCGGGATCGACCGCGTCACCGAGGTGGCGGCCGTGCACGTCGACGGCGAGCGCGTCTCCCTCGCCTTCCACTCGCTCGTGAACCCGGGGCGCCCCATCCCCTGGATGATCACCCGCCTCACGGGGATCGACGATGCCATGGTCCGGGACGCGCCCACCTTCCGCGACCTCGCGGGGGAGTTCGCCGCGCACCTCGTGGGACGGGTCTTCGTCGCGCACAACGCGCGCTTCGACCTCGGCTTCCTCTCCGCCGAGTTCGCCCGGGTGGCGCCGACCCCGCTGCCGGAACTCCTGATGGGCCAGCTCTGCACGGTGCGGCTGGCGCGGCGCCTCCTCAACCACCTCCCGCGCCGGAACCTCGATGCCGTCGCGCACCACTACGGCGTCTCGATCGCCGACCGGCACCGGGCCTCCGGCGATGCGCTCGCGACGGCCGAGGTGCTCCGGGCGCTCCTCCGCGATGCGTCGCATCGCGGGGTGCACACCTGGGAGGACCTCGAGACGCTGCTCGGCGCGCGCACCTCGCGGTCGCGCCGGCGGCGGGCGATGCCGGCCTCCTCGGATGGTGCCGACGGGGTCTGACCGCGGGCGCGCGCTCACGGGCGCGCCGGGGCGCGCCGGGACAGGCGGTGACGGCCGGGTGACCGCGCGCTGATACGCTGGCCGCAGAGGAGCGCGAGGGGAGCGGAGATCCCCCGGGGACGAGGTCCGGCGACCAGGCGGACCGGCATCGTCCCGCGGGGGATCCCTCGCATCCGGACTGGTCCCGCCGGGCGCGCCCGTGCATCCTTCGCGCATGTCCGCCCCGAGCCCGCTCCACGAATCACGCATGCTGGGCCGCCTCCGCATCCACGCCCTCCAGGCCGGGGGCCAGCGCCTCGATGGTGGTGCGATGTTCGGGGTCGTGCCGAAGCCCCTCTGGGAGCGGCGGATCCCGGCGGACGAGCGCAACCGGATCGCCCTCGGCATGCGCTGCCTGCTCATCGAGCACCCGGACGGGCTGGTGCTGCTCGACACGGGCATCGGTAACAAGGAGAACCAGAAGTTCCTCGACATCTACGGGGTCGAGGCGAGCGTGGCCGGGCACCGGTCGATGCTCGACGCGGCGCTCGCCGCCGCCGGGTTCGCCGCGGATGACGTGCGGTACGTGATCAACACGCACCTGCACTTCGACCACGCCGGCGGGAACACGATGCTCGACGGGGACGGTGCCCCGGAGCCCACATTCCCGAACGCGCGGTACTTCGTGCACCCGGGCGAGTTCCACTACGCCACGCACACCAACGAGCGCACGGCGGCCAGCTACTTCCCGGCGAACTGGGACGTGCTGATCAAGAGCGGGCAGCTGGAGATGGTCGAGAGCGAGGGTGCGCTCCTGCCGGGCATCCACATGCGTCCGACGCCCGGTCACACCCCGGACCATCAGAGCATCGTGGTCGACGGCGGGGGCGAGACGGCCGTATTCCTCGGCGACGTCTGCCCGACCGCAGCCCACGTCCCGCTGCCCTGGATCATGGGATACGACGTCGAGCCGCTCCGCACGATGGAGTCGAAGCGTGCGCTCTGGGCGGACGCGATGGCGGGGGGCTGGCTCCTGGTCTTCGAGCACGACGCGACCACCCCGTGGGGACGGCTCGCGGAGGGCAAGAAGGGGTTCGAGGTGGTGGCGCCTTGACCCCGGGCGTCCTCACGCCCAGATTCAAGGGATAATCCAAGCAAGTGGGTGAGCCCTGCTCGCCCCACCCTCTGGCCTTCGCGCGGACCGCGCGCGTCGTGCTGCAGGAGTCCTGAAGCTCTCGACCCCGCGGCGGACCGCCGTGGCGTGTCGTGCGTGACGCGGACTCCTCACCGAGGGTCCGCGTTTTCCATCTCTGTGCTCAGGAGTCGTCGTATCCAGGACACCACCAAGCGGGGCCCCCGAATCAACCGGCAGATCCGCATCAGCCCGGTCCGCGTGATCGGCGCCGATGGCGCACAGCTCGGCGTGCTCGAAGTGGACGTCGCGCTCGGCATGGCGGTCGAGGCCGGTCTCGACCTCGTGGAAGTGGCCCCGATGGCGCGTCCCCCGGTGGTCCGGATCATGGACTACGGGAAGTACAAGTTCGAGCAGGCCAAGCAGGCCCGGCAGGCGAAGAAGAAGCAGCACGTGATCCAGCTCAAGGAAGTGAAGTACCGTCCCGGCATCGAGAAGCACGACTTCGACACGAAGACCAACCGCGCGCGCGGCTTCATCGGAGACGGCAACAAGGTGAAGGTGACGCTGATGTTCCGCGGCCGGCAGATCGCTCATCCGGAGCTCGGCATGGCCGTGGTCGAACGGGTCGCCCAGAACCTGGCGGACGTCGCGAAGATCGAGACGGCTGCGAAGCTCGAAGGGAAGGCCCTCACCATGATCCTCACGCCGAAGTGAGAAAGGCGGATATATGCCGAAGATGAAGACCCACAAGGGCGCCAAGAAGCGCTTCTCCATCACGGGGACGGGCAAGGTGCGCCGACTCAAGGCGTTCAAGAGCCACATCCTCACCAAGAAGACCTCGAAGCGGAAGCGCAACCTCCGCCGCCCGACGACCGTAGCGACGAACGGCGAAGCCAAGAACCTGAAGCGCCTGCTGCAGGCCTAAGGAGAACGGACCATGCCACGCGTCAAGTCGAACGTCGTGCGCCTCAAGCGCAAGAAGCAGATCATGAAGGCGGCCAAGGGCGCCTTCGGCGGCCGGTCGAAGCTCTGGAAGGCCGCGAAGGAGACCGTCGAGCGCGGGTGGGTGTACGCCTACCGCGATCGCAAGAACAAGAAGCGTGACTTCCGGAAGCTCTGGATCATGCGCATCAACGCCGCGGCCCGCCTGAACGACATGACCTACTCGTCGTTCATCAACGGCCTCCAGACGGCCGGGATCGAGGTGGACCGCAAGATCCTCGCGGACATCGCGGTGAAGGATGCCGCCGCGTTCACCGTGCTGGCCGACAAGGCGCGCGGGGCGCTGAAGAAGGGGTGAGGTGTGAGGGGTGAGGGGTGAGGAACGGCGGCGCGAAGAGAGCTTCGAGCCGCCGTTCCTCGTTCCGCGCCGCGCGCCACGCGTGGGTCTGTTTTACCTTACACCTCCCACCTCCCACCCTGCCGTCCACGCATGAGCCTCGCCGCGTTCCTCGCCTCGCTGGACCAGCTCGCGACCGACGGGCCCGCCCGGATCGCCGCCGCCGACTCGCTCGAGGCGTGGTCGGAGGTGCGGAACGCCCTCGTCGGGCGGCAGGCGGGCCGGCTCTCGGAGATCATGAATGGACTGGGCGCGCTCGCCAAGGAGGACCGGCGGGAGGCGGGGCAGCGCGCCAACGCGGTGAAGCAGGCGCTCGAGGGCGCCCTCGAGGAGCGGCGCGCCGCGATCGCCGCCGCCGCCGCGACATCCGGTCCCGCGCTCGACCTGACCATGCCGGGCCGCCGCACCTGGCATGGGGCGGTGCACCCGGTCTCGCTCGTGATCGACGAGGTGATCGAGATCTTCCGTGAACTGGGCTTCACGGTGGCGCTCGGCCCCGAGGCGGAGACGAGCTGGTACAACTTCGGCGCGCTCAACTTCCCGGCCGACCACCCGGCCATGGACCTGCACGACACGCTCTACCTCGGCGACGACCAGGTGCTGCGGACGCACACCTCGCCCGTGCAGGTGCGGACGCTGCAGCAGTACCCGCCGCCGGTGCGGATCCTCGCGCCCGGCAACGTGTACCGCCGCGACTTCTTCGACGCCTCGCACGCGCCGATGTTCGCGCAGATCGAGGGACTCGTCGTCGACGAGGGCGTGACCTTCGCCGACCTCAAGGCGACGCTGACGCACTTCGCCCACCGCTTCTTCAGCCCCACCACGCGCACGCGCTTCCGCCCCTCCTTCTTCCCGTTCACCGAGCCGAGCGCGGAGATGGACGTGGCGTGCGGCGTCTGCGCGGGGAGCGGGTGCGCGGTCTGCAAGCACTCGGGGTGGGTCGAGATCCTCGGCTCCGGCATGGTGCACCCGGCGGTGCTCGAGGCCGCCGGGCTCGACAGCGAGCGCTACACGGGGTGGGCCTTCGGCATGGGGCCGGCGCGCACCGCGATCTCCCGCTACGGCATCCCCGACATCCGCATCCTCTACGACTCCGACGTGCGCTTCCTGGAGCAGTTCGCCCGATGAACATCTCGCACGACTGGCTCGAGCGGTTCGTGCCGCACGGGCGCACCGCCGAGCAGGTGCGCGACCTCCTCACGGCGCACGTGGCGACCGTCGAGGGGTTCGAGCCGCTCCGCGCGGACCTCGCCCCCTTCGTGGTGGGTCGGGTGGTGGAGAGTGAGCGCATCCCGGACACCAAGCTCTCCTTCAACAAGGTGGACGACGGCTCGGGCGCGCTGCTCGAGGTGGTCTGCGGCGCGCCGAACGTCGCGGTCGGCGCGAAGTACCCGTTCGCGCGCACCGGCACGACGATGCCGGCGGGACTCGTGATCGAGAAGCGGAAGATCCGCGGCTTCACCTCGAATGGGATGCTCTGCTCGGCCCGTGAACTCGGGCTCGGGGAGGATCACGACGGCATCCTCGCGCTCGAGACGGACGCCGACCCTGGGACGCCGCTGCTCGACGTGCTCCCGCTCGGCGACGTGCGGCTCGTGGTGGACGTGCTGCCGAACCGCCCCGACCTGCTCTCGCACCGCGGGGTCGCGCGCGAAGTGGCGGCGCTCACCGGCGTGCCGTTGCGGCTGCCGGCGGAGGTCGCGTCCCTCCCCGCCTTCCCGGGCAAGCCCGCCACGGGAGCCCAGGAGGCCCGGGTGCCCGGGCTCCGCGTCACCATCGAGGACGGCGAGGGGTGCCCGCAGTACGGGGCCGCGGTCATCGCGGGCGTGACGGTCGGGCCGAGCCCGGCGTGGCTCAGGGCGGCGGTCGAGGCGGTCGGGGGCCGGTCGATCAACAACGTGGTGGACGCGACCAACTACCTCCTGCATGGCTTCGGCCAGCCGGTGCACGCGTTCGACGCGGCGAAGCTCGCGGGGGACGCGATCATCGTGCGGCGCGCGCGGGCGGGAGAGACGCTCCGCACGCTCGACGGCGTCGACCGGAAACTGGGCACGGAGATGCTCGTGATCGCCGACGCCGAGCGCGCAACGGCGCTCGCGGGCGTGATGGGGGGCGAGGCGAGCGAGGTGACCGCCGCGACGACGCGCGTGGTGCTCGAGGTCGCGACCTTCGAGCCGCGGCGCACCCGCACCACGCGGCGTGCGGCCGGGCTCTCGACCGATGCGAGCTACCGCTTCGAGCGCGGCGTGGACGAGGCCGCCCTCGGCGAACTGCTCGCGCTCGGCGCCGCGCTGCTCGCCTCGGTGGCGGGGGGCCGTGTGGAGCACCTCCTGCACGTGGGGGCCCCGCGCCCCGACCCGGCGCCGGTCACGTTGCGGCCGTCGCGCGTGGGCCACTTGCTTGGGGACGCCGTCCCGGTGGGCGAGATCCGTGCGGCGCTCGAGAGCATCGGGTTCCGCGTGGAAGCCTCGGGCGACGCGCTGCGGTGTGCACCCCCCTCCTGGCGCCACGACGTGGCGCGCGAGGTGGACCTGATCGAGGAGGTCGCGCGGCTGCGCGGCTTCGACCGGCTGCCGGACGTGCTGCAAGGGGCGCGTCCCGGGACCGTGCCGGACCATCCGCTCTGGACCGCATACCGCCGCGTGCGCGACCTGGCCGTGGCCTCGGGGCTGATGGAGGTGCGGCCGCTCCCGTTCGCGGCCGGTGGACAGGGCCATGCGCTGGTGCGGGTGCGGAACCCGCTGGGCGAGGACGAGCCGTTCCTGCGCACGTCGGTGCTCGACACGCTCGCGCGCCGCGCCGAGTACAACCTCAACCGGATGCAGGGCGACGTTCGGCTCTTCGAGGTGGGCACCACCTTCCGGGCCGTGCCCGGGGCGCTGCCGCACGAGGAGCACCGGCTCGGCGTGCTGGTGATGGGGCTCCGCCGCCCGCCCCACTTCAGCGAGCCCGAACCGCCGGCGTGGGACGCGTGGGACGCGAAGGCGCTCGCCGAGCATCTCTCTGCGGCGGCGCTTCCCGGTCGCGCGATCGCGCTCGAACCCGCTGAGGCGCCCCTCCTGTGGAGCATCGTCGTGGACGGGGCGCCGGCCGGGGTCGTGACGCGCCTCGCGCTCGACGCCCCGGTCTGGGCGCGTCCGGCGTTCGGCATCGAGCTCACGCTGGGTGTGATGCCCAGCGCGCCGCCGTCGCGCGCCGCGGCGGGAGCTCCGGCGCCTCGCGCCGCGGTGCCGCGGTTCCGCGCGCTCCCCACCACGCCCGCGGCCGTCTTCGACCTCGCGCTCCTGGTGCCGGACACGATCGCCGCTGCGCGGGTGGGGGAGGTGCTGCGCGACGCGGGCGGGACCATGCTCGAGCGGTGCGAGCTCTTCGACGAGTTCCGGGGCGGCGGCGTCCCGGCGGGGCATCGGTCACTCGCGTGGCGATTGACCTTCCGGCATCCGGAGCGCACTCTACGCGACAAGGAGATCGAGGGCCGTCGCGCCCAACTCCTCAAGACCCTGGAGAGCCAACTCGGTGTCAGACCCCGCACGGCCTGAGGCCCCCGCCGCCTCCGCGTTCGCCGAACTGGAGTTGCTGGTGCGCAACCTCGGTGAGGAGCTCGCGACGTTCCGCAAGCGCGCGCACCAGGCGGAGTCGCGCCTGAAGACCCTGGGCTCGTCGCCGGCGGGGGACGCGTCGGCCGAGGAACGGATGGCGGAGCTCGAGGCGGAGAACGCGAGGTTGCGCGGCCGGCTCGACGAGGCCGCGACGCGCACGCGCTCGACGCTCGAGCGCGTGCGCTTCCTCCGCCAGCAGCACGCCCTCGGGAGCGACGCATGAGCGTGCACTCCACGCGTGTCCGGATCGTCGGCGAGGAGTACACCATCCGGTCCGAGGTGCCGCCCGAGCACACGAAGGCGGTGGCGGCGCACGTGGATGCCGCGATCCGGAAGGTGCTGGAGAATCCCGCGATCACCGATCCGGGGAAGGCCGCGATCCTCGCGGCGATGTCGATCACGGACGAGCTCTTCCGTGAGCGCGCCGAGCAGGAGGAAGTCGCCGAGCGGATGCAGTCGCTCTCCGGCGAGCTCCGGCGCTGGCTGCCCCCCGGGAAGCGCGGCTAGCCGCGCCCTCGGGCCGCGGTCACGCGGCCTCGGTCTCCGGGGGACCCAGCAGGTCGCGCACGGCGTCGGAGAGCGCGCGCACCGTGAAGGGCTTCTGGAGGAATCCCACGCGTCCGAGCGACGCGAAGCGATGGGAGACATCCACCTCGCTGTAGCCGGAGTAGAGCAGGGCGGCCATGTCCGGTCGTACCGCGAGGATCAGGACGAGCGCCTCGTCCCCCGCGAGCACGGGCATCGTGAGGTCGAGCACCACGAGGCGCCAGCGCTTCGGCTGGGCCGCGAACAGGTCGACGGCCTCCTTGCCGTTCGCGCACGAGGTGACGGTGAGCCCGAGGCGCTCCAGCGCGCGCGTGGCGACCTGCCGCACCGTGGGCTCATCATCCGCGAGCAGCACGTCGCCGGTCCCCTGCCACGAGAAGGGGCGCGGTCCGCTGTCGGGCTCGAGAGACTGTGGATCCGGGTGTGGACCAGGCTCCGGTGATTCAGGCATCGCGCGTGGCGAAGGGATCGGGGTGGTGTCGGCGACTGGCGATGGGAAACCTACGCATATGTGTCGCGTTTCGCTCGGGCCGTGCGTTGCCAAGCCCTCGGCGGACCGATAGCTTCACGGCAAGTGGGTGCGAAGGATCGTAGGTGCATGCGCTCCCGACAGTTAGCCCGTCCCGTCCCGCGCCCTTCGTCGGCGCGCGACCGGACGGCCGACCGACGGAGAGACGAGTGCGCCGGGCGCTCCGAACGTGCTCTCGGTTCCGTACGCGGTGCAGTTCGGCCGCCCTGCGCATACGAGTGAAAAATGAATCCAGTGATGACCATCGCGATCGCGATAGGAACAGCCCTTCTGGCCTTCCTTCCGGTCGCGTTCGTGTTCGGGCGCCGTGCCGGGCGCGCAGCGGAGGAGGCAGCACGACGCGCGGCGGGTGAGGCGGCGGAGCAGGTCGCGAAGCGCATCCTGAGCGAGGCCGAGCGCGACGCGGACTCGGCGAAGAAGCAGGCGCTCCTCAGCGGGAAGGAAGAGGTGATGAAGGTGCGCGAGGCCTGGGAGGTCGAGGCCCGCAAGCGCCGGGAGGAGCTCGAGAAGGAGGAGCGGCGCGTCACCGAACGCGAGCAGCAGCTCGACAAGAAGGTCGACCTCGTCGACACCAAGGAGCGCGACCTCGGGAAGCGCGCCAGCGAGCTCGGTCGGCGCGAGAAGGTGATCGAGGACCGCCAGGCGGAGCTCGACGCGATTGTCGGCGAGGAACGGCGCCGGCTCGAGCAGCTCGCGGGCCTCTCCGCGGTGGACGCGAAGGCGGAGTTGATCCGGCGCATCGAGGCCGAGGCCGAGGCGGACGCGGCGAACCGCATCCGCGAGATCCGGGAGCGCGCGAAGCGGGACGCGGACCGCGAGGCCAAGAAGATCGTCGCGCTCGCCGTCCAGCGGATCGCGGCGGAGCACACCGCCGAGATCACCGCCTCGGCGGTCGCCCTGCCGAAGGATGACATGAAAGGCCGGATCATCGGGCGCGAGGGGCGGAACATCCGTGCCTTCGAGCTCGCGACGGGCGTGGACGTGATCATCGACGACACGCCGGATACGGTGGTCGTGAGCTGCTTCGATCCCGTGCGGCGCGAGGTCGCGCGCCTGGCGCTGGAGAAGCTCGTCGCCGACGGGCGGATCCATCCGGGGCGCATCGAGGAGGTCGTCGAGAAGGCGCGGAAGGAGGTGGACGCCGGCATCGTCGAGACCGGGGAGCAGGCGGCCTACGAGGTGGGCGTGCACGGGCTCCACCCCGAGGTGATCAAGCTCATCGGCCGGATGAAGTGGCGGACGAGCTACGGCCAGAACATCCTCTTCCACTCGAAGGAAGTCGCCTTCCTCGCGGGGATCATGGCGGCGGAGCTGGGGCTGGACGTGGCGATGGCCAAGCGGGGGGCGCTGCTGCACGACATCGGCAAGGTGCTCACGCACGACCACGAGGGCACGCACGTGCAGCTCGGCGTGGAGGTCGCGACCAAGCATGGCGAGCACCCGCTCGTGGTGAACTGCATCGCCGCGCACCACGACGACGTGCCGCACGAGAGCGAGGTGTCCGTGCTGGTGCAGGCGGCGGACGCGATCTCGGGGTCGCGTCCGGGGGCGCGGCGCGAGGCGTTCGAGACCTACGTGAAGCGGCTCGAGGGGCTCGAGAAGATCGCCGCGAGCTACAAGGGTGTGGATCGCGTGTTCGCGATCCAGGCCGGACGCGAGGTACGCGTCATCGTCGATCCGGACGGCGTGGACGACGCCCGGATGCAATCACTCACCGAGGAGATCGCGCGCCGCGTCGAGTCCGAGCTGCAGTACCCGGGCCAGATCAAGGTCGTCGCGATCCGAGAGAAGAGGGCCACCGACATTGCCCGCTGAGATCATCGATGGCGTCGCCATCGCCGCCAAGGTCCGCGCCCGCGTGGCCGAGGAGACCGCCGAGCTGCGGAAGCGCGGCGTCACCCCCGGCCTGACGGCCGTGCTCGTCGGCGACGACCCGGCGAGCGGCGTCTACGTCGCGAGCAAGGAGCGCGCGTGCAAGGAGGCGGGGATGAACGGGAAGTCGATCCGGCTCCCGGCTTCCACGTCGGAGGAGGCGCTCCTCCTGCTGATCGACACGCTGAACAACGATCCCACGGTGCACGGCATCCTGGTGCAGATGCCGCTGCCGAAGCAGATCAGCGAGCAGAAGGTGATCCGGCGCATCGCCCCGACCAAGGACGTGGACGGCTTCCACCCCTTCAACGTCGGCAAGCTCTTCACCGGCGATGCGGACGGCTTCGCGCCCTGCACGCCGGCGGGGGTGCAGGTGATGCTCGAGGAAGCGGGCGTCGAGACCGCGGGGAAGGATGCGGTCATCATCGGGCGGAGCAACATCGTCGGGAAGCCGATGGCGGCCCTGCTCATCCAGAGCGGGAAGAACGCCAACTGCACGGTCACGATCTGCCACTCGCGCACGAAGGACCTCCTGGCGCACACGCGGCGCGCGGACATCCTGATCGCCGCCATCGGCAAGCCGGAGATGGTCACCGGCGACATGGTGAAGCCGGGCGCGGTGGTGATCGACGTCGGCATCAACCGGGTGGACGACCCCGCGGCGCCGAAGGGGTACCGGATCGTCGGCGACGTGCACTTCGAGCAGGTGAGCAAGGTGGCCTCGCGCATCTCCCCCGTGCCGGGTGGCGTGGGCCGCATGACGATCGCGATGCTGCTCGCCAACACGGTGCGCGCGGCGCGCCTCACCCTCGAGCACTGAGCCGGACGATGCGGGCCCCGGGGGAGACCGCCGACTCCGCGATCGCCGTCGCCGAGCTCACCGAGACCGCGAAGGCGGTGATCGAGGGCGCCTTCCCGCGCCTGTGGGTGAAGGGGGAGGTCTCGAACCTCACCAAGCACCGCAACGGCCACTGGTACTTCTCGCTCAAGGATGCGAGCGCGCAGCTCCCGTGCGTGGTCTGGTCGCGCGACGTGCGCCGCATCCCGAGCGCGCCGGACGAGGGGATGGCCGTGACGGCACGCGGCCAGCTCACGGTCTATCCCGCGCAGGGGAAGATGCAGTTCATGGTGGACGCGATCGAGGCGGAGGGTGAGGGGCTCTGGAAGAAGGCCTTCGACGAGACCAAGGCGCGGCTCGACAAGGAGGGACTGACCGCGCCCTCCCGCAAGCGCGCGCTCCCGCGCTTCCCGTCCACGGTCGCGGTGATCACGAGCCCGGATGGCGCCGCGCTGCGCGACATCGTCGCCGTGATCCGCCGGCGGCATCCCGGGGTCTCGGTGGTCGTGATCCCGGCGGCGGTGCAGGGGGAGACCGCGCCGGACTCGCTCATCGCCGCGCTCGACCGGCTCGCGCGCTGGCGTGGGGCGGACCTCGTGATCATCGGGCGCGGGGGCGGTTCCCGCGAGGACCTCTGGGCGTTCAACCACGAGGGCGTGGCGCGGGCGATCGCCGCCTGCCCGATCCCGACCATCTCCGCCGTGGGACATGAGACGGACGTGACGATCGCGGACCTGGTGGCCGACGTGCGCGCGGCGACGCCCTCGGCGGCCGCGGAGACGGCGGTGCCGGTGCTCGCCGAGGTGCAGCAGGCGCTGCGCGCGCTCGCGGGGACGCTGGCGGACGCGCTGGAGGACAAGGTGCAGCGCGGTGCCCGCGAGCTCCGGGTGCGCGGCGACGGGCTCTCCCTGCGCGCGCGGCGCTCGGTGGAGCGGCGCCGGTCGCGGCTGCAGGAACTCGGGGGACGCCTCGAGGCGCTCTCGCCGCTGGCCGTCCTCGCGCGCGGCTTCGCGGTTGCGCGGAACCCGGAGGGGGGCACGCTGGCGGGGCGCGATGCGTTCGCGCCGGGTGCGCCCTTCGACCTCCTGCTGCGGGACGGCCGCGTGCGCGCGAGCGTCGAGTCGGTCCACACCGACGGGCCCCACCTCGGGACGGGCAGATGACGTTCGAGCAGACGCTCAAGCGCCTGGAGGAGATCGCCACGGCGCTCGACCGGGACGACGTCCCGCTCGAGCAGGCCCTGGTGCTCTTCGAGGAGGGGATCGCGCGGCTCCGCGAGGCGTCCGCGGCGCTCGGCGAGGCGGAGGGGAAGGTCCGCACCCTCATCGAGCAGGCGGACGGCGTGTTCGAGGCCGAGGAGTGAGCGCCACGGACGTGGCGGCGGACTTCGCGACGGATCGGGCGGCGGTCGCCGGCGCGCTCGAGACGCTCATGGCGCGCCACCTCCGCCCCGAGCTCGGGGCGGTGGCGCACGCCATCCGCTACAGCCTCGAGGGGGAGGGGAAGCGCCTCCGCGCGATCCTCCTCCTCATGGCCTACCGCGCCGCGGGAGGGCGGGGGGACGCGAGCCTCCTCGGCGCCGCGGTGGAGGTGGTGCACGCCTACTCGCTCGTGCACGACGACCTCCCCTGCATGGACGACGACGACATGCGCCGCGGCCGCCAGACGGTGCACCGCGTGTACGGCGTGGAGGTGGCGACGGCCGCCGGGATGGCGATGGTGCCGCTCGCCGCCGTCGCGGCGGTCGAGGGGGCGTCCGCGCTCGGGCTCCCCGAGGCGACGCAGGGTGAGGTCGTCCGCGTCCTGATGCGGGCGTCGGGGGCCGGCGGGATGATCGGCGGCCAGCTGCTCGACCTCGAGGGGGAGGGGCTCTCGCTCGACCTCGCCGCGCTCGAGCGCATCCATCGGTGCAAGACGGGGGCGCTGATCGAGGCGTCCACCCGCATCGGTGCGCTCGCGGGCGGCGCGTCGAACGCGCTCCTCGATGCCTTCGGCACCTACGGTGCCTCGCTCGGCCTCGCCTTCCAGATCGCCGACGACGTGCTTGACGTGACGGCGACGACGGACCAGCTCGGCAAGACGGCCGGGAAGGACGTGCAGTTCCGCAAGAGCACCTACCCGGCGCTCCTCGGCGTGGACGGCGCGCGGGCGCGCGCCGGGGCGCTGGTCCAGGAGGCGTGCCGCGCGCTCGAGGCGAGTGGCGTGCTCACGCCGGAGCTCGAGCGCCTCGCCCGATTCGTGGTGGAGCGGCCGTCGTGAGCGCCCGACACACTGGCGTCCCCACGGCCCGCGACACAACCTACCTGCGCCCTTCCCTCAACCGCTTGACGCAATGACCCTGCTCGACGACCTGCGAAGCCCTGCCGACCTCCGGACGATGACGCCGGAGCAGCTGCAGCAGCTCGCGCAGGAGGTGCGCGAGTTCCTCATCGAGAGCTGCTCCGTGACCGGTGGCCACATCGGCGCGGGACTGGGCGTGGTGGAACTGACCATCGCGCTCCACACGGCGTTCGACACGCCGCGCGACCAGCTGGTGTGGGACGTGGGCCACCAGGGGTACCCGCACAAGGTGCTCACGGGGCGGAAGGACCGGATGCACACGCTGCGGCAGGAGGACGGGATCTCCGGCTTCCTGAAGCGCACGGAGAGCGAGTACGACACGTTCGGCGCGGGGCACGCCGCGACCTCGATCTCGGCCGCGTTCGGGATGGCGGCGGCGCGCGACCTCAACGGGGACGACTTCAAGGTCGCGGCGATCATCGGCGACGGGTCGCTCGGGTCGGGCCTCGCGTACGAGGCGCTCAACAACGCCGGGGCGAGCGACCGCGACTTCATCGTGGTGCTCAACGACAACGAGATGAGCATCGCCCCGAACGTCGGCGCGATGCACAAGTACCTGACGTCGGTGCAGCGCAACCCGATCTACAACCGCCTGCGGTCCGCCCTCGGCGAATGGGCCGACCATGCGACCGGCGTGTTCAAGGATGCGGGGGCGCTGGTGCGCCGGTGGGAGGAGTCGGTGAAGGCGTTCCTCACGCCCGGCGTGCTCTTCGAGGAGCTCGGGTTCCGGTACATCGGGCCGATCGACGGGCATGACATCCCGCAGATGATCGAGACCTTCCGTGCCGTGAAGTCGTTCAAGGGGCCGCGCCTGGTGCACGTGATCACCACGAAGGGGAAGGGATTCCCGGCGGGGGACCATGGCGAGAAGTGGCACGCGCTCCCGCCCGGGCACGACCCGGCGACGGGGAAGCCGCTCAAGTCCTCGACCGCGAACCCGAACTACACGACGGTGTTCGGCAAGGCGCTCGCGGAGCTGATGGACGAGTTCCCGAAGGTCATCGCGATCACGGCGGCGATGCCCGGCGGCACCGGCACCGGCACGGTCGAGAAGCGGCATCCCGCGCGCTTCTTCGACGTCGGCATCGCGGAGGCGCATGGCGTCACCTTCGCGGCCGGGATGGCCACGCAGGGCGTGCGTCCCGTCGTCGCGATCTACTCGACGTTCCTGCAGCGCGCGTTCGACAGCATCATCCACGACGTGGCGATCCAGGACCTGCCGGTGATCTTCTGCATGGACCGGGCGGGGCTGGTGGGCGAGGACGGCGAGACGCACGGCGGGATCTACGACATCGCGTACATGCTCGCCGTGCCGAACATGACGGTGGCGGCACCGCGCGACGGCACCGCCCTCGTCGGCCTGCTGCGCACCGCGATGCAGCACGACGGCGGACCCTTCGCGCTGCGGTATCCGCGCGACGTGGCGCCCGACCTCGTGGGGCCCGCCACGGGGATCCCCGCGGTGCCGTTCGGCACCTGGGAGGTGCTGCGGAAGGGCGAGGAGGTGGCGATCCTGGCGGTGGGGACGATGGTGGGCGAGTCGCTGCGCGCCGCCGAGGCGCTCGCCGCCGAGGGGCTGCCGGTGACCGTGGTGGACTGCCGCTTCCTGAAGCCGTACGACGCGAGCACGCTCACCGCCCTGGTGGCGTCCCACGCGCAGCTGCTGGTCGTCGAGGAGGGGACCGTGGTGAACGGTTTCGGTGCGTTCATGGCCGCGGTGGTCGGCGAGATGGACCCGGGCGTGCGCGTGCACGCGCACGGCGTGCCGGACCGGATCGTCTACGCGGCCTCGCGGACGCGCCAGCTCCGCCAGTGCGGCCTGGACGCCGCGGGGATCGCCGACAAGGTGCGCGCGCTGCACGAGAGCGAGGCGCTCGCCGGATGACCACGCGCCTCGGCGTCATCGGGCACGAAGGGTACGACGGGCTCGCGGAGATCCTCGAGTTCCTCGCCCGCGAGGCGCCGGCGCACGGCTACTCGCTGGCGTACGAGGCGGGGTTGCTCGACGACCCCTCGCGCACGGTCCGCCTCTCGCGCCCCGACCAGGTGGACGCGCTCATCACGCTCGGCGGGGATGGCACGCTCCTGCGCGGCGCGCGCTTCCTCGCGGGGGCGGCGGTGCCGATCCTCGGCGTGAACCTCGGCAAGCTCGGGTTCCTCACCGCCTGCGGGCACCAGGAGTTCCCCGAGAGCTTCGCGGCCTTCGCCCGCGGCGACTACCAGGTGCAGAACCGGATGGTGCTCGACGCGGAGTCGGTCTCCATCGGTGGCGCGATCGGGGTGCGGCTCCGGGCGCTGAACGACCTGGTCGTCCACAAGGGCGGGTTCGCGCGCGTGCTCCGCCTGCGGCTCTTCGCCGACGACGAGTTGATCGGCGCCTTCGCGGCGGATGGCGTGGTGATCGCGACCCCCACGGGTTCCACCGCGTACTCCCTCTCGGCGGGCGGGCCGATCGTGGTGCCGACCTTCGAGTCGC
The DNA here is from genome assembly GCA_011525845.1 of Gemmatimonadaceae bacterium. Taxonomy (GTDB): domain Bacteria; phylum Gemmatimonadota; class Gemmatimonadetes; order Gemmatimonadales; family Gemmatimonadaceae; genus Pseudogemmatithrix. Next base: position 19,240 of record WYBP01000020.1, on the reverse strand, counting down.
TGATCGTCACGCCGGTGGCGCCGCACACGCTCGCGCTCCGGCCGACGATCCTGCCGCCCGACCGCGTGCTCCGCCTCGAGGTGGAGGATGCGCCCGACGAGGTGCTCGTGACCGCCGACGGCCAGATCGGGACCTCGCTGGGCGCCGGGCAGACCCTCACCGTGCGACGGAGCGCGTCGACCGTGCAGCTCGTGCGGTTCGCGGGGAACACCTTCTTCACGCGCCTCCGGCGGAAGCTCGGCTGGGGCGGTCTCGTGGACCGCGACCGCTGAGCGGATGCTGACCGAGCTGCGGATCCGGAACCTCGCGATCATCGACGCGATCGTCCTTCCGCTCGCGCCCGGCCTGAACGTGCTGACGGGGGAGACCGGCGCGGGGAAGTCCATCATCGTCGGGGCGCTCGGCCTGCTGATCGGGGAGCGGGCCTCGAGCGACCTCGTGCGGAGCGGGGCGGACAAGGCGACCGTCGAGGGTCTCTTCGACATCGGCGCCCGGCGCGACCTCCTCGACGCGCTCGACGCGCGCGGGATCGACTCCGACGGCACGCTCGTCCTCAAGCGCGAGGTGCCGGCCGCGACCGGGGGACGCGCACGCGCCTGGATCAACGGTTCGCCGGTGACGGCGGGCGTCCTGGCCGAGGTGGGACGCACGCTCGTGAACGTGCACGGCCAGCATGAGGCCCAGTCCCTCCTCGCGTCGGACGCGCAGCAGCGGATCCTCGACCTCTTCGGCGACGCGGAGGGCGAGCGGGCCGCGGTCGAGCAGGCGCACCGCTCACTGGCCGAGGCGCGCGACGCCATCGCCGCCCTCGCGGCGCGGCGCGACGAAGCCTCGAAGCGTGCGGACTGGCTCGCACACGTGGCGAAGGAGATCGCCGACGCGAAGCTCCGTGAGGGCGAGGATGAGCGGCTCGAGGAGGAGGCGCGGCGGCTCTCGCACGCCGAGGAGCTGCAGTCGCTCCTGTCCGAGATCACGGCCACCCTCGACGGCAGCGACGAGGGAGCGCTCGGCCGGATCGGCCACCTGCAGAAGCCCCTCGCGGCGCTGCAGCAGATCGATCCCGCGACGAGCCGCCTGCAGGAACTGTTCGATGCGGCGTGGTACGCGCTCGAGGAGCTCGCCCGGGAGGCGGAGACGTATGCCGAGGGGGTGGAGCTCGATCCCGCACGCCTCGACGAGGTCGGCCGCCGCCGCGACCTGATCTTCCGCCTCACGAAGAAGTACGGCGGCTCGATCGCCGCGGTGCTCGAGGCGGGGCGTGAGGCGCGCGCCGAGCTCGACCTGCTCGACACCGCCGGGCTCGACCTGCGGGGGCTCGAGTCACGCGTGGCTGCGGCCGAGGCGGCCCTCACCGCCGCCGCGGCATCGCTGACGGCGAAGCGCACGAAGGCCGCCGCGACGCTCGCCAAGGCGGTGGAGGCGCGGCTGCCCGAGCTCGGGATGCCCGACGGTCGCTTCCAGGTGGCGCTGACGACGCGCGCCGAGCCCTCCGCGCAGGGCGCGGAGGAGGTGGAGTTCCGGGTGGCCCTCAACCTCGGCCACGAGGCGCGTCCGCTCGCACGGGTGGCGTCGGGCGGGGAGCTCGCGCGCGTGATGCTCGCGCTCAAGACCATCCTCGCGCGGCTCGACGGCATCCCGACGCTCATCTTCGACGAGGTGGACGCGGGGATCGGCGGGCGGACCGGGCTGATGGTCGGGGACGCGATGCGCGACGTCGCGGGGCACCATCAGGTGTTCGCCATCACGCACCTGCCGCAGATCGCCGCGCGCGCGCACCAGCACATCGTGGTGCGCAAGGCGCCGAAGGGCGGGGTGACCACCTCGGACGTCGCCCTGGTGCGCGAGGACGACCGGGTGGACGAGATCGCCCGCATGCTCGGCGGCGACCAGGAGAGCGAGACGAGCCGGGAGCACGCCCGCGAGCTGCTCACGCTCGCGCGCGCCGCCGAATCCGAGGCACCGGCGCGCCCGTCGTCGCGCGGCACCGCACCCCGCGCTCAGCGCCCGAAGAGACGCGTGTAGTAGCGCACCTGCAGGCGGTCCACCCAGGTCTTCGGCACGATGCCGGAGCCGCTCGCGATGGCCTGCTCGTGGCTGTAGCTGAACTCGAGCGCGAGGCCGTCGAGGCCGCGCACCCGTGCGGCGAGCGTCGAGAAGGTCGCGTGCCAGCGGACCTGCTGGACGTCGAAGGCGCTGGTGGCGTCCAGGGCGCCGCCCGCGAGCTGGTAGCTCGACCCGTCGGGTCCCACCACCGTGGCGTCGATCGCGTGCCGGTCCGCCGACTTGCGCAGCCATCGCCAGCTGGCCCCGAGCGCGAGGTAGTCGTTGACCAGCCAGCGCGGGGCGATCGTCGCGTCGAGCGTGCGCCCGTGGCGCACGGGCACGGCGGCCTCGCGCCAGGATTCGAGGAGCGCCTCGCCGGGCGCGTCCGGCACCCGCAGCAGTTCCGTGCTCGCCGCCTCCTGCGTCATCGCCACGTCGAGCGTCGTCCAGAAGCGATCGCTCCAGACGACGTCGGTCGACGAACGGATGGTGAGGGCATCGCGGCCGGTCCCCGTGCCGAGGTCGAGCAGGTCGCCGGGCGCGGCGGGAGTGCCGGTGCCGAAGCGTCCCTCGACACCGACCGACTGCCGCACGCCGAAGCCGCGGTCGCGCGAGAAGCGCGCATCGCTCCCGCGGCCGAAGGCATCGAAGAGCTTGACCTTCGCGCTCACCACCACGTCGCCGAACCCCGTGATCGCGGTCCCGTCGAGGGAGCGCGCGCCGAAGCCGTTGGTCGAATCCGCCAGCAGTCGTGCGACGTCGGCGGTGCCGAGCGGGGCCTGCGCGCCGAGGGGCAGGCCGGTGGATGGGGTGATGTCGCTGATCCCGTACCGGGTGAACGCGGTGCGCAGCGAATCGATCCGCGCGAGGAGCGCGAGCTCGCCGGTGGAGCCCGCCATCGGGACGTAGGGCCGCCCCCCCACGAGGCCGGCGGCGCCGTAGACCGCAGTGAGGCCGCTCGCGAACTGCGCGGTGCCGGCGATCAGCGCGCCGACCGCCGTGAGCTCGGCGAGGATCGTCGGGCATTCGGGCGCCGCGCCCGGGTTCGACTGGCAGGCCGCGCGGCGCGCGGTGAGGTTCGCGGACGCGGCGGTGTAGCGGTCGATCGTCGCGCGGTTCGTCCCCGCGACGGCGCTGCCGATGAAGAGCGGGTTGAGGCCGACGGTCGCGCGACCGCTGTCCCCCCGGATGCGGAAGGCGCCCTCCGACTTGCTGCGCACGAGGCTTCCGCGCACGCCGAGGGTGAGCCACTCCGTGGCCCCGTACTCCACCGAGAGGGGCGTGACGAAGATCCGCTGGCGCAGGTCGAGCCGACTCGCCCCGAACGAGGCGGTGAAGTCGGGGACGCCGAGGTCGCGCACCGCCAGTTGCAGGGGCCCGAGGATCGAGAGCCGCTCGGCCCCGAACGCGTCGCCGGAGAATGCGGCGCCGAGTCCCTGGAGCGTGCCGTCGGACCATCGGTCCCGCTGTATCGTGTGGTCCGCGCCGAGCGCGATGCGCAATGTGCCGCGCGGGATGGTGACCGCGTCCGGGCCCGGTCCGAGGATGCGTTGCGCGGGGAGCGGCGCGGCGGCCAGCAGCGCGGCGATCAGCGCGGCGGGCGGCAGGAGCAGTCGCCACGGTGCAGGCCGGGGCGCGGACGGGCGAGCGATCACGAAGGCGATGACGGGGGAAGTCTGGGGGCGCGCCTCTCCTCGCGCCCGGCTAGTTTAGCGCTGTACCCCGGACAAGGTAACGTGACGCACCCTGAAGCCCCGAGCGCGGCGCCGAGCGCGGCCACGCATGCGCCGCTCCCCGCGGTCCCCTGGCAGATCACCGGCAACCACTGGCTCGCCCTGCCGTGCATCCATCCGGCCGACGGCGCCATCCACGCCGTGAGCCTCCTCCATCGCGGTGCCCGCGCGGCGGTCGAGTTCGCGGGGGACGCGCGCTTCCTCGACGGCGTGGGCGCACCGCTCGCGCGCCCGACCGTCGCGCTCGACGGCCAGCCCGTGGCGCTCGCGAAGGGGGGCGTGGCCTGGGAGCGCGCCCTGCAGTGGCTGCCGACCTTCACCAGCCAGACCGCCGACCTCGTGGTGCGCGGCACCGTCTTCGCGCCCTTCGGTCGCGACGCGGACATCGCCGGCGTGGTGTACGCGCTCGCGTTCGAGAACCGGGGGCCGGCGCGGCGCACCGTAGCGGTGGGGCTCGAGGGGGCGCTCGGGCACCGGCAGCTGCGGGTGCGCACGCCGCGCGCCGCGGAGGACGCGCACCGCGTGAGCGAGGCGGGGGAGCAGGTGGTGATCCTGGAAGGTGCCGCGGCCCCCGGGCTCTGCGCGCTCGCCGTCGCGGCCGACGGTCCGGCCGAGGTGGCGATCACGCCGGGCGACGTGCCGGCGTACTCGATCCGGCGCGAGTTCTCGCTCGGCCCGGGCGAACGCCTGGAGACGGCGTTCTACATCGCGGCGGGACCCGAGCGTGACGGTGCGGTGGCGACGGCAGGGGTCATGCGCCGCCGCGGATGGCGCGCGCTCCTCACCGCCACGCGCGACGCGCTGCGCTCGCTCGAGCAGGGGACCGGTCTCGAGTCGCTCGATGCACTGATCAACCGCAACCTGCTCTTCGCCTACTTCTACGGCGTGGGGCGCGCGCTCGACGACGCGCACTTCTACCTCGTGCGGAGCCGCGCGCCCTGGTGTGCGTGGGGCGTCACCGTGCGCGACTGGGAGGCGCTCGCCTGGACCGTGCCGGCGGTGCAGCTCGCGGACCCGCCGCTCGCGCGCGAGCTGATCCTGCGGGCCTGCGAGGTGCACGGGTACGCACCCGGCCGCGGCGTCCACTACCTCGACGGCACCCTCTTCGAGCCCGGGTTCACGCTCGAGGGCGCCGCGTCGTACGCGATCGCCACGGAGCGGTACATCCGCGAGACCGGGGACGACCAGATCGTAGAGGAGATGGTGCTGGCGGACACGCTCTACGTCTCCCACGACGACCTCGCCGCGCGGCGGGACGAGCACCATCCGCTCTACCGCACCGAGGTCACGCTCGACCACCGCCCCGTGCCGCTCCCGTACAGCCTCCACGGGAACGCCGTGGTGGCGTACGCGCTCGACGCGCTCAAGAAGACGCTCGACGAGGAGGCGGCCAAGGACGTGCAGGACCCGGCCGCGGTGCGCGCCGCGCTCCGCCGCCACTTCGCGACGGGCGCGGAGGGGAAGGCGACCTTCGCCGCGACGGCGGACCTGCGTGGTGAGCGCACACTCGACGACGATCCGGTCGGATCAGCCCTCTGGCTTCCGCTCTGGGAGGCGGTGGAGCGGACGGACTCGATCTATCGGCGCACGGCCAAGCGCATCGGCGACTCGGACCGGCTCGTGGTGCAGATCGCGCGGCTCTTCGGTCCCGAGGGCGGGAGCATGCTCGAATGGCTGCGGCGCGCGCCGCTGGGCCACGGCCTGGCGGCGGAGCATGTCGATGCGGAGGGGCGTGCGCTCTCGCACGGGGGGGACGCCGCGCTCAGCGGGCTGCTCGCGTACGCAGTCTGGTACACGGTCCACGCGCACGGCGTGCGACCCTGACCGGTCGGCGGCGCTCCGGCCGGCGGCGCTAGGGACGCGCCAGCGCGTACCCCACGAAGACCGCTCCCACCGAGAGCGCCACGCTGGCCGCGGCATGGAGCGCGGCGCGCAGGGGATGGCCGGCCTGCAGCATCGCCAGGTTCTCCGCGGCGAAGGCGGAGAAGGTGGTGAAGCCCCCGCAGATCCCGATCGCGACGAATGCCCGCAGCTGCGGCGTGGTCTCGGCGGTGGCCGACCAGCGCAGGAACCACCCGATGAGCAGCGAGCCCGCGACATTCACGAGGAGCGTGGCCCAGGGGAGTCCGGCGAGCGCCGGCGCGCGGCGGAAGAGCTCGCTCACGCCGAAGCGCAGCGCCGAGCCGATCGCGCCCCCGAGCGCGACCCAGAGCACGGTGCCTGCGGGGAAGGCGGCTGCGGGCGGCATCAGGCGGTGCGGCGGTCCGGAGCGGATGCCGGGGGTGGGAATCGAACCCACATGGGAGTTGCCTCCCAACGGATTTTAAGTCCGTCGCGTCTCGCCAATTTCGCCACCCCGGCCTGAAAAGACGAACGGGAGCGGCGCCGCCGCTCCCGTACCCACCCGTCGCCGATCCACAGAGCGGGAAACGGGACTCGAACCCGCGACCCCAACCTTGGCAAGGTTGTGCTCTACCAACTGAGCTATTCCCGCATGCGTCGAAGAGTAGGGGGCGCGGGCGCATGGGGCAAGCGCGCACGGACGCGACCTGCAGACCGCGGAGGAACCGGGCTACCTTTCGCGCATGAACGACGTCGTCTCGCTCGCCGCCGAACTGATCGCCACCCCCTCGACCACGCGCGACGAGGGCGCCGTGGTGGACCTCGTCTCGCGCTGGCTCGTCGCCCGCGACTGGAACGTCACGGTGCAGGAGGTGACCCCCGGACGCGGGAACGTGTGGGCCTCGCGGAAGGGCGGGGGCGTGACGCTCTCCACGCACCTCGACACGGTCCCGCCGCACCTGCCGCCGCGCCGCGAGGACGGCCGGCTCTACGGGCGTGGCGCCTGTGACGCCAAGGGGATCGCCGCCGCGATGATGGTCGCCGCGGAACGCCTGGTGGCCGAGGGGGAACAGCGGGTGGATCTCCTGCTCGTCGTGGGCGAGGAGCGCGGCTCGGACGGCGCGCGCGCCGCGAACCAGCTGCCCGCGACGAGCCGCTGGCTGATCAATGGCGAGCCCACGGAGAGCATTCTCGCCTCCGGGTGCAAGGGCGCGCTCCGCGTGATCGTGCGCACGGAGGGGAAGGAGGCGCATTCCGCCTACCCGCACCTCGGCCGCTCCGCGATCGCACCGATGCTGCGCATGCTCCCCGAACTCGACGCGCTCCCGTTCCCGAGCGATCCCGTCCTCGGTCCCACCACGGTGAACGTCGGGCTCATCCGCGGGGGCACGGAGGCGAACATCGTGCCCGGCGCCTGTGAGGCGGAGATGATGGTGCGCCTCGTCGGCGACGTCGCGCCCGTGCGCGCGCTGCTCGACGGCTGGGCGAAGGGCCGGGCGGAGCTCGAGTACGGCTCGTTCATCCCGGCACAGCACTTCCACACCGTGCCCGGGTTCGAGTCCGCGCCGGTGGCGTACACCTCCGACATCCCCCTGCTCACGAACTGGGGGAAGCCCCTCCTGTTCGGGCCGGGCTCGATCCACGTCGCGCACACCACCGAGGAGTACGTGCGCGAGGACGAGTTGCGCGCGAGCGTGGACACCTACGTGGCGCTCGTGCGGCGGTTGCTCGCATGAGTGGCGGCTTCGCGTGCGGAACGGGCGGCACCCATGACTGACGCCCGGCTTCCCGTCGCCGTGCTCGGCGCGACCGGCGCCGTCGGCCAGACCTTCATCCGGCTCCTCGCCGGCCACCCCTGGTTCCGGCTGGCCGAGGTCGCCGCCTCGGAGCGCTCGGCTGGGAAGACGTACGCCGACGCCACACGCTGGATCGAGGGGACGATGCCGAGCGAGGCGGCGGCACTCGTCGTCACCACCTGCGACCCGGAGAGGGTGCGCTCACCGCTCGTCTTCTCCGCGCTCGATGCGACGGCGGCGGCGGATCTCGAGCCACGCTTCGCCCGCGCCGGCCGGTTCGTGCTCAGCAACGCGAAGCACTTCCGCATGGAACCCGACGTCCCGCTCGTCATCCCGGAGGTGAACGCCTCGCACCTCGCCCTGCTCGACGCGCAGGCGGCCCGCGGCTGGACCGGGGGCGTGATCACCAACGCGAACTGCGCGGCGACCGTGGTGGCGATGGCCCTGGCGCCGCTGCACGCGGCGTTCGGCGTGCGGGAGCTCTTCGTCGCGACCATGCAGGCGGTGTCGGGCGCCGGGTACCCCGGCGTCCCCTCGCTCGACATCCTCGGGAACGTGATCCCCTACATCGGGGACGAGGAGCCGAAGCTCGAGCGCGAGATGCAGAAGATGCTCGGCACCCTGCGCGGGAGTGCGGTGGAGCCGGCGCCGTTCGTGGTGAGTGCGCACGCGAACCGCGTCCCGGTGGAGCATGGCCACACGGCGGCCTGCTCCGTGCGATTCGCGACCAAGCCCACGCCGGCGGCGGCACGCGCCGCGCTCGAGGCGTGGACGGGCGACCCGGTCGTCCGCGGGCTCCCGAGTGCCCCCGCGCGCCCGCTCCTGGTGAGCGACGCCGCCGACCGTCCTCAGCCGCGGCGCGACGTCATGGCGGGGAACGGCATGACGGTCACGGTGGGGCGCGTGCGCGAGGACAACCTCTTCGACCTGCGCTTCGTCGCCTCGGGCCACAACACGATCCGCGGCGCGGCCGGCGGCTCGATCCTGAACGCCGAGGTCCTGGCGGCCTCGGGGCGGCTGCCCTGGCGGCCGCCGGCCGGCGCATGATCGTCGTCAAGTTCGGCGGCACCTCCGTCGGCGATGCTGCGGCCATCGCGCGCACGGCCGCCATCGTGCGCGGCCGGCTCGACCGGAAGCCCGTCGTGGTGGTCTCCGCGCTCGCCGGCACCACCAACCAGCTGATCGAGATCGCCACCCACGCGGCGGGCGGGCAGCTCATCGTCGCCCTCACGATCCTGGAGGAGCTCCGGGCGCGCCACTTCGCCGTCGTCGACGAGCTGCTGGCGGGCGATCGCGCGCACGCCGAGGTCGCCACCGAGACGGGAGCGCTCTTCGATGAACTCGCGCACCTCGCGGAGGCGCTCTCCGTGCTCGGCCACGCCACGCCCCGGTCGCAGGATGCCGTGGCCGCGATGGGCGAGCGGCTCTCGGCGCCGATCGTCGCCGCCGCGCTCGCGCGCGCGGGGATCCCCGCCCGCTGGGTCGATGCGCGCCGCGTGATGGCCACCTCGGATGAGTTCGGCCGGGCCGAGCCGAAGGCGGACGAGATCGCGCTCGCCTGCCGTGCGGAGCTGGCGCCGCTCCTGCGCGAGGGCGTGGTCCCCGTGCTGGGTGGCTACATCGGCGGCACGGCCTCGGGCATCACCACCACGCTCGGACGCGGGGGCTCGGACTTCTCCGCCTCGCTCTTCGGCGCCGCGATGGACGCGGAGGCGATCGAGATCTGGACCGACGTGGACGGGATGCTCACGGCGGACCCGCGCGTGGTGCCCGACGCGCGCCTCATCGAGCACATCCGGTTCGACGAGGCCGCCGAGCTCGCGAGCTTCGGCGCCAAGGTCCTCCACCCCAGCACCATCGCGCCGGCGGTGAAGCGGGGCATCCCCGTCTTCGTCTTCAACTCGCGCCGTCCCGAGGGGGCCGGCACCCGGATCACCTTCGACGCGCCGCGCCTCGCCGTGCGGGCGATCGCGGGCCGGCCGCGGACCGTGGTCGTGAAGGTGCGCTCCCCGCGGATGCTCGCGCGTCCCGGCGCCCTCCGCGCGATCTTCGCGGTCTTCGAGGCCAACCGCACGTCCGTGGACGTCGTGGCGACCTCGGAGGTCTCCGTCTCCGTCACGCTCGACGACGACCAGCACCTCGACGCCGTCGTCGCGCAGCTCTCGGCGCTCGGGGACGTGACCGTGGAGCGCGGACGCGGCATCGTCGCGCTCGTCGGCGCCGGACTCGGCGAGAGCACCGCCACCATGGCCCGCGCCCTTGGCGCGCTCGGCGACCTGCGGCTGCACATGGTCTCGCTCAGCGCCACCGGCATCAACCTCACGCTCATCGTCGACGACGACAGCGTGCACGAGGCGATGCGCCGGCTCCATCGGGCATTCTTCGCGGCGGAGGCGGCATGAGCGCGACCAGCGACCGCACGCGGATCGCCATCCTGGGCGATGGACGGATGGGGGAGCTGATCGCGGCGCTCGCCCCCGCGGCGGGCTGCGAGGTCGTGGCGCTGCTGGGCCCGGCGCAGACCGCGAGCGGCCTGACCCGCGACGCGCTGGGGAATGCCCAGGTCGCGATCGAGTTCACGGTGCCGAGCGCGGCGGCCACGCTCGTGCGTGCCTGTGCGAAGGCCGGCGTGCCGGTCGTGAGTGGCACCACCGGCTGGGACGCGGAGCGAGCGGCGGTGGAGGCCTACGTGCGGGCCTCCGAGGGCGCGCTCCTCTGGTCGCCCAACTTCTCGATCGGCGTCCACCTGTTCAAGCGTGTGGTGGCCGAGGCGGCGCGCCAGCTCGCCCGCGCCGACGCGGGCTTCGACCTGCACCTCGTCGAGACCCATCACGCCCGCAAGCTCGACGCGCCGAGCGGGACCGCTCGCGCGCTCGCCGACGCGGCGGGTGCCGCGGCCGGGAAGCCCGTGCCGATCACGAGCGTGCGCACGGGGCACGTGCCGGGCACGCACGAGCTCGTCTTCGACGCCCCGTTCGAGCAGGTGCGCCTGGTGCACGAGGCGCGCGACCGCCGCGTCTTCGCGGCCGGGGCGCTCGCCGCCGCGCGCTGGCTCGCCGGCCGGCGCGGTGTCTTCACGCTGGACGACTTCCTCGGAGGGCACGCCCCATGAGCCGGCTCCTGCGCGGCGCCTTCACCGCGATCGTCACCCCCTTCCGCGCCGACGGCGTCCTCGACGAGGCCGCCTTCACCGCGCTGGTCGACTGGCAGCTGCAGGAGGGCATCGACGGCCTCGTGCCGGTGGGATCCACCGGCGAGGCGGTCACGCTCTCGCTCGCGGAGCGTGAACGCGTGGTGCGGATCGCAGCGGAGCGCGCGGGGGGTCGCGTGCCGGTCATCGCCGGCGCCGGGTCCAACGACACCGCCGCCGCGATCGCGGCCGGCCGCGTGCTCGCGGCGGCGGGCGCGACGCACCTGCTGCACGTCTCGCCCATGTACAACAAGCCGCCGCAGCGCGGCCTGCTCGCGCACTTCCGCGCGATCGCCGACGCGGCCGACGTGCCCGTGGTGCTCTACAACGTCCCCGGGCGCACGGCGAGCAACATGGCGGCCGAGACGACGCTCGCGCTCGCCGAGCATCCGAACATCGTGGCGGTGAAGGAGGCGTCGGGGAACCCGGCGCAGATCGACCAGATCATCCGGGCTCGGCCGGCCGGCTTCGGCGTCCTCTCCGGCGACGACGGCCTGACGCTCGCCGTGATGACGTCGGGCGGTGAAGGGGTGGTCTCCGTCATCTCGAACGTGGTGCCACGCGCCTGCGCGTCGCTCTGCGCCGCGGTCGCCCGCGGCGACCTGGAGGAGGCACGGGAGTGGCACCACCGCCTCGCACCGCTCGTGGACGCGGCGTTCGTCGAATCCAACCCGATCCCGGTGAAGGCCGCACTCGCGCGCATGGGGCGGATCAAGAACGTCCTCCGCCTCCCGCTCGTCCCGATGGACCCGCGCCACCAGCCCGCACTCGAGGCCGCGCTCTCCGTCGCGGGGGTGGAGCTGTGACCGGCGCCCCGGACGGAGCGCCCTACGTGACCGCGCTCGAGCGGCAGGTGGAGGCGCTCTTCGCACTCGCTGCGGATGCGCTCCCGCCCGATGCGGAGCAGGTCGTGAACGACCTCCTCTCCGCGCTCGAGACCGGCGCGGTGCGCGCCGCCCGGCGCGATGTGGACGGCGTCTGGCGCGCGGTGCCCTGGGTGAAGCGCGGGATCCTGCTCGGATTCCGCGTGGGACGCATGGTGGAGATGGGGGCGGGCGACTCGCCCTTCCGGTTCTTCGACAAGCACACCTACCCGACGCGCGCGCTCACGCTCGCGGACCAGGTCCGCGTGGTGCCCGGCGGCTCCACCATCCGCCGCGGGGCATACCTCGCCGCGGGCGTGGTCTGCATGCCCCCGATGTACGTGAACGTCGGGAGCTGGGTGGGTGCGGGGACGATGATCGACTCGCACGCGCTGGTGGGGTCGTGCGCGCAGGTCGGCGCGCGCGTGCACCTGAGCGCGGCCGCGCAGGTCGGCGGCGTGCTGGAGCCCGTGAACGCATCCCCGGTGATCATCGAGGACGACGTGACGGTGGGAGGGAACTGCGGCGTGTACGAGGGGACCGTGGTGCGCGCCGGCGCGGTGCTCGCGGCCGGAGTGGTGCTCACCCGCGGAACGCCCGTCTTCGACCTCGTGCGCGAGACGGTGATCCGCGGCTCGGCGGACGCGCCGCTGGAGATCCCCGCCGGGGCCGTGGTCGTGCCGGGCGCTCGCGCGGTGAAGGGTGGGTTCGCGGCGAGCGAAGGGCTCTCGCTGCAGACCCCGGTGATCGTGAAGTACCGCGACGAGCGGACGGACCTCGCGACCGCGCTCGAAGCCTGGCTCCGGTAGGCAGCATGCGCGTCCCCGGCGACAAGTCGATCTCCCATCGCGCGCTCATGCTCGCCGCGCTCGGCAGCGGCCGCTCGCGGATCCGGGGCCTCCTCTGTTCGGCGGACATCGAGTCCACCGCCGGCGTGCTGCGCGCCCTCGGCGCGATCATCCCGCCGCTGGACAGCGCCGAGGTGGTCGTGGAGGGACTGGGCCTGCGCGGGCTTCGTGCGCCCGCCGCGGACCTCGACTGCGGGAACAGCGGCACGAGCACGCGCCTCCTCGCCGGCATCGTCGCGGGCGCAGGGCTGCACGCTCGGTTCACCGGTGACGCGAGCCTGAGTGCGCGCCCCATGCGGCGCGTCGCGCGCCCGCTGGAGGCGATGGGTGCGCGGGTCGAGCTCGCCGAGCACGGCGGGCTGCCGATGACGGTGCGTGGCGGACCGCTCCGCGGCCTGACCTGGCATTCGGAGGTCGCGAGCGCGCAGGTGAAGAGCGCGATCCTCCTCGCCGGTCTCGTGGCGGACGTGCCTGTGGAGGTGCACGAGCCGGCCGCGACGCGCGACCACACCGAACGCATGCTGCGCGCGCGTGGGGCGGACATCCGCACGGACGGCCTCGCCGTGAGCTTCGTCCCCGGCGCGCGCCTCGACGCGGCCGACACCGAGGTCCCCGGGGACCCCTCGAGCGCCGCGTTCTTCGCCGGACTCGCCGCGCTGGGGGCCAGCGAGCCGCTGACCATCGAGGCGATCTCCGTGAACCCGCTGCGGATCGGCGCGCTGCGCGTCCTGCGGCGCATGGGGGCGCGCGTCACGTACGGCGCGTCGGCGGAGCAGGGGGGCGAGAGCGTCGCATCGGTGACCGTCGGGCCATCGGCGCTCCGCGGCGTCACCATCACGGCGGATGAGGTCCCCGCGCTGATCGACGAGCTCCCGCTCCTCGCCTGCGTGGCCGCGCGCGCGGAGGGGGAGACCCGCGTGACCGGCGCCGAGGAGCTCCGCGTCAAGGAGAGCGACCGGATCCGCGCGATCGTCGCGAACCTGCGGGCACTGGGGGCGGACGCTGAAGAGCTCCCCGACGGGCTCGTCGTGCGCGGCAGCGACCGACCCCTGCGGGGCACGGTGCGCACCCACGCGGATCACCGCATCGCGATGGCGTTCGGGGTCCTCGGCGCCGTCGCCGGCAATGACGTCACGATCGACGACCCGTCGTACGCGTCGGTCTCGTACCCTACCTTCTGGGATGACCTTGCCCGACACCGACAGCGCTGAGCGCCGCCGCCCGCTCGTGGTCGCGATCGACGGCCCCGCCGCCTCGGGGAAGTCATCGACGGCCAAGTGGGTGGCGTCCGAGCTCGGCTTCCGCCACGTGGACTCGGGCGCGCTCTACCGCGCCGCGACGGCTGCCGCACTCCGCGCCGAGCCCGATCCGCGCCGCTGGACGGAGGACGGGGTGCTCGCCGCCGCGGCGATCGTCACGCTGGTGCCCGGGGAGCGCAGCTTCGAGGCGCGCCTCGAGGGCGCGCCGGCGGAGGAGGAGCTGCGCGGGAGTGCGGTGACGAGCGCGGTCTCCCTCGTCGCGAAGATGCCGCGGGTGCGCGCCTGGGTGAACGACCGGGTGCGCGCCGCCGCGGAGGGGCACGCGGTCGTGGTGGACGGCCGGGACATGGGAACCGCGGTCTTCCCGAAGGCGCGGGTGAAGATCTTCCTCGTGGCCGATCCCTGGGAGCGCGCCAAGCGCCGGCTGCTGCAGCGCTTCGAGCGCCTGCCGACCGAGGCGGAGATCGCCGAGGAGACCGACGCGCTCGTGCGGCGCGACGCGAAGGACGAGGCGCAGACGCAGCGCGCGTCCGAGGCGGTGCTGATCGACACGACCTACCTGACGCAGCGGGAGCAGGTGGAGCGGATCGTGGCGCTCGCCCGCTCCGTGATGCGCTGAGCGCCGGCCCCCCGCTCGACCCGCGGACCAACGTCCTCAGCTGCTCGTGAGGTCTTCCTCGCGCGGCAGCGCGATGTCGCGCCGGCTGAGCCATCCGGAGTAGAGCGACTCCGTGCCGTAGCGTCGCATCACGAGCCGACAGGCCACCACGCCGAGCATGAGCGGCATCACGAGCGCGAAGTCGTGGGTCATCTCGAACACGAGCAGGATCCCCGTGATCGGGGCACCGGTCGCGCCGGCGACCATCGCCCCCATCCCGGCGAGTGCGTAGAGCGTGGGGTCGATCCCCAACGTGGGGAACGCCTGCGCGGCGAGCGACCCGAAAGCGCCGCCCGTCGCGGCCCCGACGAAGAGGGCGGGCGTGAAGACGCCGCCCGAGCCCCCCGAGTTCAGCGTGATGGAGGTGGCGAGGATCTTGGCGCCGGCGAGCGCGAACAGCGTCCACCAGGGGAGCCGGCCGAAGAGGTCGAGGGGCGCGGCGATGTGCGTGTCGCCGGCGACGGCCCCCGCGGTGAGGTAGACGAGGATGCCGACGGCGGCCCCGCCCAGCCAGGGCGCGAAGCGCGGCGAGATGCGCCCCGAGCGCACGACGGCGTCCACCCCGAAATAGGTGCGCACGAAGAGCGTGCCCACGATGGCGCAGAGCACGCCGAGCGCGGGGAGGAGGAGTGCGACCTCCCAGCCCGAGAGCGCGCCGAGCTCGCCCGGCACGGGGAAGGCGGGCCCGCTCCCGAAGACGCCGCGTGCCACCACGGCGGCGATCACCGCGGAGACGACCACGGGGGAGAAGAAGCCGCCGGCGAAGGTGCCGAGGATCTCCTCCAGTGCGAAGAACGCCCCCGCGAGCGGCGCGTTGAAGGCCGCCGAGATCCCCGCGGCCGCGCCGCAGGCCACGAGCACGCGCAGCCGCTTGGCACGGAAACGGAAGAGCCGCCCGAGCCAGGACCCGAGGGTCGCCCCGATGACGACCACCGGCCCCTCGCTTCCTGCCGACCCCCCGCCGCCGATGGTGATGGCGCTGGCGAGGGTGCGGGCGAGGGCCGGGCGCGGGGCGATCCGGCCGCCCCGGTGGGCGACCGCGGCCTGGACGTCCGGCACGTTCAGGCCGTCGTCCCCCCGCCCGAGGACCTTCATGGTCCAGGAGGCGAGGGCGAAGGCGATCCCCGTGACGATCGGCCGGAAGGCGAGCAGCCCGAGCTCGGGGAGGAGGAGGGCCGGCACCGTGATGAGCCCGAGGTGCGCCAGGGCGATGCCCCGGTAGAACAGGATCACCGCCAGCGCCGTGAAGATCCCGATGGGCACGGCGAACACCACCAGCGTCGCCTCGGCCTGCAGCCCCAGGGCGTCGAAGCGCCGGATGGCCACGGTGCGCGCCGCGTGGCCGAGGTCCCGAAGCCTGTCGAGGAGCGGGGGGAGCGGTCCGGGCATCGCGGGGAAGATAACCCGTTCGGGGGTGGTGCTTTGCGGTTGACCCGGTGCCACGAGCCCAGTATGCTTCAAGGCTACTCGAAACCGGGCGAATCCGTCGTCCGGTTCCGTCCATGTCCCCACGCCTCGACGCGGCGAGCCGAACCCTCCGCGATCTGGAGTTTGACCCATGACCGTTGCTGAAGCCGAGACCAACGCCGAAGCCCTGACGCCGGAAGAGATCGCCCGTCAGAAGCGCGACGCCCAGCGCGCGCAGCTCCGCCCCCTCGCCAACCGCCGCCCCGAGCTCTACGACGAGGACGAGATCTCGTCCGACGAGTTCGAGGCGATGATGGACATGTACAACGGCACCCTCGCCTCGATCGAGGAAGGGGAGATCGTGAAGTCCACCGTGCTCGAGATCCGCGAGAACCTCGTGGTGCTCGACATCGGCTTCAAGTCGGAAGGGACGATCCCGCTCGAAGAGTTCAAGGACATGCCCGAGCTCAAGGCGGGCGACGAGGTCGAGGTCCTGCTCGAGCACCTCGAGGACAACGAGGGCTCGGTCGTCCTGTCGAAGAAGAAGGCCGACTTCATGCGCGTCTGGGAGCGCATCCGCGTCGCCTACGAGTCCGACCAGCCGGTGGAAGGCGTGCTCGTCAAGAAGATCAAGGGTGGCGTCGTCGTCGACCTCATGGGCGTGGACGCGTTCCTCCCGGGTTCGCAGATCGCGCTCCGCCGCGTGCCGAACATCGACGAGCTCCTCGGCCAGAAGTACGAGTTCAAGATCATCAAGCTCAACAAGCGCCGCCGCAACATCGTCGTCTCGCGCCGCGTGATCCTCGAGACCGAGCGCGCCGGCAAGCGCGAGAAGCTCATGAAGGAGCTGGCCAAGGACCAGATCCGGAAGGGCGTGGTCAAGAACATCACCGACTTCGGGGCGTTCATCGACCTCGGCGGCGTCGACGGCCTGCTCCACATCACGGACATGTCGTGGGGGCGCATCGCGCACCCGAGCGAGATGGTCCAGATCGGGGCGGAGCTCGAGATCAAGGTCCTCGACATCGACTGGGAGCGCGAGCGCATCTCGCTCGGCCTCAAGCAGCTCCAGGCCTACCCGTGGAAGGACGTCGCCGAGAAGTTCCCGGTCGGCACGCGCATCTCGGGGAAGGTCGTCTCCATCACGAACTACGGCGCCTTCATCGAGCTGCAGCCCGGCATCGAGGGGCTGGTGCACATCTCCGAGATGAGCTGGACGCGCAACGTCCGGCACCCCTCGAAGCTCGTCAGCATCGGCGAGACGATCGAGGCGGTGGTGCTCAAGGTCGATCCGGCCGAGGAGAAGATCTCGCTCGGCATGAAGCAGACCGAGCAGGATCCCTGGATGTCGCTGCCGCTCAAGTACCCGGTCGGCACGCGCCTCAACGGCAAGGTCCGCAACCTCACCTCGTTCGGCGCCTTCGTGGAGATCGAGCCGGGCATCGACGGCCTGATCCACATCTCCGACATGAGCTGGACCAAGCGCGTCCAGCACCCGTCGGAAGTGGTGAAGAAGGGCGACAGCGTGGACGTCGTGATCCTCAACATCGATTCCGACAACAAGCGCATCTCGCTCGGCCTCAAGCAGGCCTCCGAGGATCCCTGGCTCCGCATCGGTGAGACCTACCCGGTCGGCACCGAGCTCCCGGGCAAGGTCGCCCGCCTGATGGACAAGGGCGTGGTGGTCGACGTCGGCAACGACATCGAGGGCTTCGTGCCGATCTCCCACCTGAACGTCACCGGCACCGAGGTGCAGAGCCCGGCCGACGTCGCGTGGGAAGGGATGGCGATGAACGTCCGCATCCTCGAGGTGGACCCGATCCACCGCCGCATCGTGCTCGGCGTCGTGGACATCCCCGAGGGGCAGGAGCGCCCGGCGGAGCCGTCCAAGGTGCACACCGAGGATGAGGTCGTGGAGATCCCGGACGAGATCGAGGACGACGAGTAGTCGCGTCGGCACCCTGTCCGCGACGCCCCGGTCGAGCCTGGCTCGGCCGGGGCGTCGTGTGTCCGGCCGTGCCCCGTGCGCGATCGCGCGTGCGGTGACACCTCCGGCGCCTCCGCGGGTATCTCAGGGCGGAGGATCCCCCGCATGATCGCACCGACGCGCGCGCTGCTCGCCCTGACCCTCGCCGCCCTCGCGGCCGCCGCCTGCGACGACGGCCCGACGGAGCCGACCGACCAGCTCCTCCCCGTGGTGCGGGCGACGAGTGCGAGTGTCGAGCGGGGCGCATCGATCATGCTGCGCCTCGAGAATCGGGCGCCGCGCGAGCTGCGCTACAACCTCTGCTCGGGCGGCCGCCTCCAGCGGCTCGACGGCGCCCGGTGGGTGGATGCGTGGGAGTCGTTCGCGCTCTGCACGCCCGTGCTCTATCCGCTGCTGCGCGGTTCCGAGGTCGAGGAGGAGTTCTACGTCCCGCTCGGCATCCCCACGGGGATCCACCGCGTGCGCGTCTCGTTCTCCGACGGCGACACGACGCTCCTCGCCTACTCGAACGCGTTCAGCGTGCGCTAGCCGGGGGCCTCCGGGCGGCTGTCACTGTCCGTCGTCCGCGGCTACCTTTCGCGCCATGTCCATGCGCGAGAAGCTGGAGTTGCTGGAACGCCGTCGTGCGGAATCGGAGCTGGGCGGCGGCGAGGCGCGCCTCAAGGCGCAGCACGACAAGGGGAAGCTCTCGGCGCGCGAGCGCCTGGACGCGCTGCTCGACGACGGCAGCTTCGTCGAGATGGACCGCTTCGTCACCCACCGGTCGCACGACTTCGGCCTCGGCGACCAGCGCCCGTACGGGGACGGCGTCGTCACCGGCTACGGCCGGATCGACGGGCGGATCGTCTACGTCTTCTCGCAGGACTTCACCGTCTTCGGCGGGTCGCTCTCCGAGGCGCACGCGAGCAAGATCTGCAAGGTGATGGACCTCGCCGTCCAGAACGGCGCACCGGTGATCGGGCTCAACGACTCCGGCGGGGCGCGCATCCAGGAGGGCGTCGTCTCCCTCGGCGGCTACGCGGACATCTTCCTCCGCAACACGCTCGCCTCCGGGGTGGTGCCGCAGATCTCCGCGATCCTCGGTCCCTGCGCGGGCGGGGCGGTCTACTCGCCCGCCATCACCGACTTCGTGTACATGGTGCGCGGCACCTCGTACATGTTCGTGACCGGCCCGAACGTGGTGAAGACGGTGACGCACGAGGACGTGACCATGGAGGCGCTGGGCGGCGCCGACACCCACGGGGCCACGTCGGGGGTCTCGCACTTCACGGCCGGCTCGGAGCTCGAGTGCCTGGAGGGCATCCGGCAGCTGCTGCGCTTCATCCCCTCCAACAACGTCGATGCGCCCCCGCGCGGGGCGGCGACCGACCCGCGCGACCGGCGCGACGAGGCGCTGCTCGACCTGATCCCCGACAACTCGAACAAGCCGTACGACATGCACGAGGTGCTCCGCCACGTCGTGGACGGCGGTGAGTTCCTCGAGGTGCACCGGGACTTCGCCCAGAACATCCTCTGCGGGTTCGCGCACCTCGGCGGCCACTCCGTGGGCGTGATCGCCAACCAGCCCGCCGTGCTCGCGGGCGTGCTCGACATCGCGGCGAGCGTGAAGGCCGC
>WYBP01000004.1 GCA_011525845.1 Gemmatimonadaceae bacterium | reverse complement strand
GCCGGCGTGCTCCGAGAGGATCGCCACGATCTGTTCGTCGCTGTACTTTCGCTTGGCCTGCATGGGGGTCCTTGGGCCGTCAGCCCGGTTGGGACCCTCCGATGCTACCGAGGCCTACTTTCGGGGGTAAGGTCAGCAGTACGGGGACTCCCGCGGCGGAAGCGAGTACGCGCTGCGCGATTCCATCAACCTCCCGATGATTGCCCGAGAACTCCTGAAGCTGGAGGTAGCTGAGCAGGGAAGCGTCTAGGTGAGGCGGCGCACTGTAGCCGAAACTCGCAGCATGTCGTCGAATCGCGGCCTCGAACACGACCGGAACGTCCTCAGGTCGCTGACTGAGCGGCGCGATTTCCAGAACGAATGGCTTCAGCCGTTCGTAGAGGTCCGGAATCAGCGATCCGGCGCTGACCGCTTGTGCCAGCGGAAGGCTTGACAGAGCCACCAGCCTGGCGTCAAAGGCCATCTCTTGGTCGCCGCCCAGAGACGTAATGGGCGCTCGATCGAACAGCTGCAGCAGCTCGTGCTGAGCGTGCCTGGATGACTTCGCGATCTCGTCGAGCACCAAGGTCCCCCCGCTTGCCCGAAGCACGCGGCCGTCCCTGCGGTCGATGGCGCCCGTGAAGGCACCGCGCTGATGACCACGAATCTCGGCCGAGACGAGGCCCTTTGGTACGGCCGCGAGGTTCAGATAGACGTAGGGTCCATGGCGGCGCGGGGAGAGACGATGAATCTCGCGCGCGTACAGCGACTTGCCAGTGCCGCTCGGCCCTACGAGACAGACGGAGATCGCCACGTGCTGCGCGAGGCGCCGAAGCTCTCGGAGGACCCGCTGCGAGGCCCGAGACGGTAGATCGAGCTCGGGGGTGATCCGAGTCGGCGGTTCGAGGTCCACCGTGCGCGAAAACCGCGCGAGCTTCGGCGCAGAGTTGAGTGACACGCGCGGCGGCTGTTGAAAGTGGGTGGGGGCAGCGTTCGCCCGAAGGGACGGACACTATGGGTGGCGGACCGGGTCCGCGCAAGCACGATTTCGTGCCGCAATGGTAGGGCCCAGAAGCGACGATCGTAGTCGACGAGCCACGAGAGCCCGCAGGTCCCGGCGTCAATGGTCGCGGATCCGCTTGGCGACCATCATCGCCCCTGGGTTCTGCTTATCCAGCGGTCGCCGCCGTCAGAGGCGACTCCAATCACGAACGCGACGAAGGCGGACGCGTGCGCGAAACATCTCGCGAGCTGCCCGCCTTCGCTCATCGCGACAAGTCGACTGAGTCCGTCGCTCACCGCCACGCAGTGCCCGGAGTGGGAATCGAACCCACAAGAGGTTGCCCTCGGGGGATTTTGAGTCCCCTGCGTCTGCCGGTTCCGCCATCCGGGCGCACGGCGGAAGCTAACGCGCGCGCGGGACGGTTTGAAGGAGACTCAGCCCGGAGGTGGCCGCCGTGCGCCGGCAGCCGGCGGCCGACGCGCCGGCGGCGGCTGCTGCCGGAGCCGCGCGTCCCGCGCCCGCGTACCCTGGTCCCGGAGCTCCTCGAGCCGGCGCCGGATCTGCTCCTCCACGCCGAAGTAGCGCGCGCGCTGGATCGGTGTGAGGAAGGTCGCCAGTTCCTTCTGCTCCGCCTCGAGCAGCGCCATGCGCTCGCGCTGGACCTCGAGCATCCGGTCGAGGAGTGCGGCCACCTGCGCATTCCGCGTGGTGTCGCCTGAGGCGAGCTCGTCGCGCAACCCCATCCGCACCTCGCGCTCCCGCAGGAATAGCTGCTGCTTCTGCCCCTCGAAGCGTCGGTTCATCAACATCAACTGCCGCATCTGCATGTCGCTGAGCCCGAGCTGGTTGCGGAGCACCTGCCCCATCCGCACCCGCACCCGCGCCTCGAGCGAGTCGCGCTCGGCGCTCTGGCCCGGCGCCACCTGCTGGCGCGCCTGGACTCGCCCCTGGGCACCGAGGCCGGGTGCCGCCAGCAGCACCACGAGGCCGGCCGCCGCCATGATCCATCGGGTGGACTGGCTCATCGCGATTCCCCCGGCGTCTCGACGATCGCCCGACGCAGCGTGACGGGTTCGGTCGCCACCGTCGCCTCGATCGCGTCGAGTTCGGCGAGCAGCGCGCTCAGCGCGTCGTCGCTCAGGTCGGAGAGCCCCCCCTCCACCGCGAGGCCGGGAGCGGCCGCGACCGGCGTCGACGGGATCGCGGGCGGCGGGGCCACCGGAGACTCCGGACCGGTCATGGTGAGGCTCGTGTCGGGCACCCCGACGGGGGGCGACTCCCGGAACACTCCCGTCAGCAGTGGCGACGCGAGCGAGGCGACGATGAGCAGGGAAGCCGCGGCCGCGAGGTACGACCGCGAGCGTCGGAACCCGCCTTGACGCGCCGCGCGAGCGCCGGTGCCCGACCCCGCGACCACGCGCAGGCGAGGCGCCGGCAGCGCCGCGACGATCGCCCCGACATCCACCCGGGGCGCCGCGGCGGTGATCACCGCGCGCGAGAACTCGACCGCCCGCAGCTCTTCGCGGCAGGCCGCACAGCCGGCGAGATGCACCCGCACCGCCGCCGTCTCAGACGCGTCCAGCGCGTCGGATCCCAGCAGGGGCAGTCGGTCCCGCATCTCCTCGTTCAGGCAGTCAGTCATCGCTCAGGTACTCCTTGATGCTCTTGATCGCGTTGTGGTAGTGCACCCGGCACGCGCCCTCCGTACTCCCCACCACCTCGGCGATCTCGCCGTACGGCATCCCCTCGGACACCCGCAGCGTGAACACCTCGCGCTGCAGCGGGGAGAGCCGCTCCATCCCGTCCCGCACCCGCTGGGCCGTCTCCTCCCCGACCATCCCGTCCAATGCGTCATACTCCACCACCGCGTGCCCCTCGTCCAGCTCCACCTGGTCCTTCCGTCGTCGTTCGCTCCGTCGTCGGTCCAGCAGGAGGCGCTTGCAGATGGTGAAGAGCCAGGTCCTGAGCGAACTGTCGGAGCGGAACGTGTCCAGCGCCCCGAAGGCCCGCACGAAGGTGTCCTGCACCAGCTCCTCCACCTGCTCCCGCTCCCCGAGGATCGCCGCGAAGCGGGCCAGGGGCCGGGAGTGCCGCTCCACCAATGCCGCCGCCGCCCGCTGGTCGCCCCGTTGCCAGCGGGCGATCAACTCCGCGTCGGTCGCGTCGACGGTCTTGGCGCTCGGTTCTCCCATGCACTCACCCGATGAGACGCCGGCAGGCGTCAGGCGTTAATCCCACGTAGAATACGGCCGTGACCGCCCCCCAGATCATCGCCCACCGCGGGGCAAGCCGGGAGCGCCCCGAGAACTCCCTGGCCGCCTTCCGGCGGGCCGCGGAACTCGGCGCCGACGCCGTGGAGCTCGACGTGCACCGCACGGCGGACGGCGTGATCGTGGTACACCACGACCCCGTGCTGGCGGACGGCCGGCCCATCACCGACGTCACGTCGGCACGGCTCGACCCCCTGCGCGTCCGGGGCGAGCCGATCCCCACGCTGGCCGCGGTCATCGACGCGGTCGGGGACCGCCTTGGACTCTACTGCGAACTCAAGGGCCGCGACACCGCGGCCGGCACACTGGCCCTCCTCCGGCGCCCCGGCGCCGCACGGGAGCGCTCGGCGGTGCACGCCTTCGACCACCGACTGATCGCCGAGGCCCGGCGCACGGCGGCGGACGTGCCGCGCGGCGTGCTCGAGGTGAGCTACCCCGTGGAGCCCCTCGCCGCGGCGGTGGCGGTCGACGCCCGGGACCTCTGGCGGCACTGGGAGTACGTGGACGAGGAGCTCGTGACCGCGGCGCACGCCGCCGGGAAGCGCGTGATCGCATGGACGGTGAACGACCCCGGCGTGATGACCCGCTTCGCGGCGATCGGCGTCGATGGGCTCTGCACCGACGACGTGGCCCTCGCGCGGACGACGCTCGCGCGCTGACTCCCGCGCCAGCCCGTGCAGGCTCGCGCGGTGGCACGCCGCGCCGTACGTTCTCCGTCCCCCACCGCACCATCGTCGCCCGCCGGCCCGCGCCGGCGCGCTCGCCCCTTCCCGCACCCTCGAGGATGGCCCGTCCGATGCGCCCCACTCGTCTCCTCCTGACGCTCGCCGCGGCGGGCTGCGCGGCGGCACCCGCCGCACAGGCGCCCGTCCCGACCCAGCCTCCGCCGGTGGCCGCGGCCCCTGCCGCGCCCCCCGCCGCGCCCCTGGTCGCCGGTGCCACGTCCAAGCCGCTGGCCGACCCCTTCGCCAGCACCTACGCGCCCTTCCCGTCGCGCACCACGCTGATCCGCAACGTCAACATCTTCACGGCGGCGGGCCCGCTGATCCGGAACGGCGCCGTCCTCATGCAGAACGGGAAGGTCGCGGCGATCGGCGCCTCGGTCACCGCCCCCGCCGACGCGATCGTGATCGACGGCGCCGGGAAGTACGTCACGCCCGGGCTCATCGACACGCACTCCCACCTCGGCGTCTATCCCGCCCCGGGGACGGCGGCCCACAACGACGGCAACGAGGCCACGGCCCCGGTCACGGCGCACGTCTGGGCCGAGCACTCCGTCTGGCCGCAGGACCCGCAGTTCCCGCGCAACCTCGCCGGCGGCACCACCACCGTGCAGGTGCTCCCGGGCTCCGCGAACCTCATCGGCGGGCGCAGCGTCACGCTCAAGGTCGTGCCCTCGCGCTCCGTGCAGGGCATGAAGTTCCCCGGCGCCCCCCACGGGCTCAAGATGGCCTGCGGCGAGAACCCCAAGCGCGTCTACGCCAACCGCGGGCCCTCCACCCGCATGGCCAACGTCGCCGGGTATCGCGCCGCGTGGATCCAGGCCGACGACTACCGCCGGCGGTGGGACAAGTGGCTCGCCAAGCCGGAGGGCGATCCCCCCGGGCGTGACCTCGGGCTCGAGACCCTCGCCGACGTGCTGCGCGGCAACATCCTCGTCCACAACCACTGCTACCAGGCGGACGAGATGATGCAGATGATCGACATCGCCAAGGAGTTCGGCTACAGGATCCGCTCCTTCCACCATGGCGTGGAGGCGTACAAGATCGCCGACGTCCTGGCGCGCGAGAACATCTCCGCGTCCATCTGGTCGGACTGGGGGGGCTTCAAGATGGAGGCGCTGGACGCCATCAAGGCGAACGTCGGCCTCACGCACGTGGCCGGCGCGCGCACCATCGTCCACTCGGACGACCCCTCGTACTCGCAGCGCCTGAACCAGGAGGCCGCCAAGTCGCTCGCGGCCGCGCACGTCGCTGGCCTCGCGGTCACGGAGGAGGACGCGATCCGCTGGATCACGATCAACCCGGCCTGGGCGCTCGGGATCGACGACCGGACGGGCACGCTCGAGGTCGGCAAGGCGGCCGACCTGGTGCTCTGGTCCGCCAACCCCTTCAGCGTCTACGCGCGCACCGAGAAGGTGTGGGTGGACGGGGCGATGCTCTTCGACCGCCTCGACACCACGCAGCGCTGGCGCACCGACTTCGAACTCGGCTACGTGCCGACGCAGGGAGGGAGCCGCTGATGCGCATCCCCACGATGTGGCGCCTGGCGGCGCTCGGCGCGACGGCCGGACTCCTCGCGAGCGGCGCGGGCGCGCAGGTCATCGCGATCACCGGTGGCACGGTCTATCCCGTGAGCGGCCCGAGGATCGAGAACGGCACGGTGCTGATCCGTGATGGACGGATCGTGGCCGTGGGCGCGGACGTCGCCGTGCCCGCCGACGCGCGCCGGATCGACGCGCGCGGGAAGTGGGTCACGCCGGGGTTCATCAACAGCGCGACCACGCTCGGCCTCGCCGAGGCCGGCAGCCCCCAGTTCTCCGGTGGCTACAACGACGTCTCGGCGCGCGGCGAGAAGGGGATCGCCGCGGCGTTCGACGCCTGGCGCGGGATCAATCCCGCCAGCACCCTCTTCGCGCCCGCGCGCCAGGAGGGCGTGACCTCCGTGCTCGTCGCCCCGGGCGGCGGGATGATCGGCGGGCGCGCGGCGGTGATCGACCTCGTGGAGGCCGCCACCGCGGACGCGATGGTCCGGAAGGCACCGACCGCGATGGTGGGCAGCTTCGCCGACCCCTCCAGCGGCGAGACCAATGCCCGCGCCGAGTTCTGGGCACGCTGGCGCACCCTGCTCGACGACGTGAAGGCGTACCAGGCGCGACGCGCGGCGTACGAGAGCGGGAACACCCGCACCCTCGCCGCGTCGCGCGCCGACCTCGAGGCGCTGATCCCGGTGGTCAGCGGGCAGCTGCCGCTGGTGCTCACGGTGGACCGCTCGTCGGACATCCTCGCGGCGCTCGCGTTCGCCGCGGAGTACAAGCTCAAGCTCTGGATCGCAGGGGGCGCCGAGGCATGGATGGTCGCCGACCGGATCGCCGCCGCTGGCGTCCCCGTGCTCACGGGGGCGATGAACAACATCCCCGGCAGCTTCGACGCGCTGGGGCAGCGGCAGGAGAATGCCGCCATGCTGCGCGCGGCGGGCGTCACGGTGGTGCTCGTGGGCAATGGGCCGGGGGATCCCGAGTCGTACAACGTGCGGAACATCCGGCAGGAGGCCGGGAACGCCGTGGCCTACGGGATGTCCTGGGACGACGCGCTCCGCGCGATCACGCTGACCCCCGCCGAGGTGCTCGGCGTCGCGGGCCAGGTGGGCTCACTCGCGCCGGGACGCGATGCGAACGTGGTGGTCTGGAGCGGCGACCCGTTCGAGTTCGAGTCCGTGGCGGAGGAGGTGTTCGTGCGCGGCCGCACCTTCACCACGCTCAGCCGCCAGCAACAGCTGCTGCAGCGCTACCTGACCCTGCCGCCGGCGTACACGAGGCCCTGAACGCCGGCGCGGGGTGAGGGTCAGCTCGCCGGGGTCCCGGCGGGCTTCTCCTCGGGGCCGGTGCCGCTCGCGGCCCCGGCCTCGCTCGTCTCCCGGTCGTCCCAGCACCGCCACCCGTGTGCGCGGCGCTCCGTGCGGATTGACGCGAGCTCGGCCTCGATCCGCGCGGCCTCCTTGGTGTGCTCGGCCAGCGCGCCGTCGAGCCGCGCGAGCGTCTCGGCGTCGAGCTCGCGCCCTTCGCGGCGCGCGCGGTGCACCGCGAACCCCAGCGCGGACGCGGCCTCATCGGCGCGTCGGCGGACCCGGTGCAGGTCCAGGCGGAGCCGCCCCTCGTCGAGGGCCTGCTTGGCGGCCTCTCCCGCGCGGTCGAGCTCCTTCTCCAGCTGGTCGAACAGGCTCATGACTGCCTCCGGTATGCCCTATCCTACGCCCACATGCCGCCAAGGTTTCGGGGAACGAGAACGCCCCGCCGGCTGGGCCGGCGGGGCGTCGCGATTCCTGGGGCGAGCGGCGTTACGCCGTCGCCGCTTCCGGATACACGGAGACCTTGAAGCGGGTCTTGGACTTGTGCTCGAACTTCACCACGCCCTCGATGAGCGAGTAGATGGTGTAGTCGGTGCCCAGCCCGACGTTGTTGCCGGGATGCCACTTCGTGCCGCACTGCCGGAGGATGATGTTCCCCGGGATCACGCGCTCACCGCCGAACTTCTTGACGCCGCGGTACTGCGGGTTGGAGTCGCGCCCGTTGCGGGAGGAGCCTACGCCTTTCTTGTGTGCCATGGGATGGGATCTCCTCGGTCAGCCGAGGGTGATGTCGCGGATGCGGACTTCGGTGAAGCCCTGCCGGTGTCCCTGCTTCTTGGAGTAGTTCTTCCGGCGCTTGAACTTGAAGACGACGATCTTGTCCCCGAGGCCGTGCTTCACGATCTCGGCGGTGACGGACGCGCCCTTGATGGTCGGCACGCCGACCTTCACGTTCGACCCGTCGGAGCCGAGGAGGACGTCATTGAACTCCACGGTGGCGCCGGCGTCCCCGGGGAGGGTCGGCAGCCTGAGCGTGGTGCCCTTCTCGGCGCGGAACTGCTTGCCGCCGGAGCGGAAGATTGCGTACGACATGGTGAACTTCTCTCGGAGTGCGGTTTTCTGTAGGAGCCACTGAAGATACCCGCACTCCGGAGTCGGGTCAAGTGGTTGCCGTTGGGGCGTTTGGGAGTGCCCGTCGCCCGGGGGCCGCTACCTGCGCCGGGCGGTCGTCTGGTAGGCGACGTCCGGCGGCGGGTCGCCGTTCGGCCAGTCCTTCTCCTTTCCCTTGAAGTCGGGCCGCGCGTGCCCGTTCATGTAGGCCGCCACGTCGTACGCCTGCTGCGGCGTGAGCGTGTTCGGACGGTCATAGGGCATCCCCGCGCGGATGAACGCCGCCGCGGTCCTGAGGCGGGCCATCCCCGCCCCGATGTTGTAGCTCCGAGGCCCCCAGAGCGGCGTGGCGGGCGGGATCAGCCCCTGTCCGTCCTCCCCGTGGCAGCGTGCACACTCGGCGAGGAAGGTGCGACGCCCCGCCGCCGTGTCGGGCTTGACGGGCGCAAGGGGCGGGAGCCCCTGCCCCTCGGTCTCGCGCCCCACGGGTGTCCCGCGCGAGAGCCACGCCATGTACGCGATCATGTCGCGCATCTCCCGCGAGTCGTACGCAGGGGACTTCCCGTTCAGGCTCCGCTCGAAGCAGTCGCCGATCCGCTCCTCGAGGTCGATCACCGCGCCCGACCGGCTGCGGTACTGCGGGAAGCGCGCGTACACCCCCACCCAGGACATCACGTTCCGGCGGGTGCCGCCATCCAGGTGGCAGCTGGTGCAGCGCAGCCCGTTGCCGACGAACTGCGGCAGGGAGTCGCGGGTGTGCTCGAGGAGTGCCCGCCCCCGGCGCACGGCGACGCCGATCTCGCCGGGCGGGACATCCGCGAGGTCGGGGACGACGAACGCCACGCGCCCGTCCGCGGCCGCCGCCGCGTTCGCCGCGCCCGCACTGACCGTGCGCACCAGTCCCGAGCCCTCGCCGCTCCCCTCCGGCGCCCGCACGACGTCGCAGGCGAGGAGCGGGATGAGCAGGAGGAGGGCCAGGGGACGCATCAGGCCACCGCGTACTGGCTGGTGATGTCGCGCCCGGCGCCCTTCACCACGAGCTTGAACTCGTCCGGCTTGAGGAGCGGATCGTCGCGCATCTCGAGCGAGAATCCCACGGACTTCTCCAGCTTCTTCACGAGGTCCTTCTCCTCCTCGAGCACGTACATGACCGTGTCCGGGTGGAGCTTGATGATGATCCCGTCGCGGCGGCCGTCGCTCGCGAGGCGCCGCACGGCGCGCTCCATGCGGCGCACGATCGTCTCCGCGGTGAAGACCCGCCCCGTCCCCGCGCAGGTGGGGCAGGCCTCGGTCATCGCGTGCAGGTGGCTCTGGCGGACGCGCTGCCGCGTCATCTCCACCAGCCCCAGGTCGCTCACGGCGAACGCCTTGGTGCGCGCGCGGTCCCGCCCGAGGTGCGTCCGCAGCTCCTGGAGCACGCGGTCGCGGTTCGCCTTCGTCTCCATGTCGATGAAGTCGCAGACGATGATCCCGCCGAC
Source organism: Gemmatimonadaceae bacterium (assembly GCA_011525845.1). Lineage (GTDB taxonomy): Bacteria > Gemmatimonadota > Gemmatimonadetes > Gemmatimonadales > Gemmatimonadaceae > Pseudogemmatithrix. The sequence continues at coordinate 106,084 of WYBP01000004.1, read as the reverse complement.
GTCGCGGAGCCGCAGCTGGCGGGCGATCTCGCGCGCCGCCTCGATGTTGGTCTTGGTGACCGTCTTCTCGGGGTCCTTCTTGCCGGTGAAGCGCCCGGAGTTCACGTCGATCGAGACCAGGGCCTCCGTGGGCTCGATGATGAGGTACCCCCCGCTCGGGAGGTCGCAGCGGCGCTTGAAGAGGTCGCGGATCTCCGTCTCGATCCCCGCCTTGTCGAAGAGCCCCGCCTTCTCCTCGTACAGGTGGACGCGGTCGATGAGCTCCGGCGCGATCCCCTTCAGGTACTCGACGATCTCGTTGTAGACCTGCTTGGAGTCCACCGTGAGGCTGTCGACCTTCGTGGAGAAGAGGTCCCGGATGATCCCGCGCGTGAGCGAGGTCTCGCGGTGGAGGAGCTTGGGCGGGTTCCCGACGAACTTGGTCTTCTTGTTGATGCGCCCCCACTGCGCGATCAGCGTGTTCAGCTCGCGCGTGAAGGTCTCCTGCGTCACGTCCTCGCCGACGGTGCGGACGATCACGCCCCCCGAGTCCTTGGGGAGCACCTTCTGCACCTGCTCGCGGAGACGCTGCCGCTCGGCGCGCTCGCCGATCTTCCGGCTCACGCCCACGCGCGCGGCGAAGGGCATGTAGACCAGGAAGCGCCCGGCGAGGGAGACCTGCGCCGTCACGCGCGGACCCTTGGTGGAGATGGGCTCCTTGCTGACCTGCACGATGATCGACTGGCCGCGCTTGAGCACGCTCTCGATCGCCGGGGGCTCGGCGCGCCGGCGGCGGCCGCCGTTCCGTTTCGCCTGCTTCTTCGCGGGCGCGGTCGCGGCCCCCGGGGCGGGCGCGTAGGGCGACTCGGCCCCGTTCACCTCGGCGACGTCGGGCACGTCAGGCGCGTCCTCGGGGGCGTCGTCCTCCTCGCCCTCCTCGTCGTCATCCTCATCCCCGTCCTCGTCGTACACGAGGTCGGCGTTGTGGAGGAACGCGCTCTTCTCGGTGCCGATGTTCACGAACGCCGCCTGGATACCGGGCAGCACCGCCTCGACCTTCCCGAGATAGATGTCGCCGACCATCCGCTTGTTCTCCGGACGGTCGACCTTCAACTCAACGAGCTGGTCGTCCTCGATGATCGCGACGCGCACTTCCCGCTGCGTCGCACTGATCAGGATCTCGCGCTTCATCGTTGCCCACGGCTGATGAGCCCCCGTCCCCGCACCGGATCGTCCACGCGCGGGCCGCCCGATGCGACATCCCTGCACCACCCGCGAGGGCGGTCAGGACGCTCGGGAAGAGTCGGCGTTGCGTGCGATCCATGGTCTGGTCGTGCCGGTCACGAGAGATGCCGGCCCGCACGGGCCGGCAGACAAGACGCCCCGAGGCTCCGGGGCGTCGCAAGTAGACTGCTATATGGGTACCGACCGTCCCGCGGTCGCGCAACGGGGCAGCCCCATGCCCTTCAGACGGACAGGCCCTTCAAAAGGTGACGGGCGATGACCATCCGCTGGATCTCGGAGGTCCCTTCCCCGATCTCCCCGATCTTGGCGTCCCGCATCATGCGTTCCACGGGATAGTCCTTGGTGTAGCCATACCCCCCGTGCAGCTGGATGGCCGTGATCGTGGCCCGCATGGCCATCTCGGAGCAGAAGAGCTTCGCCATGGCGGCCTCCTTGCTGTACGGGTGCCCGTTCTGGGCGAGCCAGGCCGCGTGGTACACCAGGTGCCGCCCCGCCTCGAGCTCCGTGGCCATGTCCGAGAGCTGGAAGTTCACGCCCTGGAACTCGGCGATGGCCTTGCCGAACTGCTTCCGCTCGGAGGTGTAGCGCAGCGCCTCGTCGAACGCCCCCTGCGCGAGGCCGAGCGAGAGCGAGGCGATGCCGATCCGCCCCGCGTCGAGCGTCTTCATGAAGTTCACGAAGCCGTTCCCCTCCTCGCCCAGCAGGTTCTCCGCCGGGACCTCGACGTCCTCGAGGATGAGCTCGCGCGTGTCCGACGCGCGCCAGCCGAGCTTGTCCTCCTTCTTCCCGGAGCGGAACCCCTTCATGGCCTTGAGCTCGGGATCGTGGCCGATGCCGAGCGTCTTCACGCGCTCCAGGTCGCAGCTGTCCTTGGTGAGGATGAAGCTCGAGATGCCGCGCGTGCCCGCGCCCGGCTCGGTCACCGCGGTGATGACGAAGACCTCGCCGACCCCTGCGTGCGTGATGAAGCGCTTGGTCCCGTTGAGGACGTAGTGGCTCCCCTTCTTGACGGCCGTGGTCTGGGTACCGCCGGCGTCGGAGCCCGCGCCCGGCTCGGTGAGGCCGAAGCCGCCGAGCACCTTGCCGCTGGCCAGCTTGGGCACGAAGCGCTTCTTCTGCGCCTCGGTGCCGAAGTTCACGATCGGCGAGGTGCCGAGCGTGGTGTGCGCGGAGATGGTGATGGAGTGCGAGGCGCAGACGCGGGCCAGTTCCTCGATGGCGATGATGAAGCTGATGGTGTCGAGCCCGGCGCCACCCAGCTCCTCGGGCCACGGGATGCCGAGCAGCCCCAGGTCGGCCATCTTCTTGACGTTCTCCCACGGGAACTCCTGGGAGTCGTCGAACGCGCGCGCCACCGGCGCGACCTCGGCGAGTGCGAAGGCACGGACCATCTCACGCGTGGCGAGATGGTGTTCCTGGAAATAGATCGAGTCGTGCATCAGGCAGGCAGATGGGAGAAGGGAGATGTGAGAGGGGAGGTACGGCCTCTCCCTTCGCGGTCCGGCGATGCACGCAATCTAAGGACGCGGCACCGCCAGCGCCGAACGGAGCACGCGGCCGTCGAGCCGCTCGAGGGGCTTCACCCCGAGGAGTTCGGCGAGCGTGGGCGCCATGTCCACCACCCGTGCCTCCTCCGTGTGGCGGGCCGGCGCGATGCCCGCGCCCCAGAAGACCACGGGGACGCGCGCGTCGTAGTCGTACGGCGAACCGTGCGTGGCGACGTTGGCGGTGCCGAAGATCGAGAACTGGTCCAGCGTGATCGCGACCAGCACGTCCCCACCGGGCCGGAACATGTGCAGCCAGCGACGGGCGGTCGCGTCCTTCACCGTGTCGGCACGCGCCAGGTCGTCGATCACGTCCACCCGCGCGACGTTCGGCACGCGCCGGGCCTCCGCCGCGAACGTCCGCGCCACGTCGAGCAGTTCCCGCTGCTTGCCGCCCGCCTTGCTCCGGTCCACCTCGAGCGTCTGGCCGTCGAAGGAGAAGAGCGCGGGATCGAGCTTGGCCCGCGCCACGCGCGGCGCCGTCGCGGTGAGCGCCGCCGTGAAGTCCGCGGCCATCACGCGGCGCGCCTTGGAGTTGTCCCCCCACGACGACTTGATCTCGGGGCTGGGCGCGACACCGTGGTCCGACGTGAGGGCGAGGACCACGTTCTCCGCCCCCCGCAGCGCCACGAGCGAATCGAGGAAGGCACCGAGCAGCCGGTCGAGCCGGAGCACCTGGTCGTGCATCTCGCGCGAGTCCGGCCCGTACCGGTGGCCGACCGCGTCCGTCGTGGAGAACGAGACCGCGAGCAGGTCGGTGGCGGGTCCGGCGCCGAGGTCGAGCGTCCGCACGCCGCGCCAGGCGAAGTCGAGCGTGAGCTCGTCCATGAACGGGTACACGATGATCGCCGCGCGCGCCCGCGCCGTGTCCTCCGAGAGGCGATGCGGGAAGAGGAAGTCGCGCCCCGCCCCCTCCCCGGGCACGGAGTCGGGCTCCGGATACGCCTCCGGCGGACCGAGCAGGTCCCAGGTGCGGCCCGCGTAGCGGTTCACGACGCGCTCCTCGGCGTTGAACGCCTGCACCCAGCTGGGCAGCGTGTCCGCGTACCAGGTGCTCGTCACGAACCGCCCCTGCGACGAGGCGTACCAGAACACCGGGAACTTCCCGCGACCGATCGGCAGGATCGCGCCGCGGTCCTTCCGCGAGACGGAGAGCACGCGCGTGCGCGGATCGGCCGCCGTCATCCAGTCGGCCATCGTCGTGCCGGTGAAGCGGTAGGGCGACGCCCCCTCACCCGTCGCACCCACGAGCGGGGCGTCGGGCGTATTCACGCCCGCGATGTTGCTCGCGATCCCGGTGGAGTACGGGAACCGGCCGGAGAGCGTGGCCGCGTGGCCCGGCGCCGTCTCGGTGATCGCGTGGTCGTGCACGCCGCGCGGGTAGTACGCCCCCTGGTCCATCAATCGCCGGAGTCCCCCGGTCAGCTGGGCGTACCAGCGATCGAGGTAGTCCGGCCGGAGCTGGTCGATGGTGACGAAGACCAGCAGCGACGGGCGCGCGGTCGCGGGGCGCGCCGCGTCGGCCGCCGGAGCGGGGGCGGCCGGTCGGGCGGTCGCCTGGGCGGGCGCCTGCGCGGGCGCGCACGCCGCCAGCCCGAACACCACGACGACGAGGGATCGGAGTCGATGCATGATCCGGAGGGGTGAGGGGAACGCCTCAAGATACCCCGTGGGCCGATTCCCGTGCAGTTGCCGATGCAGTTGCCGAGCGAGACCTCCGGCGGCACCTTCCCGCCGTCCATCCGTCGGCCCGCCCTCTCCGGTCCCCATGGCCTCGCTCTCCGATCATCCGCTCTGGCGCAACATCGTCCTCCGCACGGTGCTGTACTACGTCGTCGCGCTGGGCGTGGCCTACGCGCTCCGCACCTACGCGGACACCAGCCTCGGTGTCCTCGGCGGCGAGACGCTCGGCGAGCTCGTGGGCGGGATGCCCGGCGCGCCCTCCGCGCCGGTGCAGACGCCCACGGGACTCGCCGCCGCGATCGCGATGCTCACGGCGTTCGCGACCGCACTCCCCGTCGCGTGGATCTACACGCTCACGCGCCGCAAGAAGGGGTTCCAGCAGTCGGTGGTGCAGACCTACCTGATCCTGCCGGTGGTGGCGGCGGGGATCGTGGTGCTGGTGAAGTACTCGCTCGCACTCGCCTTCTCGCTCGGCGGCATCGTCGCGGCGGTGCGCTTCCGGACGAACCTCGACGACAGCAAGGACGCCGCCGGCATCTTCGTGGTGATCGGCATCGGCATGGCGGCGGCGGTGAGCCCGGCGGTCTCCTGGGTGATCTCGATCGGCTTCAACGTGCTGATGCTCTTCCTCTGGTGGACCGACTTCGGCCAGCCGGTGGCGCTCGAGGGGAAGACGGCGGAGCGGCGACTGGAGAAGGCCCTCGAGGAGCACAACCGCACCGGGATGTTCCTCGCCCGCATCGACGAGGAGGTGCTGGCCGACATGTCGCCCGACCAGCTCGAGGCGCTCGCCGACCGGGCCTGGCGCCGGCGCATGCGGAACGACCCGGAGGTCAAGAAGAAGGACGCGGAGCTCGCCGAGCACCCGGAGTACGAGCGGATGCTGCGCATCAGGACGGTGGACCCCGAGCTCGCCCGCGCGGTCTGCGAGCCGCTCTTCGTCTCGCTCTTCGCGCAGTGGAAGTACCTTGGGAGCGTGCGCGAGAACGACATCCGCGTGCTGGAGTACGGCGTCTCGCTGGCCCCGACGGTCACCCCCGGCGTGGTGAGCGACGACCTTGGCGCGATCCCCGATTCGCCGCTGCGCGGCGTGGAGTTGCGATGACCCGCACGATCCTCGCAGGCCTCATCCTCGTGCTCGCGGGAGCCCAGCTCCCCGCGCAGCCGCTCTTCAAGGAGCGCGAGCCCCTCGCCCTCACGCTCACGACCAACCTGCGGGACCTCGTGCGCGAGCGCGACTCGACCGAGCTCCGCTGGTTCGGCGCCGAGATGCAGTACACGGACGCCTCGGGCGCGACGGTGAGGCTCCCTGTGGAGCTCCGGGCGCGCGGCCACTTCCGCCGCCAGTCGCGGAACTGCTCCTTCCCGCCCCTCTTCCTGAAGGCCGAGCGGTCGGTCCGCGACAGCTCGATCCTGCAGGGGAACCCGCGCCTCAAGATCACCACGCCCTGCCGGCCGGAGCGGGAGGAGTACCAGCAGTACGTCTTCCTGGAGTACCTCGTCTACCAGACCTATGCGGCGATCGACTCCGTGCATCACCGCACGCGGCTGGCGACCATCACGTACCGCGACTCCACCGACCGCGTGAAGCCGATCACGGTGAGCGCGTTCTTCCTCGAGATCGAGGACGAGGTGGCGGATCAGCACGGGCTCGAGCTGGTGGAACAGAAGGGCGCGCTCTTCGCCGACGTGGTCCAGCCCGCCCTCGACCGGCTCTCGATCTTCGAGTTCTGGATCGGCAACACCGACTGGTCCCTCTCCGCGCTGCACAACATCACGCTCTTCCAGACCCCGGAGCGGCAGTACGTCCCCGTCGCGTACGACTTCGACTGGTCGGGCGCGGTGAACGCGCGCTACTCCTTCCCGCAGGCGAACCTCGGGATCCGGACGGTGCGGGACCGGCTCCACCGCGGTCCCTGCAAGACGGCGGAGCAGTGGGCGCCGACGGTCGAGCACTACCTCTCGCGCCGCGCGGCGGTGGACTCCATCTGGGCGCAGCCGATCGCCGGCCTCGACCCCAAGAAGCTCGCGGACTCGAAGAAGTGGCTCGACGAGCTCTGGCCGATCCTCACCGATCCCCGGCAGTTCAAGCGCAACGTGATCGACCGCTGCCAGCCGCGCGGGAACTGAGGGCGCGCGCCCCCGCTCAGTGCTCGGCGACGACGCTGAGCAGCGCCTTGCCGTAGCGGTCGAGGCGCGTGGGGCCGACGCCGTGCACGCGCCCGAGCGCCTCGAGCGTGGACGGGCGTGCGCGCGCGATCTCCCGGAGCGTCTTGTCCGGGAAGACGACGTAGGCGGGGACCTCTTCGTCCTTCGCGAGTTCCGCACGGCGGGCGCGCAGCGCGTCCATCAGCGCGATCTCCTCGCGGGAGAGGGGCGCCGAGGTCGGCCCCGCGGCCGTCGCGCGCGGCCGCCGCGCGGCCTTGCCGCGGGGAGCGCCGGCCTTCGCCTCGTGCTTGATCCCCAGGCAGTTGTCGCACCCGTCGCAACGCGAGCGCGCCGCGGGGTCGCCGAAGTAGCGGAGCACGAACGCGCGCCGGCACTGGTCGGTGTACGCGTACTTCTGCATGCGGTCGAGCTTCCCGGTCTCGCTGCGCCGCCGGCGGTCGAGCCCATCCCAGTCGACGGGGAACCCCGTGAGCGGCCGCTTCGGATCGGTGAGCGAGATCCCCTCCCCCAGCCGCCGCCAGACGACCAGCTGCCGGCCCTGCAGCGCGTCGAGCAACGCCGTCGCGCCCGACGCGCCCCCGAGCCCCGGGGGTAGCGCGTCGAGGTTGGCGATCACGCCCTCGTGCAGCCGCTCCCCCGCGCGGCGCCAGAGGGAGCGCAGCAGCTCGAGCTCCATCCCGTGCTCGGCGGGGTCGAGCTCCTCGCGGAGCCGCTCCGGCGTGGCCAGCAGCCGCACGTGCGCCTGCGTGCGCGACGCGTCGGCCACGCCGAGCACGCCGCCGCGCGCGAGGATCCGGAGCGCGGAGTCCGCCTCGCGGTCGCTCACCTTCCCCTTGGCCTCCGCCGCGATCTCCGCCGCGGACTCCGAGATGAGCCCGTCGCGGTCCGCGAGCCGGCGGCAGGCCGCGTGCACCGCCTCGACCGTCTCACGCTCCGGGAGCGCGCCCTTGATGAAGAACTCGTGCATGAAGCGGTCGGGGAAGGCGTGCAGGAGGATCGCCGTCGCCGGTGCGCCGTCGCGCCCCGCGCGCCCGGCCTCCTGGTAGTACGCCTCGAGCGTGCCGGGCATCGCGTGGTGCACCACGAGCCGCACGTTCGCCTTGTCGATCCCCATCCCGAACGCGTTGGTCGCGACGATCACGCGCGCACGCTCCGTCATGAACGCGTCCTGCACCTCCGCGCGGTGCGCGTCGTCGAGCCCCGCATGGTACGCGACGGCGTCGATCCGGGAATCCTGCAGCATCCCCGCGATCCGCTCGACCGTCTTGCGCGTGCTCGCGTAGACGATCGCCACACCCTCGTGCTCGGGGGCGCGCAGCAGCGAGACGAGCGTCGCGTCCTTCGCGGCGTCGTTCTTCGTGGGGATCACGTGGTAGGTCAGGTTCGTGCGGTCGAACCCCGTGAGCACGAGCGCCGGGTCCTCGAGCGCGAGCTGGCGCGCGATGTCCTCGCGCACCTCCGGCGTGGCGGTGGCCGTGAGCGCCACGGTCGGCGGCGCGCCGAGCCGCTGGCGCACCTGCTTCACGCGCAGGTAGCTCGGCCGGAAGTCGTGGCCCCACTCGCTGATGCAGTGCGCCTCGTCCACCGCCAGGAGGCGGACGCCCACCGCGCGCAGGCGCTCGGCCGTGGTGCCGAGGTCGAAGCGCTCGGGGGCGACGTAGAGGAGCCGTACCTCGCCACGCTGCACGCGCGCCATCCGCGCGCTCACCTCGCTCGCCGGGAGGGTGCTGTTGATGAACGTCGCCGGGAGCCCGCGGGCCTCGAGCGCGTCCACCTGGTCCTTCATCAGCGAGATGAGCGGGGAGATCACGACCGTCAGGCCGTCGAGCAGGAGCGCCGGCACCTGGTAGCAGATCGACTTGCCGCCCCCCGTGGGGAGGACGACGAGCGTGTCGCGCCCCGCGAGCACGGCGCTCACGGCCTCCGTCTGCCCGGGACGGAAGTCGGGATAGCCGAAGCGCGTGCGGAGCAGCTCGCGCGCCTCGCCGAGCCGCGGGTGGGGGGCGATCGACTCAGCCACGGCGCAACATCGTCCGCCGGCCGGACGAGCCCGGCATCCGTGGCATGCTCACGTCACCCATCCCACGCCGCTCAGACCGCGCGCGCGAAGTGCCCACGGGTGATCGCGTCGCCCACCACGCCCCGCACGGTGCGCGGCGCCCGCTCGCCGGCGGCGACGGCCTGCAGGAGCTCGCGGTAGGCCCCGACCACCGGCCCCACCGCATCCCCAGGCACGTTGAACACGAGGCGGAAGCGCCGGATCCCATCGCGCCAGAGCCGGGGCGCGAACTCGCTCCCCTCGATCGGCCGCGAGTGGAGCAGCCGGTTGCGGCAGGCGTAGTCGGTGGCGACCGGGAAATCGTATCCCGCGGGATCGCGGAGCACCGTGTCCGTGTGCGTGCGCGTGCAGAGGTCGCGGCAGTGCGTGGGCGTGCGGTCGAAGGCGGCGCTCAGCACGCAGTGCTCGAGCGTCATCCCTTCGGGGCGGCCGTGGAGTAGCACCTCGAACCCGTGGCCCCCCCAGGGCGCGACGAGCGACGCGATCTCCTCGGCCGTCAGCTCGACCGACGGCGTGACGTACGACGCGCCCAGCGAGAAGAGCTCGGTGGCGGTGAGCGCGTTGAAGCAGTTCACCGCGTAGTCGGCCCCGACATCGCGGCCCGCCGACGCCAACTCGTGGAGCAGCCCGAGGTGTCCGCTCAGCAGGGGCGTGCCCAGGGCGAGCCACTTGTCGAGCTTGGCCCGCTCCTCCGGCCGCACGATGGTCGGGAGGCGGAGCCGCACCACGCGTCCCTCCGCCTCCGCTTGGGCGACGAAGGCGCGCACGCGACTCACCGGCGGGAACGGGTGGCGGAGGAAGGGATCGAGCACGATCTCGTCCGCGCCGGCCGCGAGCGCCGCCTCCGCGTCCTCGAGGCGCCAGATCTCGGCCACGACCGTGGCGCGGTCGGCCGATCCGGTGCCGACCGGCGCGCGACGTTGGCCCTGAGCGTCCGGCTCCGGCGCTCGGCGCGTACCGTGAGCGCCAGCGTCCGGCGGGGCGAGCGCCGCGATGGCGGCCTCGATCGCGTCCTGGCGCGCCGCCGCTGACGCCTGGAGCACCCAGTCGCGCTGCACGAGCAACTCGTCCACCGCGCGCTGGCGCAGGTGGTTCAGCTCCCGGAGCGGGAGGAAGAGACCCGGCGCCAGGCCCTCGGCGTCGACGTCCGCGAGCGCGAAGGGCGTCTCGCCCAGTCGGCCGAGCTGCTCGCGCAACTGCTGGACGTCGAGCGCGCGCTTCGCCGCCGCCGCCAGCGGGACCTCGCTCAGCACCGTGACCTCGTGCTCCCCCGCGCGGAAGATCGCCTTGAGGGGTGCACCGCCAGAACCGAAGAGGCGCACCGAGAGTGCCGTGCGACGGCGGCGCGCCTCGCGCCCGACGTCCGCGAAGCTCGCGCGCGCCCGTTCGAGCAGTTCCGCCTGCGAGCTGCGCACCACGCGCCACCCCACGGGGACGCGCTGGCGCGCTCGGATCGCCTGCCGGTGCACCTCTCCCTGCACCGAGAGCGTCCGCACGGGTCCCGCAGTGAATCCCGTGCTCTCGAGGTGCCCGCCGGCGGGCGGCTCGAACCCGAGTCCGTCCCGCTCCGCGATCGGGGCGCGGACCTCGACGAGCAGCTCGCCGTCCGCGAACCCCGTCACGACGCCGAGTTCCACGCCGCGGTTGTCCGGCTGCGAGCGCGTGATGTACTCGCGCCCCTCGCGACCGCCGTACATGCCGCCGGTGAATCCGCGCGAGAAGATCTGCACCAGGGGCTGCACCTCCTCGAAGCTCGGGGCGCTGAAGGTGCCGGCCTCCACCCGCGAGAGGAAGTCGCGGTACCCGCGCGTCACGGTGGCCACGAACTCCGGCTTCTTCTTCCGCCCCTCGATCTTCAGGCAGCCGATCCCGGCCTCCGCGATCGCGGGGAGGTGCTCCCACGCGCCGAGGTCCTTGGCGGAGATGAGGTATCCGCGGTCGAGCTCCGCGCCGCTCGCGGCGTCGCGCAGCACGTAGTCCTTGCGGCACGACTGCGCGCAGGAGCCGCGGTTGGCCGAGCGTTCCGAGATCATCCCCGACATGTAGCACTGGCCGGAGTAGGAGATGCAGAGCGCACCGTGCACGAAGCTCTCGAGGCCCAGCGCGGGCACCGCGTCGTGGATGGCGCGGATGTCCTCCAGCGAGTTCTCGCGCGCGAGCACCACGCGCCCGATGCCGAGCCGCTCCATCACGCGCGCACCGGAGACATCGTGGACCGTCATCTGCGTGGAGCCGTGGATCTCGAATCCCGGGAAGGTCCGCTGGATCGCGCGGATCAGCCCGATGTCCTGCACGATCGCCGCGTCGATGCCGCGGTCGATGCACTCGCCGAGGAAGCCGAGCGCGTCCGACATCTCGGCCGGCTTGATCAGGATGTTGAGCGTGAGGTAGATGCGGGCGCCGCGCTCGTGGGCGATCAGGCAGGCCTGCTCGAGGTCATCCAGCGTGAGCTGGGCGCCGTCGTCCCGCGCGTTGAACTTCGAGGCCCCGCAGTAGACCGCGTCGGCGCCGTTGGCCACCGCCGCGCGCACCGCCTCGAGCGAGCCGGCGGGGGCGAGCAACTCCGGGATGCGGCGGGCGGTGGACATGCCCGCAATCTACACCGGGGTGGCGACGACCTCGTGCAGCTGCAGCAGGTGCCGCTCCTCGTGGCGCGCGATCATCAGCGTCCACTGCCAGCCGTCGAAGGGCCCGAAGAAGGGATGCGGGTGGCGGATGAGCGAGAGCCGTGGCCCCGACTGCCGGATGGCGCCGAAGAGCTGCACGCGCCCGTCGTTCCACCGCCCCCGCTCCGCCACGAGGTCCACCTGTCCCGGCGGACGGATCGGTTCCGGCGCCATCAGGCGGCGCGTCCGGTCCGTGAACGGGAACTGGTCGAGCACGTGGAGGATCTTGGAGGTGCCGGGGCCCGGCGGCACCGTCGCCATCGGCCCGATCGCGGCGTCGAGCCGCTCGATCATGCGGGCCACGCCCCGTTCCACCTTGGCGAGGTGCCAGACGATCTGTGCGGGCGTCCACGCCCCCGGGGGCGCCACGTGCAGGCGGCCCTCCGGGACGCTCGCGAGCGCGGCCTCGAACTCGCGGCGGACGCGCACGAGTTCCTCCTCGAGGATGGCGACGCGGCGATCGGTACCTGTGGACATGCTCGGTGCACGCGGAGGGTGAGGGAGGCCGCGCCGCCCCGGCGCGACACACTGCTATCGTAGCGAGGATGCGAGCGGGCCGCCACTGAGGGGGCGCGAAACCGAGGTCGCCCCTCCCCCGTAGGGTGGTCAACAGGAGCGTCCCCATGTTCGGAATGATCACACTCGCGCTGGCCCTCGGCGCCTCATGGTTCGGCTACGGCACGGCTCGCCGGTTCGTCCGCGAGCGGCTCCGGTATGTCGACTCCGCACTCACGCCCGGCGCGGCGATCATCGCCGGCATCGGTGGGGCGATCCTGCTCTCCCCGCTCGCCTGGCTCCTCCCCCTCGTCACCGGGGGCACCGCGGTCGCCTTCGGGCTCGGTGTGGGGCTCGGGACCCGGGCGGGCGCCAGCGACGTGAAGCGCGGTTACCGGATCACGGACGGCGTCTAGCGAGGCGCAGCAGCCACGCGGCCGCGACGAGGGCGATCCCCGTCCAGCGCACGGCCTCCAGCTCGGCTCGCACGCCGATGATGAACACCGCGATACCCGCGAACGCGAGCACGACCTTCGCCGTGGTCATCGGGGTCATGGCAGGTCCTCCAGGCTGATGCCCGGGATCTCGCGGATGAACCCTGCCCCGAACGCCGCGGCGGGTGTCTGGAATCCGGTGGCGACGCCCCCCGCGAGCACCCGCTCCGCCGCCCGCACCGCGGTCTGCGCCGTGAGCGCGTAGCCGTCCGGGCCGGTCATGCGGGCGCGAGCCGACAGACCAGCCGCATCCGTCACCTCTCCCCAGAACTGGCTCCGCGCGCCCGAGCGCCGCTCGTCCGACGGGCCCGCGGGCCGGCGCCGCACGGACCACTTGAGCAGTTGCTGCACGGGCCGGGTCGCCAGCAGCGGCCCCACGAGGCGGGTGAGGCGCAGCATGCGCACGCCACGCGCCGAGGTCGCCGCATAGACCGTGATGTCGGGGATTCCGGTGCTCCGCCACGCCGTGGCGATGTCGCCCCACGGGATGGTCACGCAGAGGCGCTCCCGGTCGGCGAAGGGGATGCGACGCGTGCGCCATGCCGCCGGGACCCGCGTGATCCGTCCGCCGCGGCGCACGGCGCCGCCGGCGCCGGCGTTCTCCGCCATGGTCATCGCGGTCCCGCGCGACGGAGCGGTGCCGCCGACGATCGCGAGGGTGAGTGCGGTCGCGCCCGGCAGCCGCTCCTTGAGGTGCAGCGCGAGGCAATCGGTGGGCACCACGTCGAAGCCGACGCCGGGGAGCAACGTGATCCCCCGCTCGCGTGCGGCGTCGGACCGGGCCGCCACGCGCTCGAACACCGCGATCTCGCCGGTGATGTCGAGGTAGTGCGCGCCGGCCTCGAGGCAGGCGGCGACCATCGCGTCCGACGTGTGCGCGAAGGGCCCCGCGCAATGCAGCACCACGCGGACTCCGCGCAGCGCCTCCCGCAGCGACGCCGCGTCCGCGAGGTCCGCGATCCGCACCTCGAGCCGGTGTTCCGCGGCGAGCGCGCGCACCGCGCCCTCGGAGCGGCCCGCGACCACGGGACGGTGCCCGCGGGCCAGGGCCTCGGCGAGGATCAGGCGCCCGCTGTACCCGTTGGCGCCGTAGATGAGCAGCGGAGCGTCGGCCACGGCCGTCAGGGCCGGGGCGCGGGACCGACGGTGGGCGGGATCACGTACGGCCCCAGGTGCGGGCCGGGGTTCTGCCAGGCCGCGCGGAGCGCCATCGCGAGCACGGTGCGCGTCTCCTCGGGGTAGACGATCGCGTCGATGTAGCCGCGGGCGCCAGCGTAGCGCGCGTCGAGCTGGTGTTCGTAGTCCTCGCGCATCTCCGCCATCGATGCCTGCACCTCGGCCGAGGGCTCCTCGCCGGCCTCCTTCGCGGCCGCGAGCGTGGCGCCGTGCACCGCGGCCACGGCGGACTCCCCTTCCATCACGGCCATCCGCCCCGTGGGCCAGGAGAGGATGAAGTCGGGGTCGAACCCCTGCCCCGCCATCGCGTAGTAGCCGGCGCCCGACGCGTGGTTCACCGTGAGCACCACCTTGGGCACGGTGGCGGTCGCCATCGCCTCCACCCAGCGCGCGCCCGCGCGGATGATGCCCTCGTGCTCGGCCTGCGGGCCGACCATGAAACCGGAGACGTCCTGCACGAAGAGGAGCGGGATCCCCTGCCGGTCGCAGCGGTCGATGAAGAAGGCGACCTTCTCCGCGCTCTCCGCGTAGATGATCCCGCCGAAGCGCGGCTGCTCCCCCTTGCGCCCCTTGATCAGGCCGCGCGCGTTCGCGATGACCCCGACGGGGATCCCCTCGATGCGCGCGTCGCCGCAGATCATCTCCTTCGCGAGGTTCGCCTGGAACTCGTCGATGCGGCCTTCGTCGAGCACCGCGCGCAGCAGCTTGTGCATGTCGTACGACATGCGGTGGTCGCCCGGCAGCTCGTCGTAGAGGGTGACGGGGTCGGCACCGGGGCGCGCGGTGGGATCGTGCGGCGCGACGCGCGGTGGCGGCGCCAGCCGCGAGACGAGCTCGCGGATCTTCGCGAGGCAGGCCGCGTCGTCGTCCAGCGCGTAGTGCGCCACGCCGCTCACCTCGGTGTGCATCGAGGCGCCGCCCAGCGTCTCGCCGTCCACGGTCTGTCCGGTGGCCCCCTTCACGAGGTTGGGCCCGCCGAGTCCCATGAACGAGGTGCCCTTCACCATGAGGATCACGTCGCTGAGCGCGGGGAGGTAGGCGCCTCCCGCCACGCACTGGCCCATCACCGCGGCGATCTGCGGGATGCGCAGGTAGCGCCGCATGAGCGAGTTGTAGTAGAAGATCCGCGCGGCGCCGTACTGGCCCGGGAAGACGCCTCCCTGGTAGGGGAGGTTCACGCCGGCGGAGTCCACGAGGTAGATGATCGGGATCCGGCAGCGCATCGCGCACTCCTGCGCGCGGAGGATCTTGGGGATCGTCTCGGGCCACCAGGAGCCGGCCTTCACCGTCGCGTCGTTCGCGGCCACCACGCATTCGCGCCCGCCCACCTGCACGATGCCGGTGACGACGCCGGCCGCCGGGGCCTCACCGTCGTAGAGGTCGTGGGCCATGAGAAGCCCGAACTCGAGGAAATGCGAGTCGGGGTCCTTGAGCGTGGCCACGCGCTCGCGTGCCGTGAGCTTCCCCTGCGCGTGCTGCTTCGCGATCCGCTTGGGGCCGCCCCCCTCGCGCAGTCGCTGCTCGAGCTCGCGCGATGCGTCGGCGAGCTCCCGGAGCCGGCTCACGCCGGCACTCGTGCCGGCACTCGCGCCAGCGCTCACGCGTCCTGCGACTGGCGCGCCGCGAACCACTCCTGGATGTACTCGATCAGCGCGGTGGTCGGCGTGCCGGGGCCGAAGAGCTTCCCCGTGCCACCCTGCTCGAGCGCCTCCATGTCCTCCTTCGGGATGATGCCGCCCCCGGTGAGGAGGATGTCGTCCCGCCCCTCCGCGCGGAGGATCTCCTTCACGCGCGGGAAGAGGGTCATGTGGGCACCGGAGAGGATCGAGAGGCCGACGACATCCACGTCCTCCTGGATGGCGGCGGACGCGATCATCTCGGGGGTCTGGTGGAGGCCGGTATAGATGACCTCCATGCCGGCGTCGCGCAGGGCGGCGGCGACGACCTTGGCGCCGCGGTCGTGGCCGTCGAGGCCGGGCTTCGCGACGAGGACTCGGATGGGGCGGGACATGGCGTAATTCTAGTCGGAGGGCGCAAGGGGAGCGAGCGTGCTCTTGCGTGCGGCCATCCCGCCCCCATCGTTGGGGCGACCCGTGTCAGGCAGTCCCACCCTGCTGCACCCGACCGAGGCTCCCGTGGACGCACCCGCGTCGTACCGCCCGGCTTTCACCGGCGATGGCGAGGACCTGTTCGTCATCCACCTCAAGAACTTCTTCCTCACGCTGCTCACGCTCGGGATCTACGCGTTCTGGGGGCGTGCGGAGGTGCGGCGCTACCTCTACGGGCAGACCGCCTTCGCGGGGGACCGGTTCACCTATCACGGCACCGGGGCGGAGACGTTCCGGGGATACCTGAAGGCGATCGGCCTCGTCATCGCGATCGGCGCCGCGGCGGTCGTGGTGGCGATCTACGCGCACCAGAGCCTGGCGGTCCTGACCTTCTACGCCCTCCTGGTCTTCGTGCTCCTCCCCTTCGCCCTGGTCGGGAGCCGGAAGTACCGCCTCAGCCGCACCTCGTGGCGCGGGATCCGGTTCTCCTTCCGCGGGTCCGCCTCGGACTTCCTCGGCGTCTACGTGCCGGGGGCGCTCCTCTCGATCGTCACCCTGGGCCTCTACTACCCGTACTTCCACGCGAACGTGCGGCGCTTCTTCGTGGACGACACCCACTTCGGCCACGCGCGCTTCGCGTTCGACGGGAAGGGCGCGGACCTCCTCGGCCGCCACGTGCTGAATCTCCTGCTCTGGCTCCCGACCCTCGGCCTCCACGGGTTCTGGTACGCGGCGTTCCGGCATCGCTACTACTGGGAGCACACCGCGTTCGGCGCCGCGCGCTTCCGGTCGACCGTCACCGGCGGCGCGCTCGCCGGGCTGCAGATCACGAACATCCTGCTGCTGATCGTCACGCTCGGCATCGCGGCGCCCTGGGTGCAGGTGCGCACCATCCGGTTCCACGCGGAGAACCTCGCCCTCGTCGGCGACGCGGGCTTCGAGACGGTGGTGCAGGATGCCAAGGCCTCCCCCGCCACGGGCGAGGAGATGGCCGAGCTGCTCGACGTGGACCTCGTGGGCGCGGACTTCTTCGGCCTGTGAGTGCGCGCGAGGTGGCGACCACCGGCGGCCTGGGCGAATGGCGCGGCGCGTTCTATGACGGGGTCACCGCGACGCGCCACGATGTGGTGGTGCTCCTCGACCGCGGCGCCGTCCGCGTGCTGGGCGCCGAGGTGGGCGAGGTGCGCTGGCCCTACGACCAGGTCGGCGTCCTCGATGGCGGCGGCGCCGGGGATCCGGTGCGGGTGGCGCGCGGCCCCGACGACGGCGCATCGATCGTCGTGGACGACCCCGCCTTCCGCGCCGCGATGGAGGCGCACCTCCGGCGCCGGGTCGCCGGTTCCGCGAAGCGTCCGTTCTGGCGGTACCTGCCGCTCATCGTGGCGGTGGTGACCGGGCTCGGCGCGGTCTACGTCTGGGGCATCCCGGCGCTCGCCGGGCGCGTGGCCGCGCGGGTGCCCGTCGAGTGGGAGGAGTCGATCGGGCAGCAGACCGTCCGTACGCTCACGGCGGGCGGCGTCTGCCGCGGCGCGGGGCGCCAGGAGGCGATGGAGCGGATCATCGAGCGCCTCACCGCCGACGGCCGGGGGGGCCGGTACACCTACACAGTGACGATCCTCGCCGATCCGACCGTGAACGCGCTCGCCGCACCGGGCGGACAGCTGGTCGTCTTCCACGGGCTGCTGGCGAAGGCGGAATCGCCCGAGGAGGTCGCGGGCGTGCTCGCCCACGAGGTGCAGCACGTGGTGCGGCAGCACGGGACCAGGTCGGTGCTGCGGGAGATCCCACTCCGGCTGCTCGCGGCGGTCGTCGTCGGCGACGCGGGCATCGCGAGCACCGCGACCGACGTGGCGCTCTCGCTCGGCTCGCTGCGCTACCAGCGCGGCGACGAGGAGGACGCGGACACGGAAGGGCTCCTCATGCTCGAGGCCGCGGGCGTCTCGCCGGGCGGCCTCGGGAGCTTCCTCGCGCGGCTCGACCGGGGGAATGGATCCGGACCGATGCTCCGCTACCTCTCCACGCACCCGAGCAGCGCGGAACGGCTCGCACGACTCGACCTGGCGTCGCGCGCCGCCCGGGACACGGACCCGCCGCTGCTCTCGGCGGCCGAGTGGCGCGCGCTCACCGCACCCTGCGGCTAGCGTTCCCGGCGCGCGACGAGGAGCATCTCGCTCGAACGCCGTGAGAGCGGCCGATCGGTGAACGACTCCCACGCCTGCTCCACCACCAGCCCGGCCTCGAGCATCAGTTCCGCCATCCGGGAGGCGGTGTAGAGGCGGATCCGATGCTCGCGCCGCTCCACGGCACTCTTCCGCTGCCAGACCGAGGTGATCGTCAGGAACCCGGTGAGCGGATCGAACGACCGGTCCTGCGCGATCATCGTCCCGTCGCGCGTGGTCCACCAGTCGCTGGCCAGGAAGCGCGCCATCACGCCGTCGCGGCTCCCGCCCTGCCAGAGCATCACGCCCCCCGGCTTGAGCACCCGCGCGCACTCGCGGAGCACCCGAGCGTCGTCGCGCGCGTCGGCGAAGAAGCCGAAGCTCGTGAAGAGGTTCACCACCGCGTCGAACCGCCCACTCCACGTCGCGGGGAGCTTCCGCATGTCGCCGCGCCGGTAGCGCAGCGTCCTCCCCGTCCCGCGCTCCTTGGCCCGCGCGATCAGGTAGGGGGAGAGGTCCAGGCCGTCGACGTTGAACCCGGCCTCGGCGAGGAGGTGCGCGTGCCGCCCCTGGCCGCAGGCGAGGTCGAGCACGCGGCTGCCGGCCGGGAGCTCGAGCAGCTCGACGATCCGGGCCACCTGGCGCCGGTCCTCGACGAGGTCGAAGAGCGGTTCATACTCGCGCTCGTATCCGGCGTCGAAGTAATGCTTCCACCAGTCGACGTCGGTTCGGGGGAGTGAGCGGGGATGGGCAGCCGAACGGCGACGCCCGACCACACCCCGCTGCGTCCCCTTCTCCCCTCTCCCCTCTCCCATCTCACCTCTGCAGGTAGAGCCGATCTAGAAGAACACCGGCTCGCGATACGCCCCGAACTCGGCTTCGAGCGCCGCGCGAATCTCGTAGAGCGTGCAGTAGCTGCGCGCACAGTCGAGCATGGCCGGCACCACGTTCTCCTTCCCCGCCGCCGCCTTCTGCAGGCGCGCGAGGTTGGCCTTGCACAGCTTCTCGTCCCGCGTCTTGCGCAGGCGGGCGAGTGCCGCCGCCTGCTCGCGCGCGGCCTCCTCGTCCATCTCGAGGAGCGGGATCGTCAGCTCCTTCTCCTCCGTGACGAAGGAGTTCACGCCCACGATGAGCCGCCGGTGCTGCTCGATCTCCCACTGCTGCCGCGCGGCAGCCTCGGCGATCTTGCGCTGGAACCACCCGGTCTCGAGCCCCGGCACCACGCCCCCCTGCTCCTCGATCTGCGCGAAGATCTCCTCCGCCTCGCGCTCGAGGTCGTCGGTGAGCTTCTCGAGGTAGTAGGAGCCGCCGAGTGGGTCGATCACGTTCGGGACGCCGGTCTCGTAGGCGAGCACCTGCTGCGTGCGGAGCGCCACCTCCACCGCATGCTCGGTGGGGAGCGCGAGCGTCTCGTCCATCGAGTTCGTGTGGAGCGACTGCGTGCCGCCGAGCACCGCCGCCATCGCCTGGTAGGCGACGCGCACGATGTTGTTCATCGGCTGCTGCGCGGTGAGCGTCACGCCGGCGGTCTGCGAGTGGAAGCGCATGATGAGCGAACGCGGCGACTTGGCCCCATAGCGCTCCTTCATGTGCCGCGCCCAGATGCGGCGGGCCGCCCGCAGCTTGGCGATCTCCTCGAAGAAGTCGTTGTGGATGTCCCAGAAGAACGAGAGGCGCGGCGCGAAGTCGTCCACGTCGAGGCCGCGCTCGATGCCCCGCTCCACGTAGGTGAACCCGTCGGCGAGGGTGAAGGCGAGCTCCTGCGCCGCCGTCGCCCCCGCCTCGCGGATGTGGTAGCCGGAGATCGAGATCGTGTTCCAGAGCGGCACGTGCTCCGCCCCGTACTCGAACATGTCGACGATCAGGCGCAGCGCCGGCTCGATCGGGAAGCACCAGGCGTGCTGCGCCATGTACTCCTTGAGGATGTCGTTCTGGATCGTCCCCCGGAGCTGCTCCGGCTTCACGCCCTGCTTCTCCGCCGCGGCGATGTAGAAGCACCAGAGGATGATCGCCGGGCCGTTGATCGTCATCGACGTCGAGACCTGGTCGAGCGGGATCCCGTCGAAGAGCTGCTCCATGTCGGCCAGCGACGAGATCGCCACGCCGCACTTCCCGACCTCCCCCTCCGACCGCGGGTGGTCGGAGTCGTACCCCATCAGCGTCGGGAAGTCGAAGGCGACCGAGAGCCCGGTGGTGCCGTGCGCGAGGAGGAACTTGTAGCGCGCGTTCGTCTCCTTGGCCGAGCCGAAGCCGGCGAACTGCCGCATCGTCCAGAGCTTGCCGCGGTACCCGGTGGGGTGGATCCCGCGCGTGAACGGGTAGGTGCCCGGCGTCTCGAACGCGGTGCCCGCCGAGCCCTCGAGGTCGAGCGCGGTGTAGAGTGGCGCGACCTCCTTCTCGGAGTTCGTGTACGCGATGTCGCGCCGTTCGCCCTTCTCATACCGCTTGCGCCAGGCGTCCACCTCGGCGCGGAGCTGCTCGAGCTCCTGCTGCATCGCGGCGACGGTCGGGTCGAGGTCCGGGATCGAGGTCATCGTGGGTTCCCTGTGAGAGTTCCTGCCGCGACGCTGCGCACGAGCAGCGCATCGGCCTCGGCCAGCGGCGTCGTCTCGCCGCGCTCGAGCGCGGGGAGCCGCCCCTCCAGCCACTCCAGCGTCGCCGCGTCGCTCCAGAGGCGCCGGCGCACGCGTCCTTCCACCATCGCCATCACCCGCTCGCGGAGCCGGGCGCGCCGCCGTTCCTGCAGCGCGCCGCTCCGCTCAAGATACCCGAAATGACGCTCGAGGGCCGCGAGGAGTTCCGGGATCCCCTCGCCGGTGGACCCGACGGTGCGCAGCACGGACGGGGTCCAGCGGTCCGCGTCGTCGCGCGCCGCTTCCTCGCGCGCGACGCGCGCGGGGTTCACGCGCTTGAGGTCCACCCCGTGGTGCGCCGGCACGTTCTTCATCGTCGCCCCGGAGCGCAGCCCGAGCATGAGCTCGATGTCGTTGCGCAGGCGGTCGGCGCCGGGCCGGTCCGCCTTGTTCACGACGAAGAGGTCGGCGATCTCCATCACGCCGGCCTTCAGGGTCTGGATCGAGTCCCCCGACTCGGGCACGAGCACCACGACGCTCGTGTCCGCGAGGCGCGCGATGTCGAGCTCGCTCTGCCCCACCCCGACGGTCTCGACGAGGATGCGGTCGATCCCGAACGCATCGAGCACGTCACAGACCTCGCGCGTGGTCGCCGCCAATCCGCCCAGCGAGCCGCGCGTGGCCATGGAGCGGATGAAGACGTTCTCGTGGAGCGCCACGCGCTCCATCCGCACGCGGTCGCCGAGGAGCGCGCCCCCGGTGAAGGGCGAGGTGGGGTCCACCGCCACGACCCCCACGCGCATCCCCTCCGCGAGGTACGCCTCGGCGAGGAGGTTCGTGAGCGTGCTCTTCCCCGCCCCCGGCGGGCCCGTGATCCCGATGCGGCGCGCGCGGCCGAGCAGCGGGTGGCAGGCGGCGAGCAGCAGCTCGTGTCCCGGCCGATGGTCCTCCACGATGCTCACCGCGCGCGCGAGCGCCGCCTTCCGCCCCGCCGCGAAGTCCGCGGCCAGCGCCCGGAGCGCCGGTGGCGCGGAGGACGGGATCGCGAACGCGGTCACCGCTCCACCTGCACGTCGTCGTGCTCGTCGTGGATGTCCCCCACGAACTCCTCGACCAGGTTCTCGAGCGTGACCAGGCCGAGCGTCTCGCCGGCGGTGCCGCGCACGATGGCGATGTGGCGCCGCTCGCGGAGCATGCGCGTCATCAGCGAGTGGCAGGGCTCATCCGGCGAGGCGAATGCCACGGGGCGCGGCGTGACCAGGGGTGCCTCGGGACGCGCGATCACGTCCCAGCTGGTGAGCATCCCCTCGATGTGGTCGATGGTGCGCGCGTACACGGGGAGTCGGCTCACCTTCGACTGGGCCACGATGCGCACCACCTCGGCCGCGGAGGCGCCCCGCTCGACCGCGACGATCTCGGACCGCGGCGTCATCACCTCGCGCACCTTCGTGGTGCCGAACTCCACCACGCCGCTGATGATCGCGCGCTCCCCCGCGGCCCCCACGCCCTCGATCTCCCCCTCGCGCAGGAGGTCCTCGAGCGACTCGTGGGCACTCTGGGCCGATGCCTCCTCGCCCCCCACCCAGCGCCGCACGATCCGCGTGGCGAGCGTCGCGAGGGGCGCGTTGAGGCGCTCCACCGCGCGCAGCGGGGGAAGCAGCCAGGGGAGCGTCTCCGCCGGCCAGCGGCGCGCCACGGCCCGCGGGACGAGCTGCCCCAGCACGAGCAGGAGGAGAGCGCTGAGCACGAGCGACTGCGTCAGCGATCCCGGACGGTCGCCCACCTGCAGCCCGATCATCGCGCCCAGTGCGAAGACGGTGCCCGCGATGCCGGTACTCGCGGCGAGCAGGAGGCGCTGCGGGCGCTCGAGGTAGAGCTGCGCCGTGCCGGCACCCGCGAGCCGCCGTTCCGCCCAGTGGCGGAGCCAGATCCGGCTCACGGACCGGAGCGCGGTGGCCGCGCCGGTGAGCACCCCGGCCACCGCCACCAGGAGCACCGTGATCAGCAGGGTGCTCATTCGTCCTCCCCCACCGAGGCCACGGCGAGCGGCTCGAGGTAGACGCGCTCGATCCGCCGGCGCACCACGCGCTCGACCACGAGCCGGTGCGTGCCGAGCAGGAGCGACTCGCCGGCACGCGGCACGCGGCCGAGGAGCTCCATCACGAGCCCGCCGACGGTCGTCACGTCCCCGCGCGTCACGTCCTCGCCGGTGAGGTCGGAGAGCACGTCGAGCGTCACGCTCGCCGCGACCCAGAGCCGCCCTCCCTCGCCGCGCTCCACCTCGGGGATCTCCACGTCCCCCTCGTCCTGGATGTCGCCCACGATCAGCTCGAGCGCATCCTCGAGCGTCACCAGGCCCGCCGTGCCGCCGAACTCGTCCACGACGATCGCGATGTGGCGGCGCGACGAGCGGAACTCCCGCAGCTGCTTCTCCACGCTCTTGCTCGACGGGATGAAGAGCGCGGGCCGGACGAGCGAGCGCCACCCGCCCGCGGGCTCCTCCTCCCGCAGGAGTGCCGGGAGCAGGTCCTTGGCGTAGAGGATCCCGACCACCTCGTCGAGGGTGCCGTCGTACACCACGAGGCGCGCGTGCCGCGCGCTGCGCACGCGGTCCGCCACCTGCGACCAGGGCGTGTCCTGCTCGATGCCCACGATGTCCACGCGCGGGACCATGATCTCGTGCACCTGCGTGTCGCCAAGGGAGAAGACCCCGTGCAGCAGCACCTCCCCCTCCTCCTCGACGTCCGCCTCGGCGGCCACCACCTCGCGGAACCGCTCCACCGCGTCCTCGCGGTCGTCATCGTCGAGCGGCGGCGGCGGGAGGATCCGGTGCAGCAGGGCGTCGGCCCAGCTCCCGAACACGACGACGGGCGCGAAGAGCACCTCGACCGCCTCGACGACGGGCAGCACCGCCGAGAGCCCGCGGGCGCCGGCCGCGTCCCCGGCCGCGCGGGTGCCGACCTCGGTGACCACCACCACCGCGATCCCCGCCAGCACCACCACGGGTGCGAGCAGCGTGGCCGGCACCCACCCGCTCACGAGGAGCGCGACGGAGGTCGCGGCCCCGGCGAGGAGCTGCGCGATGATCCGTCCGAAGGCGAGCGCCCGGTGGGCGCGCTCGCGCCGGGCGAGCAGTGCCGCCACGCGCGGGTCGGCCGGCTGGTCGTCCTCGTCGAGGCCGAGCAGCGCGCCGTCGGCGAACGCACCAAGCGCCGCCACCAGGGCGGCGACCAGCGCGAAGGCGGCTGCGAGCAGGCTCACGCGCCCTGCACCTGTCGCAACACCTGCTGCAGCAGGCGCTCCTGCCGTCGCCACATCGGCGACGCGGTGCGCGCCTCGCCCGCCGGATGGTCATGCCCGAGCACGTGCAGCGTGCCGTGCACCACCAGCCGCAGCACCTCCTCGCGCACGGGCACCTTGAAGCGGCGCGCGTTCACCGAGGCCACCGCGGGACAGAGATAGACGTCGCCGATCACTGCACCGAACGGGTCGCGGAAGCCGAAGGCGATGACGTCGGTCGCGCCGGCATGCCCCAGGTGCTCACGGTTCATCCGGGCCATCCGCGGGGCGGTGAGCAGCGTGAGCGAGAGCATCGCGCGCCCCGCGCCCTCGGCCCGCAGCACGTGCGCCGCCGCCGCGGCGAGCCGCGCGCGGGCGACCGGCGACCGGACGCCCTCCGCGCTCACCGCGACGTGCGGCGTGCCCCGTGCGGCACGGGACGCGGTGCGGGGTGTCACGCGCCCGCGTCCTGCGCGTACGCCTTCACGATGTCGCGGACGAGCCGGTGACGCACC
Source organism: Gemmatimonadaceae bacterium (assembly GCA_011525845.1). Taxonomy (GTDB): domain Bacteria; phylum Gemmatimonadota; class Gemmatimonadetes; order Gemmatimonadales; family Gemmatimonadaceae; genus Pseudogemmatithrix. The sequence goes on along the minus strand of WYBP01000004.1, from coordinate 82,000 downwards.
ACGTCCACGTCGGTGAAGTAGTGGAAGCCGATGCCCTCGATCCCCACCAGGATCCGCTCCACCTGCAGGAGCCCGCTCTCCTCGCGCTTCGGCAGGTCGATCTGGGTCTTGTCCCCCGTGATCACCGCGCGCGAGTTCAGCCCGAGGCGGGTGAGGAACATCTTCATCTGGGAGGTGGTCGCGTTCTGCGCCTCGTCCAGGATGACGAACGCATCCGCCAGCGTGCGGCCGCGCATGTAGGCGAGCGGGGCGATCTCGATCACCCGCGTCTCCAGCGCGCGCGCCACCCGCTCGGGGGGCATCAGGTCGTCGAGCGCGTCGTACAGCGGCCGCAGGTAGGGGTCGACCTTGGCCTGCATGTCCCCCGGGAGGAAGCCGAGCGACTCGCCCGCCTCCACCGCGGGGCGCGCGAGCACGATCTTGCGCACCTTCTTGCGGGCGAGCGCGTCCACCGCCGCGGCCACGGCGAGGTAGGTCTTGCCCGTGCCCGCGGGCCCGATGCCGATCACGATCTCGTTGTCGAGCATCAGCTGCATGTACTCGCCCTGCCCCTGCGTCTTGGGCTGGATGATCTTCCGCGCCCCGGGGAGCACGATGCGACCGGGCGTCCCGTTGTCGCGTGCGGGACCCTCCATCGAGAAGCGCAGCACGTCGTCGGGGTCGAGCGGGAGCCGCTGCTTGGCCTGGTCGATCATCCGCGTGGCCACGACGCCGGCCTTCTCCACCGCCTCGGCGGTGCCGGTGATGACCATCGCCTCCCCGCGCAGCGTCACCCGCACGGGGAAGAGCTTCTGCAGCTCCGCGAGGTTCGCGTCCCCCGCCCCGGCGAGCGAGAGCAGGTCCGCGCCCTCGGTGGAGAGCTTCACGGTGGTGGTGTCGCCGGTCACGGTGCCGTCGGTCATTCGGGATCCCTCGTGCGGAGGTGCAGTTCCTTCAGGTCCTCGTCCGGCACGCGCGAGGGCGCGCCCTCGAACAGTGCCCGTGCAGCGGTCGTCTTGGGGAAGGCGATCACGTCGCGCAACGACGCGGCGCCCGCGAGCAGCATGGCGATCCGGTCGAACCCGAACGCGATCCCGCCGTGCGGCGGCGCGCCGGCGCGGAGCCCTTCCAGGAGGAAGCCGAAGCGCCGCTCCTGCTCGGCCGCGTCCGGGATGCCGAGCAGCGTGAACATCCGCGACTGCACCGCCGGGTCGCTGGTGCGGATGCTCCCGCCCCCGAGTTCCATGCCGTTCAGCACGCAATCGTAGGCCAGCGCGCGCCACCGCGACGGGTCGCCGGGATGCGCCGCCATGTCCTCCGCGTTCGGCGCGGTGAACGGATGGTGCACCGCGGCGAGTGCGCCCGAGTCGGGATCCTGCAGGAACATCGGGAAGTCGAGCACCCAGAGGAAGCGGCGGACGCCGTCATCCACGAGGCCGAGTCGCTCGGCGCACTCCTGGCGCACGCGGTCGAGCGCGGGACTGGAGACGCGGTCCGGGCCCGCGACCGCGAGCAGCAGCTCGCCATCCGCCAGGCCGAGCGCGCGCTGCGCGCCCTCGTCGAGGAACTTCGCGAGCGGTCCCTCCACCTTGCCGTCCACCTGCTTGAGCCGCACCAGGCCTCCGGCCCCCGCCCCCTTCGCGATGGCCTCGAGCTCGTCCACCTGCTTGCGGCTCCACCCGGCGGCGCCCGGCACGCGGATGCCGCGCACCCGTCCGCCCGCGGCCAGCGCCTGCTGGATGATCGCCGACTCGCTCCGCCCGAACGCCGAGGTCAGGTCGGTGATCTCAAGGTCGTAGCGGAGGTCGGGGCGGTCGCAGCCGAAGCGCTCCATCGCCTCCGCGTACGTCATCCGCGGGAAGGGGAGTTCCACGGCGTGCCCCGCCTCGAGCCAGAGCGCGGCGACCAGCCCCTCCGCCATCGCCAGGATGTCCTCGCGCCCGATGAACGAGGCCTCGATGTCGATCTGCGTGAACTCGAGCTGCCGGTCCGCCCGGAGGTCCTCGTCGCGGAAGCAGCGCGCGATCTGGTAGTAGCGGTCGAGGCCGCAGCACATGAAGAGCTGCTTGTAGATCTGCGGGGACTGCGGGAGCGCGAAGAACTCGCCGGGGTGCATCCGGCTGGGCACGAGGAAGTCGCGCGCGCCCTCGGGCGTCGGCTTGGTGAGGATCGGGGTCTCGATCTCGAGGTACCCCTCGTCGTTCAGGTAGCCGCGGGTGACCTGCATCAGGCGATGCCGCAGCTGGAGGTTGCGCGCGAGCTCCGGCCGTCGGAGGTCGAGCACGCGGTGGCGCAGTCGCAGCTCCTCGGCCGGCGGCTTCCCGTCCTTCGCGGGTGCCACGGGGATCGCCGGCGTCGTGGCGGGGCCGACGACGCGGATGGCGGTCGCGCGCACCTCGATCTCGCCGGTGCCCAGGTCCTTGTTGCGCATCTCGACGGGACGCTCGGCGACGACGCCCTCCACCATCACGACGCTCTCGACCCCGACGTCCGCCGCCTGGGCGATCACGTCGGCGGAGGTCCACTCCGGATTGAACGAGACCTGCACGACGCCTTCCCGGTCGCGGAGGTCGAGGAAGACGAGTCCGCCAAGGTCGCGCGACCGATGCACCCACCCGCCAAGCGTGACGACGGTCCCGGCGTCGCGACGGCGGAGCGCGCCCCCCATGTGGCTGCGGAGCGAGGTGCGGAGCGGCGGTCCGGAAGGTGCGGTCACGACGGTCGATCCCGGCGCGCGCGCGCCAGTGAGAGGAGGAGTTGCGCGAGCAGGAGCCCGGTGAATGCGCCCGCGATGTCAGCGACCCAGTCCCAGACGCTCATCGAGCGGCCGGAGATGAAGCGCTGGTGCCACTCGTCCGCGGCCCCGAACGCCGCCAGCACGAGGAGCGCCTTGACGATGGACGGCCCCAGCTGCGGCGGCCGGATGGTCCGGCCGACGAGGAAGCCCAGGACCCCGTACAGCCCGAAGTGCGCGAACTTGTCGATCGACGACGCGCTCATCGGCACGCGCGGATTGGGCCATGAGGTCAGGACCAGGATGAATGCCGCCCACACCAGGACGGGCAACCAACGCGACGCCGTCGGCGCCGCTTCCCCGCGCGAGGCGCTCACGCGGCGGTCGGGTGGTCCGGGAAGGACGAGGGCCGGGGGGATCCGGGGGTGCGAAAAGGTCTCATCAGGAGAGGTGTAAATCTAACGGCCGTCTAGACTTGGTGGTAGCGCGCCGGCGTTGACCGCCCCCTCCGGCGGGGATAGGCTACAACATGCTGAATCTGCTCGACTTGCCCCCCGCCGAGGCGGACCGCGTGCTGCGCGAGTTCGCCGTCGAGCAAGGCCACCAACCCTACCGCGGCAGCCAGGTGGTGCCGCACCTCTGGGCCAAGCCGGTCCCCTCGTTCGCGGAGATGACCGACCTCCCGATCGCCTTCCGGGAGGTGCTCGCGGCGCACTTCACGCTGCCGCGGCTCGCGCTCGACTCGCAGCAGCGGTCGTCGGACGGGACGCGGAAGTTCCTCTTCCGCCTCGCCGACGGCCAGTCGATCGAGACGGTGGCGATCCCTGACGGCGACCGCATGACCTTCTGCATCTCGTCCCAGGTGGGATGCGCGCTCCAGTGCTCGTTCTGCGCCACGGGGGCGATGGGCTTCGCGCGCAACCTCGCGGTGCACGAGATCGCGGGCCAGGTGCGCGAGCTGGCGCTGCTCGACCCGCCGGTGCGGGCGACCAACATCGTGTTCATGGGGATGGGCGAGCCCCTCATGAACTGGAAGGCCGTCGACCCGGTGCTCACGATCCTGAACGACGCGAAGGGCTTCGGGATCGGCGCGCGCCACATCACGGTCTCCACGGTCGGCATCCTCCCCGGGATCGTCGCGCTCGGGAAGCGGCGTGAACAGTTCCGGCTCGCCCTCTCGATCCACGCGCCCACGGACGAGCTGCGCCAGACGCTGATGCCGGTGAACACGAAGTACCCGCTGGCGGACGTGATCGACGCGGCCGCGCGCTTCGACCGGCGCGTGACCTTCGAGTACGTGATGCTGGGCGGCGTGAACGACCACGCCCAGCACGCCGAGCAGCTCGCCTCGCTGGCGCGCCGGTGCGGCGCCTTCGTGAACCTCATCCCGCTCCATCCGGGCGGCGCGATGGGCTTCACGCCGACCACGCCGGAGGCGATCGCGAAGTTCGCGCGCCGCATCCGGAAGACCGGGGTGGAGGTGGCGATCCGGAAGAGCCGCGGCATGGACATCTCCGCGGCGTGCGGCCAGCTACGGGTCGAACGGCTCCGGCGGCGGCCGCCAGTCGGGACCGAGCAGGATCGTGAGATCGAGGTAGCGTGAACTGTCGGGGCGCGCCTCGATGCGCGCCCCGCCGAGCCCCTCCGCCGCCAGCTCGGCCCAGTCCATCCGCCCGCTGCGCACCCAGATGGTGGTGCTGTCCATGCGCGCCGGCGCGTTGCCCGACCCGACCACGTCGAAGCCGAGGTCGCGCAGGAACGCCGTGCCGCGCCGCGCGAGCCCGCGCTCGCCGGAGGCGTTGAGCACCTCGACCCGGATGCGCGTCTCCTCGGGCACGATGCGCTTCGGCCGGGGGATCGTGGCACGTCCGCCGCCGTCCCCGCCGAATGGCCAGGGCCGGATCCAGAGGACCGCCGCCAGGAGCAACGCGCCCGCGGCGAGCACGACCCAGCGCCCGCGCCCCCTCACCGCACGGAGTTCCAGAGGCCGACGGCCTCCGGGAAGAGCGCCTTCCCTTCCCGGAGCGTCCACTCGAGCCGCATCTGCAGCACCTGGCGGAACACGCCGTTGAAGTCGTGCGGCAGGTGCTCGGCGAGGAAGGCACGGTCGGCGCGCATGAACCCCCGGCCCGGCTCGAGGAAGTCCGCCATGTAGAGCGCGCGGCCGGTGCGATCCCAGTCCGCGTGCCCGACCGTGTGCCAGCGCACGGCGGAGAGGACGCTCTCCCGCGTCTCCCCGAGGGCCAGGAGGTGGTTGGCGGCGGCGGGGCCGTGCAGCACGTCGAGCGGGAGCCCGACGGGTCCCGCGAGGGCGCGCAACTCCTCCTCGGGCGCATCGCGCAGCGCATCGTGCCAGCGGCCGACATCGTGCCACGCCTGCGCCTCGGCCTCATCCAGCCTGAGCTGCTGCGCCCACCGGTCGAGCAGCTCGGTGACGCGCGCGATGTGGGCCGCACGCTTCTCCCCCACCTTCGCCCAGGCGGGCAGCACGAGTGGACGTCCGCTCACTGGGCCCCCGCGATCCGGTGCGCGAGGTCGGAGAGGTCCGCCACCACGCCGCGCAGTGCCGTGGTCGCGTGCTCGAGCTCCCGCAGCGCGCTCGCCTGGTCCCCGGCGGCCGCCGCGACCCTGGTGGCGCCGGCCTTGTTCCGCCCGGAGATCTCCGCCACGCGCTGCATCCGCTCGCGGAGCCGTGCGACGTCGGTGCCCTGTTCATCCGCCGCGCCGGCGATGCGCGCCGCCTGGACCGCCGCGCCGCCGGTCGCACTCACGATCCGGCCGAGCGCCTCGCGTGCGCCCCCGGAGAGCGTCTCCGCGTCGCCGACGAGCGCCTCGCCGCGTTCCATGAGCGCGGCGGTCTCGCGCATCTGCTGCTCGAACTCGCGCAGCACGCCCGTGGCGTCGTCCGCCGCGCGCCCGCTCTCCTCGGCGAGCTTGCGCACCTCGTCCGCGACCACCGCGAAGCCCCGCCCCTCGTGCCCCGCGCGCGCGGCCTCGATCGCCGCGTTCAGCGCCAGGAGGTTCGTCTGCACCGCCAGCTCGCGGATCACGCTGATGAAGCCGGTCACCTGCCGCGTCGACTGGGCCAGCAGCGCCACGCGCCCCGAGCCCTCGGAGACGAAGGTCTTGGCGCCGACCAGGCGTTCCATGGCGGCGTCCACCGTCGCGCGGTACTCCGCCGCGATCGCGCTCGCCTTCCGCGTCTCGTCATGCGCGGTGCGCGCGTCGGCCGCGGCGGTCACCGAGCGCTCGCTCAGCGAGTCGGTGACCTCGAGCCCCCGGACCATCTGCTCCGCCTCGTCCCCCACGGCGCGCCCGATCTCCCCCGCCGTGTGCGCCACGGATTCGCTCTCGGTGCGCAGCCGGCGCGCCGTGGCGGCGAGCGACTCCACCTCCTGCCCCAGGCGTGCCACGGTCGCGAGCAGCGGATTGCGCAGGTCGATCACGTGGATCGTCGCCGCCATCTGGTTCGCGATGCGGCGGATGAGCACGAACTCCTTCGGGCCGTACGCCTCGCGCTTGTGCGTGTCGATCTCGAGCACGCCGATCGTGCGGTCGCCGAACCGCAGCGGCACCACCGCGCGCGAGGCGGCCCCCGGCTGCGGCCGCTCCACGCGCGGGTCGCGGTCGGCGTTCCCCAGCACGATCGGCTGGCCGGTGGCGATCGCCTCCTGCCGCAGCGCCGTGCCGTCGAGCGGCTGCGGCTCGGCGGGCGAGAGCAGCCCCTCCCCCGACCGATAAACCAGCGTGACCTCGGCGCCCGTCGTGCGCAGCACGCGCAACTCCCGCCACTCGAGCAGGCGGTGCCCGAGCTCCTCGATCCGCCGGATGGCGTCGCCGAGCGAGCCCTCCGACGTCCCCACGAGCTCGATCGAGAGCACCGTGTTCAGTTCCTCGGCGGCGACGCTCTCCTCGATGATCCGCCGGAGCAGGAGGCCGGCGAAGGCGAGGACCACCAGCACCACCGCCGCTCCCACCCAGCCGAGGAAGGCGACGGAGAGGAGGAGCGCGGTCAGGGCGACCACGCCGGAGCCCAGCGCGATGACCTCGTAGCGGAGGATCAGCGACTTCTCCTGCGCCGAGAGCTTGTCGCGCAGGAGCAGCGTGAAGTAGCACAGCAGCTTGCTGGCGAGGAACTGCACCAGGATCAGGAGCGCGATCGCCGGCACGCTCTCGCCGTCGACGGCCAGCGGCTCGGCGCCGAGCGGGACGCGGCCCCAGGCGTACCATCCGTAGGCCGCGTAGAGCGCGATCACCTCGCGCGCCGCGTTGATCCAGGCGGCCGTCCCGTCGCGACGGAGCCAGATGCGGTCGGTGAAGTAGATCCCACCCGCGAGCGCGAGCGCGGTCGCCACGGGCCCGATCACCAGCGCGCCCCCCACGGCGACCATCCCGAGGAGCTGGATCGCGGTGTACTTGGTGACCGGCAGCTGCGTGCGCCGGAGGGCCCCCACCGCGACCATCAGCGGCAGGATCCAGGTCACCTGCGCGATCCACTCGGTGGTGAAGACGAGCGTGAGCGCGAGCAGGAGCCCGCCCAGCACCGGGACCGCGATGCGGTAGGCGTTCAGCGCCCGGTTCATGCGCCCCCCTCGTCCAGCGCCGCCCGCAGGCTGCGCACCAGCGCGAGGGCCTCGTCCACCCCGGACTCGGCCGCCTTCACCAGGGCGCTCCCCACCACCACGCCGTCCGCGAGCGCGCCGACCTCGCGCGCCTGGGCCGGGGTCGAGATCCCGAAGCCCACGCAGATCGGGAGCGTGCAGACCTCCCGGAGCGACGCGATGCTCGCGGGGAGCGCGGCGGCGACGCGCTCCTGCATCCCCGTGACCCCGAGGCGGCTGATCAGGTAGACGAACCCCCGCCCGTGACGCGCGATCTCGGCCATCCGCGCGGGGGGCGTGGTGGGGGCGACGAGCCGCACGAACTCCAGCGGGCCGGCCCCGAGCCACGCCTCGCGCGCGGGGTCGGCGCCGACCGGGAGGTCCGTGATCAGGATGCCGTGCGCGCCCTGGCGCGCGGCGCGCGCGAGCACGTCGGGCCCCGCCGCCATCAGGGGATTGAGGTAGGTGAAGAGCACGATCGGCACCGCGCTCCGCGCCTCCGCGATGAGCGCGAGCGTGCCCTCGAGCGTCATCCCCTGGTCGAGCGCCTGCTGCGAGCTCCCCTGGATGACCGGTCCGTCCGCGAGCGGGTCCGAGAAGGGGACGCCCACCTCGATCACATCCGCCCCGGCGGCCGGCAGCTCGCGGAGCAGCCGCAGCGACGCCGCCCGGTCCGGGTGGCCGGCGGTGACGTAGCAGACGAGGGCGCGACGTCGCGCCGCCCGCAGCGTCGCGAGGTGCGAGGACAGCGTGCGGGTCAGAGGAAGAAGTCCCCGACGCGGATCCCGTACTTCTCCGGGTCGCCCGTCTTGATGATGGTGCGCCGGAAGTTCCCCTCCGCGTCCGTCTCGGCGAGGTCCACCACGTCCCCGGGGTACTGCACGTTCCCGAGCGAGTCGCTGACGATGCGCACCAGCGGACGCGACACCATCTCCGGGATCGGGTTCGGGCCGTGCACGATCGCGAGCTCGAAGGTGTCGAGCACGACGAAGGTGCCCACCGGGTAGATCCCCAGCAGGGCGACGAAGGCCTTGACCACCACCGGGTCCATGCCGCGCCGCGGGTTGTCGCGCATCTCCTGCAGCACCGTGGCCGGGTCCATCGGCTCGGAGTTGTAGACGCGGCGCGTCGTGGCCGCGTCGAACCCGTCGGCCACCGCGACGATCTTGCTGTAGAACGAGATCTCGGTCATCCGCAGCGACCGCGGGTAGCCCGTGAGGTCCCGCTTCATGTGGTGCTGGTAGGCCACCAGCATCGACCGGTACGGGAACTCGGACTGTTCGCGGAGCTGGAAGAGGGCGAGCACGCCGAGCCAGGGATGCGCGGCGACCAGGCGCCACTCGTCCTCGGTGAGCATGTCCGGCTTCTGGATGATGTCGATCGGGACCCGCGACTTGCCGATGTCGTGGAAGAGCCCGGCGAAGCCGAGGTCGTAGAGCTGGAGGCGCGTGAGCCCGAGCCGCCGGCCGAGCGCCACCGAGAAGATGCAGACGTTCACGCAGTGCGTGAACGTGTAGTCGTCGTAGTCGCGGATGGTGGTCAGCCCCATCAGCGAGGTCTCCTCCGCGAGGATCTGGTCGACGATGCCCTGCACCACGCGCTTGATCTTCCGCGTGTTCGGGCTCTGCCCCATGCGCACCGAGTTGATGACTTCCTTGGTGGTGCTCACCGACTGCGCGTAGGTGCGCTTCGCGCGCTCCTTCGCCTCCCCCGCGTCCTCCGGCTTGTCGTCGCTGTCGGACTGCGGGCCCATCTCGAAGACGGTGACGCCCGTCTCCTGCATGCGGCGCAGGAGCGTCTCGTACCGGTCGTCGGGGGTCCGGCCCTGGGGAGAGGAGAGGAAGGAGAGCAGGATCGTCCAGTCGCGCACGGCGGGGCGCGCCGTGAAGCGCACGCTCCCCACCCCGGCCTCGCGACACCGGCCGAGGATGTAGGAGAAGCTCGTGTAGTTGTCGAGGTCGAGCTTCATCCGGGTGGAGTTCAGGAAGAGGAACTCCCCCGCGAGCCGGAACTCGCACTCCCCGTCACCCGCGAGGAGCTCGTTCGCGAGCCCGGCGAGCTCCTCGAGCGCCTTCTGCACCACCGCGTTCTCGACCGGGTAGAGCTTCAGGTTGCGCAGCGCGACGTAGAAGCTGAGCACGAAGGTGCGCCCCAGCCGCCGCACCGCGCCCTCGGCGAGCCCGGTGGCGGTGGACTGGGTGTCGCGCGCGACCGAGGGGCGCGCGATCCCCGGCGGCGGCGTGCGCTCGCCCCCGCCCGTCATGCGCCACCGCCGCGCAGCGCCCGCGACACGGCCGCCTTCACGATCACGTCCTTCTCGCCCACCGCCTTCTCCAGCGCCTTGCGCGCGGCGGCGGACCCGACCTTCCCGAGCGCGACCGCCGCGCAGGCGCGGAGCTCGGGATCCTCCTTCCGCGCGAAGAGCCCGCCCTTCGCCGAGAGGATGCCATCGAGCATCGGCACGCCGCCGTCCCCGCAGATGGAACCGAAGAGCTCGAAGAGCGCGATGCGCTCCGTGCGGTCGGCATCCTTGGCCATCTTCCCACCCACCATCGCCTCGACCTTGGCGAGCGCCGGCCGGTGGGTGCGTGCGGCGAGCGCGCGCAGCGTCGCCACGCGGATGTCGCGGTCCTCGTCCCCAAGGGCCACCTCGAGCGCGCTGAGCGCACCCGGGGTGCCGATCTCGGTGAGCGCCGCCACCGCCACGGTGCGGAGCTCGCGGTCGGCGCCTCCGGCGAGCAGCTCGCCCAGCGCGGGGACCGCGGCGGCCGCCTTCATGGACCCCGCCCGGCGGATCGCCTGCCGCGCGACCGAGACCTTCGGTGCCTTCACCAGCTTCACCAGTTCGGCCGTGTTCGACTGCGCCAGCCGGTCCGCCGCGCCCTCCAGCAGGGGCTTGAGCGCCGCATTCACCGTGCGGTCCGTGAACTCGAGGAGCACCACGAGCGCCGTCGGCTTGAGCTCCGCGAAGAGCTGCGCGAGCTCGTCGGCGGGGGGGAGCGCGGACGACTCCTCGAGCGCCTGGAGCATCTGCGCGAGCGAGTCGGGGTGGCTGAGCCGCTCGGAGAGGCGCCCGAGCCGCTCGCGGTCGGCCGGCTTGAGCTCGCGCGCCCGCTGCATCGTGCCCTCGATCTCGCGCAGCAGGAACGCCACCGAGGAGAACTGTCCCGCCGACAGCAGGTGCAGGACCAGGGCCTCGAGGTCGTTCCCGACCTCCGCACGCACCAGGGGATCCACCTGCAGCTCGAAGATGTCGAGCAGCGCCGAGACGGTGAGCCGCCGGAGGTCGAGCGCGTACTCGCGCTGCGTCTCCTGCTTCAGGTACTCCACCTCGTGCTGGTCGAGGAAGTAGAGCGTGGCGTCGAAGTCCTCGATGCGGATGAGCCCGGAGGGCCTCGGCGCGGCCGCGTCGCCGGCCCCCGCCTTCGCCTGCTCCTCCCGCGCCTCGTCGATCGCGGACTTGAGGGGCGCCGGCTCCTGTCCCGCGGGGACCGGCCAGCGCCCGGGGTCGGCGCTCGCCTCCAGCGTGGCCGCGCCTCCGTCGCCGAGCTCCACGTAGCGATAGCGCAGCGCCTCGAACTCCTGCTCCCAGAGGAGCGTGAGCAGGTCGTCCTCATGGGCCTGCGCATGCCGCACCTTCGGGATGATCGCGAGGAAGCGATCGAGCTCCTCCTGCTCGAAGCCGGGGAGGATCGTGAGTTCGCGCAGCCCGTCCTTGAAGAAGAGCCAGGGGAGGCTGTCCCCGGCCTTGTCGGGCTGCACATGCACCGGCACGTCGTACCAGGTGAGCTGGGTCTCGGTCACCTGCAGCACCAGTTCGTCGACCTGCTGCCAGAGCGGGTCGAACGCGCGCCGCGCGTTCTCCACCGCCTTCAGGTAGGTCGGGTTGTTGTGCATGTACAGCTGGTGGGCCCGGACCGCCTTGTCGAGGATCTTCAGCACGTCCTCGACGATCGAGGGCGGACAGGGAGGCGCCTCGCGCTCCGGGAGCTGGGCCGCGTCGGGCGCCGTCACGACGCGCCCCCGAGCTCGAGCATGGCCGCCACCTGCGCGACATCCTTGTCGCCGCGCCCGCTCACGCAGAGCAGCACCGCGTCGTCGGCCGCCCAGCGCCCCGCCTGCGCGGCCACCCACGCCACCGCGTGCGAGGTCTCGAGCGCCGGGATGATCCCCTCGAGCCGGCCGAGCAGCCCGAACCCCTCCAGCGCCTCGTCGTCCGTGACGGCGACGTACTGCGCCCGGCCGGAATCCTTGAGCCACGCATGCTCCGGCCCGACGCCGGGATAGTCGAGGCCGGCGGAGATCGAGTGCGCGGGGTGCACCTGCCCGTGCGCGTCCTGCAGGAGGTAGCTCAGGGTGCCATGCAGCACCCCCGGCTCCCCCTTGGTGAGCGAGGCCGAGTGCCGCCCCGTCTCCACGCCCTCGCCCGCGGCCTCCACGCCGATGAGCTCCACCCCGGCATCCGGCACGAACGCGTGGAAGATCCCCATCGCGTTGGAGCCGCCCCCGACGCACGCGACCACGGAGCGCGGCAGGCGCCCCGCGCGCTCGAGCATCTGTGCACGGGCCTCGCGGCCGATGAGCGCCTGGAAGTCGCGCACCATCCGCGGGTAGGGCGCCGGCCCCACGACCGATCCGATGATGTAGTGGGAGTCCTCGCAGGTCGTCACCCAGTCGCGGATCGCCTCGCTCGTGGCGTCCTTGAGCGTGCGCGTGCCGGCCGTGACCGGCACCACCGTCGCGCCCATGAGGCGCATGCGGAAGACGTTCAACTCCTGGCGGCGCATGTCCTCCTCACCCATGTAGACGACACAGGTGAGGCCGAGGCGCGCGCAGACGGTCGCGGTCGCGACGCCATGCTGGCCCGCGCCCGTCTCCGCGATGATGCGACGCTTCCCCATCCGCCGCGCGAGCAGCGCCTGCGCGAGCGCGTTGTTGATCTTGTGCGCCCCGGTGTGGTTCAGGTCCTCCCGCTTCAGCCAGACCTGGGCCCCGACGAGCGCGGAGAATCGCGGCGCCTCGGTGAGGATCGAGGGGCGGCCGACGTACGTCTCGAGGAGGTGCGTGAGCTCGCGCTCGAACGCCGGATCGGCGAGGGCGTCCGCCAGCGCCACCTCGAGGGCATCGAGGGCGGGCACCAGCGTCTCGGGCACGTAGCGCCCGCCGAACGCGCCGAAGCGATCCGTCGCGACCTGCGTCATCTCTCCTCGCGCGGGCGCGCCGCCATGGCGAACGCCCGCATCAGTTCAGGATCCTTGATCCCCGGCGACGACTCGACACCCGAGGACACATCCACGACATCCGGCGACAGCACCCGCACCGCCTCGGCCACCGTCGACGGCCGCAGCCCGCCCGCCAGCACGACACGCGTCCGCTCCCGCACCCGCTCCACGCCGGCGCGCGCACCCGCCCAGTCGAACGCCACCCCCGTCCCGCCGGAGCGGCCACCCGCCGAGGTGTCGAGCACCACCGCGTCGAGGGCGCGCGCGGCGGCATCGTCCAGTGCCGGCACCAGCGCACCCGACACCCCGAGGACGAGCCAGATCGCGCCGTCGAACCGCTCCCGCAACATTAGAAGAGCGTCCGGCCCGGCGCCATCGTGCAATTGTACCACGTGGAGCGCCACCGCGTCCGCGACGCGCACGATCTCCGCGGGATCCTGGCGACCGAAGACGCCGACGCGACGCACGGGGCCGCCGCGGAGCGGGGCCAGGACCTCCTTCGCGCGTGCCACGTCCACCAGGCGCGGACCGTGCGCGAAGATGACCCCCGCATAGTCGGCGCCACAGGCGGCCGCGGCCTCCGCGTCCTCCGCGCGCGTGAGCCCGCAGAACTTGAGCTCAACCACGCGGACGCCTCGGCACGGCGGCGAGCGCGCGCACGGCGGCCGTGGCCGCGGCGGCGGCCCCGTGGGCCGAGAGCACCGAGCCCACGAGCACCGCGTCCGCGCCGGCGGACGCCGCCCGCTCCACGTCGAGCACGCCCTGCACGCCACTCTCGTAGACGGCGACCCGGTCCGCGGGCACCTGCGGCAGCAGGCGGTCCCCCACCGCAGCGTCGATCAGGAGGGTCTCCAGGTCGCGGTTGTTCACCCCGATCACCGCCCCGGGCTCGCGCACCGCCCGCTCCAGCTCCCGCTCGTCGCGCACCTCGATCAGGCACTCGAGCGCGAGCGCGCGCGCCTCGGCCGCCAGCGCCGCGAGTCGCGCCGGCGCGAGCGCCCGGGCGATCAACAGCACCGCGGACGCGCCGTGCACGCGCGCCTCCAGCAGCTGCGACTCGTCCGTGAGGAAATCCTTCCGGAGCAGCGGGATCCGCACGGCCGCGCGCGCCGCGGAGAGGTCCGCGAGCGTACCGCCGAAGCGCTCCGGCTCGGTGAGCACGGAGAGCGCCGCGGCTCCCCCGGCCTCGTAGGCCTGGCCGCGCGCACCCGCCTCCAGGTCGTCGTTGATCCGCCCCTTGCTCGGCGACCGCCGCTTGATCTCGGCGATCACGCGCACGTGGGCGCCACGCAGGGCCGCCGCGAACGCAGGCGCCGGGCGCGCGTCGGACGCGGCGCGCTCGAGGTCGGCCAGGCGCGCACGCGAACGCAGCGCCCGCGCCTCGGACGCCCGCGTCAACTCCCCCAGCGGACCCCCGGCTGGGGACCACTCGTTGGTCCCTTGTGCTTCGGTCAATGTTCGGATACCGTTACTTCGGGTACTGTTCGGGCGTCAAGTGCGCGATGACCCCTCCGGTCATCCACACCATTCCTCACGATCGTCGGGGCCGTCGAGATGCCGCTCACCAAGCGCCAGCGCCAGATCCTGGATTTCCTCACGAGCTACGCCGGGGAACATGGATACGCCCCGAGCTTCGAGGAGATCGCGGAGCAGTTCAACTATAACTCCCTCGCCACGGTGCATGAGCACCTGAGCAACCTGGAGCGGAAGGGGTACATCAAGCGCTCGTACAACGAGAGCCGCGCGATCGAGATCCTCCCCTCCGAGATCTTCCCCCGCGCGGTGGAGCTCCCCCTGCTCGGCGCGGTGGCCGCGGGATACCCGATCGAGGCGTTCGACACGGCCGAGACCATCGCGGTGCCCGACGACTTCGTGCGGCGCGCGGGCAACCACTTCGTGCTCCGGGTCCGCGGGGACTCGATGATCGACGACCAGATCTCGGACGGCGACTACGTGGTGGTGCACGACCGGCCGGCCGCGGACAACGGGGAGATGGTGATCGCGATGCTGGAGGATTCCGGCGCGACGGTGAAGCGCTACTTCCGCGAGCGCGACGGCCGCATCCGGCTCCAGCCGGCGAACCCCGCGATGGCGCCGATCTACGTGCACGAGGACAACGTGCGCGTGCAGGGGATCGTCGTCGGGGTCATGCGCCGCTACTGAGCGCGCGAGGGCCCGGCGCGTCAGGCCCTCGCGGCCGACGCGCGACGGAGCCGGCCGAGCGCCTCCCATCCGCGCCCGTCGTCGAGCGCCGCACGCGCCACGGCGATCCCCTCGGGCATCGAAGGCGCCTTCCCCGCCACGACGATCGCCGCCGCCGCGTTGAGCACCACCGCGGCCACGGCGCCGGGCGATCCCTTCCCGAGCAGGATCCGCTCGATGATCGTCGCGTTCTGCGCCGGCTCCCCTCCCGCCAGCTCGGCGGCGGTGACGCCCTGCACACCCAGCGACGCCGGGTCGATCGTCCACCGCGTCATCTCGTGCCCGCGGAGCTCGACGACCGTGGTCTCGCCGAGTGGGGAGATCTCGTCCATCCCCGGCGCACCATGCACCACCATCGAGTGCACCGTGCCGAGCGTGGCGAGGGCGCCGGCGATGAGCTCCAGGCGCGCCGCGTCCGCCACGCCGATCAGCTGGCGTCCCGCGCTCGCCGGGTTCGCCAGCGGGCCGACGAGGTTCATCACGGTCGGGATCGCGAGCTCGCGTCGCACCGGCCCGACATGCCGCATGGCGGGATGCATGGTCGGAGCGAACATGAACACGATGCCCGCCTCGTCGAGCACCGCGCGCATCCGCTCGACGGGCACGTCGATCGGCACGCCGAGCGCCTCGAGGACGTCGGCGCTGCCGGACTTGGAGGTGAAGGAGCGGTTGCCATGCTTCGCGATCCGCACACCGGCGCCGGCCGCGAGGAGCGCGGACGCCGTCGAGATGTTGAAGGTCCCCACCGCCCCGCCCCCGGTGCCGCAGGTGTCCACGAGGGTGTCCGGCGCCGGCGCCTCCAGCTTCGTCATCGCCTCGCGCAGCGCCCGCGCGGCACCGGCGACCTCATCCGGCGTCTCCCCGCGCACCCGCAGCGCCATCAGCAATGCGGCCATCTGCGCGGGGCTCCCCTCCCCCGCCATGACGGCGCGGAACGCCGCCGCGGACTCGTCGCTGTCCAGCGTCTCCCCGCCCGCGAGCTTCCGGAGCGTCCGCTGGAGGACGCTAGCGCTCACGGATGGTCCCGAGCAGCCCCTCGGGGAGGTTCGCTTCCTTGGCGATGAGGGAGATCACGAGCCCGAGCATGCGCACGCGCTCGACATCCTCCTCGACGAAGAGGCCCCGCTGCGCCCGGTTCGTCAGGTTCACCACGCCCACCAGGTCGCCGTGCAGGACGAGCGGGAAGGAGATGAACGATCCGCTCGTGAGGTAGTCGTCGCCGAGGAGCGGGGGCGCCTTGGCGTCCACCGCATCCACGACGAGCATCGGTTCCCTCCGCTGCGCCACCTGGCCGGCCACCCCGTAGCCGATCTCGACGACCTTGCCGAGCTGCACGTGCGGGGCGAGCCCGCGCGCCGCGGCGAGATACAGCGTGCCCGGCTTCTTCCCGACGAGGAAGAGGGAGCAGCGGAGCGACTGCATGTCGTCGCCGACGAGCGAGAGCAGCCCCTCGGCGAGGCGGTGCGGGTCCTTGGTCTCGGCCGCGAGCGACATCACGCGGTCGAGGAGGTAGAGCGTGCGCGTGCGCTGCCGGAGCGCCTCGCTCCGCCGGTGGAGCTCGATGTGCGCCTGCTCGAGCTGGCCGACTGACGCGGTGATCTGGTGCTCGAGTGCCGCGAGGCGCCGGAGCATGCGGCGCGACTCCTCGGCGCGCTTCGCGTCCTCCCGCTCGCGCGTGACGGCGGCGACGGCATCCTCGGCGGGCGTGCTCACCGCCCCGCGCGTGGCCGCGACCTCCCCCTCCAGCTGCGCGAGGCGCTGCAGGTAGTCGCCGTGGACGCGCTGCGTCACCTCCTCCAGCGTGCGCGCCGCCTCCTCGCGCGCCTCCCGGTCGACGAAGCGCCCCTGCGCGAGCTCGAAGAGCGAGGCGAGGGGCGCGAGGCGCTCGGTGGCGCGCGTGCCGAAGACCCGCCGCGGCTCCGCGAGCGAGAGCACGGCGACGAGCTGGCCGTCGACCTTGACGCCGCGCAGCGTGAGCGAGGATCCCTCGTCGAAGCCGCTCAGCCGCAGCAGCCGCGCATAGGCGGCGGGCTCGTCGGCGACGTCCGCGAAGGTCCCGCCGTCCTGCACGGCCCGGAGGACCAGGCGCGGCAGCTGCTCGAGCGAGGTCTCGAGGGGCGCGCGATCCACCCGCCCCTCCTTCACCTCGAGCCGTTCGCGCACGAGGCCGGCCTTGGAGTCGACGCGGAGGAGCGCGATGCGCGCGTCCCGGTCGCTCTCCGCGAGGGCGCCGGAGAGCGCGACGAGCGCCGCGTCGAGGTCGGTGGCGCCCCCGAGGGCCTGCGCGAGCGAGGTGAGCGTTCGGGCGGTCATGAGCGGGGGTGGCGGACGACGGGCGCCGGCGGCGCGATGGAGCGAGGAAGGTTGTCCCGGCCGGGGAGCGAAGTCAATCGAACGCGCGCGTTGTTGCTTGAATCCACTCTGCGCGTCCGATAACTTCCCTGCGATGTCGGAGCGCACCCTGCAGCTGGTCCTGCACTATGACGGCACCGACTTCGCCGGGTGGCAGGTGCAACCGGGGCAGCGCACCGTGCAGGGGGTCCTCGAGGACGCGTTGGCGAAGCTGCAGGGCGCGCCGGTGCGGGTCACGGGGGCCGGGCGCACGGATGCCGGCGTGCACGCACGCGGGCAGTGCGCCGGGGTGACCGTCGCGCCGCACTGGACGGCGGAGAAGATGCAGCGGGTCCTGAACGAGAAGCTCCCGAACGACCTGTGGGTGGCGGCCGCGCACGAGATGCGAGCGGGGTTCCATGCGCGGTATGACGCCACGGCACGGCGCTACAGCTATGCGGTGGGGCTCGACAAGGAGGCGGAGTCGCCGTTCCGGCGGCGCTGGACGCTCCCTTGGGACCGGGCCCTCGACCGCGAGGTGCTGGACTGGTGCGCCGCGCGGTTGCCGGGCACGCATGCGTTCCGGGGATTCGCCGTGCGCGGCACCGCGCACGCGGACGATGACCACAGGTGCGAGGTGCGGCTGGCCCGATGGCGCCGGAGCGATCCGGCGGGACCGGAGGGGCTGGTGTTCGACGTCGAGGCCAACCGCTTCCTGCACCACATGGTGCGGTTCCTGGTCGGTACGATGCTGGAGGCGGCGAGCGGCAAGCGCGCGAAGGAGGACTTCGCCGCCCTGCTCGTCGCGACGAACAACGACGCGGTGTCGCCCCCGGTGGCGCCCGTCGGACTCTGCCTTGAGGAAGTGACCTATCCCGATGCCGTCTACCTGAGCGCCTGATGCGCCTCTACCTCGCCACCGTGGCCGCGCCCGAGATCCAGTGGGCGACCAGGGCCGGGCTCCTCGATGGGATCGTCGCGACGCCCGCGGTGCTCTCGGCGGAGCTGCCGCAGGCGGACCCGCGCGAGGTGCTCGCCGAGCTCGCGGAGCGGAGCGCGCTGCCGATCTTCGCCAGCGTCCCCTCGCTCGACGCGGAGGAGATCTACCGGCAGGGGAAGGCGCTCGGGAAGATCGCCGAGCACCTGATCGTGGCGATCCCGCTGGTGGACGACGCCCTGCCCGCGCTCCGGCGCCTGAGCGCGGACGGGGTGCGGTGCGCCGCGACCTTCGTGCACTCGGTCGCGCAGGGCATCCTCGCGGCGCGTGCCGGCGCGGCCCACGTCGTGGTGCCGGTCGATGCGCTCGAGGCGGTGGGACACCCGTCGGACGACGTGATCCGCGGCCTCCGTGCCGCCTTCGAGCGCTGGACGGTGGAGTGCGACGTCGTCGCGGCCGGCCCCTCGAGCGCGACCCGCTTCGGCGAGCTCGCGGCGGCGGGGGCGGACGCGGCGGTGCTCCCCCCCGCCTCGCTGCGCGCCTTCCTGCAGCACCCGCTCACCGACCGCGGGATCGACCGCTTCCTCGGCGACGTGAGCCGGCGTGCCAAGCCGCGGCGCACCAAGTGAGCGCGCGATGAACCGCCGCCTCACCGCCCTCGGCCCGATGTTCTTCGCCGGCCTCCTCGCCTGCGAAGGGGCGAACCCGAGCCCGTCCATCGCGCAGACGCCGCCGTCCGCCACGCTGCCGACCATCGACCGGTCGCCGGACGCGATCAACGCCTCGCGGCGTACGGCGATCACGGAGGCCGTCGCGCGCGTCGCCCCGTCGGTCGTCACCGTGCAGACCGAGCGCGTCCAGCGCGCCGCGGCCTCGCCCTTCGACCTCTTCTTCGGCGGACGGCCCAGCGACCAGGTCGCGGCGGGGATCGGCTCCGGGTTCGTGGTGCGCGAGGACGGCGTGATCGTGACCAACGCGCACGTGGTCGCGGGGGCGAGCAAGGTCTCCGTCGCGCTCCGCGACGGGACGACCTACCCGGCCATGGTGGTGGGCGAGGACGAACTGAACGACCTCGCGGTGCTCCGGATCGACGCGCGCGGCCTCCCCACGGCACCGCTCGGCTCCTCGCGCGGCCTCCTGATCGGCGAGTGGGTGATCGCGATCGGCAACCCCTACGGCTTCCTGCTCGGCAACTCCGAGCCGAGCGTCACCGCCGGCGTGGTGAGCGGCGTGGGGCGGAACCTCACGGGGCGCGCCGACGGCCCCGGCGTCTACGTCGACATGATCCAGACGGACGCGTCGATCAATCCCGGCAACTCGGGCGGCCCCCTGATCAACGCCGCGGGCGAGGTGATCGGGGTCAACAGCTCCATCTACTCCCCGACCGGGGGTTCGATCGGCCTCGGGTTCTCGATCCCGATCGACCGCGCGCGCCGCGTGGCCGAGGACCTCCTCGCGCACGGGTCCGTGCGGCGTCCGTGGATCGGGGTGAAGCTCCAGCAGGTGGCCGCCACCGGCGGGCGCGGGACGGCCAACGCGGGGGCGATCGTGGGCGAGATCGTCCCGGCGAGTCCCGCGGCCGACGCCGGCCTCCGGCCGGGGGACGTGATCGTGCAGAGCCGCGACCGGATGATCCGGAACTCGTACGACTGGGAGGCCGAGCTCCTCGAGCTGCGCGTCGGCGAGGCGGTGGACCTCACGGTGCGGCGCGGCGGGCGCGACCAGCGCATCACCGTGGCCGTGAAGGACCTCCCGGAGGTGGGCGCCGAGAAGGTCGCGGTGCTCCGCGAGCTCGAGCTGATCACCCTCACCCCCGCCATCCGGGTGCAGCGCAGCGTGCGCAGCGCCCAGGGCGCGGTGGTCTACAAGGTCACCGAGCGGGTCGCGCAGGACCTCGGCATCCGCGCCGGGGACGTCATCATCCAGATCAACCGCACGCCGGTCACGGATGCCCAGCAGGCGGCACGCGTGCTGGAGTACTACAGCGGGCGCGGCCCCATCCGCATGTACCTCGAGCGCAACGGCACCGTGTACTCCACCGACTTCCGCATCTCATGAGCCACGACGAGTATCGCTCGCCACTCGCGGACCGCTACGCCTCGCGCGCGATGCTCGAGCTCTTCAGCCCGCAGACGCGGCACGGGCTCTGGCGGCGCCTCTGGCTCGCCCTGGCCGAGGCCCAGCGCGAGCTCGGCGTGGACATCCCCGAGGCGGCGATCCGCGAGATGCGCGCGCACCTCGACGACATCGACTTCGCGGCCGTGGCCGAGTACGAGCGGAAGTTCCGGCACGACGTGATGGCGCACGTGCACGCCTTCGGGGACGCGGCCCCGGCCGCGCGCGGCGTGATCCACCTCGGGGCCACGAGCTGCTTCGTCACCGACAACGGCGACCTGATCCAGATGCGCCGCGCGCTCGAGCTCCTGCGCGGGCGGCTCGTCGCGCTGCTGCGCACCCTCGCCACGTTCGCGCGTCAGTGGCGCGCCGAGCCCACGCTCGGCTACACGCACCTGCAGGCCGCCCAGCTCACCACCGTCGGCAAGCGCGCCACGCTCTGGATGCAGGACCTCGTGCTCGACCTCGCCGAACTCGAGCACCGCCTTGGCGCGCTCCCCATGCGCGGGGTCAAGGGGACCACGGGCACGCAGGCCAGCTTCCTCGAGCTCTTCGGCGGCGACCACGCCAAGGTGCGCGCCCTCGACACGAAGGTCTGCCACGCGATGGGGTTCCCGGGCTCCATCCCGGTGAGTGGCCAGACCTACTCGCGCAAGCTCGATGCGCACGTGCTCGACGTCGTCGCCGGGATCGCGACCACCGCGGCGAAGTTCGCCTCCGACCTCCGGATGCTGCAGTCCTTCGGCGAGATCGAGGAGCCGTTCGGCAAGGACCAGATCGGCTCCTCGGCGATGGCGTACAAGCGGAATCCGATGCGGTGCGAGCGGATCAACTCGCTCGCGCGCTTCGTGCAGTCGGTCGCCGGGACGGCCAACCCCACGCACGCGGTGCAGTACTTCGAGCGCACCCTTGACGATTCCGCCATCCGCCGTCTCGTGATCCCCGAGGCCTTCCTCGCCACCGACGCGATCCTGATCCTCATGGAGAACGTGGTGGGGGGCCTCGAGGTGCACCCGGCCCGCATCCGCGCCCGCATCGCGGATGAGCTCCCCTTCATGGCGACCGAGTCGCTCCTCGTGCGCGCCGTGCAGGCCGGGGGCGACCGGCAGCAGGCGCACGAGGTGATCCGCGGGCACTCCATCGCCGCCGCCCGGGCGATGAAGGACGAGGGACGCACGAACGACCTGCTGGAGCGGCTGGCCGCCGACCCCGCCTTCCCCGTCCGCGCCGACGACCTGCGCGCGGTGACGGACCCGGCGCGCTTCGTCGGGCGGGCGCCGCAGCAGGTGGACGACTTCCTGGCCGAGGTGGTGGACCCGATCCTCGTGGCGCATGGCGAGGCTGCGCCGCCGCGCGAGGAGGTGCGCGTATGAGCTCGCTCCTCGTCGGGGAGACGATGCTCCACCTTCCGCTGCTCCGGCGTGGCAAGGTGCGCGACGTGTACGAGGTGGATGCCGACCGGCTCCTGCTCGTCACGAGCGACCGCGTGAGCGCGTTCGACGTGGTGATGCGGGAGCTCGTCCCCTACAAGGGCGCGGTGCTCACGCAGGTCACCGCCTGGTGGCTCCGCCAGTTCGAGTCCGAGGTCGCGCACCACCTGATCTCCTCGGACGTGGACGAGATCGTGAAGGAGGTCCCGGCGCTCGCGCTCCACCACGACGAGCTCGCGGGACGGTCGATGCTCTGCCGCCGCACGGAGGTGTTCCCGGTGGAGTGCGTGGTGCGCGGCTACCTCGCGGGGTCGGCGTGGAAGGAGTACGCCGCGAGCGGCACGCTGGCGGGCGAGGCCCTCCCGCCGGGGCTCACCGAGAGCGCGCGCTTCGACCCGCCGGTCTTCAGTCCTGCGACCAAGGCCGAGTCAGGCCACGACGAGAACATCACCATCGCGCAGATGGCGACGGCGGTGGGTGCCGAGGCCGCCGCGACGCTCGAGCGGCTCGCGCGGCTGGTCTACGGCCGGGGCCGCGACATCGCCGCCGCGCGCGGGATCATCATCGCCGACACCAAGTTCGAGTTCGGGCGCGACCGGGACGGGCGCATCCTCCTGATCGACGAGGTGCTCACGCCCGACAGCTCCCGATTCTGGCCGGCGGACCAGTACACCCCGGGCCGGTCGCAGCAGAGTTTCGACAAGCAGCCGCTGCGCGACTGGCTCGACGTCGAGCGCCGCGCCGGCCGCTGGGACGGCAACGCGCCGCCCCCCACCCTTCCCGCGGACGTCGTGTCCGCGACCAGCCGGCGCTACCTGGAGGCCTTCGAGCGCCTCACCGGCCATCCCCTCGACCTGACCCGACTCCCGTGAACTTCGCCCGTGAAGGGATCCCGTTCATCCTGATCGCCCTCGCGCTGGCGGCGGCCGGGTACGCCGCCGCCCTCGCGCGGCGCTCCTGGTGGCTCTGGCTGCTCGCCTTCGTGCTCACCCTGCTGGTGCTCTGGGTGGCCTACTTCTTCCGCGACCCCGAGCGCACGGGGGAGCGCGGCCCCGCGCTGGTGATCTCCCCCGCCGACGGGCGCGTGATCGAGATCGTCGAGGTGGACGAGCCGGCCTTCCTGCAGGGGCGGGCGATCCGCATCTCGGTCTTCATGAACGTCTTCAACGTGCACGTGAACCGGTATCCGGTGAGCGGGCGGGTCGCCTACGTGCACTACAACCCGGGCAAGTTCCTCAACGCGGCGGCCGAGAAGGCGTCGCTGGAGAACGAGCAGAGCTCGGTCGGGATCCAGACGCCGACGCACCGCGTGCTCTTCCGGCAGATCGCCGGGCTCGTGGCGCGCCGGATCGTCACCTACAGCCGGGCCGGGGACGAGGCCGAGCAGGGCGCGCGGATGGGCCTGATCCGGTTCGGGTCGCGGGTGGACGTGTTCGTGCCGGTGGGTAGCACGATCCACGCGAAGCTGGGGGACAAGCCGGTGGCCGGGACCACGGTGCTCGCGGTGCTCCCCCAGTGAAGCGCCGCCGCCGGCTCCCGCGCCCCTCGCTCGTGATGCTGCCGAACGGGTTCACGCTCGCGAACCTGTTCTTCGGGATCTTCGCGATCGTCGCCGCCTCGCGCGGGCAGCACGCGCAGGCCGGCTGGTACATCGTGATCGGCGGTTTCGCCGACGCGCTCGACGGCCGCATCGCGCGCGCGACCAACACGGGGAGCGCGTTCGGCGAGGAGCTCGACTCGCTCGTCGACGCCATCTCGTTCGGCGTCGCGCCGGCGATGATGATGTACTTCGCCGTGCTCCGGCACTCCGGATGGGACTGGATCCTCGTCTTCCTCTTCGCCGCCTGCGCGGTGATGCGCCTCGCGCGCTTCAACGTCGAGTCGGCCGGCCAGCCCAAGGCCGCCTACTTCAAGGGGCTCCCGAGTCCGGCGGCGGGTGGCACGCTCGCGACGTACTACTGGTTCAGCCAGACGCCGCTCTACAACGAGTTCTTCATCGAGTGGCCCTGGGAGACGATCATGCGGCTGCTCATGATCACGCTGAGCTTCCTGATGATCTCGGACGTGCCCTACCCGGCCTGGCCCAAGTTCAGCTTCCGGACGCTCCACGGCACGCTCGGCATCATCGTGCTCTTCTCCGCGGTGGTCGCCCTCTTCGTGCTCCCCAAGCAGTTCTTCTTCCCGGTCGGCGTGGTGTACGTGCTGACCGGCATCGTCCTCGCGATCCTGCGGGGCGTGTTCGAGGTCCCTCCCCCGTTCGACGACCCGGCGCAGGCCGAGGACGACGACGAGGACTCCCTTGCCGAGGATCCCCGCGCGTGAAGCGCTTCCGTGTCTCCGTCCACATCGTGCCCCGCAAGGGGCTGCTCGACCCGCAGGGCAAGGCCGTGACCGATGCCCTGCACACCCTGGGCTTCGCCGCCGTCGCCGACGTCCACGTCGGCCGGCACCTCGTGATCGAGACCGACGCCGCCGACGCCAAGGCCGCGGAGGGCTCCGTGCGCGAGATGTGCACCCGGCTCCTCGCCAATCCGGTGACCGAGGATTTCGAGATCGCTGCCGTGGTGGCCACGTGAGGCGCGCA
The DNA here is from genome assembly GCA_011525845.1 of Gemmatimonadaceae bacterium. Classification (GTDB taxonomy): domain Bacteria; phylum Gemmatimonadota; class Gemmatimonadetes; order Gemmatimonadales; family Gemmatimonadaceae; genus Pseudogemmatithrix. Next base: position 57,865 of record WYBP01000004.1, on the reverse strand, counting down.
TGAAGGTCGGCGTCGTCTCCTTCCCCGGCTCCAACTGCGACGAGGACGCGCTCCTCGCCGTGGTCGAGCGGCTCGACGAGGACGCGGTGCTGCTCTGGCACAAGGACCACGACCTGCAGGGCGCGGACGTGGTCATCCTGCCGGGCGGGTTCAGCTACGGCGACTACCTGCGCGCCGGCGCGATCGCCCGCTTCTCGCCGATCATGCAGGAGGTCGTGGCCCACGCGAAGCGCGGCGGTCCCGTGATCGGGATCTGCAACGGGTTCCAGATCGCCTGCGAGGCGGGCCTCCTTCCCGGCGCGCTGCTGCGGAACGCCAGCCTGCAGTTCCGCTCCATGCCGGTGACGCTGCGCGTCGAGACCACCGACACGGTCTTCACCCGCGCCGCCGAGGTGGGCATGCGGCTGACGATGCCCATCGCGCACGGCGACGGGCGCTACACCGCGGACGAGGCCACCCTCGACCGGCTCGAGGCCGAGGGACGCGTGGTCTTCCGCTACGTCGACGCCCGCGGGGAAGCCACCGCGGCCGCCAACCCCAACGGGTCGATGCGCAACATCGCCGGCATCGCGAACGCCGGCGGCACCGTCGTCGGCCTCATGCCCCACCCCGAGCGCGCGCTCGAACCGCTGCTCGGCTCCACCGACGGCCTCGTGCTCTTCCAGTCGCTCCTCGCGGCCGTCCACGCCTGACCTCCAACCAGGACCATTGCCATGTCGATCGAGAACAAGCCCTCCCGCAACGAGGACGAGTACTTCGCCAAGCAGGACGCCGAGCTGATGAAGGCGCACCGCGCCAAGCTCGACGCCGAGCGCGCGAGCAAGGCGCGCAGCGTGCACTTCATGAAGTGCCCCAAGTGCGGCGCGGACCTGCAGGAGCAGGACCATCGCGGCGTGAAGGTGGACATCTGCCCCGAGTGCCACGGGATGTGGCTCGACGCCGGCGAGCTCGAGCTGGTCGGCCGCGGTGACGAGGGCGCGGTCGGCGGGTTCATCAAGGACATCTTCAAGGGTCTCCGCGCCAAGTGACCACTGGAGCCGTCCCCCGCCCCGGCGACCCGGTGATCACCCCCGCGCTCGTCGCCGAGCACGGGCTCACCGCCGACGAGTACGAGCGCCTGGTGCGGATGCTGGAGCGCACGCCGACCTTCACCGAGCTCGGGATCATCAGCGCGCTCTGGAGCGAGCACTGCTCCTACAAGCATTCCCGACCCGTGCTGAAGACCCTGCCGACCAAGGCGCCCTGGGTGCTCCAGGGTCCCGGAGAGAACGCCGGCGTCATCAGCATCGGGGACGGCCTCGCCGTCGCCTTCAAGATCGAGTCGCACAACCACCCCTCGGCGGTCGAGCCCTACCAGGGCGCCGCCACGGGGGTCGGGGGGATCCTGCGCGACGTGTTCACGATGGGTGCCCGCCCCATCGCCATGCTCAACTCGCTCCGCTTCGGGTCGCTCGAGACGCCGCGCGTGCGCTACCTCGTGGACGGCGTGGTCAAGGGGATCGGCGACTACGGCAACTGCGTCGGCATCCCCACCGTGGCCGGCGACGTGATGTTCGACGCCGCGTATGAGGGGAACCCGCTCGTCAACGCGATGTGCGTCGGCCTGCTGCACGAGGACGAACTGATCCGCGCGAAGGCCGAGGGTGTGGGGAACCCGGTGATCGCGGTCGGCGCCCGCACCGGGCGCGACGGCATCCACGGCGCCTCCTTCGCCTCCGAGGACCTCTCCGAGGAGAACGAGGCCAAGCGTCCGCGCGTGCAGGTGGGCGACCCCTTCACCGAGAAGCTGCTCCTCGAGGCCTCCCTCGAGCTCATCCGGTCGGGGCACATCGTCGCCATCCAGGACATGGGAGCGGCGGGCCTCACCTCGAGCAGCGCCGAGATGGCCGAGCGAGGGGACGTCGGCGTCACGATCGACACCACCAAGGTGCCGGTGCGCGAAGCGGGGATGACGCCGTACGAGATCCTCCTCAGCGAATCGCAGGAGCGGATGCTCGTCGTCGCGAAGAAGGGGCGCGACGCGGAGGTGAAGGCGATCCTCGCCAAGTGGGACCTCGCCGCCGAGGTGATCGGCGAGGTGATCGCCGAGCCCGTCTACCGGGTGACGGAGGGCGATCGGGTGGTCGCCGAGTTCCCGGGCACCCGCCTGGTCACCGACTGCCCGCAGTACACCCCCGAGGCGAAGGAGAGCGAGGCGGCCATCGCCCGTCGCGCGCGTGACGTCCACGCCATCCCGCCCCTCGCGGCGGAGGCGGACCCCGCGTGGACGCTCGAGCGCCTGCTCCAGGCGCCGACGATCGCGAGCAAGCAGTGGATCCACCGGCAGTACGACTCCACCGTGCGCACCAACACGGTGCTCGGCCCCGGCGCCGCCGACGCCGCGGTGCTCCGCATCCGCGGCACCAAGCGGGCCCTCGCGGTGAAGACCGACTGCAACGGCCGCTACGTGTTCCTCGACCCGCGCGTGGGCGGGCGGATCGCGGTGGCGGAGGCCGCGCGCAACGTCGCGTGCACCGGGGCGACCCCGCGCGCCATCACCAACTGCCTGAACTTCGGGAATCCCAAGAAGCCCGAGGTGTTCTTCCAGTTCCGCGAGGCCGTCTTCGGCATGGGCGACGCCTGCCGCGCCCTCGAGACGCCGGTGACCGGCGGGAATGTCTCGCTCTACAATGAGAACCCGCAGGGTGCGGTGTACCCGACGCCCACCATCGGCATGGTGGGCGTGCTCGAGGACGCCGCCCACGCCACGCGCCTCACCTTCACCACGCCGGGGGATGCGATCATCCTCCTCGGCGAGAACACCGACGAGCTCGGCGGCTCGGAGTACCTCGCCTGGGTGCACGGCGTGGTGGCCGGCGCCCCGCCCGCCTGCGACCTCGCGGGCGAGAAGCGCCTGATCGACGCACTCCTCGAGGCCATCCGGGCCGGCTACGTGCGTTCCGCCCACGACTGTTCCGAGGGCGGGATCGCCGTCGCGCTGGCGGAGTGCTGCATGGCCGAGCGCGACCGGCCGACGGGCGCCGATGTGGACCTCTCGCCATGGAGCGCCCTCGCGCCGCGGGCGCTCTTCTTCGGTGAGGCACAGGGGCGCGTGATCGTCTCCAGCGCCAACGCGGAGTCGGTGCTCGCCGTGGCGAAGCGCCACCAGGTCCCGGCCCGCGTGATCGGAACCGTCACGCCCGCATCCAACGGGTTCTCCGTGCGGGCGGGCGACGTGCGACTCACAGCGCCGGTCTCCAAACTGGCCGAGGCGTACCACGAGGCGCTCCCGCGCGCGATGGCGCGGGCGGCGGCCGAGAAGGTCACCCGCGACCCCGCCCTCGCCGGAGGGACCGCCTGATGTGCGGCATCTTCGGCATCAGCGGCCACCCGGACGCCGCGGCGCTCGCGCACCTGGGCCTCTACTCGCTGCAGCATCGCGGGCAGGAGTCGGCCGGCATCGTCTCCGCGCACCAGGGGGAGGTCCACGCCATCCGCGCCATGGGCCTCGTCTCGGACCAGTTCTCCCCCGAGAAGATGCGCACCCTCGTGGGGCCGCTCGCGATGGGCCACACGCGCTACTCCACCGCCGGCTCGAGCACCATCGAGAACGCGCAGCCGGCGCTCGTGCGCTTCAAGGGCGGGCACATCGTGCTCGCGCACAACGGCAACCTCACGAACGCCCCGGAGATCCGCGACGGGCTCGAGGCCGAGGGATCGATCTTCAGCTCCACGATGGATTCCGAGGTGATCGTCCACCGCCTCGCGAAGGCGCGGGCGGAGAAGCCGGAGGAGAAGCTCGCCGAGGCGCTCGAGGGCGTGGAGGGCGCGTACTCCCTCCTGGTCATCGTCGGCGACACGCTCGTCGCCGCGCGGGACCCCTTCGGCTGGCGCCCGCTCGTGATGGGCCGGCTGAACGGCGCGCTCGTGTTCGCGTCCGAGACCTGTGCGCTCGACATCGTGGGCGCGACCGTGGAGCGCGAGGTGCGCCCCGGCGAGATCGTGGCAGTGGCGGCGGACGGCGCCGTGCGCACGCTGCAGCGGACCCCGGCACCGGAATTGCATCGCTGTGTGTTCGAGTACGTGTACTTCGCGCGGCCGGACTCGCGGGTGTTCGGCGGCTCGGTGGACCGCGCACGGCGCGCCCTCGGGCGCCGCCTGGCGCAGGAGCACCCGGCGCCCGGAGCGGATTTCGTCTTCTCGGTGCCGGACTCGTCGAACTCGGCCGCGCTCGGGTTCGCGGAGGAGAGCGGGCTCCCCCTCGAACTCGCACTCATCCGCAATCACTACGTGGGCCGGACCTTCATCCAGCCCACGCAGTCGGGGCGCGACGCGAAGGTGAAGGTCAAGTACAACCCGGTGCGGGAGATCCTCGAGGGGAAGTCGGTGGTGATGGTGGACGACTCGATCGTGCGCGGCACCACCACGCGCGGGCTCGTCGCGCTCATCCGGGCGGCGGGGGCGCGCGAGGTGCACATGCGCGTCTCGTCCCCGCCGATCACCGGTCCCTGCTACTACGGCATCGACACGCCGGACCGCGGGCAGCTGATCGCCGCCCGCCACTCGGTGGAGGGGATCGCGAAGGAGATCGGCGTCGACTCGCTCGGCTACATCTCGCTCGACGGCATGCTCGGTGCGGTGCCGGACGGACCGGAGGGCTTCTGCCACGCCTGCTTCTCCGGCAAGTACCCCACCAAGCCACCCACCGTCCCGGAAAAGCTTCGGCTCGGCTGATGGCGCAGGTCCCCATGTCGGAGGTCGCGCGGTGAAGCAGTCGGTGTTCTTCTTCGGGAACGGGCGGGCCGAGGCCACGCGCGACGACCGCGACCTCCTCGGCGGCAAGGGGGCGAACCTGGCCGAGATGACGAACCTCGGCGTGCCGGTGCCGCCGGGCTTCACCATCGCGTGCAACCTCTGCGACCTCTACCTCGCGCACGGCAAGGTGCCGGACGGGCTGGCCGATGAGGTGGCGTCGGCGCTCACGCGCCTCGAGGAGGCCGCCGGGCGCCGCTTCGGCGACCCGAAGCACCCCCTCCTGGTCTCCGTGCGATCGGGCGCGCGCGTCTCGATGCCGGGGATGATGGACACCATCCTCAACCTCGGGCTGAACGCCGAGACCGTGCGCGGGCTCGCCGCACAGAGCGGGAGCGAGCGCTTCGCCTACGACTCGTTCCGGCGCCTGCTCCAGATGTACGGGAACGTCGTCCTCGGCGTCCCCATCCAGGACTTCGAGCACCTCCTCACGGCCAAGCGCCTCACCTCCGGCGTGAAGAGCGACGCCGAGCTCCCCGCGGACGCGCTCAAGGCGCTGGCCGAGGAGTACCAGGCGCTCATCAAGGCGAAGACGGGGCGCGCCTTCCCCGCCGACCCGCGCGACCAGCTCTGGGGCGCGATCGAGGCGGTCTGGATGTCCTGGCGGCTCAAGAAGGCGCAGGACTACCGCCGCGTGAACGGGATCGCCGAGACGCCGGGGACCGCCGTGAACATCGTGGCGATGGTGTTCGGCAACCTCGGCGACGACTCGGGGACGGGTGTCGCGTTCACCCGCGATCCGTCCACGGGGGAGCGCCTCTTCTACGGCGAGTTCCTCGTGAATGCGCAGGGGGAGGACGTGGTGGCCGGGATCCGGACGCCGGAGCCGATCGCGGCGATGGCCACGAAGCTCCCCGAGGCGTACGGCGACCTGCTGCGCACGCAGTCGCTCCTCGAGCGCCACTTCCGCGACATGCAGGACCTCGAGTTCACGGTGGAGCGCGGGAAGCTCTACCTCCTGCAGACGCGCATCGGCAAGCGCACGGCCGCTGCCGCCGTGCGCATCGCGCGCGACCTCGTGAGCGAGGGGCTCATCTCGCGGCCGGAGGCGCTGCAGCGCGTGCCGGCGCAGCAACTCGACCAGCTCCTGCACCCCGTCATCGACGAGAAGGCGAAGACCAGCGTGCTCTGCACGGGCCTGCCGGCGAGCCCGGGGGCCGCGAGCGGCATCGCCGTGTTCGACGCGGACGTCGCCGAGTCGCGCGCGGCGCGCGGCGACGCGGTGATCCTCGTGCGCGACGAGACGACGCCGGAGGACTTCCACGGCATCGTGGCGGCGCGCGCCGTGCTCACCGCGCGCGGCGGGATGACGAGCCACGCCGCCGTCGTGGCCCGCGGCATGGGGAAGTGCGCGATCGTCGGCTGCGGCGAGATGCGCGTCGACGCGACCAGCCGCCGCTTCACCGTCGGCGACGTGGAGGTCACCGAGGGGGACTGGATCACGCTCGACGGCGGCACGGGGGAGGTCTTCGTCGGCGACCTGCCGACCGTCCCGAGCGAGGTGATGCAGGTGAACGAAGGCACCCTCTCCGCCGAGGATGCGCCCGTCTACCGCGGGTTCGCCGAGCTGCTCGGCTGGGCGGACGCACGCCGTCGGCTCGCCGTCCGCGCCAACGCCGACACGCCGACCGACGCGCGGATCGCCCGGGGCTTCGGCGCCGAGGGGATCGGGCTCTGCCGCACCGAGCACATGTTCTTCGATGGCGACCGGATCCACGCGATGCGCGAGATGATCGTCGCGCACGACGAGTCCGGGCGCCGGCGCGCGCTCGCCAAGCTCCTGCCGATGCAGCGCGCCGACTTCGAGGGGATCTTCGAGGCGATGGACGGCTTCCCCGTCACCATCCGCCTCCTCGATCCGCCGCTGCACGAGTTCCTCCCGCACGGCGGGGAGGAGGCGAAGCTCCTCGCGCGGCGGGTCGGCGTCACGCGGCGCGAGCTCATGCGGGTGGTGGAGTCGCTCCGGGAGTCGAACCCGATGCTGGGCCACCGCGGGTGCCGCCTGGGCGTCACCTATCCCGAGATCACCGAGATGCAGGCGCGCGCGATCTTCGAGGCCGCCACGGCCGCATCGCGCCGGAGCGTGATCGTGATGCCCGAGATCATGATCCCGCTCGTCTCGACCGTGCGCGAGTTCTCGCACCAGCGCGCGATCGTGGACCGCATGGCGGCACAGGTCGCGAAGGAGAGCGGGGTGCGGATCAAGTACCTCGTCGGCACCATGATCGAGCTGCCGCGCGCCGCCCTGACCGCGAAGGCCATCGCCGCGGAGGCGGAGTTCTTCTCGTTCGGGACCAACGACCTCACGCAGACGACCCTTGGCCTCAGCCGCGACGACGCGGGACGCTTCCTCCCGCTCTATGTGGAGCGCGGCATCTATCCCGATGATCCCTTCCAGGTGCTGGACGTGGAGGGCGTCGGCCGGCTCATCCAGCTGGCCACGGCGGAGGGGCGGAGCGCGCGCAAGGCGCTCAAGGTGGGGATCTGCGGCGAGCATGGCGGCGAGCCCCGCTCGGTGGCCTTCTGCCACGAGACCGGCCTCGACTACGTGAGCTGCTCCCCCTTCCGCGTGCCGATCGCACGGCTCGCGGCCGCGCAGGCGGTGAAGGGGTGACGGAGCCCACGCCGTTCGAGCTCCTGGGCGGTGCGGAGGGCGTGCGAACACTGGTCGACCGCTTCTACGACCTGATGGACGCCTCCCCCGAGGCCGCGACCGTCCGAGGGCTGCACGCGGCGAGCCTCAAGCGGTCAAGGGAGAAGCTGTACGAGTACCTGACGGGGTGGACCGGCGGTCCCCCGCTCTACGAGGAACGCTATGGCCACCCGCGCCTGCGCGCGCGACACCTCCCCTTCGCCATCGGCGCGCGCGAGCGGGACGAGTGGCTCTGGTGCATGGACCGCGCGCTCGACGAGCACCCGATGCCCGACGAACTCCGCACCTTCCTGCGCCAGCGCCTGCACCACCTCGCGGACCACATGCGGAACCAGGAAGAGCCCGAGACCGGGCGCGCACTCCCCGTGGCGGGCTGACCGATGACCGTCGTCACCGACCTCCTCGCGCTGCTCGAGCTCGAGCGCCTCGAGATCAACATCTACCGCGGCGGCAACCGCGACCTCGGCACGGGCCGCGTGTTCGGCGGGCAGGTGTTCGCGCAGGCGCTGGTCGCCGCGCGGCGCACCGTGGAGGAGGGCCGCGAGGCACACTCCGTGCACGGCTACTTCCTGCGCGAGGGGGACTTCCGGGCACCCATCGTCTACTTCGTGGATCGCCCCCGCGACGGGAAGAGCTTCACCAGCCGGCGCGTGACCGCCATCCAACACGGCGAGGCGATCTTCCACCTCTCGGCGTCGTTCCATCGCGAGGAGCCCGGGATCGATCACCAGGTGACGATGCCGGAGGTCCCCGATCCGGAGTCGCTCACGAACGACCTGGAGCTGATCCGCGCGCGGAAGGAGCTGATCCCCGAGCACCTCCGTGCCGTGCTCACGCAGGACCGGCCGATCGACCTGCGCTCGATCACCCCCTCCGACCCGTTCGCCCCCGCGAAGCGCGGGCGCCCGGAGGACGCGCGCCGGCAGGTCTGGTTCCGGCTCACGGAACGCATCTCCGACGCGCCGATCATGCACCAGGCGGTGCTGGCGTATGCCTCCGACTACGGCTTCCTGCCCACGGCGCTGCTGCCGCACGGGATCGCCTTCCGCGACCCGCGCCTGATGATCGCCTCGCTCGACCACACGGTGTGGATGCACCGGCCCTTCCGGGCCGACGAGTGGCTGCTCTACGTGAGCGACAGCCCGTCGGCGGCGGGTGCCCGCGGGTTCGTCCGTGGCCAGGTCTTCACGCGCGAGGGTGCGCTGGTGGCCTCCGTGGCGCAGGAGGGGCTGATCCGGCTCCGGGAGCCCCGCAGCCCGTAGCGACGAGGGGGGGGACTTGCGTCCATCAACATATCTTGATACGTTGATGCATGGCGAACACCCTCGTACCCCCCGCCCATGAGAGCCTGGAGCGCCACGCCGCGCTCTTCCAGGCCCTCTCCGACCCGCGCAGGCTCCGGATCCTCGACCTGCTGCGCTCCGGCGAGCAGTGCGTCTGCGACCTGCTCACGGACCTCGACTGCGGGCAGTCCCTGCTCTCCTTCCACCTCAAGACCCTGCGCGACGCCGGCCTCGTGACGATGCGCAAGGAGGGACGGTGGTCGTACTACCAGCTCGACCCCGACACCTTCGCCCACGCTGAGCAGGCCGTCGCCGCCTACCGCGTCCCCGCCCACAAGCGCCGCACCCTCCCCGTGAGCTGCTGCGCCTGATCCCCTTGTCCCGCACCACCGTCCGGTTCCACCTTTCATCCATCAAGGAAAGTTGATATGCCGACCACCACCCGCGTCCCCGCCTCCCCCGTGAGCGAAGTGAACGACGAGTCGTCCTCCGACGGCTCGTGCTGCGGCCCCTCCTGCTGCGGTGGCGAGGCCGCCACCGCGATCGCGCCGCGGGCACGGCGCGCCAGCGAAGCGCCGAGCGTCCCGCCGGTCGCCAGGCCCGACGTCCAGCCGGACGCCCAGCCGGACGTCCACGCGGTCGTGCGTGAGAAGTACGGCGCCGCGGCCACCCGCGCCTCGCAGGGAGACTCCTCCTGCGGCTGCGGTACCACGTGCTGCGGTGGGGACGAGAAGGACCCCATCACCTCCGACCTCTACGCCGCCTCCGAGGTGCAGGGCATCCCCGCCAGCGCGGTGCTGGCCTCCCTCGGGTGCGGCAACCCCACCGCCCTCGCGGCGCTCAAGCCCGGCGAGACCGTGCTCGACCTCGGCTCGGGGGGCGGGATCGACGTCCTCCTCTCCGCGCAGCGCGTCGGCCCCTCGGGCCACGCCTATGGCCTCGACATGACCGACGAGATGCTGGCCCTCGCGCGGCGCAATGCGGAGGCGGCAGGGGCGGCGAACGTCACCTTCCTCAAGGGGCAGATCGAGCAGATCCCCCTCCCCGACGCCTCGGTGGACGTGATCATCTCCAACTGCGTGATCAACCTCGCGGTGGACAAGCCGCAGGTGCTGCGCGAGGCCTTCCGCGTGCTGAAGCCCGGGGGCCGGTTCGCCGTGAGCGACGTCGTCGTCCGGGGCGAGGTGCCTCCCGCGGTGCGGCGTTCGATGGAGCTCTGGGTGGGGTGCATCGCCGGCGCGCTCGAGGAGCAGGAGTTCCTGCGCCTCCTGGGCGAGGTCGGATTCGTGAGCCCGTCGATCGAGCCGACCCGCATCTACAAGGCGGAGGATGCGCGCGCGTTCCTGAAGGATGCGGGCCTGGACGCGGACGCCGTCGCCGAGGAGATCGATGGCGCCTTCTGCTCCGCGTTCGTGCGCGCGATCAAGCCGGTGGGCGCGCGGTGAGCGCCGCCGGCAGGGGTGCAGCGGGCGCTGGCGGGTCGGTGACGCTCCGCGAGGCCACCGCGGACGACACTCCGGCGGTGCTCGAGCTGCTCCGGGCGGCCGACCTGCCCGTGGACGGCGTGCCCGAGGTGCTCACGCACCTCGTGGTCGCCGTGCGCGGAGCCGGCACGGGCTCGGAAATCGTGGGTGCCGTCGCCCTCGAGCGGCACGGCGATGCCGCGCTCCTCCGCTCCACCGTGGTGGCACCGGCGCTGCGCGGCACCGGCCTTGGCGAGCGGCTCGTGCGCCGTGCGCTCGAGGACGCGCGCACGCAGGCGCTCGCTGAGCTGGTGCTCCTCACGACCACCGCGGCCGAGTGGTTCCCACGCTTCGGCTTCGAGCGCATCGCGCGCGACGAGGCGCCGGCATCACTGCTCGCCAGCGACGAGTTCCAGTTCGCCTGCCCGGCGTCGGCGGTGGTGATGAAGCTCAGGATGTGAGGTGGGAGGTGGGAGGTGGGAGGCGGAAACGACGAGAGCGCGGCACCCCGGCAAGCCGGATCGCGCCGCGCCCTCTCCCTTCGCGTCTCCCATCTCCCATCTCCCATCTCACATCTGCCGTTCAGTTCTGCCGTTCACCAAGTGGAGGCGGGGAGATTCGAACTCCCGTCTTGCACAAGATCTTCCGCAGCGTCTACGCGCGTGTCCCGTCGATTGATGTCTCCGGACGCTGGCCGACAGGCCGCCGACGGACGGATGAGTCTGCTGAGATCTCGCCCGCGAGCGGCAGACGCGCCGTTGGGCCAGCCCGGATTTGCGATACCTGAGCGCCGCCCCGGGCGGGCTGCCTCTCAGGCACTGCTACGGTAAGACTAGGTCTTACGCAGCGAGAGCGAAGTTGTTATTCGCAGTTGGAACTTCCCGAGTGTTTTACCAGGGACCCGAGGACCTGGGCGCGCAGCCACGGAGCCACTTACACAATCGAAACCAGTCGCCCCCGTGATGCTCCTGAATGGTACCCCGCAGCGCCCCGGAGTTCAATCGGCGCGCGCCAGGAGTGCGCCAGGGGCGCGTGCCAGGAGCGCACGCTAGGCGAACACCTCCACCCGGTTCCGCCCGTTCCGCTTCGCCGCGTAGAGCGCCTTGTCCGCGTGGTCCATCACCTGCTCCGCGCGCCCCACGCGAGCCGCGTATTCACTGATCCCGAAGCTCGCGGTCACCTGCACCTCGCCCGTCTCCACCCGCACGCGGAGCCCCTCGATCCGCTGCCGGAGCCGCTCCGCCACCTCCCGCGCCCCTCCGGTGTCCGTCTGCGGCAGGAGGAGCGCGAGTTCCTCGCCGCCGAGCCGCGAGGCCAGGTCCACCGTGCGGCGACCGTCGGCGAGCACCGCGGCCACCGCCGTCAGCACCCGGTCCCCCGCGTCGTGGCCGTGGGTGTCATTGACCCGCTTGAAGAAGTCGATGTCCACCATGATCAGCGCGGAGGTGCCGCCGTAGCGGTCGGTCTCGTTCACCACCTGGGCGAAGCGCTCCTCGAACCCGCGCCGGTTGGCCAGCCCTGTGAGCGGGTCGGTGCGGGCGTTGCGCCGCGCATCGTCCACGGCCCAGGCCGTCTCGAGCGCCCCGGCGGCGATCACGGCGAGGTTCTTCGCGTTCCGTGCCTCCGTGGCGCGCAGCGCCTGCACCTGCGAGTGCCCGCAGACGAGCGCGCCGATGGGGCGCTCCTGCCGCCCGCGCACGAGGGGGACGGCCAGCAGCGATCCCACGCTCCCGAGTGTGCGGCCGCTCCCGAAGACCTGGTCCGACCCGGCCACGGTGTGCCGGGCATCGGCGAGCACCACCGGCTGCCCGTCGGCGCACACCGAGCCCGCCACCGACGCCCGCGCCACGTGGAAGTCGCTCACCACCACGCCGAGCTCGATCGCGCCGACGGTCGCGGCGCGCACGGCCCCCGTCTCCCCGCGCTCGTCCCAGCGCACCAGCACCGCCCACTCGGCGCCGACCACGGTGAGGGAGTCCACGACGAGGGTCCGCTCGAGCTCGAGCGGGTCGCGCGCCGCCTGCAGGGTGCCCGCGGTGCGGATGAGGCCGCGAAGCCGGAAGTTCTGCCGCGCCACGTCGCTGCGGGTGCGCACGAGCTCGTACCAGGTCTGCATCATCCGGGCGTGGTGCGGCATCCACTCGCGCACCGCGTCGCGGGTGACGAGCGCGCCGTCGTCGAAGTGGAGGCTGAGCACGCCCCGCTCCCCTCCGGCCTCGAAGGGCGCCACGGCCAGCCGCGGCGGCCCCTCGCCCCCGTCGAACCCCAGCTGCCGCGACTGCCCCGCCCATTCGATCAGCGCCCGCGTGGCATCGTCCACCTGGAACGCCCCGTGTGCCTCGCCGGTCTCCTGCATCGCCGAACTCCAGGCGGCGGAGATCGCCTCACCGCCCATCGTCTGGTCCAGCACCCAGAGCGCCGCGGCCATCGCCCCGCGGCGGTGGCGGATCTCGCGGAGCGCGTCGGAGAGGATCCGCTGGTCGTTGAGCAGGACCTCCTCCGGCGCGGGCAGCTCCTCGGGCCGGAACGCCGCGATGAGGGCTTCCTGCGTGGTGTCGCGCGGGATCCAATCCGTCGATCGGCGCCGCGGCGGGTGTCGCACGGAGGCGCGCTCCGAGCGGCGGACGAGCCAGGCCCCCAGCACCACCCCGATCACTCCCGCAGCGAGCGCGACCGCGACGGTGAGCACGCCGGCCTACTGGTCGAGGATGCGTGCCGCCGCGATCGCGGCGCCGAACCCGTTGTCGATGTTGCAGACCACGACCCCCGCCGCGCAGGAGTTGAGCATCGTGAGCAGCGGCGCGAGTCCGCCGAAGGCCGCCCCGTACCCGACGCTCGTCGGCACCGCGATCACGGGACCGCGCACCAACCCGCCGACCACCGAGGGAAGCGCGCCGTCCATCCCGGCGACCACGATCACGACGGCTGCCTCGTGCAGCGCATCGCGGCGCGCCAGCACGCGGTGGATCCCGGCCACGCCAACGTCCGTGACGCGCAGCACCGGGTGCCCGATCGCATCGAGCGTCACGGCGGCCTCCTCCGCGACCGGGAGGTCGCTCGTGCCGGCGGTGACGATCGTGACCGCTCGCGTGCCCCTGGCCCGTGGCGCCTGCGCGCGCAGCAGCGCCGTCCGCGCCAGGTCGTTCCGCTCGACGTCGGGCCAGGCCCCCAGCAGCGCATCGAGCACGTCCGGCGCCGCGCGCGTGACGAGGAACCCGTCCCCGTGCTCCGCGATGCGCGCACAGATCGCAGTCACCTGCTCGGGTGTCTTGCCCTGGCCGAACACCACCTCGGGGTATCCCTGCCGCAGCGCCCGGTGCTGGTCCAGCGTCGCGAACCCGAGGTCATCCACCGGAGCCGCGTCGAGTTGCGCGAGCGCCGTGTCCACGCCCACCTGCCCCGACGCCACGGCATCGAGGAGCGACTTCACGCGGTCGCGCCTCACGCCGCCTCGGCTTCGTGGCGGTCGGCGCTGGCGAGGTAGTCCTCGAAGATCCCCTCGACCTCGGAGAAGCTGTTCACCGCGTGGAGCTTCTTGCGCAGGTCGGCGGAGTGCGGCAGTCCCTTCACGTACCACCCGAGGTGCTTGCGGAACTCCAGGGCCGCGCCGATCGGGTCGTGCTCGTACGCCTGCACCATCCGCGCGTGCTCGAGCGCGATGCGGAACCGCTCCTCGACGGGCGGCGTGAGCGGCACCGGCGCACCCTCGAGCATCGCCCGCGCCTGCTGGAAGATCCAGGGCTGGCCGAACGACCCGCGGGCGATCATCACTCCGTCGCACCCCGTCTCCCGCCGCATCCGCACGGCGTCCTCCGCCGTCTTGATGTCCCCGTTCCCGATCACGGGGATCCGCACCGCCGCCTTGAGCACCGCGATCTCCTCCCAGCGTGCGCTCCCCGTGTACATCTGCGTGCGCGTGCGGGGGTGGAGGGCGATGGCCCGCACCCCGGCGTCCTCGCACCGCCGGCCGATCGTGGCGGGGTCCCGCATCTCCTCGTTCCACCCGCTCCGGATCTTGCATGTCACGGGCAGGTGCGTGCCGCGGATCACCGCGCGGATCACCTGCTGCACGAGGTCCAGGTCGCGCAGGCACCCGGAGCCGCCGTTCCGCTTCACCACCTTCTTCACCGGGCAGCCGAAGTTGATGTCGATGAACTCGGGCTGGAACAGGTCGGTGACGAGGGCCGATGCCTCCTCCATCGCCTGCGGCTCGGCGCCGAAGATCTGCACGCCGATCGGACGCTCATCCTCCCCGAAGCGGAGCTTGCTGATCGTCGCCTCGTTCTCCCGCCGGATCCCTTCGGCCGAGAGGAACTCGGTCACGACGACGTCCGCCCCCCACGCGCGGCAGAGCCGGCGAAAGGGGCTCTCCGACACCCCGGCCATCGGGGCGAGAAAGAGCGGGACCGCGTGTCCGGTCGGGTACGGGAAGGGCATCACGGCGAAACCTAGAACCACCCCCAACTGCTTGCAATATCACGATTTGACAGCCCTGAACGGCGCTCATAGCTTCCCGGGATGGAACTGCGCGAATTCTTCTCTGAAGACGCCGTCAAGCTCGACCTTGAGGGCACCTCGAAGGACGACATCCTCAAGGAACTCATCGGGCTCTTCAAGCTCGGCGAGAAGGACGAGGGGATGCTCTACAAGATGCTGAAGCGCCGGGAGAACCTCGGCTCCACCGGCATCGGACGCGGGATCGCGATCCCGCACTGCCGCTCACTCGTCGTCTCCAAGCTGCGCGTCGCGTTCGGGCGCAAGGCGGCGGGCCTCGACTTCAAGGCGATCGACGACAAGCCGGTGCAGTTCATCTTCCTGATCGTCGCGCCCCCGCTCGAGGTCTCGAACCAGTACCTCCCGGTGCTCGGCAAGATCGCGCAGTTCTCGAAGGAGAGCGACGTGCCGTCACGCCTGCTGGCGCTGACCGAGCCGGCGCAGTTCATGAAGCTGCTGGAGGAGAAGGGCGTCTAGCGGACTGGGGCCGGGCGCCCGCGCGCACTGGGCGCGCGCCTGGAGCGCGCCTCCCTAGTGATCGATCGCCACGCGCTGGACGTCGCCCCCGAGCTTGCTCCGCACGCGCGAGAGCTGCAGCACCGCCGCGGCGGAGAGTCCGGCGGTCAGCCCCCACCAGAGTCCCTGCGCGCCGATCCCGGCGCGGAACGCGAGCAGCGCGCCGAGCGGGATCCCCACCGCCCAGAAGCTCAGCACGTGCAGGACCATCGGCACGCGCGTGTCCCCCGCCCCGCGCAGGATCGACGCCGAGACGACCTGCGTGCCATCGAACACCTGGAAGACCGCGGCGATGGGGATCAGCGTGGCCGCGATCACGCGTGTGGTCGGGTCGATCGTGAACGCGTGCGCGAGCTGGCGCGGGATGAGCGAGAAGACGACCGCCATCACCGCCATGAACCCCACGCCGACGGCGAGTGCCGCGACCGCGTCGCGGCGCGAGGCCGCCATGTCCCCTGCCCCGACGGCGTGCCCCACCATCACCGCGGCGGCGCCGGCCACCCCCATCGGCACCATGAAGGTGAGTGCGGCGATGTTGAGCGCGATCTCGTGGCCCGCGAGCACCTCGGTACCCATCCACCCCGCCATCAGCGTCACGAAGCCGAAGGCGCCGGCCTCGGCGAGGAAGGTGAGGCCGATCGGGAACCCGAGCGCGACCATCCGCCGGAGCGGCGCGAGCCGCCAGCTCTCGGGACGCCAGGGCGTGAGCGCGGGGCGGAGCACCGGCCACGCCGCCCCGAGCACCACGAGGGCCATCACCCAGCGGGAGATCGCGGTGCCCTGCGACGATCCCACCACGCCCCCGGGCGCGAACCCCAGGTGCCCGAAGATCAGCACCCAGTTAAGGAACACGTTCACCACGTTCGCCACGCAGACCGCGAAGACGATCGGTCGCAGGCGCTTCATCGCCTGCAGCACCTGCCGCAGCATGTTGAACGCGAAGAACGGGAGCATCCCCGGGATGCTCCAGAGCACGTACCCGGTCGCGAGCGGCACGACGTCCGCGGGCTGGCGGAGGAGCGCGAGGACCGGACCGGCCGTGAGGAAGAGGAGCATGACCGTGGCGGCCACCGCACCCGTCAGGATCACGCCGCGCTGCACCCCGCGCGCCACCGCCTCCTCGTCGCGCGCGCCGAGCGCCTGCGCGATCACGGGGTCGAGCGCCATCAGCATCCCGACGCCGACGATCGAGATGACGAAGAAGTAGAAGTTGCCGAGCGCGCCGGCGGCGAGGTCGGTCGCGGACACGCGCCCGAGCATGATCGAGTCGACCACGCCCATCAGCTGCATGCCGACGTTGACGAGCACGATCGGTGCGGCGAGCCGCGCCATCTCACGCAGCTCGCCGGAGGTCGGGCGGAGCCGCGCGAACCGGGTCACGCTACTCCCACTCGATGGTGGCGGGGGGCTTCGAACTCACGTCGTACACCACGCGGTTGATCCCCGGGACCTCGTTGATGATCCGGCTCGAGATGCGCGCGAGCACGGCGGGCGGGAAGGCGTACCAGTCGGCCGTCATCCCGTCGGTGCTGGTGACCGCGCGGAGCGCGATCACGTGCTCGTACGTCCGCCCGTCCCCCATCACCCCCACGGAGCGCACCGGGAGGAAGACCGCGAAGGCCTGCCAGATCTCGTTGTAGAGACCGGCGGCCCGGATCTCCTCCAGGTAGATCGCATCGGCGCGCCGCAGCGTCTCGACGTTCGCGGGGTCCACGGCGCCGAGGACGCGGATCGCGAGTCCGGGACCCGGGAAGGGATGGCGCCCGACCATCTCCTCGGGGAGCCCGAGCTCGCGGCCGACGTTCCGCACCTCGTCCTTGAAGAGCTCCCGCAGCGGCTCGATCAGCTTGAACTTCATGTCCGGCTTGAGGCCACCCACGTTGTGGTGCGTCTTGATCACCGCGCTCGGCCCGCCCTTCGCACTCACCGACTCGATCACGTCGGGATAGAGCGTGCCCTGCACGAGGAATGCCGCGTCCTTCCCCGCCTCGGCGGCCGCGGCCTCGAACACGTCGATGAAGGCGTGGCCGATCGCCCTGCGCTTCTTCTCGGGGTCGTCGAGCCCCGCGAGCGCGCCGAGGAACCGGTCCTCGGCCCGCACCGTGATGAGGCGGATGCCGAGATGCTTCCCCATCGTGCGCTCGACCTGCTCCCGCTCGTGCAGCCTGAGGAGCCCCGTGTCCACGAAGATGCAGGTGAGCTGGTCGCCGATGGCACGGTGCACCAGCGCCGCCGCCACGGAGGAGTCCACGCCCCCCGAGAGCCCGCAGATCACCTGTCGGTCGCCGACCAGCGTCTTGATGCGCGCGATCTCGAGCTCGATGAAGTGCCCGGGCGTCCAGTCCGGCGTGCACCCGGCGATCTCGAACAGGAAGTTCTCGATGATCTCCGCGCCGCGCACCGTGTGCGCCACCTCGGCGTGGAACTGGATGGCGTGGATCGGCTTCGACTCGTGGCGGAAGCCGACGACCGGGTTCCCTTCGCTGGTCGCCGTCAGCACATAGCCCGGCGGCACGACCTCGACGTGGTCCCCGTGGCTCATCCAGACGATCGACCGCTCCCCCTGGTCGAAGCCCGCGAAGAGGCCGGCGGCCTCCTTCACCTCGATCTCCGCGCGCCCGTACTCCCGGCGTCCTCCGCCCTTCACCTGTCCCCCGGCCACGTGGGCGATCCACTGCATCCCGTAGCAGACGCCGAGCGCGGGTGCGATGTCGAGGATCGCCGGGTCGAAGGCCGGCGCCCCCTCGTCCGTGACCGAACTCGGGCCGCCCGAGAGGATGATCGCGGTCGGCTTCCACTCCCGGATCCAGTCAAGGGAGCGCGTGGGGGGATGGATCTCCGAGAAGACCCGCGCCTCGCGCACCCGCCGCGCGATGATCTGCGTGAACTGCGAGCCGCAGTCGAGGATGAGGATCCGTGAACTCACGGTGCCCAGTCCTCCCCGGGGAGCTTGATGAACTCCACCTGCCTGGTGTCGAGGTCGAGGATCGCGGCCGTCGGGGAGCCGTAGAGCCAGCCGCAGGCCTCGCCCGGATTCACGATCAGCGTCTCGTTCCGCGTCTTCATCTCCTGCAGGTGCGTGTGGCCGTGGATCACGATGGAATGCGCCAGCACGGAGCGCTCCACCACCTCGCCGATGTCATGCACCATGAGGATCTTGTGGTCGCCGAGCTTGAGGCTGTGGGGCGACTCGAAGAGCTCCTGCCCCATCCCCTGGGCGGCGAAGGCGCGGATCCCCTCGGGGTCGCCGTCGTTGCGCCCGAACACGCCGGCCATCGCGATGCCGTGGTCCTGGAACGGCTTGAGCGAGAAGGGGGAGCAGAAGTCCCCCGCGTGCAGCACGAAGTTCACGCCACGTCCCATCATCTCCTTCAGCAGCGCATCCACGGCCGGCAGGCGGTCGTGGGTGTCCGCGATCAGTCCGACGCGCATCAGGTGGTCCTCCACTCAGGGGACGGATCCTCGAGCCGCACGAGGTCCGCGTACGTCTCGCGGGCGCTCACCAGCGCCCAGCGATCGCCGTCGACCAGCACCTCCGGCACCCGCGGTCGCGCATTGTAGTGCGAACTCATCACGTAACCGTAGGCGCCAGTCGTGTGCACCGCCAGCAACTCACCCGGTGCGACCTCGGGGAGCGCGCGATCGAGCGCGAGGAAGTCGCCGCTCTCGCACACCGGCCCGACGACGTCGGCCACCATCGCACCGTGGGGCGCGGCGAGCGTCTCGATCCGGTGGAACGCGTCGTAGTGGGAGGGGCGCAGCAGCTCCGTCATCCCGGCGTCGCAGACGAGGTAGGTCTTGTGCCCCGTCTCCTTGCGGTAGAGCACGCGGGTGACGAGCGCCCCGGCCGCGGCGACGAAGAAGCGTCCCGGCTCCACCAGCAGCTCGGCGCCGAGCGCGTTCGCGGCGTCGGTCACGATCCGGCCGTACGCCCCGAGGTCCGGCTCCTCCTCCTCCGCGTAGGGCACCGGCAGTCCGCCACCGCTGTCGAGGTACTTGATCGGCGCGCCCGCCTTGCGGAGCGCGAGCGAGAGCTCCACCAGGCGCCCGGTCCCGGCGCGGTACGCCTCGAACGAACTCAACTGGCTCCCCACATGCATGTCCACCGCGTGGAGCGCGATGTTCGGCAGCGAGAGCGCCACCGCGCCCACCGCCTCCGCCTCCCCCACCGGGATGCCGAACTTGTGCCCGCGCTCGCCGGTGGCGATGTACCGGTGCGCGTTCGCGACGTCCACTTCGGGGTTCACGCGCAGTCCCACCGAGGCGATCACCTGCAGCTCGGCCGCGATGCGCGACACGAGCCGGAGTTCCGCCTCCGACTCCACGTTGATCAGCTTCACGCCGGCGACGAGCGCCTCGCGGATCTCGTGCTCCTGCTTCCCCACCCCGCCGAAGAGGATGTCCTCGCCCCGGAAGCCGGCGCGGAGCGCCCGGAACAGCTCGCCCCCGGAGACGACATCCACGCCGCTGCCGGCGGCCCGCAGCACCTCCAGCACGCCCCGGCAGGCGTTCGCCTTGAGCGAGTAGTGGATCCGGTGCGGGGCGGCGGAGAGCGCCGCGTCGAGCCGCGTGTACCGGTCCCGCACGACGCCCGCGGAGTAGACGTACGCCGGGGTCCCGACCTCCCGCACGATCCCCTCGAGCGCGACGCCTTCGCAGTGCAGCCCGCCGTCGATCCGCGAGAAGCCCAGCACTAGTAGGCCTTCGCCCACAACACCTCGTGCTTCGCGGGTTGGCCGGTGACCAGGCAGGTGGTCGGAGCGATCGGGGACCGGAACTCGGCGTCCGGGATCACCCGGATGGTCGCCTTGGTCTCCTCCTTCACCTGGGCCTCGACCGCGGGGTCGCCATTCCAGCCCGCGTAGACGAAACCGCCCTCTCCGTCCATCAGCTCGCGGAACTGCGCGTAGGTGAGGCCACCGCGGATGGTCGCCGCCTCGCGGCGCGCCTTGGCGTCCGCGAACATCTGCGCCTGGATGGTCTCCAGCAGCTTCGCGAGCTGCGGCGCGAGGTCGGCCATCGGGAGCGCCGCCTTCTCCTTCGTGTCGCGCCGCGCGGACATCACGCTCTGCTGGTCGAGGTCGCGGGGCCCCAGCTCGAGACGGAGCGGCACGCCGCGCAGCTCCCACTCGTAGTACTTGGCACCGGGCTTCATCCCTTCGCGGGCATCCACCTTCACGCGCAGCCGGTCCGTCGCGCCACGGCCGGTCCACGCCTGGAGCTCGTCCCGCAGCTTGTGCGCGGCGCCCACGACACGGTCCCGCTCCTCGTCCTTCCGGAAGATCGGGACGATCACGACCTCGATCGGCGCGAGCTTCGGGGGCACCCGCAGCCCGTTGTCGTCGCCATGGGTCATCACGAGCCCCCCCACCATGCGCGTCGAGACGCCCCACGAGGTGTTCCAGGCGAAGGCCATCTCGCCCTCCTCGTTCTGGAACTTGAGGTCGAACGCCTTCGCGAAGTTCTGCCCGAGGTGGTGCGAGGTGCCCGCCTGCAGCGCCTTGCGGTCCTGCATCATCGCCTCGCACGAGTAGGTGCGCACGGCGCCGGCGAACCGCTCGCTGTCGGTCTTCTGCCCGGTCACCACGGGCATCGCCATCCACTCCTCCATGAACGTGCGGTACACGCCGAGCATGCGGCGCGCCTCCTCCTCGGCCTCCGCCTCGGTCGCGTGCGCGGTGTGCCCCTCCTGCCAGAGGAACTCCAGCGTCCGCAGGAAGAGGCGCGTGCGCATCTCCCAGCGGACCACGTTCGCCCACTGGTTCATGAGGATCGGCAGGTCGCGGTACGACTGCGTCCACTTCGCGAACATGTGGTAGATGATCGTCTCGGACGTCGGCCGGACGACGAGCGGCTCCTCCAGCTTCTTCCCGCCCCCGTGCGTCACCACCGCGCACTCGGGGGCGAACCCCTCGACGTGCTGGGCCTCCTTCTTGAGGAAGCTCTCGGGGATGAAGAGTGGGAAATAGGCGTTCTCGTGCCCGGTCGCCTTGAACATGTCGTCCAGGGCGCGCTGCATCCGTTCCCAGATGCCATAGCCGTTGGGACGGATCACCATCGAGCCCTTCACCGGCGAGTAGTCCGCCAGCTCCGAGCGCAGCACGAGTTCGTTGTACCAGGCGCTGAAGTCCTCAGCGCGCGTCGTCAGCTTCTTGTCGTCAGCCATTGGGGTTGCTCGCGGGGTCACGCTGCTGGTGCAGCCAATCACGGAGGGAGTGCAGCGCGGCGGCGTCGCCGGCGAGCGCGAGCGCGGCCGGGATCACGTGGGTCGGTGCGTCCTTCATCTTCCCGAGCAGGCTCACCGCCTCCACCTCGCCGTCCTCGCGGAAGTAGATCGCGGCGCTGCATCCGGCCTTGCGCGCGCTGTCCACCTGGTTGCGCGTGGCCTGCGAGAGGTAGCGCTCGGCGCTCATCGCGTGGTTCACGCTCAGCCCCGCCGCGCGCAGCGCCGCCACGAGGCGGAGGGCGTCGGCGTAGGGGCGCTGCCCGGCCCCGTTGCCGGCCACGAGGTGCAGGTCCACCGGCTCCTGCACCGCGTCCGGCCAGAGCCCGCGGTCGGAGAGCAGCTCGCCGAGCACGACGTCCCCCATCCCGAAGCCGAGCGCCGGGAGGTCGGTGCCGCCGAGCGCCTTGAGCAGCGTGTCGTACCGTCCGCCGCCGCAGATCGCGCGCAGCTCGCCCTTCGCGTCGAAGAGCTCGAACACGATCCCGGTGTAGTAGGCGAGCCCGCGCACGATCGAGAGGTCGAGGTCCACCCACTCGCCGACGCCGAGTGCGTCGAGGTGGGCGCGGTACCGCGCGAAGCGCTCGATGTGCTCGCGAGCCGCGGGTGCCGCGCCGAACTCGCGCTGCAGGTCGGCGAACTCGGCCCCGGCCGCGAGCTGCAGCACCCGCTCCACGAGCGCGGGTGCGAGGCCGGCCTCGCCGAGCTTGGCGGCCGAGACCTCGCGCGGCTGCCGCGCGACCTTGTCCACCACGCCGTAGACGGCCCCCACCTGCGCCTCGGTGACCCCCAGCGTGAGGAGGATCCCATTCAGCAGCCGGCGGTCCGAGACCCGCGCGCGCACGTCCGCGGGCCCGAGCCCCAGCTCCCGCATGATGTCGATCGCGACCGCGAGCAGTTCGGCGTCGGCGACCTCGCTCTCCTCGCCCACGATGTCGACGTTGAGCTGGAAGTGCTCGCGCAGGCGCCCCCGCTGGGCGCGCTCGTAGCGGAAGAGCTGCGGGATCGAGAACCAGCGCACCGGCTTGCGGAGCGCGTTGGCGCGCGCGCCGACCATCCGCGCGAAGGTCGGCGTCATCTCCGGGCGGAGCGCGACCTCGCGGTTCCCCTTGTCCGTGAAGTTGTACAGCTGGCCCACGATCTCGTCGCCGCTCTTCTTCGTGTAGAGGTCGAGGGGCTCCAGCGGGGGCCCGTCGTACTCCACGAAGGCATACCGACGCGCTACGGCCCGCCAGGCGCGGAAGACATGTGCGCGGCGGGCCAGCTCGTCAGGATAGAAATCACGGAAGCCAGGAAGTGCTGCACTACTCATCCCCCAATTTACCCGGGCGTCAGAGCTACCTGCAACCGCGACATCGCGTCGCCGACCGTGTGGAACGAGCCGGTGACCAGCACCGTCGCGCCCCGGGACGGGGCCAGGGCGAGCGCGGCGTCGAAGTCCGGCTCGCATTCCACGGGCCATCCCTCGGCGCGCGCGTGCCGGAACACCTCATCCACGTCCCAGGCGCGGCTCGCCGGGGCGGTGGGAGCGTTCGTCAGGATCAGGTGGTCCACCGCCGGGACGAGCGCCCCGATCATCCGCTTCCAGTCCTTGTCGCCGAGGATGCTCACCAGGGCCACGACGGGCCCGGCCGGCGCGATCGCGGAAAGCGTCTCCGCGGTCACCACGGAGCCCTGCGGGTTGTGCGCCACGTCGAAGATCCAGGCGCCGTGGCGGGAGAATCGCCCCGGGAGGGTGACGGTGGCGAGGGCCGCGGCCGCATCGCCGGGAGAGACGCGCAGTGCCTCCGGCAGCGCGTCGAGCATCGTGAGGGCGACGATCGCGTTGTTGGCCTGGTGCCGACCCGGGATCCCGGTCGTGAGCTCGTGGCGCGCCGCGCCCGTGAGCCACCGAAAGCTCGTCCCGCTCCCGCGCACCTCGATCCCCTCGGCGCTCCCCTCCTCCGCGACGATGCGGATCGGCGACGCCCCTCTCCGGGCCGCCTCATCCGCGAGGATCCGCCGGATCGCCGCGTCCGGCTCGCCGACGACCGCCGGGACCCCGCGCTTGTAGATGCCCGCCTTCTCCGGCGCGATCGCCTCGCGCGTGGTGCCGAGCCACTCCGTGTGGTCGATCGCGATCCCCGTCACGCCGGCGACGAGCGGCGTCACCACGTTGGTCGCGTCCAGCCGGCCGCCCAACCCCGTCTCGATCACCGCGACGTCCACCTCGGCGTCGGCGAAGAGCTGGAACGCCATCGCGGTCGTGGCCTCGAAGAAGGTGACGCCGAGCTCCTCCACGGTGGGGGTCCAGCGGTCGAGGAAGGCCATGATCGCGCCCTCCTCCACCAGGTGGCCATCCACCACGAAGCGCTCGCGGAAGTCCACGAGGTGCGGTGAGGTGTACTTCGCCACGCGCAGCCCGCGCGAGCGCAGGACCGCCTCGAGGGAGGCGCAGACACTCCCCTTCCCGTTCGTGCCGGCCACGTGCAGGACCTTGAGGTCGCGGTGCGGGTCGCCGATGGTCCGCAGGAACGCCTCGACGCGCTCCAGCCCCAGCTTCCATTGGCCCGTGGTCCGCGCGAAGAGGAAGTCGAGCGCGTCCCGATAGGTCCGGGTGGTCAGGCGGAGACCCACCCCGCGGCCGCAGGCTTCCCGCTCATGTGCCGCAGCAACCGGCCCACCGTGCGCTTGAGCTGGTGCCGGTGCACCACGCTGTCCACCATCCCATGGGTCAGGAGGAACTCGGCCGTCTGGAATCCCTCCGGCAGGTCCTGTCCGAGCGTCTGCTTGATCACGCGCGGGCCGGCGAACCCGATCACCGCGCCGGGCTCGGCGAGGATCGCGTCCCCGAGCATGGCATAGCTGGCGCTCACGCCGCCGGTGGTCGGGTTGGTGAGGATCGAGACGTACGGGATGCGCCGCTCGGCCAGCTCCGAGAGCATCGCCGAGGACTTGGCCATCTGCATGAGGGAGAGCACGCCCTCCTGCATCCGCGCGCCACCCGAGGCGGAGAGGATGATCAGCGGCCACTTCTTCTCGAGCGAGCGCTGGCCGAGGCGCGCGATCTTCTCGCCCACCACGGAGCCCATCGACCCGCCCATGAAGGCGAAGTCCATCACGCCGAGGTTCACGGGCATCTTGTCCATCAGCCCGGAGACGGTGAGGATCGCGTCCGAGTCCCCGGCGTTCTTGATCGCCTTCTTGAGGCGCGCCGGGTACTCCGGGAACTCGAGGGGGTCCACCGACGCGAGGTTGACGTCCTTCTCCTCGATCGTGCCCTCGTCGAGCAGGAGGGCCGCGTACTCGTGGGCACGGAATCGCCGGTGGAAGTCGCAGCTCGGGCAGACGTTGTGGTTCCGGACGAACTTCTCCCGGATGTCCGTGTGCCCGCACGCCTCGCACTTCTCCCAGACGTCGGGAGGGATCTCGAGCCGTTCCCCGCGTGGCTTGCGGGGCTTCTTGTCCTTCCGGAACCAAGCCATCGGGGAAAGTTGGCGCGCGCGCGCCTAGATGACCAGCCCGTCGGCCCGGCCCCGCCCCTCGGACGAGACGAGCACCAGCATCCCCACCGCCATCCAGCACGCGAGCATGAACGAGCCGCCATACGAGAAGAAGGGGAGCGGGATCCCCGTGATCGGCATCAGGCCGACGGTCATCCCGATGTTCACCATGATGTGCGTGAACCAGGCCGAGGTGAGGCCGAAGGCGACCAGGGAGGCGAACGGGGTCGAGGCCCGGGAGGCGACGCGCACGGTGCGCAGGAGGAGCACGCAGAAGAGCCCGAGCGCGATCGTCACGCCGATGAAGCCGAGTTCCTCGCCCACCACCGGGAAGATGAAGTCGGTCTGCTGCTCGGGAAGGAAGGCGAGCCGCTTCTGCGAGCCCTGGGTGAACCCCTTCCCCGTCAGCCCGCCCGAGCCGATGGCGACCTGCGACTGGATGAGGTGGTACGCCGAGCCGCGGGGATCGCTCGAGGGGTCGAGGAAGACGAGGAGCCGCCGCTGCTGGTAGGGGTTGAGGCGAGCCCAGAGGAGCGGGGCGACGACCCCCATCACCACGTTGGCCGCGATCAGCACCGCCCCCTCCACCCAGGACGGACGCCGCCAGGCCACCAGGGCGAGCAGCATCAGGAACCACGCCCCCCACACCCCGGGGCCGAACGCGAGGATCAGGCTCACGGCCGGGCTCGCCGCCATGACGAGGAGTGGCCACGCCACGCCGCTCCAGAAGAGCATCGCGAAGAAGATCCCGATGAAGACGATCCCCGTGCCGAGGTCGGGCTGCGCCATGATCAGCAGCCAGGGGACGAGCACGATGAGCGAAGGGCGCCAGAGTCCGAAGAGGGTCGTGGGGGCCGTGCGTTCCGCGCTGAGCACCCGCGCGAGCATGAGGACCACGGCGAGCTTCGCCAGCTCCGAGGGCTGCCCGAGCCGCACGCCGCCGATCGCGAGCCAGCTCTTGGTGCTCGCCGCCGTTCCCGCACCCTGCCCGATGAAGAGGAGGGCGACGAGCAGCAGGCAGGCGCCGAGGTAGACCGGCAACGCCCCCCACTCGAGCAGGCGGACCGAGGTCCGCGAGATCCCGTACGCCACCACCACGCCCAGGGACAACCAGGTGAGCTGGTTCCGCCAGATGCCCTCGACGAAGGTGGGCACGTCCGTCTGGCCGGCCGAGTACACCATCGCGATCCCGAACAACGAGAGCGTGAGCGAGAGCACGACGAGCGGCCAGTCCGCCGGGATGCCGCGCGCCCTCACTCCCCCTCCGTCGCCGGCATCGATGCCACGCGCACCTTGAGGTATCGCTCCATGATGCGCGTGGCGATGCGCGCGGCGCGCGACCCGTGGCCGCCGAACTCGAGCATCACCGCCACGACGATCTTCGGGTCCTCGGCGGGAGCGTAACCCACGAACCAGGCGTGGTCGTTCACCGCGTCGTGGGCGTTCTGCGCCGTGCCCGTCTTGCCCGCCACCACGATCCCGTCCAGGCGCGACCCGATCGCCGTCCCGCGCCCGACCACGTCGGTGAGGGACTGCTGCAGCGCCTGCATCTGCGTCGGCGTCACCGAGAAGAGTCGCGTGCGCTCCGCCTGGCCGCGCACGATCTCCGGCCGCGCGGCCTGGCCGTCGGTCGCGAGCGCGGTATAGAAGCGCGCCATGTTCACGACCGTCTGGGAGTTCTCCCCCTGCCCGATCGAGAGGTTGAGCGTCACCGCGCTGCTCCACCCCTGCGGCCCGAAGAGCTTGTCGTAGTACGCCTTCGGCGGGTCGGTCGGGAAGAGCGGGCGGTTCTCCGCCGGCAGGTCGATCCCCGAGCGCTCACGCGTCCCGAGGCGGATGCCGCCGGCGATCAGCTTCTGCAGCCCGATCTTCAGGCCGAGCTGGTAGAAGTAGACGTCGCACGACTTCGCGATGGCGTCGTTGAGGTCGAGGTCGCCATGCCCCTTCCGATCCCAGCAGCGGAAGTACCGGTTGCCGAACTGGTACCCGCCCGTGCAGGGCGTGGTCATGTGGTCGTCCATCTCGGCGATCCCCTCCTCCATCGCGATGATCGCCGTGGCCAGCTTCCAGATGGAGCCCGGTGGATACGTGCCCTTGATCGCCTTGTTGTAGAGCGGCTTGCGGGGGTCGTCCTGGAGCTCCTGCCAGTAGCTCACCGGGATCCCGCCGATGAAGCGGTTGGGGTCGAAGGTCGGCGCGGAGTGCAGCGCGAGCACCTCCCCCGACTGCGGCTCCATCGCCACCACGCCCCCGATCAGCGAGTCGCCGAAGATCGAGTGCACGAAGCGCTGGAGGTCGAGGTCGATGTTCGTGTAGAGCGGCGGCGGCGGCTCCGGCACCAGGTCCGCGCGCGCGTTCTCGCGCACCACGCGCCCGCGCGCATCCACCTCCACGAACCGCATCCCCTCGCGGCCGCGGAGCCGCGCCTCGTACTGCCGCTCGATCCCGTCCTTCCCCACCTGCTGGCCCGCCTTGTACTCGGCGAACTGGCTCTGCCCGAGCTCGATGTCGCTGATCTCGCCGGTGTAGCCCACGAGCGCCGAGACCGCCGGTCCATCGGGATAGAAGCGCTTGGGCGCGGCCTGGATGATCAGCCCCGGGAACTCCACGCGCCGCTCCTCGAGCACCGAGACGAGCTCGAACGGCGCATCCCCGAACAGCACCGTCGGCCGCGTCCGGTCGCGCCGGAAGCGCCGCACCGCCGCGCCCACCTGCTCGCTCGAGACGTGCACGAGCTCGCCGATGCGCCGCATGGTGGTGCGCAACGAGTCCTCGTTCCGCGCGAGCAGCGAGACGGAGTACCCCGGCAGGTTCTCGGCGATGATCTTCCCGGTGCGGTCGTAGATCATCCCCCGCGGCGCCGGGAGCGGGATCTCGCGCAGGCGGTTCTCCTCCGACTGGAGCGTGTACCGCGCGTTCTGGAGCACCTGCGTCCGGAAGAACGCGCCCGCCAGGAAGACGAACCCGACGAAGAGCGCCGCCGAGGCGATGCGCGCGCGCCGCTGGACCTCGTTCGGCTGGAAGCTCACCGGTGCCTCCGCTCGAAGCTCGGACGCACCATCGCCATGACGATGAGCCCCACCACCGCCGTCGCGAGCGCGGCGAGCGGCGTCCAGACGAAGAGCTGGCCGAGCAGCTCCATCCCGCCGAGGCGCTGCTCGGCGAGCGCGTACACCACGTCGAACGCCACCTTGCCGACGAAGACGAAGACCGCGTTGAGCCAGATGTTCTCGGCGAAGAACCCCGCCTTGAGGCGGGACGCCGCGAACCCCACGAGCGTCATCGCGAGCGCCCCGGCGCCGAACGCCTCGGGCGTGAGCGCGTCGGCGATCAGCCCGATCGCGAACCCGGCCGCCGCCGCGGCCCCGGGGCGCACCCGCACGGCGAGCACGAGCAGGGCGATCACGAGGAAGTCGATCCCCGCCCGCCAGTCGAGGATCGGCCGCACCGTGTACTGCAGGACGAGCAGCCCGAGCACCGCGATGGCGAGGGTCACCGTGCGCGCGCTGATCATCGCGGGTCCTCCGGGGGCGTCGCAACGCGCGCCGGAGGGACCACGGCGGCAAGCGAATCGATCAGGTGCTTGCGCATCGCGGCCGCGGTCGAGTCGCGCGCGCGCCGCGCGAGGCTGTCCCCCGCGCCGATCACCCGCCGGTTGAGCGCCTCGATCGCCGGCGCCCAGACGCTCTCCACGCCCTCCGCGTTCCGCTCCGGGCTCAGGATCATCACCGAGGTGACGTCGCTCGGGCGCACGGCCGGTCGCACGAGATAGGTGCGCGTCCACCCCGACGTCTCACCCAGCTGCTCGAGCACCGTGCCGACCAGGATCCCCCGCGGGAAGATCCCCCCGAGGCCCGAGCTCACGATCGGCGTCCCGCTGCGGATCTGGGCCCGGAAGGGCACGCCGCGCAGCTCGAGCAGGTACCCTTCGTCGTCCGCCGGACCCCGATAGGCCGCCACGATCCCGAAGGCCGCGCCGTCGGCGCTGGTGACGCTCACGCGGAACTCCGGGTGGGGCCAGGTGATCGCGACGCTCGTGCGCTCGTCCACGTCCTGCACGACCCCCACGAGCCCATCGGCCGCGACCACCGCGCTCAGCCGCTCCACACCCGCGCTGCGACCGGCGGAGAGCACCAGCGTGTGCTCATCCCCCATCCCCCGCCCGACCAGCGCCTCCGCGGGCACGAATCCCCAGCGCAGCGCACGCCCGAGGCCGAGGAGGGACCGCAGCCGGGCGTTCTCCGCCGCGAACTCGTCCAGCCGCTGCGAGCGCTGCACGATGCTGTCCGCCACGCGGACGAGGCTGTCGTGCTCCATGAAGGCGCGGCGCGCGAGCCCCGCCCGCTGCTGCACGGCCGCCAGGGGCGAGACGATGCTGCCCCGGATCACCCCGGCGATGCCGGCACGCGCCCCGTCGGGGAGGACCAGCAGCGCGAGCGCGATGAGCACACAGCCCGCGGCGATCGCCGTGTCCACTCGCGTATCCGTCCGGGCTCCGCGCGGCACGGGACCCCCCGGCTCAGGTGCTCAGCACTGACCAGTACTTCTCCTCGTCGTCGAGGATCCGGCCGCAGCCGCGCACCACGCAGGTCAGCGGGTCCTCGTCGACATGGATCGGCAGCCCGGTCTCCTGCGTGAGCAGCACGTCGAGCCCGCGGATGAGCGCGCCGCCCCCGGTCATCACGATCCCGCGGTCGACGATGTCCGACGCCAGCTCCGGCGGCGTGATCTCCAGCGCGCGCCGCACCGCGTTCACGATCTGCTGGATCGGCTCCTGCACCGCCTCGCGGATCTCCGCCGAGTGCACGCGCACCGTCTTGGGGATGCCCGAGACGAGGTCGCGTCCCTTCACCTCCATCTCGCGTTCCTCCCCCATCGGCGCCGCCGAGCCGATCTGGATCTTGATCTGCTCCGCCGTCGGCTCGCCGATCAGGAGGTTGTAGCTCTTCCGCATGAACTGCACGATGCTCGCGTCGAGCTCGTCGCCGCCCGTGCGGATCGAGGTGTCGGAGACGATGCCCGAGAGCGCGATCACCGCGATCTCCGTCGTCCCGCCCCCGATGTCGATCACCATGTTCCCCGTCGGCGTCTCCACCGGGAGGCCGACGCCGATCGCCGCCGCCATCGGCTCCGCCACCATGAACACCTCCTTCGCGCCGGCGCCGAGCGCGGAGTCGCGCACCGCGCGGCGCTCCACCTCGGTGATCCCCGAGGGCACGCACACGATCACGCGCGGCTTCACGCGGAACATGTGGTTCTTGATGATGAGCTCGAGGAAGAAGCGGAGCATCTTCTCGGTCACGTCGAAGTCGGCGATCACGCCGTCCTTCATCGGCCGCACCGCGAGCACGCCGTCGGGCGTGCGGCCGAGCATCCGCTTCGCCTCGAGGCCCACGCCCTTGATGCGCTTCGTCTCGCGATCGATGGCGACCACGGACGGCTCGTTCAGGACGATGCCCTCACCCTTGACGTAGATGAGCGTGTTCGCCGTTCCGAGATCCACGGCGATGGCGTTCGCCGAGAGGAATCCACCTTTTTGAAAGAACGGCCAACGCATCGTGTCTGCTTTCTCGCTCGTCTGGACCTGGGAGACGGCTGGGGGCGCCGCGGCGCAACGGGGGACGTGGGGGAACTTAGTCCCCGGTCACCAGACGGGACAAGCTGTTGTCAGTCCTGAGGTTTGCGCGCTGACGCCCGGCCGTCCGGTTCGAACCGGAACGGCTGCTGGACCAGCTGCGCGACGGAGACGCCGCCGCGGGTCGCGGGGAGGAACACCCGGGACTGGATGGCGCGCCGAACGGCCTCTTCCAGTGCGGCGTGCGTGGTCGCCACCACCCCGAAGGTGTCCATCCGGGGCTGCCCGCGATGGTCCACGATGAACTCCACCTCGATCTGCCCCGCGATACGGGCGTTGAAGAGCGAATCCGGGTACATGGGGGTCACCTCCGACTCCCCGAGCGCCCGTGCGGGGGTGTCGACCTCGTCCCGCGTGAAGGCCTCGTCGCGCTCCAGCAGCCGGGCGATGACGCTGCTCGGGGAGGGCTGGTCGGGCCCGCGCCGGGGGGGCGAGAGCCGGCCCTGCCGGGTCCAGAGGATGATCGTCCCGCCGGAGGTGGTCATCGTCTGGGTGCCGGCGAACTCCATCGGGACGGTCGCGGAACCGCTGTACACCTCGATCCCCGCGAACGTGCGGGGGTCGAAGTTGTCGAGGTCCACCTCCCCCGCTCCCATCGGCACCCCGTCGAGCCAGACGAGGGGGGCCACCCAGGACCCGCGCATCCGGACCGAGGTGGTGCCGAACTTCCGCTGGGAGACCCCCAGCCCCGGGATCCGGCGCAGCAGGTCCGTCATGCGGGGGGAGCGCAGCTTCTCCAGCTGAGACTCGGTGAAGAACCGACCCTGCCCCCGTTCCATCCTCGCGTAGAAGCCGGCCATCGGTCCCTTGAGGTCGCGCCTGCCCTGCACCACGACGGGCTGCATCAGGTCCCCCACCCGGCGCAGGACGACCGCCGGCGCCACCGTGCGCGGGCCCTCGACCTGCAGGAGCAGTGACTCCGGCGAGAACCCGATGCGGCGGATGAGGAGCCGGGCCTGGCCGAGCCCGAGTCCGCTCACCTCGTAGCCCCCGGAGGCGTCGCTCTCGCCGGCCCGCTGGCTCCCGACCACCTCGACCCGGGCACCTGCCACACCACGGCCCTCGGCGTCGCGCACCTCGCCACGGACGCCGCCGCGCGCTCCTGCGGGGTCCTGCGCGTGCACCGCCGCACCCGCCGCGACCAGCGCCGCGGCGAGCAGGGATGCAGCGACCATCGTGCCACGAGTCGTCACGCGCCCTCCCATGCGACCACCCGATGACGAAACTGGCCCGCCGGGCGACATTCCGCCACCCGACGGGCCAGCTCCACTTCCTTACCTCGCGCGTGTCACGGATTGCGGTCCGTGCACCCCTGCGAGTTCGGGTTGTTGGAGCGCTCGTCCGTCGGCACCGGCAGGTTCACGTCCGTGCCATAGGCCACGCCCTTGTAGTGCTGGCCCGTCGGGAAGGTGTTCGCCTCCGTCCGGCCGTAGTTGCGGATCATGCGGCGCATGTCCCCAAGCCGCTGGCCGCGGCTGAAGGTCCAGAACGCCTTCTCCCGGAAGAACATCGAGACCATCGCGGCCTGGCTCCCCGGATCGGCGAGTGCCGGCATCGCGGCCGGTGTCACCGTGCCAAGGGTCGGCGGCGCCGCCCGCAGGGCATTCAGGATCGCGAGCGTGCCGGGGCGGTCGCTGGCGGCCAACCGCGCCTCGGCCTCGATGAGACGCGCATCGATGCCGTTCACCACCGGCACGTAGGTGCTCCGCGCCCAGAGGGTCGTCCGGCGCAGCTTGGTCTGGCCATCCTGCCCGTTCGCGGTCGTCGAGATCGTCACCGGGAGCCGCGGATCGCCAGCGCGCGAGAAGCCGATCGCGTTGGCCACCGGGAAGGTGTTCGGTGCCGTGCCCTCGAGGCTGTCCCCGACGATGTACCGGCCCGCCGAGAAGGGCTGCGCCCAGAGGATGTTGTCCCCCGAGGTCGTCGCGAAGGTGTGCTCGTAGGCGTACGTCGTCGGGATCGCGGCGCCCGTGGCGAGCGTCACCGCGGCCCCGGCCGCGTTGCCGAGCCCGAGCTGCGCGCGGGCCTTGGCGATGCGGGCGGCGCGCTCGACGCGCACCGACGCGGCATCCGTCCGCCCGACCACCAGCGCGGACGCGGAGTCGAACGACGCGATCGCGACGCCGAACACGTCGGCGACGGAGCGCGGCTGCCCGAAGATCAGCTCATCCCCCGAGGCGTCCGAGAGCGGGATCCCGTTGCAGAAGTCCTGCGCCAGCTGCATCTCGGCGAAGCCGCGGGCGAAGTACATCTCCGCCGTCTCCGCCACGCGCGTCGGCGCATACGTCGTCAGGCCACGGATGGCCTGGTTGGTCGCCGTGCGCACGCGCGCGAGGTTGCGGAACATGCCGGTGACCGAGGAGTTGTTCTCCTGGACGCGGCGCTGGTCCGTCTCGTCGTTCTGGATGAAGGTCGACGAGGTCGACCACTCATCCGCCAGCAGGCCGCCGAAGAGCCAGGAGCTCTCCGCGCCGGCGGTGATGTTGCGGAAGCGGTCGAGCGCGCCGATGTAGACCGCGTTCGCACCCTCGGCGCTCGTCACCGTCTCCGGCGTCACGAGGTCGGGGTCGGGCGCCCGGAGCAGGGTGTCCGTCGAGCACGCGCCGAGGAACACCAGGGCGAGGGCGACGCGCGTGTGGCGGTGCCGCAGGCCGCGTCGCATGGAAGTCAGGATTGGGGACATGGTCTAGAACCCGAGATTGAGACGGAGGATGTAGTAGCTGGCCGGCCCGAAGGTCTGGAAGTCGTTCGGCAGGTCGCCGCCGTTCGTGACCGTGAAGTCGTTCTCAGGGTCGACGCCGCGGAAGCGCGTCCAGGTGGCGACGTTCCGCGCGGCGAAGGTGAGCGTCGCGTCGCGCGAGCGCAGCGCGTTCGTCACCATCGACGGCAGCTGGTAGCTGACGGAGACCTCGCGGAGCTTGGTGAAGGCGCCGGGCTGCATGAATCCGGCGTTCGTGCGCGCCGGATGGATCAGCGCGGCCACGACCATCGCCTGCTCCTCGAACGACGCTTCGGGGTTGTTCAACCCGTTGCAGTTGAGGCGCGAGGCGCAGCGGATGCGCTCGGTGTTGTTGTAGTAGCGGTTGCCGTCGCGCCGGTCGATCAGCGCGGAGATCCGGAGCTTCCGCTCGAAGAGGTCGATGCCCGGCGAGATCGACATGTTGTACCGCGGCGACGCATACCCGAGCATCACGGCGGAGTCGCCGACGAACACCTCATTGAGCGCCGGGTCCGCATTGTACGTCAGGATCCCGTTGGCGTCCTTGTCCTCCCAGCCGAGGATCGGCCGGCCCCACCACGCGAACATCGGGTACCCTTCGACGAACCGGTTGTTGGTGAAGATCTGGTCCGGCGTCCCGCCCAGGTCGAGCAGGCGGTTCTGGTTCGCGGACGCACTGATCGTCAGGTCCGCGCCCCACCAGTCACGGTCCACGAGGCGGCCGCTGGCCAGGAGCTCCCACCCGCGGTTCATCGTCGCGCCGAGGTTCCGCTGCACGTTCGTCGCCGCACCGAGGGACGGCGCCACGATGGCCGAGATCAGCGCGTCCTTCGTCTTCTTGTGGTAGTAGGTCAGGTCGACGTTGTAGCGGCCGCCGAGGAACCCGGCCTCGAAGCCCGTCTCGAACTCGGTCGAACGCTCAGGCTTCAACTCGGTGTTGCCGATCGCCGAGAAGACGAGGCCCGGCAGGTCCGTCCCCGCGACGTTGGTCTGCTGCGCCGCGTAGGAGCGGAGCGCGTCGTTCGGGCCGGGCTGCACGCCCGACGAACCGAAGGCTGCGCGGAAGCGCACGTTGTCGATCCAGGTCGGCGCGCGGTACCACGACTCGTCGGAGACGAGCCAGGAGACCGAGGCCTTCGGATAGACCACCGACTGGAAGTCCGTGCCGAACGCGGAGTTCTGGTCCGACCGCAGCGCCAGCGTCACGAAGAGCCGGTCGTTGAAGGCGAGCCCCTCCTCGATGAAGAAGCCGAGCGTGCGCGCGGTGGTCGACGCCTCGAACACCGACGGGAGCGCGTTGGCGCCCGCCTGCTGCGACCCCGCCGAGAGCTCGGTGCCGCCGGCGTTGTTCTGGTCGAACGCGTAGTGCACGTACTGCGCGCCGAACGTCGTCTTGGTGTTCAGCCAGGGACGCGGCGAGTAGCTCGCCGAGGAGCCGAGGTCCACCGTGAAGTTCGTGATCCCGGTGCGGGAGTTGTCCTTCGCGCCCAGGCGATACGTCGCCGTGAGCGGCGGCGCCTCACCACGCAGGCGGAGGTGGTTGTCCTCGCGCGAGGTGTAGTCGGTGCCGAAGTTCAGGCGGTTCTGCATCCACGGGAACGGACGCCACTGCGCGTTGATGCCCGCGATGAACCGGTCCACGCCCTGCTGGAAGAGCTCCTGCCAGGTGTACGCCGGCGTCCAGGCCCGGTACCCGTTGAGCGGTGTGCCCGTGACGGCCACCGTGCCACTGTTCTTGTACCCGGGGCCACCGAACGCCTGCGACCCCACGCCCGCGGTCGCGTTCGAGGAGTTCGAGAGCCGCGTGGTGGAGCGGATGTAGTTCGTGTTGACCGCGATGTCGAGCGTCGGGGAGACCGCCGAGTTCAGGTTGAGGCGGAACGACTGCTTGTCGAGCGCGTTGGGACGCCGCGTGTAGTAGTGGTTCCCCACCCCGACGGAGTCGAGGTAGCGCCGCTCGAACTTCGGGAGCTCGAACACGCCGAGCTCGTTCTCGTTCTCGAGCCCGATGAAGTAACGGAGCGCCTCCGTGCCGCCGGAGAGCTGGAGCCCCACCTGCGAGCGGCTCCCCGTCCCGATCGGCGTCGCGTCGGGATCGTTCATCGGCGAGTAGGTGCGCACCGAGTCGATCGTGCAGGTGCCGGCCGCCATGCCGGAGAGGCGGCAGGGCGCGTTCAGCGTGCCGTCCCACCCGGTGAAGTTGTTCTGGTAGGTGTTGCGGTCGGAGAGGGAGCCCACCTCGCTGTACACCGACCAGCGCGGGGCGCCGGCGCGGCCGCGCCGCGTCGTGATCACGATGACGCCGTTCGCGGCATCCGTGCCGTACAGCGTCGCCGCCGACGGACCCTTCACGATCTCGATGTTCTCGATCTCCTCGGGGTTGATGTCCACCACGCGGCTCGGCTGCGCATCACCCGTGAAGAAGGCGAACGAGCCGTTGTTGGACGTCATCCGGACGCCGTCGATCACGTAGATCGGGTCGTTCGAGAGGTTGAGCGACCCCGCACCGCGGATGCGGACGCGCGCCCCGGTGCCGGACTGCGTGCCGGTGGAGAGCTGCACGCCCGGTGCCCGGGCGTTCAGGAGGTCCTGGAGGTTCGAGATCGGCTTGAGCTTCGTCTCGTTCACCGCGTCGATCGAGGGAATCGCGTTCCCGACCTCCACGCGGCGCGTCTGGCCCGTGGCCGTCGAGACCACCGCGCTCAGCGTCACCGCCACGGTCTGGAGCGTGATCTCGGCGTTCGCCACGCCGCCGGCGGCGACCGTCACCGCCATCTTCGCCTCGGCATAGCCGATCCGGAGCGCACGCACCTGCTGCGCGCCGGTCGGCACGCTGCGGATCGTCGCGCGTCCTTCCTCGTTCGTCTGTGCGCCGAGGAGCGTGTTGATGATCGACACCTGCACCTGCGGGAGCGGCGCTCCCGCCGCGTCCTTGACCGTCACGACGACGGTCCCCGTGGTCGCCTGTGCCTGCGCGCCGGTCGCCAGGGCCGCAGCGGCGGCGGCGAGCAGCGTGCCAATGAGCGTGGTGCGTCGGAGGATCCGTCGCATGATCGAGTGCCTCGAGCTGGTTGAGAGGTCCGGCCGACGTCGCGACCGCCGCGAGATCAGCACCCGTATCTACCTCGGCACGGCCGTCGGCGTCAACGGGGGTCGCGGCCGGCGCTCGACCGTTCAACGATTCTCAGGGCCGGCGCGTACCAGCGCCCGTGTCCGGCAGGAACTCGTAGGGCACCTGCACCAGTTGCGCGACCGCCCTGCCCCGCCGCGTGGCCGGCACGTAGCGCCGGTCCTCGATCACCCGGCGCACCGCATCCACGAACGCGGGGTGCGAGCTCGCCACCACGCCGAACGTGTCCATCAGCGGCGCTCCCTCGGCGTCCACCACGAACTCCACCTCCACGCGCCCACCGACGCGGGCGGCGTACAGGGAGTCCGGGTAGAGCGGCATGCCCTGCGACCCGCCGATGAGCGTCGCGGGCGTGTCGACCGAGTCGCGGGTGAAGACACGGGACTCGTCGAGCATCTGGAGCAGGACGCTCATCGGGGACGGTCCGTCCTTCTTCCGTGAACGCGCCCGCGGCTCCCCCTGCCGCGTCCAGAGCAGCACCGTCCCCCCGGAGGTGGTCATCGTCCGGCCGCCGGCGAACTCCACGGGGACCGTCGCCGCCCCGCTGTAGATCTCGATCCCCGCGAAGGTCCGCGGATCGAAGTTGTCGAGGTCGAGCTCGGCCATCCCCATCGGCACCCCATCGAGCCAGAAGAGGGGCGCCACCGTCGACCCCCGCATCCGCACGGACTGCGCGCCCCCACGCCGCTGCTCCAGCCGGAGGCCGGGGATGCCGCGGAGGAGGTCCGACATCCGGCGCGAGGTCTGCTTGTCGAGCTGCTCCTGCGTGAAGAAGCGGCCATGCCCCCGCTCCATCCGCTCGTAGAACCCGGCCATCGGTCCCGTGAGGTCCCGGCGCCCGTGCACCTGCACCGCGGGGAGTGGCTGCGACACCCGCTCGAGCGAGAGCGATACGCTGGCCGCGTCCGCCGTCCGCACGAGCACCGTGAGCGTCTCCGGCGCGAAGCCCAGGCGTCGTACCGCCAGGCGCACCTCCCCCGTCGCGATGTCGGTCAGGCGGAACGCGCCGAGGTCGTCGCTCTCGGCAAGGCGGGTGGTGCCAAGGACGCTCACGCGCGCGCCCGAGACCGCGCGCCCGCCGGCATCCACCACCCGGCCGGCCACCTCGCCGCGCTCCGCCGGCGCCTGGGAGGCGACGGGCCTGGCTGCGCCCGCGAGGACCGTCGCCAGCGCGACCGTCCCCACCCCCAACCAGCTCGTGACCCAGCGTCTCGGCGCCATCGCCTCTCGTCGTCGTGGTCCCCCACCTACATACCCCACCCGCGCGGGAGGCGTCAAGCGAGCGCGGACGACGCGGGGGAGGAACGCCTGGACGGCATCCCTCCCCCGTGCACGGACATCGCACCGTGGCCCGCGGCGCCCGGCGGGCGCCCCTCGGGCGTCGGCCGCCGGGCTACTTCACGAACTGCTGCGGCTCGTGGTACTCCATGCCGAACGCCTCGGCCACGCCCTGGTAGGTCACCTTGCCCGCCACGACGTTCAGCCCCTTGAGCAGCGCCGCGTCCTCGCGGAGCGCCTGCTTCCACCCCTTGTTCGCGAGCTTGAACGCATAGGGGAAGGTCGCGTTGGTGAGCGCGAGCGTCGAGGTGCGCGGCACGCCGCCCGGCATGTTCGCCACGCCGTAGTGGATGATCCCGTCCACCGTGTACACCGGGTTCTCGTGCGTCGTCGCCTTGATGGTCTCCACGCACCCGCCCTGGTCGATCGCCACGTCCACGATCACCGCGCCCTGCTGCATGAGCTTGAGGTCCTCGCGGACGATCAGCTTGGGCGCCTTGGCGCCCGGGAGCAGCACGCCCCCGACCACGAGGTCGGCCGTCGAGATCTGCTCGAGGATGTTCTGGCGATTCGAGAAGATCATCTGCACGTTCGCCGGCATCACGTCGCTCAGGTAGCGGAGCCGCGGGAGCGAGGTGTCCATGATCGTCACCTTGGCGCCCATCCCGGCCGCCATCTTCGCCGCGTTCACGCCCACCACGCCGCCGCCCAGGATCACCACCTTGCCCGGCGGGACGCCCGGCACGCCACCCAGCAGCACGCCGCGGCCGCCGTAGAGCTTCTCGAGGTACTTGGCCCCTTCCTGCACGGCCATGCGCCCCGCCACCTCGGACATCGGCGTCAGGAGCGGGAGCTCGCGGCTCGGGAGCTCGACCGTCTCGTACGCGATGCAGGTCGCACCGGAATCGAGGTGCGCCTTGGTCAGCGCCTCGTCGGCGGCGAAGTGGAAGTAGGTGAAGATCGTCTGCCCCTTCCGCATCCGGGGCCACTCCACCGCGATCGGCTCCTTCACCTTGATGATCATCTCGGCATCCTTCCAGACGGCGTCCGCCGTGGGGAGGATCTTGGCCCCGACCGCCACGTACTGCTCGTCGGTGAAGCCGCTGCCGAGGCCTGCGCCCTGCTCGACGTGGACCGTGTGCCCGGCCATCACGAGCGCCTCGGCGCCCGCCGGCACGAGGGAGACGCGGTTCTCGTTCGTTTTGATTTCCTTCGGGATGCCGATTTTCATGAGAGGCAGAGGAGAGATGTGAGGTGGGAGGTGTGAGGGGAACGACGGGCGCCGCTCACACCGGTGCGGCGGGGCCGAGGCGCACGACCGTTTGCTGCTCCACCGAGAAGAACTCCCGGCAGACCTCCGCGACGTCGTCCGACGTGATCGCGTCCACGCGCGCCAGCACTTCGCTGAGCGGCCGGTAGGGCTCGTCGAAGAGCTCCACCGCCGCGGCGCGGTACATCCGGGCCGAGGTGCTCTCCATGGAGAGCGTGACCTGGCCCTTCAACTGCTGCTTCCCCATCGCGAGCTCGTCGGCCGGGATCCCCTCGCGCTGCAGGAGCAGGAGCTCCTGGTGCACCGCGTCGATGACCTCCCGCGCGCGCTCCGGCGCACAGCCGACGTAGATGCCCTGCACGCCGGCGCTGCGGTGGAACGACTGGAACGCGTGCACGGAATATGCCAATCCGAGCTCCTCGCGCACCTTCTGGAAGAGCCGCGAGCTCATCCCGCCGCCGAAGAGCGTGTTCACCAGCATCAGGGGATAGCGTCGCCGGTCCCCGTGCGGCACGGTCACGTTGCCGAAGACGAGGTGGAGCTGCTGCGTGTCGCGCTCGACCACGCGCTCGCTGGCCGCCGCCGCGCGCGCGGCCGGGACCGGCAGCGGCTCCGGCGACCCCGCCCGGAGGTCCGCCCACCCCGCCGCCGCGAGCACCTCGAGCAGCACCTCGTGCGCCACGTTCCCCGCGGCCGCCACGACCACCTGCGAGGCACCGTAGGCCCGCTCGTGCAGCGCCCGCAGGTCGGCCACCTGCAGCGCGCCGACCGTCTCCCGGGTGCCCAGGATCGAGTACCCGAACGGATGCGCGCCCCACATCGCCTCGTTGTGCAACTCGAAGACGACGTCGTCCGGCGTGTCGTCCACCATGGCGATCTCCTCCAGCACGACGCCCCGCTCGAGCCGGAGGTCGGCCTCGCGGAGCGCCGGCCGGAACATCAGGTCGAAGAGGACGTCCGCCGCCTGGGGCAGGTGCTCGTCGAGCACCCGCGCCTGGAACGACGTCGCCTCACGCCCGGTGTAGGCGTCGAGCGAGCCGCCGAGGGACTCGAGCGAGAGCGCGAGCTCGCGCGCCGTGCGCCGCTCGGAGCCCTTGAACACCATGTGCTCGAGGAGGTGGGAGACCCCCATCTTCTCGCGCGGCTCATGCAGCGAGGCCGCGCGCACCCAGGCCCCCAACGCAACTGACCGCACGCCCGGAAGGTGCTCCGAGAGTACGGTCAGTCCGTTCGGCAGGACGGTCCGCTGCACGCCGCGCTCGATCAGCGCG
The DNA here is from genome assembly GCA_011525845.1 of Gemmatimonadaceae bacterium. GTDB lineage: Bacteria > Gemmatimonadota > Gemmatimonadetes > Gemmatimonadales > Gemmatimonadaceae > Pseudogemmatithrix. Next base: position 17,657 of record WYBP01000004.1, on the reverse strand, counting down.
GGGACGGCGACGGACGCGTCGATCACTCGCGGGAACGGCCCCCGCGGCCGCCGCGGCCACCGCCGCGCGGGCGGTCGCTGCGGGAGCGCTCACCGCCGCCCGCCGCCACCGGCTCGCCCTCGCCTTCGCCGGCGTCCGGCGCGTCACCCGCGCCCTCCGTCCGCTCCGGCTTCGGCAGCAGCGCCTTCATGGAGAGGCGGAGGCGGCCACGCTCGTCGCGATCGATGAGCTTGACGGTCACCATCTCGCCCTTCTTCACGATGTCCTCCGGCTTCTCGACGCGCGTGTGGCGCATCTCGGACACGTGGAGGAGCGCCTCGGTCCCGGGCATGATCTCGATGAAGGCGCCGAACGCCGTCACCGACTTCACCGTGCCCTGGTAGGTGTCGCCCACCACCGGCTCCGCGGTGATGGCCGCGACCATCTGGCGCGCGCGCTCCATCGCCTCGCCACCGACGGCGGCGATGGTGACCAGGCCCGAGTCGTCCACCGAGAGCTCGGCGCCGGTCTCGTCCTGGATGCCGCGGATGGTCTTCCCCTTCGGGCCGATCAGGTCGCCGATCTTCTCGGGGTTGATCATCATGGTCACGATCCGCGGGGCCCAGGGCGAGAGCTCCGGACGCACCGTGGCGAGCGCCTTGTTCATCTCGCCGAGGATGTGCAGCCGGCCCGCCTTGGCCTGCGCGAGCGCCTCGGTCATGATCTTGAGCTCGAGGCCCTGGATCTTGATGTCCATCTGGATGGACGTGATCCCGTCCTTCGTCCCGGCGACCTTGAAGTCCATGTCGCCGAGGTGGTCCTCGGTGCCGAGGATGTCGGTGAGGATCGCGTACTTCTTCCCTTCCTTGATCAGCCCCATCGCCACGCCGGCGACCGCACCCTTGATCGGGATGCCGGCGTCGAAGCAGGCGAGCGAGGCGCCGCAGACCGAGGCCATCGACGACGAGCCGTTCGACTCCATGACCTCGGAGACGATGCGGATGGTGTACGGGAACTCCTCGAACGCCGGGAGCACGCCCTGGATCGCGCGCTCGGCCAGGTTGCCGTGGCCGATCTCGCGGCGGCTGGTGCCGCGCATCGGACGCACCTCGCCCGTGCAGAAGGGCGGGAAGTTGTAGTGCAGCATGAACGACTTGGTCGTCTCCTTGGCCTCGTCGATCGAGTCCAGGCGCTGCACGTCGTTCGCGGTGCCGAGCGTCGCGGCCACGAGGGCCTGCGTCTGGCCGCGCGTGAAGAGCGCGGAGCCGTGGGCGCGCGGGAGCAGGCTCGTGTCGATCGAGATGTCGCGCACCTCGGTCGGCTTGCGGCCGTCCACGCGGAGCCCGGTGCTGAGCACCTGGTCGCGCAGGATGCTGTACTCGAGGTCGCCGAGGATGCTGCCGACGAACGGGAGCTCCTCTGGCGTGAGCGACTCGGCCATCTCCGTCTTCACCGCGTCCTTCACGGCGTCGACCGCTTCGACACGCGTCGCCTTGTCCTTCTGGTTGATCGCAGCCTCGATCCGGCCCTTGGCCGCCTTGGTCACGGTCTCGAGGACCGTCGCCGGGGTCTCCGGCTTGGTCCACTCCATCTTCTGGACCTTCACCTTGGAGAGGAGCTCCTCCTGCATCGCGATCAGCTCCTTGATGCCGCGCTGCGCGATGCCGAGCCCCTCGACCACGTCCTCCTCGGAGACCTCGAGCGCGCCGCCCTCGACCATCATGATCGAGTCGTCGGAGCCCGCGACCACCATGTCCATGTCGCTGAAGGCCAGCGCCTGGAAGGTCGGGTTCAGGAGCCACTTCCCTTCCACGCGGCCGAGGCGCACACCGGCGATCGGCTTGGCGAAGGGGATCTTGCTCGCGTTCAGGGCGAACGAGGCGGCCAGGAGGCCGAGCATGTCCGCGTCATTCTCCTGGTCGGCCGAGAGGACGTACAGGAAGACCTGCACCTCGTTCTGGAACCCTTCCGGGAAGAGGGGGCGGATGGAGCGGTCGATGATGCGGCAGGAGAGGATCTCCTCGTCGCGGGGCCGCCCTTCGCGCTTGATGAAGCCGCCCGGGATCTTCCCGGCGGCGTAGGTCCGTTCCTTGTACTCGACGGTGAGCGGGAAGAAGGGGAGGTGACTCCGCTTCGGGCTCACGGTGACGGCCGCGAGGACCATGGTGTCACCGAAGGTGACGAGGCACGAGCCTGCAGCCTGCTTGGCCATGCGCCCGGTCTCGATGATGAGGGGGCGACCGGCGAAGGTCCGCTCGATACGATGCATCATTTCTGTTTTTCTCTGATCTGTACACGAAGCGCGCGATCCGCTCTCTGCGGTCGCGCGCTGGTGTGGGTGATGCGCTTAGTGGCGCAAGCCGAGGTCGGCGATGATCTTGCGATACGTCTCGACGTCGGTCCGCTTGAGGTAATCCAGGTGGCGCCGGCGCTTGCCGACCATGCGGAGAAGGCCACGACGGCTGTGGTGGTCCTTCTTGTGGGTGCGGAAATGCTCCGTGAGGTAGTTGATACGCTCAGTGAGTACCGCGACCTGCACCTTGGACGAGCCCGTGTCGGTCTCGTGTTGGCGATGCTTCTCGATCGCCGCCGTCTTGACGAACGCCATCCCTGAAGTCCTTGCCTGCGCTGCGCAGTGCGTTTGAAAGCCGATTCCGTTGTAGCATGGTAAGTTAGGCACTCCCGGCCTCCCTGTAAAGGGGGCCGCCCGGACCGATCACGACCCGCCGATCCACCCCAGGATCAGCCGCTTCAGGTCGTTGAAGGTCACGGTCAGGAAGAGCACCCCGATCGCCGCCAGACCGATCCGGGCGTACCACTCCCGCACCATCGGCGGGAAGGGACGCCGCCAGACCCCTTCCGCCAGCTGGAGCACGATCTGCCCCCCGTCCAGCAGGGGGATCGGCAGGAGGTTGAGCACCGCGAGGTTGATGCTCAGGAACGCCACCAGCGCCCAGAGCGACTCGGCCCCCGTCTGCGCCGCCGCCACGCTCGAGCGCGCGATCTCCACCGGCCCCCCGAGCTGGGTGACGGAGACGCTCCCCCGGAAGAGCCCCCCCAGGACCGTGATCACGCTCCCGGCCATGTTCCAGGTGGCGTTCCATCCCTGCACCACCGCGCCGCCGAAGCCGATCGGCTCCCGGGCCACCCCGCCGCTCGACCCCAGCCCGATGCGGCCCACCACCTGCATCTCCCCGGACGGGGGCATCGCGACCTCGGTCGCCTCGGGCGTCACCGGGATCATCAGGGTGGCGTCGCCACGCCGGACCTCGAACACCAGCTCGCGCCCCGCGGCCGCCGAGACCGCATCGAGCACCTCGTCCCAGCGTGCGATCGGCACGCCGTCGATCGCCACGATGCTGTCCGCCACCTGCATCCCCGCGCGCGCCGCCGGCTTGTCGGCGACCACGCTCCCCGCGACGGCCGTCGCATACCCGCCACCGTACCAGGCGAACACCCCGATCGAGACGACCAGCGCGAGCACGACGTTCATGAACACGCCCGCCAGCATGATCGTGAGCCGCGCCGGGAGCGACTTGGACTCGAACCAGCGGTCGGCCGGCACGGGGTGCGGCCCGTGCGGGATCATCGAGTGCTCGTCCCAGTGCCGCGAACGCTCGGCCTCCGCGGACTCGTTCCCCCCCTCGAGCGACGAACCCGTCTCGTCCTCCTTGGAGGCCATCCGCACGTACCCGCCGATCGGCAGCGCCGAGAGCGCGTACTCCGTCTCGCCGCGCCGGAAGCTCCAGATCGGCTTCCCCCACCCGAGCGAGAAGCGCGGCGCGTAGACGCCCGTCAGCTTCGCCGCGACGAAGTGCCCGAGCTCGTGCACGAAGATCACGAGGCCCAGGACCAGCAGGGGTGCGAACCAACTCCACATCAGCGGTACTCCTTCACGTGTGCGCGCGCGGCGGCATCGGCCGCGAGCAGCGCAGGCAGGTCGTTGGCCGGATGGTCGGCGAGGCGCTCGAGCGCCCTGCCGATCGCTCCGGGGATGCCGGGAAAGTCCAGCGAGCCATCGAGGAAACGAGCGACGGCGGCCTCGTTCGCCGCATTGAACACCGCCGGTGCCGCGCCACCGCGCCGCCCGGCCGCGATGCCGAGGCCGAGCGTGGGGAACACGGCGTCCCGGACGGACTCGAACGTGAGCGGGCTCGAGGCCACCGGGTCGAACCTCGGTACCCCCGGATCCTCCAGCCGGTCCGGATAGGTGAGCGAGTAGAGGATGGGGAGCTCCATCGACGGCACGCCCAGCTGCGCCAGCACGCTCCCGTCATCGAACTCCACCATCGAGTGCACGATGCTCTGCGGGTGCACCACCACCTCGATCCGGTCGTACGGGACGCCGAACAGGACGTGCGCCTCGATGACCTCGAGCGCCTTGTTCGCGAGGGAGGCGCTGTCGACCGTGATCTTCCGCCCCATGCTCCAGGTCGGGTGGGCGAGCGCATCGGCCAGCTGCGCACCGCGGATCCGCTCCGAACTCCAGGTGCGGAAGGGACCACCGGAGGCGGTGATCACCACGCGACGCACCCCCGTGAGCGGGAGGAGCCCCTCACCCTCGGTGGCGATGCGGCCACTCACGCACTGCAGCAGGGCGGAGTGCTCCGAGTCCACGGGGACCACCGCCCCGCCCCCCTCCCGCGCGGCACGCTGCACCAGCGCCCCCCCCATCACCAGCGACTCCTTGTTGGCGAGCGCCACCCGCTTCCCCGCGCGGAGCGCCGCGAGCGTCGCGTCGAGCCCCGCCGCACCGACCACGGCGTTCAGCACGATCGCCGCGTCGGGGTGCGTCGCCGCCTCGACGAGGCACTCCGGACCCCCGCGCCATCCGGGGGGCAGCGGCGTGCCGTTCGGCGAGACCAGCCCGACCATCGCCGGCGCGAGGCGCGCGGCGGCCGCGGCGAGCGCGTCCCGGCTCCCGTTCGCCGTGAGGGCGACCACGCGGAACCGGTCCGCGTGACGCGCGAGCACCCGCCGCGCGGTCTCCCCGATGGAGCCGGTCGCGCCGAGCAGTGCCACGCCGCGGACCTCGGCGGCGCTGCTCATCCGCGGACGGCCAGCAGGCGATCGAGCAGCAGGTACGCGACCGGGATCGTGAAGAGGAGCGAATCGGTGCGGTCGAGCACGCCGCCATGCCCGGGGATCAGTGCCGAACTGTCCTTCACCCCCGCCTGCCGCTTCAGCATGCTCTCCACGAGGTCCCCCACCTGCGCCGCCACGCTCACCACCGCGCCGAAGACGAGCGTCCACCCGAGGGTGAGCCCGAGGCCGGCGCGAGGTTGCAGGACGAACCGCAGGTACACCCACGTGACGAGCACCGTGAGCGCGAGTCCCCCGACCGCCCCGGCGACGGTCTTCCCGGGGCTGATCGACGGCATGAGCTTCCGCTTCCCGAGGGCGCGGCCGCAGAAGTACGCGCCGATGTCGTTGGCCCAGGTGAGCACGAGCGGCAGGAGGAGCAGGAGCGTGCCGGCCACGGCGCCGACGGCGAAGCGGTGGTACCGCAGCGCGTAGGCGAAGGCGAACATGCCGCCGGTGTAGAGCACCCCGAAGAGCGTCGTCGCCGTCGCCTCGATGGGACGCCCGTCGGCGCCCCGGGTCCAGAGCGCGACCGCGAGCAGGATCGGCACGACGAGGAGCGCCAGCGAGATCGGGGGCACCCAGAGCCCGAGGCGCGCGGCGTGCATCAGGAGCGGGACGAGGGCCGCGAGCACCACGCCCCACGCCATCATCGGGCGCGCCCCGGCGGCGGCCGCGAGGCGGTTGTACTCCCAGGCGCCGAGCGCCGAGGCGATGGAGAGCAGGATCGCGAGCGGCGCGTCGCCGAGGTAGAGCACCCCCGCGACGGCGGGGATCGCCGGCACGGCGAAGAGGACGCGCTTCGTCAGTTCACTCACGGGCGGTCAGACCGCGACGCGGCCGAAGCGGCGGTCCCGGTTCTGGTAGTCGAGGATCGCCTCGAACAGGTTGGACCGCCCGAAGTCCGGCCAGAGCACCGGGGAGATGAAGAGCTCGGTGTACGCGAGCTGCCAGAGGAGGAAGTTGGAGAGGCGCTGCTCCCCCGAGGTGCGGATCAGCAGGTCGGGGTCGGGGCAGTCCGCCGTGAACAGTTTCGCGGCGAAGGCGGCCTCGTCGATTGCGTCCGGCGCGAGGCGGCCGGCCGCGACGTCCTCGGCCAGCAGTCGCGCCGCGCGCACGAGTTCCGCGCGCGAGCCGTAGGAGATGAAGAGGTTGAGGGTGAGCCGGGTGTTGTGCGCCGTCTGGGCGCAGACGCGGTCCACGGCGGCGCGCGCGGCGCCCTGCAGCCTGTCGACGTCGCCGAGCACCCGCACGCGCACGCCCTGCGCCTGGAGCTCGTCCGACTCGCGCTGGATGTACTCCTCGAGGAGTGACATCAGCGCACTGACCTCCACGCGGGGACGCTGCCAGTTCTCCTGGGAGAAGGCGAAGAGGGAGAGCACCTCCACCCCCGCCTCGAGCGACCCCTCCACCACCTCGCGCACGGACTTCATCCCGCTCCGGTGCCCGAGGGGGCGCGGCAGCATCCGCTCGCGCGCCCAGCGCCCGTTGCCATCCATGATGATGGCGACGTGGCGCGGGATCGCGCCGTGCACGCGGATCCGGTCGAGCAGCTGGGAGGGGCTCATGGCGTGGAAGGACCGCGGACGGTCAGACCTCCATGATCTCCGCTTCCTTCGCCTTCATCTGCGCGTCGATCTTCCCGATCTCCTCGTCGTGCAGCTGCTGCAGCTCCTTCTCGGCGCGCTTCACCTCGTCCTCGGAGACGCCGTCGAGCTTCTTGAGGAGGTCGCGGGCATGGGTGCGGGCGTGCCGCACCGCGATGCGCCCGTCCTCGGCGTACTTGTGGACGAGCTTCGCCAGCTCCTTGCGGCGCTGCTCGTTCATCGAGGGGAGCGGGACGCGGATCACGTGCCCCTGCACCGCCGGGTCGAGCCCGAGGTTCGACTCGCGGATCGCCTTCTCGACCGCCTTGACCTGCCCCTTGTCGAACGGGGTGACCATCAGGAGCCGGGGCTCCGGGGCGGAGACGTTGGCGCACTGGTTCATCGCCATCAGCTGGCCGTACATCTCGACCTTCACGGCGTCGAGCATGCTCGGCGACGCCTTGCCCGAGCGGACGGACGCGAACTCGCGCTTCACCGCCTCGACGCCCTTGTCCATGGCGCTGCGGCACTCCTTCAGGATCGACTGGGTGTCATTCATGTGACGAGGGTCCCCACGGGTTCGCCGCGCAGCGCCTTGGCCACGATGCCCGGCGTGTGAATGTTGAGCACGATGAGCGGCAGCTCGTTCTCCTTGCAGAGCGTGACCGCCGTCTGGTCCATCACCTTGAGCTCACCCGCCATCACGTCCCGGTAGGAGATCCGGTCGAAGCGGGTCGCCTTCGGATCCTTCTTGGGGTCGGCGGAGTAGACGCCGTCCACGCTGGTGGCCTTGATGATGACATCCGCCTTCATCTGGATGGCGCGCAGCACCGCGGCGGTGTCGGTGGAGAAGTACGGGTTGCCCGTGCCGGCCGCGAAGATCACCACGCGCCCCTTCTCGAGGTGCCGGAGCGCCCGGCGCCGGATGTAGGGCTCGGCCACCTCCTCCATCCGGATCGCCGTCATCACGCGGGTGTCGACCTCCTCGCGCTCCAGGGTGTCCTGGAACGCGAGGGCGTTGATCACCGTGCCGAGCATCCCCATGTAGTCGGCGGAGACGCGGTCCATCCCCATCCGGGAGAGCTGGGAGCCGCGGATGATGTTCCCGCCGCCGATCACCATCCCGATCTGCGCGCCCATCGCCGCGATCCCCTTCACCTGCCGTGCGAACTCGCGGATGGACTCGAAGTCGAACCCGAACCCGGTGTCCCCGGCGAGGGCCTCGCCGGAGAGCTTCAGGAGCACGCGCGGATACTTGAGGTCGCTCGGCGGGCTCATCGGCGCGGACCGGGTCAGGACTCGCCCATCTTGAAGCGGACGAAGCGCTTGACGGCGAGCGGCTCGCCCGCCTCCTTCGCGCTCGCCTTCACGAGCTCCCCGATGGTCTGCTTGTCGTCGCGCACCCAGGGCTGGCCGAGGAGCGTGATCTCGCTGTAGAGCTTCGCGATCCGGCCCTCGGTCATCTTCTGCGCGATCGCCTCCGGCTTGCCGCTCTCGACCGCCTGCGCGACGAAGATCGCGCGCTCGCGCTCGATGAACTCCGCCGGGACGCCATCCTTGTCGACCGCGACGGCGACCGACGGCACGCCCGCCGCGACATGCTCCGCGACGTGCTTGCCGAGCTGCTTCGCCACCTCCCCGGAGCCGCCCGTGATCTCCGCGATCACGGCCGCCTTGCCGTTGAAGTGGAGGTAGCTCCCCACGGTGCCCTTGGAGGCGAAGCGCGCGACGCGGCGCAGCTCGACCTTCTCCCCCGTCTTGGCGGAGGCCGCCTTCACGACGTCGCCCACCGTGCGCGACTTGTCGGCGGACCAGGGCGTGGCGAGGTAGGCGCCGTCCGCGCCGACGGTCACGAGGCCGTCCACGGCGGCGTCCTGCCCGACGTGCGCCGCCATCTCCTTCGAGAGCGCGACGAACTCGTCGTTCCGGCCCACGAAGTCGGTCTCGCAGTTGAGCTCGATCATCGCGGCGACGGACCCGTCCGGGCTCGTCCAGGTGACGATCTGGCCCTCCGACGCGGCGCGGTCGGCGCGCTTGTCCGCCTTCGCGATGCCGCGCTTGCGGAGCAGGTCGATCGCGGCGTCGAGGTCACCCCCGGCCTCCTCGAGCGCCTTCTTGCAATCCATCATGCCGGCCCCCGTGCGGGCACGGAGCTCGGCGACATCCTTCGCGGTGATCTGTGTGGCAGCCATCGTCAACTCTCAATGTGGAACGGTACGGTATCTGTGAGATCGCCGCCGGCGAGTGGTGAGACTCTTCCGGCGGCGAGGGAAAGTTACTCAGGGGTCGCCCCCTGCACTACCGAACGACGCCTTACTCGGACGCGTCGTCCCCGTCGCTCTCGCCCGCGTCGTCCCCGCCCTCGGCGGCCGCGCCGCCCTTGAGGCGCGCGGCGATCGCTTCCGGCTTGGCCCGGCGGCGCCGCGGGCGGCGCTTCCGGCGACGGTCGTCATCGCTCTCCTTCTCGGTGCCGCGCTCGGACGACCAGGTGGTCGACTCGCCCGGCTCCTCCGCCTCGGCGCGCGCCGGCGCCTCGCGGCGGGCCTCCTCGATGGTGTTCGCGATGGCCGCGGTGATCAGCTCCACCGAGCGGATCGCGTCGTCGTTGCCGGCGATCGGCACCGTGATGAGGTCCGGGTCCGAGTTCGTGTCGCAGATGGCCACGATCGGGATGCCGAGCTTGTTCGCCTCGTCCACCGCGATCCGCTCCTTCTTGGCGTCCACGACGAAAAGGAGGCCCGGGAGCCGCCCCATCGCCTTGATGCCCGAGAGGTTCTTCGAGAGCTTGTCGCGCTGACGGGACATCATCAGCTGTTCCTTCTTGGTGTAGTTCTCGAACGCGCCCCCCGCCTCGGAGCCGGCCTCGAGGTCCTTGAGCTTCTTGATCTGCTTCTTGGCGGTCGAGAAGTTGGTCAGGAGCCCGCCGAGCCAGCGCTCGGTGACGTGCATGACCCCCGCGCGCTCGGCCTCGGCGGCGACGATCTGCGCGAGCTGCCGCTTGGTGCAGACGAAGAGGATGTTCTCCCCGCGCATGATGACCTCGCGCACGAGCTTCTGCGCGAGCTCGATCTGCCGGAGCGTCTTCTGGAGGTCGATGATGTGGATCCCGTTGCGCTCCGCGAAGATGAAGCGGCGCATCTTGGGGTTCCACCGGCGCGTCTGGTGCCCGAAGTGGACACCGGCCTTGAGGAGTTCGTCGAGCGAGGGCTGGGACATGAGGTTGGGTCCTGACTGATGGTTGGGTGCGTCGTCCGTCGTCATCGCTCCGTGTCACCACGCCTGGGGCGCGGCACCGGCACGGGGGGCTGGGCGGACTGTGAGATGCAGAGGGGAGAGGTGAGATGGGAGATGTGAGGGAACAGCTGCGGGCGGACCCTCACATCTCCCATCTCCCATCTCACCTCTGTTGTTCGTTTACCGCTTGCTGAACTGGAACCGCTTGCGCGCCTTCGGACGGCCCGGCTTCTTGCGCTCCACCGCACGCGCATCGCGCGTGAGCAGGCCCAGGTCGCGGAGCTTCCGGCGGTGCGTCTCATCGATCTTCACCAGCGCGCGGGCGATCGCGAGGCGGAGCGCACCGGCCTGGCCGGTCTGCCCGCCCCCCGTGAGGTTCGCCGACACGTCGTACGAACCGAGCGTGTCCGTCGCGGTGAAGGGCTGCTGGATCGCCGTCACGAGCGCCGGCCGGGGGAAGTAGTCCCCGAGCGTGCGGCCGTTGAGGCTCCACTTCCCCGAACCCGGGGTGAGGAACACGCGGCAGACGGCCTCCTTGCGGCGGCCGATCGTATGGGTCGTCGGTGTCTCCGCCATTTACTTGGCCTCGGCCTTCGGGAAGGTGAGCGTCTCGGGCTGCTGCGCGCCATGCGGGTGCTTCGCGTCGGGATAGACGCGGAGCTTGAGCCGCAGCTTCTGGCGGCCGAGCGCGGTCTTGGGCAGCATGCCGAAGACGGCCTTCTCGATCACCCGCTCCGGGTGCTTCGCCAGCATCGTGGCGAACGGGGTGTACATCTCGTGCCCCATGTAGCCGGTGTGGCGGAAGTAGTTCTTCTGCTCCGCCTTGCGGCCGGTCACGCGGACCTTGCTCGCGTTGATCACGATGACGAAGTCACCGGTGTCCATGTGCGGCGTGAACATCGCCTTGTGCTTGCCGCGGATGATGCGCGCGACCTCGGTGGCGAGGCGGCCGAGGACCATGCCGTCGGCATCGACCACGAACCACTTGTGTTCGATGTCGGAGGGCGTGGCCGTGTACGTCGTCTTCATTCGGGATCCATCTGGAACAGGAGGTACTGCGCCTCACCGGTGCGGGATGCAACCCGGGTCTCGGCCGCCAAAAGGCGTTTTGGGACAGACCCGAATCATAGACACCCTCCGGAGCGAGGTCAAGTCGCACCCTGACAACGACATTCCGGCCACCGGGGACTCCCGTGCGCCCCCCGAACGGCCGATACTTTGGGAGTGCCGACCCCGCTCCGCCCAGTCCGTCCGCCGACCGCCAGTCTCGTCGGCGGCGCCGTCGCATGGACCACGATCGCCTGGCTCGTGGGGTTCCTCGCGTGGAGCGCCCTCGCCCCGCCGTTCCAGGCGACCTGGGAGCAGCTCGTGGACGACGCCGCCGTCGTCCCGCTCCGGGCGGCGGTAGCCTGGATCGCACTCCACCTCGCGCGTTCCGCCGACACGAGCGAGGCCGCCCGACGCGGATGGCGCCTCCTCGGCTGGAGCTTCGTCATCTCCGCAGCGGCGTCCGCGCTCCGCGTCCTCGTCGTCGCGGGCCTCCCGCTCCCGGCGGGATGGAACCTCCTCCCCGCGATCCCGCAGGTCGTGTTCATGCTCGCGGGCATCTGGTCGCTGGCGCGCCTGCGGCGGGAGCGCGGGCGCGCCGCCGACTGGTTCGACGCCGGGGTGATCGTCGTCGCCTGCTTCCTGCTGGCGACCCACTTCATCACGCGCGGCAACCCCTTCGCCTCCTCGCACCTCGGGGCGACGCGCTGGCTCTTCCTGCTGTACCTCTGCGCCGACGTCCTTGCGGTGCACTTCGCCGCCACCGCCTGGTTCCGGAAGCCCGAGGGACTCTCGCAGGTGATGCTCGGGTTCATGACGTTCGGCTTCGGCCTCATCTCCGTGGCGGACCTGCAGATCGACCAGGAGATCCAGGCGGGGACGTGGACCAACGGCGGGCTGCTCGATGCCCTCGTGGCGGTCGGGTTCGCCCTCATCGTGATCGGCCTCGACGCGCAGCGTCGCCGGGCCGCACTCTCGCACCTGCCCCGTTCGGAACTCGCCCCGGGGCGCCACGTGGTGGGCCCGATCGCGGTGGTCGCCGCGATGGTGCCCCTCGTGCAGCTCGCGTGGGACCCGTCGCACGACCGGGGCGAGATGGCCTTCCTCGTCACCGGCATGGCGGTCCTGCTCGCGATCGTGCTCGCCCGGCAGGTCCTCGCGCTGCGCTACGCCGAGGAACAGGCGCGCTCCCGCACCGAGGCGGACCTGCGGTTCCGGTCGCTCGTCCAGCGCTCCTCCGACGCGATCTTCCAGCTGACGCCCGCGCAGGCGATCGAGTGGGCGAGCCCGTCGGCGGGGGAACTCACCGGCTCGATCCCCGCCCTCCTCAAGGGTCGCCCGATCGCGGAGCTCGCCCATCCCGAGGACCGGGACCGGCTGCGCGTCTTCCTCGCGAACGCCGGTGAGCCCTTCTCGCGCAACGCGGCGCTGCGCTGGCGCATGGGACGCACCGACCGCTGGCACGACGTGGAGAGCGTCGTCTCCGACCTCTCCCCCGATGGCGGCACGCGCTCGCTCGTGCTCAACACCCGCAACATCACCGAGCGGGTGCGCCTGGAGCAGCAGCTGCGCCAGGCCCAGAAGCTGGAGGCGGTCGGGCGCCTCGCCGGCGGCATCGCCCACGACTTCAACAACATCCTGGCCGCGATCATCACGCACGCTCAGCTGGTGCGCGACATGATCCCCGCCGACGACGAGCGCGCCCGCGACCTGCTCGAGATCGAGCAGACCGCGCAGCGCGGCGCGGTGCTCACGCGGCGCCTCCTCTCGTTCAGCCGCCCCGAGCTCGGCGAGCAGCACGCGCAGCAGCTCTCCGTGGTCCTCAAGGGGATGGAGCCGATGCTGCGACGGCTCCTCGTCGGGCAGGTGGAGCTCGCCCTGGTGCTGGGCGAGGACGACCTCTGGGTGCGCACGGCGGATGGCCAGATCGAGCAGATCCTGATGAACCTCGCGATCAATGCGCGCGACGCGATGCCCGACGGGGGCGTCGTCCGCATCTCGACCGCCCTGCTCGTGGTGCGACCCGGGGACACGGGGCGCGTGCGCATCCCGGGCGTGCTCCCCGGCCGCTGGGCGGAGCTCGTGGTGCGCGACGAGGGCGTGGGGATGGACGCCCACACGCTCGCGAACCTCTTCGAGCCCTTCTTCACCACGAAGCCGAGTGGACTCGGCACCGGGCTCGGCCTGACCACGGTGCGCGGCATCGTGCGTTCGCTCGGCGGCCACGTGCACGCCGAGAGCGCGCCCGGCAAGGGCACGACGATGCGCGTGCTGCTCCCGCTCGCCGCCTCGGAGACGCCCGCGCCTGCGGAGGAACCCGCCGCGCCGTCGAGCGTGCTCGGCCGACCGCGCGTGCTGATCGTGGACGACGAGATCTCGCTCCGCCGCGGCATGGAGCGGTACCTCGGCCGGCACGGCTACGACGCCGTCGGGGCCCCCTCGGCCGTCGACGGCCTCGCGCTCCTGGAGGAGATGGGGTGGCGGGTGGACCTGATCCTGACGGACATGGTGATGCCGCGGATGGGTGGGCGCGAGTTCGTCCGGCGCGTGCGGGAGCGCCTGCCGGGCGTGCCGGTGATCTGCATGTCCGGGCACATGGAGTGGGAGGCGGATGACCAGGAGGACCGCGAGGCACCCTGGACCCCGGATCGCCTGCTCGCCAAGCCCTTCACCTTCAACGAGCTCCTGCAGCGGGTGCAGCTGGCACTCGACCCGTCCGCGACCGGCACGGCCTCCTGACGCGCGCGCTGCCCTAGGCGGCGTCCTCGTCGTCGAACTCGACGAGCGCCGTCCCCTTCTCGACCGCGGCGCCCGCTTCCACGTGGACCGCGCGTACGACGCCGGCGGCTGGCGCCCGCAGCTCGTTCTCCATCTTCATCGCCTCCATCACCACCACGCCCTGGCCGGCGACGACGCGGTCCCCCACGGCCACCTCGACGCGCACGATCAGGCCCGGCATCGGTGCGACGACGGGGGCCGGACCCGAGGCCTTCGCGCTGGCGGCGGCGAGGTCGCGGATGGCGCGCGCGCGCTCGTCGAGCGCCTCGACGTCGAGCCGCCAGCCGTCGATCCAGAGGGCGTACTGGCCGCGCGCCGCCCCCCGGCGCGCCACCACGCGGTGCTGCACGCCCCCGATGGTGACGAGCCGGACCGTGGTCCCCTCCACGTCCGCGAGGTGCGCCGCCACGTGCTCCCCGTGCACCGAGACGCCGTCGGCGTCGAGCACCACCTCGACGCGCTGGCCGTCGAGATCCACGAGATACCTCACGCCGCCTCCGGATGCAGCTCGCACACGGTCTCCACGTGCGCCGTCTGCGGGAACAGGTCGAAGCACTCGAGCGCGTGCACGCGCCACCCGGGGAGTCGCGAGACGTCGCGCGCGAGCGTCGCCGGGTCGCAGCTCACATAGATGATCGCCCGCGGTGCGGGCGCGGCCTCGGCGAGCAGGGCGGCCACCCGCGCGTCGACGCCCGCGCGCGGCGGGTTGAGGATCACCACGTCGGCCGGCAGGTGGCGCGGCAGCATGTCCTCGACGCGCGCCGCGATCGCCCGGGAGGGCGACGGCAGGCCGCGCGCGGACCAGGCGCTCGCCTCCTCGTCGAGCTCGATCGCGGTCACGCGGACCCCCTGCGCGGCGAGGGCCACCGCGGTCGCGCCGGTGCCGCTGTACGCGTCCACCACATGCGCGGGGGCGTGCCGCATCGCGCGCTCCACGACCGTCGCATGGAGCACCGCGGCCATCGCGGGGTTCACCTGCGCGAACGACGCGCCGGGAGCCGCCTCCGTGCGGCGATCGGCGACGAGCCGCCGCCGGTGCCCATCGGCCTGCCACCAGATCGCGGCCAGTCCGGGCACGGCGCGCAGGAAGGCGTCGAGCGCGTCCCAGCTGCGCCCGCCCTCGAGCACGAGCATCGCGCGGCCGTCGGCCAGGCGCACCGTGCCGCGCAGCCGGTCGCCCGCGGGGAGGTGCGCCCCCGCCGCGAGGATCCCGCGCCATGCCTCGAGCACCGGCGGCGCCGTGATCGGGCAGTCGCGCAGCGCGAACACCGCCTCGGGATCGTCGAAGGCGCGCATCCCGGCCCGCACGGTGCCGTCCGGGGCGCGACGGATCGCGAGCGTGAGCGTGCCACGGTACCGCCAGGGGTCGCCACCGCGGATCGCGGGGAGGTCGACCTCGCGACGGGCGATCCGGCGGAAGGAGTCGCGGACGATCGTGCGCTTCGCCTCGCGCTGCGCCTCGATGCCGAGGTGCTGGAGCTGGCAGCCGCCGCAGCGGTCCGGGGGTTCGTAGTGCGGACAGGTGGCCGCCACGCGCGAGGCGCCGGGCCGGCGCACCTGCTCCAGCGTGCCGCGGCCCACGCGTCCCTCCACGCGCACCGATGCATCGACCAGGTCGCCGGGCGCGGTGCGCGGCGTGAAGACCACGAGCCCGTCGAGGCGCGCGACGCCGTCGCCGCCGGCGGCGATGGACGCGATCTCGAGCGGGGCGACCGTCGTCTCCGCCATCAGTCGCGCAGCCCCTCGCGGCGCGCCAGCTGGGCCCACGCCGACCCCGAGGCGTCCGCCGCGGACCCGTTCCGCGCGGCGCCACGCCCGTTCCGGCCCCGCCGGTCCCGGTCCGCGAGCAGCGCGGCCGCGATCGCGGCCGCGCGGATCGTCTCCTCGCCCGGCCGTTGCGCGAGCAGGTGCGGGAGGCGCGCCTCGAGCCACTGGATGCTGATCTCGCCGCGCCGGAACTCCGGGTCGGCCATCACCCGCAGGTGGAACTCGCGCGAGGTCTCGACGCCGTCGATGACGAGTTCGCGCAGGGCCCGCTCCATGCGGCCGATCGCGGCCTCGCGCGTGCGGTCGAAGACGATGAGCTTCGCGAGCATCGGATCGTAGGAGAGCCCCACCACGCTCCCCGCCTCGATGCCGCCGTCCCACCGCACGCCCGGACCGCTCGGCAGGTGGAGGTGCTCGATGCGGCCCGTGGAGGGCAGGAACCCATTCGCCGGGTCCTCGCTCGTGATGCGGCACTCGATCGCCCATCCGCGCGGCGCGGGGGACTCCGTGAATGGGAGCGGCTCGCCCCCCGCGATCCGCAGCTGCCACTGCACCAGGTCGATCCCCATCACGAGCTCCGTGACCGGATGCTCGACCTGGATGCGCGTGTTCATCTCCAGGAAGTAGAACTCCCCGTGGCGGTCGAGGAGGAACTCGCAGGTGCCCGCGTTCACGTATCCCGCCGCGCGCGCGGCCGCCACCGCCGCGTCCCCCATCCGCTTCCGCAGCTCGGCGGTGACCGCGATGCTCGGCGCCTCCTCGATCATCTTCTGGTGCCGGCGCTGCACGGAGCACTCGCGCTCGCCGAGCGCGATGCAGGTGCCGTGCTGGTCGGCGAGCACCTGGATCTCGACGTGCCGCGGACCCTCGATGTACTTCTCGACGTAGACCGCGTCATCGCCGAAGGCGTTCTTCGACTCGCGCTGCGCCGCCGCGAGCGCGCCCGCGATCTCGCCGGGCGCGTGCACGACGCGCATCCCCTTCCCGCCCCCGCCGGCCGCCGCCTTCAGCAGCACCGGATACCCGAAGCGCTCGGCGATCGCGGCGGCCTCGGCCGCGTCGCGCAGCGGCTCGGTGGTGCCGGGGACCACCGGGGTGCCGGCCGAGATCGCCAGCGTGCGCGCCGCGATCTTCGACCCCATCGCCGCGATCGCCTCGGCCGGCGGTCCCACCCAGACCAGCCCCGCGTCGCGCACCGCGCGCGCGAACCACTCCCGCTCCGAGAGGAAGCCGTAGCCGGGGTGCACGGCGTCGGCGCCGAGCTCTTTCGCGACGGCGATCAGGTGCTCGCCGCGCAGGTAGCTCTCCGCGGCCGGCGCCGGGCCGATGTGCACGGCCTCGTCGGCCTCGCGCACGTGCGGTGCCTGCGCGTCGGCGTCGGAGTAGACCGCGATGGACCGGATCCCGAGCTCGCGGCAGGCCCGGACGATGCGCAGCGCGATCTCGCCCCGGTTGGCGATGAGCACCTTGCGCAGCGGACGCACCGGCACCGCGGGGCGCGGCGGCGTCACCTGGTCGCTGCGGCGGCGGGCCGGCCTCACAGGGGGATGCAACCGTGCTTCTTGGCGGGGTTCCGCATCCGCTTGCCCTGGAGCGCGTCGAGCGCGTCGATCAGCCGGGGCCGCGTGTCGCGGGGATCGATCACGTCGTCCACGTAGCCACGGCCCGCGGCGACGTACGGGTTCGCGAACTTCTCGGTGTACTCGTCCACCCGCGCATCCATCGCGGCCTTGGGGTCCTTCGCGTCGGCGATCTCCTTCCGGAAGAGGATCTCGACCGCGCCCTTCGGCCCCATCACGGCGATCTCCGCCGAGGGCCACGCGAGGTTCACGTCGCCACGGATGTGCTTGGAACTCATCACGTCGTAGGCGCCGCCATACGCCTTGCGCGTGATGACGGTGAGCTTGGGCACCGTCGCCTCGCAGTAGGCGTAGAGCAGCTTCGCCCCGTGCTTGATGATGCCCCCGTGCTCCTGCGCGACGCCGGGGAGGAAGCCGGGCACGTCCTCGAACGTCACGAGCGGGATGTTGAAGGCGTCGCAGAACCGGATGAAGCGCGCGGCCTTCACGCTCGCCGCGATGTCGAGCACGCCCGCGAGCACGGCGGGCTGGTTGGCGATCACGCCCACGGAGTGGCCGCCGAGGTGCGCGAACCCGCAGAGGATGTTCTGGGCGAAGTCCCGGT
>WYBP01000019.1 GCA_011525845.1 Gemmatimonadaceae bacterium | reverse complement strand
TCGCGGAGACGGGCCTCCTCATCGGCTTCTTCCTGCCGGGCGACAGCCTGCTCTTCATCGCCGGGTTCCTCTGCAGCCCGGCGGGCGGCGAGGTGCTCCCGATCCTCTGGGTCAACGTGATCCTCTCCGTCGCCGCGATCGTCGGCGACACGGTCGGCTACTGGATCGGGAAGAAGGCGGGGCCCGCGATCTTCAACCGGCCGCAGAGCCGCTTCTTCCGTCGCGACTACCTGCTGCGCGCGCACGCCTTCTACGAGAAGCACGGCGGGAAGACGATCGTGCTCGCGCGCTTCATCCCGATCATCCGCACGTTCGCGCCGGTGGTCGCGGGGGCGGGCGCGATGGACTACCGCCGGTTCCTCTTCTTCAACGTGTTCGGCGGGATCGGCTGGATCGTGTCGATGTCGCTGCTCGGGTACTTCCTCGGCCAGATCCCGTGGATCCAGAAGAACCTGGAGAAGGCGGTGCTCGTCGTGATCGTGCTGAGCCTCCTGCCGGTCTTCCTCCACTGGTGGAAGGCGCGCCGCGCGGCGCCGGAGGCGGGGGGGGCCGGGGGGGCGGACGCCTAATCGCCGGGCCATTGACGCGCGAGACGCGCGGCCTCCGTCCGCAGTCCCCGCTCATGCGCGTGCCACCACGCCTCGGCAGCGAAGAACGTGCTCTCGGTGCCGCCCATAGGCACGGCATCGAGGAAGTGGTCGACGAGCCCTTCGGCGGCGGCGACCCTCAGCTCCAGCTTCTCGTCCGGCAGGGTCTCCCCGAGCAGGACCGCGGCCCGCGGATCGCGGCTCGCGGCGAGAACGCGCAGGATGAGCTCCTTCTCGCGGACGCTGTTCGCCTTCTGGAACTGCCGCAGCATCTTGGACACCGTCCACGGTCTCGGAATGTCGTGGAGTTCTTTCGCCCGCTCAATGGCCGCCGGGTCGAGGATCTCCGGCTCCTGCGGAACCGCAGGCGCGCAGGCGGACACGACGGAGACCGCCGCAAGACGGAGGGCCGGCTGGAGTCTCGCCATGGTCAGCGCTCGGCCCCGAGCAGCACGACCCAGCAGTCGCCGCTCCGCGCGACGCCCGCGTACTTGAACGCCGGGTCGGCGAGGACCTTCGCGTTCTCCGGCTTCCCGAGGATCGCCTCGAGCGCTGCCTCCGCGGTGTCGGCCTTCGCCAGCAGCTCGGCGTGGCGACGCTCCTCGGGCCAGCCCTGCTTCGCGAGCCGGTCGCCCGGCGCTCGGTTCCCGGGCACGGGCGAGAAGTGGCCGAAGTAGCCGAGGCGGTCCATCTCCTTCGCGTGGAGCGATGCGGTCTTCCCCAGTGTGTCGTCCGCAGCGAGGGCATCGAGACGATGCGTTGCCCGGTGCGAGTCGAGAAGCGCGACAAGCTCCTCGCCGGGGAGAGCAGGCTCCGGCTCCTCGATCGCCGCATCGGCCGGCTCCTCGTACACGCCGGGCCCGGACCAGTAATCCACGACGAACGCCCCCGACCAGCGAAGGTCCCTAGGCGGCGGCGGCGGCAGCGGCGATCGCATGCGGTCGCTGCGGAGCGGGATCCCCCCCTGGAAATCGATCCGCCTTGTTCCGCGATGACGGAGGAGGTCGAACAGGGGGCGAACTTGGCGCCAGGTGGCGCGCGGCCCCGCGGCGATCCCCCCGATGAGGCAGAGGATCCCGTCGCGCGGTTCGGCATCGATCCAGCGCGCGAGTTCCTCGACGTCGCGAGACCTGCGATCCGCGAGGGCGTATGCACCCCCCTCGAGAACGACGATCCGGAAGAGGAGCGCCTTGCCGTCCGGAGGCGGCCCGCTCGGCACGATCCCGGCATCCCGCGGAAGCGGCGCCTCGCGCCCCCCCGGCAGCGAGAGCCGCCAGAACCTCTGCTCCGCGAGGACGACCATCACCCAGCGCACGTGCCCCCAGAGCGCGTCGTCCTCGAGCTCGAGCAGGACCGGGATCGACGACGCCTTCCCGCCCCACTCGAGCTCCTCGAGCGGTTCCCGCCGCGCCGCGAGCCAGGTGCCGAGCTCGTCGAGCGTGACGGCCCTGCCGTCCACCTTCACGAAGCCGTCCCTGGTGATCGCGATCGTGATGCCCGGGTGCTTCCTGCCGCACGCGGCGAGCAGGACCAGGACGAGTGCGATCATCCGCATGGCGGTTCCGGACGCGCAGGCAGGCACGCCGGATTGTACTCCGCTCCGCTCCGGGCGGGTGCCAGGTTCGCGCGGGCGCGGAACGGTTGTCTGCGTCGTCCGCTTCTGCGATCCTGCGTTCCAAGGTTTCCCGGACGAAGGAGTTGCGGTGATGAACGGCATCTTCAAACTGTGCGTCCTCCTCACCGTCATCGGCTGCGCGGCGTGGATCGTCCTGCACTTCTCGGGCGTCAACCTCGAGGAGAAGCTCCTCGGCGGGGAGAGGACGATCGGCGCCGACGCGTTGCACATGATGCTCGGCTTCGCGGCGGTCTGCGTCCTCTATGGCGCGTTCCGGAAGCGCGAGCAGTGACGGGCCAGGGGGCAATGGGTGCGGCATCGATGCCGCACCCTCGCGTCATAGCTGGCTCGCCGACAACGACTTACGCCCCTCGCTTCCGTGAAGGACACGGGTGTCGGAGGAGGCGGATCTGCAGCGCGACCGACACGGCCACGAGCGACGCCGCGAGCGCGTAGGGCGCCGTGGCCCAGCCCGAGAGCGACTGCAGCGCGCCGCCCACGAGCGGGATCCCGAAGTTCGACGCGCCCGTGAACGCCTCGTGGAGCCCCGCGCGCGCGCCGCGGCCCACGTCCGTGTGCACCGAATAGTAGATGCTCGCCGCGTACGCGAGCCCGAGCCCGGCACCGCCGAGCACCGAGAGCGGCACCGCCGCCGCCACCGGCGCCCCGAGCCCCACCGCGAGGAGCGCGAGCGCGCTCGCCGCCTGCCACGCGACGAACGCGCGCCACCTGTACCGCCACCCGCTGAACCGCCCGAAGAGGAAGAACGCCGCCGCCTGCGACAGGAAGAGCGTCCCCGTCACGACCGCGTACTCCGTGCCGCCCCACCCCTTCCGCTTCACGAGGTCGGGGTAGAGGAACGAGAACGTCGACCCGAGGCCGTAGGAGGCGAAGTTCGCGAGCCACGCGGCGTGAAGGTACGCCTGCCGCACCCGCGGCGGGGGCGCATCATGGGGAACGAGGGGGGCGCGGGGGGAGGAGGGGGGCGGCGTCGGGCCCGGCACCACCGGCACGAGCAGCAGCGACAGGAGCCCGAACCACGGCAGCGCGTCGAGGCCGTAGCGCTCCTGCACCCACCCCGACACGAAGAAGCCGATCGCCTTCCCGAGGCACCACGACACCGAGAAGAGCCCGAGGTTCCGGTCGAGGTCGTGCGCGCCCGACTCGTCGCCCATCTTCGCCTGGAGCGCGGGCCAGATGAGCCCGTTGGA
>WYBP01000001.1 GCA_011525845.1 Gemmatimonadaceae bacterium | reverse complement strand
TTGTCTTTGGGGGCAAAAACCCCCGCCTTTTCCACCCCCGGGGGGGGGGGGGGGGGGGGGGGGGGGGGGAAGCCCCCCCCCCCCGCTTCGCATTCCCTCTCCCGCCTCGCGGGGCGATACTTCCCGACGCATGAGCGCCCCACCCTCCCCACCGGTCGCACCCAGCCACCCGCCGCGTCCGCTCAGCGGGCGCGAGTGGGTCGCGGCGCGCGCCACGCTCGCCGCCCGGCGCTCAGTCCGCTTCGCGCGCACCTGGGCGATGGCCGTCGGCGCGCTCACGGTGATCGCGATGCTCGTCCCGTTCGCGTCGAGCGACCCCCTCGCGGCGGACCGCGCGCGCCTCGAACGGCTCGCGGCGGACACGCTCCTGACGGCGCAGCGTGTGCGGCGTGGCGAGGGCGGGGTCACGGCCGCCGAGTCGCTGCTCGCAGTGGTGCGTGCGACGCCGGGCGTGAATCGCCCGGCCCCGCCGGTGCGGAGGGCGCCGGCGCCGAGCGATCCCGCGGCGATGGCGCTCGCCTCGGCGATCCAGGAGGCGCGGCGCCTCCGCACCGTCGATGCGTGGCTGGCGGTCGCTTCCCAACCGACACTGAGCGGTGGTCCCCGCATGCGCGCGCTCGCCGACACACTGGCCGCACTCGCGCGCCAGCGGGACGAGCTCCCCACGGGTCCCGAGCGCGACCAGCGCCTCGCAGCGCTCACGCAGCGCATCGGCCGCACCGGCTACACCATCCTGGCGATCGCCGACAACCGGCTCGCCGGCATGACGACCGGCGCCGCCGCCGACAGCGGAGAGACGTCCGACGCTCCGCAGGCGAACGAGACGGCCTCGCGCTCCGTGCGCGCCGACACCCTGGCGGCGCTCTCCGCGCTCGAGGCCGCACGCGACACCCTGGGGAGCGCCCGGCGCGCGCATGATTCCCTCAGCGCGGCCGTGCACGCGGCCGAAGCCGCACTCGGCGCGAGCCAGCCGACGCGCCTGCGTGCGGCGGCGCCGGCGATCGCGCTCGGGACGATCCTGGTGCTGGGGCTCCTGCTGCGCTTCGGGACCGCGCTCCGTGCGGAGATGCGATCACCGACGCTCGCGCACGCGCATGAGGCCGAACGAACGGCGGGCGCGCCCGTGGTGGCGGTGGTGCGGGAAGCCCTGCTCGACGGGCCCGCCCGGTACCGCCCGAGCGGTGTGGACCCGTTCCGTATGCTCTACCTCGGCCTCACCGCGACCGGGACGCGCGCCCGGACGGCGATCGTGACCGGGAGCGACCCCGTGATCGCCGCGGCCGTGGGCGGACGCCTGGCGATCGCGGCGGCGGCCGATCACCGCACCACGCTGGTGGTGGACCTCGACCCGCAGGAGATCGCGCTCGCGCGGACCTTCCGGGAGCGTGCGGAGCCGGGATTCACCGATGCGCTCACGGGCGCCTTCAAGTGGCGCGAGGTGGCGCGCCCGGTGGGCTCGAGCGACGGATTGCCGATCACGCTCCTCCCGGCGGGCACCGAGCGGGACGACCTGCCCGAGGGCGACGCATTCCTCCGCGCCTGCGAGGAGTTCACGCGCTTCCGCTCGACGTACGAGCTGACGATCCTCGTCGCGAGTCCCGCGCAGGTGGCGCTGGCCGCGCGACTCGTGGAACGCACCCCGCTGGTGCACTGCGTCACGACCGGGACAACGGCGATCACCGACTTCTCGACGGAGATCGCGCGGCTGCGCGCCGACGGCCACAAGGTGCACGGGGTGGTGGTCTGGGAGGCGGTGCGCCCGCAGCTGCCGAGCCGCGCGGAGCTGGCCGCGCTGCTGAGCAAGCGGAAGGGGCGTACCCCTGGCGGCTCGTTCGAGGCGGTGAAGAAGGCCGTCTCGAAACCCATAAAAGGCCAACAATAAGCCAGCAACGTGCCATTTCAAGGACAGTGGGCCGATTCACTGCTCGCCCTCGAGCGCGCCTTCCTGATGCGCATCGTCCTCTGGTCCCTCATGACGCTGCTCCTGGGCACGGCACTCGTCGCGTGGCTCAGGGTGCGGAACGTCGAGTCCGCGCTCGTTCGCGGGTTCGCGGTGCACTCGGCCGCTTGGGGAGCGGCCCTGCTGATCCTCTCCGCATTGGGTACCCGCACCGCCGAACTGCGCGACCTCGCCGGTGCGACCGCGCTCGACCGTCGTGTCTGGCTCCTCATCGGACTCTGCCTCGGCGTCACCGCACTCGGCGCCACGCTCGCGCGGGCCGCCTATGTCCTCGGCCGGCGCCTCGACCTCGTGGGCGCGGGCATCGCCGTCAGCGTGCAGGGGTGCGCGATCGCCCTGCTCTCGCTCCAGTTCGCCTCGGCGCTCGTGCGGTAGCGGCGGTCCCGTCCGCGCCCCTGCGCGCCTCCGGCTGCGCGACTATGTTCCCAATCCGACCCAGATGACCGGCTACTCCGACCGCATCAACCACGCCTTCGCGTTCGCGGCGAAGCACCACGACCGCCAGGTGCGGAAGGGCACGCGCCTGCCCTACCTCACGCATCCGGCGAACGTCGCCGTGATCCTCACCCGCTACGGGCGCGACGAGGAGACGGTCATCGCCGGCATCCTGCACGACGTCGCCGAGGACTGCGTGCGCGACGGCTGGACGCGGGACATGCTGGAGCAGCGGATCGGGTCGAAGTTCGGGCCGCGCGTGCTCGAGACCGTGCTGGCCGTGACCAAGCGCCGCGTGGATGACGACGGCGTGGAGCTCTCGCGCGAGGACGTCCGCGCCGACTACCTCGAACGCCTCGGCACGGCGAGCGAGACCGCCCACTGGGTCTGCGCCGCCGACAAGGTGCACAACGCGGGCTCGATCCTCGCGGACCTGCGCCGGACGATCGACGCCGACACCGTGTGGGGGCGGTTCAACGGGGGCCGCGCGGGAACGATGGAGTGGTATCGCGGCGTGCACGACCGCCTGGCGGAGATCGGGTTCGCGGCGCCGATCATGGCCGAACTGCGCGCGCTCGTGGAGCAGCTCGAGGCCGCCTGACGCTTCCCCGCCCTGCGACGTCGGCTACTTGCCGACGCGCTCGGCCGCCGGATAGGTGGACGCGACGTACTCGTTCAGGATCTCGAGGAACTCCGCGACGATCCGGTCCCCCTTGAGCGTGACGCGCAGCTTGCCGTCGACATAGACCGGCGCCTTCGGCTCCTCGAACGTGCCGGGCAGCGAGATGCCGAGGTTCGCGTGCTTGCTCTCGCCGGGTCCGTTCACCACGCACCCCATCACGGCGACCTTCATCTCCTCGACCCCCGGGTGCGACTCGCGCCAGACCGGCATCTGGTCCCGGAGATAGCCCTGGATGTCCTCCGCCATCTTCTGGAAGAAGGTGGAGGTGGTGCGCCCACACCCGGGACAGGCGGTGACCTGCGGCGTGAACGAGCGGAGCTCGAGTGACTGCAGGATCTGCTGCGCGACGGCGACCTCCTCGGTGCGGTCGCCGCCCGGCCGCGGCGTGAGCGAGACGCGGATGGTGTCGCCGATGCCCTCGCTCAGCAGGATGGCGAGCGCGGCCGTCGTCGACACGACGCCCTTCGTGCCGAGTCCCGCCTCCGTCAGTCCGAGGTGCAGCGGGTAGTCGCAGCGCGCCGCGAGCCGGCGGTAGACCGTCACGAGGTCCTGCACCTGCGAGATCTTGGCGGAGATCAGGATCTGGTCGTGGCGCAGTCCCGTCTCCTCCGCGAGCTCGGCCGAGCGCAGCGCGGACTGGAGCATCGCCTCGAAGTAGACCTCCTTGGCGTCGAGCGGCTCGTCGCGCTTCGCGTTGTCGTCCATCATCTGCGTGAGCAGGCCCTGGTCGAGCGAGCCCCAGTTCACGCCGATCCGCACCGGCTTCTGGTGCTCGACCGCGACCGCGACGATGGTGCGGAAGTTGTCGTCGCGATGCTTCGTGCCGACGTTGCCGGGGTTGATGCGGTACTTGGCGAGGAGTGCTGCGGTCTCCGGGAACTTCCGGAGCAGAAGGTGGCCGTTGTAGTGGAAATCGCCGACGATCGGGACGCTGACGCCCAGGTCGCGGAGCCTGGAGGCGATCTCGGGGACCGCCGCCGCGGCCTCGTCGTTGTTCACGGTGATGCGCACGATCTGCGAGCCCGCCTTGGCCAGGGCGGCGACCTGGGCCGCCGTGGACGCCGCGTCCGCGGTGTCCGTGTTGGTCATGGACTGGACGACCACCGGCTGGGAGGAGCCGACGAGCACCCCCCCGATATCGGCGGTGACGGTCTTGCGGCGGGGCTGGAATGGCAGCACGGCGGTACCGGGATCCTGGGCTGGGCTCGGTGGGGAGGCGGGTGGCACCTGCAAGATAGTCGGGGCAGGGCGGTTCAACCCGTGGCGGCGGCGGGATGACACCGGCGGGGAGTTGCTATTGCGGGGTGGACCTGCACCCCCTAGGTTTCCCCCATCCTCCGGACTCTCCGGGGGATTGTCCAGCACGGGGGATAACATCAGTCCCGTGAGCTCGATTGTGCAGGGCACGGCGCGTTCCGCTCCCGGCATCAATCAACAAAATCAGGAGTAGGGAATGCGTACGACCGGCAAGGTGAAGTGGTTCAACGACGCGAAGGGCTTCGGGTTCATCACGCCCGACAACGGCACCAAGGATTGCTTCGTGCACTACAGCGCGATCCAGGGTTCCGGCTTCAAGTCGCTCGCAGAGGGCGACGCCGTCGAGTTCGACATCGTGCAGGGTGCCAAGGGCCCCGCTGCCGAGAACGTCTCGAAGGTTTCGTAACCACCGCCGGCACAATCAGAAGGCGCTCGGAGCTTCGGCTCCGGGCGCCTTTTGCTATGTGTCCGCCAACTCTCCACGAGCTCTCCGTCAACTCTCCGCGAGCGCTTCGTCAGGGCACGCCGGCCGAATCGTGCCCCCTGATGTGGTGCCGCCCACAACCGTCGGCTCCTGCCTGCTAGGCAGACGATGACCGCGGAGGGCGCCCCCGCCGCCGACGCACCACGGACTCGATCGCGACCTCGAGTTGCGCGTCCACCTCGGCCTGGACGCCGGCCAGATCCGCTCCAACGTGAAGGAACGGACCGACCTGGACCGTCCCACCTCGAGTGAGTTCTTGCGCCAGAGCGAAAGCCTGCTGCGACGGTGTCCCGAGCCTCGCTGAGAGCTCAGTGGCCAGGAAGAGCTCTACAAGCGCAGAGACGGGGATTCGACGCTCCACGCCCTGACGCCCCTTCGGGATCTCGGGAGTGTCCACGCGTCCGAGGATGTTGTCCAGCGCCTTCCGTTTGACTCCGAGAACCGCGGCCGCGGTCGCAGTTGTTACGGCTCGCAAATATCCTCTCTGAAAAGGATATTAGACTCTAATCGCGCACGGCGTTTGCCGCCATATGGTTAGCGAAATAACAACCGAGTGGGAGAATCCGATAGGGGGAGGGCTGCGGCCGCGCGTCGATCGCGACAGCCTGGTCGCCCAGAAGTCCGAGGCGTCTCATTTTGATCGGATCCGGTCGGACAAGCGTCCGCTCGGACAAGCCTGGACCGTGGCGGCCAATGAAACGAAATAAAGCGACGTGGCGAGATTAAATGTAACCATCGCCACAACAACGACTTACCGCCAGCGTCCGAACCGCGTCGTCGAGGGCTGAATCACGAACTAGAGCAGCGTCTTCGCGCGCTCCAGCTGAGCAAGGACGGCCGCCGGCCCAGTCCCGCCGTCGATCTCACGGTGCGAAACAGACGTTTCAGGCCGAAGTTCCGCCATCACCTCGGGCCCGAACTCAGGATGCGCGGCCTCGAAACTCGCGAGCGGAAGTTCTGTCATCTCGACACCCCGCTCCTCGGCCTCCCGCACGAGACGCCCAACGGCGGCGTGCGAATCCCGAAACGTCACGCGCTTCCGCACCAGGTAGTCCGCGAGATCAGTTGCCATCATCGACGAGGAAAGCGCACCGCGCGTGCGTTCAGCGCTGATCGTCAAGGTCGCCACGGAGCCCGCGACGGCGGGGAGCAGCAGGCTGATCGCATCGACGGCGTCGAACAGGCTGCGCTTGTCCTCCTGCAGGTCCTTGTTGTAGCCGCTCGGCAGCCCTTTGATCGTCGCGACGAGCGCCACGAGGTCACCGAGCACGCGAGCCCCGGCACCACGCGCGAGCTCCATCGCGTCCGGGTTCCGCTTCTGGGGCATCATCGACGAACCCGTGGAGAAGGCGTCGCTGAAGCGCACGAAGCCGAACTCGCTCGACCCGAACAGGATCAGATCCTCGGCCAGCCGGGAGAGATGCGTCCCCAGCATGGTGAGTGCGTAGAGGAGATCGGCCACGAAATCACGATCGCCAACGGCATCGATCGAGTTGGGCGAGATGCGCTCGAAGCCGAGTGCGGCGCGCAGGGACTCGCGGGGCACCGGGAACGCCGAGCCCGCGATGGCGCCGGATCCCAGGGGGAGCACGGCCGCGGCGGAGCGGGCATTGGCCAGCCGCACCCGGTCACGCTCGAGCGGCCAGAAGTGCGAGAGCAGCCAGTGCGCGGCGGAGACGGGCTGCGCGCGCTGCAGGTGTGTGTAGGCGGGCATCAGCGTTCCGAGGTGCTGCTCCGCCTGACCGACGATCGCCCGCTGCACCTCACGGACCATGCCATCCACGCGCGCCACCGCATCCATCGCCCAGAGTCGCGTGCCGGTCGCCACCTGGTCGTTCCGGCTGCGCCCCGTGTGCAGGCGACCCGCCGGCTCGCCGGCCTCCTGGTGCAGGAGGCGATCGACGAAGGTGTGCACGTCCTCGTCCGACGCGATCGGGGCTTCGCCTCCCGCGATCCGCTTGGCCACGCGATCGAGTCCCTGCTGGATCGCCACGGCATCGGCGGCGGTGAGGACGCCGGCCTCGGCCAGCCCCGCCGCCCAGGCCTTCGAGAGGGCGATGTCGAACGGCCAGAGCCGGAGGTCCACCGTGATGGACCGATTCACGGCCTCGAGCTCCGGTGCCGGCCCGCCGGCGAAGCGGCCGCCCCAGAGCTTGTGTCCGCCCTCCGCGCCTTCCGCGCCCATCCTACGCCTTGACCTTCTCGAGCGACGGCGCGGGGAGGGACTTGGTCTCGACCTTCACGCCCTTGGCCTCCAGGTCCTTGAGCGCGCGAACGCGCGCGGAGAGGCCGTAGAGCCGGATGAAGCCGGCGGCGTCGGACTGCGCGTACACATCGTCCTCGCCGAAGGTGACGAAGCGCTCGTCGTACAGCGCCTCGGCCGACTCGCGGCCCGCGATCGTCATGTTCCCCTTCCAGCAGCGGATCGTGACCGAGCCCGTGACGCGCTCCTGCGTGACGTTCACGAACGCATCGTACGACTCGCGCTCGGTGGTCCACCAGCGCCCCTCGTACACGAGGTCCGCGTAGCGCGGGGCGATCAGGTCCTTCGCGGCGAGCGTGCGCCGGTCGAGCACGAGCTGCTCGAGCTCCGAATGCGCGGTGTAGAGCAGGGTGCCCCCCGGCGTCTCATAGACGCCGCGCGACTTCATGCCGACGAGCCGGTCCTCGACGATGTCCGCGCGGCCGATGCCGTGGCGCCCGCCGATCTTGTTGAGCGTCTCGAGGAGCGCGACGGGTCCGAGCCGCTTGCCGTTCACCGAGACGGGCGTGCCCTTCTCGAACCCGATCACCACGTCCTCGTGCTGGTCGGGCGCGTCCGCCGGATCGGTGGAGAGCATGAAGAGGTCCTTCGGCGGCACGGAGTTGGGATCCTCCAGGACCCCGCCCTCGTGCGAGATGTGCCAGATGTTCCGGTCGCGCGAATAGATCTTCGTGGTGGTCGCGGCGACGGGGACGTTCTTCTCCGCGGCGTAGGCGAGGGCGTCCTCGCGGGAGCGGATGTCCCACATCCGCCAGGGTGCGATCACCGGGAGGTGCGGCGCCATCGCCATGTAGGTGAGCTCGAAGCGCACCTGGTCGTTCCCCTTGCCGGTGCAGCCATGCGCGAGCGCGTCGGCGCCGATCTCGAGCGCGACCTCGACCTGCCGCTTGGCGATGATCGGGCGCGCCATCGAGGTGCCGAGGAGGTACTTGCGCCCGTAGATCGCACCGGCGCGCAGGGTGGGGAAGATGTAATCGCGCACGAACTCCTCGCGGAGGTCGGCGATGTGGCACTCGGCGGCGCCGGAGGCGAGCGCCTTCTCACGCACCCCTTCCAGTTCATCCCCCTGGCCGATGTCGGCGGCGACGCAGACGACACGCGCGTCGTAGTGCTCACGCAGCCAGGGGACGATGATCGAGGTGTCGAGGCCGCCGGAATAGGCGAGGACGATGGTCTTCATGACAGGGACGTCGGAGGATGAGCGATGGTCGGATGGCCTGCTGGCGAAGCTACGGAACGACCTGAACTTAGTCGCATAGATATGCGAATCCAAGGCGTGGACCGCACGGCCGGGTCATCCGGGTCGGCGGCCGAGGGCGGAGAGGCGTCGGGCGACCCGTTCGCGGGCGCCCTCGCTGCGGCAGATCATCAGGATGGTGTCGTCGCCGGCGATGGTGCCGAGCACGTCGGCGCTCGACTCGCGGTCGATGGCGGAGGCGACCGTCTGTGCGCCCCCGACGACGGTCTTGAGGACGATCATGTGGCTGACGCCGTCGAGTCGGACGAAGAGCTGTGGGAGGATCGCGGCGAGCGGCGCCCGCGTGGCGTCCTCTCCCCCGGAGTCGCTGACCACGTACCGGACGCCCTGCCCGGTGGGGACGCGGGCGATGCGCAGGTCGCGCAGGTCGCGCGAGAGGGTGGACTGGGTGACCTCCCATCCGTGCTTGGCGAGCAGCTGCCGGAGGTCCTCCTGGCTCCCGATCTCGCGGGTGGAGATCAGCTCGAGGATGGCGTGCTGGCGGTCACGTTTGCTGGCCGTCACTGGGGAGTCTCCGGGTTGCCAGAGTCTAGCACGGCCCGCGGGCCGGGCAAAGGAACTCGTTGACAGGGGGGCTTGGCATTAGTATGCATTAATCGTGCATAAGATTCCAGTCGGCGTCCTCGGCGCCTCCGGTTACGCCGGCCGAGAACTCTGCGCGCTCATCCAGCGCCATCCGTCGCTCACGCTCGCCTTCGCCACCGCCAACTCCCAGCGGGGGGAGACGGTGGACCTCCCGCTCGGCGGCCGCGTGACCTTCGCGGCCACCGAGGACGCCGCTCTCGACAAGGCAGCGCTCGTCTTCTCGGCGCTCCCGCATGGTGCGAGCGCCGAGTGGGTCGCGCGCGCGCGCGCCGCGGGAGTGAAGGTGGTCGACCTCTCCGCGGATCACCGGATCGGGAATGGCGCGAGCGAGGGTGTGCCGTACGGGCTCACTGAGTTGCGCCGCGACCAGGTGCGCGGCGCCGACTGCGTGGCGAACCCCGGGTGCTATCCGACCGCGATCCTGATCGGCCTCCTCCCACTGCTCGAGAGGGGGCTCGTGCTCCCCGGGGCGCGGATCGACGTGAGCGCAGCGAGCGGCGTGACCGGCGCCGGCCTCTCGCCCCGCCTCGACCTGCTGTACGGCGAGGTCACGGAGAACTTCCGGGCGTACGGGGCGGGGAACTCGCACCGGCACCTGAAGGAGATGCGCGCGCTCGTGGCCGAGCTCTCCGTGGATGCGGACTTGCAGTTCACGCCCCATCTTCTCCCGATCGCGCGTGGGATCCTGGCCACCATCACGGTGCCGCTCGCCGCGTCGCTGCCCGACCCGCTCGCGCCCTGGCGGGAGCGGTATCGCGGGGAGCGCTTCGTGGAGGTGGTCGAGGAACTCCCGGAACTGCGGCACGTACAGCACCGCAACGTGGTGCGCGTCGCCGTGCGTATGGTGGAGGGCGTGCGCGCACCCGCGCTGCAGGTGTTCAGCGCGATCGACAACCTGATGAAGGGGGCGGCGGGACAGGCGATGCAGAACGCGAACCTGATGCTGGGACTCGACGAATGGGTCGGGCTGCCGGCGTGACGCGCGGACGTCGCAGGACGGACCCGCCGCACGCGGCGGTGCGGGTGCGCGCGACCGAGTCGCCGCACGTGGCCACGCACGTGAACGCCGACGTCTTCATCCGTGTGGTGAAGATCGGGGGGCGCGTGCAGGGCGACCCGCAGCTCTTCGAGTCCGTGCGGGCGGGTGCCGCGGTGCCCGGCGCGCGGCTGATCATCGTGCACGGCGGCGGGGACGAGGTGAGCATGCTGCAGCGCCGGATGGGCGTGGACCCCACGTTCGTCAACGGGCGGCGCGTGACGCAGGCGCAGGACCTCGACGCGGTGCGCATGGTGCTCTCGGGGACCGTGAACAAGCGCCTGGTCGCGCGCCTGCTCGCGGTGGGCGTACGCGCGGTGGGGGTGAGTGGCGAGGACGGCGAGCTGCTCACGGCGCGCGTCACGGACCCCGCGCTCGGCCGCGTGGGGGGCGACGTCTTCGCCGACGCATCGCTGGTGGCGGACCTCCTGAACGGCGGGTGGCTCCCGGTGATCTCCCCGCTCGCACGGGACCGCGACTCCGCCACGGGCGAGGGGCTGAACGTGAATGGTGACGACGCCGCCGCCGCGATCGCGGCCGGCCTCGGCGCCGACGAGCTGCTCTTCGTGGCCGACGTGCCGGGCGTGCTGGAGAACGGCGCCACGCTCACCGGGATCGACTCGAACGCGGTCGCGGGGCTGATCGCGCGCGGCGTGGCGCAGGGCGGGATGCGCGCCAAGCTCGAGGCCGCGGTCGCCGCGCTCCGCAACGGCGTGCGCCGCGTACGCATCGCCGCGCTCGCCGGGGTCGCCGACCCGTCCGTCGGGACCGTCATCTCGCTCGCCCCCCAATCCTCCCGGGACCACGCATGACCGCCGCCGCGGATCCGATCACCGACGCCCTGCTCGGCCTCTACCGCCGTGCGCCGATGGAGATCGTGCGCGCCGACGGCGTGCGGCTCTATGACGCCGACGGGCACAGCTGGCTCGACTTCGCCGCGGGCATCGCCGTCAACGCCCTCGGCTACAACGACGCCGGGGTCCGCGCCGCGATGCTCGAGGCGCTCGACACCGGGCTCGTGCATGTCTCGAACCTCTTTCGCACGGCGCCAGGGGAACGGCTCGCGGACAAGCTGGTGGCCGCGTCGTTCGCCGACCGCGTCTTCTTCTGCAACTCGGGCGCCGAGGCGAACGAGGGCGCGTTCAAGGTCGCGAGGAAGTGGGGGAAGGCGGAGGGGGGCGTGCCGAAGCACGAGATCATCGCGCTGCGCGGCGCCTTCCACGGGCGGCTCTTCGGCACGGTCGCCGCGACGGACCGGCCGCAGTACCGCAATCCGTTCCGCCCGCTCGCCGGGGGCATCCACATCCACGAGCGTGACCTGAAGGACCTCTCGCGCGTGATCAGCGACGCCGCGACCTGCGCCGTGGTGATGGAGCCGGTGCAGGGGGAGGGGGGCGTGCGCGTGCTCGACACGGGCTTCGTGCGCGAACTCCGCGCACTGACCAAGGAACGGAACGTCCTCCTGATCCTCGACGAGATCCAATGCGGCTACGGCCGCACCGGGACGCTCTTCGCGTACGAGCAGTTCGGGATCGTGCCCGACCTGCTCACCCTCGCCAAGCCGATGGCCGGCGGGTTGCCGATGGGCGCCGTGCTGATGACGCAGGCGGTCGCGGACGTGATGCAGCCGGGGGACCACGGCACGACCTTCGGGGGCGGCCCGCTGGTGGCCCACGTGGCGAACCACGTGTTCGATCGCGTGAACGACCCGAAGTTCCTCGCGCACGTGGCGAAGGAAGGGAAGTGGCTCGGCGAGCAGCTGCTCAAGGTGAAGCAGCGGTCGCCCAAGGTGCGCGCGGTGCGCGGCCGCGGGTTCATGTGGGGCGTGGACGTGACCGACCCCGCGAAGGACGTGGTCGCGCGGGCGATGGAGCAGGGGCTGCTCCTCGTCTCGGCGGGCGACCACACGCTGCGCCTCCTGCCGCCGCTCGTGATGACGCGTGCGGACCTCAAGATCGGCGTCGAGAAGCTCGAGGCGGCGATCGGCTGAGACGACCGCGGGTCCGGGGCGACGCGCCCCGGACCCGCGGCAGCCGGCATCGCGCCGGCATCGACGACACAACGACTACATGATGACGCGCGGCGTCCTGGGCTTGGTGACGATCAGCCCGGGGATGTTGGCGCGCTCGAGCAGCTTGTTGAACGCGTCGACGTCCACCGTCTCGATCACCTCCACCTCGGCGCTCAGCGTCGCCCACGCGCGCTCGAGCTCCGCGAGCCGTTCCTTCACGGCGGTGGTGAGCCCGGGGTTCCCCTCGACCTGGCCGAGGAGGAATCCGAACTGCCCGTTGATCCCGTTGGCGTAGTTGATGATGTCCTGGCCGTTCTGCGCCTTGGTGGTCATCCGCGGGTCGACACGCTCGATCTTCCCCGTGAGGGACTTGCCCGACGCGGCGATGCTGTCGGCCATCGGGTCGCCCGCGGTGCGCGTGACGATCCCGGTCACCTGCGCCTTGAGGTCGCGCACGCGGTTCACGGCGTCGTGGATCTCGCCGATGCGGCGCACGAGGACGTTCGCGATGGAGTCGCGCTCGACGAGCACCGCCATGGGGATGTCGCCGAGTCGCGGGTCCTGTCGCACCTCGAGCGGCTGGGTCTGCACCAGGTCGCCGATGGTGAGGCGCACCTGGTATCGGCCGGGAAGCACCTTGGTGCCACCCGAGCCGGGAGCGCCGAAGAGCACGATGCCCGGGAGTGAGGTGGGGCCGTCGCGGCGGAGGTCCCAGGTGAAGCTGTTGAGCCCTGCCTTGGGCGCGAGGCGCGGCCCGCCGCCTCCCGGCCCGCCACCGGGACCGCCGGTCGGCGCGCCCGCTCCCGCCGCGGGCCGCGACGAGTAGGTGCGCACCACCGTGCCGCGCGCGTCGAGGAACTCGAGCTTCGCGGTCGCCGTGGAGTCGGGTGCGGCGGCGAGGCGGAAGTGGACCGTCGCGCCGTTGGGCGGGTTGCGCCCGACGCGCGAGGAGCCGCCACCTCCGAACCCGCCGCCGCCGGAGGTCAGGATCGCCGCGCGCGGCGCGAAGAGATGTACGCGCGCGCGCGCGACGTCGGCGGTGTGCTGCCGGAGCGCCGAGAGGTCGTCGAGGATCCAGAAGGCGCGCCCCTCGGTGGCGGCGATCAGGTCGCCGTGGCGGACCTCGAGGTCCGTGACGGGAACCGGCGGAACTCCCTTAAAGGCGTTCCAGGTGGTGCCGTTGTCGGTGGAGAACCAGGCCCCCGTCTCGGTGCCGGCGTAGAGCAGGCCGCGGCGCTCCGTGTCCTCGCGCACCACGCGCACGGGCTCGCCCTCGCGCAGTCCGGCGTCGATCCGCGTCCAGGTGCGGCCGTAGTCGGTGGAGCGGAAGACGTAGGGCGCCGGGTCGCCGAGCCGGTCGCGGCGGTAGGCGACGTAGACGGTCGCCGCGTCGTGCGGCGAGACCTCGATCTCGTTGGTCAGGCCGTCGGTCATGGCGGGGGGCGTGACGTTGGTCCAGGTCGTGCCGCCGTCGCGCGTGAGCTGCACGAGCCCGTCGTCGGTTCCGACGTACATCGTGCGGGCGTCGTGGCTCGACTCGTGGATCACGACGATCGTGCCGTAGACCTCACCGCCGGCGCCCTCGTTGGTGATCGGCCCACCTCCCCATCCCTGGCGGGACTTGTCGTTCTTGGTCAGGTCGCCGGAGACCGGCCGCCAGCTCGTGCCGCGGTCGGTGGTGCGGAAGAGGACGTTGCCGCCATGGTAGATGACGTTCGGGTCGTGCTGCGAGACCACGATCGGCGCGGACCAGTTGAAGCGGTAGCGCGTGCTGTCGGTGCGTTCGGTGAGGTTCATCGCGGGCCAGGGCATGATGTCGCGCGTGATCCCCGTCTCCTGGTCGAGCTCATCGATCAGTCCCTGGTAGCAGCCGCCGTACACGTGGCGCGGGGACTTCGCGCTCACGCCGATGTTCGCGCTCTCGCACCCGGCGCCATTCCACCAGTCGCGCACGCCGATCGAGCCGCCATCGCTGCGGCTGCGGATCACCACCGAGCTGTTGTCCTGCTGGCCGCTGTAGAGCTTGTACGGGTACGCGTCGTCGACCGTGACGTGGTAGAACTGCGCCGTGGGCTGGTTGTCCTGCGTGCTCCAGCTCCTGCCGCCATCGAGCGAGATGGAGGCGCCGCCGTCGTTGCCGTTGATCAGGTAGCGCGAGTCGGTCGGGTTGATCCAGAGCGCGTGGTTGTCGCCATGCGTGGCGGGCACCACCTGGAAGGTCGCGCCGCCGTCGATCGAGCGGGACACGGGGGCGTTCAGCACCCAGACCACGTCGGCGTTGGCCGGGTCGGCGAAGACCTTCATGTAGTACCAGGAGCGGGTCTGGATCGTGCGGCTGTCCGAGAGCCGACGCCAGTTCGCACCCGCATCATCTGAGCGGTAGAGCCCGCCCGCCTCCGCCTCCACGATCGCGAACACGCGGTCGGGGTTCGCCGGCGAGACCGCGACGCCGACCTTCCCCATCAGCTTGGGCAGGCCCTTGGTGAGGCGCGTCCAGGAGTCACCCCCGTCGATGGACTTCCAGAGGCCGCTCCCCGGCCCGCCGCTGCGTACGAACCAGGGCTGGCGCTGGTGGTCCCAGAAGGCGGCGTAGAGGATCCGCGGGTTGGTCGGGTCCATGGAGAGGTCGGAGGCGCCGCTCGTGAGGTTCTCCCCCTTGAGCACGAGCGTCCAGGTGGCGCCACCATCCTTCGACCGGTAGATGCCGCGCTCGGCGTTGCCCTTCCATCGATCGCCCTGGGCCGCGACGTAGACGAGGTCCGGGTCGGCGGGGTGGACGCGCACGGCGGAGATCTGCCGCGTGGGCGCGAGGCCGATGTTCGCCCAGGTCCGCCCCATGTCGGTGCTCTTGTAGACGCCGTCGCCATAGGTGGACGACTGCCCGCGGATCGGGTGCTCCCCGGTGCCGACGTAGATCACGTTCGCGTCCGACGGGGCGACGGCGATCGCGCCGATGGAGCCGGTGCGGAAGGTGCTGTCCGAGATGTTCCGCCAGCTGATCCCGGCGTCGTCGGTGCGCCAGAGGCCGCCCCCCGTGTACCCGGCGAAGTAGGTCAGGGGCTGCGCCGGCACGCCCGCCACCGCCACGCTCCGGCCCCCGCGGGAGGGCCCGATGTTGCGCCACTCGAGCGCAGCGTACGCCTGCAGCGCGGTGTCCGCCGCCGG
Organism: Gemmatimonadaceae bacterium; assembly: GCA_011525845.1. Taxonomy (GTDB): domain Bacteria; phylum Gemmatimonadota; class Gemmatimonadetes; order Gemmatimonadales; family Gemmatimonadaceae; genus Pseudogemmatithrix. Next base: position 88,539 of record WYBP01000001.1, on the reverse strand, counting down.
CCGGGCCGTTCGCGCCTGCGCGGCGGCCATCGAGGGGAGGAGGAGGGCCGCCGCGACAGCGGCGACGACGGGGCGGGGCAGGGAGCGGCGCATGGCGGTCTGGTGTCGGGGGAGCCGGACGTTGCCGCCGTGCCCCGGGAACGTCAAGCCGCCCGGATCCGCTCCCCGAGGCGCTTCCCCTCTGGTGGGAATGCGGATCCGGCGGCAACGTTCGCACCGACCTTCACCCTCCCACCGATGCCGAAGACCGCGCCCGCACCGCTGGAACATCGCCCCATGGACCGCCGCGGCGGGACGACGAGCATCCTGGCGCTCGGCACGCGGCGGCTGGCGGAAGCGGGCCAGCAGGCCACGATCCGCGTGGTGCGCGAGGCGATCGACCATGGCGTGAACCTGATCGAGGTGGCGCCGGCGTACGGCGACGGGCGCGCGGAGCGCTGGATCGGCCTCGCACTGCGCGACGGCTACCGCGAGCGGGTGCAGCTGCTCTGGCAGTGCTGCGCGTACAAGCGCGACTACAAGACGGCGATGCTCCAGTTCGAGGCCACGCTGCAGCAGCTGCGCACCGAGACGGTGGACCTCTGGTCGTTCCACGAGGTGATCTACGACAACGACCCCGACTGGATGTACGACCACGGCGGCCTCGACGCGGCGCAGGAGGCGCGCGACCAGGGGCGGGTGCGCTGGATCGGGTTCCACTGCGAGAAGTCGCCGCACATCGCGCTCAAGCTCATCGCGCGCGGGTTCGCCTGGGACGTGGCGCTCATGCCGCTCAACCCCTTCGACGCGACCTTCCGGTCGTTCGAGAAGCAGGTGCTCCCCGAGGTGGTGCGGCGCGGCGGCACGGTGATCGGCACCAAGCCGCTCGCCGGGGGCGCGATCCCGGCGGCGAAGGTGATCAAGCCCGAGGATGCGCTCCGCTACGCCTGGTCGCTCCCGGTGAGCTCGGTGCTCGTCGGCTGTGACTCGCACGCCGTGCTCAAGAAGACGCTCAAGAGCGTCGCGAACTTCCGCGCCTTCCACGCGGGGGAGATGGACGCGCTGCGCCAGAAGGCGCGCGTCACGGCGGGGGACGGCCGCCACGAGCGCTACAAGACGACGCAGGAGTTCGACGGCGCGCTCGGTCGCGCCGCGCACGGCTATCCTTAGGGAGCCGTCCCTTCCTTCCCTCGCTCCGACGATGATGCGAACCCTTGCACTGCTCGCCGCCTGCGCGGCGCTGCCCACGGCGCTCGTCGCCCAGCAACTCACCGGCTACTCGCCCCAGGGGGCCGCCGCCCAACGCGCGGCGGAGGCCGCCGCGATCGCGCGCCCCGACACGGCGCGCGTGCGCTCACTCGCGCGCGCCCTCGCGGACCGCCCGCACATCGCGGGCACCGCCGCGCAGGCGCGGACCCGCGACCTCGTGATCGACGCGCTGCGCGAGGCGGGGCTGCAGACCGAGGTGCGCGAGTACCACGTCTGGCTGCCGCACACGGTCGAGTACGGCGTCTGGCGCATCGCGCCGAACCCCAAGGCGCTCGACCTCCGCGAGGGCCCGCTCCCCGAGGACCCGACATCAGTCGCCTACCCCGAGTACCCGACGGTGAACGGGTACAGCGGCACCGGTGACGCCACGGGCGAGGTGGTCTACGTCAACTACGGGCTCATCGAGGACTACGCCCAGCTCGACTCGATCGGCGTCTCGGTGCGCGGCAAGGTGGCGATCGCACGCTACGGGCGCTCCTTCCGCGGCATCAAGGCGCGCGAGGCGGAGAAGCACGGCGCGGTGGCGCTCCTCATGTACAGCGATCCCGCGGACGACGGCTACGTGCAGGGCGACGTGTATCCCGAGGGCCCGTTCCGGAACGAGCGCGGCGTGCAGCGCGGCAGCGTGATGAACGGGGCGGGGGACCCGAGCACCCCGGGCTATCCCTCCACGGCCGGCGCGACGCGCATCCCGCTCGACCAGATGCCCGTGCCGCGGATCCCGGTGCTCCCGCTCTCCTACGGCAACGCGGTGGAACTGCTCAAGGACGTGCGTGGCGCGAGCATCCCGCGCGGATGGCAGGGCGGGCTCGCCTTCCGCTACCATGTCGGTCCCGGCCCCGTGCGCGCGCGCGTCCTCGTGAAGAGCGACAGCGCCACCGCGGCGATCAAGCCGATCTGGAACACCTACGGCATCATCCGCGGCACCGACTTCCCGGACGAGATGGTCCTCGTCGGCGCACACCGCGACGCCTGGAGCCCCGGCGCGCAGGACAACGTCTCCGGCACCGTGAGCGTGGTGGAGGCGGCGCGCGCGGTCGCGGAACAGATGAAGAGCGGCTGGCGCCCGCGGCGCACGCTCGTCTTCGCCACCTGGGACGCGGAGGAGTGGGGGCTCGTGGGGTCGAGCGAGTACGTCGAGGACGACTCGCTGCGCCTGATGCGCGGGGCGGTGGCGTATCTCAACCAGGACGGCGCGGCCGGCGGCCCGAACTTCGGTGGAGGCGGGACGCCCACGCTCCGCGCGACGCTTCGCGACATCACGAAGGGGATCGCCGACCCGAGTGGCGGCGGGAGCGTCTACGACGTCTGGCGCGCGCGCAGCCGCGTCGCCGAGGGCGCGGAGCCCGCGATGGGCGATCCCGGCGGCGGCTCGGACTTCGCCGGCTTCTACAACCACCTCGGGATCCCGCACTCCGACTGGGGGTTCGGCGGCGCGAGCGGCATCTATCACTCGAACTTCGACTCGTACACGTTCATGGAGCGGTTCGGCGACCCCGGGTACCGCTACCACGCGGCGGCCGCGCGCATCGGCACCGCGATGATGATGCGGCTCGCGAACGCGGACGTGCTCCCGTACGACTACGTGGAGTTCGCGCGCACCATGCGCACCTACCTCGCGCCCATCGACCGCAACCTCGCGGCGAAGGGATGGCCGGGCTCCTCGGCGCCCCTCGCCGCCGCGATCGACCGCATGGAGCGCGCCGCGATCGCCTTCGCCGCCGCGCGCGACCAGGCGCTCCAGCGCGGGCTCTCGCGTGCGCAACAGGTCGCGACGAACGCATCGTTGCTCAAGGTCGAGCGCGCGATGACGCGCCCGGAGGGCTTGCGCACACGACCCTGGTATAGGAACCTCATATACGTGGCGGACGTCGACAACGGATACGGCAACATGGTGTTCCCGTCCGTGAACGAGGCGATCCGCTATGGGAACGCCGCGCTGATCGAGCAGGAGCTCGCGGACCTCGTGATGCGGTTCGATGCGGCGACCGCGGCGATCGAAAGTGCCCGTGTTGCGTTGACCGCGCGCTAGCTACGTTTCTCCAGCAGTAGTTCACGCGTCATCCGGCAGGAGCGGGGGTGGTTCCGGGACCACTCCCGCGACGACGAGGGGGCATCGCACGGCCGACGGCCGGCGATGCCCCCTCGCGTATATTCCGGCGATGCCGCTCTCGGGTGCGGAACTGCAGCGCTACGCGCGCCACCTCGTGCTGCCGCACGTCGGCCGTGAGGGCCAGGAGCGGCTGCGCGGATCCTCCGCCCTCGTCGTCGGACTCGGCGGACTCGGCTCCCCCGCCGCGCTCTACCTCGCCGCCGCCGGCGTCGGCCGGCTCGGCGTCCTCGACTTCGACACCGTCGCCGTGCACAACCTGCAGCGGCAGGTGCTCCACGACACCGGCGCGATCGGCACGCCCAAGACCGACTCCGCGCGCGCGCGCCTCGAGGCGCTCAACCCGCACGTGAAGGTCGAGACCTGGCAGACCACGCTCACGCGCGGGAACGCGCGCGGCATCGTGGCCGACTACGACGTGGTGCTCGACGGCACGGACTCGTTCGCGACGCGCTACCTCGTGAACGACGCGTGCGTGCTCGAGGGTCGGCCGAACGTGCACGCGAGCATCCATCGATTCGAGGGACAGCTCTCCGTCTTCGGCACGAAGGACGGGCCCTGCTACCGCTGCCTCCATCCGCTGCCGCCGCCGGCGGGGAGCGTACCGGACTGCGCCGAGGGGGGCGTGCTCGGCGTGCTCCCGGGCCTCCTCGGCACGCTGCAGGCGACCGAGGCGCTCAAGCTCCTGCTCGGGATCGGGAGGTCGATGGCGGGGCGCCTGCTCGTGGTGGACACGCTCACGATGGCGTTCCGCGAGTTCGCCGTGGAGCGCGACGGCGCGTGCACCTGGTGCGCGACGCGGACCTCACGTGAACTGCTCGAGGACTACGCGGCGTTCTGCGGCGCAGCGGAGTCCTCGGTCGCCACGTCCCCGACGTCAGTGGCCGGGGCCGCACCGCCGCCGGCCGCCGCGCCGGCGGAGATCGCGCCGGCCGCGCTCGCGATGCGCCTCGCGCGCCGCGACCCGATCCTCCTTCTCGACGTGCGCGAGGAGTGGGAGCACACCATCGTGCATCTCGATGGCGCGACGCTCGTGCCGATGGCGGCGATCCCCGCGCGCGCGGCCTCGCTCGATCGCGCCCTGGAGGTCGTCGTGTACTGCCACCACGGCACCCGGAGCGCGATGGTCGCGGACTACCTCCGCGCGTCCGGGTTCCCGCGCGTGCTCAACCTCACGGGCGGGATCGACCGCTGGAGCCGTGAGGTGGACCCGAGCGTGCCGAGGTACTGATGCCGGGGACCCTCACGTGGATCGCCGGCGTCGCGGGCGCGCTCTGGGGCCAGCGCGCACTGCGCGCGCGACTCCGGCAGCGGCGCTTCCGGCGCCGCTTCCCAGCGCACGCCGACGGCGTGATCATCGGGGCCGAGCCGCGCACCTATGGTGCGCATGGCGGCCGCGCGGTCCTGCTCCTGCACGGCTACAACGATTCGCCCCAGTCCCTGGACGGCATCGCCCGCGTGCTCCATTCCGACGGGTGGACGGTGCGGCTGCCGCTCCTCCCCGGGCACGGTCGCTCGCTCGAGGCGTGGGACGCGTGGACGGCCGAGCAGGTGCTCACCGTGATCCGCGACGAGTACGCCTCGTTGCGCGCCACGCACCACACGGTCGTGGTGGGTGGGCTCTCGATGGGGGGCGCGCTCTCCTGCTGGCTGGCCGCGGAGACGGACGTGGCGGCCCTGCTCCTCTTCGCGCCGATGCTCTTCGTGCCGGCGCCGATGCAGGTGGCGGTGAGTACCGCGCGGCTCTGGTCCCTCGTCACGCGCTATGCGAGCGGTGGCGGGCAACGGTCGATCCACGACCCCGTCGCGCAGCAGTCGATGATCGCCTACGGCTGCTCCACGCGCCGTTCCCTCGAGGCGGTGGAGTACATCGCGCGCGGGACGGTCGTGCGCCTCGGGTTCGTGCGCGCGCCGACGCTCGTGATCCAGTCCGAGGAGGACAACCGGCTGCCGCGCGCGCAGTCGGAGCACGCGATCGCACGGCTCGGCGCCAAGGACCGCACCGTGGTCTGGACGAAGGGGGCCGGGCACGTGCTCACGGTGGACTACGGCTGGATGGAGGTGGCGCTCCGGACCGTCGAGTGGCTCAGGGAGCGCTTCCCGACCGGCGTCGCGTCTCACCCGGATTGAGCAGCCAGAGCCGTTCCGCGGGCCAGCCGCGCCGCGCCCACGCCTCGCGTGTCCGCGCCGGTGGTTCGTCGGCCGGCTCGTCGGTGAGCCGGAAGGTGCCCCAATGCATGCCGACCATCACCGTGTCGTGTCCCGGTGCGGTCGCGGTGAGTGCCGCGAACGCGTCGAGCGCGCCCTCCGGATCCATGTGGATCGGCCGCATCATCCAGGGCGGATCGTAGGCGCCGACCGGGAGGAGGATGACGTCGCAGGGCCCGAGGCGAGCACCGACCTCCGCGAACGCGGGGTGGTGTCCGGTGTCGCCGGCGAAGTAGACCTGCGTCCCGCCCACGCTCACGGCCCAACCGCACCACAGCGTGGCATCGCGGTCGAACGGTGTGCGTCCGGAGAAATGCGCCGCGGGCACGCAGGTGAGCTCGGCGCCGCCGTGCGAGAAGCCCTCCCACCAGTCGAGCTCGGCCACATGGCGGACGCCGCGCGCGCGGAGCCGCGCGGCGAGTCCGAGCGGTGCGGCCCAGAGGGCGCCGGGGTGCTGCGCGGCGAGCGCGCGCACGCTCGGGTCATCGAAGTGGTCGTAATGGTCGTGCGAGAGGAGCACCGCGTCGATCGGCGGGAGCTCGTCGAGCGCGATGCCCGGCGGCTGGCGGCGACGGGGTCCCGCCCACGAGAGCGGCGAGGCACGCTCGCCGAACACCGGGTCCGTGAGGATGTTGAGCGCGCCGAATTGCAGGAGGAAGGTGGAGTGCCCGATGGCCGTCACGCGCGTCTCGCCGTGGGATGCGCTCGGCCCATCGAGCTCCGGCACCATCGTCGGGAGCGCGGGACCGGGCGCGGGCAACCCGAATCGTCCGCGCGTGGCGCGCTCGGCCATCCAGCGGAGGGCGCCCATGACGCCGCGCGGCGTGGAGCCCGGCCAGGGGTTGCGGAAGCGGCCGTCCTCGCGGTGGTGCGCCGGCCGCGCCTCGCCGCTCACGGGTGCGAGGGCGCGCGGTGCCACGGCCGTGTAGATTGCAGGTTCACGCGAGGTTCCGGAGTACGAGACGATGGCGGAGATCAAGTGCCTGCGCTGCGGGCAAGCGAAGACGGGGTTCGAGCGGCCGCCCTTCCCGGGCGCGATCGGCGCGCGCATCCTCGAGGGCACCTGCCCCGACTGCTGGCAGCTCTGGCTCAAGCAGCAGACCATGTTGATCAACCACTACGGATTGAACGTAATGGACCCGCAGGCGCGGCAGTTCCTCACGCGCAACATGGAGGCCTTCCTGTTCAAGGCCGGCGTGGAGGACGAGGTGGACACCAGCAAGCAGGGCACCATCGCGCATTGAGCGGTGACGGCCCCCTCCGTGCCGGGCATGATTGACTTAGTGTCCGCCCGCTACTAATTATCGCGCCATGGGCGACCGACCTGCCACCGCCGCGCGCGCCCGTCCCGGTCCCGCGATCCTCGAACTCGTCTGCTGTGCCGTCGTGGACGGCCGCCTGGCCGTCCTCACCGAGCGCGGGCGCACGGCTCGTGGCGGGACGCTGCCCTGGAGCCCGCTCGACCCCGCCGGACCGCTCGACGCGTCCGCGGCGCGCTGGGTGCGCGGGCTGCTCGGGCGCGCGCCGGGATGGATGACGCAGCTGGGCGCGTTCAGCACGGGCGGGCGCCATCCCTCGGGCGCGGTGCTCACCGTGGTGTACGTCGCCGTGGTGCCGTCGGACACCGAGCCGCCGGCGGGATTCGCCTGGTCGCCGGCCTTCGAGCCGCCGCCGCTCCCGCCGCGCCGGCAGTGGGTGCTCGACGCCGCGGTCGCCGGCCTCCGGGACCGGATGGACCTCGCCCCGATCGCGTTCCGGATGCTGCCGGCGACCTTCACGCTCTCCGAACTGCAGCGGATCTACGAGCTCCTGCTCGGGCGACGGCTGCACAAGGCGAGCTTCCGGCGCGCCCTGCAGGCGGCGTTCCTGGTGGAGCCGACGGACGCGTGGCGGTCGGAGGGACGGGGGCGTCCAGCCCAACTCTATAGATACGCGCCCCGCAAGCGCCGGGGTGTGCGCCGGCCGGTGCGCTTCGAGCTGCTGGCATAGCTCGGGACGCCGTCGCGACAGGACCGTGACACCTTCCCCCCTGCGCGGGGTAGTATTATTAGTTGCAAGGTGTATCTAACGGCAAAAGGAGGGACGATGCTGACCTACCTGGATGCCCTGATCGCCGCCCTGTCGGTGCGGGACGCCGCCGAGGTCGATCGCCTGCTCGTGCACCCGCTCGCGCGGATCCTCTCGGCCGACGCGCGTGCGGAGGTGGAGGCGATGCGCCAGGGCGAGCGGGACGCGCTCGCCGCGCCGCTGCGCCTGATGCAACTGCGGCACCAGACCGCGGAGCTCCTGCGTGATGCGACCGTGGTCGCCGACCGCGCCGAAGTGCCCACGGAGACCTCCGCGCCCACCATGGCCCCTCGCGCGCACACGCCGAGGGTGTCGCGCGCCGTCGAGCGCCCGGTCGCGCGGCTCGTCCAGATGGAGCTTCCCCTGAGCGCCTGATCCGAACCTGCTCCGAACCTGCTCCGGATCGGATCCGCGCCGGCGCGCCTTGAGCGCCCGCCACGCCTGAACGAAAGACGCCCCCGGTCCCAGGACCGGGGGCGTCTTTCGTCGCGCTGGAATGGGACCGGGCTTACGCGGCGCCGGCGATGTAGCGGGCGATGCGACCGCAGGCCGTGCACTTGAGCGTCACGTGCGAGCGCGGCGGCGGCGGTGCCTTGCCCGGCTCCCGCTTGATCGAGCCCGCACAGGACGGGCAGCTGAGCGGATCACCGTTGCGATCGCTCGAGATGAGGTTGAGGGCCTGCGCGGGATTGTACGCGTTCGGTCGTGGCTTCCGCATGCGGTCTCCGGCTAAGTCCAGGGCGACGAGCCATCCGTGGCGAGTCGCGAATTTCCGTAGAGACAAGATAACCGGAATGGGGCTAAATCCAAGTGGGGGAGTAAGTTGCGCGGGAACAAACGTTTCGGACCCCCTGTCATTCATGACAGGGCAGGCGCCTAACTGCTTGCTGGCAGAGGGTTTCCGAAGATGTCAGAAACGCGGCAGTGTCGACTTCGTCGCACTGGTTGTCGCTCGCTTTGTGTCAGCGCTCATTCGCTCAGCGACCGTTCAGCCGACGCTCAGCGGGTGCTCAGCAAGCGCTCAGCGAGCGGGAGCGCTCGCACAGCCCTCGCGGCGGCGCGTGTCGACCACCGAGAAGATCCGCCACGCACCCTCGCGCTTCGCGAGCAGGATCGCATCCACGCCGCAGTGCGAGAAGCGCTCGCCGACGAAGAGCCAGTAGTCCACCCACACGCTCGCCAGGTCCCCGTCGACATGCACCACCGGATTCGCGAGCCGTTCATCGATCACCGTGCCCGCCGGTGCCGCGCCGACCGAACGGAGCCACCCCTCGATCCCGTCGGACTTCACCCCCGTCGGCGTGAGCGACTGCAGCACGGCGTTCTCGACGAAGGCGGCGCGCATCGAGGCCGTGTCGCGCGCACGCATGCCGTCGAAGAGCCCCGTGACCACGGCGTAGGCCGCGGCGTGCTCGGGGGAGGTGCTCGGCGATTGCGCCGCCACCGGTGTCGCCACCGGCGTCGCCGGGAGCGTGACGACCGCGGCCATCGCGATCACGAAACAGGGGAGGAGGGGGCGGCGCATGGCACGGAGGGGCATGAGGGAGATGGACGTCACGACTGCAGTACCGGCAGCGCCCGGATCCGTTCCTTCCACTCGGCGGGACCCGTCTCGTGCACGTTGTCGCCGCGCGCATCGACGGCCACCGTCACGGGCATCTCCTCCACCTCGAACTCGTAGATCGCCTCCATCCCGAGGTCCGCGAAGGCCACCACGCGCGACGAACGGATCGCCTTGGAGACGAGGTACGCGGCGCCGCCCACCGCCATCAGGTACGCCGCCTTGTGCTTCCGGATGGCGTCGAGCCCCGCCTTCCCGCGCTCCGCCTTCCCGACCATCGCGATCAGCCCGGTCCTCTCGAGCATCATCTCCGTGAACTTGTCCATGCGCGTCGCCGTCGTCGGGCCCGCGGGGCCCACCGCCTCGTCGCGCACCGGGTCCACCGGGCCCACGTAGTAGATCACGCGATTGGTGAAGTCCACGCCCTTGGGCAGCCCCTCCCCCTTGGCGTAGAGGTCGGCGATCCGCTTGTGCGCCGCGTCGCGGCCGGTGAGCAGCTTGCCGTTGAGGAGCAGGCGGTCTCCGGCCTTCCAGGTGGCCACCTCGGCGGGCGTCAGCGTGTCGAGGTCCACGCGCTTCGCACTCATGTCCGGCCGCCAGGTCACGTCCGGCCAGTCGGCGAGGCTCGGCACGGGGAGCTGCGCCACGCCGCGGCCGTCGAGCGTGAAGTGCGCATGCCGAGTGGCCGCGCAGTTCGGGATCATCGCGATCGGCTTGGAGGCCGCGTGCGTCGGGTAGTCGAGGATCTTCACGTCGAGCACGGTGGAGAGGCCACCGAGCCCCTGCGCGCCGATGCCGAGCGCGTTCACCTTGTCGTGCAGCTCGATGCGGAGCTCCTCCACCTTGTTCCGCGGCCCGCGCGCCTTGAGCTCGCTCATGTCGATCGCATCCATCAGCGACTCCTTCGCGAGCAGCATCGCCTTCTCCGCCGAGCCGCCGATGCCGATGCCCAGCATCCCCGGCGGGCACCATCCGGCGCCCATCAGCGGGACGGTCTTCATCACCCAGTCCACGATCGAGTCGCTCGGGTCGAGCATCGTGAACTTGGACTTGTTCTCGGAGCCTCCCCCCTTGGCCGCGAGCTTGACCTCCACGGTGTTCCCCGGCACCAGCTCCATGTGCACGACGGCCGGCGTGTTGTCGCGCGTGTTCTTCCGGCCGAACGCGGGGTCCGAGACGATCGAGGCGCGCAGCACGTTCTCGGGCAGGAGGTAGGCGCGGCGGACGCCCTCGTCCACCATCTCCTGCACGGAGAGCTTCGCCTCCCAGCGCACGTCCATCCCGACCTTCAGGAAGACGACGACGATCCCCGTGTCCTGGCAGATCGGCCGGTGCCCCTCGGCGCACATGCGCGAGTTGGTCAGGATCTGGGCGATCGCATCCTTGGCCGCGGGGCTCTGCTCGCGCGTGTACGCGGCGCCGAGGGCCCGGATGTAGTCGAGCGGGTGGTAGTACGAGATGTGCTGCAGCGCGTCCGCGATGGACTGGACGAAGTCGTCCTGCTTGATGGTCGTGGGCATACCGAAAAACTACCTACGGCCGCCCCGGGCGCGCGATCAGTCCCAGCGATGCTTCCGGCGCCAGACGCGGCGCTCGAGCCGCCAGCTGCGCTTGGCGGAGAACTCGAGGTCCTCTCCCGGGAAGAGCTCCGCGTCCTCGACGGCTTCGTTGAAGTCGTTCCCCTTGGCAGAGCTCTGGTCGGCGTAGTGGAGGATCTCGGCCTCCAGCGTCATCGGGCGGACGGCCGCGCCGTACTCGGGGATCCCGTGGTGCGACTGGATGAAGTGGTGGAGCTCCAGGCGCTGCGCCTCGCTCACGGTGCCCTCGGGCAGGGTGCGGAGCCGGTCATCCAGCATCAGCGACCCGAGCACGATGTGGCCGAGGAGCTGGCCGGACTGGGTGTACTCGAAGCCCGCGAGCTCCACCGCGTAGGCCTCCACCTTGCCGATGTCGTGGAGCAGCGCGCCCGCGGTGACGAGCGCGACGTCGCCACGCATGGTCTGCACGGAGGTCCGGGCGATGTTCGCCACCTCGCAGCTGTGCAGCAGGAGCCCGCCGACCTGGGCGTGGTGCCCGCGCGTGGCGCCCGGCGTGCGCGCGAAGCGCTCGCGGAAGGTATCGTCGGCGAAGAAGAGGTCGACCACGCGCTTGAGGGTGCCCTTCATCTCGGCGCGCCAGGCATCCACGCGCGCCCAGAGCTCGTCGATGCTCACGCTCACGCGTGGCAGGAACTCGTCGAGGTTGCCGGCGGAGGCGGCCACCACGCGGGGCGGCGCGGTGAGCTTGAGCTGCCGCGCGCCCTTGTAGGTGTCCACCTGGCCGATCACCTGCACGACCTGTCCGGGGCGCACCCCCTCGATCACCGGCACGTGCTCCTTCCAGACGTTCACGGAGAGCACGCCCGTGGCGTTGCCGAGCTTGAGGATGACGAAGGGGTCGCCGGTCTTGGTGGTCTTGTCGTCGCGCTCGCGCACGAGCAGCTCATGCTGCACGCGGTCGCCGGGGACGAGCTTGGGGATGTCGAGCGGTGGCATCAGGGTACCGGTGGGGCGACGCGCGCGGTGAGCACGAGCCAGGACTGGGGCGGGTGGCGGAACTCGTCGAGCAGCCCGCGCGCGGTCTCGGGCGGGAACGCGGAGAGCTCCGGGAATGCGGCCGGGTCGCGCGAGGCGATCTCGAGCCGTTCCACATCATGCGTGCCGCGGAAGCGCTGCGCCAACCGCTCGGTCACGCCGGCGCGCGCGAAATCATGCGTCTCCACCAGGATGTCGGCGTGCCGGAGGGCGGGCGCGATGCTCGGGTCGAGGAGCTCGTCCTCGAATCCCTCGCAATCCACCACGCAGAGTGCGGCCGCGCGACCTCCCGCAGGCGACCCCGTGCCGGCGGCGTCCAGCCGCACGGGCGACCCTGCAGCGATCGCGACGTGAGGCTGCAGCACCGCGTCGAGTTCCGCCGCGCCGAGCAGCGGCACGAACCGGCACCGCGCGGCCACTCCGTTCCGGAGCGCGGTGTCGCGGCAGGCGCGCTGGGCGAGCGGGTCGGGGTCCACGGCCCACGCCTCCGCGTGCGGCAGTCGGCGCGCGAGGCCGACCGTGTAGTAGCCGTCACCCGACCCGATGTTCACGACGCAGGCCGGCGCGCGCGCCACGAGGCGCTCCACGGCGGCGTGCAGCTCGGATTCATAGGCGCCGAGGAGCTTGGCGGCATGCACCGCGTCGCCGCGACGGCGCGGGTACTCCATCCCCGCGAACGGTCCGCGCGTCACGCGCGCGCCGAGCCGCTCGGAGAGCGCGCGTACCGGCGCCGCGAGCCCGCGCCCCGCGACCAGCCGTTCGGCCTGGCCGCGGGTGCGCCAGGCGAGCAGCGCGCGGCCGGGCGCGCCGAGGTGCGAGCCGAGCAGCCGCCGCAACGCCTCGCGCGCCACGGTCCCTCAGCTCTCGAAGACGATGTCGCCGTCGGCCTCGATGCCGATCTCGCTCTGGTAGTCGCACACGCCGCAGACCTTCACGGCGATCCAGACGGCGCCGAGCTCCTTCTCGATCGCGGGCGAGGCGGGCTTCACCGAGAGCTTCCGGTAGGTGTATTCCTGGCAGTGCGAGCAGGCGTGCGCCTTGGCGATCCGCTCCGCCCGTTCGCGCGAGATCGCGGTCACTACTTCTCTCCCGGCTTCCCGAGGTGCCCGCCGATGCGCGGCGGGCGCTCCTCCGCGGCCGCGGCCGCCGCGCCGGTCACGCCCTTGAGCATCTCCTTCATCCCGCCGATCGCGCCGAGCACGCCGGTGGCCTCGCTCGGGAGGAAGATCGTGGTGCCCTTGCCCTGGGCGATCTGCGGGAGCGCGTCGATGTAGCGCAGCCCGAGCAGGTAGGTCGACACCTCGCCCGGCGGGAGCGCGGCCGTGATGCGCTTGACCGCCTCGGCCTCGGCGTCCGCCATCGCGAGGCGGGCCTGGGCGAGCCCCTCGGCGCGGAGGATCGCCGCGCCCTTCTCGCCCTCGGCCTTCCGGATCTGCGCCTCCTTCTGTCCCTCGGACTCGAGGATCGCGGCGCGCTTGGAGGCCTCGGCGTTGGTGACCGCCGCGCGGCGCTCGCGCTCGGCGCGCATCTGCAGTTCCATGGACTGCTGGATGTCGCGCGGGGGCTCGATGCTCTGCAGTTCGACGCGCGTGACGTCGACGCCCCAGCCGATGGAGGCCTCCTCGATCACCTCGCGCATCTTGCGGTTGATCATGTCGCGCGAGGCGAGCGTCTGGTCGAGCTCGATGTCGCCGACGATGTTGCGGAGCGTGGTGCGCGTGAGCGTCTCGAGCGCGTACGGGAGGTTCTGCACCGAGTAGGTGGCCTTCTGCGGGTCGGCCACGCGGTAGTAGAGCACCGCGTCGATGTCGATGGTGACGTTGTCCTTCGTGATCACCGGCTGCGACGGGAAGTTGAGCACCTGCTCCCGGAGGTCGATGCGCGCGACGGTGGTGGCGACGATCTTCTTGAGGCCGGTGACGTCGCTCTCGAAGTAGCGGACGTCGATCGTCTTGGCGCGCTCGACGAAGGGGATCAGGAGGTTCAGGCCGGAGCGCGCGACGCGGTTGAAGCTGCCGAGGCGCTCGACGACCATCACCTCGGCCTGCCCGATGATGCGGATGCTCTTGGCGATGACGACGACCAGCAGCGCCCCGACGGCGCCGAGGAAGTACAGCATTGGTCCCTCCGGGAGGATGCCCCGATTCTAGTGGGGGGCGGGGGGCGCGTCCACCGAGGGAACGCGCCCCGGCCGGGGCGCTGCGCCTACCAGCGGAAGTCCGCCACGAAGACGTTCGTCTCGCCCTCGGACTTCGCGTGGCGGTTGGAGGCCCACATGAGCTTCCTGCCGTCGGGGCTGAACATCGGGAACCCGTCGAACACGGGCGAGGTGGTCACGCGCTCGAGCTTGTCCGCGGTGGCCATCGTCTCGGAGGCGTCGACGAGGTAGAGCTCGAAGTTCCCGCTGCGCGGGGCGACGAAGTTCGACGAGAAGATCAGCTTCGTGCCGTCCGGGCTCCAGGAGGGCCCGAAGTTCGCGCCGCCGACGGCGGTCACCTGGCGCTGGTTGGAGCCGTCGGCGTCCATCACGAAGAGCTCGACGCGGCTCGGCCGGATCATGCCCTGCGCGAGGAGCTCGCGGTACTGCCGGAGCGAGGCGGAGTCCTGCGGGTGGTTGGCGCGGTAGACGATCTTCGTCCCGTCGGGCGACCACCAGGGGCCCCCGTCATAGCCCGGCGTGTTCGTGAGGCGGCGCACGTTCGTCCCATCCACGTTCATCGTGTAGATGTCGAGGTCGCCGTCCTTGAGCGAGGTGAACACGATGGTCCTGCCGTCGGGGGAGAGGATGCCCTCGGCGGTGTAGACGTCGTAGTTCGTGAGGCGCTTGAGGTCGGTCCCGTCGCGATTGCTCGTGTAGATGTCGTACGGGTCGAGCGGCCAGACGTAGCCGGCGGAGGGGTCGGGCTTGGCGGGGCAGGCGTCCTGGTGCGCCGTGGTGGACGCGAAGAAGAGCCGGTCGTTCCCCGGGAAGAACCACCCACAGGTGGTCTTGCCGCGCCCGTCGGAGACGCGCGCCACGTCGGAGCCGTCGGCGCGCATCACATACTGCTGGTCGCAGGCGCGGCCATCACGCGAGGACTGGAAGGTGATCCACTTGCCGTCCGCGCTCCAGTACGCCTCTGCGTTCTCGCCGCCGAAGGTGAGCTGGGTGATGTTCGAGAGCCGGTCCTCGCCGGGTTCGGCGGCGACGGTGACGGCGGGGGTGGAAGGCTTGCACGCCGCCGCGCTGAGCAGCGCGGCGGCGATCAGGATTCGCGTGGACATCGGTACGGTGGAGAGGGAGGGGTGGGGAGGGACTGCCGGTGCGATCGCGCTACTCCGGCCGGGCGGCAGGCGCCGCCGGCGAGCCCGCGAGCGCCAGCAGCTCAGCGGTGGTGCGCCCCTTCTTCAGGAGCTCGATCGCCTTGAGGAGCTGCGGATCCTCCTTCACGTCGCGCCGCTTCCAGGTCGAGTCACCGAAGGCGCGGCGCGCGACACGGTCCGTGAGGAGGCGATCCACGTAGCGCTGGCCGGCCGTCCAGTCGGTGGACTCCACGGTGACGCCCTTGGCCGTGAGGCGCTTGAGGAACTCGCTCCGCATCGCGGGACTCACGGTGAAGTCCGGGGTGAGCGAGCCCTTGAGGCTGAACGCGTAGTCGTCGAGCACGAGGTAGACGTCCTGCGACCGTGGCACGAGCGCGCGGGCGAGCTTCTGCTCGGCCGTGGAGAGCGTGTCGTAGGGCACGATCACGTCGGGCGTGATGGCGCCGCCACCATAGACGATGCGGCCGCCGTCGGACTTGAACTGCGGGCGCGCGAGGCGCACCGCATCCGTCTCGAGCGAGTCGGGCGTGACCTCCACGTAGTTCCCGTTGCCGTCGAGGTGGCGCTCCTTCTGGATGGACCGTCCGCTCGGCGTGTACCACTTGCCCGTGGTGAGCTTGATGGCGTAGCCGCCGTCGAGCTGGTAGACGGACTGCACCAGGCCCTTGCCGAACGAGGTCGTGCCGACGATGAGGGCGCGGTCATGGTCCTGGAGCGCGCCGGCGACGATCTCGGAGGCCGACGCCGAGTAGCCGTCGGTGAGGATCACCAGCGGGATGGTCGGTGCGATCGGGTCGGCCTCGGCGACGTAGCGCTCCGGCGGTCCCACGCGGCCGCGGACGGTCGCGAGCTCCTTCCCGCGCGGCAGGAAGAAGTTGGTGAGCTGCAGCGCCTGGTCGAGGAAACCGCCGGTGTTGCGGCGCAGGTCGAGCACCACGCCCTTCGCCCCCTCCGCCTGCAGGCGGCGGAGGTTGTCGGCGAACTCGCGCGTGGTGGTCTCGTTGAACTGCTGCAGCGGGATGTAGGCGACCTTCTCCTCGAGCATCAGCGCGAAGGGGATCGCGGGAATGCGGATGGTGCGCCGCGTGAACTCGACCTCGAACGGCTGGGCGACGCCCGGGCGGAGGAAGCGCGCCTTCACCTGCGTGCCGGGGCGCCCCTTGAGGCCGGCGGAGACCTGGGCCGTGGTCCAGCCGCGCGTGGAGGCCGTGTCCACGCCGACGATGCGGTCCCCCTCGCGGATGCCCGCCTCCTCGGCGGGCGTGTTGGGATAGACCTTGCTGATCATGATCGAGCCTTCGTGATCCTCGATCAGCATGCCGATGCCGCCGTAGAAGCCACCGGTGGTGGTGTTGAACTCCTCGAGGTCCTTGGGCGTGTAGAGCTGCGAGTAGGGATCCTCGAGCGCCTCGACCAGGCCGCGCGCGGCCTTCTCGTAGAGGGCGCCGGTGCTGATGGAGTCGACGAACCGGTCGCTCACGATCGAGAGCACCTGATCGAAGAGGCGGGCGCTGTTGCGCGCGCCCTGCTCCTGGACGACGAACGCCGCTCCCACCATCGGGAAGGCGACGAGGGCGATCAGGGCGAGTCTCTTGGCTCGGGACATGACGGTGGCGGCCTGTGTTGGGAGTCTCAAGGAACGTAAGTACCATCTACGCCCGGGGCTACCGGGGAGTTCCGTGGTGACTCGGGGGTCGCCGTGGGATCGCCGCGGCGTCGCCGCGCGGCCCGTCGACGATCAGCGCCGGGAGTCGGTCAGGTCGTACACCACGCTCCAGGCCCGTCCCGCCTGCTCGAACTCCGCCCGTTTCACGAGCCCCGCGGTGAGGAGCATCTCGTGTGCGGGCTGCAGCACACGCTGCAGGTGCGACGGATAGCGCTGGGCGAGCGGGAGGAGCTCGGCGAGTCGCTCCAGGGGGACGCGCCATCGCGGTCCCTGCTCGGTGCGGACCGCCTCCGTGAGGCGGTAGATGCGGCGCGCGACGGGGGACGAGAGGGCGAAGTAGCGCTGGGCGTTCAGGGTGGTCGTGTGACCGGCCTCGAGGTTGGCGCGCAGGTTCGCGTGGAGCACCACCCTGGCGTCGCCGGGTTCGTTCGAGGCGAGGGAGGGGAAGAGCGCGAGCTGGTCGCGATCGGTGAGGCGGCGCCGGTCGATCGCCACCGCGCTCAGCAGGGTGAACCGGACCGTGGCATGCCGTCCCTGGGTCGCGTCGTACCAGGCGCCCTCGCTCTCCAGGACGGTGCGCTCGAGGCGGCCGAGCGCGCCGCGCAGCTGCTCGTAGGTGCGTCCGTCCACGCGTCGTCCCATGGAGCGCAGGAAGGCGTGGAGCGTGAAGTGGAGCGCGCCGTCGGCCGGGCCCTGGGCCTCGTGGAAGCGGCGCATGAGCTCGACGAAGACGTCCTGGTCGAAGGTTCCCGGGAGTCGTTCCCCGGGCGCCGGGAGGACGCGCCACCGTCCGCCCTGATCGGCGGTGAAGGAGACGGCCGAATCGTCCGAGCTGTCGGAGAGTCGAAAGAGCGGGAGGGCCTCGAGGGCGCGGTCGAGGAGCACCGTGCGCGACGGAGGCCGGCGACGCGAGGCCGGGGGCATCCGGCTCTAATGTTGTGGGGCACGTGAATCCGGGCAAGACCCAGGGTCGGATCCGGTGCCTCGGCTAGCGCACGTCCTCGCGGCCGAGGGCGGCGCGCACGGACTCGCGGATGGCGACCATCGCCGACTCACGTGCGGCGGCGGAGTCCTCGCGCACATGGAGTTCGATCCCGTCCGCGACGACGATGCGGCGCCAGGCGGCGGTGTGATCGTCGTCGCGACGGACGGCGGTGTCCGCCCCGTTGCCGAGTGCGGGCGCGAGGGAGCCCGCGACGCGCTTCTCGAGCTGGTCGCCCTGCATGTCCGCGATCTCGCCCTTGATCACGTCGAGCGTCTGCCCCTCGCGCTGCCGGATCTTGATCGCGAGGAGTTGCAGGAGGTGCTTGTAGTGGTAGGTGGCGGCGGTCCCCTTTCCCTCGGGGTGGTCCAGCAGCCCGTTCGCCACGTAGAACCGGATGGCGCGCGCGCTCGGTGTCGCGCGGGCCGAGGTGTTCGTGGGTCGCATGCCGGCTGCGTCGACCAGGGCGGTGGCGTGCGCGGCGAGGCCGCGGGCGTTCCACGGGGCGTGACGCGAGTGTGCGCGCAGCAGGGCGACGGGTGAGTCCGACATCGTTCGCAAACATTAGCGCAGCGGCGTCCCGCTGGATAGGCGACGCGACGATCGGATTCGGACGCCCTGGCGCGAGTCGACAACGCGGAAACGCAGGACGCCCGGCGACGTGGTGGCGTCGCCGGGCGTCCGCGGTGCGCGAGGCGCCTACTTCTTCTTCGCGGCCTTCTTCGCCGGCTTCCGCGCTGCGGGCTTCGCCTTCTTCACCGTCTTCTTGATGACCTTCTTGGCGGCCTTCTTGACCACCTTCTTCACGGCCTTCTTCACCGCCTTCGCCTTCTTCACGACCTTCTTCGCCTTCGCCGCGGCCTTCTTGGGCGCGGCCTTCTTCTTCGCAGCCGTCTTGGGGGCTGCCTTGGGGGCCGCCTTCGCGGCTGCCTTGGGGGCCGCCTGGGGTGCGGCCGCATTGGCCGGGGCCGCCATCACCTGGACCTTCGCCGCGGCCGGCACCTCGTTCTCCCCGGTCTCGAAGATGCTCGGCACCCGGGGCTTCTCGGCCGGGCGGCGGCCGCGGCGGCGGGGTGCGATGGACTCGCCGAAGAGGTCGCCCTCGTCATCGTCGTCGCCATCGGCGGAGGGCGCGACCCCTCCCTCCTCGTCGTCGTCGTCCGACTCGTCGGTCGAGTCCCAGAGGGAGTCGGACTGGTCCTTGTTGATGGCCCAGCCGCCGTCCTCGTCGTCGTCGTCGTCGTAGGAGGCCTTGCCGCCGCCGCCCCCGTACCCGCCGTCCTCGGAATCGTCGTCGCGATCCGAGAAGAGTCTGTCGAACAGCGCCTCGTCGAGCGGCATCGCACCCTCCTGTTGGTGAATCGCGAAACTCTTCAGGACGCTGAATACACTGGACGACCCCTCGGCGTCAAGCGGGATTCCCCGCGCGGCGGTCCGCGAGCACCGGGGCCTCCGGCGTGGTGCGTCCCGGCACCGGCGCCGGCGCGCCCCGGCGGCGGGAGGACCAGACGGCGAGGTCGTCGAGCAGGGTGTAGACGGCGGGGACGACGAAGAGGGTCAGCAGGGTGGATGTGATGAGGCCCCCGATCACCGCGTGGGCCATGGGGGCGCGCTGTTCGGCGCCCTCGCCGATCGCGAGGGCCAGGGGCAGCATGCCGAAGATCATGGCCACCGTGGTCATGATGATCGGGCGGAGGCGGATCCGCCCGGCGGCGAGGATGGCCGAGATCCGATCCTTCCCCTCGCCGCGCGCATGGTTCACGAAGTCGATCAGGAGGATGCCGTTCTTGGTGACGAGTCCCATGAGCATGATGATGCCGATCATCGACATCACGTTCAGCGTGCCCCCGGTGACCCAGAGCGCCAGGGAGACGCCGAGGAGCGAGAGGGGGAGGGAGAGCATGATCGCCAGCGGCTGCACGAAGGAGCCGAAGAGCGAGGCGAGGATCAGATAGATGAAGACGATGGCGAGGATGATCGCCTCGAGCACGTAGCCCTTGGTCTCGTTCAGGTTCTGGACGTCGCCGGTGAAGACGGTGCGGTAGCCCGCGGGGAGGACGAGGGAGTCGAGTGCGGCGAGGGTGGCGTCGGCGACGTCGCCGACGGCGGCACCGGGCAGCACGCCGGAGGAGATGGAGATCTGCCGCTCGAGCTGGCGGCGCTCGATCTGCTGCGGGCCCACACCGGCGCGCACCTCCGCCACCTGGGAGAGCGGGATCGCGGCCGGGAGGCCCGTGCGCGCGTCGATCGCCGTCCCCGTCACCGGGATGTTCGCGACGTCCTCGGCCGAGACGCGCAGCGACTCGGGATAGACCACGCGCACGTCGTGCGTGTAGCCCTGCTGGTCCTGCCAGAGCGTGGCCCGCGTGCCGCTGAAGAGGGGTTGGAGGGTGCCGGCGATCGAGCCCACGCCCAGTCCGGCGGCCCACGCCTGCTGCCGGTCGACGCGGACGTCGAGCTGGGGGATGTCGCCGAGGTCGCTCGAGGTGGGCTCGGCCATGCCGGGGACGTCGCGCAGCACCTCGTGCACCTGCGCGGCGATGAGCTTCAGGCGTGCCGGGTCGGGGCCCTGGACCTTCACGTCGATCGGCTGGCGGAAGCCGCCGAAGATCGACCGGGTGCCGTCGATGCTGGCGCGGGCGCCGCTGACGTTCCGCAGCTGCGGGCGGAGCGCGTTCTGGATCTCGGCCATGGAACGCGCGCGGTCGTGCTGCGGCACGAGGCGCACGAAGAGCTGTCCGCCTCCCGCCCCGCGCCCGCCCCCCCCCGCCGATCGAGAGGTAGGTGAACTCGACCTCGGGGATGCCCTTCACGATCGTGTCGAGCGCCATGCCGCGGGAGACGGAGTAGCTGAGGTGCGAGCCCGGGGCCACGCGGTAGGAGACGTTGAACTCGCCCGCGTCGTAGTCCGGCATGAAGGTGAAGCCGAGCCGCGACGCGACGACGAACGCGACGACCACGGAGCCGAGGGCGCCGCCGAGCACGAGCCACCGGTGCTCGACCGCGCGACGGAGGAGCGGGGGGTACCGGTCCGCCAGGCGCTCGAACCAGGCGTCGAAGGCGAGCGCCACGCGCCGCACGGGCCCGGCGGTACGGCGCGCCTCGTCCGCGTCCTGTTCCGCCTCGGGGTCGTGCCAGACGCTCGAGAGCATCGGGTCGAGCGTGAACGAGACGAAGAGCGAGACGCCGACCGCGAAGGCGACCGTGACCCCGAACTGGAAGAAGATCTTGCCGATCATCCCGCCCATGAACGCGACGGGGATGAAGACCGCGATCACGGCGAGCGTGGTGGCGAAGACCGCGAGCCCGATCTCGTCGGTGCCCTCCTTGGACGCGACGTAGTGGTCCTTCCCCATGGCGACGTGCCGGACGATGTTCTCGCGCACCACGATCGCGTCGTCGATGAGGAGGCCGATCGAGAGGGAGAGCGCGAGCAGGGTCATCGTGTTCAGCGTGAAGCCGAACATCCACATCGCGAAGAAGCTCGAGATGATCGCCACGGGGAGCGTCAGCCCCGTGATGACGGTGGAGCGCCAGGAGCCGAGGAAGAGGTAGATGATCATCACCGTGAGGAGCGCCCCGAGCACCAGGGTGAGCTCCACGTCGGCGAGCGCCTCGCGGATCTTGCCCGAGTCGTCGCGGATGATCGTCAGGGAGATGTCGCTCGGGAGCTGCTCCATGAGGTCGTCCACCACCACCCGCACCTGCTCGGCGACCTCCACGGTGTTGGAGCCGGTGATCTTGAGCACCTCGAGGGAGAGCGCCGGGTCGCCGCCCATCATCGAGGCGGTCCGCTTCTCGGCGGTGCCGTCCACCACGTTTCCGACGTCGCGCACGCGGATGGGCGCGCCGTTCCGGACGACGACGGTGACGTCGCCGAAGGCGAGCGGGTCGGTGATGCGGCCGGTGATGCGGACGAGGCGCTCGGAGTCCCCCCGCTGGATGCGCCCGGCGGGGACCTCCTGGTTCTCGCGCTGGAGCGCGGCGACCACCTGCGCGGGGGAGACGCCGTAGGCGCGCAGGGCGGACGGGTCGAGCTCCACGCGGATCTCGCGCGCGGACCCGCCGACGACGTTCACGCCCCCCACGCCGGGGATCGACTCGATGCGCTTCCCGATCACCTCCTCGGCGAGGTCGGTCAGTTCCCGCATCGGGCGCGTGCCGCTCTGCATCGCGATGCTCATGATCGGCCGGTCGTTCGGGTCGAACCGGATGATCACGGGCTCCTCGATGTCGCGCGGGAGCTGCCGGCGGATGCGCGCCACCTTCCCCTGCACCTCGGGCTGCATCTTCATCACGTCGACGCCGAGGTGGAACTGCAGGCGCACCATCGACGAGCCTTCGGTCGATGTGGAGGTGATCTCCTTCAGTCCCTCGGTGGTGTTGAGCGCCTCCTCGATCGGCTTGGAGACCTCGCGCTCGACGACCTCCGGCGAGGCGCCCGGATAGGCGGTCTGCGCGACGATCGTGGGATAGGTGACGTCCGGGTACTCGTCGACCGCGAGCCGGAAGAACGAGACCGTCCCGAGCACGACGAGCGCCACCATGAGCATGGTGGCGAAGACAGGGCGCTTGATGGAGACGTCGGAGAGGAACATCGGGGCGGTCCTGGGCGAAGGCCGGGCGCGACGCGGGCTACGGGCGCGCGCGGTTGGATTCGGTTCCGATCACCTGCACCTGCATGCCGGCGCCGAGCAGGCCGACGTTGCCGACCACGATCTCGTCGCCGGCGGCAAGGCCGTCGAGGATCTGGACGACGCCGCGCGCCTCGTCGACGATGCCGACCGTGACGTCGGCGCGCGCGAGGGCACCGCGCACCACCTTCCAGACGAACGTCGCGTTCCCCGCCGTCGGGGCCGTCTGGCGGAGCGCCGTCTGCGGCACCACCAGCTGGTCCGTGAGCGTGCGCTCGATGATCTGGCCGGTCGCGAAGGTGTTCCCCTTGAGCGCGCCGTTCCGGTTCGGCACCTGCAGGAAGACCGTGACGGACTGCGACTGCGGGTCGATCGTGGGGCTCACGCGGGCCACGCGCCCCTCGATGTTGCGGCCGTCGGCCGAGAAGCGGACGGCCTGGCCGGGGGCGAGCGCGCTCGCGCGCCGCGCCGGCACCGCCGCCGTGAGCTCGAGCACGTCGCTCCGCACCACCGTCAGGAGCGAGGCGCCGCGGCTCACCCGCTCGCCGTTCTCCACGCTCCGCCGTTCCACGACGCCCGTGACCGGGGCGAGCACGCGGGTGTCGCGCACCACCGCCTCGGCCGCCTTGAAGCGGGACTCGGCCGCCGCGAGCCGCGCCGCAGCGGTGAGCGCGCTCTGCTCGGCCGAGCGCATGTCGCGCTCCGCCACCGCGCCCGACTTGAAGAGGTCGCGCGTCTGGTCGCGGTTCCACGCCGCGGTCTCCGACTCGGTCCGCGCCGCGAGGAGGTCGGCCTCGGCGGACTGCAGTGCGGCCTCCTGCTCGGTGCTCTCGAAGCGGGCGAGTTCCGCGCCGGCACGCACGGCGTCCCCTTCACGGACGTTCAGGGCCACGAGGTCGCCCTCGATCCGCGCGCGCACGTTCACCGTCTCGACCGGACGGAGCGTGCCGCTGATCGGGATCCCCGCTTCGATGAGCCCGGCGGTCACCGTGTGGATGTCCCGGCTGGAGAGGACGACGGATCCCCCGGAGCGTCCGCCGCCGGCCGGGGCGCCGCTCGCGGCCGTGGTGGCGGCACCTGCCGCCGCGCCGCCGGAGGCGTTGGCGGGCGCGGCATCGCTGCTGCCTCCACAGGACGCGGCGGCCACGACGGCGAGGAACAGCAGCGGCCGAAGGACCGGGCGGGCGGTGGTGGGCAGACGTGGCATCGGTACGGGAGTCAGCGGGTGATCCCGAGCGCGGCCGTGCCGCCGTCGGGGAGCGGGATGGGGCGCGCGCGCGCACGCGCCAGCTCCGCCACCGCGAGGTAGAGATCGTAGGTGGCGCGCGCCTCGGTGGAGCGCGCCGTGAGGAGGGCCAGCTGCGCGTCGGACACCTCGAGTTGGGTGCCGACGCCGCGGGCGAGCCGCAGGGTGGCGAGGTCGAAGGCCTCCTGGGCCTCGCCCACGGTGGAGGCACGCGCACGGAACGCCGCGCGCGCGCGGGTGAGCTCGGCCAGCGCGCGCTCCACCTCGACCGCGGCGTCCTCCCGCTCCTGCTGCACCTGCAGGTCGGCGATCCGCGCCTGGGCCTGGGCAAGGTCGATCGCGCCTTTCGCGCGGAGGCCGTCGAAGAGGGGCCAGCTCATCTGCACGCCGAAGCTGCGGTCGGGGAACCAGCCGTTGTTCTGGCAGACGCGCGTGGCCGCGGAGCCGGCCGGGCAGAAGGCGTTCGACGTCTGGCCGAGCCGGTCGGGCAACCCGTTCTGCGACGGCAGCGCGAGGTAGCCGAAGGTGAAGCTCGCGCTGACGGTGGGGAGCAGGTCCGCGCGCGCGACGCGCACGGAGGCGTCGCGCGCGCTGGCGGTGAGCTCCGAGGCCCGCACGCCGGGCCGCACGCCGGACGGCGAGCGGTCCGCGGCCGCCGAGTCGGCGAGAAGGCGCACCACCTCGGGTGCGAGATCCGTGGTGAGGAGGATGGGTCGGTCGACCGGGATCTGCAGGAGGCGCTTCACCTCGAGCTCGGCGAGGGCCTGGTTGCTCTCCGCCTGGAGGGCGAGTGGCTCGAGGTTGGCGCGCTCCACGCGGGCGCGCAGCACCTCGTAGCGGGAGGCGCGGCCCGAGCGCTCGAGCTGCTCGACCTGGGCCAGGCGCGCGTCCGCGATCTCGAGGTTCTGGCGCTGGATCTCGGCGAGCCGGCCCGTGAAGACCGCGTTCAGGTAGGCGCGCTGGGCCAGCACCGCGATCTCGGTGCGGCGCTCCTCGCGCGTGGCGAGCGCCGCCCGTTCGGAGCGGGCGGCCGCCTGCGACCCGGCCACGATGCGGCCTCCCTGG
Organism: Gemmatimonadaceae bacterium; assembly: GCA_011525845.1. Taxonomy (GTDB): domain Bacteria; phylum Gemmatimonadota; class Gemmatimonadetes; order Gemmatimonadales; family Gemmatimonadaceae; genus Pseudogemmatithrix. The sequence continues at coordinate 63,876 of WYBP01000001.1, read as the reverse complement.
AAGAACGATTGCTGGAGGAGGAGGTTCGTGTTGTACGTGTAGCTCTGCCCGAAGACGGAGCCGACGACGGTCGCGCGCGCGTTCTTGATGACCTGCGAGTAGGTGGACGCGAGCCGGAGCTGCGGGAGCCCGGCCGCGCGTGCCGTCAGGACCTGGGCATCCGCCAACTGCACCTGCGCATCCGCGATCCGCGCCTCGTCGGAGACACGGAGCATGCGGGTGACCGCCTCCGCCACGCTCACGCGGAGCGTGTCAGGCGCCTGCGCGCGGACGGCGGTGGCGCCGGCGGCGAGCAGGCACGCGGCGGTCATCCATGGGACGAAGGACGGTGGTCGCATCAGCAGACTGAACGCACGACCACTGCTGGTCGTTCAGCCCGGCGGCGCCTGACCCGAGGCCGGCGCTGCGCCGCGAGGGCGCCTCACTCGGACGATGCGTCCAGGAACTGCAGTGTCTTGCGCCGGGTGACCACCACGTGGAGCGCTTCGAAGACCCTGGGCTCCAGCAGCTTCCCCGAGCGCTCGCGGAGGAAGCTCACCGCCTCCGGAGGGGTCAGGGAGTCGCGCCAGGCGCGACGCGAGGTGAGGGCATCGAAGGCATCCGCGGCGGCGAGGATGCGTCCCCCGATGGCGATGGCCTCGCCCGACTTCTGGTTGGGGTACCCCTGGCCGTCCCAGTGCTCGTGGTGGTCCTGGATGGCGGCGAGGACGTGCGCGATCGGCTTGAGCGGCGTGAGGATCTCGATGCCGATGCGCACGTGGTCCTTCACGTGCTCGAACTCCTCGGGCGTGAGCTTGCCGGGCTTGTTGAGGACCGATTCCCGGATGCCGATCTTGCCGACATCCATGAGGCGCCCGGCGAGGCGCATCGCCTCGATGTCGTCATCGTTCATCCCGAGCTGCGAGGCGATCGAGGCGGCGAGGTCGGCCACGCGGTCGGAGTGGCCGCCGAGGAACGGGTCCTTCGCCTCCTGTGCCTGCACGAGGGACTTCACGACGTCCACCACGACGCTGTGCAGCATCTGGCGCTCGCGCGTGATCTCCTCGGTCTGCGCGGCGACCTCCTCGCGGATGAGGCGCTCGACCTTCCGCTGCTCGATCGAGAGGTCGCGCTTGTGCAGGACGCGCTCGACCGCGGCGGCGAGGTCCGCCAGCTCGATCGGCTTCATGAGGTAGTCCATCGCCCCCTGCGCGAGCGCCTCGGTGGCGGTCGGGGCGTCGTTCACCGCGGTCAGCATCATGACCGCGAGGTCGGGGTCGAGGTCGAGCGCGGCGGGGACGAGCTCGAGGCCGGTCATGCCGGGCATCCGCACGTCGGCGAGCATGAGGACGTACTTCTCGCGCGCGAGCAGGTCGAGGGCGGCCGGGCCGGCGTCGCAGGTGCTCACCTCGTAGCCGCGCGAGCGCAGGAACTTCGCGAGGGCCGTGCGGATCAACTCCTCGTCGTCGACGACGAGGATGCGCCGCACCGCCGGTTCGGCGACGGAGCGGATGGCGCGGGTGAGTCGGGACGGCTGGGACGTACGCTGGTCGGTCATCGGATCGGGTTCTCCCTCGGCGAGCCGTTGCGTGCGGCTAAGATACGCCCCGCTCCGTCGAGGGCCAGCATTGATTTCGAGGATCGTGCAATGGGTGCGTCCACAGTATCGGCCGCGGCGCTCACTCCTCGACGAACTCGACCTTCACGTCGCGCCGCACGATCCCGGCCTGGGCGCCTCGCTCGAGGAAGAGCCGGATCGCCTCGCGTCCGCGCTCGCCGTAGTCGAGGGTCCAGTCGTTCACGTACATGCCGACGAAGGTGTCCGCCTTGGAGCGGTCGAGCCCGCGGGCGTACTGCATGGCGTGGTCGAGCGCGTCCTCGCGATGGCTCAATGCATACGCGATGCTGGCGTGTAGATGGCGCGAAATCTTCTTCATCATCGCCGGACCGAAGTCCTTACGGATCACGTTGCCGCCCAGCGGGAGGGGGAGTCCCGTCTCCTCGAACCACCACTCGCCGAGGTCAGCGATCAGGTGCAGCCCCAGGTCGCCGAAGGTGAGCTGACCCTCGTGGATGAGCAGCCCGATATCGACCTTGCCGTCCGCCACGGCCTGCTCGATCTGGTCGAACGGGATGACGACCGCCTCGAAGCGTGGCTCGTAGAGGCGCAGCGCGAGATAGGCGCTCGTCTTGAGTCCGGGCACGGCGATCCGCTTCCCCGCGACCTGCGCCTTGGTCATCGGTTCGCGTGCCACCAGGCGCGGGCCGTAGCGGTCGCCCATCGAGGCGCCGCTCGGCAGGAGGGCGTACCGGTCCGCGATGTCCGCGTAGGCGTGGATGCTCACGGCGGTCACCTCGAGCTCGCCCCGCATCGCGCGCTGGTTCAGGGACTCGATGTCCTGCAGCTCGTGCACGTAGGTCAGTCCCTCGGTGTCGACCTTGTCGGTGGCGAGCGCGTAGAACATGAAGGCGTCGTCGCTGTCGGGGGAGTGCGCGACGCGGATGGTGCGTGGGGAGTCGGTCATGGCGATGGCGTGGAGATGGGTGACAATCAGTCGCGCGCGGGCGGGCGCGTGGTCCCGATGGCCGGCCCGCTCGCGGCCTCGCGTGCCGCGGCTTCGATGTCCGGCCCGTGGTCGACGTACTCCGGGAGGGCCTTGGGCCGCTCGCGGGGGAGCGCGGTGAGGAAGCGGTCGGCGTAGCGCGCGCGCGCGAGGGTGTCGAGCTGCAGCCCGGCGGCGCGCATCGCGAGGATGAGGCCGAGCAGGTGGGCCGGTTCCGCCGCGAGGATGGTGTCGGCCTGGGCGCGGGCCATCGGCCCGTCGCCGCTGACGATGCCGAGGAGGCCGAGGTCGTAGCGCCGGTGCGCGTCGAGCGGTTCGAGGGCGGCCATGCTCTGGATCGCCATCGGCGAGAAGAAGCGCACGCTGTCGTCCTGCCCCTGCGCGACGTACGTCATCACGCGCTGGAAGAGGCGGTCGGCGCGCTCCTCCGGGGACATCTGCGAGATGTCGGGGGCGCGACCCGGGGCGGCCGCCACGGTCGGCGGGGGCGCGGCCGGCGAGCGCTTCCAGTTCATCCCCGCGATGAACGCGAGCAGGGAGAGCACCGCGATCGCCGCGATGCTCCAGGGGAGCGCCGTGGAGGCGCCGGTCGGGCCGGACGTGCCGGACGTGCCGGGGGCGGCGCGCTGCGCGCCCGCTTCCATGGGCTCGCCGCAGCGATGGCAGAACCTGGCGGTCGCGGTGAGCGAGGCGCCGCAGTTGGAGCAGAATCGGGTCGCAGTCATCGCCTGCAAGGTAATCGAGGCGGTGCCGGTGCGAACGAGGCGTCGACGGGGCGTGAGGGGGCGCGCGCGCCGGATGGCGCCGGGGATGCCGACACGCCGATATTGCGGGCACGATGACCGTCCCACGACCGATCCCCGCTGACCTGAGCGGCGCCACCGCGAAGGAGATCCTCGAGCTGGCGCACGCCCACCAGGTGCGCTTCCTGCGCCTCCAGTTCACCGACATCCTCGGCGTGAACAAGAACGTCGAGGTGCCGGCGTCGCAGTTCCAGAAGGCGCTCGCGGGGGACATCCTCTTCGACGGGTCCTCGATCGAGGGCTTCGTGCGGGTGGAGGAGTCGGACATGCTGCTGCGCCCGGACCTGGCGACCTTCCGGATCTTCCCCTGGGGGGACCCGCACAGCCGGGTGGCCCGCGTGATCTGCGACGTGACGTACCCCGATGGCCGCACCTTCGAGGGGGATCCGCGGTTCGTCCTCAAGCGGCAGGTGGAGCGCGCGGCGAAGCAGGGGTTCGTGATGAAGGCCGGGATGGAGGCGGAGTTCTTCCTGTTCCGCCCCGCCGCCGACGGCGGCGCGGCCACGCTCACGCACGACGTCGGCGGGTACTTCGACCTCGCGCCGATGGACCGCGGCGAGGACGCGCGGCGCGCGATCGTGGCGGTGCTGGAGCAGATGGGGTTCGAGGTGGAGGCCGCGCACCACGAGGTGGCGCACGGCCAGCATGAGATCGACTTCCGCTACGCCGACGCGCTGACGACGGCGGACAACATCGCGACCTTCCGCTTCGTCGTGAAGCACGTCGCGCAGCAGTTCGGCCTGATCGCGTCGTTCATGCCCAAGCCGGTGTTCGGGCAGAACGGGAGCGGGATGCACACGCACCAGTCGCTCTTCAGGAAGGGCGAGAACGCCTTCTACGATGCGAAGGGGGAGTTCGAGCTCTCGGCCACGGCGCATCACTACATCGGCGGGCTGCTCGCGCACGCGCGCGGGATGAGCGCCATCACGAACCCGCTCGTGAACTCGTACAAGCGGCTGGTGCCGGGATACGAAGCGCCGGTGAACGTGGCCTGGTCCATGCGGAACCGCTCGCCGCTGATCCGCGTGCCCGACCGCCGCGGCACGGGAACGCGTGTGGAGCTGCGCTCGCCCGACCCGGCGGCGAACCCGTACCTCGCGCTGGCGGTGATGCTCGCCGCGGGCCTGCATGGCATCGAGACCGAGGCGACGTCACGCGAGCCGGTGAACCAGAACATCTGGGAGATGAGCCACCGCGAGCGGCGGCGCCTCCGGATCGACGACCTGCCGCGCGACCTGAACGAGGCGTGCGACGAGCTGGAGAAGGACGGCGAGATCACGGCGGCGCTCGGCGAGCATGTCACGGCGCACTTCCTCGACGCCAAGCGCACCGAGTGGCGCGAGTACATCTCGCAGGTCTCGGCGTGGGAGCTGTCGGAGTACCTGACGAAGTACTGAGCCGTCAGCGCCGGGGGACCACGCGTCACCTGGCGGAGTAGTCGTAGAGCGCCCAGATGCCCGCGAGGTAGGAGAGCACCATCAGCAGGCTCCCCGGCTCGACGAGCGCGTGGCGGCGCTCCGCGCGGAAGACGATCGCGGCGAGCCCGATGGCCATCAGGACCACGGCGAAGAGCGCGGTCAGCGCGTGCCCCTTGTCGAGCGCGGCGAAGAGCGCCCCGGGGTGCGCCGCGTCCATGAAGACGAAGACGACCATGTTGAAGGCATTGGAGCCGAACAGGTTCCCCACCGCCAGGTCGAACGCGCCGAGTCGCACGGCGGTGAGGGCGGTGACGAGCTCGGGGAGCGAGGTGGAGAGGCCCACCAGGAGCGTGCCGACGAAGGTCTGGCCCAGTCCGCTGAGCTCCGCGATCCGGTGCGCCGACTGCGCGAAGACGGGCGCGACGAGGAGGATCGCGAGTGAGGCGCCGGCGAAGCGGAGGATCGCGCGCCTGAGCGTGAGCACGTGCGGCTGCGGGAGGACGGGGGGGACGACGCCGGCGGTGGCGGCGGCGAGCGTGATCAGCTTGTTCTGCCGGAAGACCACCAGCGTGCCCGCGAAGAAGATCGCCAGGAGCACGACGGCCTCCATGCCGATGCCGAACGCGCTCGCGCCGAGCGGGCTCAGGATGAGCATCGCGGCGGTGGCGTTCAGGACGATGGCGAGGCTGGCCGAGAGCGCGTGGTCGAGGGCTGCCCGCTCGAAGACCTGGTTGCGCGGGGGGACGAGGCCGAGGAGCGCGAGGATCAGCATGTTCGCCATGCTCGAGCCGAAGAGGTCGCCGGCCGCGAGGTCGAGCGCGCCGAGGCGCACCGCGGCGATGTCGGTGGCGACCTCCGGGAGCGAGGTCGCGGTGGCGAGCAGGATCAGCCCGATCCAGGCGCGGCCCAGGCCGGTGCGCTCGGCGATCGCGTCCGCGGCGCGCGTGAGCGCGGTCCCCGCGGCGACGACCGCCACGGCGCTCAGGATGAAGAACACCGTCGCGGAGATCATGGGGCGGTCTCCTCACGGAGGATCCAGCGACGCCGGGTCATCCACTTCTCCAGCTCGACCGCGAAGAAGACCACCGTGGACAGGAGCACACAGATGGCGAGCTCGGTGGCGGTGAGGGGCGCGGTCTTGAAGACGGGATGGAGCGCCGGCACGTACAACGTCGCGAGCTGGAGGCCCAGGGTCAGCGCCACCGCGCCGATCAGCGCGCGGTTGGAGAAGAAGCCCAGCCGGAACACGGACGTCCGCTCCGCGCGGATCGCGAGGACGTGGCCGAGCTGCGAGAGCGCCAGCACCGTGAACGTCATCGTCTGCCAGTTGGCCGAGCCGGCGTGGTACGCCCACGCCTGCAGGAGGAGCGTGACCCCGGCCATCAGGAGGCCGACCCAGACGACATGCTGCCAGAGCCCGTGGGCGAACACGCTCTCGCGCGGCGGCCGCGGCGGCCGCTCCATGACGCCGGGCTCCTCGGGTTCCACCGCGAGCGCGATGCCCGGCAGTCCATCGGTGACCAGGTTGATCCAGAGGATGTGGATCGGGAGGAGCGGGATGGGCAGTCCGAGGAAGGGGGCGAGGAAGAGGGTCCAGATCTCGGCCGAGTTACAGGCGAGCGCGTACCGGATGAACTTCCGGATGTTGTCGTAGATCCGGCGTCCCTCGCGCACGGCGGCGACGATGGTCGCGAAGTTGTCGTCGACGAGCACCATGTGTGCGGCCTCGCGGGCGACATCGGTGCCCGAGTCCCCCATCGCGATGCCGATGTCCGCCCGGCGGAGCGCGGGGGCGTCGTTCACGCCGTCCCCCGTCATCGCGACGATGCCGCCCCCGGCCTGCAGCGCCTTCACGATCCCGATCTTCTGCTCGGGCGCCGCGCGCGCATACACGCGGACCTCGCGCACGACCTCGCGGAGCTCCTCGGGGGTGAGCCGGCCGAGGGCCGTTCCCGTCATCACGCGGTCGTCCCCGTCACGGAGGATGCCCAGCTCCCGCGCGATGGCCCGTGCGGTGACCGGGTGGTCCCCCGTGATCATGACCACGGTGATGCCGGCGGTGGCGCAGAGCGCGATCGCCTCCTTCACCTCGGGGCGCGGGGCGTCCCGCAGGCCGACCAGGCCGAGGAGGGTGAGGTCGGTCTCCACCATCTCCGGTCGCGTCACGTCGGGGAGCGTCGCGAACCGACGCGCGGCGACCGCGAGCACGCGCAGCCCGCGTTCGGCCATCGTCGCGACGAGGCCGTCGAGGCTGGTGGGATCGCAGGGCTCGCGCCGGTCCCCCACGAGCCGGGTGGCACAGAGCGGGAGCACGCGCTCCGGCGCGCCCTTGGTGAACGCGAGGATCCCCTCACCATCCCGGTGGAGGGTCGTCATCCGACCGCGCTCGGAGGAGAAGGGGATCTCGGCCGCCCGGGGTCGCTCCGCCTCGAGCGTGGCCTTGGAGAGGCCCCGTGCGGACGCGGCGACGAGGAGCGCGTGCTCCGTGGGATCGCCCCGGACGGTGCCCTCGGCGTCGTGCTCCGCGTCGTGGCTCAGGGTGAGCGCGAGGTAGAGGAGGTCCTCCGCCTCGCCGCGCGGTGCCGTATCGACGTCGGGATCGCCGGCGGGAACGGCCGCCTGGACCGCGTGGACCTCCATCCGATTCTGCGTGAGGGTCCCGGTCTTGTCGGAGCAGACGACGGTGACCGACCCCAGCGTCTCGACCGCGGCAAGACGACGGACGAGCGCGTTCCGCGCGACCATGCGCCGGGCCCCGAGCGCGAGGGAGACGGTGATGACGGCCGGTAGCGCCTCGGGGATCGCCGCGACGGCCAGCGAGAGCGCGGTGAGGAGCATGAGCAGGAAATCCTCGCCGCGCAGGACGCCCACGCCGAATATCACCGCGCAGAGCCCCAGCACGCCGCCGGCGAGGCGCCGGGCGAAGGCCGCCATCCGCCGCTGGAGCGGCGTGCGGAGGTGGGGCTCCTCGTGCAGCAGCGCCGCGATCCGCCCGAGCTCGGTCCGCATGCCGGTGCCCACGACGATCCCGGTCGCCCGTCCGTGGACGACGGTCGTGCCCTTGTACGCCATGTTGCGCCGCTCCGCGAGCGGCCGGGCGGCATCCGTCAGGACGGTCGTCCCTTTCTCCACCGGATGCGACTCCCCGGTGAGGGGCGCCTCGTCGATCCGCAGGTCCGCGACCTCGACGAGCCGCAGGTCGGCGGGCACGACGCTCCCGGCCTCGAGGAGGACCAGGTCGCCCGGCACGAGGTCGCGACCCGGGACGGTCCGCAGCATGCCGCCGCGCCGGACCCGGGCCTGCGGTGCCACCATCGCCTTGATGGCGGCGACCGCGCGTTCCGCGCGGTACTCCTGCACGAACCCGAGGATCGCGTTGAGCGCCACGATCGCGATGATCGCGACCGAATCCTGCGCGTCCCCGATCGCGCCGGCCAGGACCGCTGCCGCGAGCAGGACCAGGACCATGAGGTCGGCGAACTGCTCCGCGAGGATGCGCACGGGCCCGCGGCGCCTTCCCTCCGCCAGCAGGTTGGGGCCAATGCGCGCCAGGCGTGCCTGGGCCTCGGCGTCGTCGAGCCCCGCCCGGAGCTCCGTCGTGAGGTCGAGCGCCACCTCGTCGACGGGCCGCAGGTGCCAGGGGAGGGGCGTCGGCATCTAGGGCGCCGGCCGTCCCGCGCCGCCGAGCCGCACGGCGACCTTCGCGAGGGCGTCGGGGTTGAGTGAGATGGAGTCGATCCCGGCGTCGGCGAGGAACTCGGCGAACTCCGCGGAATCGCTCGGCGCCTGGCCGCAGATGCCGACCGGCCGGTCCTTGCGGTGGGCACCCTCGATGGTCTGGCGGATCATCCGCAGGACGGCCGGGTCGCGCTCGTTGAAGAGCGGCGCCAGCAGCTCGGAGTCGCGGTCCACGCCGAGGGCGAGCTGCGTGAGGTCGTTGGAGCCGATCGAGAACCCATCGAAGAGCTCCGCGAACTCCTCCGCGAGGATCACGTTGCTCGGGATCTCGCACATGACCCACACCTCGAGTCCGTCGTCCCCACGGACGAGGCCGTTGCGCGCGAGCTCCTCGAGCACCTTCCGTCCCTCGTCGAGGGTGCGACAGAAGGGGATCATCACCTTCACGTTGGTGAGCCCCATCTCGCGGCGGACCCGCTGGATGGCCGCGCACTCCAGGGCGAAGGCCTCCCGGTAGCGCGCGTCGTAGTACCGGGACGCGCCGCGGAACCCGAGCATCGGGTTCGATTCCCGCGGCTCGAAGGTCTCGCCACCGAGCAGGCCCGCGTACTCGTTGGTCTTGAAGTCCGAGAACCGGACGAGCACCGGGCGCGGATGGAACGCGGCGGCGATGGTGGCGATGCCGCTGGCGAGGCGCCCCACGAAGTACTCCGATGGCGACGCGGCGCCTGCGACGCGGGCGCGGATCGCGGTGCGGACGGCCGCGTCGCCGACCCGTGCCAGGTGCACGAGGGCCATCGGGTGCACGCCGATCCACGAGGAGACCATGAACTCGATCCGCACGAGCCCGACGCCGGCGGTCGGCAGCCGCGAGAGGTGGAAGGCGCGTTCCGGGTTGCCGAGGTTGAGCATGAGCGGGACGCGCGGCGTGGGGAGCGTCGCCGGGTCCACGCTCTCCCGCTCGAACTCGACCCGGCCGTCGTAGATCCGGCCGTCGTCGCCCTCCGCGCAGGAGACCGTCACCTCCTGTCCGTCGCGGAGGACCCGCGTCGCATCCCCCGTGCCGACGACGCAGGGGATGCCGAGCTCGCGCGCGACGATCGCGGCGTGGCAGGTGCGGCCCCCCTCGTCGGTGACGACGGCGGCCGCGCGCGTGAGCACGGGCATCCAGTCGGGGTCGGTCATGGGCGCGACCAGCACCTCGCCCGGCGCGAACCGCGCGAGCTCGTCCGTGGACACGATCACCCGCACGCGGCCGGTCGCGACCTTGTTCCCGACGCTGCGGCCGGAGGTGAGCACGGTGCCCTCGCCGCGCCGCCGATACAGCTCGATGCGCGGGGCGACGCGCTGCGAATGCACGGTCTCGGGTCGCGCCTGCACGATGAAGAGCTCTCCCGTGCGCCCGTCCTTGGCCCACTCCAGGTCCATCGGCATCGCGGCACCGGCGCGCTTCGAGTAGTGCGCCTCGACCAGCACGGCCCAGCGCGCCAGCGTGAGGATCTCGTCGTCGTCGAGCACCGGGCGCGTCCGGTCCCCGAGTGGGACGCGGACCTCGCGCACCGCCTTCGTCCCGCCCTCGGCGTTCACGAGCTTCACGCTCTTGTCGCCGATCTCCCGGCGCACGATCGGCCGGAAGCCCGCCGCCAGCGTCGGCTTGTGCACCCAGAACTCGTCCGGCCGCACCCGGCCCTGCACGACGGTCTCGCCGAGTCCCCACGCCCCGGTGATCGTGACGACGTCCCGGAAGCCGCTCTCGGTGTCGAGCGTGAAGATCACGCCGGCCGAGCCGAGGTCACTGCGCACCATCTTCTGCACGCCGACCGAGAGCGCGACGTCGCGGTGCGCGAAGCCGTGGTGGGCGCGATACGCGATCGCCCGGTCGGTGAAGAGCGAGGCGAGGCACCGCCGGGCCGCCTCGTCGAGGGCGGCGATGCCGCGCACGTTGAGGAAGGTCTCCTGCTGGCCGGCGAAGGACGCGGTCGGCAGGTCCTCGGCCGTGGCGCTCGATCGCACGGCCACGTCGGTCGCCTCCTCCCCGTACTGGCGCGAGAGCGCGTGGTAGGCGGACGCCAGCTCCTCGGCGACCGCGCGCGGGAGTGGGGCCGCGGCGATCCGCTCCCGGATGCCGCGCCCGGTCGCGGCGAGCGCCGCGACGTCGTCCACGTCGAGGCGGTCGAGCTCCTCGTAGATCGTCACGTCGAGCCCCGCATCGGCCAGGTGCCGCCGGAACGCGGCGGAGGTGAGGACGAACCCGTCGGGGACGCGGATCCCCTGGGGGACCAGGATGCGGATCAACTCCCCCAGCGACGCGTTCTTCCCGCCGGCCTGGGCCAGGTGGTCGAGCGAGAGTCCGCTGAACGGGAGCACGAAGGGAGTCGGCGTCATGATCCGTTGCCTCGGCAGGAGGAGCGACCCGGAGGCTCCGCGGGGCAGGCGCGTTCCAAGCCGATGCGGGTCGACGCGGGTCGATGCGGCTGCACGTCCCGTGCATCCGCCCACCTTGAATGGATGCAGGTGCCCCCCGTCCCGGAAGCGCCGATTCCCCCGCAGGGCCATAGGGGATATCCCTGTTGACGTGCGGGGGAATCGCTCTCGGCCTGCGAGCGTGCGCGGCGCCAGATTCAATTACTGAGATGACCCCAGCGGACGGAGGCCCACCCATGTATCGCAACATCCTGGTTCCCGTAGACGGCTCGAAGCTCGGTGAGCGCGCGCTCGTGCTCGCCGTCCCGTTGGCCGACCAGCACAACGCCACGCTGACGCTCCTCAGCGTGCACGAGCCGATCGCGGACTTCACGCTCGGCGGTGGTGCCCCCGTGCGCGACCCGGCGCTCGACAACGAGTGGCGCAAGGAGCACCGGGAGTACCTCACGAAGCTGGCCAAGCGCGTCAGCCGCCGGACCACGGCGCCCGTGAAGACGGAGTTCCTCGACGGGCGCACGGTTCCGACGATCGCCAAGTACGCGGACGAGCAGGGCGTGGACCTGATCGTGATGTGCACGCACGGGCGTGGCGGGTTCCAGCGCTTCTGGCTGGGGAGTGTCGCGGACGGGCTGGCCCGCGTGAGCAAGGTGCCGCTGCTGCTCGCCCGTGGCGGGCGCGCGCCGGGGAGCCGGATGGTCGGGGCCTCGCTCTTCCGCCGTGTGATGATCCCGCTCGATGGGTCGGAGCGTGCGGAGGGGGCGCTGCTGGCGGCCAAGACGTTGCTCGGCGACGCGCACGCGGCGATCACACTGGCGCACGTGGTCCATCCGATGTCGGCGGCGGCGGTGGCGAACCTCGCGCCGCGTCCGGAGCTGGACCCGACGGTCTCCTACCTGGAGCCGCTCGCAGCGAAGCACCGGAGCGGGTCGCTCGTGATCAACCACGACATGCGCACGAGCGGGAATGTGGTGCGCACCCTGCTCGAGATCGCCGACGCGCACGACGCGGAGTTGATCGCGATCTCGAGCCAGGGACTCGGCGGGCTGCAGCGGATGGTCGTGGGAAGCGTGGCGGACAAGCTCGTCCGCACGGCCCGGGTGCCGGTGCTGCTCGCGCCGTCGGCCACGGCGTAGCCGGCGCCCCGGCCGCGCGGCCGAGGCCTCAGCTCACTGCTTCCGAACGGCGGTGAAGGTCGCGCCGCCCATGCCGCCGAAGTCGACGATCCCCTTGAGCGTGTTCGCGTCGGTCGCGACACCGATATAGGTGAGCGTCGGCGCGTCGGCGTTCCCGCCGTTGGAGAGCACGAAGCGGAGCGAATCGCCCTTCGCGGAGCCCTCGAGCGCGCGGAGCCCCATCATCTGGGAGCTGTACGTGCCGGTGATCTTCGTCCCTTCCTGCTTGAGCGTCACGGTCGGGGTGCCGGTGCCGTTGTCGGTCACCACGGAGAACTGCCAGGTGCCGGAGAAGTCGATGCGCGCGATCGCGGCGAGCGCGACGGTGGAGGCGAGGGCGAGCGAGGCGATGGCGACGAGCGCCGTGCGGATGCGGAGCATGGATCGGTCCCTGCGAACGAGTGGAGGGAGCGCCCGTCCGGAGTGACGGTCGCTCCCTCCACCCAAGATAACGCGACCGGTGGTCAGGGCACCTGCAGCGACAACCCCGTCGGCCTGAGTGCGTCGTTCACGCCGCCCACCATGGCGAACACGGGTGCGGCGTCCCGCATGGCCGCGTCGAGGGCCGCCGTCGCCGCGGACGCCTGCGCGCGGCTGCCGGCGCTCGGGACCTCCCAGACGCCGATCAGCGCATTCTTGATCGCGCCGACGCGCCCGAGCGCGTTCTCGGCGTTGGCGCCGCCAAAGCCGCCGAAGCCGCCGCCCCCGCCCCCGCCGCCGGGACCGCCGGGGCCGGCGCCCGCCGCCGGACCGGGCACGCGGCCCGCGGACACGCCGAACTTCACGCGGATGGCGTCGAACGCCTTCTCGAGCGCGGCCAGCTGCGTGCGCGCCGCCGCACTCACGTTCTGCGTGGAATCGAGCTTCGACTTGGCGATCGCGATCTGCGTGCCGAGCGTGTTGAGGCGGATGGCCATCGCATTGCCGCGGCCCTGCGCCTCGTGCAGCTCGGTGACGAGCTTGTCGTACGCAGCGCGCTCGGCGACCGTGAACTTCACCTCCGGGTCGCCGATCACGTGCATCGGCTTGGAGTCGATCACCTTGCCGTCGGCGACGAGCGACACCGTGTATGCGCCGGGTGCGACGTACGGGCCGGCGTTCGCGGCGCCGCCGAAGCCACCGAAGCCGCCGCCGCCCGGTCCGCCGCCGGGGCCGCCGGCCGCGCAGGGGTTGAGCGGCAGGTAGCCGGGCGTGGGGAGCGGCGCGCGTACGCCGGGGACCGGCCGTGCTCCACCCTGTCCGCCGCCACCGCCACCACCGCCGCCGCCTCCTCCCGCGCCGGGTCCACCGGCACCAGGGACTGTGGCGTTGGGCGTTACCCGCATGTCCCAGCAGACGGTCTGGATGCCCGGACGGTTCTTGCTCGCCGGAACGCTCACCTCGCGCACCATGCGCGTGCCACTGCTGATGCGAAGCATCAGCTCCTTGGCCGAGCCCTTCACGAGGAACTGGATCACGGCGTCGGTCGGCGGGTTCTCGCCGATGAAGGTCTGGTGCCCCCAGAACTCGTCGTTCCGGTCGTCCTTCCCCTTCCATTGAAGGGCCGTCGGCACCGAGAAGAGCTTCGACTCGGCCGCGGCCATCGCCGCCGCGTACTCCTGGATCGGCTCGAGGTGGTCGAGCACGAAGATCGAGCGGCCGTGCGTCGCGACGAGCATCGCGTTGTCGCGCGGGTGGAGGGTGATCTCGTCCACGCGCACGGTGGGGAGGTTGGCCTTGAGGCGGCGCCAGCTCCGTCCGCGGTCCACGCTCAGGAAGATCCCCGTCTCGGTGCCGATGTAGAGCACGTCGGGGTTCCGCGTGTCCTCCGTGAGGGTGCGCACCACCTGGCCCGCGAGGCCCTGGTTGATCGCGCGGAAGGTCGCGCCGAAGTCGGTGCTCACCCAGATGTAGGGCGCGTAGTCGTTCAGCCGGTGGTTGTCGACCGTGATGTAGACCGTGCCCGCGTCGAACGCGGAGGGCACGACCTCGGAGACGTAGCTGCCGGCCGGGAACCCCGGCATGCGGCTCGTCACGTCGGTCCAGGTGCGGCCGGCGTCGCGCGTCATCTGCACCACGCCATCATCGGTGCCCGCGTAGAGCACGCCCGCCTGCTTCGGGGACTCGGCCAGCGTGACGATCGCGGGCCAGGCCGAGATGCCGTCGTTGCGGGCGACCTCGATCTTGTTCCCCGCGACGCCCATGGTGACGATGGTGTCGCGGCTGGCGTTCCGCGTGAGGTCCGGGCTCAGCATCGTCCACGAATCGCCGCGGTCGGTGGAGCGGAAGACCCGGTTGGCGGCGACGTAGAGCACGCCCGCGTCGTGCGGCGAGCGGACGAGGGGCGTGTCCCAGTGCCAGCGGAAGCTCTCGCCCTGCGCGGGTGCCGGCGTGACGTTCAGCGGCGTGGGCCGGATGCTGCGCGACTCGCCCGTGACGATGTTGCGCCGGATGAGGTTGCCGTCCTGCGACTCGGTGTAGACGATGCGCGAGTCGCGATGGTCGGGGATGGCGACGAAGCCGTCGCCGCCCAGGATCTGGAACCAGTCGTAGTTGTAGATGCCGCCGTTGTGTCGCGAGGCGCTGGGGCCGCACCAGTTGTAGTTGTCCTGCATGCCGCCGCAGATGTTGTACGGCGTCTCCATGTCGAAGCTCACATGGTAGAAGAGCCCGACGGGGAGGTTGGGCACGAAGATCCAGCTCTTCGCCATGTCGTATGAGACGGCGAGCCCGCCGTCGTTGCCGATCAGGACGTGCTCGGGGTTCGCCGGGTTCACCCAGATCGCATGCACGTCGTCGTGCGTGACCATCGCGGCGTCCGTCTCGACGCTCTTCCCGCCGTCGATCGACATGTGGAGCCCGACGCCGCCGTAGTACACGCGTTCCGGCGTGGTGGGATCGATCACGAGCTTGCTGAAGTACATCGGGCGCGGGTTCACGCGATTGACGCGCTGCCAGGTGGCGCCCGCGTCGTCGGAGCGCCAGAGGCCGCTCTTGCCCGAGTCGACCGGCACGGCGGCCGGTGCCTCGACGAGCGAGTAGACGATGGACGGGTTGGAGCGGGAGATGTCGACGGCGATGCGGCCGAGGGTCCCGGTGGGGTATCCGCCGGCGACCTTGGTCCAGTTCTCGCCGCCGTCGACGGACTTGTAGAGGGCGGAGCCGGGCCCGCCGCCGTTCATGCAGCAGCTGGTGCGCCGGCGCTGGTACATCGAGGCGAAGAGCACCTTCGGGTCGGCCTTCGACATCACGACGTCGTTCGCACCGGTGTCGTCGTCCCCCTTGAGCACCTGGCGCCAGGTCCGGCCGCCGTCCGTGGTCTTGTAGATGCCGCGTTCACCGCCGGGTCCCCAGAGCGGCCCCGTCGCGGCGACATAGACGATGTCGTTGTTCGTGGGGTCGATCAGGATCTCATTGATGTGCTTGGAGTCCCGCAACCCCATGTGGGTGAAGGTCTTCCCGCCGTCCGTGGACTTGTAGACGCCCTCGCCCCACGAGGTCGACTGGCGGTTGTTCGACTCCCCGGTGCCCACCCAGACGAGGTCCGGGTTGGTCTGCGAGATGGTCACGTCGCCGATCGACATCAGTCCCTGGTCCTGCAGGAGCGGGGTCCAGAGGGCTCCGTTGGAGGTCGTCTTCCAGACACCCCCGTGCGCGGTGCCGACATAGTAGACCGCGGGATTGGCCTCATAGACCGCGAGGTCCGCCACACGGCCGGACATGGTGGCGGGACCGATCGACCGGAAGTGGAGGGCGTCGAACTCGGTGGCCACGGGGAGCTGGGCCTGTGCAGCGGGAGCGAGGACCATCGAGGCGCCGACGAGGAGGGCGGCGCGGCGGAGTGTCACGCGGTGATACAGGGGAGTCACGAAGGGTCTCCACGCGGGGATGGGAGGCACGGGGGATTCGACGTAGAACGTACGGAGGGCCGGGTTCGCTGGGGAGGATGGGGGGGGAGGCGGTCAAGCTCTCCGGGCCGCTTCCGATACTGAAGGCATTCCCCTGACCCTCGGGACCCCATGCAGCCCATCTCCGGCATCCGCCGTCCGTTCCGCGCGCTCCTGCTCGTCGCCTTCCTGTTCGTCGCACCCGCCTGCGTCCTCGCGGTGGCGGAGCCCGAGGCGCCGCCGCAGATCGAGGTGGTGCAGGGCGCGGGTCAGTCGGCCGCAGTGAACCAGCCCCTCCCTGCGCCAGTCGTCTTCCGTGCCACCGACTCGCGGGGCCGTCCCATCGCCGCGCGCCGGATCACCTTCGTCATCGGCACGGGTGGTGGCAGCGTCACGCCCGTGGTGAGCGAGACGGGCGCGGATGGGCAGGTGAGCGTCGTCTGGACGTTGGGTCCGGAGGTCGCGACGCAGACGATCATCGCCAACTCCTCCGGCGTCGGCCCGGTGACGGTGCAGGCCGTGGCGACGAGCGCGGCGCCACTGGTGCGTGCCGACGCGCGCCTTCCATAAGAAGAGCGACGGCCGATGCCCACCCCCTCGCCACTCCGCCTGTTCGTCGGCCTCGCCGGCGCACTCGCGCTGCTGTTCAGCGCCGCGTGCCAGAAGCCGGTCGAACCGGTGCCGCTGGCCGGGATCATCGTGGTGCAGGGCGCCGACCAGTCCGGCCAGGTCGGGCGTGCCCTTCCGACTCCCATCATCCTTCGCGCCGTCGACTCCACGGGGAACGGTGTTGAGGGGCGGACGATCACGCTCGTCCTCGGCTCGGGAGGGGGCAGCGTCACGCCCACCGCCGGCGAGACGGGCGCCACGGGCGAGATCAGCGCCGTCTGGACCCTCGGACCGACCGCCACGACGCAGACGCTGATGGCGACCGCGCCCGGCGTGGACCCCATCGCCGTGCAGGCGGTGGGGATCGTGCCGTCGCAGGTCGTGATCGTGCAGGGGAACAACCAGAGCGCACGGGTCGGCACCGCGCTGCCCACGCAGGTGGTGGTCCGCGTGCTGGGCGCGGGGAACATCCCGCTCGTGGGCATCAACGTCGCGCTGCAGGTGACAGCCGGAGGCGGGTCGTTCACGCCGGCGACCGCGCTCACGAACACCAGCGGCGAGGTGACCGTGCGTTGGACGATGGGCACGGTTGCCGGCGCGAACACGGCGAGCGTGCAGGTCTCGACGCTCGACCCCGTGACGATCAGCGCGACGGCGACGCCCTAGCGGAGAGGCGCGCGGCCGCGACGGCTCACCATCCGCCCCCGCCGCCCCCGCCCGAACTGCCGCCCCCGCCCCCGCCGCCCCCTCCCCCGGATCCCCCGGAGCTCGGCGAGGGCACCGACGCCGCGATGCCGCCGACGGCGGCCGCGAACGACGCGCTCGAGCCGCCACCAGAGAATCCGCCGCCCCCGCCGAACCCGGTCCACGAGCTGCCGCCGCCTCGGGAGTCGACGTTGCTCGCCGTGACCGCCCCGGCCATCGCCGCGTGGTCGACGGCACCGCCGAAGGCGCGGAACCACTTGTCGATGTGCGAACCAAGTCCGAACGCGATGAGGTAGGGGAACCAGGCGTCCTGCAGCTCCGGGCGCGGCTTGGCCAGCTCGGACTTGAAGAACGCGCGCACGGCCGCGAGCCGCTTGCGCAGCGCGATGCGATCGGCGGACTGCCGCGAGTGCCCCTGGTTGCAGATGCTGCTCACGAGGCCGAGCGCCCAGAGCGTCAGGCCGACGAGCATCATCGCACTGAACTCGAAACGACCCCCGGAGAGCTCGCGGGCGAACAGGAGGGCGCCGAGGCCGAGGGGGAGGAGGAAGCGCAGGGCGTGCGGTGCGACGGCGCGCACGCGGGTCCGCCAGACCGCGGACTGCGAGACGGTCACGAGGTAGAACGCGGCCGACGCCCCGACCGTGACCACGCCACCGGCGGCGTCGAGCGCGTCCTGCGTCGCCGACCAGGCCATGAGGAGCGCACCGGACGCCAGCAGGGCGAGCGTGATCCAGACCGAGGGCTTCTCGCCCTTGGGGCCGCGCGTCGTGTCCTCGACGAGCTTCGTGAGGCGCTTCCGGATGAGTGCGGCGGGATCGAAGCCGCTCTTCTCATAGCGCTTCCGCACGCGGTCGGTGTCGGTGCTCGTCTCATGGCTCTTGAAGAGTCCGTCGATGAGCGCGCGCTCATGTCCCTTGAACGTGTCGCGCGGCACCTCCAGCGTGAGGTGGAGCACGCTGCGCGAGAAGATCCAGGCCTTCGTCTCCTCGACGCGGCTCGAGAGCTTCTTCTCGCCGACGAGCCGGGCGAGCGTGGCCGCGACCTCCGGTGCCGCGGTCGTGTCGTCCCACGCGGCGCCGACGACCTCCGGGAGCCGCGCGAAGAGGTGTTCGTGCAGGAACGCGGGGGTGATCTCGTGACGCGCAGGGAGCGGGGCGAAGCGGCCGAGCCGGTGCTCCCGCACCGCGAGTCGCACGAGGAGGAGCAGGGTGCCGACCGCGAAGAGGGCGAGGAGCGTGTCGCGTGTCCGCTCGTCCGCACCGTAGCGGACTGCGGCGGGCGGAGCCGCGCCGAGATACCGCAGTGGGAGCGAGATCACGTATCCCTCGCCGGGCGGGAGCGCGGTCACCTCGTAGCGGCTCGGGAAGACGGGGCCGGCCGTCCAGATGGAGTCGAGTGTGAGCGCCACCGTGACCGTGTCGATCATCCCCTCGCGGTCTGCGAAGGCGAAGTCATGGTCGAGGAGGAAGCGCCCCTCCTCCTGCGGCAAGAGGATGTTCGAGAGCGTGTACTCGAGCGTGTAGGTGATGCGGGCGTCGTCGAACGGCGGGTCCGACGGGAGCCGGCTGCGCCAGCGGAGCCGCGAGCGCGAGGCCCAGTCGAACTCGTCCACGTTCGCGAGGTCGCCCTGCACGAGCTCCCGCTCGCCCGCGCCGTCGGACCGGGTGATGCGCGCGAGCGCGAGCTCCTGTCCCGCTCGAAGGTTGAACGTGCGCTCCCCGCCGTTCCAGTCGCCGGTGAAGCGCATGACCTGCTGCTCGCGGACGTGCAGGCGCCCGTCCGCGTCGAGTCGCGCGGTGACATGCACCGCCGGCCAGGAGAGCTCGCGCGACTGCGGGGCGAGCGGACCGGCGATGAGCAGCGAGCCGGCCGTGCAGAGGGCCAGCGAGCGCAAGAGGGACATGGGCACTCCGGGCGCGGGTGGTACGACGGCGCGGGACGGGACGACGACGGAAACTACGCGTCACACGCGCCGTGTGCGCTGCGTCACGTGCGCGTGTCGTGGGCGGCACGGCGCTAACACCGGCCGCGCGCGGACGTCGAATGGATGAACGCGCCGCATCAGGCGCACCACCATCGGAGGATCAGATGCGCTCACCCCTCGTCGTCACCGCCGCACTCCTGCTCGCGCTCGCGGGCACCGCCCAGGAGGGCCAGGCGCAGGCCGGCCGTGCGGATCGTGCCGTCCGTCCGTGTGCGGAGGGCACGCGCTGCGACCGCGTGGAGGATCGTCGCGACCGGCGCGAAGATGTGCGCGACCGCCGCGAGGATGTGCGCGACGCGCGGCACGACGGTGGGCGCCGCGACCGGATCGAGGACCGCTGGGACCGCCGCGAGGACGTGCGCGACCGGCGCGAGGATCGTCGGGAACGCCGGCGCGAGACGCGCACCGGGCGGTAGTGTCCGCTAGCGCTCGAGTCCGACCGTGGCCAGCACCGGCCGGTGGTCCGACGCCACCGGCTCGGTGATGGCGCGCACAGCCCCTGCGATCCAGGCGTCTGCCGGCGAGACGAAGATGAAGTCGATCTCCCGTGCCGGTGATGTCGAGGAGAAGGTGAAGCGGTCATCCGACGGCTTGGCGAGTTCCGCGGCGCGCTGGTGGAAGAGCGCGAGCGTGCGCGACCCGGGGAGGTCGTTGAAGTCGCCGAGCAGGATGTAGGGGAGTGAGAGGGTGTCCAGCACGGACGTCAGCGCGCGCGCCTGCGCGAAGCGGAACCCGTCGTCGTCCACCCAGTCGAAGTGCACGTTCACGACGGCGACCGAGCGACCGTCGGGCAGCCGGAGCTCGGCCACGAGTGCGACCCGCGGCTCGTTCCCATCGGGGAGGCGCACCGGTGTCGCGCGGACGACCGGGAAGCGCGAGAGGATGGCGAGACCGTACTGCCCGCCCTGGTACTCCATGAACGCGCCGAACGCGTGCGCCATGCCGAGCATCCCGCCGAGGGCCGCCGCCTGGTCGACGCCACCACTGCGCCGCACGCGGTGATCCACCTCCTGCAGCCCGACGACATCGGGCGCGAGCGCGCGCAGGACGCGCGCGGTGCGCGCGAGATCCACGGAGTCATCCATCCCCCGGCCGTGGCGGATGTTGTACGTGACGACGCGGAGTTCCGCTCCCGGAGCCGCGGAGCCGCCGCCCGTGCTCGCGCACGAAGCGAGGGTGCCGGTGAGGGCGGCAGCGAGGGCGACGAGCCCGAGCAGCGAGCGCCGCACGGGGCTACCGGGCGAGCACGATGCCCGTGAACCCGACGAGCGAGACGATCAGCACGCCGGGCACCGCGAACCGGAGCCAGCGGGTGAAGTCCACCTTGGCGCCGAGGAGCACCGCCAGCAGCGCGCCGTTGGTGGGCGTGGCGAGCTCCATCAGGCCGGCGCCCGTCTGGAACGCGATCACGGCGGCATCGCGCGAGACGCTCAGCAAGTCGGCCAGGGGTGCCATGATCGGCATCGTGAGCACCGCCTGACCCGACACGGAGGAGACGGGCACGTGGATGATCGCGTGCACCGGCACCATGAGCATCGCGGCGGCCACGCCGGGCACCTCGGCGAGCGGGGCGGCGAGACCGTAGATGATCGTGTCGATCACCTGGCCATCGGTGAGCACGACACTGATCGCCCTCGCGACGCCCACGAAGAGCGAGGCGGCGAGCACCGTCTCCATCCCCTTCAGGAAGTCGGTCGCCGTGGTGGAGAGGTCGCGCCCCGACATGAGGCCGATCGCGAAGCCGACGACGAGGAAGAGCGCGGAGAGCTCGTTGAAGCCCCAGTCGTAGTACATCACGCCGATCACGTAGGGCACGAAGGCGCCGACGACGGTGACGAACATCAGGATGTCGCGCGCTGTGGCCGGCTCCTTCACGGGTGCCGTGACCTCGGGGCGCACGTCGTCGCTCGACGTCATGAAGAGCGTCCAGGCGATCCAGATCGCGACGGCGACGGCGAGCATGCCGAAGCGGAGTGTCGGCTGCGTGAGGGGCGGGAGCTCGGCGAACCGGAGGGCGATCCCGGTCTGGAAGGGGTTGGTGGGGCCGAAGGCCGCGCCGATGGCGGCGGCCCCCGTACTCATCGCCACCGCCGTGATCGACCCGAAGCCGAGTCCGCGGCTCAGCACCACGAGCACGGGGACGAGCGCGACGATCTCCTCCTGCATGTTCTCGAGCGCGCCGAGCGTCGAGAAGATGAGGCAGACGAAGACGACGATAACGCGCGGCCGCCGGGTGTTGCCGACGAGCGAGCCGACGAGGCGGCCGAGGGCGCCGGTGGCGTCGAGGAGCGCGAAGGCGCCGCCGACCATGAGGATGGTGAGGATGACATCCGCGCCGGCGACGATGCCACGCGGCACGGCGAGCACGGCGGCCATGACGCCGACCGGCGCGGCGGCGACGGTGGCGTAGGTTCCCGGTACGACGACCTCACGACCGCTCGCGGCGTCCGCGACCCGCTCGTAGGCGCCCGCCGGCAGGAGCCAGGTCAGGAGCGCCGCGACGGCGACGCCGCCGAGGAGGAGGACGAGGGGGTGGGGGAGGCGGAGGCGCATGCTGGTCCGGGCGGGAGAAGGAGTGGTCGTTCGCTGCCTACCGCGTGGCGCCCTCGATGCGGGCGAGTCGCCGCTTCGCGTCCTCGACCAGTGCGCGGTGCGCCTCGGGTGGCGAGGTGTAGTTCGTCACGAACTTGCGGAGCTGGAAGGCCGCCGCGTCGCCGCGGCCTGCCTCGTCGAGTGCGACGCCGCGCTCGTACGAGCTCAAGATGCCGATCCCGGCGATCGTCGAGGCGCTCCGCGGGGTGTTCGCGCCGGCATCGCTGTAGCGCAGGTAGCGCTCGGCACGCTCCGGCTCGCCGCGCCGTACGAGCGCACGCGCGGCGATCAGGCGGTTCACGACCTCCACGCTCGTCAGGAACCCGCCCTGCCGCATGAGGTCGTCGCTGACGGCCATCGCGCTGTCGGCGGCAGCGGCGACGCCGGCGCGGTCCAGCCGCACGACCTCGAGCGAACGCGCGACGTTGCGCAGGACCTGCGAGGTGTCCCCGCGCAGCGTCGCGAGAGCCGATCGCGTTCGGTCGGGCTGGTCGAGCAGCACACCCAACAGTCCGTCGATCCAGATCTGCTCCGCCCGGTCCGCCAGACCGTCAGACGCGCCCGGCAAGGCACGCACGCGCTGCAGCGCGCTATCGGCCGTCTCGGGCGCGACGGCGCCGAGCCAGGCACCCAGGGCGGCGAGTCGCGAGCCGGATGCGCGCACGGTGATCGACAGGGGAAGACCCTCCGCGCGGCGGATCGCCGCCAGCCCTCCCGCCCAGTCGCCCATCGAGACGCGCAGGACGCCTTCGCCGAACGAGGTGCCGGTCAGGACCTCGCCGGCATAGAGGCCCATCCGTCGCTGCTCCTCCAGCACTTCGAGGCGATAGGCCGCCGGGATCGCCATGGTCATCGAGAACCCGATCATCGAGACCATCTCGGGGTCGCCGGCGATGATCGTCGCGAACTCGCGACCAGCGGCGACACCCTCCGAGGCGGGCGGCGGCCGTCCGTCGCGCTGCAGCGCCCGGAGCACCCGGCCCTCGAAGGCGAGTGTCGATCCCCACGGCGGACCCGCGGCGGCGCCGGCGACCTCGAGGCGCTCCGCCTGCGCTTCGGGGGGCGCCGTCTGTGACGCGACCATCGCAAGATGGAACTTGGTGTCGGCGTGGTCGGGCACGAGGTCGTCGAGCCGTTCGAGCAGCGGCTGGGCGTCCGTGATGGGCACGCCGTAGAGCGGCCCCGAATGGATGATCAGATCCGCCGCGGACATCAGGACCGGGGGATAGTCCGAGAAGCGCGCCGCGAGCGACTTCCAGAGTTCGATCTTCTCCGGCACCGGCAGCGCGCGCTCTCTCGTCTCCAGCCAGAGCCGTTCGCGCTCCGGCAGCCGGTCCTTGAGCGCCAGCAGCCGCGCGTGATTCGCCGGGTCCTGCGGGAGCAGGCTCCAGGCCCGCACGTAGTCGTACCGGAGCAGCGCCTGCACGAAGTTCGAGTCGCGGTCGATGGCGGTTCGGTAGGCCGCCATCGCAGGAAGGATCTGCAGGCGCTGGAAGTGCCGCTCGCCGTCGAGGAAGGCGCGGAGCGCGTCGAAGGAGGGCGTGGTGAGCCCGGCGAGCACGGGCGAGGGCGCCGCCCCCCGGCGCCAGACCTGCCGAAGCACGGCCCAGGTGAGCGAGTCCGTGAGTAATCCGATGTCGCGCGGCGCGGCGAGCGCCGTGGCCTTGGCCAGCGCCGAGTCCGCGCCGACGCGGTGGAGCACCACCGTGGCGCGCACACGGTCCCCCTCCGAGATGAGCGTGCCGGTGAGCACGCTCCTCGCCCCGAGTTCGGCCGCGAGCGCCTGCGCCTCGGCGAGCGGGAGCGGTGACGAGAGCTTCCGTGCGCGCATGAGGAGCGTCACCGCGTCCACCGTGCGCAGGTTGCCGACGCCGTCGAAGTTGGTGCTGAGCGTGACGACCAGGTCCGTTCCGAGGCGCGAGAGCGAGGTGTCGGAGACCGCGCTCAGCGGCATCACGGCGATGAGCTCGGCGCCATCCACCACCGCGGGCGCCGCGGCACGCGCGCGCGAGATGCCGATGGTCGCGACGGTGAGCACGGCGGCGGCACCGGCGAGCGAGAGCAGTACCGTGCGCGTGCGACTCCGGGCGGGACTGCCACCGGCGGCGTGGCCGGCGGAGGATCCGACGCCGGTGGCACCCGGGGCCGGAGCGGCCGGCGGCGTCGTCGCGCTCGGCGTCACCGCCGTGTCGAGCGCCGCGAGCATCTCCTGCGCGCTCTGCGGACGCGCGGCGGGGTCCTTCTCGAGTGCGCGCGCCACCAGGTCGGCGAGCGCTTCGGGGACGTCGCTGCGCAGCGACCTGAGCGAGGGCGCCGGCGTCGTGAGGTGCCCGACGATCATCTGCTGCGCGCTCCCCGTGAACGGGGGGGCGCCCACGAGGAACTCGTACGCGAGCACGCCCACCGCGTAGAGGTCGGCGCGATGGTCGGCCGTGGGGTCGGCGGTCGCCTGCTCCGGCGCCATGTAGGCCGGCGTTCCGAGCGAGACCCCGGCCGAGGTCATGGTGCCCGACTCGCGGAGCGCCTTGGCGATGCCGAAGTCGGCCATCACCGCGTGCCCGGCCTCGAGCAGCACGTTCTCCGGCTTGATGTCGCGGTGGATCACGCCGTGCCGGTGCGCGAAGGCGAGTGCGTCGAGTACCTCGCGCAGGATGCGCGCCGCGTCGGCGATGGGGAGGGGCCCCTCGCGCGTGAGCCGCGCGCGCATGGTCTCGCCGCCCATGAACGGCATCACGTAGAAGAGGACGCCGTCGGCGGCACCCGCCGAGATGATCGGCACCACGTGCGGGTGCTGGAGCTTGGCGATGAGCTGGATCTCCCGGCGGAACCGGTCGGCGCTCACGCCGGCCGTGGATTCCGCGGAGAGCACCTTCACCACGACGTCGCGATCGAGCGCGAGGTCCCGGGCGACGAAGACGCGCGACATCCCACCGCCTCCCAGCTCGCGTTCCAGCCGGAACCCGGTGCCGAGGGCCGTCTGGAGCAGGTCGCGGAGGGGTGGGGTCAAATAGTGGCTCGGGGTGAGGGTCCCCGAACTTAGGACAGCAGGGGGGGAGCCACCAGATGAGCGCGGCGCGATGTATCCTATTGGGTGCCGCGCCCGTAGTGCGCGCCGGCGCCTCCTGCGCGCCGTACCGACCACGTCCCCAACGCTCCCATCGCCCATGACCGTTCACCTGCTGGCCTCGCTCCGGCGCGCGCTGCTCCTCACCGCCGGGTTCGCACTCACGCTCCCCGCACAGGGCAAGAAGGAGTTGCCGCTCAAGTACGTCGGCCCGCCCACGAAGGCGGCGATCTCGGCCGAGGACCTGATGACCCGCCTCTACGTCTTCGCGGACGACTCGATGATGGGGCGGCAGGTGGGGACCGAGTACAACAACAAGGGCACCGCCTACATCGAGCGCGAAGTGCGCCGGATGGGACTCAAGCCGGCCGGCGACGCGGGCACGTACTTCCAGCAGCTACCGCTGGTGGTGCGCGCGCTCGACCCGGCGTCGACGCTCGTGGTGGACGGCCGCGGATTCGGGGCCGGCACGGACTGGGTGGCCCGCTCGAGCGGCAAGCCGCTGCAGTTCACGGACGCCGAGGTCGTGTTCGGCGGCCAGGCGCTCGACACGATGAACCTGCTCGACAACGCCAAGGTGCGGGGGAAGGTGGTGCTGATGCGCGCCGCCAGCTTCGGCCCCGGGTTCGACCAGCAGGCCTTCGTGAGCTCGGCGGGGTTCCGCGCGTACCAGGCCTCGCTGCAGGGCGCCACGGTGGTCTCGATCGGCGGTGACGCGCTCCCGCCGAACACGGTCCGGCTCGCGATGAGCCCGACGAACGTGACCTTCCTCCGGTCCACGGAGGCGCCGGTGACGCTCACGATCACCGCGAAGGTGGCCGAGGCGATGCTCGGCACGCCGGTGGCGAACGCGACCAAGGGGATGACCGGGAAGAGGTTCACGACGAACGCGAAGTTCGTCGACACCCCCCGCCCGCTCGGGCGCAACGTGGTCGCGATCCTCGAGGGCTCGGACCCGGTGCTCAGGAACGAGTACGTCGCCATCGGGGCCCACAACGACCACGTCGGGTTCAACAACCGCCCAATGGACCACGACTCGGTGAAGGCGTTCATGGCCGTGGTGCGCCCGCAGGGTGCGGACAACGCGCCGACCCAGGCGACGCCGGAACAGGTGGCGAAGGTGCGCGCCCTGATCGACGCGGCGCGCAAGAAGGGGGCACCGCGCCTCGACTCGATCTACAACGGCGCGGACGATGACGGCTCCGGC
Source organism: Gemmatimonadaceae bacterium (assembly GCA_011525845.1). Lineage (GTDB taxonomy): Bacteria > Gemmatimonadota > Gemmatimonadetes > Gemmatimonadales > Gemmatimonadaceae > Pseudogemmatithrix. The sequence goes on along the minus strand of WYBP01000001.1, from coordinate 37,808 downwards.
TCGGTCGCGGTGCTGGAGATCGCGGAGGCATTCGCGGCGCTCAAGCCGGCGGACCGCCCGAAGCGCTCGATCATCTTCATCTGGCATGCCGGGGAGGAGGCCGGCCTCTGGGGCGCGGACCACTTCACGGAGCACCCGACGGTGCCGCGGGAGTCGATCGTCGCCCAGCTCAACATGGACATGGTGGGCCGGGGCGGAGCGAACGACGTGACCGGGAGCGCGATGGATGGCGGCCTGCTGAAGGGCGGGCCCGGCTACCTGCAGCTCGTGGGTTCGCGCCGGCTCTCCACGGAGCTCGGGGACCTCGTCGAGAGCGTGAACAGGGACAGGAAGCTCAAGTTCAACTTCGACTACGCGATCGACGCGAACGGGCACCCGCAGAACATCTACTGCCGCTCCGACCATTACATGTACGCGCGCCACGGGATCCCGGTGGTGTTCATGACCACCGGCGGGCACGCCGACTACCACCAGGTGACCGACGAGCCGCAGTACATCGATTACGCGCACATGGCGCAGATCGGCCGGCTCGTCTACGAGACCGCGAAGCGCGTCGGCAACCTCGACCACCGCATCGTGGTGGACAAGCCGAAGCCCGACCCGCGCGGCGCGTGCGTGCAGTAGGCCCGCCCGAGGATCCCGCCGACCTCGACCTGTCGCCCGCGACGATGCGGGCGATGGGCGAGCGCGTGGTCGCGCGCGCGGTCGACCACCTGGCGGGGATCGCGGAGGCGCCGATCCGCGGCGACATGGACGTCGCCGCGCTCTGCCGGTCGCTGCGCGAGCCGGCGCCGGAGCAGGGCACCGACCTCGAGCCGCTGCTCGACCATCTGTTCGATGACCTCGTGCCGCGCTCGTTCACCACCACGGGGCCCGGATACCTCGCGTTCATCCCCGGCGGCGGGGTCTATCCGGCCGCACTCGCGGACTTCATCGCGGACACCGCCAACCGCTACACCGGCGTCTGGGTGGGCGCCCCCGCACTCGTGCAGCTCGAGTCGAACGTGCTCGACTGGCTGCGCGACTGGATGCAGTTCCCGGAGACGACGCGCGGCCTGCTCACCACCGGCGGCTCGATGGCGATGTTCAACGCCATCGTCTGTGCGCGCGAGCGTCACCTCGGCACCGACATCCGCCCGGGCACGCTCTACGTCTCGACGCAGGCCCACCACTGCATCGTGAAGGCGGCCAAGCTCGCGGGCATCGCGGCGGACCGCGTGCGCTCGATCCCGGTGGACGCCGAGTACCGGATGCGCATCGATGCGCTCGCGGCGGCGGTCGCGGAGGACCGCGCCGCGGGGCTGCGCCCCTTCCTCGTCGCGTCATCCGCCGGCACGACGAACACCGGCGCGGTGGACGACCTTGGCGCCGTGGCGGACCTCGCCGCGCGCGAGTCGCTCTGGCACCACGTGGATGGCGCGTACGGCGCATTCTTCCACATGGTGCCCGAACTCCGGCCGCTGCTCGCCGGGCTCCCGCGCGCCGACTCGCTGACGCTCGACCCGCACAAGGGGATGTTCCTCCCGTATGGCACGGGCGCGCTGCTCGTCCGGGACGGCCGTGCGCTGCATGCGGTGCATTCATCCACGGCGGGATACCTGCCGGAGAACCAGGATGAGTTCTACGACCCGGCGCAGTACGGGCCGGAGCTCTCGCGCGGATTCCCCGGGCTCCGCGTCTGGATGGCTGTGAAGCTCTTCGGCGCCGCGAAGTACCGGGCGGCGGTCGCGGAGAAGCGCGAACTCGCGGTGTGGGCGGCCGAGCAGGTGTCCCGGATCCCCGGGATCGTGATGGACGCCTGGCCGCAGCTCTCGCTCTTCGCCTTCCACCTCGAGGGGCCGGGCCTGGAATCGCAGGACGCGCGGAACGCGGCCGCGCGGGCACTGATGGAGCGCGTGACCTCCCGCGGCAAGGTGATGCTCACCGGTGCGATGGTCGAGGGCCGGTACCTCGGGCGGGTGTGCATCCTCAGCTTCCGCAGCCGGCGCTCGATCGTCGAGACCTGCGTCCAGCACCTCGCGGAGGAGTCCGCCGCGATCCTCGCCGAGTATGCGTCACGCGGACCCCGGGAAGGTGTGCTCGCGGATCCCCGCACCGACGGCGAGACGTAGCGCCCATGGGCACCACCGCCGCACCGCGCAAAGGCAAGCCCTTCGACCGCTCGATCGTCGAGGGGCCGATCCTCGGCGCGGTCTGGAAGATCGCCTGGCCGACCGTGCTCCAGAACGTCATCGGGGGCCTGCAGGGGATCGTGGACCACGCGATGGTCGGGCACTACGTGGGGTTCACGGGGAACGCCGCGGTCGGCGTCTCGTTCCAGATCTTCCTCGTCGTGATCGTGTTCGTGATGTCGATCTACACGGGGATGGGCGTCCTCGTGGCGCGCTTCGCCGGCGCGGACGATCCCGACGCGGTCAACCGGACCGTGTACCAGGCGTTCCTCGCGTCGGTCGCGCTCTCGATCCTGGTGCTGGCGCCGGTCGGCTGGTTCCTCTCGCCGAAGCTGCTCGCGCTCGTGAACGCCACGGCCGAGGTGCAGGCGGAGGCGCTGCCGTACCTGCGCACGATGTTCCTCGGCGGGTTCGGGATGATGCTCTTCTTCATGCTCGGCGGCGCGCTGCGGGCGGCCGGTGACGCGCAGACCGGGCTGCGGCTCGGCATCGCGATGACCGTCCTGAACGTCACGCTGAACGTGATCTTCATCCGCGGCCTGGGGCCGATCCCCGCGTTCGGCGTCATGGGGGCCGCGCTCGGCACCGTGATCTCCGGCGTGCTGGTGAGCGGCTACGCGATCACGCGGCTGCTGAGTGGCCACCTGGTGATCCACTGGCCGCGCGGCATGGACAAGCGGTGGGACTGGACGATCATCAGGCAGCTCTTCCGCTTCGGCCTTCCGGCGGGGCTGCAGGGGATCGCGATGAACGTCGGCGGCGTCTTCCTCCTGCGCTTCATCGGGTCGCTCGAGCACAGCGCCGAGGCGCAGGCGGCGTACGCGGTCGGCTACTCGGAGCTCTTCTCGTTCATCACCTGGACCAGCGTCGGGCTCATGGGTGCGGCGGCGGCGGTGGCGGGCCAGAACCTCGGCGCCGGGAAGCCGGAGCGCACCGAGCACGCCGTGCGGATCGCGTCGCGGCTCGGGCTCGGGATCGCCGTCACCATCGGGCTGCTCTTCCTCACGATCCCGAGCGTGCTGCTCGGCCTGTTCGGGATGACCGAACCGATCGTGCTCGGACTGGGCACCGAGCTGCTGCGCTGGCTGAGCCTCTCCGGACTCTTCATCACCGTGGCGCTCACCTACACCGGCGGCCTCACCGGCACCGGCGACACGAAGGGGCCGCTCTACATCTCGCTGGTCTCGCAGCTGGTGATCCCGCTCGGAATGCTCACGGTCCTCCAGCTGACGCGTCCGCTGGTGGCGTCCGACGTCTGGCTGGCGATCCTGCTCGGGCACATGATGCGCGCGACGCTGAGCGTGCGGCGCTTCAAGGCGGGCAAGTGGCGGGAGATCAAGGTCGAGCGGTCGGCGGCGCCGGCCTGAGTCAGCGTCGCGCGCGCAGGCGGTAGTTGAGGAGCACGGAGAAGCGCCGCGGCGTGAGCGGCCCGCTCGACGACCCGACCGAGGCGTTGAGTCCCTGCTCGAACCGCATCTCGAGTCCCAGGCGCGTGCGCTGCACGCCGGCGGCGAGGAGGAGGCCCACCGTCGGTGACTTCTCCTCGAACGAGATGTCGGTGAACTCCTCGCAGGCGACCGTCTCGCCGCCGAGGAAGCCGGGGCCGCCCTCGGTGTCCACGTCGCAGGTGGTGGAGAAGAGGAGGGTCGCGCCCGCGCCGAGGTAGCGGCCACGCTCGCGCGCCCATCGCAACTGCCCGCTCAGGCCCGCGTGCGTCTGGCTGATCGTCGTGGGAAGCGAGAAGGTGCCCGTGCGGCCGAGGTCCGTGCCGCCGCTCTCGAAGAGCAGCTCCGTCCGCCACGCCAGGCCCTCGCGGATGGGGCGCTCGTGCGCGACGCCGGCGGTGAGGCCGAAGACGCCGCCCTCGCTGGCGCTGCCGAAGAGCGTCGCGTAGCCGCCGCCGAGGAGGAGGGAGAAGGCGGACCGGCGTTCCCCCTCCACCTGTGCGGACGCGGTCGCGGTCATGAGGAGCGACGCGAGCAGGATGAGGGCGGAGCTTCGGAGGGCGGGGGGGAGGGGCATCGGTCCCGGTGTCGGAGGAGGGAGGCGAGACGAACCGCGAGAGTACGGGACCTCGGCCGCGCTGCGCAAGAGGTGACCGCGCACGATATTCCCCGCTGATGCCCACCCCCGCCCGCGCCCACACGCTCTCCAAGTCCGACTTCAAGCTCGCGCGCACCTGTGCTTCGAAGCTGTACTATCGCGAGCTGGGCTACCCCGACAACGTCGCGGAGGACCCCTACCTCGCCTGGCTCGCCGAGGGCGGCTACATGGTGGAGGTGCTCGCCAAGCAGCTCTTCCCCGAGGGGATCACGCTGGAGTATGGGCGCGACGCGCAGGCGAACGCGGCGGAGACGATGCGCCTGCTGCGCGAGCGGGACGAGGTCACGCTCTTCGAGGCCACGCTCCTCGGCGATGGGCGCCTCGCGCGCTTGGACATCCTGCGGAAGTCGGCGCTCGGGCTCGACCTCTACGAGGTGAAGTCGTCGAGCCTCGATCCGGAGGACGCCGCGAAACGGCTGGACAAGACCGGGAGTCCGTTCCGCAGCCTGCGCCGTCCGCACGGGATCGCCGGCGAGTGGAGGGAGTACCTCGAGGACGTCACCTTCCAGGCGGCACTGCTGACGGACCTCTTTCCCGGGGTGCCGGTGCGTCCGCACCTGATCCTCATGGACAAGGGGAAGGTCGCCGCGCATGACGGGATGCCCTCCTGGTTCCGCATCGTGCGGCGGGAGGATGGCAGGCTGCGCGCCGCGGAGTTCGTCGGCGACGCGGAGCTCGCACGGCGCGACCCGCTCACCATCGGCATTGACGTGAGTGCCGAGGTGGCGGAGCTCGAGCCCGAGGTGCGGGCGGCGGCCGCGACGTTCGTGGCGTCGTTGCACCCCGTGCCGGTGCGCATCGCGGTGCCCGTCGGCGGGCACTGTCGCGGCTGCGAGTTCCGCGTGGACCCCGGCGAGCCGCGCAATGGGTTCCTCGAGTGCTGGGGCGCACGCGGACGCGTCGAGCCGCACGTGCTGGACCTCTACCAGGGGCGGGAGTTCCGGGACCAGCTGCTCGCGGCCGGCGTCGACTCGATCCTCGACGTGCGCGAGGAGCACTTCGTCGGGCGGACCGGCACGTATGCCGCGCGCCAGCGGATCCAGGTGGTGCAGACCCAGCGGAACGAGGAATGGGTGGACCCACCGCTCGCGCGTGCGATCCAGGGGGTGGAGTACCCGCTGCACTTCATCGACTTCGAGGCGGCGCGGATCGCGGTGCCACATCACCGGGGGATGGCGCCCTACGGACAGCTCGCCTTCCAGTGGAGCTGCCACACCCTGGAGACCCCGGGCGCCGCGCTCCGGCACCGGGAGTTCCTCGACCGCGACGCGAGCTGGCCGAACGAACGCTTCGCGCGCTCGCTGCGCGAATCGATCGGGGACCGCGGCACGATCCTCGTCTGGTCACCCTTCGAGAAGTCGGTGCTCCGCAGCGTGGCGGACGATCTCGCGGCGCTCGGCAGCGGCGACCAGGAGCTCGCGAACTGGCTCCGGATCACGGCGACGCCGCCGGGCGCCGAGCACTCGCGGCAGGTCGACATGCTGAAGCTCTGCCGGGCGCACTACTACCACCCGGGGATGGGCGGGAGCAACTCGATCAAGCAGGTGCTCGACGCGATCTGGCGATCGGACGCGCACACGCGCAGACGCTTCGCCGAGGTGATGGGCCGGGACGGGGATGCCGACGCGAGTCCCTATGCGTCACTCCCGCCGGGGATCGTCGCGGACGAGGAGCAGGTGGTGAGCGAGGGCACGGCGGCGATGCGCGCCTACTTCGCGATGGTCTACGGCGACGAGCGTGAGGACCCGGCGGCCGCGGCGCAGTGGGCGCGGCTGCTGCTGGAGTACTGCAAGCTCGACACGCTGGCGATGGTGCTCATCTGGGAGCACTGGGAGCGGGTGGTCCCTCGCTGAGCGTGGGCGCGAGGGCCTTGAGCCCATCGATGAGCGCGTGCCGGTCCTGGATCATCGTGGCGCGCCGCGACAGGCGTGTGCGGCGCAGCTCGCCGCGCCGCAGCGCGCGCCAGTAGCGCGGGATCCGGACGGTCAGGTCGAAGCGCAGCCGCGACGGGAGGGCGCGCCACCAACGCCGGCCATCGGCGCCGGGTGCCGCGTAGAAGTCCCGGACGTAGTTGCGCAGCGCGTGCAGCGGGCCCCCGAGCTCGCCGGCGAGCATCCCCTCCACGCCGCGCATGGTCGTCGGTTCGTGGTCCCAGAGCTGCTCGAGCGCGAGCGACCGGAGCGTCTCGGGGACGGGGGGCGCACCCGCCGCGGCGAAGTAGGACGCCGGGACCGGGGCGCCGACGAGGTCCCGGGCCATCGCGAGCGCGAAGGATGTCCAGAGCGCCACGCCATCGTCGCGGTGCCATGCGCCGAGGGCCCGCCACGTCGGGTCGTCGGGGATGTGGCGCGCGACGCAGGCCAGGTCGACCAATCCCCGCAGCCCGTCGCTGCATCCGTGCTTCCTGGTGAGGTGGAGGCACAGGTGCGCGACGAGGTCGCGCGTGGAGCAGACGCGCACCTGTCGACCGGCGATGGTCGCGTGGTCGCAGCGAGCCCAGATGCGCTCGCTCGCCGTGGAGTCGCGCCCGAGCGATGGAGGCCAGGTGTGCACCTCGAGCACGAATGGCGCATCGGGACGTTCCAGCAGGAGCGCGTCCGCCGGCGCGCGCACGTGCGTGGCGTAGCGCCCGGGGATCCGCCAACCCGATCGTCCGAGCAGGGCGACGGCGTCCGCGCAGCGTTCGGGCTGGAGCCAGATGTCGATGTCCGACATCGTGCGCAGTTGCGGCGCGGGGTAGTGCGTGTGTGCGAGTGCCATCCCCTTGAGGAGCACGAATGGGATCCCCCCGGCGCCGAACGCCTCGACGATCTCGATCAGCGCCGACCGACGGCGGAGCTCCGCCACCGCGCTCGCCTGCAGCGACGCCTGCAGGCGAGCGCGGGTCCCCGCCGGGAGGTCCTGCTCCATGCCGAGCGCGGCGAGTCGATGCGCCAGCCAGGGGTGCAGCGGCGCGCCGAGCGTCTCCAGGCGCGCATCCCACGCGTCCGCCGACGCTCCGGCCGGAAGCGGGAACGGGCCCGTCGCACCGAGCAGGGCGAGGACCTCCGCCCGCCTCGCGCGGGTCTCTGCATCCGGGGCGGTCCGCACGCCTCAGCTCCGCGGGCGATGCGCGACCGAGGCGTGGCGCACTGCGCTTTCCGGGTAGGGGCGCAGCCAGACGAGCGGCGTCATCGCGAGCACGACGGCACCCTTGATCGCACGTGCGGCACGTGGATGGAACTCGGTCGCACGGCAGACGACCCGCCGGACGAGCGCCGTGATCCGTGGGCGTGTGGCTGGCGCCGGCACCGCGACGTCCACCGGGATCCAGTCTCCACGCTCGGCGCGCACGGCGTCCACACGCCCCAGGAGTGCCTCGGCCGGCACGGGCGCATCGCAGGTGAGGTTCGCGTCCCCCTCGGTCACCACCCATCCGAGCGCGCGCCGGGAGCGTCCGTGGTGCACGAGCCGATGGATGGTGAGCGCCCCGCCAAGGTCGAGCGCGACCACCGTACCCAGCGGAGCATCATGAGCGCCGTCGCAACGCACGCGGACCATCGATCCGTCCGGCAGGCCGCTTCCCATGCTCGCACCCCGCACCTCGCACTCGACCAGTCTGCCGGACCCGCGCAGGCGCTCGCTCACCCAGCCGACCAGTGTCGCGGAGGGCGGCCGGTCCTCGCCCGTCATCGGATGGCGACGCGGGCGGCGGGTGTCAGGTAGGCGCCGATCGATTGCCGCACGAATGGCTGCTTGAACGCCCAGATGAGCCCGTCGAGGTAGAAGTGCACCAGCGTGATCGAGTTCCAGAGGATCACGTACGCCATCGCCACGCCGAAGAGCGCGGAGAGCTCGCTCGCGGCGTAGAACGCGAGCCCCGAGCCCGCGATGGTCGCGAAGAGGAGCGCCGGCCGCGCACTGATCATCCCCAGCGTGCGCTGGCGTGCCGACCCTTCCGCGCGCGCGTACTTCCGGCGGTGGAGCAGCCAGACGATCGAGAGGTACTGGATGAAGTGGCCCATCAGCATCCCGAAGGTCGCGAGGTTCGAGTCCCGCACCCAGAGGTAGGGCGTGAAGAGGACGAGACTCGAGACCAGGAACGCCTTCTCGGGGAAGGGCATCGGCCGGTCGCGGCGGGCGACGAGCCGCGCATAGCGCAGCGCGGTCGTCGCGCCGAGCACGAGCAGCGTGTACCGCAGCGCCATCGGCACGCCCTCGTGGATGGCCACCAGCCAGCCGTGCAGTGGCGGGTAGCGATCCACGAACCAGAGCGCGAGCGTCGCGTTCAGCAGGAAGATGGTGCGGTGGGCGAGCGGGCGTTCCTCCTGCGGTCCGCCGTTGAGCCGCCGGTAGATGGAGAGGATGCCCGCGCTCTGGAGCGAGACGTGCCAGATGTTCCAGAGGAACATCGTGTTCAGCACGATGTCGGTGAGGCCGACCAAACGGAGGATCGCCACGAGCGCGACGATCACGACCGGTCCGACAAAGAACGCGGTGCGCCGCGAGCGATAGTACGAGAGGTTGTCGTCGCCGAGGAAGAAGGTCAGCGAGGAGAGGTAGTGGGGGATCGCGACGAGGTAGGTCGCGCCGACCACGAGGTGCATGCCGTACGGCACTTCGAGCACCGCACCGAGCACGATGAGGCTCGAGAGCGGCACGAGGATGAAGGCCGCCAGGTCGAAGGCCGGGGACTGGATCCAGCCGCGCGCGAGCACGGCCTCGCTCATCCCGCGTCCTGCCGCGCGATCGCCCGCCGGTGCTCGGTGATGACGACGAAGTCCTGGATCTCCTCCGGGCTGAACCCGGCCTGCGTCCGCAGGTCCTCGGCGACGCCGTACTTCGAGACGCGCGACCCTTCCCGGTCGAAGGTCTGCTGGAACCCGCGCGCGGCGAGCGCCAGCGCCTGCCCCATCGCGATCAGCGCACGCGGGTTGCGCGCCGCCTCGCGCTTGATCCACTCGTTCGCGAAGCGGATGTGCACGATCTCGTCCGCCTGCTGGGCGTCGTAGACGGCGGCCAACTCGTCGTCACCCGCCTCGCGTGCCTCGGTGATCGCGTGCGTCACCGCGTCGAGCCCGTCCGCCTCGAACGTGCGGTTCTGCACCGCGAGCCGTCCGATGAGGGTGTGCACCTTCCCCAGGATCCGGTACTGGAACCCGAGCACCGGATACTGGCCGAGCCGCCCGCCACGGCTCACGAAGAGGCGGCGGTAGTTCTCCGTGTGCCGGGCCTCATCCGCGCACTGGCGGGCCAGCCACATGCGGAGGTCCCAGTCGGCATCGGGGAACTCCCAGAGGCTGCGCGCGGCGTTCTCGAGCACCGCCGCCTCCTCGTTCATCTGCCGATGGAAGAACTCCTGCGCCTTCTCGGGATGCCCGTCGGGCAGGTTGACGCAGTCGTGCCAGATGTCGACCACCGTGAATCGCTCGTCGCGCGCCGCCGGCTCACCGAAGCAGGCGGGGTCGAGGCGCGGATGGAGCGGGGCGCTCATGTGGTGCGCAGCTGCTCGGGGATGATGGAGCGGAACCCCGCCTGCCGGAGCACCTCCAGCACCTCCTCCTCGGTGAATCCGGCCTCGAGCCGACCACTCACGTTCACCGCGGGGGGCTGCACCTTCTCCTCCGTGAGCGTCACGCCGACCGCGTTGACGGACCCGACCTCCGGGGCGAGCGCTGCGTTCACCGCGCGCAGGTAGCGGATGGCCTGCGCGACGCGGAGCAGCACGCGCGGGTCGCGCTCGGTGAGCAGCTTGATCCAGCGGTTGGCGAATCGCACGTGGGTGATCTCGTCCGCGAGGATCGCCTCGAGCGCGTCCGCGGTGCGGTCGTCCCCCGCCTCGCGCCAGGTGGTCTTGAGCTGGCCGAGGATGTCGATGAGTCCCGCCTCGAAGGTCCGGTTCTCGATCGCGAGTCGCCCGGGGAGGTTGTCGATCATCCCCGTCACGCTCCACTCGTAATTGGAGACCGGGAACTCCCCCTTCCGGCCGCCGAGCTCCAGGAGGCGCCGGTAGAGGATCTCGACGTGGCGCGACTCGTCCGCCGCCTGGCGCGCGATCGACATGCGCAGGTCCCAGGGCGCGTCGGGGAAGTCGGCCACGGCCTGCGAGGCGATCTCCATCGCCACGCACTCGTTGTTCATGTGGCGGTGGAGCCGCTCGCGCCGCGACTCGTCGGACATGCCGGGCCATTCCGCCATCTCCGCGTCGGTCGAGACGACGTTGAAGATCGCCTCGCGCGCGGGCTCCCCGTGGAGCGTGACGCCGCGGACCACCTTCGTGCTCGTGGGAGCGGCGGTGGCGATCATGCGAGCCGCTCCGCCGTGCTGCCGACCGGCGCGCGGAAGGAGACGTACTCCGTGCAGGCGGCGAGTCGGCGCGCCATCGCCGCCGCGGCGGGGCTCGCCGCCAGCTCGGGGCGCTCCTTCCGGAGAGCGCGCGACTCCTCGATCATGCGCGGGAGGTCGGCGCGGTTCCGCTCCACGATGCGGACGCTGGGTTCGTCGAGGAAGACGTCGGTGGCGGCGAGGTAGGCCGCGTAGCGCGCGTCGAGGTCGGGGATGATCGCGTCGTAGAGCGTGCCGATCCGGTCGGCGGTCGCGGTGAGCGCGCGCCACTCCTCGAGGATCGCCACGTACGGATCGGTCGGCGCAGGGGAGTAGTGCATCGCCGCGCGCAGCTCGTGGGTGCGGCGGCCAAGGCCGTCGGCGTGCTGCGCGAACTCCCAGATGTGGCGCCCGAGCACGATCTTCGCCTCGAGCTCCGGCGTGGTCGGCACCCAGCGGGCGAGTGTCTCCATCGCGAAGACGGAGATGTGTCGCAGCGTGCCGATCGTGTCGGCGCGCTCCCGTACGTTCAGCGTCATCCACCCTCCATGAGAGCCTCGATGCGGTCCGCGACCTCGTCGGGCGGTCCCGAGTCGACTTCGAACACGCGGACCGAGGAGAGGAGCCCGACCAGCCGCACCGCGACGAGTGCCGGCGGCCGTTCCCAGAGTGAGGCTGCGAGCGGCGTCATCTTGCCGAGCAGTGCGGGTCCCACCTGTGCGGCCTCGATCCGCGTCGCCGGGACCATACTACGGAGGATCAGAAGGGCCGTCAAAGGCGTGCGAGTCGCCGATGCATCGGGGCCCAGCGACTGCGCCGGATAGCGACGCCGGAGTTCGCCGTCGGGGAATCGCTCGGGCACCCCGCCGTGTGCGGCCAGCAGCGCATCGGCCGCGGCCGAGCGTGGACCCTCCCGCGTGGCGACCGAGCGACGGATGGGGATCAGCTCCCGCGAGCGGAGGTGCACGCCCGCGAGTTCGTCGCCGAGGAGTCCGTGGCCCCGCGCCGCGAGGGCGAGTGCGAGGGTCGTCTTCCCGCTCCGCTTCGGGCCGCAGGCGAGGACGCCCTTCCCGCCGATCCGGACCGATGCCGCGTGCAGGAAGAGCACGTCGCGCTGGAGCCGCAGCAGGCGATTCACCGCGAGGTTCGCCACCAGGGGCTGCCAGGGCGCGTCGGCCGGCGCGACGACGTCGTTCCCGTCGATGCGAGCGGATGCATCCGAGCCTGGCAGGTGTATCCCGTTCGCGTCGCCGCTCGCGAGGCCGCTCGCATCACCGCTCCCGTCGACCGGTACGTACCCACGGTCCGGGAAGAGCGTCCCGACGAAACTTCGAACATCCAGCGGCTCGGGATCCTCGAACGTGGCGCACACCTCGCCGCCCGCGGCCGGACCCACGCGACAGACCACGACCGGCCCTTCGCCGGGCTCGCCAACGGCACACCCGCCGTAGATCTCCTCGAACCGCGAGGCCAGCGCCGCGTCGGCACTCGCGACGCCGAGCGTTCCCTCGCCCAGCCGGTACCAGCGAAGGGCACTCATGCGGGGGAAGCAGACAGCGACCGTGCCGGTCGCCTGGGGCGAGGGCACGGTCGCTGTGACTCGATGCTCCGAGGCGCCACCTGCGGCGCCGGCGCGTGACGGGGCGCTACATCCCCCACCAGGTGCTGGCCGCGCTCGTGATCTGGAACGACTTCAGCACCTCGGCCTCGTTCATCACGGTGACCTTCGGCGGCACGTAGGCGGGGCGCTCGTCCTTCTCGTTCTCGTTCATCGGTCGACTCTCCGGATGCGGGTGTGTCGGTAGCGGGACGATCCAGGATTCAGGACTGCAACTCTACGAGGGACAGCGAACGGAACTCGTCGAGCACGGACTGCACATCGCTCTGCGCCTGCTCCAGCGAGACGCCGGAGAAGGCCCGGACCAGCTGGTCGGCGAGCGCGGACGCCGACTGCGGCGACTCGAGGCTGTTCCACACGAGCGCGGCGGAGGCGTTCAGCACGCAGAACCCCTTCGTGGCGGGGTTGAAGAGGATCGTCTCGCTCTGCATCGGCGCGGCCTCCACGGTCGAGGCCCGGCGATAGACGGCTGACACGGCGACCTCCGGTCGCTGCAGGGTACCCGTTCGCGCAGAACATACGGCCGTCGCGCGCGGAGCGTCAAGCAAGCACGGCGCCCCCCCGCCAGCCCCGCCAGCGGTCACGCGCCGCGGGCCAGTCGACGAAGGCCAGGAGGAGCGGCCAGGAGTTGAAGGTGATGTTCATCGCGAGATAGATGCCGACGTGGAACCCGATGGCAACCAGCGCGAACCAGGGGCGTGCCCGGCGCGAGAAGAGCGCGACGACGCACCCGAACTCGAAGGCGAGCGTCAGGGCCCCCGCGCCGGAGGCGGCGAGCGGCTGGTCGGCGATCCACCCCCCCACGGCGACATGCACGTTGACGAGCTCGTTCTGCGTGGCCAGCCGGAGCCAGTGCGTGAGGTTCTCGCCGCTCGCCCAGGCGAGTCCGGACGCACGCAACTTCGCGACGCCGGAGAAGAAGTACACGCTCACAAGCCACACCTGCAGCAGTCGCACGGGCCAACCATATCGCCACGAAGGCGCGGTCGTCCGCGCGCCCGGCGCGAGCGCGTCGGCGCTCGGCGCGATCCCGCAGAGGAGGAGGGCGAGTGTGGGGAGCGTGAGTCCGCGTCCGTACGGTGCCGGCGTCCAGACGATGCTCTCGAGCGGCGCGAGGTGGTAGAGCAGGAGCGCCGAGGCGAGCGCGGTGACACGGGGCCGGATGCCGAGGAGCGTGGCGACCAGGAGGACCGCCGCCAGCAGGGTGAGCGCGCGCTCGAGCGTCTCGTGCCCGGGGAAGAGGAGGAAGCGCCAGCGCGTGATGGCCGAGACGCCGGACCAGAACTCGCTCCCGAGTCCGCTCACGCCGGCGCGGTCCCGCGAGACGAGCACCCAGAGCGCAGTCCCGGCGGCGAGCACGCGAACGACGGCGAGTTGGAGGGCGTGCCCCGGCTCGAACCAGTACGCCTCCCAGCGAGCCCGCAGGGATCCGGTCACGGTTCCTCCTCATGCGGCGGGAGCTGCCAGAGCGTCGACTCGATCACCACGCCACGCCCGGCGGCTGCGGAGTCCACGTTCCACCGTCGCTCCACGAGGCGCAGGGCGACGCAGGGCGTGGCGGGTGTGCGCTCTGGCGTGGTCCACCGCAGCGGGTGAAGCAGGTGCGACGAGGCGGCGAAGCGCCCGAGTGGGGAGGCGTGTGCCGCGGGGGAGAGCCCGCCGCGTGCGCGCACCCGGCCCGCCTCCACGCGTTCCGTGAGCGAGACGATGGCCGTCCGCTGCGCGGCCGCTTCCAGGCGCGTGAAGGGCCCGCGGGTCCAGGAGAGCAGCTCCTCCTCCGTGAGCGGCGCCCAGGCGCGGTGGTCCACCGCGAACGGACGGTCGGCGGAGTCGACGCAGACCAGCGCGCGGATCCGGACGTCGGCGGGTGAGCGGGCGGGCATCAGCGCCCAGGTCGCGAACGGCCAGAGCTCGCGCTGCGAGAACCCGGCCAGCAGCGACATCGCGAGCGCCACCGCGATGAAACGGCGCACGGCCGCGGAGGGGCCGCCCGTGCCCGACGTGCCGCGCTCGCGGAGTGCGATCCACGCGCCGGTCGCCACGAGGACGATCCATCCGGTGAGCGCGACGAGCTCGCCGATCACGCGTCGTCCGGCAGGAGCGTCACGCCGCCGTCCCGGCACCAGAGCGTCCACCCGGGTCCCGTGGTCGCACGCGTCACGACGCCTGGCACGGCGAGCGGGGAACCGCCCGTGTAGCCGGGCACTTCGCGGTACCGCACCTCGCGCCCGTCGCACCACAGTGGCTCGCGGTACATCCCGGCGAGGCCCGCGAGGAAGTGCCAGGTCCGCTCGGCACCCCAGTCCTCACCCAGCATCCGCTCACCGGACTGCACGCGCGGCGCCTGCGTCGCGAGGCGCTCGTCCTGCGCCTGCAGCGTCGCCGTCCCACCCGCCATCGAGACCACCGCGTCACGCAGGAGCGACGCGCCCACCTCCGCGAGCTCGGCGTGGAGGGTGCGCACCGGATGGCCTCGCGGAAGGGGGAGGCGTGCCTGCGCGACGATCGGACCCGCGTCCATCCTGGAGTCGGCGCGATGGATGGTGACGCCGGCCTCGCGATCGTCGGCGTGGTAGGTCCAGAAGAGCGGCGTCGGACCCCGGTGCCGCGGGAGGAGCGAGGTGTGGACGTTGAGCGTGCCGGCGCGTGCGGCGCCGAGGAGCGAGGCGCCGAGTCGCCAGGGGAAGGTCGCGATGCAGGCGACGTCGACGGCGGCGGCGCGGAGTCGTGCCTCGAGCGCCGGATCGTTCGGCCCGCGCATCGGCCAGACCGGGAGCGCCGACTCCGCGATGACGGAGTCGAGCGGATCCCGCGTCTCGGGTCCTGCCTGCTTCGAGCGTCGCGCGAGGGCTCGCGCGCCATGCCACACCCGGCGCGCGAGCCAGGCGGGGCCGCGCGCGTCAACCGATGCGCGCGGCCGCACGACCCCCACGAGATCGCACGTGCCGCGCAGGGCACGCACGGCCTCTGCGGGGATCGCACCGCCGGAGGCGAAGAGCACGACCCTCAACGCACGACCACGTCATCGACCACAGGCACGTTGTGTCGCTCCCGGGAACGGTGGCCTATGTTAGGGGTCGCCGTTCACCCTCGCAATCGCACTCCCGCCTGCGCCGACCGCCGACATGGACGACCTGAATCGCGCCCTGCTCGAGTGGCTCGCGACCTGGCTTCCGATCACGGAGCTCGGGAGCGGACTGCGCTACGCGATCGGCATCGGCGCGGCGTGCATGGCGATCCTGATGGTCTTCGAGCGCCGCGCGGGCGTGAGCCTGGAGCAGTACGCCTCCCGGCGCTTCCTCACCGATGTGCTCTACCGCCTCGTGTTCGTGGTGTACATCGTGATGCTCTACACGCCGCTCTCGGTGGCCACGCGCGAGGCGTTCCCCTGGATGCGGGTCGAGCTGCTCAGCAGCGCGCCGCTCTGGATCGGGATCCCCGCCTACCTGCTGATCTTCGACTTCCTCAGCTACTGGATCCACCGGGCGCAGCACTCCCGCATCTGGTGGCGCTTCCATCGCGTGCACCACAGCCAGGAGCAGCTGACCTTCGCGACGGGCTACCGGAACCACCCGATCGACCAGGCCTTCGCGCACACGGTGACCTTCATCCCGCTCCTGCTGCTGGGGACGCCGGCCGTCTCGTGGCTCCCCTACTCCTTCCTGCTCGCCTTCATCGACGCGACCCACCACGCCAACCTGCCGTGGCGCTTCGGCTGGGCGCGGAAGATCCTCGTCTCGCCGGTGTTCCACGCGACCCACCATTCGACCGACCCCGCGGTGCGGGACACGAACTTCGGCGGCCTCTTCTCGTTCTGGGACTTCCTCTTCGGCACCGCCGTGGACGCCGAGCGGCGGCCCGAGCGGACGGGTGTGGAGGGATGGCGCGTGCGTGAGCGCTGGCTGTCGCACCTCGTCTCCCCGTTCCGTCGCGATGCGGTCATCGAGAGCGCGGGCGCGAACGTGCGCGCCGCGACGGAGCGGGAGTGAGCGACCGACCGCGCGTCCTGCTGGGGGGATCGGGATTCATCGGCAGCGCGCTGGCGCGCGCCCTGCTCGCGGCAGGGCTGCCGGTGCGGATCGCGGACCGCCAGCCGTGCACCGTGGCGCCGCACGCGTGGCAGCACGCCGACGTGCGCGATGAGGCGTCGGTGGCGCGCGCGCTCGCGGGGGCGGAGACGCTCTTCCTCCTCGCCGCGGAGCATGGGACGGAACCCCGTCCGGTGGAGCGGTTCGAGGAGACGAACGTCGGCGGCGCACGCGCCGTCGCGAGCGCCGCGCGGCGCGCGGGCCTCCGCCGGATCGTCTTCACCAGCACGGTCGCAGTCTACGGACAGCATCGGGGCGTGCGGACCGAGGACTCCCCCTGCCGTCCGCGCTCGCCGTACGGGCGCACCAAGCTGGAGGCGGAGCGCATCCTCGAGGGGTGGGCTCGAGAGGATGCGACGCGCAGTCTCGTCATCATCCGGCCGACGATCGTGTTCGGCCCCGGTGTGCGGGGTCGGATGCTCGGCCTCTTCCACGAGCTGGCCGCCCCGGGGTTCGTGATGATCGGGAGCGGGGACAACCGGAAGTCCTTCGCCCATGTGGAGAACGTCGCGGCCTTCCACGCGCACGCGGCTGCGCTCGGCCCGGGCGTGCACGTCTTCAACTATGCCGACGGGCCCGATCTCACGCTGGGAGAGGTGGCGACCACGATCCGGGAGGCGCTCGGGTTGCCGACGGGGTTCCCACGGCGGAGCCGCGCGGTCGCGGTGATCGCCGCTCTCCTGCGAGGGACGCGCGCGACGGAGGTCGTGGGAGCCACGGCTCGATCGGCCGCTCAGGTCCTGCGGTACTGCAGCGACTCACGCTTCACGTCGGTGCGGCGTGGTGGTCTGGACTTCGCTCCGCCGCGCTCCCTGCGCGAGGGCCTCGCTGAGTTCGCACGCTCCGACCTTCGCTGGATCGCCGGTGCCGCGTCCGCGCCGGCGCACGGCGCGCGAGCGGGAGGGCAGCATGTCCCTGCTGCGTGAGGCGCTGCGGAACGGCCTGCGGCGTCACCCGATCGCGCGCCGGCTGGAGCTGACGTTCGACCCGGCGCGCCTCGCCGCCGACCTGGCGCGCGTGCATGAGAGCTGGTGGAGCGTGCACGCGGGTCCGTACCACGATGGCGCGTGGGAATCCGTGGCCCTCTGGGCACCGCGCGGCGACCTGCGGGAGCAGACCAGCAGGGGCGGCGCGTTCGCGGCGACGCCCGCGCTGAGCTTCTGTCCGTACTTCCAGGAGGTGCTCGACCGGTTCCCGGCGGAGCGGAACCGGGTGCGCCTCATGCGCCTGCGTTCGGGGGGCCGCATCCTCCGGCACTCGGACCCGCTGCACACGATCGCGAAGGACCTGGTGCGGCTGCACGTGCCGGTGGTGACGAATCCTGATGTCCGATTCACGGTGGACGACCACCGGGTGCCGCTCGCGGCGGGTGAGACCTGGCTGGTGGATGTGCGATTCCCGCACGAGGTCGCGAACGAGGGGGCGGTGGACCGCGTGCACCTCGTGATGGACCTGGTCCCGTCGGCGGAGCTCGCGGCGCTGATCGACCGCGCCTCGGTGCTCGCGGAGGGTCGCCTCACGGGCTACTATGCCAAGCACCTGCTGGGCCGACGCGTACAGCGCGCGCTGGGCATCAGCGGCAACTGATCCCGTCCCCGAGCATCTCCGCGGAGAACGCGTGTCCGTCACCCCCGCCGTCCCGCCCGACCCGAGCTGGATCGACGAGCTCTCCGATGAGCAGTGCAAGGAGATCTTCTGGCTCTACGTCGAGTCGCCGGACGAGTTCCTGAACGCGCACCCGGCGCCCCTGCTGGGCGCGGCCATGCGCTACGCCCTTCGGGCGGTCTTCGCGGACCAGCACGCCCGTGCCCCGCGTCCTCGCGCCATTGCCGAGGGTCCCGCCGGAGCGTAAAGTGGTGCGGCGCACCGCTTCTATAGCGGTGCATGCGCCGCGTCCTCCCGTGAAGGAGTAGTGCGAGTGGCCTCGCCCGATGTCCTGTCCGCCGAAACGATCCAGCTCGCGGAGGAGAGCCTCCGCCGCTGCGCGAGCGAGCAGTTCTTCCAGGCGTTCTACAAGCGGCTGCTCCAGTCGGACGCGGCGACGCGGGCGAAGTTCGCCCACACCGACTTCGACCGGCAGAACAAGCTGCTCCAGCACGGGCTGGGCCTGCTCTTCACCTTCGCCAAGCGCCGCAACCCGGTGCTCCTGGAGCGGATCGCGGCGCGCCACAACAAGCAGGACCTCGACGTCGCCCCCGCCCAGTACGCGCACTTCGAGGAGAGCCTGTTGCGGACCGTGCGCGAGTTCGACCCCGAGTGGGGCCCCGCACTCGAGGATGCCTGGCACCGGGCGATCGCTCCCGGGATCGCGTTCATGGCCGCGCAGCACGGTGGCTGAGTGGTGAACGCCCTCTCCGGCTGCCAGCGGTGCGGCCGCGCGGTGGACGCCGGCGCGCAGTTCTGCTCGAACTGCGGTGCCGACGTATCCTCGGAGCAGGGGTTCGCCGCCACGCGCCGCATGACGCCGGCGAGCGCGACGGCGCTCATGCACAACCAGCTCCTCGAGCGGCTCCGCCGTGCGGCGCTCGGCGAGTACGAGATCCTCGCCGAGCTCGGGCGGGGTGGGATGGCGAGCGTCTTCCTGGCGCACGACCTCCAGCTCGACCGCAAGGTCGCCATCAAGGTGATGCTCCCCACCCTTCTCGAGGGGGAGGGGATGGCGGAGCGGTTCAAGCTCGAGGCGCGCACGGCGGCGAACCTGAGCCACCCGCACATCATCCCGATCTACGCGGTCCGCGACACCGACCTGCTGCTCTACTTCGTGATGAAGTTCGTGGAGGGGCGGCCGCTCGACACGATCATCCGCGAGGTCGGGAAGCTCCCCATCCCGATGGCCCAGAGCATCCTCTCCAAGGTCGGCGAGGCGCTCGGCTACGCGCACCGGCAGGGCGTGGTGCACCGCGACATCAAGCCCGCCAACCTCATGATCGATGTCGAGGGGCAGCCGATCGTCACGGACTTCGGCATCGCCAAGGTCGCGGAGCTGAGCGGGCTCACCATGACCGGCGCGACGATCGGTACGCCGACCTACATGAGCCCCGAACAGGCGACCGCGAGCCCGATCACCGGTTCCTCGGACCAGTACTCGCTCGGGATCGTGGCGTACCAGATGCTGAGCGGGCACCTCCCCTTCAACGGGGAGACGATGGTGAGCCTGCTCTACCAGCACTGCCACGAGCCGCCACCGCCCTTCCTCCACGAGCGGCCCGACTGTCCCCCGGCGCTGCACGCCGCGGTGCTGCGCATGCTCGCGAAGACGCCGGAGGAGCGCTTCCCGAACCTCGAGGCCGCGGTGGAGGAGATCGGGCGGGTCTCGCTCTCCTTCGACGACCCGGTGCGCACGCAGCTCGTCGACCTCGCGATGAAGGGGGGCAATCGCCGCATCCTCGAGAGCGTGAAGACGCCGCGCAGCCCGATCCCGACGCGCGCGAAAGCCACCGCTGCGGGGACGCGGGGTGCGACGCAACCGCCCCCGGCCGAGCGGACGCGCGTCGCTCCGCCGCCGAAGTCGCGGGCACCGCTCTGGGCCGCCTTGGCGGCGGTGGTCGTCATCGGCGGAGGGCTCGGCGTCCTCCGGCCGTGGGAGTCCGCAGCCTCGGGCCCGGAGACGACCGCTGCGCCGGGACCCGCGACGGCGCCGACGGTGGGCAGCCTCGTGGTCTCACCGAGCTCCGGCAACCTCGAGGTCAACCAGTCACTGCAGCTGGCGGCCGCGGCGCGCGACGCCGCCGGTCAACCCACGAGCGTCACCGTCGCGTGGACGAGTGCGGACCCCACGATCGCCACTGTCTCGCCGACCGGTCTCGTGGAGGCGCGCGCACCCGGGACCATCGTGATCCGCGCGATGGCCGGAGGGGTCGAGTCGTCGGCGCTGCTCACGATCGCCCCGCCGGGCGGACGTCCCGCGTCGCCCGCGGCGTCCGGCACCGCCGCGAGCGTCGCCAGCATCCGCGTGGATGGCGTGCCTCCCTCGCTCACCGTCGGTGGCACCGCGCAGCTGCGCGCGACCGCGCTCGACGGGAGCGGCGCTCCGCTCTCCGGGCGGACGGCGCGCTGGACGAGCGCTGACCCGGCGCGCGCGCGCGTCACGCCCACCGGGGCGGTGACGGCGCTCTCGCCCGGCGATGCGACCCTCATCGCGCGCATCGACGGCGTGGACCGCGCGGTGACCATCGCGGTGACGGCCGCGCGCGCCGCGGCGGTGAATCTCTCGGGTGCGCCAGGACCGATGACCGTCGGCACCACCGCGCGGCTCTCCGCGGTGGTGGTGGGGAGCGACGGACAGGCGATGGACGCGCCGGTGAGCTGGCGGAGTGGCGACACGCGCGTGGCGACGGTCGTCGGCGGCGTGGTGACGGCGGTCGGCGCGGGGAGCACGCAGATCTTCGCGGCGGCGGATGGTCAGGAGTCGAGCACCACGGTCCGTGTGGCGGCCGAGGAGACCGTGGCGCGTCCGGCCCCGGAGCCGTCGCGCCCCGCGGCACCGGCGCTGGAGCCGAGTGTCGCGGTGAACGCGGCGATCCAGGGGTACGCACGCGCGCTGGAGTCGCGGCAGATCTCGGAGGTCCGCAAGGTCTATCCCGGCATCCAGCCGGACCAGGAATCCCAGCTCGCCCAGACCCTCCGCGCACTCGAGCAGCTCAAGGTGACGCTGCGCGTGCTCGCGCTCGACATCCGCGGCAACGCGGCGACCGCGACGATCAGCGGGCAGTACGAGTTCTACAGCCGTGACAACCGACGGAACGAACGCCTTCCCGTGGAGATCGTCGCCACGCTCGAGAATGGGCCCAACGGCTGGATGATCCAGCAGATCCGGAGCGCACGATGAGTCACCGGCATCCTCGCCGCCGCCAATGGGCGACCCCCGCACTCCTGGCCGCGGCCGTGCTCGCGCTCGGCTACGGCTGCACCGAGGTGGGCGTCTCCTCGCCCGGGGCGGTGAACTCGTTGCGGGTCACGCCGGACACACTCCTGCTCCGCGTGGGGGACAGCGCCGTCGTGCGCGCCCTCCCGCTCGACGCGAGCGGTGCGCTGCTCGTGCAGCGCGTCGCGACGTGGACCACGTCGGCGCCGGCCGTGGCGGTCGTCGACGCGGCTGGAATCGTGGTCGGGGTCGGATCCGGCGGAGCGGACCTGACCGCGAGCATCGACGGCTTCCAGGGGACGGTGCGGGTGCTCGTGAGCGGTGCGCCCGCAGCGATGGCCGCCTCCGCGGGGAACGGGCAGTCGGCGCCCGTGAACACCGCGGTGGCCGTCGCCCCGGCGGTGCGCGTGGCGGATGGGACGAACGCCCCGGTCGCGGGGGTGCAGGTGACCTTCGCCGTCACGGGCGGGGGAGGCACCGTGGGTCCGTCGGCCACCGTCGCGACCGGCGCCGACGGCATCGCGCGCGTCGGGTCGTGGACACTCGGGCCAGCCGCCGGCGCGAACACGCTGACCGCGACGGTCACCGGTGCGACGTTGACCGGGAGTCCGGTCACCTTCACCGCGACCGGCACCGTGGGGCCGCCGAGTGCCACGCAGTCGTCGATCGCCGCGTCCCCGACCGTGATCGCGCCGAGCAACGGCGTGAGTTCCTCGACCATCACCGTCACCGTCCGTGACGCGGCGGGGAGCACGGTGATGGGCGCGACCGTCTCGCTCTCCGCCACGGGGAGCGGGAACATCATCACGCAGCCGACGGCGACCACCGACGCCCAGGGGCGCGCGACGGGCGCCTTCAGTTCGTCGGTGGCGGAGCTCAAGACGATCTCCGCCACGGTGAACGGCGCCACGACGCTCACGCAGACCGCCGCGGTGGACGTGACGGCGAACGCACCGGCCGGGCTCGTCGTGCTCACGCAACCCGCCGGCGCGGTGTCGAACGCGGTCTTCACCACGCAGCCCGTGGTCGAGGTGCGCGACGCCTTCGGCAACCGCGTGATGGGCTCGTCCGCGCCGATCACCGTGACGCTCGCCTCCGGCAACGGCACGCTCGTGAGCGCGTCCGGGTCGTTCACGGTGAGTGCGGTGAACGGGCGGGCGACCTTCAGCGGCCTGCGGATCCGCGGCACGCGCACCACGGGGGACACGCTCGGCACGGGCGCCCACGTGCTGCAGTTCTCCACCCCGGGGTTCACCGCGACCAACTCCGCGACGCTCAACGTCGAGGTCTCGTACGCCTACAACATCGTGGACGTGTACACGCGGAACAGCTGCATCTCGTGCCACGCGTTCACGTACGCGAACTCGGTGAACCAGCCGGCGACGCTCGGCGCGTGCGCCGGCGCCACGCGCGTGGTGCCGAGCGACACCGCGCTGAGCGTGCTCTACGAGAAGGTCCGGACCGTCTCCCCCAGCTGCGGCGGCCCGATGCCCGGGGCGACGCTCATGTCGGCGCTGCAGATCCGCCTGGTGCGCGACTGGATCCTGCAGGGCGCGCGGAACAACTGACCGCTAGAAGCTGATCTCGAGCCCCGAGGTCCAGAAGAAGTCGGGCTGCACTCCGGCCTTCTTCAGTGGGACGGTGCCGTTGATCACGAGCACGGTGCCGCCGCGGAGGTTGAGCTTCATGCCGAGCGAGGCGTCGAGCCGGTCGTCCTTCCGGTCGGGGATGGACGTGGACTGGATGGTGCGCTCGAACGGATAGACGAGCGCGATCGGCGGCGGGAGGAGGAGCTTCGCCTCGCCCACGCGCGTCTCGGAGATGAGGCTGAACGCGAGCGTCGCGCGCTCCGTCATGAGGTTGTCGAAGCCCACGGTGGCCAGCACGGCGTCGTTCTGCAGCTCTCCCGTGCGGACGATGTAGCCCGCGTTGCCGTGGAGCGCGAAGCGGCCGAACTGCGCACCGACGACGCCCATCCCGCGCACGCTCGTGGCACCACTGCCGAGCAGGTCCTCCTCATCCCCCGTCGCGAACCGGACCTCGGAGAGGAGCGCCGCGCCGACGCGCCGCCCCTGGCCGAGGTTCACCTTGAGCCGGCCGACCACGTCGCCGAGTCCGGACGCCGTGCCCGAGATGCCGGCCGTGGCGCGCAGCACCGGGTCGGCGTCGGTCCCGCCGAAGTGGTGCGGCGGGAGCGGGCCGAACGGATCGATCTGCGCGACGCTCGCCCCGCGCATCGAGACGCGCATCAGCGGGATCGCGACGCCGACGTCGATGAAGTCGGTGAGCCCGTACGTCGCGAACACCGACGCCACGAGCAGGTCGAGCTTGAGCGCCACCTCCGTGCGGATGACGTCGTTCTCGAACTCCGGGTCGCCGCGGCCGGGGTTCCCCACGTCCTCGTGCGCGAAGTTGAGCTGCAGCCGGTCGAGCGGCACCCCGTTGAGCGTCGAGTACTGGATCCCCGTGACGTTCGTCCCGACGAACAACCGCCCCTTGCCGAGGGTCTGCGGGCGCTCGGCGAACACCGGTCCGGCGGAGGTGGAGGTGCGGACCGGAAGCCCGTCCACGATCGAGAAGGTCGCGCCGCTGCTCGTCGCGCTCACGGGGATGTTCGCGGCGCTCTTCGCCAGCGCCTCGGTCACGAAGCCGATCACCGTCGCGTTCCCGGCGTCCACCGCCGGGAGGAAGTGGTTGCCGTGTGCGTTCGCGAGGTCGAGGCAGAGAGGTTGGCCGCAGCTGCCGAACGTGAACAGGTCGGAGAGCCGGTCGCGCAGTCCCTGCGCCTGGGCCACCGGCGCTGCGGCCAGCACGAGCAGCGAAGAGACGAGGAGCGGACGCAGCATCGGTACTCCCGTGAGGGTGGACATTCCGCCGCAAACATAGGAAGCGTGCCTGCCCGGCGGAATAGCACGCGTCGTCGACGGCGATACCTTTCCCCGCCTCATCGGATCACCGGAGGGCGGCGTGGCGCAGCGGGATCAGCGGGTCGACGACTACATCGCGAAGGCGCAGCCCTTCGCGCGGCCGATCCTCACGCGCCTGCGGGCCACGGTGCACGAGGCCTGTCCCGGTGTGGCGGAGACGATCAAGTGGCGCATGCCGAGCTTCGAGTATCGCGGGATGCTCTGCCACATGGCGGCCTTCAAGCAGCACTGCGTCTTCGGCTTCTGGAAGGGCGAGCAGCTGCTCGGAGCGTCGAGCCGGAACGCGGAGGCGATGGGGGACTTCGGTCGCCTCACCTCGGTGGATGACCTCCCGAGCCGTGCGCGCCTCAAGGACCTCGTGAAACAGGCCATGCGGCTGAACGAGGCGGGGGTCACGCGCACGCCCAGGCGCACCGCCGCGAAGAAGAAGACCGTGCGCGTGCCCGCCGACCTCCGCGCCGCGCTCTCGAGGAACAAGCGCGCGGCCGAGCACTTCGCCGCGTTCCCACCGAGCCACCGGCGCGAGTACATCGAGTGGATCACCGAGGCCAAGGCCGAGGCGACCCGGGCGCGGCGGCTGGCCACCGCCATGGAGTGGCTGGCCGACGGTAAGTCGAGGAACTGGAAGTACATGAAGCGCTGAGCACGGGGCTTGCAGGGACACTCTATAGAAGTAGTCCAAGTCCCGTCCACCTTGTCGCGCTTCCCGGTCCACCGCATCTTCAGTCGACCGGCGCTTTCCCATCGGTGCCGCTAAGTCATTGTGGAGTAACGATGTCGAACGTGCAGTGCTGTACTCCGGGCGGCCCGCCATCCGCGCTGCCTCCCGGGTGATTCGCGTCCCCGCAACAACCCGTCGGCTCTTCGCTGCACTGGTGGTGTTGTTCGCCACCACAACGCTCACGACCTGCCGGCTCGACGAACTCCTCCGCCCGGGGGAGTTCGGGACACTGGTCGTGTCCCCTGTCGAACTCGTCGACTCGGCCCGCGTGGGTTCCCGCGCCATGCGAACGACCGCTGCGGAGACCGAGATCGAGGGCGTCGGCACGCGGTTGCGCTACAGCGTCCTGGCGCAACGCGGCAGTCCCTGGCTCGCGCTGAGCGGGACCACGGGCGCGGCACCCGGCAGCTTCTCCATCACGCTGGACCCCGCGGGACTCGCCGAGGGCGAGCACCTGGACACCCTCCGCTTCACGTCGGAGGGACCCGAAGCGCCGCAGCTGCTGGTCCCGGTGCGCTTCCGCGTGCAGCCCTGCGCCGTCACCGACCTCCCCTCGATCCCCGCCACGATCACCGGCACGATCACCGATGCCGACTGCGGTTCGGCGCGGCAGGCCGACCGCTTCGTCAAGCGCTACCGCTTCGCCGGCAACCTGAACGACTCGGTGACGGTCCAGCTCACCTCGGCCGCATTCGCCGTGTCGGTCGCACTCGAGCGCGAGGGCACGCCGACGCCGATCGCCGAGAGCGCGACCTGCGCTGTGGTGGGGTCGGGCGCCTGCGTGCGCTACGTGCGGCTCCCAACGAACGGCAACTACGTCGTCGAGGTCACGAGCACCACCGCACGGGCCACGGGGGCGTTCGACCTCGTCGTTGGGCGGCCTCGTCCGCCGACGCTCCCGACGGGGCTCGTGCAGCGCACCGACGACGTGGGCGCGGTGGTCGTGGATGTGGGCGCGACGATCCCGGCGCGCAGCGTCCGGCTGCAGGCGTCGCTCGCGGACCCCGACCTCGACTCGCTCCGCCTCGAGCTCGAGCTGCGCCCCGCGACCACCGCCCTCTCCGGCGTCGCGACCGCGACCAGCGCGCTGGGACGTGGCCCGCTCTTCACGCAGGTGGTCACCAGCCTGCTCGACGACACGGACTACCACTGGCAGGTGCGTGCCGTCGATGTCACCGGGCGCGCGAGTGCCTGGGCGACCTTCGGCGGGAATGCGGCCGGCGCCGCCGACTTCGCGGTGGCCGTGCCGGAAGCGCCGGCCCCGCCGACCCTCCTCGTGCAACGCCGGAGCGACGGCACGACGGCGATCGTGGATGGCGGGACCACCGACGAGACCATCGTGCGGCTCGGCGCCACGATCACCGACCCGGACCCCGGGGACCAGGTGCGGCTCGACGTCGAGGTGCGCCCGGTGGGCACGGCGTTCTCCAACGTCGCGACCGCATCGAGCGCACCGGTTGCATCGGGGACCGCGACCCTCGTCTCGACCCTCGGCCTCACCGACGATGTGGCCTACCGCTGGCAGGCGCGGACGGTGGACCAGACCGGGCGCGTGAGCGCGTGGGTTCCCCTCAGCTCCAGCGGCGCGAACTTCCGCACGGCGCTCCCCCCCACGCGGCTCGGCGTCATCGGCGCACCGTCCGCGACCACCGCGGGCACCGCGATCGCGCCCGCCGTGCGGATCGCGGCCCAGGACGCCTCGGGCGCGACGCTCACCAGCTTCACCGGGGCCGTGACCGTGGCGCTCGGCGCGAACCCCGGCGGCGGCGCGCTGAGCGGGACGGCGACGGTGACCGCCGTGCAGGGCGTGGCGACCTTCACCGACCTCTCGATCAACCGGTCGGGCGTCGGCTACACGCTCGTGGCGAGCACGGGCGCGCTCTCCGTGACCACGGCGCCATTCGACGTGCTCCCCGCGACGGCGCAGTCGCTCACCGTCGGGACGATCCCGGCGTCGGTGGTCGCCGGCGTTGCGATCGCTCCAACCGTGCAGGTCACGGCGCGTGACGGACTCGGGAACGTCGCCACATCCTTCACCGGCGCGGTGACGCTCGCGCTCGCGCCGAACGGCGCGGGCGCCACGCTGCTCGGGACGACCACCGTGAACGCGGACGCGGGCGTCGCCTCCTTCCCCGCCGTGCGCGTGGAGCGCGTGGCCAGCGGACTCACGCTGGTCGCGAGCGCGACCGGGCTGACGGCCGGGAACAGCCTGACGACCCTGGCGGTGACACCGGCGCCTGCCGCGGCGATGCGCTTCCTCACCGCGCCGTCGAGCACGGGCGCGAGCGGCATCGCACTCACGCAGCAGCCGGTGCTCGTGATCGAGGACGCCTTCGGCAACGCGGTCACCACGGCGGGCACCACGGTCACCGCGTCAGTGGCGACCGGACCGGGGGGCGCGACACTCGCGAACGCGACGGCGAGCACGAGCGCGATGGGCGTCGCGACCTTCTCCGGGCTCGCCATCAGCGGACCGGGGGGCGCCTACACGCTCGCCTTCGACGCGCTCTCCCTGCCGAGCCTCGTCTCCACCCCGATCACCCTCGGCGCGGGCACGGCGGCGCGGATCGGGATCACCACCGCGCCCTCGTCCACCGCGGCGAACGGCGCGGTGTTCGCGACGCAGCCCGTGGTGCAGCTGCAGGACGGGGCGGGGAATCCCGTCGCGCAGTCCGGGGTGACGGTCACCGCGGCGATCGCCACCGGCGGCGGCACGCTCGGCGGCACGTCCACGGTGGTGACGAGTGCGACCGGTGCCGCGATCTTCAGCGGACTGCGGATCACGGGCACGGTCGGCCCGCGCACGCTCAGCTTCGCGTCGACCGGGCTCACGAGCGCCACATCGGGCACCATCACGATCACGGCGGGCCCGGCGACACAGCTCGCGCTCCAGGCGGGAGGCGGACAGACCGCCATCGCGGGCGCGACGGTCGGGACGCCGCCCTCGGTGATCGCGCGCGACGCGAGCGGCAACCCGGTCGCCGGGGTGTCGGTGACCTGGGCGGTCACGGGCGGTGGCGGCGTGATCGCGCCCACGGCGCCCGTGGTGACCCTCGCCAACGGGATCTCGGCGCTCACCTCCTGGCAGCTCGGCGCCACGGCCGGCGCCAACGGGCTCACCGCCAGTGCGACGGGCCTCACCGGAAGCCCCGTCACGTTCAGCGCGACGGGCACCGCCGGGCCGAGTGCACTGCTCACGCGCTTCTCGGGCGACAACCTGACGGGCCCCGTCGGTACGACGCTGGCGACGCCGCTCGAGGCGCGGATCACCGACGTCAACGGGAACCCCGTCGCGGGCGTGACGGTGAACTGGAGTGTCGCGGGGGGCGGTTCCGTGAACCCGACGAGCTCGGTCACCGACGCGTCCGGCGTGGCGAGCACGGTGCGCACCCTCGGCGCGAGCGCCGGCTCGCAGACCACCACGGCGGCCGCGACGCTCTCGACGGGTCCGGCCTCGGTGGTGTTCACCTCTAGCGCGACGGTCGGCGGCGCGACGCAGATGGCTGTGCACGACGGGTACGCACAGGCGGACACCGTCGGTGCCACCCTTGCAACGCCGTTGGCCGTGGTGGTGCGCGATGCGTTGAGCAACCCCGTGGCCGGAGAGCTCGTCACCTGGAGCGTGGTGACGGGTGGCGGATCGGTCGCTCCGCTCACCTCCACGACCAACGCGCAGGGGATCGCGACCACCTCGTGGACCCTCGGCACGACCGTCACGCCGACCGACAGCACTCAGACCGCGCGCGCGACCCGTGTGGCGGCTCCGGTGGGCTTCATCGCGACGGCACGCCCGGGCGCGGTGAACGCGGGGCAGACGCTCGTGGCGCTCGCACCGACCACCGTGGCGGCGTCGCGTGACACCCCCGCGACGGTGACGGTCACGGCGCGCGATGGTTTCGGGAACGTGATCCGTGGGCGCACCGTGACGCTCGCGATGGCGCCGGCGGGGAACGCGATCGCCCAGCCCGCCACGACCACCAACGCGAACGGCATCGCGACGGGGTCGGTCGGGGCCACCGTCGCCGGAGCGCGCACGATCACCGCGACGGTGAACGGCATCGTCGCCACGCAGCAGCCGGTGCTCAGCGTCGTGGCCGCCCCGGCCACGCGGCTCGCGTACACGACGCAGCCGAGCACCGTGGTGGCGGGCGCGACGATCACCCCCGCGCCCGAGCTGCAGGTGCTGGACTCGCTCGGGAACCGGAGTCTCGTCTTCTCCGACGCGGTGACCGTCGCGATCGGCACGAACCCGAATGCGGGGACGCTGAGCGGCACCCTCACTCGCAACGCGATCGCGGGCCTCGTCTCGTTCGCCGGGCTCTCCGTGGACCGTGCGGGCGCCGGGTACACGCTGGTCGGGACCTCGGGGGCGCTCACGAGCGCCACGAGCGCACCGTTCACGGTGAACGTCGGCGGCGTCTCGGCCGCGCAGTCGGGCGTCGCGGTCGCCCCGGCGTCACTCACTGCGGGCGCGGCCACCAGCACGATCACCGTGACGGCGCGCGACGCCAACGGCAATCCCATCCAGGGCGCGACCGTCGTGCTCGCCGCGACGGGGACCGGGAACACGCTGACGCAGCCGGCGAGCGTGACCAACGCGAGCGGGGTCGCGACGGGCACCATCTCGTCGACCGTCGCGGCCACCAAGACCATCTCGGCCACGATCAACGGCACGGCGGTCACGGAGACCGCCGCCGTGACCGTCGTGCCCGCCGCGGTGTCGGCGTCGACCTCCACGCTGACGCGGGCACCGACCAGCATCGTGGCCGGGGCGGCCACGAGCACGATCACCGTCACGGTGCGGGACGCGTTCAGCAACGTGATCCCCGGCGCCACCGTCGTGCTCGCCGCGACCGGCACCGGGAACACGCTCACGCAGCCGGCGAGCGTGACGAACGCGAGCGGCGTGGCGACCGGGACGCTCTCGTCCACCGTGGCCGCGACCAAGACGGTCTCGGCGACGGCCAACGGCACCGCGATCACCCAGACGGCCACCGTGACGGTGACCGTCGGCGCGATCTCGGCGGCGCAGTCGCTGGTCGCCGCGTCGCCGACCTCCATCGTGGCGGGGACGGCCACGAGCACGATCACCGTCACCGTCCGGGACGCGAACAACAACCCGATCCCCGGGGTGAGCGTCGCCCTGGCCGCGACAGGGAACAACAACACGCTCACGCAGCCCGCCGCGGTGACCAACGCGAGCGGGATCGCGACCGGCACGATCGCCTCCACGGAGATCGGGACGAAGACCGTCTCCGCGACGGCCGGAGGCACGGCGATCACGCAGACCGCGGCGGTGACGGTGGTGTCGGGGGCCGTCTCGGCCACCACCTCGACGGTGGTCGCGGCGCCAACATCCATCGTCGCCGGGGCCGCGACGAGTACCGTCACCGTCACGGCGCGCGACGCCAACGGCAACCCGGTCGCTGGTGCGACCGTCGTGCTCGCCGCGACCGGCACGGGGAACACGATCACCCAGCCGGCCGCCGTGACGAACGCGAGCGGCATCGCGACGGGTACCATCGCCTCGACGGTCGCCCAGGCGAAGACGGTCTCCGCGACCATCGGTGCCGTGTCGGTGACACAGACGGCCACGGTGACGGTGACTCCGGCCGCGGTCTCCGCCGCCAACTCCACGGTGAGCGCGGCGCCGACCACGCTCACCGCCGGGGGCGCCGCCGCGGTCATCACGGTGACCGCGCGCGACGCGTTCAACAACGTGGTGCCCGGTGCGACGGTGGTGCTCAGCGCCACCGGCACGGGGAACTCGATCACGCAGCCCGGCGCGGTGACCGACGCGGCCGGCGTCGCCACGGGCGCCTTCGGTTCGACCGTCGCGGAGTCGAAGACGATCTCGGCGACGGCCGGCGGCATCGCGATCACCGCGACGGCGACGGTCACCGTCGGGCCGGGCGCGGTCGCGGGCGGCACCTCCACGGTGTCCGCCTCGCCTACCTCGATCTCGGCCGGCGGACCCACGAGCACCATCACCGTCACCGCGCGTGACGTGAACGGGAACGTGGTCCCCGGGGTCACCGTGGTCCTCGCCGCCACCGGCTCGGGGAACACCATCGTCCAGCCCGTGGGAGTCACCAACGCGAGCGGCGTGGCGACGGGCACGATCTCGTCCACGACCGCCGGCTCGAAGACCGTCTCGGCCACGATCGGTGGCGTCGCGGTCACGCAGACCGCCGTGGTGAGCGTCTTCGCGGGCACGGTCTCCGCATCGCAGTCCACCGTGACGGCGTCCCCCGCCAGCATCGTCGCCGGGAGCGCGACGAGCACGGTGACCGTCACGGCGCGCGACGCGAACGGCAACCCGATCGCGGGCGCCACCGTCCTCCTCGCGTCCACGGGCACGGGGAACACGATCACGCAGCCGGCCGGCGTCACGAACGCCGCCGGCGTCACCACCGGCACGATCGCCTCCACCGTCGCGGAGGCCAAGACGGTCTCGGCGACCATCGGCGGGCTGGCCGTCACGCAGACCGCGGCCGTGACCGTCGTGCCCGGCGCCATCTCGGCCGCGCAGTCCACCGTCGACGCCGCGCCGGCGAGCATCGTCGCGGGCGCCGCGACGAGCACGATCACCGTCACCGTCCGCGACGCGAACAGCAACCCGATCCCGGGTGTGACCGTGGTGCTCGCCGCCACGGGCACGGGCAACACGCTCACGCAGCCCGCCGCCGTGACCAACGCGAGCGGCGTGGCCACGGGCACCGTCGCGTCGACGATCGCGGAGGCGAAGACCGTCACCGCCACGGCGAACGCGATCGCGATCACGGACAACGCCATCGTCACGGTCACCGCGGGCGCGGTCTCGGCCGCGCTCACGACGGTCACGGCCTCCCCCACGAGCATCGTGGCGGGGAGCGCGACGAGCACCATCACCGTCACCGCGCGGGACGCGAACGGCAACCCGGTCCCCGGCGCGACGGTCGTGCTCGCGGCCACCGGGAGCGGGAACACGCTCACGCAGCCCGCCGCCGTGACGAACGCGAGTGGGGTCGCCACGGGGACCATCGCCTCCACCGCCGCCGCCGTGAAGACGGTCTCCGCGACCGTCAGCAGCGTGGCGATCACGCAGACGGCGTCCGTCACCGTGGTCCCCGGCACCGTCTCTGCCGCCCAGTCGCTGATCTCGGCGTCCCCGGCGACCATCGTCGCCGGCCCCGCGACGAGCACCATCACCGTCACCGCGCGCGACGCGAACAACAACGTGATCAGCGGCGCGACCGTCGTGCTCGCGTCGACCGGCACGGGGAACACGATCGTGCAGCCCGCGGGCACAACGAACGCGAGCGGCGTGGCCACGGGCACGATCGCCTCCACGGTGGCCGAGGCGAAGACCGTCTCCGCGACCATCAACGGCGTGACGATCACCCCGACGGCGACCGTCACCGTCGGGGTCGGCGCCGTGTCCGCCGCGCAGTCGCTCGTCTCGGCCTCTCCCGCGAGCATCGTCGCGGGGTCGGCGACGAGCACCATCACCGTCACCGCGCGCGACGCGAACAACAACCCGATCCCCGGACTCACCGTGGTGCTCGCCTCCACGGGGAGCGGGAACACGCTCACGCAGCCCGCCGCGGTGACCAATGCGAGCGGCGTCGCCACGGGCACCATCGCCTCCACCGTCGCGCAGGCGAAGACCATCTCCGCGACGATCGGCGGCACCGCCATCACGCAGACCGCGGCGGTGACCGTCGTGCCGGGTGCACCGTCGGCGGCGACATCCACCGTGATCGCCTCGCCGGGTTCGATCGTCGCCGGCGCGCCGACGAGCACGATCACCGTCACCGCACGCGACGCGAACAACAACCTCATCCAGGGCGCCGCGGTGGTCCTCGCCGCGACCGGGACGGGGAACACGCTCACGCAGCCCGCCGGCACGACGAACGCGAGCGGCGTGGCGACGGGCACCATCGCCTCCACGGTCGCCCAGGCCAAGACCATCTCGGCCACGATCGGCGGCGTGGCCATCACGCAGACCGCGACCGTCACCGTGACGCCGGCCGCCGTCTCCGCCACGACCTCCACCGTCTCCGCCTCGCCGACGACGCTCACCGCGGGTTCGTCGGCGACGATCGTGACCGTCACCGCCCGCGACGCGTTCAGCAACGTGGTGCCGGGCGCGACCGTCGTGCTCGCCGCCACCGGCGGCGGCAACTCGATTACGCAGCCTGGCGCCGTGACCGACGCGGCCGGTGTCGCCACCGGTGCCTTCAGCTCGACGGTGGCCGAGTCGAAGACGATCTCCGCGACGGCCGCAGGCGTCGCGATCACGGGCACCGCGGTCGTGACCGTCGGCCCGGGCGCCGTCGCCGCCGCCACCTCGACGCTCACGGCCTCGCCCGGATCCATCTCGGCGGGCGGCCCGAGCAGCACGATCACCGTCACCGCGCGCGATGCCAACGGGAACCTGGTCCCCGGCGCGACGGTCGTGCTCGCCGCCACCGGGAGCGGGAACACGCTCACGCAACCGGCCGGGGTGACCAACGCGAGCGGCGTGGCCACGGGCACCATCGCCTCGACCGTGGCCGAGGCGAAGACGGTCTCGGCGACGATCAACGGCACGGGCGTCACCCAGACGGCGACCGTGACGGTCATCCCCGACTCGCCCTCCGCGTCGCTCTCGACCGTCACGGCGTCGCCGACGAGCATCGCCGCCGGCAACGCGACGAGCACCATCACCGTGACCGCACGCGACGGGAGCGGGAACCCGATCGCGGGCGCGACGGTGATCCTCAGCGCGACCGGCACGGGGAACACCCTGACGCAACCCGCAGCGGTGACGAACGCGAGCGGCGTGGCGACGGGCACGCTCTCGTCCACGGTCGCGCAGGCCAAGACCGTCTCCGCGACGATCGGCGGCCTGGCCGTGACGCAGACCGCGACCGTGACCGTCGTGCCGAGCCCGATCTCGGCGGCACAGTCGATCGTGGACGCCGCCCCGGCCTCGATCGTCGCGGGGGCGGCCACGAGCACGATCACGGTGACCGTGCGTGACGGCAGCAACAACCCGATCCAGGGCGCGACCGTCGTGCTCGCGGCCACCGGCACCGGGAACACGCTCACGCAGCCGGCCGCCGTCACCAACGCCAGCGGCGTGGCGACGGGCACGATCGCGTCCACGGTGGCCGAGGCGAAGACGATCACCGCGACGGCGGACGCGGTCGCGATCACGGACAACGCGGTCGTGACCGTCACGGCGGGTGCCGTCTCGCCAGGGCTCTCGACGCTGACGGCATCGCCCACCAGCATCGCGGCGGGGGGGCCGACGAGCACGATCACCGTCACCGCGCGCGACGTGAGCGGCAACCCGATCCCCGGCGCGACGGTGGTCCTCTCCGCGACCGGCGCCGGGAACACCGTGACGCAGCCGGTCGGCCTGACGAACGCGAGCGGCGTGGCGACGGGGACGATCTCCTCCACCGTCGCCGCCGCCAAGACCGTCTCGGCGACGATCAACGGCACCGGCGTGACGCAGACCGCGGTGGTGACGGTGGTGCCCGGCGCCGTCTCGGCCGCCCAGTCGCTGATCTCGGCGGCGCCGGGCAGCGTCGTCGCCGGCGCCGCGACGAGCACGATCACCGTCACCGCGCGTGATGCGAGCAACAACGTGATCAGCGGCGCCACGGTGGTGCTGAGCTCCACCGGCACCGGCAACACGCTGACGCAGCCCGCCGGCACCACGAACGCGAGTGGCGTGGCGACGGGCACCATCGCCTCGACGGTCGCGGAGGCGAAGACGATCTCCGCGACGATCAACGGCACGCCCATCACGCCCACGGCCACCGTCACCGTGACGCCGGGCGCCGTCTCGGCCGCCCAGACCCTCGTCTCCGCGTCGCCGACGTCGATCGCGGCCGGCGGCCCGACCAGCACCATCACGGTCGTGGCGCGCGACGGGAACGGGAACCCCATCTCCGGGCTCAACGTCGTCCTCGCCGCGACCGGCACGGGGAACTCCCTCACGCAACCGGCCGCGGTGACGAACGCGAGCGGCGTCGCGACCGGCACCATCTCCTCCACGGCGGTGGGCACCAAGACCGTCTCCGCGACCGTGGGTGGGACGGCGATCACGCAGACCGCGCCGGTGACCGTCGTCGCGGGCCCGGTGTCCGCGGCGCAGTCCACGGTCGTGGCCTCCCCCACGAGCATCGCGGCGGGCGCCGCGACGAGCACGATCACCGTCACCGCGCTCGACGCCAACGGGAACCCCGTCGCCGGCGCGGCCGTCACGCTCGCGACGACGGGCACGGGGAACTCGCTCACGCAGCCCGCGTCCGTCACGAACGCGAGCGGCGTCGCCACGGGCACCATCTCGTCCACGGTGGCGCAGGCGAAGACGATCTCGGCGACCATCGGCGCGGTGGGCGTCACGCAGACCGCGACGGTCACCGTCACGCCCGCCGCCATCTCGGGGAGCACGTCCACCATCTCGGCGGCCCCGACAACGATCACGGCCGGCGGCGGCGCCTCGATCCTCACGGTCGTCGCGCGCGATGCGTTCGGGAACGCGGTCCCGGGCGCGGCCGTGGTGATCTCGTCGACCGGCACGAGCAACGCGATCACGCAGCCCGCCTCCAACACCGACGCGAACGGCACGGCCATCGGCGCGATCGGCTCGACGGTGGCCGAGGCGAAGACCGTCTCCGCGACCGCGGGGGGCGTGGCGATCACGACCCCCGTGGTGGTGACGGTGAGCCCCGCGGCGCCCTCGGCGGGCAACTCGACGGTCTCGACCTCACCGGGCACGATCACCGCCGGCGGGCCGACGACCACCGTCACCGTGACCGCGCGCGACGCCTTCAACAACCTGATCCCCGGCGCGACGGTGGTGCTCTCCGCCACCGGCGCGGGGAACTCGTACGGTCAGCCCGCGGTGACCAACGCGAGCGGCGTGACCACGGGCACCGTGTCGTCGACGGTGGCCGAGTCGAAGACGATCTCCGCGACCATCAGTGGCGTGGCGATCACGCAGACCGCGGCACTCACCGTGACGCCGGGCGCCCCCTCCGCGGTGCAGTCGCTGGTCACGGCCTCGGGCCCGATCACGGCGGGGGGTGGCGCGAGCACCGTCACGATCACGGTGCGTGACGCCAACAACAACCCGATCCCCGGGCGGACCGCGACCTTCACCGTGAGTGGCGCCGGGAACGTGCTCACGCAGCCGGCGGGCACCACGAACGCGTCCGGCGTGATCACCGGTTCGTTCACCTCCACCGGCGCCGGATCCAAGACGGTGGTGGTGACGATCGACGGGCCGACGGTCCTCGGCACGCAGCCGACCGTGGTCGTGAACCCGGGCGCGGTCTCCGCGTCGGTGTCGACGGTCACGGCGTCGACGCCGATCACCGCCGGGGGCGCGGCGAGCACCATCACCATCACGGCGCGCGACGCGTTCAGCAACCCGATCCCGGGCCTCACGGCGAGCTTCACGCTCACCGGCACGGGGAACACGCCCTCGCAGCCGGTGGGGACCACGAGCGCGTCCGGCGTGATCACGGGGTCGTTCACGTCGACCGTGGCGCAGGCGAAGACCGTCACCGTGACGGTCGGCGGGACGGTGCTCAGCACCACGCCGAGCGTGACGGTCAACCCAGGGGCGCCCTCGGCGGCGAACTCGACGATCAGCGCCTCGCCCACCTCCATCACGGCGGGCGCTCCCACGAGCACGATCACCGTGACGGCGCGTGACGCCTTCAGCAACCTGATCAGCGGCGCCACGGTGGTGCTCTCCTCCACCGGTGGGGGGAACACCTTCGTCCAGCCCGCCGCCACGAACGGGAGTGGGGTCACCACCGGGACCATCGCGTCCACGGTCGCCGAGACGAAGACGGTCTCCGCGACCATCGGCGGCGTGCTCATCACGCCCACGGCGACGGTCACGGTGGTGCCGGCCGCCGTCTCGGCGGCGCAGTCCACCGTGGCGGTCGCACCCGCGTCGATCGCCGCGGGCGGCCCGACGAGCACGATCACCGTCACCGCGCGGGACGCGTTCAGCAACCTGATCAGCGGGGCCACCGTC
The DNA here is from genome assembly GCA_011525845.1 of Gemmatimonadaceae bacterium. Taxonomy (GTDB): domain Bacteria; phylum Gemmatimonadota; class Gemmatimonadetes; order Gemmatimonadales; family Gemmatimonadaceae; genus Pseudogemmatithrix. The sequence goes on along the minus strand of WYBP01000001.1, from coordinate 982 downwards.
GTCCTGGCGGCCACCGGCACCGGGAACACGCTCACGCAGCCCGCCGGCGCGACCGATGGCGGCGGCGTCGCGACCGGCACGCTCGCCTCGACGGTCGCGGCCGCCAAGACCGTCTCGGCCACCATCAACGGCACGGCGGTCACGCAGACGGCCGTGGTGACCGTGGTGCCCGGCCCGGTCTCCGCCACCACCTCGACGATCACCGCGACGAGCCCGATCACCGCGGGCGGGGCGGGGAGCACCATCACCGTCACCGCGCGCGACGCGAACAGCAACCTGATCAGCGGGGCCACCGTCGTCCTGGCGGCCACCGGGACCGGGAACACCCTGACCGACACCACCGAGCTGACCAACGGCAGCGGCGTGGCGACGGCCACCCTGACCTCCACCGGCGCCGGTGCGAAGACGGTCTCGGCGACGATCAACGGTACCGTGATCACGCAGACGGCCGCGGTGACCGTGAATCCGGGCGCGGTCTCCGCGGCGACCTCATCGGCGACGGCGACGACCCCGATCACCGCCGGCGGTGCGGCGAGCACCGTCACCATCACCGCACGCGACGCATTCAACAACCTGATCCCCGGACTCGCCGCGAGCTTCACCGTGAGCGGCACGGGGAACTCGCTGACGCAGCCCGTCGGGACCACGAACGCCTCCGGCGTGATCACGGGTTCCTTCACGTCGACGGTGGCGCAGAGCAAGACGGTCGTCGTGACCATCGGCAGCACGCCGATCACCGCGCAGCCGGTGGTGGTCGTCAACCCGGGTCCGCTCTCCGCGGGGAACTCGCTCGTCACCGCGTCGAGTCCGATCACGGCCGGCGGCGGAGCGAGCACGGTCACGATCACGGCGCGGGACGCGAACGGCAACCCGATCTCGGGCCTGGCGGCGACCTTCACGGTGAGCGGCACCGGGAACTCGCTGACGCAGCCGGTGGGGACGACGAACGCCTCGGGGGTGATCACCGGTTCGTTCACGTCGA